>NZ_OZ035000.1:0-1162950 GCF_964031075.1 Spiroplasma endosymbiont of Melanargia galathea | reverse complement strand
TTTTATATCCCTCACTATTTAACAAATAAATTATAAGTTATATATAATATTTTCATGTGGATAACTTATAAAAAAGCTAATGTTTAGTCATAAATGTTAATATCTTTTATTAAGAAAGCATAATGTTTACTGAACTTTTTCTATTTCTCCACATAATAGTCTTATTAAACTATTATTAAGATATTATTAAAGATATCTCATAGTTTCTAACACCAATAAATATAATAAATAATTGGAAGTTCTACTAAAAATAGTTAATAAATAAGATATAATCTTGAAAGAAGTTTGTTTAAAAAGGAGGTACTAATATGAAAAGAACATGACAACCAAGTAAGATCAAACATGCTAGAACTCATGGTTTCAGAGCTAGAATGGCTACAAAAAACGGTAGAAAAGTTATTAAAGCCAGAAGAGCAAAAGGTAGAGCAAGATTATCAGCTTAATGATTGATGAAAAATGTAAATATAATTAAAAAAAATCACGAATTTCAGAAAATAATAGGCAATAAGCGCTATCTAAAAGGTAAAGCATTTATCTTGTATACTTCTAAAAACAACATAGATAATTTTAAGTACGGAATATCTGTTGGTAAAAAACTAGGTAATGCAATAGTTAGAAATAAAATAAAAAGGCAAATTAGGGGTATGATTAAGATCATACTTAATGAAATTATTGTCAAAAATATAGGTCTTGTTATTATTGCGAGAAATGAACTTTTAAAAAGATCTTTTGAGGAAAATTTAAACGAACTAAAGAAATTAATAGCTTTAGTAAAATAAAAAAGGGGGATTCCATTTGTACAAGCAAGATTATTCAAAGTATTTGAATAATAGTGGTAAAGGAAAAAAGACGAAAAAAGAAATCGTTAAAAAAATATGAGGTTGAACTAAACTTGTTTTATTTGTATTTGTTATAGTTTCTATGTTATGAGGTTGTGTACAAATGTATCAATCAGATTATACTGTAGGACAAGTAACAGATATGGCTGGTAACAAATTATATGCGCCTGGTGTATCCTTTGAAATTATTATTGCTTCCTTAAAAGACTTTGGAAATAAAACCCACTGATTTATTCAAAATGCCGATGGCACTATAAGTGAATATCAATATAATGTTATATCAAATTGAGCAGAAGCATTTACTAAAACGAGTTCCCCATTTTACGGTTTCTTCGTTTATCCCCTATCATTTGTATTGGTAGGTTTTGTATTGTTATTCTCTGGAACATCCGACAAGGGATTGCTTGATCCAGATAAAGCAAATTATGGTGTTTCTTCAATCTTAGCGATACTATTCACTTCGATTATAGTTAAAGGAATAACACTTTTATTCACTTGAAAAACGCAGTCAAATCAAGAAAAAATGACATCTCTTCAAGGGAAACAAGCAGAAATTCAAGAAAAGTATAAGGGTTCAAAAGACCCAGCCGCAAAACAAAAACAACAAATGGAACTTATGGCTTTATACAAAAAAGAAGGTATAAGTCCAATTAGTTCCTTGGTTACATCTTTCTTATCAATGCCCTTCCTATTCGCGATGTTATCTGTAGTTAGGTCTGCGCATGCACTTAAAGTAGCAACTGTTGGTCAGATATCTCTAGTTGAGCAACCTTGAGATCAAATTAAACAAGGTAATTGAGCATATTTTGCACTTATAGCAGTTTACTTACCATTGCAAATTGTGTCAATGCTTTTACCTCAGATTCTTCAAATGTTTAGAAAGAAAAAAGCAATTGAAAGTGAGAAACAAAAAAAAGCGAAGAGAAAACAATTGATAATACAAGTTGTATTTATTGTAGTTTTCATATTCATTGTGGCAACTATTGCGTCAGGGGTGGCTGTTTATTGAATTTTCTCTTCAGGATTCCAAATTTGTCAAACACTGGCTTTCCACTTTATAAGAGAAAGTAAATCTGCAAGAATTAAGCGCAAGCGAGAAAAAATTGTTCAAAAGAACAAATTGATTGCAGAAAAAGTAAAAAATGTTAAAAATTAATAAAACTAAGACTCTCCGATTACTTCTATCTTGCAAGGAAAAACAACGTTCAATGAAAGATAATTGTAAAGAGAGTTTTTTTGTGGAAATACAAAGAATAGAGATCACAAACTACTTTAAAAATCTTTTCAATAAGTTATTTTATTTCAAAATGATCACCACCAAGTTGAAAGAAAATAATAAAATTCTTGTGTTTTTATATAAAGCTGATTACTTCATTGAAGAAACAGAATGAAAAGTACTGAATCGTCTAATCAACAAATTATTAAAATATAAATGAAATTGAATAAAGAAAGTGCATCTAAAAAACTATGGGTTTTTAAAAAAACAAACTGAAAGTTTTGATGTTTCTATTGTTAGAAAAAAAGTCAAGGAAGCACTTTTAGGAGAAGAATGAGTATATTTACCTCCTATTTTAAAATCAAAAAGAAAAATTGTCCATAACATAATCAAAAAATATAATCATTTAATTAAAAAGTCGACTACTTTGAATGAAAACAAAGTTATTAAAATCAGAAAAAAACCAGAAAAGTAATCTGGTTTTTATTTGTTATAATTAAGAACGGAAGGTGGCATATGAAGAATAATATTTACGATACTATTATTGCACCAGCAACAAAGATAGCAAAACAAGCCATATCCATAATAAGAATGTCAGGTGAAGATGCATTCTCAATTATGAACAAACTTTTAAAAACTAAGTTATTTTATGAAAACAAAATACAACTTAGAAAAATCTATGAAGAAAATGAAGTAATTGACGAGGCAATTATACTGACCTTTGTTGAAAACAAATCATTCACAGGAGAAAATGTGATAGAGATCAATTGTCATGGAGGGGTTCTCCTTTCAAAAAAGATAATGAATTTATTAATAAAAAACGGGGCAAGAATGGCGAAACCGGGGGAGTTCTCTCAAAGAGCTTTTTTAAATGGAAAAATCGATTTATTGCAAGCAGATGCAATAAATAATTTAATAGACTCAAGAAATAATCTATCTATCAAAATCAATGCTAAGAGTTTAGAAGGCACTAATAACAAAATGTTATTAGATATTAAAGAAGAGTTATTGGATATCATTTCAAGAATCCAAACCTCAGTAGATTACCCCGACTACGATGATATTGAGGGGTCAACTATTGAAGAATTAACAGCGTCAATTCAAAACATTAAATATAATATTCAAAATTTATTAGAGTTGAGTAAGAGAGTCTCTAAAATAAGCAACGGTATTAAGACCGGAATAATCGGGGAAACAAATGTAGGTAAATCTTCTCTGTTAAATGCCCTTATTAACGAAGAAAAAGCCATTGTTACGAATATTGAGGGTACTACTAGAGATATAGTTGAAGGTGAGCTGAACTTTGAAAATTTTACTTTAAACCTAATCGATACTGCAGGGATAAGAAACACAATTGATGTAGTTGAACAACTAGGTATAAAAAAAAGTATGGATATTATTGAAGAAGCAGAATTAGTGTTATATGTAATAAATAAAAACGATTTAAATAAGAGCATCTATGAAAAAATTAAAAAAAAGGATCATGTTATTATAATAAACAAAAGTGACCTACTAACAAACGAAGAAGCTAATGAACTAAGAAAAAAATATAAAAATTGTGTGTTGGTTTCAGCTAAAAATAAATGCGTTGACGAGTTGACATCTCTCTTAAAACAGAAATTTGCAAACGAAGATATATTGAAAACCAATTTACCAATAATTTCAAATGTCGAGCACATCGCTATGTTAGAAATTATGAGTAATATCCTCAGCTATGCTGTCGATAATATAACCCATGGATTACCCATAGATATGGTGAACTTGGATTTATCAAAAACCCTAGAAATTATAAATCATTTACTTGGTATAATAGAAGCAGATGAAGAAGTAATTGACAATATATTTAGAAAATATTGTCTTGGAAAGTAGGTAAGTAAATGTTTGGCATTTTTGACACACACACACATTTTAATGACAACATTTATAAGGAATTGGATATATTAACAGAGGACATGATAAAAGAAGCTAACATCAATGGTGTTAAATGATTTTGTTGTGTCGGTTTTGATGTTAACTCTTCAAAAAAGGCTGCTAAATATGCAATAAAATATAAGAATGTTTATGGTGCTGTCGGGATACATCCCGACGAGGCACACAAAGTAACAGAGGAAGACATAAAAGAAATCGATGTTTTATCTCATGCCGAAAATATTGTAGCTATTGGAGAGATAGGATTAGATTATTATTACACTTCAGAACACAAAGATGTTCAAAAAGAAGTATTCAGAAAGCAAATCAAAATCGCAAAAGAAGCCAATCTGGTCGTTATGTTGCATATCAGAGATAAACAAGACTCAGAAGAGGCTTACGAAGATGCTTTAAAAATCTTGGATGAACTTAAGGTAAAAAAAGCAATTGTTCATTGTTACACCAAAGGATATGATTTAGCAAAAAAATTTACCGAAAGAGGCTATTTAATTTCTATACCTGGTGTAGTAACCTTTAAAAATGCTAAAGAGTTGCATGAAACTGTAAAAAGAATCCCTTTAAACAGTATGGTTGTTGAAACAGATGCTCCTTATTTAACACCTGAACCAAACAGGGGGAAAATAAACACTTCGAAGGAAATTATTCACACAATTGACAGAATTACAAAAATTAAAAACCTAGAAAAAGCAGATGTGATAGATGTAACTACAAGAAATGCTTTAAAAATATTCAATATTAAAGACTAAGAAGTATAAAAAAACGTAATTGCGCTAAAAGATAACAGTAAGTCTATTAGCTCTGTTCGTTTTTTTTTTTTTTTTTTGCAGAATTGGACAAAAAAACTTTGTTTAAAACAAAGTTTATATTATTTTTTTTAGATGTAGCTGCTTTGACTTCCTTTTTTTGCGTCTTTTGCATTTTTACCATAATAACCGACTTCTATTCTTCTGTTAATTACTTTTCTAAATGCTTTGGCCCCTTCAACAACTCCTGTCAATGGGTTTGGTGATAATTTACAAGGTACTGAGAAAATACCGTTGAAGTATTCTCTGATTCCTCGTATTTTTGATCCACCACCACAAATCATAAATCCGTTTGTGATTATATCACCAGCTAGTTCTGGAGGAGTGTTCTCCATTAATTCTATAAGTAAATCAGTAATTCTACTAAAAGAATTCACCAAAACATTTCTAATTTCTTCAGAAGAAATTATTGCCTCTTTTGGTAATCCTGAAACTATGTCTCTACCAAACACAGACATTGTTCTTTCTCCTTTATATTTAGCTAATGAACCTAACTCTTTTTTAACATTTTCTGCAGTTTTATCACCAATAGTGACATTATATTCTGATCTAATGTATTTTTTTATTTCTTCATCGAATGCATTTCCTGCGATTTTAATTGATCTTGAAATTATTACATCACCTGCGGAGATGATGGCGATATCTGTTGTTCCTCCACCAATATCGATTACAACATTTCCCTTCGGAATGTCAATGTTTATTCCAGCACCAACTGCTGCCATTTTTACTTCTTCTTCAACAACAACTATTTCTGCCCCCATGTCATAAGCCACTTGTTTTAAAGCATCACGCTCTAGTTCTGTAACTTCACTCGGACATGAAATTAATATAATAGAGTTCTTTCAGTCGTTAAGCATTTTTAACTTTGAAAAGACATGTTTTAGTAAATCTTTTGCAGCTTCCAAATCTGTAATAACTCCATCTTTAATTGGAACTACCATTCTTATATTTTCGTGAGTTTTTCCCATCATTTCGTACGCCTCACTACCTAAAGCAGTTAAAGAGTTTGTCATATTATCGTATGCCATTATTGATGGTTGATCATAAACTATACCTTGGTTCCCTACGTATGCTAATATGTTGCTTGTACCTAAGTCCAAGGCAATAAAAGTGCGATCTTCAAATTTCATTATTTTTCCTCCTAATTTTTATATAATGTATGATTATTATACCCTCATTATAATAATTAAGCAATTAAATTATTTTTATAGCTTTGTTATTATTAAAGAGAAGTTTTATTTTGGTTTTTGTTATCGAAATACAATTATTTTGATTTATTTATTAATTATGATAATTGTAGTTTTTATAAGTATTCTTTGTTTTATTTATTTGATGTAATTAACTTTTGTATTTTATTGTTAAAGTGACTTCACCAACTAGTTTTTCTGAGGTTTCCAATGCTGTGACTACGATTAAACCATCATTATCTGAAGTAGCTTTCTTAAAATTACTAAAGCTAACATCAACATTCTCAATAATATTAAACTTAAATAAGTCTTCTAAAAGTGATAAGACACTTTCTTTTACACTTCTTTCGTCATTTCCTGTTGGACTAACTGTCAAATCAGCCCCTTTTATAGATGTCAAGTTTTTTTTGCTATTACTTTCTGGATTAACTGAACAAGAAGTAACTATATTAATAGTTGATGTACACACGGTCAAAGACCCCAAAATAGTTATTAATTTTTTCATAATACCTCCGTTTTTCAAAGACAAAATAGATTATATATATTTATACTCAATATACAACTCATAGTCGTATATTGTTTTGCAGAAAATAAAAAACCGGCGTGTCCGGTTTTTTATTATCTTGACATGATGTCTTCGTGTAATCTTTGAGCTTTAATGATTTCTCATATTTCTGATTCGAATTTTTTAGTTCCGTTAATAACTGCTAACAATGGTTGTTCACCAATTTTTGTTGGTAATTGTAATGTGTCAGCGAAGTATTTATCGATACCTCTAATTAAAGCGCCACCACCACAAATAGTAATACCATTTCTAAAGATATCACCAGCTAGTTCTGGAGGAGTATCTTCTAAAACTTGAACTGTTAAATCTATAATTCTTGAAACAGGAACTTTCAATACTTCACGAACTTCTTCAGGAGTTATTTCAATTTCCCTTGGTAAACCTGAAACAACGTCACGTCCATAAACTTTCATACGTCTTTCATCTGGATACTTAGCTAATGAACCTGCATTTACTTTAATTGATTCTGCAGTTTTAGATCCAATTTCAAGACCATATTGTGAACGAATGAATTTTTGACACTCATCGTTTAGATAGTTACCTGCTACTTTAACAGATTTAGATAATACAATATCACCTGATGCAAGAACTGCTATATCAGTAGTTCCCCCACCCATATCAACGATTAAGTTACCTGTTGGAGCATATATATTTACACCACCACCAAGAGCGGCCATTTTAACTTCTTCTTCAACAAACACTTGATCAGCACCCAAGTTAACTGCTATTTTTTTAAGAGCAGTTTTTTCTAACTCAGTAATTACTGAAGGACATGCTAATAACATTATAGAATGTTTTAATTGTTTAGTAATTCTTAATTTTGTAAAAATATATCTTAATTGAGCTTCAGTTGCTCTAATATCGGTGATAACACCGTCAACCATAGGTCTAACAACACGTATTGTTTTGTTTCCCTTACCAATCATTTTATAAGCTTCTTCACCTACTGCAATGATTTTGTTTTCTTTGATTCTGTATGCAACGATTGATGGTTCATTATAAACAATACCTTGTCCAGCTATGTAAACAAGTGTGTTAGCAGTACCCAAATCCATTGACACGAAAGTTGGTTTTTTATTTCCAATTGCCATGATTTAAATCTCCTTTTTCCTTTTTTATAAAACGAATTACGTAGTTCTATTTAAAAGTAGAGTACGTAATCTTTCTTAATTATACCACAAAAAAAACAACTTTCAACTTTGAAGTTGTTTCGATATTGATTTCATATTATATCACTTTTTGAGAATAAACCTAACAAATAACTAATTTATATGACTATCAATCACTTATTTTCTCGTTTGAGTCTTCAATTTTTTTGATTGTTAAATTTTTGTGTGCTACTGCACCGTCAATTGTTGCGGTTGCAAAATTTCTCACTATGTTTGCAGGAATTTCAAAAAAATCTTCAAAGAAAAATTTAATTCCGTGAGTGTTTCCCAAACCACCAGTTATATACAATCCGTTTTTAATAACGTCACCAGCCAATTCATTTGGAGATTCCTCAAGAACGCTAGTTATCAAATTTGTTAGGTTACTAAACGCTGCAAGGATTAATTTTGAGATATCTTTGTCCGATAATTCAACATTTCTAGGCATTCCTGAATTTAGATCATAACCATAAGCCATCATTTTAAGTGGGTTTTTAGTTTTAGTTAAAGATGAAATTTTATTTTTTATTTGCTCGGCTGTAATATCACCAACTAGTATCTGTTTCTTAGCCTTTAAAAATTTGATTATTTCAGAATCAATTACATTACCAGCTGCTTTACTCCATTTTGATGTAATAGTTTCGTTTGAGGATATAATTGCAGCAGTGGCTTTACCCGCTCCAATATCCAAACAAAGTCTACCTGTTGGTTTCGTAATATCAACTCCGGCACCCAGTAATGCTAGTTTTATATCATCTTCAACACTAACAAAGTAAACACCCAACTCTTTAATAGCTTTGATTAATGAGTTTCGTTCAACCTCTGTTAAGCTTGTTGGACAAGCTAAAGTTACTATTGAATCTTTAATTTCTTCTTTGTATTTTTTTAATATGTTGCTTAAGAAAAGTTTAAGAAGAGCCATGTCGGAAATAACACCTTTTTTCATAGGATATTTTAGTTGTAAAGTACCACTAAGTTTTCCAACAAACTTTTTAGCCTCATCTCCAACTGCAACTATTTTTTTTGTTTTATAATCTAGCGCGATTAAAGTCGCCTCATTATAAATCATCCCTAAATTGTCAATATAAATCCTTGTTTTGCTTGTACCAATATCAATTGCCAAGTGTCTTTTTTGATTTAAATTTCCTTTTACCATGTTTATGTTCCTCGATTAATCTACATAATATTATTTTAACCATTTTTTTTAAATAATCTACCAAATACTTCAAAATAAAAAAAGATGCAAATTAGATAAGCATCTTTTTTTATTATTTAATGTTGTATTCTCTTGAGTCACGTAACTCAACTACTTCTAATCATTTTTCTGATTGTTTTTCGTATTCCTTTGTTCCTTCAATAACAGTTAATAAAGGATCTTGAGCCTTAGTTACTTTCAATTGGAAAATTGATTCAAAGTAAGTATCAATACCTCTAATTAAAGCACCACCACCACAGATAGTAATACCATTTCTAATAATATCTCCTGCTAATTCTGCAGGTGTGTTTTCCATTACCTCAACAATTAAGTCTGTAATTTTTGAAAATGGTGCCAATAAAGCATTTTTAACTTCATCTGGTGATATGATTACTTCTCTTGGTAATCCTGAGATTACATCACGACCAAATGCACGGAAAGTACGACCATTGTCTATTTTGGTAAGTGCTCCTATTTCGATTTTAATTTTTTCAGCAGTTTTAATTCCGATTAAAACGTTGTACTCTGCACGAATATATTTTCTAATTTCTTCGTCAAAGTGATTTCCAGCAGTTTTAATTGATCTAGATATGATTATATCTCCCGCAGAAATGATTGCAATATCAGTAGTTCCTCCACCAATATCAACAACTAAGTGTCCGCTAGCCATTGAAATATTTATTCCAGCTCCAATAGCAGATAATTTAACTTCTTCTTCCACTAAAACATTTCTTGCCCCCATATCGGCAACAACTTGTTTTAATGCTCCTCTTTCTAATTCAGTAACTCCCGAAGGGCAAGCAAGAACTACTAAAGCATTTTTTAGGATATCTGATAATTTGATACGTGAAAATATTAGTTTGATCAAGTCTTTTGCAGCGTCTAAATCTGCTATAACCCCATCAACTAAAGGAACAACCATTCTTATGTCGTCGTTTGTTTTACCAACCATTTCATAAGCTTGTTCTCCTGCTGCTATAACTGTGTTTGTATGTACGTCGTATGCCATTGTTGAAGGTTCATTATATATGATACCTTGTCCACCTAAGTAAGCTACCACATTTGCAGTACCTAAGTCTAGGGCAACGAATTCTCTTTTACGGTCTCATGATGCCATTTTTATTTCCTCCTCTATAAGAAAAAAACCCTTCGTGTATAATTATACTACACACACTTATAAAATACTAGTAGTATGTAAAGAAAGGCGATTATAAATGAAAGTCAAGCAAGTTGTTATTGTAGAGGGTAAAACCGACACAATGAAATTAAAAAAAATTTTTGGTCAAGAAAATATCGACACAATCGAAACAAAAGGACTTGCTTTAAATACAGATACTTTAAAATTTATACTGGATGTTAATGAATCCCGAGGTGTAATAATTTTTACGGACCCTGACAGCCCAGGCGTTAAAATTCGAGACAAAATTAATTCCTACTTAGATTTTAAATGTTTTAATGCATTTATCAATAAGAAATCTTTAAAAACATCAAAAAAAATTGGAATAGCTGAAGCCGATGAAAACGAGATTAAACGAGCATTAAAAGATGTTATTAAATTCAAAGGTGATCAAATTAAAACCATATCATGAGAAGAGTATTTAAATAATGAGTTCTATTTAAAACAAAATCGAGTTAAAATAGCATCCTTTTATAATTGAAATGAGAATATAAATTCTAAAAAACTTTTTGTATGATTAAATGTATTAAAATTAAGTGTGAAAGATGTAAAAAACATCCTAAAGGAGAAATAAATGCAGTTCGCTAAAAAAAAATTTGGACAAAACTTTATAACTGATAAAAACCTGATTAATAAAATTGTAGGTTTGCTTGACCAAGATGAAAATCAATTAATAATAGAAGTCGGTCCCGGTAAAGGTGCCCTTACTAAAGAGTTGGTGAAAAGATTTAAAAAGGTAATTGCGATTGAAATCGACAAAGATATGGAACAAGTCTTAAGAACTTCAGTTGACGTTAATAATTTTGAACTCTTGATAGAGGATGTTTTAGAAGTTGACTTCAAGAAATTGATAGATAAACAAAACTTTCAAAAGGTGGCAATAATTTCGAATACACCTTATTACATAACGACAGAACTTCTTTTTAAGACCTTTGACTCCTCAATGTTATTAAACCAAGCTATATTCATGACACAAAAAGAAGTGGCGCTTAGAATATGTGCTAAGGAGAATGAAAATAATTATAATAATCTTTCTGTTGCCGCTAGGTTTTACTCAGACGTTAAATATGAATTTACAGTTAAAAAAAATATGTTTTCTCCTACACCGAAAGTTGATTCGGCCATCATTAAACTAACTTTCAATCAATCGAATCTAGAAAAAGTTAGAGATGATAAATATTTCATAGCTTTTGTTCGAAAGCTATTCAATAATAAAAGAAAAACGATTTTAAACAATCTTGGAAACGCAATTGAAGACAAAAATAAAGCTAAAACTTTATTAGACTCACTTGCAATTGACTATAGACAGAGACCTGAAAATCTACCACTAGAACACTTTATAAATTTATACAACGAGGTTCATTATGATGGTTATTAAAAGTTATGCAAAGGTTAATCTATACCTTAAAGTTTCTAGATTATATCCAAAAAAAGGGTTGCATAAAATTAACTCAGTTTTTCAAATAGTCGAAGATCTTTGGGATGAGATTACTATAAAGGAGAATAATTTAAACAAAGACATTATTTTGTGTAATTTGAAAGAACTAGAGCTAAATAATAGTGTATACAAAGTAATGGATATTTTGAGAATAAATAATGTCATTGATAAACACTACACAATATCCATAAACAAAAATATCCCTATGGGCGGTGGCCTAGGTGGTGGTAGTAGTAATGCGGTTGCAGTAACCAAGCAGTTTACGAAGAATAAAAAAGTTTATAAAAAAATAGCTGAAGTGGTAGGAACGGACTGTTATTTTTTCTTTTCATCTTTCAAAACCGCAAGAGTAAAGGCTTTTGGAAATAAAGTAAAAAAAATTAATACACAAAGAAACATCACAAAAAAAGATTTAATTTTCACTGGTATAAATTGTTCTACGAAAGAAGTTTATAATGAATTTGATCGCTTAAAGTGCCATAAGTTGAAAAAATATAAGAATCAACTTACCCCTGCAGTATATTCCATTTACCCTCAATTAAAAAAATATGATAAGATTGGGCACTTATCTGGAAGTGGTTCAACTTTCATAAAAAAAATCTAGATATATCTAGATTTTAAACAAGCTCATCAAAGTTTATCACTCTATCAGCTCAGTTCGTTGAAAAATTGATATCGTGAGTTGTTAATAATACGGTCCCATTAAATTCTTGTATCGCCTCAAGAAGCGCTTCTTTTGCGAGCACATCTATATGGTTGGTAGGTTCATCAAGTACCAAAAGGCTACAAGGCACTAAACTTAAAGCAGCCAATCTAACCCTTGTTTGTTCTCCTCCCGAAAGTTTTTGCATTTCTTGCATCATAAGACTATTTTTTACTCCAAACTGACCTATTTTGGCTCTTGCCTCTGACTCCGTTATATCAGGGAATTTATCCATAAGATATTGAATTGGAGAGATGCCCTTAACATCTTCTATCTGTTTAAAATAAGCATAATGAACATTGTGACCTAACTCAACCCCACCATCATACGGTTTTATTTCTGTTGATGCAGTCTTTAAAAAGGTTGTTTTACCGACCCCATTTTTACCACTAATTATACATTTTTCTCCTTCTCTTATTTCAAAATTAAGTTTATGTAACAACGGTTTGTCATAACCAATAACTAAATCTTTTGCTTTCATTATTACAGAAGAAGAAGGTCTTTTATAATTAAATTTAAAGTTTGGTTTTGTAAGGTCCCTTCTTTGTTCTATTTTGTCCATTTTTTCGAGCACTTTTTGTCTTGATTGAGCACTTTTAGCAGTACTTGCACGAGCTTTGTTTTTGGCTACAAAAGTTTCTAACCTTTTTATTTCTCGTTGTTGAGCTATGAATGCCTTATCATATTGCTCCCTTAACATGGTCATTTCTTCCACGTACTTATCGTAGTTTCCCACAAACCTTGTTAATTTGAAATTATCCAAGGCATAAATAATATTACAAGTTTTATTTATAAAATCATTATCATGAGAAACCATAACAAATGCTTTCTCGTAATTTTGTAAAAATCTTGCTAATCACTCAACTTGTTGTATATCCAAGAAGTTTGTTGGTTCATCAAGTAATAAAAAATCGTCTCCGCTAAGTAATAGTTTTGCCAAGATTGTTTTTCCGCGTTGTCCACCGGATAAATCACCCATTTTCATAGGCAATTTATCCAATCCTATACCAAGTCCCTCAACTAAATTTCCAATTCTTTTATCTATAGTCTCAAAATCATTTAAATTAAGTATGTCTTGATATTTCAGCGCCTTAACCAAATCATCTTCTTTATATTCAATAGCCATATCTTCATAGATTTTATTCATTCTTTCTTCTAAATCGAATAGTTCTTGAAAAGCTTGTTTTAAATACTGTTCAACTGTTATTTCTTTGTCAACCTCTTGATGTTGATCTAAATAACCAATTTTGATTTTAGGATGAATTTTTACTTCTCCATAATCAGGTAAGATTTTCCCAGAAATTATGTTTAATAAAGTTGTTTTACCTGCTCCGTTTGGTCCAATTAAAGCGATGTGTTCCCCTTTATTTATTTTCATTGATGTTTCAGTATAAAGTTTTTTATCACCGTTTTTGTGACTAATATTATTAATAAATGCTAAACCCATATTTTCCTCCAAACCCGTAAATACGGTGCTAAAAACAATTATAACTTATAATTGTTGTATAAAAATATATAAATTTATTTAAAAACCTTGTCTAGAGTAGCGAAACTTTGCAAATTTATTGAATAACTATGAACTAATTGCTCGATAGGGAACGTTTTTACGCTTTTTTTCTTATTGTCTTGTTTGGGTCATGACTAATTAGTACATTGTTTTCGAGAGACTTTAACCATATCTTCCATAAATTCAATTGGAATTGGGGAGACTCTTTATAATCAGTAGTTTACTAAGCTTCCTTCAATTTTTATTGGTCTACGGGTTGCCTCAATTTTTTTTCTCTCTACAATATTCAACATTTTAAAGACCTTTTTAAAAAGGAGGAAGTTAGGTTTGAAAATAATTAGAAAACTCATAATTAGCGAAACAGAAATACAGCACGAAAAACTAGCAAATATATACGATTTATTCATAATTAAAACGTTTTGTGAAATTGTTGCATATCACTTATTAATTTTGCTGTACCTAGAATTGTTTATTTCAAATCTCACAGCCTTTAAATTCACTTTATTTTCATGTGATATTGTTATTGAAGCTTTTTCTTTTTCGACAAAAAGAGTAATTAAAAATTTGTTATGATTAAAAGGGAGATAAAAAAATGAACAAAGATAAGATAAATATTTTCGGTTTATCATCGAACAAACCACTTACTAAAAAAATTTGTGACTTATTAGGAGTCGAACAATCTAAGGCTAAAACCTCTATATTTGCCGATGGTGAGATGATTGTTAGGTCGTTAGATTCTGTTAGAGGTAAAGAAATTTATATAGTTCAATCAACAAACCAACCTGTAAATAATAACCTTATGGAATTGTTAATTGCTGTTGATGCATTTAAACGTGCTAGTGCAAAAAAAATCAACGTAGTTATTCCTTATTTTGGTTATGCGCGTCAAGACAGAAAAGCCAAAGGTAGACAACCAATTACTGCTAGGCTTGTTGCTAATTTAATAGAAACTGCCGGTGCAAATCGAGTAATAATAGTTGATTTACACTCTGCACAAACTATGGGTTTTTTTAATATTCCTACAGACAATTTTTCAACAGCCCAAACAGTCGCAACAGAAATAATTGAAACAATAGTATTAAATAACTTAAACCCAGATAATTGTATTCTAGTTTCACCAGATCACGGCGGTCTATCAAGAGTACATGGTGTTGCAGAATACACTGGTAGCATAACAAGTGGTATCGCTGTTATAGCGAAAAGAAGACCCGAACCCAACAAAGCAGAGGTTGAATTTATTCTTGGTGATATAAAAGAAAAAACTTGCTTTGTTATTGATGATATGATCGACACTGGTGGGACTATTATAAATGGTGCTAAAGCTTTGAAAGAAGCTGGAGCAAAAGAGATATATATAATAGCGTGTCATGGATTATTTAATGGACAAGCAAAAGAAAGAATGCAACAATCAATCAAGGATAAAATAATCAAACAAGTCGTTATAACTGATACTATTGATATCCCAGAAGAAAGAAAGTTCTCTGGTTTAAAAATTATTTCAGTTGCTGAATTGCTTTCAAATATGATTAAAAGTTCTTATGAGAATTGTTCTTTAACAGAAGTGTACAGTGAATTTAAAAACTCATTAGACAAAAAAATAGCAAGTTATTTAAAGAAGTATAAAAAAAATAATGGCTAAATTAATCGTAGGACTTGGTAATCCTGGAAAAGAGTATGAAAAAACAAGACACAATGCTGGTTGGATTGCTCTCGATACACTGATGGAATTTTACAATGTAGATAAAAAACCCGATAAGTTTAAATCAAACATTTATGTATCCAAAATTAACGGAGAAAATATATTTTTTGTTAAGCCGAAAACATTTATGAATCTTTCAGGAGAAGCAGTTAGGGCTCTAATGAATTATTATAAGTTACAAGTAAAAGATATATTAATAATATATGACGATAAAGACTTAGAAGTTGCTGATTTAAGGTTTAGAGAATCTGGCTCTGCCGGCGGGCATAATGGTATAAAAAATATTATTTCAAATCTAAATACAGACAAGTTCAATAGATTAAGGATAGGTGTTGGAAAGCCACCATCAAATTTTAAAATTATTGACTGAGTACTTTCGAAATTATCAACAAATGAAATTATAAAAATAAAAGAAGCCATAGAGAAAGTGGCTGATTTTGTAAAAATGTTTGTTATTGATGATGACTTAAAAAAAATAATGAACAAATTTAATTAAGGAGAAAACATGGATAAATATAATTCTTTAGTAATTGTAGGATCGCAATGAGGAGATGAGGGAAAAGGTAAAATTACAGATTATTTCGCCCAACAAACTAATTTAGTTGTGCGTTTCGCTGGTGGTGATAATGCTGGACACGTTATAAAGTTTAACGGTCAAAAACATAAAGTTACAATTATTCCTTCTGGGATTTTTAACAAAAATGTAATTAACATAATAGGAAACGGCTGTGTTGTTAATTTATTAAAATTAGTAGAAGAACTTGAAATTATTAAGAGTTCTGGTATTGAACACGGAAAGTTATTGATATCAGACCGTGTACATTTGGTACTTCCATATCATATAAAAACGGATGAGTTTCAAGAAGCCGAAAAAGGTGAAAAAAAAATAGGAACTACCAAACGTGGTATTGGTCCCTGTTATCAAAGCAAAGTTTCAAGAACTGGTATTAGAATCGGAGACTTAAAATTAGAAACTTTTAAGAATAAATTTAAAAATATATTTGCTCACGAAATGAAAGTGTTAAAAGAAGTTTATAGTTTTGATGAGCTTGATTTTGAAAACGTCTATGAAGACTTGATAAGTGCCTATAATAAAATTAAAGATCATATAATAGACTGCGGTGAATATTTAGAAGCAGCAATCAAAGAAGGAAAAAAAGTCTTATTCGAAGGAGCTCAAGGAGCATTACTTGATATTGATCATGGAACCTTTCCATATGTAACCAGCTCAAATACTTCTGCCAATAATGTTTCAATTGGTTCTGGAGTTGGTCACAAACTTATCCAAAATACTTTGGGTGTTGTTAAAGCGTATTGTACTAGAGTCGGAGCAGGTGGATTTCCAACTGAATTATTAAGTGAAGAAGCAAACATCATTAGAGAACGTGGTAATGAATATGGTTCTAACACAAAAAGACCACGTAGAGTAGGTTGATTAGATGCGGTTGCTTTAAAATACGCTATCAGAACCTCAGGGATAGATTTTATATTTGTAACACTTCTAGATGTTTTATCAGGTTTTGATGAAATTAAAATTTGTAATAGATATATATTGAATGGTAAAGAAATTAATAACATTCCTCCAACTACAGAAGAATATGAAGTATGTGAACCTAAATTTATAACAACGCCAGGTTGAAAAGAAGACATAACAAATGTAAAATCTTTTAACGAGTTGCCAGATGCGGCAAAAAACTATTTAAAATTGATAGAAAAAATATGTGAAATCGATATTGTTGGATTCTCTGTTGGACCCGATAGAACTCAAACAGTTCTTTTGAAAAATATATTTTAGCAGGAGGCCAATATGTTAAAAAGATATGCAATCGATAAAATAGAAGAAATCTGATCTGAAGAAAATAAACTCAAATGATGATTAGAGGTAGAGAAAAAAGTAGTTAAGGCATGATACTCTATTGGTGTTATACCGAAAGAAGACTCTTTAGTTATTGAAAAAACTGCGAGTATCGACTTAAAAAGGATGCTTGATATAGAAAAAGAAACAAAACATGATGTAGTTGCATTCACTAGGGCAGTTTCAGAGACCCTTGGCGAGGAAAAAAAATGAATTCATCTAGGTTTAACTTCAACTGACGTAGTAGATACAGCTCAGAATAAACTTATAAAAGAATCTAACGAGGTTGTTGAAGAGTACTTAAAACATTTTCTGGATGTTCTAAAAGAACGAGCAATAGAAACTAAAAATATTGTTATTATGGGTAGATCACACGGGATGTATGGCGAACCAACGTCTTTAGGCCTTAAGTTTTTGTTATGATATGAAGAAATAAAAAGGCAACTAGAAAGATTCGGCTTGGCTCGTAGACAAGTCGAAGTGGCTAAAATCTCAGGTTCAATGGGTAATTATGCAAATATTGAGCCAGAAGTAGAAGTATTTGTTGCCAATGAGTTGGGGCTAGGTTTGGATACAATTTCAACACAGGTAACTCAAAGGGACAGACACAGTTTTTTAATATCTGTTTTTGCTAACATAGCTTCAACACTTGAAAAAATAGCAACAGAGATTCGAAGTTTTCAAAGAAGTGAAGTTCAAGAAATCTGTGAGGGATTTAAAAAAGGGCAAAAAGGTTCTAGCTCTATGCCACATAAAAAGAACCCTATAAGCAGCGAAAATATTTGCGGACTGTCTAGATATATACGAGCATTTGTAACTCCATCGTTAGAAAACAATGTTCTTTGGCATGAAAGAGATATATCTCATAGTTCAAATGAAAGATTGATACTACCAGACGTATTTAACATATTGTGCTACATTTTGAAAAGAATGACAAGCACAGTTGAAGATCTAGTTATTAATGAGGAAAAAATAAGAGAGCATATATTGGAACAAAAGGGCATTTTCTTTAGCCAAAGAGTATTAACTTATATATTAATGAAGTATAATCATTCTAGAGAAGAAGTATATGATTTTATACAAATGTGTACACTCAAATGTCAACAAACCAAAAAAGAGTTCAAAGAAATACTTGTATCTGAAGGAATTTCGAAATATTTAAAAACTGAACAAGAACTAGAAAACTTATTTGATTTGAATTTTTTTATGCGTAACGTTGACAAAATTTTTAGAAGGGTGATGGTTTAAATGAACGATAACCAAAAACTTGTGACGCTAATCACAGAAGAAGAAATAAAAGGAGCTATTATTAAAGCTGCCACTGAATACGGTAAAACTTATGAAAATCAACAACTAACCATAGTTGCTGAGTTATCAAGCTCTTTTGTGTTTGTAGCTGATTTAATAAGAGAGTTACCAATAGATGTTACAATTCAGTTTTTTACCAAAGAAACCACAAGCGATGAAAGAAAAAAAATCAATTTGGGAAGCAATAAGTCTCTGAATGACAAAAATGTTCTAATAGTTACAGATATTTTATATGAAGGTAACTCATTAAAAAACTTATATGAACTAATACAAAAAGAAAATCCGCAAAAAGTTGAACTTTTAGCATTAATCGAAAAAGATTGTAAGACAAGAAATTTCGATTTAGAAGTGAATTCACTATTTAAAATAGATGATTGTTTCGTTGTTGGGTACGGATTAACTTATAAAGAAAGTTATAGGGGTCTAAAAGGCATTTATAAGATTAATGTCAATGAGGAATAAAATGAAAAAATATTTTTATGTAACAACCCCTATATATTACCCAAGTGGTAATCTTCACATTGGACATACTTATACAACGACTTTGGCGGATGTTATCGCCCGTTTCAAAAAAGAAATGGGTTGCGAAGTCTTTTTTTTAACAGGCTCTGATGAACACGGACAAAAAATTGAACAAAAAGCTGAGCAGGAAAATAAAACTCCTAAGGAATATGTAGATGATATAGTCGAAACTTTCAAAGACTTATGGACTAAATTAGACATAAGTTATGACAAGTTTATAAGAACAACAGATCAAGAACATATTATAGCGGTTCAAAAAATCTTTTCCCTTTTATTGAAAAAAGACTTAATTTATCTTTCAAAATATAAAGGAAAGTATTGCATTAGTTGCGAGGAGTTTTTGACCAAAGAACAAATGGACGAAAACTGTCACCACAAAGTTTGCAAAAACAAGGCTGAAGATTTTCAAGAAGAGACTTATATGCTTAGAGTCTCACAGTTTAAAGAATATTTGAATAATTTATTTTCTACAGACTTCTTAGAACCTTCAAGTCGAAAAAACGAGATGCTTAATAATTTTATAAACAATGATTTAGAAGATCTTTCCGTAACTAGAATTAATTTTAAGTGAGGAATAGAAGTTCTCGAAAACCCCAACCATGTTATATATGTTTGACTAGATGCGTTATCAAATTATATTACAGCTTTAGGTTGAGGAACGGATAACGATGAAAATCTCAATAAGTTTTGGTCTGATGAATCAGAAATTTTACAATTAGTAGGAAAAGAAATAACAAGATTTCATTCAATCTATTGACCAATCATGTTGAATAGTTTAGGGTTGAGAAACCCAGATAAATTATTAAGTCACGGTTGAATTTTGAGCAAAGACACAAAAATGTCAAAGTCTTTAGGAAATGTTATCAACCCATTGGAAATAATTGAAAAATACTCTAGTGATGCACTTCGTTTTTACATTGCTAATAATTTACCAACAGATAAGGACGGTAATTTTACTGAAGAGTTATTTATTGAATCTTATAATACAAATCTAGCTAATAATGTTGGAAATTTATTATCGAGAGTTAGTAACATGATAATAAAATACTTTGACGGCGTTTTACCAGAAACATTGCCTGCACAAGATAACGAATTATGGGAACTTGCGGAAAAAACTATTACAGCGTACGTTGCTAAAATGAATGAATACAAGTTTAATGAAGCAATTAATGTTGTGCTAAATTTATCTAGTGAATGTAACCGATACATCGAACAAGTCAAACCATGAGTTTTAGAAAAAGAAGGTAACACAAATGAGTTATTAAAAACTCTGACAATTTTAAGACATAATATCCTGATTATTAGCTTTTTATTAAAACCCATATTAACAAAAAATTATGATAATATGATTAGACAAATGGGTGCAGACCCAAGAGAAATAAAGTTTGACACACTTACTAAGAGAAACTTTAAATTTGAACAAATAAAAGAAAAATCGATTATATTCGACAGGATTAAATAGGAAGGGAGAGTGTCTAGTATGGATTTCGATATAATTGTTGTTGGTGCTGGACACGCAGGTGTTGAAGCAGCACTAGCGACTGCAAGACTTGGCAAAAAGACAGCCTTAATAAATATTTATAAAGACAAAATTGCTACAATGCCCTGTAATCCTTCTATCGGTGGACCAGCAAAAGGTATAGTGGTTCGAGAAATCGATGCACTTGGTGGAGAAATGGGCAAAGCGGCTGATAGAACTTGCTTACAAATGAAACTTTTAAACTCCTCTAGGGGTCCAGGTGTTTGGGCATTAAGAGCACAATCTGATAAGTTAGAATATTCTAAGTATATGAAGGAAGCAGTTGAACAACAAGAAAATCTTTTCTTAATAGAAGGGATTGTTGATGACATTATTCTTAATATTAGAAATGAAGTTCAAGGTGTAATATTGGAATCTGGAAAAAACTTATCTTGTGAAGCAGTTGTTTTAACTACCGGTACTTACCTTTCAAGTTTGATATACCGTGGTAAAGAAAAATATGAAAGCGGGCCGAATAACGAAAAAACAGTTAAAACACTAAGCCAAAGACTTCGAGAAATAGGCATTGAAACATTTCGTTTTAAAACAGGAACACCACCAAGAGTAAAGAAAGATTCTATAGACCTATCAAAAGCGGTTATAGAACCAGGTACTAATTTGAACTTGGCTTTTTCATTCTCGACAGATACAATCTTAGAATACGAAAAACAAGAACCTTGTTATTTAATTCATTCTACTTCTGAAACTAAGAAGATTATTGAAGACAACCTATCTCAATCAGCAATGTATTCAGGGAGTATACAGTCCATCGGACCGAGATATTGCCCTAGTTTTGAAGACAAAATCGTTAGATTTTCAAAAAAAGAATATCATCAAATATTTTTAGAGCCTGAATCAAAACATTTAGACACTTTTTATGTTCAAGGTTTTTCAACTTCAATGCCTATTGAGGTTCAAGAGAAGATGTTGAAAAGCTTACCAGGTTTTGAGAATGTTATTGTTGATAAATGAGCCTACGCTATTGAATATGATTGTATAAATCCTCAACAATTAAAGTTATCCTTGGAACTAAAAAAAGTGAGTAATTTATTTATGGCTGGTCAAATCAATGGAACTAGTGGTTATGAAGAAGCGGCTGGACAAGGTTTGATAGCAGGAATAAATGCGGCTTTAAAAGTTGATAACAAAGATCCTTTTATTTTAAAGAGAAGTGAATCTTACATCGGGGTTATGATAGATGATTTGATAAATAAAGGTGTAGTGGAACCTTATAGACTTTTAACTAGTAGAGCGGAACACAGATTAACTTTAAGAAATGACAACGCAGAACAAAGATTAAAGGAGTATGGGTATAGACTAGGTTTAATTAAAGAAGTAGAATGAAAAAAATTTCAAGCATTTGACAAAGAAATACAAAAAGCGATTGAAGCAGCAAAAAAAACACGATTTACTCCAAAGTCTGAGTTAGCTAATGAATTGAGTTCTCTTGGACAAGCATACTTAACTCAAGGAATGAGCGCTTATGAATTGATTAAGCAACCATCTGTTGACATCAATGTTTTCAGAAAATATATTGAAGAGTTCAAAGACCTTTCTAATAATCAAATCCAAAACGTGCTAATCAACATTAGATTTGAAGGATATGTTAAAAAAGAAAGAGAAAGCATTGAGAAGTTTGTCAAATTAGAATCAAAAGAAATACCATTTGATATTGATTATTCAAGGGTTGATAACATTGCTGTTGAAGCAGCACAAAAACTTGAGAAAATTAGACCAACTTCAATTGGTCAAGCAGCCAGAATTACAGGAGTTAACCCCGCTGATATTCAAATGTTATTGTTTCATCTTAAGAAAAAATATAATAACATATAGAAAAAAAGAAAGGGAAAATAATCATGTTGAAAATCAACAAAAAAAACAAAACTAAAAACAAGGTTTTTGAATTCTTAACTATATTCTCTATGGTGTTTGGATTAGTAATTGGTTCTGGAATTTATCTAAAAAATAGAGATCAAGAAGGTGGAGTTTTGAGCGCGGCTGAAAAAAATCCAATTCTTGCACTAACTATTTGATTGTTTATTGGTGTTCTTTGCACATTTATTATGCTAGCTTTTATTCAAATTGCATCAAGTTCAAAGAAAGAGAACCATAATACAATTCAATCTTGAACGGGAAAGTTTATTAACAGACGATCAGCTTCACTATTTGCCATTTTTTATGTTTGCTTATATATGCCGGTTTTGGCATCGATAGGAGCTATTTTTACAATAGACACTTTGTTTAAGGCAATAAATGTTTTTTTAGAAGCCTCTGGAAATGGTACTTTTAGATCAAAATTTACTAAAGAAACTTATGTATCAATCCAAATATTAGCTTCTACATTCTTATTGATCTTTTTTCAAGTTATAAATGCATTTACTACAACACCTAGCAAAATCATTCAAACAGTTTTTACTTTTGTAAAATTTATTCCTTTAATTGCGGTTATTGCGGGCGGTTTAACTGTTTACTATAACCACAGTGTAGAACAAAACTCATTTACCGAAAATCAAAATGTATGAAAAGTAAACTCGGTGTTCGCTACTGTTGTTCCTGTATTATTTGCATTCGACGGTTTTATATATGGAGCAACACTCCAAAAAGATGTCGAGCACAAAACTGTTGTAGCACCAGCGATGATGACTTCTATTATGGCGGTAACGGCGTTTTATATTTTAATAACCTTTGCAATATTTGTAGGTGCAAAAGATGGAGATGTTTTTAACCTATTTGACACTATTTTTAAAAACAAACCCGAGTTTTCTTTATTATTTAAAATAATAATTACCGGCACTCTATTAACTACTATCAATGGGTATACCACTTTACTTCCAAAAACCATCCAGTCCGCAGTTGACGAAGGTTTTATTTTTATAGGTAGTTCTAAAAGTGCTATGACTCATAAAAAAGCCGCTTTGATTGGAAGTGGAATAACATTAATAATCTTATTGTTAACAATTGCTATTTCATTACCATTAACATGAAATGATTATGTGAATAATGAAAATACTCCTAACTATTTTTATGTTGCGGATGCAACCTCAAGTGCAACAGCAGTCTATGCATTTATGATTTATTTATCTCTTATGATTGGTTTGTTGGTCAACTATAAAACAAAAAAAGTGGAGGTATTGTACAATACTAGAAAATCATTCATTACGAACATAATTACAACTTTTATTTTGGCAACTGCTCTTTGTTATTTGAATTATGATTTCTTTATAAATAATTTTATGAGTAACAATAGAGATAAGTACATTCAACCAGTAAGCACATTGATATCTGGTTCACTCGTTTTACTTTTCTGAGTGGTCAATGAATATTTAATAGATAGAAATCAAAACGGCACTAACGGCACTTTTAAAAAGTTTAATCCTATAAGCTGATTTAAAATAAATAAAAAACAAAAAACAAGTGAAGGAAAATAAGAATAAAATTTAGTGTAAAATAAAAAAGCGATAAGCTTTTTTTTATTTTTGGAGGTAAGAATGGATTGAACAAGTTTTGAAATGATAGGTTGTAAAATAGAGGAATCAGTCAAAGAAAAATTAATCAAGTTTAAAAACCTTTTGCAAGAAGAGAATAAAAAATATAATCTCACAACCATAATAAATGACCAAGACATCATTTACAAACACTTTTTTGATTCCTTGTTATTTACTAAGGACTTTGAATTAAATACACAAAAAGTCTTGGACATAGGTACTGGTGCAGGTTTTCCTGGAATAGTTTTGAAAATTTTTTATCCTATGATTGAACTCCACCTTGTTGAATCCAACTCTAAAAAAGTAAGCTTTTTAAAAATGGTAATCAATAATCTCAACTTAAAAAACATTTATGTTTGAAATGAACGAGCTGAAGTTTTTTCCTTAAACAATAAAGAAAAGTTTGATATTATCGTATCGAGAGCAATGGCACCTCTAAATATTTTGTTAGAAATAGGGGTGCAGGCACTAACTATTAATGGATACTTTATCTGTTTGAAAGGTAAAAATGTCGAAAAAGAAATTTTAGAATTAAATAATAAAGAGTATTTAATTGGATTAAAATTATTAAAAGAACAAAATCTATATTATGAATTCCTAGGAGAACGAACCAATTTATTTTTCTTAAAAGAAAATAAAACCGCTAATCAGTATCCAAGACAATATGGACAAATTAAAAAAAGACCTTTAGGAAAGTAAATAGGAGAATATTATGGCAAAAATTATTTCGATATCAAATCAAAAAGGAGGCGTTGGTAAAACAACAACTTCTGTAAACTTAGCATGTGGTTTGGCAATGGCCAATAAAAAGGTTCTTCTTATAGACATGGACCCACAATTCAACGCTACAACAGGTGTTGGCTATGAAATAGATAACAATACATTGAGTATGTATCATATCTTAGTGGGTGATAAAGATATCTCGGAAATCATAGTAAAAAATATTAAACCAAATGTAGACCTTGCACCTAGTTCAATAGATGTAGCGGCCGTTGATTTAGTTCTTTTAGAACAAAAAAATAATAATCAAAACGTATTACGTGATCAAATAAAAGCAATAAAAACAAACTACGACTTTATAATAATTGATTGCCCTCCAAGTTTGGGTCTAATAAATAGAAACGGATTAGCTATCTCAGATACTGTTTTGATTCCTATTCAAGCAGAACACTATGCTATGCACGGAGTTGCACAACTATTGAGAACAATTAAGAAAGTAAAAGAAACATTAAACCCAAGCTTAACAATCGAGGGAGTGTTAGTAACAATGTTTGACTCACGAACAAGACTAGCTCACGATGTCCTTGAAGAAATAATTAAAACTTTTGGACCTAAGGTTTATAAATCCGTTATACCAAGAAATATAAAAATCTCAGAATCTTCTATTGAGGGTAAATCAATTTTTGAGTATGACAAATCAGGTCCAGGTTCAATTGCTTATATAGAGTTTGTGAAAGAGGTGTTGAAAGAAAATGGCGGCGTCTAAGAAAAAATATAATTTCAAAGGGTTGGACGACATCTTTGGAGAATCAGTTTCTGACATTGTTGGAGTTATCGAGAATGATAAGACAATTGCAAAAAGTGCATCAGTAAATATAGATATCAATTTATTGAAACCCAATCCGTTTCAACCAAGAAAAGTTTTTAACGAAGAAGAACTAACTGAATTAAGTGAATCTATAAAAATTCATGGTTTGATTCAACCCTTAATTATTAATAACAACAATGAATTAGTTGCTGGTGAAAGAAGACTTAGAGCATCTAAGCTTGCAGGTCTCAAAGAAGTGCCGGTTGTTATTCTAAATCTATCTGAATTACAAATGGAAGAATTTGCAATAGTTGAAAATATTCAAAGGGTTGACCTTCTAGATATTGAAGAGGCAGTAGCCTATAAAAAACTTTCGAAAAACTTGAAACTAAAACAAGAAGAAATTGCTACAAGAGTTGGTAAGTCAAGATCGCACGTAGCAAATATAATGAGGTTATTGAACCTTCCAGACAATGTGCAAAAAGCAATGATGGAGAAAAAAATATCTATGGGTCAAGCGAAGCCTTTATTATCAATATTAAATAATAAAGTTTTGTTTGATGAAGTATTTGAAAGAATATTAACAGATGATTTAACAGCTAGAGAAGTTGAAAGTTTGATAAGAAAAAAAACCAAAACTGAAAATACAACTTTAGAGAGTAAATCACAGAGTAAAGAATCTAGCATCATACATGTAGAAAATAAAATAATGCGAAAGCTCGGAACAAGAGTTTCAATTGACAGCGGAAAGTTAGTTATTCGTTACGGTGATACCGATGACTTAAATAGAATACTAGAACTTTTAGGATTAAACGATGACAATTAAATTAAACGACATTGTGATATTAAAAAAACCACATCCAAGTAAAACTCAAAAATGAATAGTGGTAAGAATTGGTACAACATACAAATTAAAATCATCAATAAACCCTAGTATTTTTTTAGAATTTACGAAGGACAAATTAATCAAAGTAATAAAAGAAATAGAAAGTGAAATAAAATAATGAGTTTACAAGTAGGTATAGTGGGGTTGCCAAACGTTGGTAAGTCAACATTGTTTAATGCAATCACAAATTCAAAAGTCGAAGCTGCAAATTACCCATTCGCTACAATTGAACCTAATGTGGGGATAGTTGAAGTTCCAGATGATAGACTAGACCAGTTAGCAAAACTATTTGGAAGTAAAAAAACCATTTACACGACAATAGAATTTGTTGATATAGCTGGGCTGATCGCAGGAGCAAGTAAAGGAGAAGGTTTGGGAAATGCCTTTTTGGCAAATATTAGAGATACCGATGCAATTTGCCAAGTTGTTAGGTGTTTTGACTCTAAGGAGATAACTCATGTAGAAGGCAGTGTTGATCCTATAAGAGATATAGAGATTATAGAATTAGAATTAATTCTATCTGATGAAGCTAGTGTAAAGAAAAGACTAGCAAAGTTGGAACCAAAGTTTAAATCATCTAAGGATAAAGATATTTTAAATGAGTATAACTTACTTAAAAAATGCGAACAACAGTTAGCAGAAGGTAAATTATTAAATAAATTATCTTATGATGACGAAGAACTACATATATTAAAATCGTTTCAATTATTAACAACTAAAAAAATGATATATGTAGCAAATGTAGCTGAGAACGAAATTTTAGATGATAATCAGTACGTTGAAGCCGTTAAGAAATACGCAAATGAAAACAACTCCGAGGTAGTGAAAATCTCTGCTAAGGTTGAAGAAGAACTAAGTGAACTTCCACAAGAAGAAAAACAAATTTTTCTTAAAGATGTTGGCATCAATGAACCAGGATTAGAAATTCTGATTAAAGCCTCTTATAAAACACTAGGATTGAAAACTTATTTTACAGCAGGACCACAAGAAGCAAGAGCTTGACAATTCAAAGATGGTTTTACAGCACCGCAATGTGCAGGGATAATTCACACAGATTTTGAAAAGGGTTTCATAAAGGCAGATGTTTACAAGTGCATTGATATTTTTGAACATAAGACAGAGCAAGCTTTAAAAAATGCTGGAAAGATAAGGCTTGAAGGTAAAAATTATGTTGTTCAAGATGGCGATGTGTGTTTCTTTAAATTCAATAGATAAAAAAACCGAAAGGTTTTTTTACTTTAAAAATAATTAGAACTTAATTATCAATTTAAAATAGTTTATAATCTACTTTATTGGAGGTCTTTTGTGTTTAAAGTAGGGTTTTCAAAAGATATACATAAATTGAAATCAGGTAAAGGTTTCATGTTGGGAAGTTTTTTTATAGAATGCAAAAAAACAGTTGATGCCTATAGTGATGGTGATGTTATTTGACACTCTTTAACAGAAGCTTTATTAGGAGCGATGGGACTCGAAGACTTGGGAACATATTATAAACCTGAATTTTACGTTAGAGGTTTTGACTCGATTACTATGATAAAAGAAACACTTGAGAAACTAAAAAAAAGGAATTATAGAATCTCAAACATCGATATAACTATACAACTTGATGAACCTAGTTTGAAAGAAACAAAAAAACTTATTAAACAGAATATGGCAAAAATCTTAGAGATTAGTGAAAATGATATATCTTTAAAAGCCACTACCTCAGAAGGAACATTACTAAACTCAATAGTTTGTTATAGTTCTGTTTTGATTTATAAAGAGGAGAAAAAAAATGAAAAAATATAGACTTAGATACGCACCTTCACCAACAGGATTTTTGCATATCGGAAATACTAGAACAGCATTAATGAATTATCTTTTTGCAAAACATTATGATGGAGATTTTATTGTAAGAATTGAAGATACGGATTTAGAGAGAAACGTGGACGGAGCAATCGACTCACAATTTGATAATTTAAAATGACTTGGAATCATTCCTGATGAGTCGTTTTTAAACCCTAAAGAAGTTTACGGTGAATACATGCAATCAAGAAAGTTTCAAATTTATAAAGACATGGCAATGAAACTAGTGAATGAAGGTAAGGCTTATAAATGCTATTGTACTCCTGAACAACTAGAGTTGGAAAGGAATAGGCAACTAGAAAACGGTATATTAGCGCCAAAATATGCAGGGACTTGTAGAACCTTAAAAAATGATGAAAATGATAAGGACTACAATATTAGATTCAAGGTACCAGAAAATAAAATATATAAAATAAATGACTTAGTTCGAGGTCTTGTTGAATTTGATTCAAAAGAGATCGGTGACTTTGTTATTTTGAAAACAAATGGTATAGCTACTTATAATTTCGCAGTTGTCGTTGATGATCATGATATGAAAATAACTCATGTAGTTAGAGGAGAGGAACATATTTCTAACACTCCAAGACAATGTATGATATATGAAGCATTCAACTGAGATATGCCGGTATTTTGTCATTTGACACTTATTGTTGATGATACAAAAAAGAAACTTTCAAAGAGAAGCGGAAATAGTTTGTTTTTCATCAGCCAGTATCGTGAAAAAGGTTATTTACCTGAGGCAATTTTTAATTACATTTCACTACTCGGATGAAGCCCGAGTGGCGAGCAAGAGATATTTGAAAGAAACGAATTAATTAATATTTTCGATGAAAAAAGATTTTCAAAGTCTCCAAGTACTTTTGATGTTATGAAGTTAAAATGAATTAATAGTCAGTGAATGAAAAAGTTAACTGAAGAAGAATATTTATCTTTTACAAAAAAATTTATAGATAAAGAAAAATTTGATATCGATTCCAAAAATGAATCTTGATTGAATGATGTATTATTATTATTCAAAAAAGAGTTGGAGTTTGGTGCACAAATTAATGCACATTTAAATATGTTCTTTGATTCTCAACATATAAACGAAGAAACATTAAAACAACTTAGTGATTTCAGCGATTATAAAATTATGCTACACGATTTCAAAGAAAAATTAAAAAGCTTGGTAACGTTTGATGAGAATGAAATCAAATCATTGATCAAAGATATGGGAATAAAACATAACAGAAAAGGTAAAGACTTATTTATGCCATTAAGAATTTGTTCAACACTTTCTGAACATGGTCCAGAACTTGCTAAAACAATTATGTTAATAGGTAGAGATAATGTGATTAAAAATATTGAGTCATTAGTATAGGTGGTTAATGTGGAAAAATTCATACGAGATAATGTTCACGGGGACATACAAATCAAAGATAAAGTAATAATGGAACTTATTAATACAAAAGAATTCCAAAGATTAAGAAGGATTATACAGCTTGGCGGTGGTCAGTTTGTTTTTCCGGGAGCAAACCACACTAGATTTTCTCACTGTATAGGAGTATTTCACGTTTTATCGAAATTCTTGCAAAACGAAGAAATTGCTAAACACATTGATTCAAATGACCGACTTATTTTAAAAATAGCTGGTTTGTTACATGACGTTGGTCATGGTCCTTTTTCTCACACCTTTGAATCAGTTTCAAAAATAAGTCATGAAGAATACTCTATAAAGATAATTTTAGGAAATACAGAAGTTAACAAAGTTTTAAAAATTCATCAAATTAACCCTAAGGATGTGGCTGATGTAATTAATGGAGAACATAAAAATCCAATAGTTAATTTCTTAGTTTCAAGCCAATTAGATGCTGACAGGTTGGATTATTTACTACGTGATTCTGTAAATACAGGGGTCAACTACTCTAATCTTGATATTGAGTGAATAATTAGAAATGCCAAAGTAAGAGATGGTAAGATAGCATTTCCACCAAAAACTATCAATGCACTTGAACATTATTTATTAGGAAGATATCATATGTTCAAGCAAATTTATAACCATAAGGTATCAACGGGTTTCGACAGGACTTTTTACCTTATGTTTAAAAGGGCAAGATCACTTTATAAAGATAATTATAATTTTCAAAGTTTGTATTTTTTACCTTATATCCTAGAAATTCTAGAAGATAAAGAAATAACTCTGGAAAATTATTTACGTCTGGATGATTACTCACTAATGGAATACATTAAAGCATTTGCGAATGAAAAAGATGCAATTTTGAAAGATTTGGCAAGTAGGATAATCAATAGAAGATTCTTAGGCGCAACCTCCGAAATAACTATGGACAATTTTAATACTATGAAAAAAAACTACGGGGAAGGGGCGGACTTTTATTTTGAAGTTTTCAAAATGAAACCTTTTATTTTATACAAGGATGAAACCGACTACAAAGACGAAAATATATACATACTAAAAGACGAAAATAAAATAAAATTAACACAAATATCAACTATTTTGAATACGAAAAATGAAAAAAATAATGAAAAAATAGTTTATATTTTCGATAAGGATAATGTAGAATAAAAACTATGGAGGAATAATGATGGCAAATTTAACACCGATTGAAATTACATTCAATCTTTTAAAGGAAAAGCAAGGAGATGCTTCATTTGAGGAAATTTGAAATACAATCTCAAAAGAAATTAATGGCGAAAATGTGAATAAAAATCAGATTATCGCTGAACTTTACACAGATTTAGTATTGGACAATAGATTTGCTTTAACAGCTGATGGTAAATGAGGTTTAAGAGACTATCTTAAGTTCGAAGATGTTAAAAAACAATATGACTACATTGATAAGTTCGAGACAACAGAAGAATTCGATGATATTGACTCTTACGTTCATACAGATATCTTCGATGAAGGAGATACTTTAAAAAAAGGTGTTAAAGAAAACATTATTCATGATACTACTGACACATCAAATGATTTATTCTTAGATTTAGACGATGATGACGATGATGAGGATTACGATGATTAGAATGATATAATATAGTAGTTTGTTAACTACTTTTTATTTTTTAAGGAGATTTAAAATGACAAAATTTATATTTATTACAGGTGGAGTAGTTTCGGGTTTAGGTAAGGGAATAACAGGTAGCTCACTTGGAGTTTTATTAAAACAAAGTGGTATCAAAGTATTTATGCAAAAGTTTGATCCCTACCTTAATATAGACCCAGGAACTATGAATCCTATAGAACACGGAGAGGTTTTTGTAACCAATGACGGTGGGGAAACTGACCTTGATTTAGGACATTACGAAAGATTTATTGATGAAAATTTACGTAAAAGTTCATCTACCAGTGCTGGAAAGATTTATTCAGAAGCTCTTTCTAAAGAGAGATTAGGTGAATTTGGGGGTAAGACTGTACAGGTTATACCACATATAACAAATTTGATTAAAGATAAAATATACAAAGCACAATTAGAGTCTAATGCAGATGTAATAATTAGCGAAATTGGTGGAACTGTTGGAGATATTGAATCGCAACCATTTATTGAAGCTATTAGACAAATTAGAATGGAGCAAGGGCATGACAAAGTTATGTTTATTCACGTTGCTTTATTACCCTTCTTAAAGGTATCGGGTGAATACAAAACTAAACCCATACAGCATTCGGTTAAAGAAATGTTAAGCTTAGGGATACAACCAGATGTGATTGTGGCTAGAACAGAAGGGGATATAGATCAAAAATTAAAGGATAAAATCTCTCTGTTTTGTAATATTCCAAAAGAAAATGTCATAGTTTGTAAAGATGTTGAGTCCATTTACAAAGTACCTCTGATAATTGAGCAAACAAACCTTCACAAAATAGTAGCTAAACAACTTAACTTGAAACTTTCAAAAACGGATTTGATGGGTTGGCTACAATTTAACGAAAACATAGCAAGCTCCAAAGAAACACTTTCAGTACATATTGTTGGTAAATATGTAGAGTTAAGTGATGCTTATTTGTCAGTTATGGAGTCGTTAAAAATCGCAGGCTATGATATCAAAAAGAAAATTAAATTCTTATGGGTTAATGCCCGCAAGTTAAATAAAGAGAATGTTGAAAGTTTTCTAAGTGACGCAAAGGGAATATTAGTACCTGGAGGTTTTGGTGAGTCTGGTGTAGAAGGAAAAATACTAGCAGTAGAATATGCTAGAACTAAAAATATTCCATTTTTAGGAATATGTTTAGGCATGCAAGTGGCTTGTATAGAGTTCGCCAGAAATGTATTGAACTATGATGGTGCTAACACAACTGAGTTAGATGAATATACTCCATATCCTATTATAGATATTATTGAAGGAAAGAATAGAGAGAAAATTGGGGGAACACTTAGGTTAGGTGTTTATAAAACAAAATTAGTAGAAGGAACACTAGCAAAAACATTGTACAGTAGCGATTATGCATTAGAGCGTCATCGTCATCGTTTTGAATTTAATAACAAATTTAAATCAAAGTTTGAAGAAGCGGGGATGGTTTTCTCTGGTATTTACCAAGAAGAAAATTTAGTTGAAGTAATTGAAATCCCAAGTAATGATTTCTTTATAGCATGTCAATATCATCCTGAGTTTACTTCGAGACCTAACAAACCAAACCCATTATTTAAAGGTTTCGTAAGTGCTATCGATAAAGAAAGTAGCAAGAAAACAACGTAATTGTTAGCACACTAGGATTTTAATAATAACCTACACTATAAGTATTTATGGTTGTATAATAACTTTTGGGAGGAAATTTTTTATGTCAAAAAAATATCACAATCGATTAGTTAATGCTAGTCAAATGGTTAAGGATGCACATGCAGGAAAATATGCTATAGGACACTTTAACATAAACAATCTTGAATGAGCGAAGGCGGTTTTAGAAGCTGCTCAGGAGTCAAACACACCTACTATTATTGCTACTTCAGAAGGAGCAATAAAATATATGGGTGGTTTAAAAACCATCGTAGGAATGGTTAATGGATTACTAGAAGAACTTAATATTACAGTTCCAGTAGCTTTACACTTAGATCATGGTCAATCAATTGAAATGGCTAAGAAGTGTATTGAAGCTGGTTACTCTTCTGTAATGTTCGACGGGTCTCACCTTCCCTATGAAGAAAACATTGCAAAAGTTAAAGAATTAATGGCTTTTGCAAATGAGCACGAAGTTTCTGTTGAAGCAGAAATAGGTTCAATTGGTGGGGAAGAAGACGGTGTTGTTGGTGAAGGTGAACTAGGTGACCCTAAACAAGCAGCTGAAATGTCAACCACTGGAATTAGCATGCTTGCAGCCGGAATCGGAAATATTCATGGAAAATATCCTGAATGATGAAAAGCATTATCTTTTGAAACATTAGAAAGTTTACAAGAAGCTTGCAACCTACCAATGGTTCTACATGGTGGTTCAGGTATCCCTCAAGATCAAGTAGAAAAAGCTATCAAATTAGGTATTTCTAAGATTAATGTAAACACTGAGTTACAATTATCATTTAGAGACGCTACTAGAAAATACATCGAAGATAAAAAAGATTTAGATGATGACGCTAAAGGATTCGATCCAAGAAAACTTTTAGCGCCAGGATATAAAGCAATAAAAGAAACTTTCTTAGAATTGACAAAAGTATTTGGGAGTCAAGGAAAAGCAAAATAATAACCATAGCAAATATTAAAAATTATTAAATTTTTAAATATTGGAGAGTGGTTTGAATGCATCTTACTGTTGAAGAGAAAATCAAAATTATCGAGGACTTCAAGAAATCGGGGGCAACTGCTATTCAGTTTGCACCCACTAGAAATATAAGTGTAGTATCACTTAGAAACTGAATGAAAAAGTATAAAGACGGGGGCAGAGAAGCCTTAAAGACTAAATACGAAAAATAAACAAAAAAGCTAATTAATTAATTAGTTTTTTTGTTTATATGGTATTATTATTTTTGTATTGAACTTAAAGTTATTTAAAATAAAAGGAGATAAGAATATGCCTAAACTAAATGCACACCCGCAATACTTTCAAGCTAAGTTTGTTTGTACAACTTGCAGCAATGAATTTATTTCAGGTTCAACAAAAGGTGAGGAAGTAAGAATAGATACTTGTTCAAACTGTCACCCATTTTACACTGGTAAACAATCTTTTGCTAACGCAGAAGGTCGTGTTGAAAAGTTTAAAGAAAAATTTGTTAAAAAAGACGCTAAAGCTGCAGAAAGAGAAAAAGCAAGTGCAGCTCAAAAAGCAGAAAATGCTAAAAAATCAAAAGAAAGTAAATAATTTCTTACTTTGCTAAAAAACTAGGATTACCTAGTTTTTTATTTTATTTTAAAATGTTATACAATAATATTATGTGGGAAGGAGTTCACCATGAGTTTTTTGTTAAAAAATACAAAGTTTAATAATAAAAAAATAAATTTACAAAATATTAATTTAGATATAAAAAGCTCGAATGTTATAAGTCTCCTTGCAAGAGAAAGACAGGCTTCAAAACAAATAAAAAATATCTTAATAGGTAATCATTCAGTTAAAAGTGGTATTTTTAAAATTGATGGATATGACAAAGTTAATAAGCAATGAACAAAAACAAGAGTATCTCTAATAAAACCAGGGAATAGATTTTTTAGACAATGACCCGAAAAGTTTTGATTGTACTTTTCTCTTTTATTTAACAAAAACTTTTATACTGAAGCAAAAGTTAATTATTTAAACAGCAAATATTCTTTTCTTTCTTTCTCTACCTCTAAAAATAATGAGACTGACCTTTCAATGAGAAGAAAAGTTGAATTGATGATCGAAAAGTTTATTGATGGATCTATCGAAGTAGAAGAACAATGGCTTTCAGATTTCTTAAAGCAAATTGTTACCTTTAACGACTCAAATTTAGAAGAAAGGTATCCTAACCTAGCAGAACATATAAAAATAATAACCAGAGATTACTTTTATTTAAAAGAAAAAACAGTCAATTTAGAACTTTTCCAAAACTTCTTGCAAAGTCTTTGGGACAAAGTCTATTCTTTTATAGATCTTAATTCATTATGTACTTGCGAATATAATGCTAATAAATCAAAACAAAAAAGCATTAAGAAAAAGGCGAAAGAATTGAACTTCAGACAACATATCTATTTAGTGCGAAAGCATTTAAAAATAATCGATGTTAAAGTAGGTAATGTTAAAAGTAAAATAGAAAAAAACAAAGTTGTTCTAAAAGGGTTAGAAAAACAGATTAAACAAGAGCTAATAAATTTTAATTACGCAAAGCAAAAGAAGGTTAAGACATTAGAAACATTCTTCTCTTGAAGACAGTTAGTCCAAGACCAACGTTACGAGTTTAGAAAAAAACAAGAAAAAATGTTTTATGATGCATTGTTTGATGAGTCAACAACCTTAAGGGGTAAAATAGTTGAAGTAATGCACAAGTACCATAAAAAAGTTTTAGATGATGATGTTATGGATGGTGACTTCAATAAATTTAGAGAAAAAAAACGTGAATTAAAAAATAAAATAACTTCAGTTTATAAACAGGCAATAACGTGAACCGATACAACGGCAGAAGATCTCGGGATATCTTTCAACTTATTGAAAAACTCACTAAAGTTTAGTGCGATAAATAATATACAGTTCAAAATTTTAAAGTCAGTTTATTTGAACAAGTACAATATTGTTTTTTATAATGCACTAGAAAAACTTTCTTACGATGAGGCAGAAGAAATTATAAATGCAGCAAATAATTTAAAAAAACTAAATCCTAAATTCACAGTTGTGTTTATTGAAAAGAGTATAAATAAGTTACATAATGTTAAAGAAGATTTTGTGTTAGTGGAAAACTCTTTCATAAAGAAAACTAACTTAGAGAATCTTTTGGGGGAAAGTTGAAGCACTTATGGAAGCGATTTCTTCATTGATAAGAATAGAGTACCTTTCACTTATGATGGCAAAAATTTGAGAGTCGATAATCAAAAGTTGAAACTCGAAACCAAAAGCCTGCCGTTAAAAGGCCAGATATTGTTGAATCCGTTCGAGATTTATACTAATAAGAAAGACGTAACGGGTCATTATTTCGAGTTCCAAGGAGAAATAAGTAAAAACAACATTTTCATAGACAGAGAAATGTATGAAGTAGTTTTAAATAACGATGTAAAACTTTTGTTTTATTCACCTAGGGGTTATGATATAGGTGATAAGGTTAAAGTATATTTTAATAACAAAGCGATTCTCAAGGCAGTATAGGAGACTAAAATGATTACCGAAACACAGTCTAACAACTTAATAAAAAAAATAAAAACATTTGATACTATAATAATTGCAAAACATATCTCTCCTGATTGGGATGCCCAAGGAAGTGCATTGGGATTGAAGCATATAATACAAGATAATTTTCCTGATAAGAGCGTTTATGTTGTTGGAGCGAAATTGAACGAAGCTGCTAACTTTGAAGATGAGTTTACAATAGATGAAATAAATTTAAATAACTCTCTTTTAATCACTGTCGATGTTGCAAACTTCGATAGAATTGATTATCAACACAAAAACGATGTAAAAGAGATTTTTAAAATAGATCATCATTTAGAGTCAGATAATTTCACAGAAGACAAGTTAGTTGACGATAAAGCAATATCTTGCACGCAAGTTATTTCACAATGAGCCTACTTTAATAAACTAAAAGTTTCAAAAACAGCGGCTGAATTTCTTTATTTTGGTCTAATTACAGACTCAGGAAGGTTTTTATACAGAAACACTTCTGCTGAAACTTTCGAAGTTGCAAGCAACTTATTGCAAGAAGATATTGATATAACAAAAATTTATGATGATTTATATCTTAAAAACTTAGTTGTTGTTAAATGATTGAATAAAATGTTTCTTAAAGCAAAACAAGTAAAAGATTATCCGATAAGTTATATAGTCATAAAAGATAAGGATCTAAGAAAAAGCAGTATTAGAGAAGAAAAAATGAAACTAGCTTTGTCAACAATGTCAGGAATTAAAGAAATTGATATTTGGTTTCTTGTTTATAAAAACAAATTGGGTGAGTTAAAAGTATCATTAAGAAGTAGAAACTTTGATATAAATAGTGTTGCTATAAAATATAACGGTGGTGGACATAAATTAGCATCTGGTTGTAAACTCACTTCACTTAAAGAGTTGAAACTTTTGATAGAAGATTTAAAAAAACTTATAAATAATAACATATAATTTTAAAGTCAATTAAGAATTGGAGAAACAAAATGGATTATAGAATCAATCTTAAGTCAAAAAGAGGATGAATAGAATTAATCACTGGGTGTATGTTCGCTGGTAAAACAGAGGAATTCATAAGAAGACTTCGCAGATATCAATATGCTCAACAAAATGTGCTAGTTTTTAAACCTGATATTGATAATCGATATTCTAAGGAAGATGTGTTTTCGCACTCGGGACTTAGTATTGAATCATTTAAGGTAACAAGCAGTGAAGAGTTGGAAAAGATTTTTCTTGAGGAGAGCGCTAAAAAGAATGTAGATATAGTTGGGGTGGATGAAATACAATTTTTAGATAGAAACATAGTCGAAGTTTTGTCACGATTGGCTGATAAAGGTATAATAGTTATTGCTAATGGTTTGGATAAAGATTTTAAAAATAATCCATTTCAAAATGTTGATCGCCTATTAGTGCAAGCTGAATATGTTGATAAGTTAACCTCTATTTGTCACTCTTGTGGTGGTAATGCGAACCGAACTCAAAGAATTATTAATGGAGAACCAGCCAAAGCTAACGAACCGATTGTGTTGATTTCGGCACAAGAGAGGTATGAGGCTAGATGCCGACACTGTTACATAGAACCAAAATAGGAGAATTTAAAATGAACAAAAAAACAATTGAAGCTTTAGATATCATGGAAGAACGTGTAAAAACTATTGATAACGAACTTCAAAAAGAAGAAAACTTAAGGGACATCAGGTTGTTAACTGAGTTAAATAAAGAACGCTCTAATTTAGAACAGCCCGTTCAAAAATACATGGAGTATAAAAAAGTAGTGTCTGATCTTCAAGAAGCAAAAAGTATTTTAGATAATGAAAAAGATCCGGAGATGAGAGAATTAGCAAAAGCTCAATTAGACGAATCTCAACATAACACTAAGAAGTTAGAAGAAGAAATTGAACTACTGTTATTACCAAAGGACCCTAATGATGACAAAAATGTAATTTTTGAGATTAGGGGTGCAGCAGGTGGAGATGAGGCAAACATCTTCGCAGGTGATTTATTTAGAATGTATACAAAGCTAGCTGAAAAAAGTAATTGAAAAATAGATATTTTAGAAAAAAGTGAATCAACAGCAGGGGGATTTACACAAATTTCTTTTCTTTTAAAAGGTGCTGGTGCTTATTCCAAAATGAAATTTGAGTCCGGAAGTCACAGAGTTCAAAGAGTTCCCAAAACAGAATCTAAGGGTAGAATTCAAACATCGACAGCCACAGTTGCGGTTCTTCCAGAAATGAGTGACGTAGAAGTTCAAATAAAAGCAAGTGATCTAAGAATTGATACATTTAGAGCAAGTGGAGCTGGTGGACAACACATTAATACTACTGACTCAGCGGTACGAATTACTCATATTCCGACTGGTGTTGTTGCATCTTCACAAGATGGAAGAAGCCAGCATGATAACAAGGATATTGCAATGACAATGCTAAGATCAAAAATTTATGAAGCAGAGTTAGAGAAACAACAATCAGAGGCAGCTAATATGAGAAAAAACGCCGTTGGTACAGGAGCGAGAAGTGAGAAAATTAGAACATATAATTATGCACAAAATAGAGTAACTGATCATAGAATTAATTTAACACTTAATAAGCTAGATCAAGTGATGGAAGGAAACTTGGAAGAGATTATTACAGAATTAATAAATAACGAACAAAAAGAATTGATTGAAAAACACATCGAAGGAAACTAACTCATGGTTATAAAAGATCTATTAAGTTCGGAACAATTATCGAATATTGATTTTAAGGTGATTAAAGAGATATTAATGGTCTTAAATAAATGATCTGCAAATGATTTCTCAATAAATAATACTATTGAGAATAAAAAGTTAGATCTTTTTTTTGAATACATAAATCAATTTAAACAAGGTATTCCACTAGAATATATAACTAAAAAGAAATATTTTTATGAAAGTGAATTCTACGTAGATGGTAGAGTGCTAATACCAAGGGTAGAAACTGAGATGCTTGTTGAGGAGGCCCTTAATTTTACTAAAAGTGGTAATTTAGTCATAGACGTTTGTTGTGGTAGTGGTTGTATCGGGTTAAGTCTAAAAAAGAAGTTTCGAAATATTGAACTTTGATTATCAGATATATCATCGAGTGCACTTGAGGTAGCAAAATACAACTCCGAAATTTTAAATATTGAGGCAAATCTAATACACAACGATTTTTTAGATTTCATATTTGAACTTCAATTAACCCCAGATATTATTTTGATGAATCCACCATATATAAAAAAAGGTGATGTAAACGTTGCGCATTCAGTGAGTAAATTTGAACCGCATCTAGCCCTTTTTGCTGTAAATGATGGTTTGCACTTTTATCAAAAGTTGTTTGACCTTCTTGATAATTTATATAAAATAAATAAAAATCTAATAATAATATCTGAGTTTGGTTTTCAACAAAAAAACGAAATTGAAAAGTTATTTAAACATAAAGTAGTAAAATATAAAATAGATTTTAAAAAAGATTATTTTAATAACTGAAGATATTTTGTTATTAGTAAGTAGGTGAAAATATGAAGGATAATTTTATATCAACAAGAAATTTGAGTAAAAAAAACTTATTTAAAAAATCTTTTTTTGCTTGTTGTGTATTCATGCTTATATCGGTTCCTTCATTCACATTTATCGGAATTTTTTATTCGAACAAAAATCTTTTAGAGTATTTTGAAAATTACCAAATTATAATAAAATATTTTGGTGATGATGTAACTCCCTCAGAGAACTTAATGAAAACTTTTCTGTGAACAGGATTTGCATTGTTATTATTTTCGATTTTGTTGTTGTTTTTGATGCCATTCATAGTTTTAAACAAAAGAATGAACCTTCATGTTAAAGCTTCATATTTTGGTATTTTGATGCTCTTTATTATTCTTTCTGTCTTTGCATTCTCTGTTGCAGAATATTATTATTCTTGTTTTTATGATCTTTTTATATTTATAGCAAAAAGTAAAAACCTTGACTCGATACATAGTGATTTAAAAGATTTATTTAACACATTTACCGCAAGTTTTGGAGATGGTAATGGTAAAAAGTATCAATGAACCACAACAATCTCTACTTGATGATTTAATTTATTTAAGGTAATGGTTATAATAATATTCTTATCTTTATTCAGCAACAATGTTATGAATTCGAATGAGTCTAAAAAAACAGAAAACTTAGTACAATATCTATCGACAAGAAAAACTGGTGTTGGACAAAGTAAGTTAGTTAACTTGTTAAATAAACTTACAATTAACAATAATAGAAATATTTCATTGTGACTAATAATTGCTTCGTTTCTTGTTTTTATACCTCAACTTATTTACATAATAAGCTTATCAGTTACCAATGGAGAAATATTATCACTTTTGAATTGAACATATATATTACCGTCACTAGTGAAAAGTTTTAAATCGTTTGATAGCTTTAATAATTTAGTTTCTAACACGGGTAGCTCATTTTTTATGGTTGCTGTCTTACCAATTATTACGACTTCGTTTTTAATGGCAACTATGTGTATATTCATAATCTTTTATATTAAGGGATGGAAGATAAATAAACTTTTTTTCATATCACAATTCTCAATCTTGTTTATTGAAATCATATTGGTAGTTGTTGTTAATGCGTACTCTGTATATAAACTAAATTTGCTAGTAGATTTTTGAAACACCGATCTAACAAGTCAAATTAATGACAATAGTCAACAAAAAGAAACTTTAGAAGCGTTCAGAAATATTTTTGGAGATTCATTTTTATACGATAGCAAACAAATAAAGAGTCATATTAATTACCTTTGACTGCCAGGAAATCAATTTATTTCACAAGTTGTTATATCAACTACTTTTATATTTTTTACTTACATAATATTAATTACTAAGATAATAAAAACAAATAAAAAAGAATTTATAATTGACCAATCAAATACAGATGATCAAAAAAATTTTAAAAATAACTCTTCATAGTTTAAAAAACATGAAGAGTTATTTTTTAATTGAGCGAATTTTTTTTGTGAAGAACAGGTAAGCGAAAAGAAACATAACGCTATGATATAATTTATTTGATTATAAGGAGCACTAATGAAATTTTTAAATAGATTCAAAATTAATCAGGCAATCAATTTATTAAAAAAAAATGAAATAATAATATTACCAACCGATACAATCTATGGTTTAAGTTCGATTGTTAATGCAGACAATGCTCAAAAAATAAATGAACTAAAACAAAGTGACTTGACAAAACCTTTAATAATATTAGTCTCAAACTTAAAACAAGCATCTAAACTTATTGAAATGAATGATGATGTTCAAAACTTTCTAATTTCAGACTACCCAACAACAGTAATAGCAAAGAGCTTAAAAGACAAGCAGTCAACAATTGCCATTAGAGTTGTAAAAAGAAAAGATATAAAAACGATTATAGATAATGTAGGACCAATTTACTCAACCAGTGTTAATGTATCCGGACAAAATCCACTTTCTGAGAAATCCGAACTATTCACTTTCCTAGGAAAAAATAAATGTTTTTTTATAGGGAATCTGAATAATCCGCCCTCTAGATTGGTGAATATTATCACGAACGAGAAAAAAAGATGGAATATATAATACCAAACTCTATATTCCATTGCAACACTCTTATGAACATTTTGAGTTTTTTTGTGATATAATTACTAGTGTATTTGAAGGGGGGGCGATAGTATGTATGTAAATCCGTTTGAAAGAATGAGAAAAAAAAGAGAAGAAGAAGAAAAAGAAAAAATTCGACAAGAAAAAGAGCAACTAAGATTTGTGCAGTTAGGAGCACAAATGGGTTTGTCTCAAGATGACGAGTTAGCACCGTCCTTCATAAAAAACTCTTTTGTTAAAAATACCAGATTGAGTGCGCCGCCTTTTGGGTTAGACTATACTGATTATTCAGTTGACAATACCAACGACTTTCAAAATGACTTCAATAAAAATGTTGAAGGAACTACTGAAAACTTTGTAAACAATATATCGTTTACGAATGATATACAAAACAGTTTAGGAAACTTACCAATTGAAACAGAAGAAAGATTTGAAGAAATAAAAAATAACAATGATTTCTTTGAAACTACAAAAGAAGATTGAAGCTTATTTAATTCATCTGATGAAAGTAATATGATCTCAAATGATATAGAAAATGATTATGAGTTTTCAAAAAATAGAAAAAAAACAACATCAGATACTAAGGTTTCTAATAAGCCTTTAGAGTTTGATACAACTCTCTTAAGCGATGAATGAGACTTTGGATTAAACGAATATGAAACACTAACAACACCAAAGCAAAGCTTTCCTAAACAATTGTCATTTGCTTCTTTCAAAGAAGACTTGAGGAAAAATAGCTTATCTGGAAATTGTTTTTTAATGTTAAGTGAAGATAATGCACCCTATGTTGAGTTGATAAAAAGAACCAATCATATAATAATTGATTTAAAAGATGTATTCATTTATAGTTTGCCTTATCTTTATTTAGTAAAAAAAATAATCAGTGCCTTGCCTTTCTTGGACTTGGACGATAAAAGAACTTTATGAGAAAGAACTTCGTTATTCTTATCAACAACTGAATACGGCAAGCAAGCTTCTGAGTCATCAGTGTTGTTAGAAGATTTCGATATCGATAATCCTATAAGTTTTATTTGATCAGAATTTAGCGAAGCTTTTGAAGCATATGAGATTGAAGAGATTAATATACCAATAGTTTTGAATAATTTTAAACCTTCAAGTGTTAAACAACTTACAAATACAATTAATTTTATTCAAGTAATATTTGGTGGGGTTAAATCTCTTAAGTTCTTATTAAACATTCCTGAAGCCTTTCTTAAAAAGATAGTGAGTGAATCAGAATCTTATGAAGATATTATTAGAGTTGATGGTTATCTATCTTCTCGTACACCTCAAACTCTTTTCTTAAGAGAGAACAAACCTATTGATCAGTCATCGTCTTTAAGTGAACTAAGCTCAAGGGTTATTGCACCAATCAAATATGAGTTACCTGAACAGAACAACAACTCGTTCGCGGACAAGTTTGTTAATATAGATAAAAAATTCAATTTGGATAAACCCCAAATCGGATTCGCTACAAATTCTGGTTTAAGTTCACAACATCAAATAAAAACAATTGATGCAGATAGTGGAAATAGATATATTACAAATAGTGTTAATTTGTCTAAAGAAGAAACTAATAACACAAGAAACTTTAATACGGCAAAAACTAAAGTAGATTTATTAAATCCCGCACTAAGGATAAATGTTGATAAGAATTTGCAAAGGAAAAGAGAAGAAAACATCTTCAAAGAAAGAGATGAAGAATTGGCAAGAGTCGAGAAATTTGCTAATACTACTTTCAACCCAGCATTTCTTGTAGACCCAGAAAGCACTTTCGTTCAATTTCAAAATAGAAAACGAAATGACCTTTATCAACAAAGAAAAGATGGCTTAATGATTGACAGCAATGATACAACCAAACCATTAAATAACAATCTCATTTCAGTTCCTGGTAATTGAAAGGATCTCAATGATTAAGGAGGAAATAGCATGTTTATGTTACTTATTATATTATCATGATCATTAGTGATGCTTGCAAGTCTCGCACTGGCAGGTTATGCAGCTCTTGGTCTTACTTCGTCGTTGTGGCTTACACAAGCAGACATTACTAACCAAACTTTTTTATATAAATTTTTCAATTGATTATCATCTTCACCATTTTCACTACCATTTTTTAGTTTAAAAGAAGGAACTAATGGTAACTTGGTGAACCCGTGAGTACCAACCCCAGGTGGACTTGTATCACTACAAAACGGAAGCGGAGCAGCTGATGGTCTGGTTCAATGAAAGATGTGATTAATATTTGGGATTATGATTGCAGTATCAATTTATTTATTTGCAATTGCAATTGCTGAGTTTGTTAGACTTAGAAAAAAACAAAAAATATCTAAACCTTATATTAAGTCTGCACTTGTAATATTTGCAGTTGTGGGAATTTTATATGGTCAAGCTGTTGTTTTAATAGCATCAGGAATATTCCTGCTATCTTGGTTTATTCTAGAAGCAACAATGTTTGATTCTGAGGCATTAAACAATTACGCTGAAGAGCGAAGCTTAATTTCTCTATATCATGAAGAGAAAAAATTTGAAAAAGAGGTAAATAGAGAGGGAAAGTTAACAGGCAACGTGGAACAAAAGAGTCGAAAATATCTTGAAGAAACAAAAAAGGCTCAAGAACAAAATGAAAAAGCAAAAACAAATGATAGTTCTGCGTTGCCAAACGACAATAAATCTATGCAAACATCTAAAGCAAAACGAGAAAAAGCATACTTCAAATGAAAATTATATAAAGATCAACTAGAAAAATTTAGAGCCGAGATTGAGTCATTAGACTCTTCAGAATCAAGTTCTAAAAAGGAAAGGTTTATTTCAAAATTTAATTATCGTGCAGCAAACTTAAATATGTTAGCTAAGAAACTAAATTTACCAGAAAGTTATTTAATAGATTATTTAAATCATGAAATAGATTTTGAAAAAAGTAGCAGAGTAAGTTCAGAAGATTTACAAATCGCTTTTATTGAAAAAGAAAACGAGTCGTCATCTGAAATAATCCAATATGAACCTAACGCGTTTGAGGATGAAAAACAAGAAGTCTCATTGAATGAAATTTCAAATAAAAGTTTATCTTTAAACAATGCGGAGCAAAAATATGGACGTAATAAAACCAAAATTACTTCGTCAGGTGTAGATAAGAAATTAGAAGAAGATGAAATAAGAGATCTTGTAACTAAGTCTTTTGAAAAACAATCACAAATGTTTGATTTGGACGATATCTTAGATAAAAACGAAGATTCCAAATTAGAAGAATCTGAAGAAGCACAAGCAATTCAGTCAGTTTCGGACGAACAGATTGAAGAATTTAATCAAAACAGCGATGAGGATTTATGAGGTCTGACTGAGATTCAAGATGTAAAAACTAACAAAATAAAAGATGTTTATAAAGATTTTAATTTTAAACAACCTGACCTTATTTTTACACTTGCTGAAAACTCACTGAATAAAGAAAAGAAAAGATTGAATAGTATATCAAAAACACCATTTGTTATGCAATCAAACCAACTTAATGATTTAAATTATCAAGAAGAAGACAAAAAAGAGTTTGCTTCTGATAAATTAAGAGAACTTAATAATGTGAAGTTAGAAACTGTGGGGAAACCTGATGAGGTTCCAAATACAGCTTCAAACGATAATATCTTAGAGAGACAAGAAGACTTAGCCGATATGAATAAACTTCTTCAAGCGAGAAAAGCTTATGCTATAAATATGGATATTGATGAACTCAATACTACTGAAAATGATTTAGTAAGTAGCGAGAAAGATGTCTACAACGATTTATCTTTAAGCAACGAGACAACTTTAAGCAACTTACAAAAAGATGTCGATCACAGCTCTGCGTACGACTTAAGTAAAGTTACCAAGGAGTTTGAAAACTTAAGCCAAATGGAACATAATTTGAATCAAGAAATAAAAAACTTACAAGAGATTGTAATAAATCAAGGTAATTTATTAGTGAAAGATCTTGAAAAGAAAACCTCAGAAATATCATCAATAAATAACATGAAGTTCACTGAGTTAGAAAAAAGAATGAAGCGTTTGGAATCAACACTCCCAACATTATCTAACAACGAAAGCATGGAGAGTATTAAAAGCGAAGTTTCAAGAATTGTGAACAAATTAGAATCTATATCTAGAACAGTTAACGTTTTAGAGAGCACTTCTTCAAACTCTATGTTAAGCACGTTGTTAAAAAAACATCAATACAATCGAAAATAAATTAACTTACTTTCGATTGTATTTTTTAAAGGAACTTATAATGATAAATGATATATCAGATTTAATTGCATTAGATGCAAGCAACAAATACATTTTGATTAGAGAAATAAATAGCGATTCTTATGTTGAAAAAAACTTAAGCACTCACATCATCAATGATGTTGTTTGCTTAAGTGAAATTAATGAAGCATTGAATAAAGTTTTTCCATACTTCCCGATAAAAAATACTTCAATTGTAGATTCTTCAATTAATCAAAATCAATGTATAAAAGAAATTATTGAAGCTAGTATTTTACAAAGGATTGCACCAAAAGTTAAACTTGTCACAACTAATTGTAATGTTACAACACATTTAAATCTTGCCAAAAGATATATTACAGAAATCAATAATTTTATTTACAAGCACAATATTAAAAGAATTTATTGAAGTCCAATAATGTGTTACTTCGGCGAAGATATGAATTATTTAGGAACAATTGATCTAGTTCTGGATAATGGAAACTCTTTCTTTATAATAGGAATTAAAACTAGTAGAACAAATTACAATGAAAGATATAGTGCACAGTTATTTCTCGAAAAGAAGATGTTCGAATATTGTACTGATAAAAAAATAGCAAGTGCTTTTATATTAAATGTAAAAGCACCCCAAGTTTGATTTGAATGCAAAGACTTGGACAAAAAAAGCATTTTCAAACTTCAAAATTATTTTAAAAACCTGAAGGACTAAAAATATAAGCACTTGACTATTAATTAAAAACATTTAGAATTAATACTATATTTAAAAACCGAGGAGAATTATATGACTAAAGAAGAATACAAAGACAAGATAGCTCATATCAAAGAAAAAAGAGTAGCTCAAGAAATTGAAATACAAAAGTGTAAAGAAACCATCAAAGGTGCAAAACTTGATATGAAAATCAAAAAAAATGAATTAAAAAACATAAGTAGCGAGCTAAAATTATTAAAAAGTAAGTGAAAAAAACAAGAAATGTAGAAAAATAGAAGCTTTTAGCTTCTATTTTTCTATGAAAAGAAAACAATTTTAGGGTGCTTGTCTTTTAGCTCTTTCTTTATTTGCTCAAACCCCGCTTTTTTAAGATTTCTATTATAATCTTTGATTGCCTTTTTTCGTACTTTATTGGAATTAATACCTAAATATATAAATATAGGGATAATTATTATAAATGAACAATATAAAAGAAATGTCCAAAACCCATTAGGATAACTTTTATTTTTTAAGTAAATCACATCTGCTTTTGCACGCAAAACCTCAACCATTATCTTGATTCTCGCTTTTTGTTCTTTGTAAAATCTAGCAGCATCCCTCATAAAGTTTTCTAAATAATAGAGTTCATAAGCACTAAGTCCATAAAAAGCTTTTTCTTCTACTTCTTGAACCGAGATTATTGGTTCTGGTTTATAAGTTAAATCAATAGTAGCAGTCGATTCCTTAGATTCAATTATCTTTTCCTCTTTTGGGATTGAAATATTTATGTACTTAAGATTTTTATTTTCTATTTCTAAATTTCTTTTTGGTTTATCAGTATTAACTATCGGTGCTATCTTTTCCTCTTTTTTCATGTAGTCTCTAATGTCTATTGTTGGTTTGACAGGTGGTACATTTGTTGGTTTGACAGAGTCATTTTTTAGGCTAATATTTAACTTACTTTTATCTAAAGTTTCTTTTTTATCGAACTCTAACTTTCTACCATTGGCCATTCAGTTATTATCTAGAAGATCTTCAATATTGGATTGTTTCTTTTGTGGTGCATTTCTAGGCTGTATAGTGTTTTGTTTAGGCAAAGCATTCTTTACAAAAGTTAATACATAATCAGTCTCATGGTCGCTATTAGATTTAGTTTGACCTTGTATTTGCAAATTATCTTCAAAGTATAACTGTAATATGATATATTTTGTTGTTGGATTAGCAACTAATGTTGTAGGCATCGCATAATATAAATTTTGAACACTGATCGTTCTGTTATTTCTAATGATACCAAGGATTTGCTCTTTAGCTGCTAGATACTCCGCAGAGTTTCTTCGAGTTTTAAAGTTTTCACCACCGCTACTTGCTATATTCTTGCTTTTCATTACATTGTTTCTACAATAATCCGCTCAGTTTAAAAAATTTATTGAGTTTGATTCACCTCACACCATTTTTAACACCTCTTTGTAATTCATTATAATATGAATTTATAGTAATATATAAAGTATAGAAAAGAGATAAAAATGAAAGAAATACACCAAATTAAGTATGAACAAATTATTATTAATCGTGTAAACACAGTTTATCAAAACTTTCGAGAGAATGTTAGAAACGATTTTCTAGTACCTAAAAATATACTTGAGAGCTTTGAAAGCCTACAAACCTTTTCCAAACGAGCGGATATCGAACAGTTTGGTATTGGATTAGATAAAACTTTAAATGATTGGAAAACAATCAATGAGAATTCAGAACAATTAATAATAATTAATCATTTTCTTTCGATATTACAAAATGCTGTAATTGTATTATTATCGATTGATACGAATCTAAAAAATGAAAAGTTAGGCACAAGCATTATAAAGGATAAGGCGGGAGTTGATGTTGTGTTTGCAACCGCTGTTCAAGCAGTTGGTTTTAAATCCAATGAATTATCAGAAAAATATGAAAAACTAGATCTAAAAAAAGACGAGAAAAATCTTTTCAAAAACCTAAACGATCACATCATACATATAACTAATCTGGACTCTCATGGAGCTTTTTCGAAAGTTGTTGAGAATATTTTAGAATTTAATTTAAGATACAACAAAACCTACAAAGAACTATCAATACATAATACTGATGACCTATCTCAAAAAAGAATAGAGTTATTTATGGATTATATGAACACATATTACCTATTTTATTTTCTTTTAGATTTATTACTTCAATACCCTCTTAACGAAGGTATGATGACAAATACACAGTACACTAACTTAATACCAAATATAAATTTATATAATTAACTTTTTATTCATTCTCAACAATTTTAATATATAATATATTTTGTGTGTTAACAATACACTCGGTATTGTGGAAAGGAGGAAACTAAATGGCAACAATTAATCAATTAGTTAGAAAACCCAGAAAACCTAAAACTTTTAAAACTAAGGCACCAGCTTTAAATAGAGGTATTAATACACTTCTTAAAAAAGTAACTAGAATCTCATCGCCTCAAAAAAGAGGTGTTTGTACAAGGGTTGCTACAATGACACCTAAAAAACCTAACTCAGCCCTACGTAAATATGCTAGGGTAAGATTAACAAACGGTATGGAAGTTACCGCTTATATACCTGGTGAAGGTCACAATTTACAAGAACACAGTGTTGTTTTAATACGTGGTGGTAGAGTAAAAGACTTACCGGGGGTTCGTTACCATATAATTCGTGGTACACTTGATACAACCGGTGTTAATGGTAGAATGCAATCTCGTTCTTTATATGGTACAAAAAAACCAAAAGCTAAAAAATAAATCGATTAATTAACATTAATTAAATAAGAAAGGAGTGAATTTATGCGTAAACATCAAGCTGAAAAAAGGGATGTTCTTCCTGATCCAGTTTATAATTCAAAATTAGTTACTAAGGCAGTTAATAAAATCATGTTGGATGGTAAACGTGGGACTGCACAACACATTCTATATAAAGCATTCGAAATTATTAAAGAAAAAACAAACACATTGAAGTATTTAATAAAGCTATAGAAAATATAAAACCTCATTTAGAATTAAAAGTTCGTCGTATTGGGGGAGCAAACTATCAAGTTCCTATTGAAGTTTCTTCTGAAAGAAAAGTTACATTAGCATTAAGATGATTAATTAATTATTCAAGATTAAGAAATGAAAAAGAAATGATAGATAGATTAGCTAATGAAATTATTGATGCATCCAACGGAGTTGGTGGATCAGTAAAAAAACGTGAGGATACTCACAAAATGGCGGAAGCTAACAAAGCATTTGCACATTATCGCTGATAATAGAATAAAAGGAGAGAATAAATATGCCAAGAGAATTTAGTCTAGATAGGACTCGTAATTTTGGAATTATGGCCCATATAGACGCCGGTAAAACCACAACAACAGAACGTATCTTATTTCACACAGGTAAAATTCATAAAATTGGTGAAACACATGAAGGTGAATCACAAATGGATTGAATGGCTCAAGAACAAGAACGTGGAATAACAATTACTTCTGCTGCTACAACTGCTTTTTGAGCAGATCACCGCTTTAACATTATTGATACTCCGGGACACGTTGACTTCACGGTTGAAGTTGAAAGATCTTTGAGAGTCCTTGATGGAGCAGTAGCAGTTTTAGATGGTCAAAGTGGGGTTGAACCCCAAACAGAAACAGTTTGAAGACAAGCAACAACTTACAAAGTACCAAGAATTGTTTTTGTTAACAAAATGGATAAAACAGGAGCTGACTTTCTTTACTCAGTTAAAACAATTGGCGAAAGATTAGGAGCAAAAGCTTCTCCCATTCAATTACCAATTGGGGCTGAAGATCAATTCTCAGGAATCATTGATTTAGTTGAAATGAAGGCGTGAACCTTTGACGGTGCAGCTGACGAAATCGCTAAAGAAATTGAAATTCCTAGTGACTTAAAAGAGTCTGCAGAGGAATTAAGAGCAAACTTAATAGAGGCTGCTGTTGAATATGATGAAGAATTGATGGTTAAGTTCCTTGATGGTGAGGAAATAACCATTCCTGAATTAAAATCAGCAATAAGAAAAGGTGTAATATCTGCTGAGTTTTTCCCAGTGCTTGCTGGGTCTGCATTTAAAAATAAAGGTGTTAAATTACTGCTTGACGCAGTTGTTGATTATTTACCATCACCATTAGATGTTCCTTCAATCAAAGGTACACTTGGAGATGGTTCTGAATCATTTAGACATCCAGATGATGATGAACCATTCTCTGCACTTGCTTTCAAAATCATGACTGATCCTTTTGTTGGTAAGTTAACTTTCTTTAGAGTATATTCAGGTGTACTTTCAAAAGGTAGTTATGTTTTAAATGCTACAAAGGATAAAAAAGAAAGAGTTGGTCGTTTATTGAAAATGCACGCCAACAATAGAGAAGAAATCGAACAAGTATATGCTGGGGATATTGCTGCAGCTGTTGGATTAAAAGATACTACAACAGGTGATACTCTAACAGATGAGAAAAATCCAATAATATTGGAATCAATGATTTTCCCAGAACCTGTTATTCACTTAGCGTTAGAACCAAAAACAAAAGCTGACCAAGAAAAATTAGGTATATCATTAAACAAGTTGTCTGAAGAAGACCCAACTTTTAGAACTTATACAGATGAAGAAACAGGACAAACAATTATCGCGGGTATGGGTGAATTACACCTAGACATCATCGTTGATAGATTGAAACGTGAATTCAAAGTAGATACTAATGTTGGAGCACCACAAGTTTCTTATCGTGAAACAATACGTCAGTCTGCTAGAGTTGAAGGTAAATATGTTAAACAATCTGGTGGACGTGGTCAATATGGTCACGTAGTTATAGAGTTTGAACCTAATCATGACAAAGGTTTTGAATGAGTTGATAAAATCGTTGGGGGTAAAATCTCAAAAGAATATATTAACGCCGCTAGAGTTGGTCTAGAAAACGCATTACAGAATGGTGTAATTGCTGGTTTCCCTATGATAGATGTAAAAGCTACTATCGTTGATGGATCTTACCATGACGTCGACTCTAACGAGATGGCTTATAAAATAGCTTCATCACTTGCTTTGAAGGAAGCTGCTAAAAAAACTAACCCAGTTTTATTAGAACCAATCATGTCAGTTGAAGTAACTGTGCCTGATGAATATTATGGAGACGTTATGGGGAATATTTCTTCAAAACGTGGTTTAATTGAGGGTTCAGAACAAAGAGGAAATGCTCAAACTGTAAAAGCAAAAGTACCATTGTCAGAAATGTTTGGTTATGCAACAGAGTTGAGATCATTCACCCAAGGGCGTGGAAATTATACTATGATGTTTAGTCACTATAACGAAGCCCCAAAAAATATTGCTGAGGAAATTATTAAGAAAAATGGGAAGTAAACTTCTCTATTATATTTATCAAATATAAAACTATTGTATTTTGTATAAAATCAATTAAAATTATTTATGACTTTTTATTATAAAGCCAAAATGAAAGGAATGAAAATATGGCAAAAGAATCATTTGACCGTAGTTTACCCCACGTTAATATTGGGACAATAGGACACGTTGACCACGGTAAAACTACACTAACAGCTGCTATTACTAAAGTATTAGCTTCAAAAGGAGGAGCAGAATTTAAAGATTACGCAAATATCGATAATGCTCCCGAAGAAAGAGAACGTGGTATTACAATTAATACTTCACACGTTGAGTATAAAACAGACAAAAGACACTACGCTCACGTAGACTGTCCAGGACACGCCGATTATGTTAAAAACATGATTACAGGTGCAGCCCAAATGGATGGAGGAATATTAGTTGTTGCGGCAACTGATGGACCAATGCCTCAAACTAGAGAACACATCTTACTTTCAAGACAAGTTGGTGTTCCAGCAATCGTTGTTTTCTTAAATAAATGTGACATGGTTGATGATGAAGAAATGATCGACCTAGTTGAAATGGAAGTAAGAGAATTATTATCTGCTTATGATTTTGATGGAGATGGAGCCCCTGTTATTAGAGGGTCTGCATTGGGAGCATTAAACGGAGACGAAAAATGAGTAGCTAAAGTAGAAGAACTAATGGATGCTGTTGACTCATTTATTCCTACACCTGCTCGTGATACTGAAAAAACATTCTTAATGCCTGTTGAAGATGTGTTCACAATTACTGGTCGTGGTACTGTTGCAACTGGTAGAGTTGAAAGAGGAATCATCAAAGTTAACGAAGAAGTTGAGATTGTAGGATTAGTAGAAACAAGTAAAAAAGTTGTTGTTACTGGATTAGAAATGTTTAGAAAATTATTAGACTTCGCTGAAGCTGGTGATAATGTTGGAGCATTACTAAGAGGTGTTGATAGAAGTAATATCGAACGTGGACAAGTTCTTGCAAAACCAGGAACAATCAAACCACATACTAAGTTGAATGCTTCAGTATATGCACTTACACAAGAAGAAGGTGGACGTCACAAGCCATTCTTCAACAAATATCGTCCGCAATTCTACTTCCGTACTACAGACGTAACTGGTGAAGTACAATTACCTGCAGGAATCGATATGGTTATGCCAGGTGATAATGTTGAACTAATAGTTGAATTAATTAAACCAATCGCTGTTGAGCAAGGAACTAAATTCTCAATCCGTGAAGGTGGAAGAACAATTGGAGCCGGAACAGTAGTTTCAATTATAGAATAAAGTTTAAATGTTTTACAAATGTAAAACATTTTTTTATACAATAATGTCTTTCCTTTTCGAAAATGAGCTTACGCTTGCTAAAACTTAGAAACGCCTACTATTATAAAGTTAAACCGAAATGTTTTGAGCGGAGTGATATTATGTTAATATGAAAGATTTAAAAGTTCAAAAAGAGTTCAAGGCTATTTGAAAAATTAAAGTATCTAGCAACTCTAAATATAAAAATGCTAGTGTGTCATATGTAAACAATGTAGTTAGTGAACTATCTAAAACTAGAATAATATATGACCATAAAGAAGTATTAATAAACAAAGAAAAAACAGCAGGGGTTTATTTGATATATTCTATGAAAAAAGAAAATGTAGTCTTAACATATGTAGGAGAGTCAAAAGATATTTTTAATCGACTTAGAAAACATATTTATAACATAAGAACAAGAAACAAGTTAGCTTCAAGAATCTTAACAAAGGAACCAGACATTAATAATTTAAAATTTTTAATTCTTGAAGAAGTCAATGATATAAATGAACGTTTAAAAAAAGAGACTTATTATATTTATGTGTTTCGCTCAAAGTTCACAAATGTTAATAAAAGTCTAGCTAATAAGAAGATGAGATGTGATTTTGGTCATGGAGTAAAAAGAACTTACCTCACATTTAAAAAAGACATTCCATATTTAGATCTTTACATATACGGTAAATGTCGAAATAAATTATGTACAAATACTTTTTTTATCGGTTAATTAATAATATAACTGAAAAAAAGAGTATAAAAATGCTATTATAAATTTATGATTAAAGAAGGAGAAAAGAATATGGTAACAAATAATCAAAATAATTTTGCAGTTACATTAAAAGCTTGCAATGAAAATAATACAAAGAATGAGCTTATAGTTAAAGAGGCTGGTGTTGGTACTCTAATATCAGAAGAGAAAACAATATATTTATTCATTGGTAAAGGAAATTGTAAATCATCTTTAAGAAAGCATTTAGAAGCATTCATTTCTTCTAACAAATATAATATGAATGTTGACGTTGAATCTTTTTTAGAAATGTTTGAAGTTAAGGAAGAAGCTTTTCAAACTGTTGTAGAAACAATAATGTTTGCTGCTCATGAACAAATAGATTTCAAATCTGAAAAAACAAATAGCAAAAATTATGATTTGAAATTCGACTCAGCTAAGTATGGCGATATTTTTGATAAATCTCAAATCAAACTAGAGTACTTGAACTTTGCTAGAGACCTACAAGATTTACCACCTAATATTGGTACTTCTATTGAAATCGCAAATCGAATTGTAAACAAAGCAAAAGAAATAGAAGGTATAAAAATAACTGTTCTTGATAAAGAAGAAATAGAACAACAAGGTATGGGTCTATTTTTAGGAGTAAATGCAGGAAGTTCAGTGGAACCAAGATTGGTAGTATTAGAATATGTTGGAGATCCTTCAAAAACCAGAACTGCATTAGTAGGTAAAGGTATCACTTTTGATAGTGGTGGATACAACCTAAAACCATCTAACTTCTTAGAAAACATGAAATTTGATATGTCAGGAGCCGCGATAGTGTCATCAACTGTAATGGCATTGGCTAAGGCTAAAGCAAAATGTAATGTGGTTTCAATTGGATTGTTAACTGACAACAGAATCGGGGGGAAAGCAACTCTAACCGAATCAGTTATAACTTCAATGAATGGGCAAACTGTTGAAATCACTAATACTGATGCAGAAGGAAGACTGGTTCTTGCAGATGGAATTACTTATGCAATAAGAAACGAGAAAGCAGAGAAAATTATAACTGTTGCTACATTAACTGGTGCAATCGCAGTAGCACTTGGTAGATGATTTACTGGTGCATTTTCTACAAATGATGAATTTTACTCAGAGTTTGAGAATGCTTCAAAAGTAGCGCAAGAATCTATATGAAGACAACCGCTGATTTGCGAACATTTAAAAGCAATGAAATGTTCAAAAGTAGCTGATTTAGCAAACTCAGAACCAGGACGCGAAGCAGGTTCATCAACTGCGGCAGCTTTCTTAAATTCATTTGCTGAAAAAAAAGCTTATATACATTTAGATATAGCAGCAACTGCGGACATAAACAGACGTGGTAGAGCTCCTATGACTAGAGCAATGTTTGAATTATTAAATAAATAAAAACAAAACACCAGAAGGTGTTTTTTTAAGAGGGGTTTAAAATGAATAGGAATGAAGCACAGAGTAAGCACAAATGAGATTTTAGTGGCATATACGAAAATCATAATAAATGAAAAGAAGACTCAGTCCTACTTAAAAAATATGTGGATGAATTATCTAGCCTTAAAGGTAAGTTAAATGAAGAAAAAAACTTTTTACTTTATTTAGAACTTGATGAAAAAGTTGACAAACTTAACTCTAAATTAGGTTATTATATTAATTTGATAAATGTAGATTCTACAAATAGTGAACTACAAGAACTAAGCAGTCTATATAACAATGCTTTGAATTATTACAATATAAACACAAGTTTTATAAAAAATGAACTTTTATCTTTAGGCGAAGATTTAATAAATAAATGAATCATCAAAAATAAAAAAGAGCACTACTTGTTCAACTTTAAAGAGTTTTTCAGAAATCAAGGTCATATTTTAGAAAAAAGTAAGGAAGAGCTTTTAAGTAAAGTTTCTAGAAGTAGGGAAGCTGTAGCTAATCTCTACGATGTTTTAGCATATGCTGATAAACAAGAAATAAGTATAAATCACGATGGAAGAGATAAGGTTTTAACTACAACCCTTTACTACGATATCCTACAAAACTCTATTCCTAATGATCAAGATGTTCGACAAAAAGCATGAGAATTATATTTTAAAAATATAATTGATAATAAGCACTCTTTTGCAAAAATATATGAATCTATTTTACAAAAACAGTTCGAAGATGTTAAAGTACGTAAGTTTAAATCAGTCTTGGAAATGAATCTCTTTCACGATAATATTAGAGAAAAGACGTATTTAAAATTAATCGAAGTAGGAGAAGCTAACATAAATATTTTTACAAGGTACTTACGACTATTGAAAAAAAGTTTTAAGCTGGATAAGTTTTTTACAACAGATAAAGACTTAAACTTGGTTAGTGGTTATAATAAAACTTTTAATGTTGATGAAGGCTTAGAGATCGTAAAAGAATCATTAAAAGGTTTGGGAGAAGAGTATTTAAATTATCTATCCATTGCTTCTCAAGACTCAAAAATAGATTACTTTGAGAGTTTGAATAAAATGGATGGAGCGTACTCTTCTGGTGGCAATGGACTAGAACCGATTATATTAATGAATTGAGATGATAAAATCAACTCAGTGTTTACATTAGCTCATGAATTAGGTCACTCAGTGCATACGATCTTTGCAGATAGGTATCAACAATACCCGAATACAGACTATCCAATTATTCTTGCTGAAGTCGCTTCTACATTTAATGAGCACTTATTATTTGATTATCTCTTTGAAAACACAGAAACTAAGGAAGATAAGATTTATCTACTTCAACAGAGAATAACAGACTTGATTGCGACTTTTTTCAGACAAATACAATTTGCTGATTTTGAATACTCGGCTCATAGGTTAATTGAGAACTCTGAACCTGTAACAACCGAGACTTTGATGAATTTATTCAAAGAGAAAGAAGATAAGTTTGGTTATGACTTTTTCGATAACAAAGATCGAAATGTTTACAATTGACCGTTTATTTCACATTTCTTCCACTCACCTTTCTATGTTCATAAATATGCTCTAGATATTGTAGCAAGTTATAAACTTTATACAGATTACAAAAAAGGGGATAAAGAAGGTATTCTAAACTTCTTAAAATCAGGTGGGCATAAGGAACCAATGTCAATTTTGAATGACTGCGGGGTCAATTTTGAGCAATTAGACACGTATATACCTTTTTTAGCAGCCATGAATGATTATTTAGATTTGCTAGAAGATCTTTTATTCGCAAACGAAAAATAAATAATAAAAAGGCAGACCGCAGTCTGTCTTTTTATTATTTAATAAATTTTAAAACTTCATCTACGTGTGTTAAGTGATTTACATCTAGAAATTCTTTAACTAACTCGAGATTATTTTTTAAGACATAAGTGTTTCTGCGTGTGTCGAAAGGATTGACGTCTTTTTCGTAAGCACCTATTTCTTTAATTAGTTCTTTATCAATATCTGCAATCAGCGGGTAAGTTATTTCATATTCACAAGAAAATTTATCTTGCTCTTTGTAATCATCTCCACTAACCCCGACGATATTATATCCGAGCTCGGTAAATTCACTTTTTCTTTTTTCGTATTCTTGGACCTCTAAAGTACAATATCCAGTAAAAGCTTTCGGGTAACAAAACATTATTAAACCTTTTTCACCAGTTAATTCAGAAAGTTTTTTTGTAACCCCTGTACTAAGTTTATATTCTTTATCTTGTAGTTTCATTTTCTTCCTCCGTAATAATAGTAAACCGTAATAATTAAAAAACTCATTCAGTTTACACTTCTTCACCTCTTAGCAATTTATCTAAATAATCTCCAACACCACCTTCATCATTTGTTAGTGTTGTTATTCCGTCTGCTACATTCTTTAAATCATCAGAACCGTTTTTCATTGCTACCCCGTAACCTACTTTTTTAATCATTTCGTAGTCGTTCATCTGATCTCCAAAAGCAATTACATCTCTTATGTCAGTATTGTAATATTGTGCTAATATTTCTGAAACAAACCCTTTGTTAGCTAACTTGTTAGTTAGTGTAATCATCGTCATTGATACTTTACTTAAATTACCGTATGCATTACCAGACTGTATTTTGATTGTATTCTTGTACATACTTAGCTGGCGTAATAACTCATCTTTATATTTGTTATCTTTTAAGAATAAAACTACATTCGTTGCTGGACCATCTCATTTATCATAAGGATCTGAAATTAAGTATTCTTCATCTTCATCTTCATCATCTAAATGAAAAAACTTTTCAACAAATTCATTTTTTTCTTTGACAATTGCTTTATCGTAAGACTCTATAAGAATATTTGAAGTACCCTTCATAACTATTGGCATGTTGATAATACTCTTTATTATTTCCTCACTTATAGGTAATACTATTCTTTTAAACTGTCTTTTATACGGGTCGTGGATATGAGCTCCGTCGAAATTCGTTAATAGAGTATTTAATCCCAGTGCTTTGTAAAATTTGATACTTGCTCTATGTGGTCTTCCGGTGATTATACAGACCTTATGCCCATCCTCTTTTGCTTTTGCTAAAACATTAAGAGTTTTTTCGTGTATTTCTTCACCATTGCTTTTTAAAACCGTACCGTCTAAATCAACTAATATCAATCTTTTTTTATTTAAGTGTTGTAATTTCATAATACTTTCCCTCTAGTCATAATTTTGTAAATACTTTACTGGAAATTTTTTGAAAAAAAATTTCATTAAATAGAAATCTCACTAATATCACACATATATTTTATTTTATAGAATATAATTTATCTGTATGAATAATAGATAGGAGCTTATTGTGTATATTTATAAAACGACTTGTGTTGACCCAAGGTATAATCTAGCGATTGAAGAATATCTTACAATGGCAGAAAAGTATGATCAACCCATTTTATTTCTTTGACAGAATGATAATACCATTGTTGTCGGTAGAAATCAAAACTCAGCATGGGAGATAAACTTGCAAAAGGCACAAAATGATGGTGTAACGATAATTAGAAGGAACACCGGTGGTGGTACAGTATTTCACGACTTAGGAAATTTAAATTTTAGTATTATCTACACTGATAAAGATAATAAAGCTGTTTCTCTTTTCTCTGAAATGTTAAAACCAGTAATATCAACTTTGAACGAAATGGGAGCAGCAGCAGAATTCTCAGGAAGAAACGATATCGTTATAAAAGGTAAAAAAATATCAGGGAATGCAATGTGAAAGCATAAAGAGCGTTTTCTACAACATGGAACTATTTTGTTTAACGCAAATTTAGACAAACTTACCAAATATCTAACTGTCGATAGAAGTAAAATTTTATCTAAAAATATTGAATCTATTGCAGCAAGGGTTACTAATGTTAACCAAGAGGTAGAAAACAAGATCGAGATAGATGAGTTTATGAATAGACTAATCGAAACTTATAAAAAAACTGATGATGTGACAGAAATAATCCTTACCAAAGATGATCTTGCTGCTATCGAAGAGATTTTCAAAAAGAAATATTGCAACCCAGATTGAACTTTCTCCAAAAACGAGACATTTTCATATCGTAATAAAAATAGATTTGAAGGAAAAGGCACAGTTGAGGTTCTTCTAGAAGTCAAAAAAGGAGTGATCGAGGACGCTAAAATATATGGGGATTTCTTGGGTTTTGCTGGTACAGAGGAACTTGAGGAAAGGTTGATTGGTACAAAATATAATACAAAAGATTTGGAAAAAGTTTTAGAAGAGTTTGACATTAAAGACATCTTCGGAGAAAACTTTACAAACCAAGATATTCTTGATTTGTTAATTCAATAGGAGGAAAAATATGAAATACTTAGGGAAATTTGACCCAATAAAAAATGAAAGAGTAGAAATTATGGATGCCACAGGTAAAATCGTTAATAAAGATTTGTTACCTGAAATTAGTGATGAAGAACTTGTGGAAGTTTATAAATTAATGAACTTGTCTAGAAGACAAGATGATTTTCAAAATAAAGCACAGAGACAAGGAAGATTATTATCATTTCTTTCTTCAACTGGTCAAGAAGCAAGTGAAATTGGCTATACTTGGCCTTTAATAAAAGGTAAGGATTGATTGGCACCAGGTTATAGAAATAATGCAGCATGATTGAAAATGGGTGTACCCATGAGAAATATAATGCTTTACTGAATGGGAAATGAGTATGGAGCTAAATCTCCTGAGGGAGTTAATTGTTTACCACCAAATATAATTATTGGTTCTCAATTCTCACAAGCTGCAGGAATAGCATTTGCAGAGAAATATAAAAAAACAGGAGGAGTTGTAGTTACTACCACTGGAGATGGTGGAATGAGTGAAGGTGAAACATACGAGGCTATGAACTTTGCTAAATTGCACGAATTACCAGTAATATTTATTTGTGAGAATAATAAATGAGCTATTTCTACTCCTTATGCAAAATCAACAAAAGCAATCAACATTGCGGTTAAAGGTATTGCTACTGGAATACCGTCTATAAAAGTGGATGGTAATGACTTTTTAGCTGTTTATGGTGTTGTAAAAGAAGCTGTTGAGTATGTTCGTGAAGGTAAAGGACCAGTTTTTATCGAATGCGATACTTATAGACTTGGTGCTCATTCTTCTTCTGACAATCCAGATATATATAGACCAAAAGATGAGTTCGAGGCTGCCCAAAAAAGATGTCCTCTAGTTAGAATGAAAGCCTACTTAATTAGTAAAAAAGTTTGAGATGATACAAAAGAAGAGGCTCTTAATCAAGAACAAGATGAATTTATCAGATCTGAGTTTGACTGAGCCGAGGCTAACAAAGAGTACAATTTAGAGGATGTATTTGATTTTGTATATAAAGAAAAAACACCAGACTTGGTGAAACAATATAATGAAGCTAAAAGTTTCTTTGAAAAATTTCCTAAACCTAAAGGAGGACACCACTAATGAAAGTATTAAATAATGTAAAAGCGGTTTCAGATGCATTGGAAACTGCTATGAATAAATGACCAGAAGTCGTGGTTTACGGAGAAGATGTTGGATTTGAAGGTGGAGTCTTTAGATCAACTGAAGGATTGCAAAAAAAATTCGGTGAAGATAGATGTTTTGATGCTCCTATAAGTGAATGTATGTTTGTTGGAGTTGCTATTGGAATGGCATTAAATGGTTTGAAACCAGTCGTTGAGCTTCAATTTGAAGGTCTTGGATGAATGTCTTTACAGAACATATTTGGTCATCTTGGTAGAATGAGAAACAGAACTAGAGGTAAATATCCAGCACCAGTTGTTATCAGAATGCCGATGGGGGGAGGAATTAGAGCGCTTGAGTTACACTCAGAAGCTATGGAAGCTGTTTATGCTCATGTTCCTGGAATTAAAGTTGTTTGTCCATCAACCCCATATGACACAAAAGGTTTGATATTAGCAGCTATCGAATCACCAGATCCTGTTATAGTTTTTGAACCAACTAAATTATATAGAGCATTTAAACAAGAGGTACCAGAAGATTATTACACTGTACCTATTGGCGAAGCCTTCAAGATTCAAGAAGGAAATGATTTAACAGTTGTCACATATGGTGCTCAAACTGTTGATTGTCAAAAAGCTATTGCAGAACTGGAAGCTAAAAATCCAGATGTTACAATCGAATTGATAGACTTAAGAAGTATTCAACCTTGAGATAAAGAAATGGTTATAGAGTCTGTGAAAAAAACAGGAAGATTGGTAGTTGTTCATGAGGCAATACGTTCTTTCTCAGTATCATCAGAAATTATTGCAACTGTGGCAGAAGAATGTTTTGAATATTTAAAAGCACCACTTATGCGTTGTACAGGGTACGATATAATAATACCTTTTGATTCTGGTGAAGGATATCACCAACCAGTACCAAATAAAATCATTTTAAAAATGGAAGAAGCTTTAAACTTCCAATTCTAGAAATTGTAATATTCCATACGGGTATTAAGAAAAAAGGAGAAAATAAATGAAATCTAATAAACATTTATTAAAAATCATATGTCAATAATCAAAGCTTCACCATTGGCTATAAAGATGGCTGCCGCAAAAGGAATTGACATAAATAATGTAATTGGTACGGGTCCAAACGGAAGAATACTAGCATCAGATATTGAAAATTTTGTAGTAAAACCTTTAGTTGAACAAACACAATCAGTTAATGTTGGTGAAGCCCCAACTAAAAAATCTAATATTGATTATTCAAATCCTACAATAGATGTGCCTGAATTCAATGATCCATTATCTTTTGAATCAAAACCGTGAAATCCAATCAGAAAAGCAACTGTTAAGGCAATGGAAACAGCCCATGCTCAGGTGGCTGGTTTTACAGGTCTTAGAAATGTAGATGTAACTGATTTAGTGATTTTGAGAAAACAAATTAAAGACTACGCTGATTCTTTGAATATTAAATTAACTTATTTAGCTTTTGTTATAAAAGCTACAGCAATGGCTTTGAAAGAAATGCCTAATTTAAATGTCAGAATTGATCAAGAACAAAAAGCAATCAAATATGCTAATCAAATAAATATTGGTATGGCTTGCGACACCCCTGATGGTTTAATGGTCCCTGTTATAAAGGGTGCAGATAAACTGAGTGTTTTGCAGATTGCTGTTAAAATAAATGATTTAGCTGTTAAAGCTAGAACTAAAAAACTAAGTAGCAAAGAAATGTCAGGTGCAACATTTACAATTACGAATTTCGGAGCGGTTGGTTTAGATTATGCAACACCAATAGTAAATTTCCCTGAGTCTGCCATTTTAGGGATTGGTACAATAACAAAAGCACCCGGTGTCTTAAACAATCAAATTGCAATTAGAGACTTTATGCCCTTATCAATAACTGCTGACCACAGAGTTATTGATGGAGCCGATGCAGGAAGGTTTTTATCTAAAATAGCAAGTTATTTAGAAAATCCTGCACTTATATTAATAAAAGGAGAATAGTATGTTTAAAGTTAAATTTGCAGACATTGGTGAAGGTCTAACCGAAGGGCTTGTTACCGAAGTAATAGTAAAAGTTGGTGATAGTGTTAAAATGGGTGATCCATTGTTCAATGTAGAAACTGATAAAGTTACATCAGATATTTTTGCACCAGTTGATGGAATAATCTCTAAAATACTTATTGAACCAAATCAAGAAATAAAAGTTGGTGACATTGTAGTAGAAATAGATGATGGTAAGGATTCTCCTGAGGCAGCTGCACCAAAAGCTGACGCCTCAAATGCAGAACCAGTAGAAGAAAATGCCTCTGTAGTTGGAGCGACTCCAGTTTCAAACGAGTTAATTCCTCCTAGAAATGCAACAGCTAGAAGAGTCCCACCACGACCAGATAATGTCCCTCAAAAAGTGATGAGAGTATTGAAAGAATTTAGTCCGTTAGGTGTAGTTCATGGAAACAATGAAACTCCACCTAATGCTCCCAAATTTTCACCAAAAGATCCCACAAAGCATTATGATGTGATCATAGTAGGTGCTGGTGTTGGTGGATATGTTTGTGCTATTAAGTGTTCTCAACTTGGATTAAAAACTCTTGCAATTGAGAAAAATAAATATGGTGGTGTTTGTTTGAATATAGGTTGTATTCCTACAAAAAGTTTATTAAAATCCGCCGATCTTTACGAACAAATCACAAGACATGCTTCTAACTATGGTATAAAAGTTGATTTAAAAGGCGTTAAAGCTGATTGAAAAGCAATTCAAGATCGTAAAAATGGAATAGTTGATAAACTTACAACTGGTGTTAAAGGCTTATTACGTAAAAATAAGGTAGATACAGTTGAGGGAGAAGCAATAGCAATAGACAAAAATAACATCAAAGTAGGGGAAGTAGTTTACACAACCGACAATTTAATTATTGCAACAGGTAGTGTTCCTAATACGTTAAATATTCCAGGAGCAAAAGAAGCTGCTGAAAAAAACTGATTGATAGATTCAACTGGAGCACTTGCATTATCCGAAATTCCTAAAGAGCTTATCGTGATCGGTGGAGGTGTTATCGGTATTGAATTTGCATGCGTTTATAAAAGATTAGGATCAAAAGTCACAATTTTACAATTTTTACCTAAGATTCTTGAAATGCTTGATGATGATGTTTCAAAAGAAATGACAAAAATTCTTTTGGAGCGTGGAAATTTAGAAATAATTACTGGCGCAAATACCAAGGAGTTTAAAGATGGTTCAGTTGTTTATGAAAAAGATGGAAAATTACACACAATTAAAGCTGATTATTGTTTGCAATCAGTTGGTAGAAAAGTAGTAACTAGTGGATTTGATAATTTAGGTTTAGAGAAAAACGATAAAGGGCATATAAATATCAATGAGTATTGTGAGACAAATATTGATGGTGTATATGCGATTGGTGATGTTACTGGAAAAATTATGTTAGCACACGTAGCTTCACATGAAGGGCTAGTTGCAGCTAATAGAATTGCTCGTAAACTTGGAAACGATAAAGCTGAAGATATTATCATGAACTTTGATAGAGTACCTAGTTGTATATATACCCACCCAGAAGTTGCTTCAGTTGGATTTACTGAGGAACAAGTTAAGTCTAAAAACATCAAGTACCAAGCTTATAAATTTCCATTCGCAGCAATAGGTAAAGCACTTGCTGATGGTAATACCGATGGTTTTGTGAAGATTATTTGCGAACCAGAACACAAGCAAGTTCTTGGTGCACATATAATTTGTAACACTGCAACGGATATGATTTCTGAAATCACAACATTAATGGAATGTGAAGGAACCATAACTGAACTCTCAAGAGCAATACATCCTCACCCAACTTTGAGCGAGGCGATCGGAGAGGCAGCAGAAGCTTTGGAGTTCGGAAAACCTATAAACTTTTAAAAAGCGTATCGCTTTTTTTTTTTTTTTTTGGTTGGGCAAATTATATACAGGAAATATAACACCTCTATGCTAAAATTACTTTGTTAATATAAGGAGAAAAACTATGAGAAGTTTAAAAGCAAATGAAATAAGAAATATATGAATTATTTTTTTCAAAAGCAAGGGACATCATTTTCTTGAGCCAGTTAGTCTAGTGCCGGTTGATGATCCTAGTTTATTATGAATTAATTCAGGAGTAGCAACATTAAAACCATATTTTGATGGTAGAATGAATCCACCATCTCCAAGACTTACAAATTCACAGAAGTCAATACGTACTAATGATATTGAAAATGTGGGAGTAACAGCTAGACATCAAACAATGTTTGAAATGCTAGGAAATTTTTCTATTGGAGATTATTTTAAAAAAGATGCAATACTCATGGCGTGAGAACTCCTTACATCAAAAAAAGGCTTCGCAATAGAGCCTGATTTACTATATATCACAGTATTCGAAGAAGACAACGAAGCCTATGATATTTGAATAAACGAAGTTGGTATAAAAAAAGATCACATTTTTAAAGGAACAAGAGACACAAACTTTTGAGACGTAGGACAAGGTCCTTGCGGACCAAATACAGAAATTTTCTTTGATCGAGGGCCTATTTGAGATCCTCAAAACTTAGGTACTAAACTTTTAAAAGATGATTTAGAGAATGACCGCTATATAGAAATCTGAAACATTGTATTTTCACAATATAACAATGATGGAAATAATAATTATACAGAGCTTCCAAGAAAAAATATAGATACCGGTGCAGGTTTAGAAAGAATGGCATCAATATTTCAAGATACTCCAACTAACTTCGAAACTGACTTATTCTTTCCTATAATAAAAAAAATAGAAGAAATATCTGAAAATACCTATAAGTACTCAATAGAAAATTACTTTAAAGAAGATAAAAGACAAACAAAAATAAATACTTCATTTAAGGTCATTGCTGATCATATACGAGCTTCTGTATTCGCAATCGGTGATGGTGTATTTCCAGGTAATAAAGACCGTGGTTACATAATAAGAAGGTTAATACGTAGAAGTGCTGTATACGGACAAAAAATTGGTATAAAAAAAACTTTTCTATACAAGTTGGTAGAAACCGTTATTGATATAATGAAAGATTTTTATCCATACCTTGTGGAAAAAAAAGAACTTATTATAGATGTTATAAAAAACGAAGAAAATAGATTCGTAAGAACGTTAGCTAAGGGATATGAAAGTTTAGAAGAAATAATCTTAAATGAAAAACGAGTATCAGGAAAAAAAGCTTTGCTACTTTTTGAATCATTCGGATTTCCTATTGAACTAACAAAAGAAATTGCAAACGAAATGGGAGTTGTAATTGATATTGAAGAGTTTAATGAATTGCTTGAAGAGGCAAAATCACTTGCTAGACATTCAAGAAAAGAAGACAAAGCTTGAAATAAACAATCAGCAATTCTTACTAGTTTAGAAATAAATAGTGAATTTGTAGGTTATGAAGTTGATGAAGTTGATACAAGAATTAACTTCATGTTTGAAAATGATGAACCCTTGAATAAAGTTGAAAATCAAATTGTTTTTTTAACTTTAAGCAAGACTCCTTTTTACGCAGAAAAAGGAGGACAATCTTCTGATAGAGGTTACATTATTGATGAACGAGGAAATAAACATATCGTAATAGATGTTCAATTGGGTCCTAATAAGCAACACATCCATAAGGTTGACGTCAACGGATCATTATCACTTAATGATAAAATAAAAGCCGTAATTGATAAAGAAAAACGATACTATACAATGAAAAATCACTCAGGAACTCATCTTTTACAAGCTGGTATAAGAGAAGTGCTTGGAGAAGAAGCGTTACAATGCGGAAGCTATAATGATGAAAATGGATTGAGAATTGATATATCATTTAACAGACTACCTACACAAGAAGAATTAACAAAAATTCATGAGTCAGTTACTAGAGAAATTAATAATCAAATACCTAGGGAAATAATTTATTGCTCTTTAGAAGAAGCGATAGAAAAACACAAGGCACTAGCCTTGTTTACAGAAAAATATGATAGTGAAGTAAGAGTTATTAAGTTTGGAAACTATTCTTGCGAACTTTGTGGAGGAACACACGTAGAAAATTCAAAAGATGTCGAAGACTTATTAATTAGAGATGTAGAATCTAAGGGAAGTGGTGTGTATCGTTACAATGCACTAACTAGTCACAAAAAGGTAAACGAATTCATACAAGAAGAATTCCGTAAACAGAAAGAAGAAATTCGCCCTTTAGTTCAAAAGTTTGAAAGTTATAGATTAGTTTTAGCTGATGATAATATTTTAGGAGATATTCAAACAATACTTGCTCTAAAAGAAAAAAGAGAAAATTTACAATTATTAAAAGACAAAGTTAATAAACTAAAAAATGCCTTCAAGTTATATCAAATTAAAGTGGAAGAATTAATTATTGACAAGAAAATAAGTTCTTATAAAGAATTTAAACCCGAAAACAAAAATAACATCAATTTTTTATCTCTTGAGGTAAGCGAATTAGATATGAAAGAAATGAAAACTCTTTCGGATTATTTACAAAATAAGCACGAAAGACTTGTTTTAGAAATTATCAATAAAAAAGACAATCTTTTTATATCAAGTTGTGATAACTCAATCACAAATGAATATAGTGCAATTGAAATATTAAAAAATAAAAAAGAGTTTAATGTAAAGGGTGGAGGAAATAAAACCTTTGCTCAAGGTAAAATAATAGTTTTTAATAACTAAAATCATTTTAAAATTAAATAATTATTTACTCAAAAAAGTGTTGTAAAAACACTTTTTTATTTATAATAAGTATTAAGGGGAATAAAATGATGAAAAAATTATTAAGTGGACTGCTTTCTGCAGTATTACTGACTTCATCTTCATTGGGAGCAATTTCTTGCTCTTCAAAAGCCGCTAAGGCGAACTTGATGGGGACAGACTTATCAAAAATTGAAGATTATTCATGGAGTAAGGAAGAACCTTACTTTGAAGGATATGATTCTTACAAGTATGATTTACCAAGTAGTAGTGTCGAAGATCTTGGTAAACTAGACATTAAAAACAAAAATAGTTACTTAGATTTAAGTAACTTCTCAACTGCTCACAAGATAAAAAGTGAAGTAGAAAAACAAGCAACAACAGGTGTTCCATTGAACTCTAAGTTTTTGCCTAACGGAAATTTCAAATCAGATTTAGGGTTAGTTTCTAGAAAAGATGTATTTACAAGCATAAATAGTATCAAAGATTGGTCTCCAACGAATGATAATGATGCAAAATACAATAAGTCTAGAATAAAATTACAAAAGACTACAAAAGTTGCTGGTAAATGAGTAAATACTCAAGATGAAAAGATCAAAGAAATGAATATGGCAACTGTAATTGAATCCACTTCAAATGAAAACACAATTATTGGTAAAAAAAGAACTTATGAAAGAGGATTTAATAACTATCAATATAATGATATTTTAGTATCTTGAGCAGGGGCTGCATCTGAAGGAATTATTATCCCTCCAGCAGCTAATCAAGTGGAAAAAGCACATTTAAACGGAACTAAAATATTAGGTAACATATTTTTAGATGGTTATCACGGCCTTACAAAATCGATGCTAAAAGACTTTTTAGAAAAAGATAGCAACGGTAATTATATAATTGTGGATAAACTAATTGAAATGGCAGCTAGCTATGGATTTGATGGTTGGTTTTGAAACAATGAACCAAACGGGGCAACTAATAATTTGGTCTTAGATTACAGAATAGTTATTGAGATACTTAAACAATATAGAGAAAAAGTTAAAAAGAGCACAGATGAGAACGTTAAAAACTTATTAATGTTTACATATAAAAACAACGGTACATTAGAAATGAATGAAAAAAAGGCATGTTTTGATATCGAAGCATGTGAATTACGTGAAAATAGTGACTACTTTTTAACTGACTTTTATGTATACCCAAGAAACTCTAAAAAGTACCTAGAGGATAAAGGGCTTGCTTCTTCGGATGAACGTTTCAATATATTCAATATGTATAATCCGGGTGGTTGAGTATACGGTGACATCTTTTATAATCAAAAAAGAATCGGTACTAGAGATGTTAGAGAATTAGCTTATATGCAAAAAAACAATGAGGATTCACAGAATCCAGAATGAGATACTGAAAAGGCATGAAATTCAATCTCTATGTTCGCTTCTCACGTTCCGTACGACCTAGCCAGCAGAGAAATGGATTCTCACAAAAATATAAGCAAGATTGATAATGATACTTACGGTCTTGTTGCAGCAAATTCATATGATGATATGCTTTACACAGGAAAAAATAAAAAGTTATCAGAAAATGACAAAGGTTCAGTTTCCTGAAATCCAATGGACGATGAGAGTTTAAAAGATAAAAGTTATGGTGTAGGGAATATAGTTCAAGAGAAGACAGTTCTAAATGACGAAAATCCTTATTTCTTTACTAACTTTTCAACAGGACAAGGACGCAAGTTTGTTTCACAACACAATGGTTCTAGAAAAACAATTGAAAATTATCCTTGAAGTAACACAAATTTAGCGGATGTACAACCAACATATAAATGGATGATTACTAAAAACTCACAATCAGGCTTTAGTCCTTCAAAAGAAGATAATGTTGGAAATATTAGTGGGTATTATGATTACTATAACCCTTATATGAAAGGGAATTCGATCACTCTTGGTTCTGGTTACGACGATAAAGGGGAAATATCTAACGCTACTTTTGAAGAAGGTCAATCATACACTTGAAATATTATGGGTGCAAATTATACAACTGGTGAAAAAGAAATCTCACTTGTTTATAAAGCAGATAAAGATTCAGCAGAGAGTTTTGATATAGCAGTTACATCAACTAGCGGTAATGAATTAGTTAAAGAAAATAAATCTGATAAAGATTTAGGAGACGGTTGACGTCAAATTACTAGAAAAGTAACTGGTAAAATAAGCAAAATCGGGCTTTCTTTTACAGCGAAGAAAAAAGATTTCAAAGTAAGTGTAGGAGAATTGTCTGTACAGCAAAGTGAAATAAAAAAAGAAAGTCCAGCAAATACTAAATTAAGCTCTGAATATATTGTTGAGAGAAATAATGATTTGTATAATATAAGACTAAACTTCGAAAATTTATTTAATCCTGATGACTTGTATTCATTTTACGAAGTGTACATAAAAAATGAAAAGAATGAATTGATTAGAGTCGGAGAAAGTAATAAAGATAATTATTACATAAAAAACATTTCAAACAGCACTAAAGAATTATTTATAAAAGTTACTAATAATGCTGTGTTAAAAGATAAAGAAACTTGAAAAAAAATTAGTTTATAGTAAAGGAACTATCATGATTGAAATCAAAAATGTATCAAAAAAGTTTGGTAAAACAAGCGTACTAAACGACATAAGTATAACAATCAATAAAGGAGAAGTAGTTGGACTTCTTGGTTCAAACGGTTCTGGTAAGACTACTCTGATGGAGATCGTAGTAGGTCAACTAAAACCCACATCTGGAACTGTTGAAATAGACGGCAAAAAAGATGGTTACAAGAAAGTTGGTATACAGTTTCAAGAAGGTATTTGACCCAAAGGTTTAAACTGTAAAACACTTATAAAATATTTTAAATCGGACTGAAGTGCGTTCAAGAGAGAAGAAGTTCAAAAGATTATTAAAATTTTTGAAATAGAAGATTTCATAAATAAGGACTTGAATGAACTATCAGGTGGACAAAAACAAAGATTAAATACTTTATTAGCAGTCTTAAATAATCCAGATTATATATGTTTGGATGAAATGATCACAGGATTAGACTTAAAAATGCAACTTAAATTAGTTGCATATTTTAAAGAGCTGAAAAAACAACAAAAAACGATGCTTATAATTTCGCATATACCAGAAGAAGTTGAAGAATTATGCGATAAACTAATCATTTTAGATAAGGGTTCTGTCTATTATTCAGCAACCATCGACGATGTTAAGAAGAATTACAAAAGCGTAAGGAACTTATTAATAACTTATTATAATGGGGGACTAAAATAATGGTTGAAAAAAAAGATTTTAAAGCTGACTTTTTAAGAGTTAACAAAAAGTTCTTAAATAACTTTTTGATATTATCAACATCAGTATTAAAAAACTTTAGAACCTATGTTTATGTATTTTTTGTACCCATGATATTTGTTGTTTGTTACACCCTGTATGCACACAGAACTTCTGACGAACCGATCAAACCTCATAATTTATTCTTGTTTATGATGATACCTACATACTCTATTGTATTTTTAGTAAACATAACAATATCTGAGTGAAAAAACTCAGTGTTTTTAAAAAGAATACACAGTGCTGGAGTATCTAGATTCGAATTTTTACTAACTATATGAACCTTTACATTTTTATTAGGTTTACTGTCATTTATAGCAGGAGTTATTATTATAAGTATTTTAGGGGCAACTCTTGTTGGTTCGAAAGACGGAAATGCAAGTATTGCTCTAACTTTTCAACTACTTGGATATGATGGGTGGTCGATGATATTATTCTCTGTATCGATGAATATAATTATATGTATTGCTTTAGGAACTATCATTAGTGGTTTAATTAAGTCTGTTGCCATTTCCCAAAGTGTAACAATTGTTTTAACGTTATTTTGCATTGTATTTTCTGATAATTTTTTACCACCTTCACTATTAGCACTCAATAAATGGATTGTGTACTTTAGTTATTTAATACCTGAAAAACACCCGGTGTGATTTGGTATGATAGGAACATCAACTTTGTTCTCTTCTGAACCAGCAAAGGAAGTGTTGACAAATATTGAGAGGGTTAGAGCTCAAGGGGCGGTGAGCTTCGATTTTAACTTATGAATATGTTGCGTAACTTCAATAATTTATCCGAGTCTTCTACTCGTTGGGGGATACTTTTCATTTAGATGAAATAGTAAATAGAAATACTGATTGGAAAAAAATCAGTATTTTTTTTCCAAAAAGTGAGCAAAAAATTTGCGTTTTTAGCATTTATGGTTAGAAAATTTATCAAATTTTTTCTGTTTTTTAAATTGAGGAATATTAAATAATGTAGTATTATCAATCTACAACTAAATATTAGAAGTGCTTGGGTTTTGAATCTTATTCCTATTACCAATAGGAAAATTAACATTTATTTTTATAATGATAGTATATTGTTTTTTAAAAACAATATTTAAACATAACTCAAACTTTAACTTCTATAAACCTTACATTTAAGGAAATTTTATAAAATCGTCTTTAGTTGTTCAAATTAGTAAGCGAATTTAGCATTTAATAACGATAAGTATAATAGTATTCGTTTACAGGAAAGGAATATATGGCAAAAAGTAATAATAAAAATAACTACTATGAAAGATCACTTTCTCCATTAGAATATGCAATGAATGGTTTCAAGGGTAAAATGAGATCTGTTAATTGAAATACAATAAACGATGAAAAAGACCTTGAAGTTTGAACTAGAATCACACAAAACTTTTGATTACCCGAAAAAATACCAGTTTCTAACGACTTAGTATCTTGAAAAACACTTAACCCAGAATGACAACAACTAATAACAAGAACCTTTACTGGATTAACACTTTTAGATACTATTCAAGCAACTGTTGGTGACACAGCACAATTACCTCACTCTTTAACAGATCATGAACAAGTTATATATACCAACTTCGCATTTATGGTGGCAGTTCATGCAAGATCATATGGAACTATCTTTTCTACTCTTTGTTCTAGTGAACAAATTGAAGAAGCACATGAATGAGTAATTGAAAATGAAGCATTACAAGAAAGAGCTAAAATATTAATTCCATATTATATGGGTGACGATCCTTTAAAATCAAAAGTTGCAGCCGCAATGATGCCTGGTTTCTTATTGTACGGGGGATTTTATTTACCATTTTATCTTTCTTCAAGAGGTAAATTACCAAATACATCAGACATAATTAGGTTGATATTAAGAGATAAAGTTATTCATAACTACTACAGTGGTTACAAATTTCAAAAAAAAGTTGCAAAACTAGATGCTAATAAACAATTAGAAATCAAAGAGTTTGTTTTTGATTTATTGAAAAAAGTTATAGAACTAGAGAAAAAATACTTACAAGAATTATATGAAGGATTTGGTTTGGCAGAAGATGCTATACGCTTTAGTTTATATAACGCTGGTAAATTCTTACAAAATTTAGGTTATGACTCTATATTCACAGAAGAAGAGACAAGAATACAACCAGAAATTTTTGCTCAATTATCAGCCAGAGCAGATGAAAACCATGACTTTTTCTCAGGTAACGGTTCTTCATATATCATGGGTATTACTGAGGAAACAGAAGACGAAGATTGAGAATTTTAGGTAAGGGGTAATAAAGGTGCATGATGATGTTATAAGAGTCTCTGACAAAGAAGTTGTTAGACCAAAAGGAGAAATACATTTAGTATATTTTTCATCAATATCAAATAACACCCACAGGTTCATAAACAAATTCGATTATAAAAATACCCGAATACCGTGTGAATTAACTGAAGAAATCTTAGTGAATGAAGATTATGTTTTAGTTGTTCCGACATATGGCGGTGGCGGTGATGATACCAAAGGCGCTGTACCCAAACAAGTAATTAAGTTTTTAAATAACCCAAATAATAGAAAATACTGTAGAGGGGTTATTGCTTCAGGGAATACAAACTTTGGAGATACATTTGCTATAGCTGGACCTATATTATCAAAAAAACTTAAAGTACCACTACTGTATCAGTTTGAACTTCTTGGTACGGAATATGACGTAGAAACAATTGGCAAAATCCTAAGAGATTTTTGAATGGAAGGATAGAAATATAATGAATACTAAAGAAATCAACACGTTATCTGGAACTTCAGAATCAGATGACTATATAGCTTTAAATGCCAAGTCAAAATTATTTGAGAAAGGTAATGATAATTTTAAATTGGATCTTGAAGCGGCTAGGTCTTATATGAAAAATCATATAATTCCAAATATGATGAAATTTAACAATACAAAAGAAAGATTCGAATATCTAATAGAAAATAAATATTATGATGAAGAAATTACCAATAAGTACACAATTGAAGAAATAGATAGCTTGTTAAAGGAAGCTTATAGTTATAAACACGAGTTCCCTAGTTTTATGGGAATCATGAAATTTTTTAATGCTTATGGTCTAAAAAGTTTCGATGGAAAAACTTATTTAGAAAACTATGAAGATAGAGTGGTTATGAATAGTTTATTCTTTGGGGCAGGTAGTTTTGAAAAAGCAAAATCTATTTTAAAACAGATGATGCTAGGTCGTTTCCAACCTGCAACTCCTACATTTTTAAATGCGGGTAAAAAACAAAGAGGAGAATATATTTCTTGTTACTTATTAAGAACAGAAGATAATATGGAGTCTATTTGTAGAACTATCACAAGCTCACTTCAACTTTCTAAGCGTGGTGGTGGTGTTGCTCTATGTTTAACAAATATTCGTGAGTTCGGTGCTCCTATAAAAAATATTAAAAACCAAGCAACTGGTGTAATCCCTATTATGAAGATATTGGAAGACTCTTTTTCTTATGCAAACCAATTAGGGCAAAGACAGGGAGCGGGAGCTGTTTATTTAAATGTTCACCATCCAGATATAATGTCGTTTTTAGATACAAAACGTGAAAATGCGGACGAAAAAATCCGTATTAAATCATTATCATTGGGTGTTGTTGTTCCAGATATTACATTTGAGTTAGCAAGAGAAAATAAAGAAATGGCTTTATTTAGTCCATATGATGTTGAAAGGGTTTATAAAAAACCAATGAGTGATATTTCTATAACTGAAGAGTATCATAATATGGTGGAAAACCCAGAAATAACAAAAACATACATCAATGCAAGAAAATTATTTCAGACAATCGCAGAATTGCATTTTGAAAGTGGTTACCCTTACTTATTATTTGATGACACAGTAAATAACCGTAATGCACATCCTGGTAGAATTGTTATGAGTAACTTATGTAGTGAAATTGTTCAAGTAAGTACTAAAAGCGAATATAATACAGACTTGAGTTTTAAAGAAATTGGTGAAGACATTTGTTGTAATTTAGGAAGTTTAAACATTGATAAGGTTATGGAGAGTGGAGAAGAATTCTCAGAAGTAATTTTCCAATCAATATATGCTTTAGATCAAGTATCACGTAATAGTGATCTTTCTAGCTCACCATCTATCGAAAACGGTAATAAAAATAATCATGCTGTTGGTTTAGGGGCTATGAACTTACATGGTTTTCTAGCTGTAAATCATATTTACTATAATTCACCAGAAGCTGTTGATTTTACAAATATGTTTTTCTATACAGTGGCATTTCATGCATTTAAGGCTTCTAACAAATTAGCAGAAACTTTTGGCACTTTTGCAGGTTTCAAAAAATCTAAGTTTGCAGACGGTTCTTATTTTGAGAAGTACACAACTTGTGAAGAAACAAAATGAAAACCCGGAACCGATAAAGTTAAAGAACTATTTAACAAGTACAATATAACAATTCCAACTAAACAAGATTGAATCGATTTAGTTGAAAAAATAAAAAAATCAGGAATGGCAAATTCACATTTAATGGCTGTTGCTCCAACTGGATCAATAAGTTATTTATCTTCATGTACTCCAAGTTTGCAACCAGTTGTTGCACCAATTGAAGTGAGAAAAGAAGGAAAACTAGGACGTTTGTATGTACCAGCATACAAAATAAACTTCGAAAATATGCAATACTATGCATTAGGGGCTTACGAATTAGGACCAGACCCAATAATTGACATTGTTGCTGCAGCTCAACAACATATTGATCAAGCTATTTCTCTAACTTTATTTATGACAGACACTGCAACAACTCGTGATTTGAATAAAGCCTATATTAAAGCTTTCAAACAAGGTTGTGCTTCAATATATTATGTACGTGTTCGTCAAGAAGTTCTTGAAGACAGTGAGAACTACGAATGTGATTCTTGTGTAATTTAAAGATATATTAAAACTACTCTTCTCTTGAAGAGAGTTTTTTTGTTTAAAACTCATCAAGTATATAACTTTTTATATACTTGATTTAACATATCTTGAACTACTGTTTCAGAATATCGAGAGTTGAATTTAGCATTTTCATAGGTTCATTTCGTTATGTGCCTATTTAATAGCAATTTGACATAACAGCGAAATATATTTTACTTTATTGATATTTTACTTGACTCCAAAAATGTTGTATGGCATAATCAAAAAGCATGTATATTTTGTGTTCATATAGACAACACACACATACCCGTTGTCAAGGTTAAGGAGGATAAAATGGCTCAACAAAAAATTAAAATTAAATTGAAGGGTTACGACCACGCGATTGTTGATCAATCTATTGCCAAAATTATTGAAGCAGCAGAATCAACAGGAGCTAAGGTACGTGGACCAATTCCATTACCAACAGAAAAACAAATCATAACCATACTGAGAGCTACTCATAAATATAAAGATAGTAGAGAACAGTTTGAAATGAGAACACATAAAAGAATACTTGAAATCGTTGAACCAACACCTAAAACTATGGACTCATTAACTAGAGTTCAATTACCTTCAGGTGTTAATATCGAAATCAAATTATAAAAATTAACAAGATATACATGATTATCATAAAAACTCAGGAGGAAATATCACATGAAAGGAATCTTAGGACGTAAGTTAGAAATGACTCAGGTTTTTAGTGAACACGGTAAATTAATACCTGTAACTGTAATCTCAGTTGAAACAAACAAGGTTTTACAAGTTAAAACAGTGGAAAAAGATGGTTACAACGCGATTAAACTTGGAACAATCAATAAAAGAGCTAACTTAATCAATAAACCAGATATGGGTAACTTTAAAAAAGCTAACTCAGAACCTAAGCGCTTCGTTAAAGAAATCAGAGATATGAACGGATACGAAATTGGAGCTGAAATAAATATAGCTGACGTATTCAATGCTGGTGAATTTGTCGACGTAACAGGGATATCAAAAGGAAAAGGTTTTGCAGGAGCAATTAAGCGTCATAACTATGCAAGAGGACCAATGGGTCACGGGTCAGGTTATCACCGCGGGATTGGTTCAATGGGAGCCATTATCAACAGAATTTTCAAATCAAAAAAAATGGCAGGTCATATGGGTCATGAACAAGTGACAATACAAAACCTTGAAGTTATAAAAGTTGATGTTGAAAGAAATTTAGTTTTAGTTAGAGGATCAGTTCCAGGTCCAAAAAAAGGTTTTTTAGTAATTAAACAAAACGCTAAAGGAATTAAAACAAAAGAAGCTGCTTCACTATTAGTAAGAAAAGAATCAAATGCATCTGCAACCTCACCAACTAATGAGGATTCAGCAGTAGCAGCTGAATAATTGGAGGAAATTAACATGAAAGCAAAAGTTTTAGATGTTAACGGTGGATCTGTTAAAGAAATAGACTTGAACGACAAAGTTTGAGGATTAGAACCACACCAACAAGCAATATACGATACAGTGATTTCACAACAAGCAGCAATGAGACAAGGAACAAGAAAAACAAAAACTAGAGCCGAAGTAAGAGGTGGTGGAAGAAAACCTTGAAGACAAAAAGGTACAGGACGTGCCCGTCAAGGTTCTATTAGAGCACCTCAATGAAGAGGTGGTGGAGTAGCATTTGGTCCAACACCAAACATCAACTATAAAAAAGCAGTAAATAAAAAAGTTAGAAAATTAGCAATAAGAAGTGCTTTAAGTATTAAAGCAAAAGAATCAAACTTAGTTATTTTAGACAAATTCATTTTTTCAAAACCTTCAACAAAAGATATGTTGAAAGTTATGGAAAATGTTAAGATTGATAATCAAAAGGTATTAATAGTAACAAAAGAACATGAAGAATTAGTTGTAAAATCTTCTGGAAATATTCCAGATGTAAAAACACTAAATTTTCAAAAAATGAACATCTTCGACTTATTAAACGCTAATAAATTAGTGGTTACTGAAGAAGCTGTTAATCGTATTGAGGAGGTGTATGCATAATGCATTTAACAGAAGTTATTAAAAAACCGCTGTTGACTGAAAAGACTTATTTAGGTCAACAAGATGGTGCATACACATTTGTTGTGGATAAAAGAGCAAATAAAACTCAAATTAAAAAAACATTCGAAGAAATATTTCAAGTTAAAGTGAAGGCTGTAAGAACCATGAACTATGACGGAAAAGATAAAAGAATGGGGAAATTTGTTGGTAAAACAGTTTCTTACAAAAAAGCCATCATAGTTTTAAAAGATGGAGAGAAGTTAGATATTCTATCAGACTTGTAGTAATACAACTTTGAAATAGGATAAGGCGATACAAGGAGGATAATTATGCCAATCAAGAAATACAAGCCTACGACTAACGGTCGTAGAAATATGACCAGCTTAGATTATAGTATCCTTACAACTTCAAAGCCTGAGCAATCATTATTAGGAAAAATTAATGAAAAGGCTGGAAGAAATAATCACGGTCAAATAACCACTCGCCACAAAGGTGGGGGTCACAAAAGAAAGTATCGTATAATTGATTTTAAACGTAATAAACTAGATATAACTGGTAAGATTGCTTCAATCGAATACGACCCAAATAGAAATGCATTTATTTGTTTGATCAACTATGTTGATGGAGAAAAAAGATACATTCTGTTTGCAAAAGGAATGAAAGTAGGTCAAGAAATTATTTCATCTGCTAATGCTGATATAAAAATTGGTAACGCAGCACCTCTTAAAAACATTCCAGAAGGAACGCTTGTTCATAATGTTGAATTAAGACCTGGTAAAGGTGGACAAATAGCACGTAGTGCAGGTAGTTCAGTACAAATACTTGGAAAAGACGACGATGAAAAGTATGTTACTTTACGATTAGGTTCTGGAGAAGTAAGAAAAGTTTTAGCCGAATGTTATGCAACAATCGGTGAAGTTGGTAATGAAGAATACAGCTTAGTTAATTGAGGAAAAGCAGGAAGAAACCGTTGAAGAGGAATCAGACCTACAGTTCGTGGGTCTGTAATGAACCCAATTGATCACCCACATGGTGGTGGTGAAGGTCGTGCACCTATTGGACGTAAAGCTCCATTAACTCCATGAGGTAAAAAAGCTCTTGGAGTTAAAACACGAGATAAGAAAAAAGCTTCTTCAAAACTAATTGTTAGAAGAAGAAATGCAAAATAGGAGGAATTATAGATTATGTCTAGATCATTAAAAAAAGGTCCATTCGCTGATGACTACTTACTTAAAAAAGTAGAAGCAATGGATGGTAAAAAAGAGTTAATTAAAACTTGGTCTCGTAGATCAACAATATTCCCAAGTTTTGTAGGGCACACATTTGGGGTATACAACGGTAAAGAATTTATTTCTGTTTATGTTACAGAAGATATGGTCGGTCACAAACTAGGAGAATTCTCACCAACGCGTAAGTTTGGTGGACACGGTGATGACAAGAAAAAGAAAAAATAATCATTAAAGGAGTTTTTGAATAAATATGGAAGCAAAAGCAAAGTTAACAATGATTAGAACAGCACCGAGAAAAGTTAGACTAGTTATCGACTCAATTAGAAGTAAAAAAATAGCAGAAGCAATAGCAATTCTTCAAAACCAAGATAAAAGATCTTCAGGACCAGTATTAAAATTATTAAACTCAGCTGTAGCAAATGCCGTTAATAATAATGGTATGGAAGCTGATCAATTATTTGTAAAAACAGCCTTCGTTAATGAAGGACCAACATTAAAACGTTTTAGACCAAGAGCTCATGGTAGAGCATATGAAATCTTGAAAAGAACAAGTCACATTACAATTATTGTGAGTGACGAAAGATAGGAAAGGAAATAGAGTATGGGACAAAAAGTATCTCCTAACGTACTACGTATAGGTATTATTAGAAGTTGAGACAATAGATGATATGCTGAAAAAGGTGAATATGTTAAATGATTACACCAGGATATCAAAATTAGAAAAGCAGTTGCAAAGTTACTTAAAAACGCAGCTATTTCGAAAATTGAAATCGAAAGAACAAAAAAAGAAATCATCTTAATTATTCGTTCTGCTCGTCCGGCTATCGTTCTTGGTCAAGAAGGAAAAAACGTTGAGAATATTGTATTAACAGTTAAAAAAACAATTAAGGAAAGAAACGCAGCTATCAAAGTAAATGTTGTGGAAATTAAAAATCCAGATGTAGACTCTAGATTAGTTGCTCAGTTCATTGGTGAACAAATTACAAATCGTGCATCATTTAGAACTGTACAAAAGTTAGCAATCAGAAAAGCTTTAAAAGCAGGAGCAAAGGGTATCAAAACTTCAGTATCAGGAAGACTTGGTGGAGTTGAAATGGCTCGTACCGAAGGTTACCTTGAGGGATCTGTTCCTCTATCTACATTAAGAAGTGATATTGATTATGCCTTATATGAAGCAAGAACTACATACGGACAAATCGGAGTTAAAGTTTGAATTAACCATGGAGAAATTATTGGAAAACAAAACCAAAACCAAAGCAAAGTTATTGCAGACAAGAAATTAGATAAGTCACCAAGGGAGGCTAAATAATTATGTTAATGCCAAAAAGAGTTAAATACCGTCGTCCTCACAGAGTGAGTTATGAAGGTAAAGCAAAAGGTGGAAAGTTTATTGAGTTTGGAGAGTACGGTCTAATGTCATTAGATGGAGCTTGAATTACTTCAAGACAAATTGAATCTGCTCGTATTGCTATGACTCGTTATATGAAACGTTTTGGAAAAGTTTGAATTAGAATATTCCCTCATATGGCGAAAACTAAAAAACCATTAGAGGTACGTATGGGTTCAGGTAAAGGATCTCCTGAAGAATGAGTAGCAGTTGTTAAAAACGGTCAGTTTATGTTCGAAGTAGCTGGAGTATCAGAAGAAGTGGCTCGTGAAGCATTGCGTCTAGCAATGCACAAACTGCCTGTACGTTGCAAAATTGTTAAGAGAGGTGATGAATAATGTCTAAAACAGTTGACATTGTGTTAGAACTAAGAACTAAAATAGTAGATGAATTAATAGCTTTACGTGAAGATAACCGTGCAGAGTTATTTGCGTTAAGATATCAAGCAGCTATTGGTAGTTTAGAACAAACACATAAAATCAAGGATCTAAGAAAAAATATTGCGCGTATTAATACAATACTTCAAGAAAGAAAAGCTGCCGGTGAAGACACTAACAAGGTTGTAAAAATTGATTACAACAAAGCCGTTGAAGCAGCTGAAAAAGCAGGAAAAGAAGTACGTAAAAAACAAAAAGAAATGATTGAAAAACTACAAGCAGAACAAAATGGTGTTCAATCAAATGAGGTTTCTGACGAGGCAATCGCAACCGCTATGGAAGCAGCTTTAAATGTAGATGAGATAGTTGAGGTTTCTGACGAAAAGTCTAACGAGGAATCTAAACCTAAAGAAGCAGCAACAACTAAAGCAAAAGCTACTGAAAAAACAAAAACAACTACTGCTAAGTCGGTTGAAGAAACTAAACCTAAAAAAACAACTACTGCTAAACCTAAGGTTGAAGAGATTAAACCAGTTGCAAAAGGGAAAACTACTGCGCAAGTAAAAAAACCTGCTAAACCTAAGGTTGAAGTTGAAGCACCAGTACTAGAAACTGGAGAAGCTAAAGCAACAGGTAAGGGTAAAGCTGCCCTATCTGATGTTAAAGTTAAGTCAATCAAAGTAGGATCTATCAAAGGTGAAGGAATCGAAGGAATTGACTTAAAGTTATCAAAAAAACCTAAAGAAGCAAAAACTTATGTTTTTGGTTCAAATGCTCAAGAAGCAAAAAAACAAATTGACGAAGCAAACAAAAAAGCCGCTGCAAAGAAAACTATTAAAAAAGCCGATGGAGGAGCCAAATAATTATGGAAAGAAATTTGAGAAAAGTTTATACTGGTAGAGTTGTGTCTGATAAGATGGACAAAACAATTACTGTATTAGTTGAAACTTACAAGAACCACCCAATTTATAAAAAACGTGTTAAGTACTCTAAAAAATACAAAGCTCATGACGAAAGTGGTCAGGCAGCGATGGGTGACAGAGTAGAAATTATGGAAACACGTCCTTTAAGTAGAACTAAAAACTTTAGATTAATAAGAATTGTAGAAAAAGCAATTATTTAGTTGCACAAGAGAGGTATAAAATCATGATACAAACAGAGTCAAGATTAAAAATCGCAGACAATTCTGGTGCTAAAGAAATATTAGTTATACGAAACTTAGGTGGAAGTGTTAGAAAATTTACAAATATCGGTGACATAGTTGTGGCTACAGTAAAATCAGCAACTCCTGGAGGAGCTGTAAAAAAAGGTCAAGTTGTTAAAGCAGTAATAGTAAGAACAGTTAGGGGATTAAGAAGAGCGGATGGTACATACATCAAGTTCTCAGAAAATGCCGCTGTTATAGTAAAAGATGATAAAACCCCAAGGGGAACACGTATTTTTGGTCCAATCGCTCGTGAAGTAAAAGACAGAGGTTTTTCTAAAATCGCGTCTCTTGCTCCAGAAGTATTATAGGAGGAACTTTTATGAATAAATCTAAAATATTAAAAGGTGACGTTGTAAAAGTTATCGCAGGAAACCACAAAGGTAAAATAGGACCAGTTACTAAGTTATCAAAAAATAAAGAGAGAGTTTGAGTTGAAGGTGTTACTGGAACTAAACATTTTAAACCTTCGCAAACCGATCAAGAGGGTGGAATTAGAGAAATTCCAATCTCGGTTGCAATCTCTAATGTTGCCATCCAAGACCCAAAAAACAAAGATAGTGGAACAAGAGTTGGTTACAAAATTACTGATGGAAAAAAAATAAGGGTTGCTAAAAAATCAAAAGCAGAACTTAAATAGAGAAGGAAATAGTTTATATGGCGAATGAAAATCTAAGTAGATTAGAAAAATTATATAAAGAAAAAATAGTTCCTGAACTATTCAAAGAAAAACAATTCAAATCAGTAATGCAAGTTCCAAAAATATCAAAAATAGTAATTAACACAGGTATTGGAGATGCAGTGCAAGATTCAAAAAGAATCGACGATGCTGCAGCAGAGTTAGCTCTTATCACAGGGCAAAAACCACTAATTACTAAAGCTAAAAAATCACTAGCAGCCTTTAAATTACGTGAAGGTATGCCAATTGGTGCTAAGGTCACTTTAAGAGGTAGAAGAATGTATGAGTTTCTTGATAGATTAATCTCAGTTGCTCTACCACGAGTTCGTGACTTTAGAGGAGTTCCAAAAACAAGCTTCGATAAACATGGAAATTATACAATGGGTATAAAAGAACAAATTATATTCCCTGAAATCGATTACGATAAAGTAAAAAAGGTTCGTGGAATGGATATAACAATTGTTACAACAGCAACAAACAAGGACGATGCATTTTCTTTAATTCAAAAAATAGGAATGCCTTTCGTTAAGTAAAAGGGAGAATTGAAAAATGGCAAAAAAATCATTAAAAGTTAAACAAGCTAAAGTTCAAAAGTTCAAAGTTAGAGAATATACACGTTGTGGAAACTGTGGAAGACCACATTCAGTGTTAAGAAAGTTCAATTTATGCCGTGTGTGCTTTAGAGATTTTGCATACAAAGGACAAATCCCAGGTATTAAAAAAGCATCATGATAGTGAAAGGAAATTGATAATATGACAACAGATGTAATAGCAGATATGCTTACTAGAATAAGAAACGCAAATCAACGTTTCCATAAAGAAGTTGTGATTCCCGGAAGTAAAATTAAAGTGGAAATCGCAAACATCTTAAAAAAAGAAGGATTCATAGAAGACTTCAAAGTTGAAAACGATTTCAAAAAAGATATCACAATTAGCTTAAAATACAAAGGGAAAATTAGAGTCATAAAAGGACTAAAAAGAATTTCAAAACCAGGATTACGTGTATACTCTACTGCTAACGAGATCCCAAACGTGCTTAACGGCTTAGGAATTGCAATCGTATCTACTTCACAAGGAATAATGACAGATAAAGAAGCTCGCCAGAAAAATACTGGTGGAGAAGTTCTTGCATTTGTCTGATAATAGGAGGTTTTATATATGTCACGTATAGGAAACAGAATATTAGCAATACCAGCCGGAGTTGAAGTTAAGATTGAACCTAATAATGTTGTAACTATTAAAGGACCAAAAGGAGAATTAAAACAAACTTTCTCTCCTTTAATTGAAATTAAAGTAAACGAAGCAGAAATAGCAACTATTAGAAAAAATGAACAAAAACACACAAAACAATTACATGGAACAACTAATTCTTTAATTCAAGGAATGTTAACCGGTGTAAGTGAAGGTTTTGTAAAACAATTAGAAATAGTGGGTGTTGGTTACCGTGCCGCACTAGCTGGTAATAAAGTTAACCTTTCTTTAGGTTTTTCACACCCAGTTGAATACATTATTCCTGATGGTATAACAATCGAAGTCCCAAAACCAACAGAAATAAAAGTTGCAGGAATTGATAAACAACTAGTTGGAGAAGTTGCTGCAAATATTAGAGCATATAGAAGACCTGAACCTTATAAAGGTAAAGGGGTTAAATACAAAGATGAAAAAATCATTCGAAAAGAAGGTAAAGCAGCTGGTAAATAGGCTGTTCTTAAGGAGAATAAATCATGAAATACACTAAGGCAGAAGCAAGAAAAAGAAGACACTTCAGAATCAGAAAAAAAGTGTCTGGAACAAGTGAAAGACCAAGGTTGAATGTATTTAAATCTAACTCATACTTCTATGCACAAATTATCGATGACGTTAATGGAGTAACATTAGTATCGTCATCATCTATAAAAATGGGACTTAAAAATGGACGTAATATTGAAGCCGCAATCGCTGTGGGAAAAGATATTGCTCAAAAAGCAAAAAGCAAAAAAATCACTAATGTAGTATTTGATCGTGGAGGTTATTTATTCCACGGAAAAGTTAAAGCGTTTGCAGAATCAGCAAAAGAAAACGGAATGAAATTCTAATTAAAGGAGACTATGAAAAATGGCAGAAGATAAAAAAATAGCTTCAGCACCAACTTCAAATGCTGGTACTGAATCAAGAAAACCACAAACAAGATCAGCGAACCACAAACCAGAGTTTAAAAAGGATTCAAAAAACCTAGGTGATAGACCAAGAAGAGACAATAGGTTTGCAAGAAATAAAGAAGATAACCCATTTGAAGAAAGAGTTGTAACCATTAATCGTGTTACAAAAGTTACAAAAGGTGGACGTAGATTTAGATTTGCAGCAGTTGTTGTTATTGGTGATAAAAAAGGTAGAGTTGGACTTGGTACTGGTAAAGCAAACGAAGTTCCTGATGCAATTAAAAAGGCTATAAAAGAAGCTAGAAAATCATTGGTAAGAGTTCCCTTGGCGGGAACTACAGTTCCACATGATGTAATCGGTCACTTTGGTGCCGGTAGAGTTCTAATTAAGCCTGCTAAAAAAGGTACTGGTGTTATTGCTGGTGGACCAGCTCGTGCTGTTATTGAATTAGCTGGAATTTCAGACGTTTATACTAAATCATTGGGATCAAATACACCTATCAATATGATTAGAGCTACATTAGAAGGTTTAAAAGAAATGCAAACAGCTGAACAAATTGCAAGATTAAGAGGGATGTCTCAAGTTGAAAAGAAAGTTGAACTTAAATAAGTTTATTGGAGGTAAATTTTTATGAAACTACATGAATTAAAATATACACCAGGAAGCAAAAAGGAAGCTACCCGCGTTGGTCGTGGTATGGCTTCTGGAAAAGGTAAGACATCAACTAGAGGACATAAAGGTCAAAACTCACGTTCAGGTGGAGGCGTTAGACCAGGATTTGAAGGAGGACAAACTCCTTTATTCAGAAGATTACCAAAAATTGGATTTACAAGTTTGAATAGAAAAGAATTTACAATATTAAATTTAGATACTATTGAAAAACTGGGATTAACAGATGTTAATCATAGTACTTTAATTGAAAAAAAAGTTATAAAATCTGAAAAAACATTAGTAAAAGTGCTAGGAAATGGTAAAATTACTAAAGCTGTTAATATAAAAGTTAACAAAATATCAAAAAATGCTCAGGAAGCTATAAAAGCTGCCGGGGGAACTATTGAGGTGATTTAGGTGGCTGCAAAAAATAAAAAAATAAAAAAAGCCAAATCAACTAAAGAAAAAAACGAATTCGCAAAAAGTTCTAATTTCTTCATAAGAAATAAAGACCTTATAAAACGAATCGTTTTTACTTTGATAGTGCTTATTTTAATTCGAGCAGGTTCCCTTCTAACTGTACCAGGTATTAAAATAGAGGATTCATTTAAAAGTGGTATTAGTGACCAAGAGTTTTTCCAACTGCTTTCTACCCTTGGAGGGGGTTCAATTGGACAGTTCTCAATATTGGCACTTGGGGTTTCTCCATATATTACCGCTTCAATTATCGTTCAATTGTTATCAACAGATGTTATTCCAATACTATCGAGATGAAGTAAATCTGGGGAACGTGGAAGAAGAAAGTTAGATAAATTAACAAAGGTACTAACAATACCATTTGCTTTGATGCAATCTGTTGCAACAATTTTTACATTAACTTCTCAGGGTTTAATCTCTGCTAAGTGAGGAACAAATGAACTTGGAACTGGACCTGCGTGGTTTTATTATGTATTAATACCATTAGTAATGCTTGGTGGAACATTCTTGATGTTATGAATTGCCGATCAAATTACAATAAGAGGTATTGGAAATGGTGTTTCAATAATCATTTTCACTGGTATTGTCGCAAAAATGCCAGAAAACTTTATAAACACTTTCAAGTTTTGAATAGCTCCAAAAAATGACCCAACTATATTATTTGATGGAATACTTAAGTTTTTAATTTACTTAGTAGCATTCTTCTTGGTTATATTTGTAGTTGTTTTGATGAACGAAGCTGAGAGAAAAGTGCCGATTCAACAAACTGGTTCTGGTTTGGTTGACTCCAAGGACCACACCCCTTATCTCCCATTAAAACTTAATAATGCGGGAGTTATACCAGTAATATTTGCTTCGGCAATTATATCAACACCAGTAACCATTGCACAAATAATGGGTCAAAATAGTGCATTTTACAACTTTACACAAACTTACTTGTCTTTTGGAACATGATGAGGTATAGGAATTTATGGTACTTTAACGATATTGTTTACGTTCCTTTACGCACAAGTTCAGATAAATCCCGAGAAAATCGCAGAGAATTTTAAAAAATCAGGAACGTTTATTCCCGGAATCAAACCTGGAAAAGAAACTGAAAAATTCCTACAAGGAACAATTAATAGATTAAGTTTTTTAGGCGCATTTTTCTTGGCTGGTATCGCAGTCCTACCATACGTGATTAGTAAATTAACTGATTTACCCAGCTCATTAGCAGTTGGGGGAACAGGATTGATAATTTTAATATCCGTTGCAATTCAAACAGTACAACAATTAAAAGGTCGACTAATACAACAATCATTTATTGATAAAAAACAAGAAAAGTTCTCAGATGTAAAGGAAAACACAAACTCTCATATTTGATAATGAAGGAGAAAGAAAAATGAATATTATTTTACTTGGTGCACCAGGTAGCGGAAAAGGTACTCAATCAGAACTTTTATGTGAAAAAAATGGATTCACCCAACTATCAACGGGTGATTTATTTAGAAAAAACATTAACAACAACACAAATCTCGGTATAGAAGCAAAAAAATATATGAATGAAGGTCAATTAGTGCCCGATTTAGTGACTAATGCTATGGTTAAAGACTACTTGAAATCAAAACACCAAAAGTTGATATTTGATGGTTTCCCTAGAACTATTGATCAAGCACACGCCCTTGATGAAATGCTTGCAGAACTAGATTCGTCAATAGAAAAAGTAATTTATATTGAAGTGGATGAGTCAATATTGATGGATCGTTTAACTGGTAGAAGGGTTTGTGAAGTGTGCAAAAGGAGTTTTCATATAAAAAATAGAAAACCTAAAATAGAGGGCATCTGTGATTATGACTCAGGAAAGTTAATAACCAGACCCGATGATTCACAAGATAAAATAAAAGTTAGATTAGATGCTTATCAAAAAGAAACGGCTCCTTTAGTAGAATTTTACGCTGAGAAATTAATCTCTGTTAATTCTTCTAACCTTAGCCCCCAAGAAGTTTATAATCAAATAGCTTCTGAGTTGGGATTCTAATGGCAGTAACTATTAAAAACTCAACTCAAATAGAAAAAATGAGGGTTGCAGGAAAAGTTTTAGGAGAAGCATTGTATAGCCTAAAAAAACTGATCAAGCCAGGCGTAAATTGCCTAGAACTAGATAAGTTTTTTATCGATTTTATAACCGAAAAAGGTTGTAAAAGTAATTTCAAAGATTATTATGGTTATCCAGCTCATATTTGTATATCAATCAATGAACAACTAATCCACGGAGTTCCAACCGATCGAGTTTTGCTGGACGGAGACATTGTTTCAATTGATGCTGGATGTATTTATGAGGGATACCATGCGGATTCTGCATTTACCACTATTTGTGGAACCAAAAGCACTAATTTATATGATAAACTAATAGATGTGACCGAAAAGTCACTATTCTTGGCAATTGAACAGGTAAGAGCCGGTGTGCGCATCGGAACCATCTCAGCAACTGTTCAAAATTTTATTGAAGGATATGGTTTTCAATTGCCAACAGATTATTCCGGTCACGGTATAGGTTTAGAGATGCACGAAGACCCATATGTTCCAAATGTGGGTGTTCAAAATACAGGAATGAGACTAATTCCTGGAATGGCAATATGTATTGAACCAATGGTTCAAATTGGTACTAATAAAACTGTGGTTGGAGATGACAAGTGAACAGTGTCATCTAGTGATGGTAGCATGACAGCTCACTTCGAACATACAATTTTGGTTACTGAGGGAGACCCAGAAATATTAACTTTATTTACACCAAAGGAGGAAAATTAATGGCAAAAGAAGATCATTTAGAAGTTGAAGGAGTTGTTGTTGAGGTATTACCCAACGCTGCTTTCAAGGTGAAATTAGAAAATGATATAGTAATAGACGCCCACGTGTCTGGTAAAATCCGCATGAATTACATCCGCATTTTACCAGGTGATAAAGTCACTATAGCAATTTCACCATATGACCCAACACGTGGAAGAATTACTTACCGTTTCAAAAATGGTAAGTAATAATTAGAACAAAAATCAGGAGGTTAAATAGATGAAAGTTAGATCATCTGTCAAAAAAATATGCGATAAATGTCGTGTAATTAGACGTAAAGGCCGTGTAATGATTATTTGTGAACAACCAAAACATAAACAACGTCAAGGTTAATCAATAATTTTAAAGATATTTTAATTTTATTTAGAAAGGAAAAGAATAATGGCTCGTATTAATGGGGTAGAGATACCTAACGAAAAAAGAGTAGTTATCGCTCTAACTTACATTTATGGTATTGGTTTATCAAGATCACAAAAAATCCTAGAGGCTGCAAAAGTAAGCGAAGATATTAGAGTTAAGGATTTAACAGAAGATAATATTAAAGCAATCTCGCAAGAAATTTCAAAATGAAAAACTGAGGGAGATTTAAGAAGAGAAACAGCATTAAATATCAAACGATTGATGGAAATTGGAAGTTATAGAGGAATGAGACACAGAAAGGGACTACCTGTACGTGGACAATCAACTAAACAAAATGCACGTACCAGAAAAGGCCCTCGTAAAACTGTGGCTAATAAGAAAAAATAGTAGGAGAGTTTAAACAATGGCAAATCACAAACAAAATAACAATCGTAAAAAAGTCAAAAAAAATATTGCTAAAGGTATAGCTCACATTCACTCTACTTTCAACAACACAATCGTAACTGTTTCTGATGAACAAGGTAATGTATTATCTTGATCAAGCGCTGGAGCCCTAGGTTTCAAAGGAAGCAAAAAATCAACACCATATGCAGCTCAAATGATAGCTGAAGCCGCTGGTAAAGGGGCAATGGATAACGGAGTCAGAACAATTTCAGTAGAAGTTAAAGGACCAGGTCCAGGAAGAGATGCCGCTGTAAGAAGTTTACAAGGTATCGGATTAGAAATTACATCAATTAAAGATACTACACCAATTCCTCATAACGGTGTGCGTCCCCGTAAACGCCCAAGAGGTTAATAATTAAATGAAACAATTCGCAAGACCAGAATTTACTTTATTAAAAGAAGAAAAAAATAAAAACTATGGGGAATTTAAAGTAGAACCTTTGGAAAGAGGTTTTGGTACCACGCTTGGTAACGCAATAAGAAGAACTCTTCTTAGTTCAACACCAGGTGCAGCTGTATATGCAATTAAACTTGCAGGTGCAGCTCATGAATTTACATCAATTGAAGGTATAGTTGAAAATGTTAGTCGTATAATTCTAAACATTAAAAAATTAGCACTTAAGATTGATGAAAAAATATTTGAAGATGATGATGTTGTAGAATTAACAATAAACTCTCAGACAGTTGGAGATGTAAAAGCAGGAGATATTGAAGTTCCTACGGGAGTGGAAATAATCAATAAAGATTTACATATATGTACAATTGCTGACGGTGGAGCTTTAAATTTAACTTTATTTGCAAAAAACTCAAGAGGTTATCGTTCATTCAAAGACAACAAAAAAGAGAAAATAACAGCGGATTCAATTACAATTGATTCAAACTATTCTCCAATAGTTCAAGTGGCTTATCACGTCGATGCTACTAAAATTGGTAAATCTGTAGATTTAGAAAAGCTAACTTTACAAGTTGAAACTGATGGAACTATTAGTGCAAGCGATGCTGTTGCAACCGCTTCAAAAGTTTTAGTTGAACATTTACAATTCTTCGTAAATCTAAACGATGAAATCAATGAACTTAATGTCATTGGGGTATCTAATGAAGAAGACGAAAAAGAATTAGATCGTTTAATTGAAGATTTAGACTTTACACAAAGAAGTTTAAATTGTTTAAAAAGAGCAAACATCAATACATTACGAGATTTAGTATCACGTAGTGAAGATGATATTCAAGAAATTAGAAACTTGGGTAGAAAATCATTAAAAGAAATCAAAGATAAAGTGGTCCAATTAGGATTAACTTTTAAACAAGACTAGAGAGGTGTACTTGATATGTCATACATTCAAAAACAAGGAAAAAACACAGCTTGAAGAGTCGCTTTAATGAGAAACTTAACTACTGAACTAATTATTTCAGAAAAACTAGAAATTACTGAAACAAGAGCAAAAGAGTTAAGAAAGCACTTTGACCATATGATTACACTTGCAAAACGTGGGGATTTACATGCTAGAAGACAAGCAGCTGCATGATTGAGACACACAAATGCATCAGAAAAGGAAACAGCATTACAAAAGTTATTTACAAGTCTTTCTAAAAGATTTAAAACAAGAAATGGTGGCTACACAAGAATTTTGAAACTTGATAGTCGTCGTGGTGATAATGCACCTATGTGTATCATAGAGCTAGTTTAAACAAATGTCCAGACGGACATTTTTTTTGTTTATGATTACATTAGGAGGATTTACTATGAAAAAAATTTTATTTATTGGGGTAGGTAGAATGGCAGAAGCTATTTTAAAAGCCTTATCTTTAAACAACCAAAATCAAGATGAAATTTATATTTTGAATAGAACTTGAAATAGGAGTGAAGAACTTAAAAACAAATATAAATGTAAAGCACTAAAATCAATAGAAGAAATAAATGCACATAAGTTTGACATCATTATCATTGGGGTTAGACCAGCTGATGTTGAAGAACTCTTTATGAATATGAAATGTGGGAACCTTGAGGGAATGTTATTAATCAGTATGGTAAATGCATTGAAAATTGAACATCTAAAAAAATTAGTAGGTTATGATATCAATATAATCAGAATAATTCCAAATATGAATGCAATGAATTTAAAATCAACAACCAGTTTTGCCATACATGGCGAAAATACGGATCTATTAAATTACGGTATATCATTAATAAAAAAATTTGGTAGTATTTATGAGATAAAAGAAGAAATCTTTCCTGCGTTTGTAGCTCTAACGGGTACTTCACCAGCATTTATATTCGAATTTCTTAAGGGTTTTGAAGAGTTTTCGCTTATGAACGGATTTACAAAACAGGAGAGTCAAGTGTTCTTAAAAGAGTGCATTATGAATTCCATAGAAAATGCATTTACATCGGAGAAGTCACTTGATGAACTAATTGACGAAGTATGTGTTGCGGGTGGTCCAACAATTGCTGGCCACAATATATTAAAAGATAAACACTTCAAAAGTATACTTATCGAGTGTCTAGAGACAGCTAAAAATAAATGCTAATATAGAAAAAAATTCCAAAAATAACCAAATAGAAAGTAATATTTCGAGTATACTTTAAATAGAAAGATAAAGGCTCGGAATAAAATGATATATAGTAAAGTTTCGGATGCTCTAATTACAACTCTTGGGTCATGAGGGATATGGTCAGCTATATTTGCGACAATTTTTGTTATTGGTATGGGTTATTTATTAGCATTCAAAGGAATATTTAAAGCTGAGTGAGAGAAAGTCTTAATAAAAATAGTAATGCTTGTTGGACTACCTGCACTAGCTTTAAGCGGTTTTTTAGTACAAAATGCTGATTCAGACATTACTCTTGATAACCTTAAAGGTGAGCTTGTAGTAATAATTATTGGTTTTGCATTTTATGCTATTATGTCTGTATCTTCAAAAATATTTTTCTTAAAGTACGAAAAGGACATCAAAGACACACTAGCAATGTGTATTGCGTTTGCTTCTACAACGTTTTTTGGGATACCAGTTGTAACAGCCCTTTTTGAAGGAACTGAGGCTAATGCTAGCAAACTAACAACGAATGTATTTAACGTTCCTTATAGAGTTTTTTTATACTCGTTTGCTTTCATAGTTATGAGTAAAAAACCTCTAATAGTTACAAAAAAAAGAAAAGATATGAATGAAGTCGAAGTAATTGAAAATAAAAAAATTAGGAAGCAGACTCTAAAAAATATTTTCTGCAACCCTATATTGATATGTACATTTATTGGTTTATTTATTTGATCAACACAATTAATACCAGGAATTCGTTGTCTAGATTTAGGAAGAACGATGACTTCGACGATGTCTAACGGTTCTAAAGTCAAAGAAAAAGTCCTAGATTCGCCCTTACGTTTTGATCTTTTGTTTCCACCATCGTTTAAAATTATTTCTACATTACAAACTATTTGCACTCCATTAGCTTGACTTGCTATTGGTATGACAATGAATAAGGGTAATTTAAAAGAAGCTATAAAAGACAAAACAGTATGATACGCATCGGTTATAAAAGTTTTAGTGGCACCTTTGATAATATTAATGTTTGTTATGGTATTTGCTTTTATTGGTTATCAGACCGGTTGATTCAAACTGACAAACATTCAACTTGTTTCATTGGTAATACTAACAGCTTCCCCACCAGCTAATGTGGTAGTAGCGTACTCGATTTCTTATCAAAAGGGAGCAAATCTATCTAGTAACCTTACTACTTTATCTACTTTATTATCTGTCATTACTTTACCAATATGGGTAGTAGTCGTTACAGCTATTAGTGTTCTACCCATATTTGGAGTTGTGACTTAAAGGAGAAATTTTTATGCGAATTATATGTTTTGGTGTGCGAGATGTTGAAGAAAAAATCTTTAACGATGTAAATAAGAAATACAATTATGAATTAACATTTACAAAAGAATTATTGAACCATAGTAACGTTAATTTAATAGATGGCCACAATGTTGTTCTTTTAAGAGCTAACTGTATTGCTGATGAAAAAAACCTGACTTACATGAAAAACAAGGGAGTAGAATATTGCTTTACTAGAACCGTTGGAGTTAATCATATAGACATTGATGCAGCAAAGAAATTAGAAATAAAAACAGCATATGTACCATATTATTCACCAAATGCCGTTAGTGAGTTAGCTCTCTCTATGGGTTTGTACATGATAAGAAATTTAAATTTAATGGCGGATAAAATGAATAAAAAGGACTTTCTAATTGATAATAATTATTTCTCTAAAGAAGTAAGAAATTCTATCATTGGAGTTATAGGAACAGGTAGAATTGGTTTTGAAACTTCTAAAGCTTGAAAAAGTTTAGATGCCCAAGTACTTGGTTATGATATATTTCCACGCTCAGATGCCAAAGGAATTATTGAGTATACATCATTAAATGAACTTTTGATGAAATCTGACTTGATTACACTTCATTGCCCGCTTATCAAAGGCCAAAATGAAGAGTTTATAAATAAAGACTCAATAGCAATGATGAAAAAGGGTGTAATACTTATAAATGCTGCAAGAGGGGAACTTATCAACTACAATGACTTACTTAGCGCTTTAGAAGTTCAACATATAAAGTCTGTGTGCTTAGATACTTTAACTAACGAGAGTGAGGTTTTCTTTAAAACACATGTCAAAGACCTCAATAATGCAACTTATGAAAAGTTACTCTCATTAAAACCAAGAGTTTTGATCACTCCCCATATTGGAAGTTTTACTGATGAAGCCGTTAAAAATATGGTGGAGATAAGCTTTGAAAACTTAAAGGAGTTTATTCAAACTAATTCATGTAAAAATATAATCAAATAAAGATGGGTTCATCTTTTTTTAATTATATACGTTCTTAGCTCCTAACATAATGAATACCTCTTTTAAAATAAGTAGTTTATGAGATATTAATACCTCCCTTTTTAGCAGATATTATAAACCAATAAGTGTAAAATTAGTATAAAATAGAGTTGGTTAAAAGCTTAATTTTTAATTATATTACAAAATATACTTGATTTTAACTCTAAATTATATAAAATATAATTTATTTTGTTAACATATTTGATATAATCAAAAATGTATGAAAGGACTAAATTTATGGAAAATAGTAATGTTGAAGTAATGAAAGTTTTGACAACTAAAGATTTAAACGATTTTAAATTAAAACTAAACGAATACAATGATAAATTAGTTCGTTCAAGTCAAAGAGTAATTGTGGCAAAGGCAAAATATGCAAAAAGAGATGTTGATAAAGATTTTGTAAAAAAATATGAACTCGAATATAAAAATATGAAAACTGAGTTTAAAAACTTTGCTAACACTAAAATATTTTTGGATAATTTTAAAATGGAAGCACAAAAACTTAATAAACATAAAAAAGGCAGCGAAGAATATTGAAAAAGCTATGAACACTATAAGACAGCTCAATACATTTACAAAGAAGCCAAAAATGCAATAAAAGACCGAGGTCATAGTGGAGAGTTAACTAAATTAAGTGACATCGCACTTAAATTAACCAATGTTTCTTTTAAATATCGTGAAGACTACCCATTGGCTGTTAAGGAAGTTAGTTTAGAAGTAAAACACGGGGATTATGTAACTATAATTGGACATAACGGGAGTGGTAAATCAACCCTTTCAAAAATAATCATTGGTGTTTTGCAACCAACAGCTGGGAGCATAGATATTTATGGAAATAGAGTTACTGGAAGTAACATAAATATAGCAAGAAAATTTTTAGGAATTGTTTTTCAGAACCCTGATAACCAGTTTATAGGATCAACAGTTAGAGATGATATTGCTTTTGGTTTGGAAAATAGAAGAATGGCACCATCAAAAATGGGTGACATCATCGAGGCGTCCGCTAAAAAAGTAAATATGCATGAATTCTTAGACCACGAGCCACTAATGTTGTCGGGAGGACAAAAACAAAGAGTTGCTATCGCATCTGCCTTAGCTCTTTCACCAGATATATTAATTTTTGATGAAGCTACAAGTATGTTAGATCCAAAAGGAAAAACAGAAGTAAAAAATATAATGGTTGAATTAAAAAACACAAGAGAGAAAACTATCTTTTCGATTACGCACGATATGGATGAAATTCTTAATGCGGATAAAGTAATGGTTATGAATAAAGGGGAACTGGTAAAATTTGGTTCTCCAAAGGAAATTCTGGCCGACAAAGATTTTCTCCGTTCAATACACCTAGATATTCCTTTTGTTGCTCAGGTTGAAGAAGCTCTTGAGGAGCTAGGAATAAAGCTAGAGCATAGTAATAACTTAGAGGAGTTAGTGAATAAAATATGTCAAAATTAAGAGATGCTACACCCGAAGAGAAAGCAAAACTAATAGTTGAAAAAAAAGCTTCAAAAACAAAATACAAAAATCATGTTCGTGAATTAACTATCAATCAAAAAAAACAAACTAAAATAAGAAAACAAAAACACAAAGAAATAATAGCTAATATTAAGAGTGACTTATCTAAACAAAAAGAATATCAAAAAGAGTTGAAAGATTACAAGAAGGCAGATTTACAAAACACTCCAGAAAGAGTAAATGAAGTAAGAAATTGATATAATAACCTCGAAACAAAAACTAAGAGCGATAAAAAGTCTTACAAGAAAAAACTTGCGAAAGCTAAAAATACGTATTTTGATTTCTCAGGTGAAATCAAGTTAGAAAATGTTTCATTTACTTACGGTATCAATACACCTTTCGAGTTTCGAGCACTTAACGGAACTAATTTAACAATACAAAAGGGTAAAATAACCGCCGTAATTGGAATGACGGGTTCAGGTAAATCAACCCTAATTCAGTTGACTAATGGTTTAATAACAACAGAAACCGGACGTACAATCGTTGGGAATTACCCAATTTTAGCTTCAACTAAAAAAATTAAAGAAGTTAAAGACTTGAGAAGGGAAGTTGGTTTAGTATTTCAATTTCCTGAGTACCAACTATTTCAAGATACAATTGAAAAAGACATCGCCTTTGGACCTATAAACCTTGGAGCAGACAAAGAAGAAAGTTTAAAAAAAGTACCAGATCTACTTAAGATGGTTGATTTGCCAACTGATTACGCAAAAAGAAGTCCATTCGACTTATCTGGTGGTCAAAAAAGAAGAGTGGCTATTGCAGGGATAATTGCTATGGACGGAAACACATTGGTATTAGATGAGCCTACTGGTGGTTTAGACCCGCAAGGTGAAGAAGACTTCATGCGTTTATTTTACAACTTGAATAAAGAAAAGAAAAAAAGAATTGTTATAGTTACCCATAACATGGACCATGTATTGCAGATCGCTGATGAAGTTATTGTGATGCATAAAGGTAGGGTTATTGCAAAGGATTCCCCATTTAAAATCTTCTCAAACAAGGAATTGCTTGAAAAGATTGAAATAGAACCACCTAAATTATATAAAGTGGCTCATGGTCTTAAAGAAAAGGGAATTGACATTACCGCAAAGGAATTTAGAACAATTAAGGAATTAGCACTTGCAATAAAAGAATCTAGAACAAAATTAGGGGGAAAATAGTATGAGAATGGTTTTTGGTAGATACATGCCACATAACTCTATAATTCATAAAATGGATCCAAGAATTAAACTTTTCATGATTCTTTGTCTTATTGTTATTATTTTTCTTAAAATTGGTTTTACGGGTTTTGCAATAGCCGGTACTCTAATTATGGGATTGTTTTTCGTAAGTAAACTAAATTTTAAAATGCTGTGAAAATTATTTACCCCGATATTGTTTATCTTTATTGTGTTGATTTTAATTAATTTTTTTATGTTAGCACCCTTAGCTTCTGAAAACATTGATTGAAAAATGCTCTCTCAAAGCGCAAGATGAGGTGAGTCTAATGAGTCCGGATATATTTTTAATTGAAAAAAAATTTATATATCTGAAAAAGCATTTTATAGAGCTTCATATATGACATTAAGAATATTCTTGATGATAACTTTAACCACTATTTTGACTGGAACCACACAACCATTAGAGTTGACATTAGCAATTGAAGACTTATTGTGACCACTAAAGTTAATTGGTATACCAGTTTATATATTTTCTACAATCATTTCGATTGCTTTAAGAATGATACCAACGCTAATCGATGAGGCTGGAAGGATAATGAAAGCACAATCCTCTAGGGGGATAGATTTTAAAAATGGTAAATTAGCGGATAAAGTCAAGTCAATGACGTCTTTAATAATACCATTATTAGTTTCAGCGTTTCAAAAGGCTGAAGACCTAGCATACGCAATGGACTCAAGAGGATATGATCCACACGCAAAAAGAACCAGATATCGTCAAGTGAAATTTAGAATTTGAGATTGATTTATTTTCATATCTGTTATGTCTATAATAGTATTTTTATTCATCTATAGTCACGGTTACTTTGATGTTCTAAATGTGATTAAAATGCCAAGACTAGATAAAATACTTGATATTTAATGAAGAATTACTATGTTTTCACCTTAGAATATGATGGAACAGATTTTTGTGGATGAGCAAAACAATCAAACCAAAAAACAATACAAGGAGCTTTAGAAAAAGCTATCTTCAAAGTTACAAAAGGTACGAGTTTTAGACTAGTCGGGGCTTCTAAAACAGATTCTGGAGTACACGCAAAGGACCAAAAAGTTTGAATAGAACTAGATTTTAAACCTATTTTTCCTGGTTTTATAAGAGCTATAAATAGTTCATTACCACTCGGAATAATGATTAAGGACTTTGAATCTGTGGACGCTTCTTTTAAGGTAAGAAACTGTAAAGAAAAAATATATAAATACATTATCAAAACTAATAAAAGATCGGTTTTTGAAGACCGCTTTTATTATGTTCCAAAGAGACCCTTAAACTTCGATAAACTAAACGAAGCATTAAAGTTATTTATTGGAGAGCACGATTTTATCAATTTTTCAGGTCTAACAAAGTCAGAGGCCGAGGTAATAAATACTAAACGTGAAATAAAAGATATAACACTAAAATTTTCAAAGGATATTTATACAATTGAGTTTGTAGCGAAAGGTTTCATAAGATATCAAATTAGGATGATCCTTGGAGCAGCATTTGCATATGCATTAAACAAGATTGAGAAATCAGATATAATCAAAGTCCTTAATAAGGAAGCTAATAAACTCCCATACATTGCAGACCCAAGGGGACTAATTTTGTATAAAATTACATATTAATTGATTTGTTTGTGTAAAATATAAATGTAGTCGTTTTGAATTATATAACGTCTAATAAATCAGTAGGTAGTATGTATTGCTGCAGTTTTTTTGAATAATTCCATAGTGTAATAAGGGAAAACTGCATAATATATGATAGCTACAACGACTACAAAAAAACGCAGAAGCGTTTTTTTTATTGTTTTTACTTAGTTTTTAATACCTAATTATACAAAAATTTTAAAAATAATATATAATATATTTGCTTACTCACTAGCCCCGGAAGCGAAGGAGAAAAAAGCACATGAAACAAACTACACTAATTAAAACGGCAGACATTGCCAAAAAGTGATATGTAGTTGACGCAACTGATGCAATTTTAGGTAGATTATCTACTGAGGTTGCAACAATATTAAGAGGAAAACACAAACCAACTTTTACACCACACATCAATAATGGAGATCATGTAATTGTTATAAATGCTGAAAAAGTAGTCTTAACTGGAAAAAAAGAAAATGACAAGAATTATTATCATCACTCAATGCACCCAGGTGGATTGAAATCAAGAAATGTTAAAACTCAACGTCAATTGTTTCCAGAAAGAATTGTGGAAAGAGCTGTTCGTCTAATGTTACCAAAAAATGTTCAAGGTTCAAACCAGTATCGTGCATTGCATGTTTATGCAGGTCCAGAACATCCACATCAGGCACAAAATCCAGAAGTTTTAGTGTTAAGTTCAAAAAAAGGAGATAATAAATAATGGCAATAAAGAAAAATGAAGCAATGTACAGAGGTACAGGTAGAAGAAAATCTTCTGTTGCCCAAGTTATTTTAACTCCTGGAAATGGTGAAATAATCGTTAATGGCTTAAAAGCTCTAGACTTTTTCCCATACGCAACATTAGTACAAGAAATGGAATTACCACTTGTGGCAACTGGAACAAAAGAAGACTTTTCAATTAGAGTTATGGTTAAAGGTGGAGGTTTCACAGGTCAAGCTGGAGCGGCACGTTTAGGTATAGCAAGAGCACTTTTAGAGGCAAGTAAGGATTACAAAGCAGAATTAAGAAGCAAAGGCTTATTAACTCGTGACGCTCGTGTTAAAGAACGTAAAAAATATGGTTTATATGGAGCTCGTAGAGCGCCTCAATTCTCAAAACGTTAATATACAATATCATATGCGCATATGAACACCTTACAAAGGTGTTTTTTTTAACTTTAATTAGCCTATAAATTTTTTTTTACTTTGGAAAAAGTTCTATCTTTTTAAAATAAAGCGGTAGTATTTATCAGGAAGTGTCATAATTATTATGGAAGGATAAGTAAGGGATCTTACTTAATGAAGGATAATGCAAATGGAAAAGTTATCTAAAATATTCAAGGAAGCACAAAAAGCTTACGAAGATTTTTCATCTTTCTCTCAGGAGAAAGTCGACAAAATATTCAAGGCAGCTGCTATTGCGGCTAATGAAAACAGAATTGCTTTAGCAAAAATGGCAAAGCAAGAAACTGGTATGGGTATTATTGAAGACAAAATATTAAAAAATCATTATGCAAGTGAGTTCATCTATAATAAATTTAAAGATTTACAAACTGTAGGTACATTTTACTCTGATAAGAGTCTTGGTATCGAAAAAGTATACGAACCAATAGGAGTGATAGGTGCTGTTATACCTACTACAAACCCAACATCTACTGCCATTTTTAAGTGTTTGTTAGCAATCAAAACTAGAAATTGTATCATTATTTCACCACATCCAGGTGCTAAAAGAAGTACGATTGAAGCCAGCCGAATAGTCTTAGAGGCAGCAATAAAAGCCGGTGCACCAAAAGGCTTTATTGGTTGAGTAGATGAACCTTCATTAGAAAAAACTGAGTATGTTATGAAAAATTCAAATATTATTTTAGCAACCGGAGGTCCGGGTATGGTGAAATCAGCATACTGTTCTGGGGTACCTGCAATTGGTGTTGGTTCAGGAAATGCACCAGCCATTATAGATGATACTGCCAATATCGATATGGCTACATCATCAATTATTCAATCTAATACTTTTGATAACGGGGTTGTTTGTGCTACTGAGAATTCCTTGATAGTTATAGATACTATATACGAAAAAGTTATTAAGTCATTTGAAAGTAAAAATACTTATTTAGTAAGAACTGAAGAAGAAAAACAAAAGTTTCGAAAAGCAATGTTCAAAGAAGGTAAATTTGGTCTACTTAACTCTGAATTAGTTGGGCAAAACGCGCAAAAAGTAGCTGAACTTGTTGGTATTAAAGTTCCAAAAAATATTAGATTTATTCTGGTTGAAGCGGAAGACACTTCTTACAAAGAAGCGTTGACTCATGAGAAATTATCAACCTATGCTTCAATCTATAAAGCGAATAATATAGAAAGTGCCGTTGAAAAAGCTAGGGACATATTAAAGATGGGTCCTGGTCATACAGCTTCGTTATGAACAGACTTAAACAAGCAAAAAAAATCACTCGAGCTTTTTAAAACTTTGAACCCTGGTAGATTGCTTATAAATCAACCATCTGCATTCGGAGGAATTGGAGATATGTATAACTTTGGTTTAGAGCCAAGCTTAACACTTGGTTGTGGTACTCACGGGGGCAATTCGTTCTCTGAAAATGTAGGTCCTTTAAACTTATTAAATATCAAAACTGTTGTAGAAAGAAGGGATAATATGCAATGGTTAAGAATACCTGAGAGAATCTATCATAAGTTTGGTTCACTAAGTGTTGCACTTGAAGATCTTAAAGAATGAGGGACTCAGAAAGTTTATATAGTAACAGACAAAATCATTAATCAATTATATGGTAAAAAAATAACTTCTGTATTAGACACAATGAAAATAAAATATGCTATTTTTGATAGGGTTGAACCAAATCCAATGCTTTCTACAACTGAGGCAGGTGCAAAAGAAATGGCACTATTTGCACCAGATGTTATCATTGGCTTTGGTGGTGGTTCATCAATGGATGCCGCTAAACTAATGTGATTGATGTATGAAAATGAAGGCGATAAACTAAACTTTGCTGAATTATCATTAACATTTGCAGACATAAGAAAAAGAATTGTTAAGTATCCAAACACAGGAAAAAAAGCTAAGATGATTTGTATACCCACAACATCTGGAACTGGTTCAGAAGTCACACCATTTTCTGTAATCACTGATGATAAAAATCATAAAAAATATCCTTTGGCTGATTATTCATTAACACCGCAAATGGCAATCATTGACCCTGAATTAACATTGTCAGTACCAAAAAACGCAACGAATGCACCTGCATTAGATGCTTTGACTCATTGTATGGAAGCCTATGTATCAATTATGGCTACGGATTACACTGATGGTTACGCCGTACAAGGTGCTCAAAATATATTAAACTATCTTTCTAGAGCTTATCATAACGGAACAAATGATAGAGAAGCGCGTGAGAAGGTTATGAACGGTGCAACTTTTGCTGGAATATCATTTGCAAATGCTTTCTTAGGAATTGTTCACTCTTTATCACATAAAGTTGGAGGTTACCACGGTGTTGTCCATGGCGCAGCCAATGCAATCTTACTACCCTATGTAATAAGATATAATGCTGGTTGTATTATAGATGGCGGAAAACAAACTTATTTCTCTCAGTTCGAAACACAAAACTCTCTTGAGAAGTATGCTAAAATGGCAAGACATTTAAATATTAATGGTAAAACTAATGAGGAACTAGTTGACGGATTAATAATGGCCATACAATCATTAACAAAAGAAGTAGAATTACATTCATCTTTTAAAATGTATGGAGTAGACGAAAACAAATTCTTAGAATCATTGGATAGTATGGCAGAGGATGCATTTGACGACCAATGTACTGGTGCTAATCCAAGATACCCCTTGATAGAAGATATCAAAAATATTTATTTAGATGCATATTATGGAAAACCCATTAAAAAGTTAGGGAAAGATAAATAGAATAAAACTTTTGTAAAAATACGCCCAGATAGGCGTATTTTTAAGTACTTAATCTACTGAAATACTAAAAATTTTTATAATAAAAAAAACATCTTCAAGCACTCCGAGAAGTGTTTTTTTGATGTTTATCTATATTTATGATTCAATAATTTTAATTTAGGTTCTATTGCTGCATATAAGACGTAAACTATTGTAAATCTTAAAACCTCAATAAAGAAAAATACTATAAATGTAATAAAGTATTTTTGTTTAAATGAATCCCAATTAACTTCATTTTCGTGATCGTGACCTTCGTGGTCGTGACCTTCGTGGTCGTGACCTTCGTGGTCGTGACCTTCAGCACCTGTTATTTCACTCAAATAAAGTGATAAAACAACTATAAATGCGAATATTGCCGAACTAATTAGCACAAACGGTATAATTGGCATTCATCTTTTAAACAAGTCTTTCTTTTTAACAGGGTCTTTATGGTAGTATGAATTCCTTGATATTACATAATAAAATGTTCACATTAGCCATATAAGTAAGACATATCCAAATGAATCTAAGACTATTGAGTAAATACTGTGTTCCGAATGAACAGCGAAATGTACATAAGGGACAACAAATGCTACTAAGCTTGATATTACTGGTCCTAAACTACCAATAGATAATATTATGATTGTCACATCTAAGTAACGCACACTTATCATACCCGCAGGAGTAGGGATACTTAAAAACTTTTCTCCTATATACCCGTCTAAGATAGTACAAATAAATGCCAAGGCCATAAAAAAACCTGCTAGTACAAGTTTGTATATCATATTTCGTTTACCAGTAATTAATAAAGTGTTTATGAAAGCAAAATCCTTATCTTCAATATCATCGTGTTGACCTTTAGAGTCAAAGTGATGTTTTCCATGATAATGATCTTTTAATTTCTCTTCATTGCTATGTTCTGGAACATTGTGTTCTTTTTTCATTATTAATTCCTCCTGATAAAATTATATACTAAATTATAAAATTTATAATCTTTAATTATAAATTTTATAATTTTACTTTTTGTTGAGACTCAAGAAGATTGATATAAGACCCTTAAAAATGAGTGATTCGTCATATATGAATTTATCCGTTTCGATATTTTTCTTATATGTTTGGGCGTATCCACCCGTAAATATAACACCATCAATATTCATGAAATTGGTAAGTTCTTTTAGAAGCCCTTTTATCATTAAATAATGGCCGTTATAGGTTCCGACACTTATAGCGTCAAATGTGTTTTTTCCAAAATTTAAGTTAGATAATGTATAATCTTGTTTCTCTAATAATGCACAATTTTGAATTAATCCTTTCATCCCTGATTCCAGACCTGGTGAAATTGTTGTACCAACAAATTTCTTATCATTAATAACTGATAAAGTTGTCGCGGTACCCATTGATACGATAATAAAATTTTTAAAGTTGTAACTATTAAGGGCTCCATAATAATTAGCAATAAAGTCAGCACCAATTCTTCTAACGTCATCTACTAAAAAAGTCTCGTTTGTGACTAACTTTTCTTCTCTAACATTATATAATTTAACTCTTTTCTTATGTGCTAGTGCTCTAACAACATCGTTTCATTGAGGTACTACTGAAACGTATATTACAGCATCAAAAGAAAGTTTTAAGCTTTCTATTTTTTTAATAATAATATTTGAAGAACGGTATTCATTACTTTTAGATAATGCTTTGAATACCTCATTAGTAATGTTGGTTTCTGAGTCTCATAATCTAATATCAACAGTTGTATTTCCAATATCAATCATCAAAAGTCTCATAATTTCCTCCGAAACAATATAATTTTACCTAAATTTTATAATAAAAAAGTTTTTTCCTATATTTGTCTTAAAATAAAGTAAATATAGGAGAGTGAGTTAATGAAAGCAATTTACCCAGGTAGTTTTGACCCTTTTCATGAAGGACATTTAGAGGTGTTAAAAAAAGCCTGCAAGCTTTTTGAAGTTGTTTATATTGTAATAACTAAAAACATTTTTAAAAATACAAACCCTAACCTTTCGAGTAGAAGATCTCAAATAGAAGAAAGTGTAAAAGGTTTGGGGAATTGTATAGTTTTAGAAAACAAGGATGTTTTGACGGGTGAATTTGCCCGGAACTTAGGTGTAAACTACTTAATTAGAGGAATAAGAGATAAAAGTGACCTTGACTATGAAATAGAATTAGCAGATGCGAATAAAAAAATATTTCATGATCTAGAAACAATCTTGTTTATAGCTGATACAAACAAAAGAGAAATTTCTTCGACACGTTTGAAAGAAATTCACGATTATAAATATAAGTAAGGAGAAAATAAATGTATTCTATAAGTGACTTAAACGTTTTAATAAAAAAAAATAAAAATAAAAAGACTATCGTTTTTCCTGAGGGAACAGAAACAGCGATAGTTCAAGTGGCAAACAAAATTATAGAAGAAGAACTTGCAAATGTTATATTGCTTTACAACAATAAGAATGAAATACCTAGTACTTTAAATAGCAAAATAAAAACTTATATAGTTGGAGAAGTTGACAAGTCTATGGTTAATCTCTTAATGGAGATAAGAAAAGGAAAGATTACAGAAGAAGAGGCATTAAATTTAGTTACAAAAAGAAATTATTTTGGAGCATTACTTGTTAAGTTAGGAGAGGCTGATTGTATGGTTTGTGGTTTGAGTTACACTACTGCAGATACTTTAAGACCTACATTACAAATCATAAAAACTTCTGATAGTTATTCTATTGCTTCTTCAGTTCTTATTCTTTCAAAAGACGAAGAACAAATAATCTTTACTGATTGTGCACTAAATGTAGACCCTTCACCAAGACAACTTGCTGAGATTTCTGTTATGGCTGCAAACTTTGCTAAAGATATGAACGTTAAGGATGTCCAGGTATCCTTATTAAGTTACTCAACTAATTCATCTGGCAGTGGTCAAATGGTAGAGAAAGTAAAAGAGGCTGTCAATATATTGAATGAAAAAACAAATAATGATTTTATTTTTGATGGTGAAATGCAATTCGATTCCGCCTATGTAAAAAAGGTAAGAGATAAAAAATATTCAAGCTCAAAAATTACTAAAGAAAAACCAGATGTTATGGTTTTTCCAGACCTAAATTCTGGGAATATTGGTTATAAAATCGCACAAAGGATGGGAGGATACAAAGCATCCGGCCCCTTTATTTTAGGTTTGAATAAGCCTGTAAATGATCTTTCAAGAGGAGCTACATTTCAGGATATATATGAAACATCCATAGTAACAATTTTTCAAGCATTACAAAGAAATGGAGAAATTAATTAATGATTTTAATAGTAAACGCAGGAAGTAGTTCTATAAAGTTTAAGCTTTTTGATACTTCAAACTTAAATAATCCTATATCTATAGTAGAGGGGATAGCAGAAAGAATTAATGTTGATGGTAGGTTAATTATTAAAACAAAGACCGATAAGTTTGAATTCGATGATTCAATGAAAAATCACGACGATGCTGTTCAATCTATACTAGTAAGATTCAAAGATTTAAAATTAATAAAAGATTTTGATGATATAAAGGGAATTGGTTTCAGAGTAGTTCATGGTGGAAATAAGATTTTAAAATCTGTTGAACTTACAGAAGAAAATAAAAAAATAATCGAGGAAAATATCAAACTAGCACCATTACATAACCCTGGGGCTCTCACAGCAATTACAGCTTTTGAAAAGAAACTGGGTAGGGCAAAACTTGTAGGTTGTTTTGATACCGCTTTCCATCAAACTATGCCAAGAGAAAACTATTTATATGCAACTCCTTATTCTTGATTTCAAGATTTCTCCCTAAGAAAATACGGTTTTCACGGAATTAGTTATCAATATATAACCGAAAAAATGTCCGAAGTATTAAAAAAAGATAAGGAAAATTTAAACTTAATTGTATGCCATTTAGGTAACGGTGCTAGCATGTGTTGTATTAAAGAGGGTAAATCTTTTGATACAACTATGGGTTTAACACCCCTAGCAGGTCTTATAATGGGAACAAGAACTGGTGACATTGATCCATCGATTTTACAATATATGGCTAAACAGTTGGACAAGAATGTTGAAGAGATAACTGACATACTAAACAAAAAGTCTGGTATATTAGGTCTTTCGGGAATATCTAGTGATATGAGAGACATAACAGAAGCCATTCGAAATGGAGACAAACAAGCCACAATGGCATTAGATTTATATACGCAAAAAATTGCTGATTTCATCATTAAGTATACAAATCAGTTAAATGGGAGTGTTGATGCAATTGTATTTACAGCTGGAATTGGCGAGAATGCTGCAGATGTAAGAAACGGAGTAATAGACAAAATTAACATCATACCGTTGGATATAGATGAAGATCAAAATCTAAAATCTTATGATGAACATTTAGAAATATCATCGGCAAAATCATTATACAAAATACTCAAAATGCGTACTGATGAAGAGTTAATGATTTGCAAGGAAACTTTAAAATTTTTATAAAATAAGAAACTCAGGTTGCTGAGTTTCTTTCTTTTGTAACGCTTGTAATTTTATTTGTTCATTCGTTAAAATATATATCTAGGTGTATAATTTTTATATTAGTTTAGTGAAATTAACTTTCTTCAAGAATAATTTTTAGCAAAAGTAAAGGAGTACGTAATTGTGAAGATAAATAGAAATTTAGAGTTTTCAATAAAAATGGTTCTTTTAATTTTTATGATTGCGTTTTTGATACTTGATTTTTTATTTCAAATATATATTCCTAAAAAAAATGTATCAAGTTTACCAACAATAGAAAGATTGAATATATATTACTCTTTCTTTACTACTCAATCAAATTATTTAGTTGTTTTTTACTTAATTTTTGCATTGTGCTTAAAGGAAGCGTATAATAAAAAACCTCCATTCGGTATCGAACTTGCTATCACAGTATATATTACAACTACTATGTTTGTTTTTTGACTTGGTTTAGTCTCTTCAAAAGATGAGTTTGGGTCTTATCAAAAAGCTAATTGAGTTTCAACAATTATCCTACACTTGATAATTCCTTCGATAATGATTTATTATTTCACGATATCTTCTGGTGACTATTATTATAGTTTCCGAGAACATGGTAAATTATCAATGTACGGGATAACTCTTTACCCATTAGGTTATCTTTGTTACGCCATGATTCGTGGAGAATATAGATTCAGGTTATACGGACCAAAATTCTTCTCGAATATATATACTTATGACAATGGTCACTGAGTTAGCAGTTGGGAAAAAATTTTTGGAGATAAAGCAGGTTCAATTCAAAATGCCAATCCCTATACTTCTCAAATGTGATTTCCGTATTGGTTTATGAATTTGCATACTAACTATACTTTAAAAGATGTAAATGGTAATGTTTGATTCCCAACTAATAATATTTCCCAAACACACGCAATTATGATTTTTGTTTTAGCTTGCTTTTGCATTAGTGCGATTGTTATCGCTGCACAATTGTTCTATTTAAATTGAAATAACAAAAAGTTTTATCGTTGACATGATATAAATGAGAATCTTCTTTCAAAAGAAGAACACGATTATAGAATAAAAATCGAAAAGTTAAACAAGAAAAATATGATGTATTATTTAAAAATATTATTAATACATACAAATACTGAGTTGAGAAACTGAAAAACTTCTTTAAAAACTCTTAGTAAAACAGAGAGAAAAAAGAAATTAGATGAATATAAGAGCGAACTTAAAAAAACACGAGTTAACGAAAGATTGCAAAAAAGTAAAACTCGATTAGAAGCGAAGCGGAATAAAGAAGCGTTGAATGAACTATTAAATACTCTTAGCACAATGGATAAGAGTTTCGTAAAACATAACTTAAGGGAAGCTAAGAGATTGCAAAGACTTGTGAAAAAAGGAGTCCTTATTTCAAACAATGATTACAAAAGGTATGAGCAAATTATTGAAAGTTTACAAAATAAAGACAATAAAAAAATGCCCTAGTTTAAGCTAAGGCATTTTTTTATTTGATTATCAAACTTTTATTCGATCTTCTGGAGATTTATACATCCCGTCACCAGGTTTTGTTTGGTACACTTCATGGAATTTGTCTATATTAACCAAAACTCCATTACATCTAAACTCTTCAGGAGAGTGAGGGTCAACAAGTAACCTAGTATTTTTCAGTTCATCAGTAGACTTTCTTCTTCAAATAAATGCAAAGCTTTCAAAAAAAGTTTTAAGGTCGTTTGGGCATTCTTCAAGACAAATGTCCAATGCAGCGGCTAAACCACTTAAGTCACCGATATTTTCACCTAAGGTTAAAGTACCATTGACATTTGAATCTTTAATTTTATAAGAATTATATTGTTCAACTAGTTTTTTAGTTAAGTTATTATATTGTTTATAATCTTCTTCTGATCATCAATTATTAAGGTTCCCATCTTTATCAAACTTACCACCTTCATCATCAAATCCATGACTTACTTCATGACCTATTACAGCACCGATCCCACCAAGATTTTTTGCTCTAGACTCGTTAATATTATAAAAAGGACTTTGAAGTATCGCTGCCGGGAAACAAATTTCATTTGAAGATGGACTATAGTAAGCGTTAACAGTTTGAGGGTACATATACCATTTTTCTTTATCCACTGGGTCATTAATTTCTGCAAGCTCTTTTTTTACAAAATGTTTTTTTATTGCTTGAATATTATCAATCAATGAATGACCCTCTTCATAAGTTTTAATTTCTATATCATCAAAATTCTCGAACTTATCAGGGTAACCAATTTTAATGGTGAAATTATTTAATTTCTCTAATGCTTTTTTCTTTGTAGTATCTGTCATTCAAGTTAAGTCCTGTATTCTTTTTGAGTACACTTTTATTAATTTTTTAACTATATCTAGAACATCGTTCTTTGCATCTTCTGAGAAATGTTTTTTCACATACTCTTTCCCTAATAACTCCCCTAAACTATTATTTACAAACTCAACAGCTCTTTCTATTTCTGGACGTTTTTCTTTTACACCTGTGAATATTGTAGAGTATTGGAAGTTAATATCGTATAGTTCATCAGAAGTTAATGAAGAAAATCCTGCTATAACCTTGAAAGTTAAAATATCCTTTAAGTCTTCAACTGATAAAGTTGCCAGCAACTCATTTAGTTTTTTTAAGTAATTCGGCTCAGTAACAATTATTTTGCTTGCTTTATCGTAACCAGTTTCACTCAAATATTTACTTCAATCGATGAATGAACACACATTATTCAATTCATCAATTGTAAAAATGTTATATATATTTTCTGGTACTCTAAATTCTTCTCTACGTAACATACTTCTAGACACTTCATATTCAAAGTTATATATTAATTCAAAAAGGTCTTTAGTTTTAAAACTAATTTTTGATACCCTTAATAAATTATCTATATAGATTTTATAAGCTTCCTTGATATCTTTGTGTCTTGGATGTGTTGTTTCATAAAAATCTCGATCACTCATACCCAAGTCCATTGAACCTATCATAAGTGCTCTTAAATTACTATTTTTGTAATCGGCATCCACGCTCTTTGAATGAAAGAAAGATAAACTATACTTGTCAAACATTTTAATCAAGAAATTGGTAAATTCTTCCTTACTTTTTAGGTTATCAATATCTTTAATAATATTTTCTATAGGTTTTAAACCTTCTTTATTTCTAAAATCTTTGTTTAAATAATTATTAAACAAATTAATTATTAGTTTTTGGTCTCGAATTGCTTTATCAGATTTATTTTTCATATCAAATATTAAATCTTTAATATCATCAATCGATTTTTTCCTCAATATTTCGAAACTTCCCCAAGAAGCATAACCTTCAGGTAAGTCATTCTCCTCTATTCATTTTTTATTAATATAATCATAGAAATTGTCTTGTGCTCTTAATTTATCTTTCATAATTTCTCCTTTACTTATTAGTATTATAATTGTTTTATTTTGAAAAAACTAGGCGTATCGTTTCCTACCAATGCATAATAACTTTTATTATAAACCCGTTAAAACAAGTCACTAAATTAATGATAAACACCTAAATAATTCAAAATTATTAAATTAGCTTCGATTATTAAAGTGTGGGTTTTGAATAATGGTGTTCCCATTTATAGCAATCATTAAGGGAGACTTTTAAAATCGCTATAGAATGATATATAATATTATGTGACATTAATATATACCCAAAATGGTATAATTAAAAGGAATGAGGTTCATATGGTACATTTAAGGGCTAGAAATTTACCATCAAAAGGAAGAGTAGTAGAATGACTTTTTACAGGAGAACACATAGCATTTGGGGACGATTTTGCCTTAATCAAATTAGATGAAGGTGGAGAAGTAAAGATCAAGTCCAATTATAATGGAATGATTGTTAAAACAATCAAACTGGGAAGCAGTGTTAAAAACGGGAGCATTCTTGCAAATATTGCCATTGGTGAAAAAGAAATTTCAAAATTTAAAAATAGACATTTTACAAAAGAAGGTTATGAAGAATCTGTTGTCGATGGAATTTATCTTCCAGAAAATATTGATGATTCAAAATTCCAATCTGCAAGTACACCCGCTGATGAGTTCTCAGGGGCTGTTTTGTATGACAAATATAATCAAGCTATCACACCATTTTCTAGTTCAGAAGATGATTTGATGGATTCTAAAGATAAATTTGAGAAACTTGAAAATAAAGAAACTCATCTAAAAGATAAATTTGCTGCAATTAGAGAGAATATAAAGAAGTCGGTAAAAAATGCACCACAAAACAAAACCCTAGGTGACCTTAGCAAAGAAGAATTATTAAAAATGCAAAATAGTGATCTCATTTCTAAAGATGGAGAAAATATCTTTGCCTCAGATGGCGCTGGACCTAGTAAGTTCAGACAGATGATTCAAGCTAGAAAAGAAAAACTTTTAGAAGAAAACAACTTCAAAGAAACAAAAGAGATTGATGAATCAGTAAATGCTATGACTAATGTAGATGAAAAAGGAAGACCGCTAATATTAAGAAACATTATTGCCTCAAGAGTGGAAAAACTAAATGAAGTAGGCGGTGATGTTAAAGCCTTTAATGAACAACAACAAAAGCTTAGCAACATTAACAAAACAATCTCTCAAGAGGAGGAAAGTGCAGTGTCTCAAACATCGACTCAGTCTAATGATGAATTTGATAATGATCCAATAGATATAAATGATGTTTCAACACATCATGGTTTTGTTATGCCTAAAAAAAATCCTTCTCAATTAGTAAATGAAATTGAAGCTAAGAAAAACAAAAGTTACGCTGAGTCTAGAATGACTAGTTTATATGATATAAACAAGCGTTGGAATTTAATAAAAGAACGTGATGAAAGAAATATAATTGATGATAGAAGAAGAGCGGTTGAGCAAGGAATATTTCAAAACGACAATCCTTTTTATGAAGCTTTGCGAGGCGGCAAAATCCCTAAAGAGTTTTTTGCAAATGTACCATACCAAAATGGTAGAACCGGAGAGACAAGTTATATACCATATAATAAAACTCCGAAAGGAAAAAAAGAGTTCGAGGCATGGTTACGCGCTTCAAATTTATACACAGCTTATAAAGAGGGAGAAATTGAGTCAGAAGATAGAGACCTTAAAAAGGAGCAAGAGTTGGTATCAAATAAACAAAAAAAATATAAGCATGAAACTAATGAACTTGATATGCGTAGCGAAAAACCTTTAAACGATACACAAACATATAATCTAGAAGAAGATTTTGATTCGGAAAGCGATGACTTTGAAGAACTTTATCGTGAGTTTAAAGCTAAAAAAAGAAGAAGAGAGCAATTGGAAAAAACTAAAACTACAAAAAACGAGTATCAACAACTTTTAAAAGAGTTATTGAAACAAGGTGGAGATTTTAAAAATTTGTCTGGTGAGTCAGAAGCAGAGAATACAATAAATTTCTTGAAAAAACAAGTAAACGATTTGCAAAATACTTTAATCCAACAAAATCAACTAGCAGCAGCCACACAAAAACTCAATAATGGCATCCATTTAGGGGGCGGGAGTGACACCTTCTCTCAACTAATGCAATATATGATTATGCAGAATCTTATGCAAAATATGAATACTGGTGGTCCAAAAACAAGTATTAATGAAATTAAAGAGCTAATAAAGTCAGAGATTAAAGAGTTCACAAAACAAATAAAAAACTCAGATAAGAAAGATTTGGATTATATTGATAAACAAAGAAAAAATTACGGTGATATGAAAACTGTGAACTTCGAGAGTTCTAAACCAGAAAATAATTTAGGTCATCTTCATTACGAAGGTACCGATATCAACAAGGTTGTTCACAGAAAGAAAGTTAATGAGAATAGAAATGCGGCTGTTAAGTCGATGATACTTAGTCAAAGTTATATTCCACCTTTAACTATCTCAACCGAAATAGATATGTCTTCTATATTAAAACTTAAACATATGTTAAAACAAACACAAAATCACATTAAGTTTCCTACAATAGCTTTTATTGCTAAAGCAATATCTATAGCATTAGAGGAACATCCAAAACTTAACTCAAGTTATGACCCTGAAAGTAATGAAATACTGATAAAAAAATATCATAATATAGGATTGGCAACTGAAACAAGCGAAGGGTTAATAATACCTGTTCTTAAGTTTGTAGAAAAACTATCAGTAAAGGAAGTTGCTATTGACATCAAAGAAATGACACAAAGACTAAGATCTGGTGAACTTTACAATTATGAGACCGAAGGAAGCACAATTACAGTTGCTAACTATGGTAATATTGGTGCAATTCAAGCAACTCCAACTATATTTTATCCAAATGCCGCTGTCATTGGTGTCGGTAAGGTTGTTAAAAAGCCAGTTGTAATAGACAATGAAAAGTTGGCTATAAAAGCAATCATGAATACTACCCTAACTGTTGATCAAAGAATAATTGATGCAGCAGAAGCAGGGAGATTTTTATCCAAGTTAAAAGAAATATTAGAAAAACCAGAAATACTAACAGTTTCATAGAGACTGTTTTTTATTTTTTTAGGCACTAAAAATTCTTAAAATATTTTAAAAAATCAAAATTTTAAGTATAATTATAAAGTTGAAAAACACAAACGGCGTATATGGCGAAGTGGTTAACGCACCGGGTTGTGGTCCCGGCATTCGAGGGTTCAATTCCCTTTATACGCCCCATTAAATAGAAAAATGAAAAGCTTTAAGGAGCTTTTTTATTTTGCTCTTTATAATTTATAAGTTGAATATTTTCTAGTTTTTATACGAGTATATTAATGGGGGTGATAACATCAATTATGAAATAAAGGATGAAATTACTATTGAAGAAAAGACGGTTCTAAAAAATAGTATTTCTGTTGTAACTGCTGCCGAAAGTAAAGTTAGCTTAGATGTTTGCTTTATAAATGAGTCATTTTATAAAGGAGATAAAAGATATTTTAAACTTTTTGTTAGATTAAACTTGGTGTATGAAAACAACAAAGATTTTTTTGAAAAAAATAGTAAAAATGAGTTTTGAAGGGTATCTATAGATAATGCCGAAATAAAATTATACGTTAGAAGTGAAAAAGGTTTAGTCCCACTTTGAACAGATCCTAAAGATAATATAATTATAAGATTCGGAAGTATTTCAAGGGGTGACGAAAAACCTAATTACAGTGTTTACGAATTTACCGAGGTCTTGATAGATTATGAAAAGTTTGGGTGAACATTGTTAAATCAAATAGCCTTTAGTCTGCATTATTTTGTTACAACAGATGTGCCATTAGTTGGTGATGTTAAAGGAAATATTTTTATAGATAGGCATCCTGTCATTGAACATAAAAGTTTTAAAGAATCATCAATGCTTATAGAACACAACTTCATATCTGCATATATAAATATGGACTATGAAAATGAAAAAAGATCACACTATATTAATTTATTGCGAAGGGAAATGAACATAACTAATTCTAAAAATAATATAAATATAATCAACACGAAGTTGGATTTTAAAAATAGTTATATAAAAGAGGATGATACTGAAAATAGTTCACTTGGTGTTTTAGTTAATAGACTAATGGATGGTTATGTTAACAGTTTTGCAACTTTCTCAAAAGTTAAAAGTACATCTTATCTAAAAGGCAATGACAACCTAGATAACTATTATTCTATAAAGAGAAAAGAAGACAAAGTTAATTTCGAGGGGGATTCTTTTTCAATAGAAACTATTGATAAGACTAAATTAGATATCAAAACAAACAAAGTTATAATTGATGAAAGCGGTCACGAAGGCATTATATTAAATCCTCTATATAAAGGACCGTTATTTTATATTTGGTTTATAAACTTTAATGATTTAGAAATAGCTGTGAGCAATAATTTGAAAAATGATTCTTATTTTATTGATACTTTTAAAATAGTTAAAGAGTTAGATGCCGATTTGAAATTCAGTTACATGTTGAATTATACCCTAGACCAGATATTACAAGTTGATTTATTGGATATAGATAAAGGGGTGAAATTTATAAATGAAAACGAAAAGCAAATTTTTTAAAATATTTTTACCAACTTTTATTGTAGTTGCTGTAATTATTACGTCTTCGCTTATAATTTGAAAATTCATTAAAACAAGTAGCGTGGATATCGTAAATGATAATACCGAAGTACCCATAGACGGAAAAGATAAGGAAGCAGAAATGCTAGATTTTGTGAATACCAACCATAACATAGATTTCAAAGAGAATCAAAAAATGTATATGTTGGATTTTGATTTTGAGCAAACTTATTTTGTATTGACCTTGTTTAAGTATTATTTTATGTTAGAGTTTCAAAAACTTGGACCCACTAACGAAAAAATATCTCTAGTTTTCAGTATTGATTCACCAAATAAAACCCGAAGCATAAAAGCCACTTATCAGGGTGCAGCTAAAATATATGATTGAAATTATACTATTATAAATATATAATTATAAAGGTGATAAAATGAATTATTTTGAAGAAATAAAAAAAGCACTTGTTGAAAAAGGTGCTAAAGGGTCTATAACTAAAGAAAGTGAATTTAAGTCAATGGGTTTGGATTCCTTAGACCTTATGGATATGGTTATAATTTTGGAAGAAAAATTAAATATAACATTATCAGACGATCAATTATTAAATATGAAAACCGTAGGGGATTTATTGAATACAGTAGAGGCATTGGTAAAATAAAATGAACACAAAGCTTTATGAAGAATATGTTAATATTTTCAAAGAAAAAAAAATTAAATTAACTGCTCTTCGTTTGGCAGTTCTTGAATGTGTTGCAACAAGTAAGCATTTTACAATTAACGAACTTGTAAGTGATGTTGAAAATAAAATGGGATCAGTTAATGTGATGTCTATTTATAATAACGTTGATTTACTTCTTGAAATGCATTTACTTTTTGCAAATACTATCAACGGGAAACAAATTATTTATGAAGCAGTTGCTCCACAACTTATACATGTAAAGTGCCATGAGTGCGGTAGTTTCGAACATATTGAAAGTTCTTCATTAACTAATGATTTGTTTTCACAGTTTAGTTTAATAGCTTCATCTATTGATATGAAACTCGATCATTTCAAACTAGAAATGCACGGCACTTGTAAAAATTGTAGTAAGAATTAAAAAAGCGTCTTCAATCTTTTTAATTTAATGTATAATAAAAAGGTTGAAAAATAGGGGTATAGTTCAGTTGGTAGAACATCGGACTTCAAATCCGAGTGTCGTGGGTTCAAGTCCTGCTACCCCTGCCAATATAGAATACAACCTTCAACTGAAGGTTTTTTTATTAGGGGTATAGTTCAGTTGGTAGAACATCGGACTCCAAATCCGAGTGTCGTGGGTTCAAGTCCTGCTACCCCTGCCAATATTGAAAATCATTAATTAGTAAAGTAACTTATTAAAAAGCCTTATTTAAGTTATTGATCAGATAAAAATTTAGTTTAAAAATTAATTTGTTTAACTTCAAAAAAATGAGCATTTAAAAAAATATTAACAAGCAATAGCCTATAAAAAAAACACTCTTGGTTAACTACCGTACTGAGTGTTTTTTTGTATATTATTTGAATAATAGCCTTATTTTTTAAATAATTTTTCATCATAAGCGACGAAACCAATAGTATCTACACCAGCATGGCAAGCATAAATTGGGGGCACTATGTCTGTGTCGAATTCGATTTTATTTTCACTCATGACATTTTTTATTTGAGTTATTATTTTATTTGAGGTTTCTTGTGTGTGTAAAAAGGTTATTTTTAAATGATTGCCCAAAGATTTTTTAAAATATTGAGCAACCTTTTCTAATACTGATGCTACTGTTCTACCCATAGCTATTTTTTTCGGTTTACCACATCAGTGAATAGCAACCTTTGTTTTAAACATCTTCATCAAGGCAAGTAGCACAGCCTTACCACGACCACTTTTTGCTAGTTTCGAAAGATCACCAGGTACAATTACTACTAAAGTTTTTTTCTCTCATAATCTTAATTCTTTTTCAAACAAAGTTATATCTGTGACGTTGTTATTTATCATATCATTGAACTTAAAAACTAATGATTTGATTACGTTTGCTGCTAATCCATGATCTCAAACAGACACTTTACCATTGTATTCGGGAGCATTAGCCACCCCATATGCTGTTGCGTGCATACTTGAAAGGTTAGGTGTTATTGTTATATGTATTATATGGTCATACTTTCCTAACATTTCATCATATTTCACCATCAATTCTCCTGGAGAAGCTTGGCTTGTAGATATTTTTTCGTTATTTTTTATTGCATCAAACACTTTGTGTTTCTCAACATTTTCTGGTGTATCTATAAAATCTTCTTCATCTTGTTTGATAATGTGTAGATTTATTAAATCAATGTTTGTACCAACAAGATCTTGCGTTAAGATACCTGACGAAGAGTCCACCAATATTCCTATTTTCATACGATCCCTCTTTTTCTATCTCTTATTATAAACTATTTCTTTCATACAGCTAATGCAAATGTTTCTCTACCTGTATGGCAAGTTATTGTGTTTGGCATCTCTTGTGTAACATTAATTTTAAAACCTTTTTCTTCTATAGATTTTTTTACAAGAGTTATTGTTTCATCTTCTGATCTTGAATATGCAATATCCAAGATTTTATCTCCATCTTTGCATTTCTTTTCCAACAAGTCTAAAGACTGTTCAATGGCTTTTTTAAAAGTTCTAGTCTTTCCTTCTTTGTCAATTGTTCCGTCATATTTTAGAATCGGTGTTATTTTCAAAATTTTAGCTAAACTAGCTGCACTCTTGCTAATTCTTCCACCTCTTACAAGTTGTTTTAAAGATTTTGGTATTATAAAACAAGTAAAATCTTGGTTTGATTCTTCAATAAGTCTAGTTATTTCTTCTCCTGTTTTTCCTTGTTTTATATACTCAAGCGTTTCTGAGACTTGTTTTTTTAGTAATATTGCTACACCATTAGTATCCACAACGAACACTTTACCTTTGTAAGGTTCATCTTGAGCCATCATGTAACAAGTATTAAATTGACCTGATAATCCTTTTGATATCAATAAGCAAATCACTTGGTCGTAAGACTCTAAAAGTTCATCTCATTTTTTCATCATCTCTCCAGGAATTGATTGTGAAGTTTTTAATAACTCAGAATCAAATAGTTCATAAAAGTCATCAAAAGATAAACTTTCATCATCTGCAACTTGTTCCCCATTTTCTTTTGTTATCATTAATGGAACAAGATAAAGATCTTTGTAATCTTGAGTATTTTTGATTCCTGAAGCAGAATCAATTATTAATGCTATTTTCATATAATTTCTCCCTTTTATTTTTTAAAATTGCTTATTTAAAGCAATGACCCATTAAGGGTGCAAGATATTTGCTTAGACACTTTTTGGAAGCATTTACGCGCTTAGTTATGTAAAAGACATTATTTATTATATAATTGTTTTGAAGATAATCCAAGGGTTATAGGAGAGTAAAAATGAAATGATTTATTAGATATTGCGATGCTTTCGACGTATTATTGGTAACTATAGAAAACAAAAAAATCGATTTTTTAAAAGTTAAAAATAATTTAGTAATTTTATACTCAAATAATGAAATTGTTGGATTTAATATTTTTAATCCAAATATTGATAAAACAAAAAATAATTTTTTACAAAATGAAAACTATGAAAATTATGTAAAGAAAGAAGTTTCTGGATATTTCAAGGAAGTTAATTTTCATAAGCAATTTGTTATTACCAAAGTCACAAAATGTGAAAAAATTGAAGGGACTCACTTGTCTCTATGTGAAGTAATACTTAATGGACAGTCAATCCAGATAGTTTGTGGTGCTAAAAATGTAAGAAAAGACTTAGTCACAGTTTTAGCGACCGAAGGGTCATGGATGCCAAATGGTATAAGGATAGGTCATGGTAAATTAAAAGGTTATGACTCATTTGGTATGCTTTGCTCTGCAAAAGAATTGAAAATTGATAGCGACCCAAACGCAAGCGGAATCATAGAATTAAATCTTCCAGACAGTTATATTGGTCAAAAGTTTGAAGGTGTTTTTGGTGAAAAATAAATTTAATATAGACATAAGAATTTTTGAAGATTATTATATCGCTGACTATTTCAAAAAAACTAAGTTAATTTTAAAGAAGTATAAACCCGACCAAACTGTTTCAATGCAGTGATTTCAAAGACGAAATGATGTAGTCTTATGCGGAATCGAAATTATAAAAGAAATATTAAGACTAAGTGGTCATAAAGATTTAATTGTTGAAGGACTTTCAGATGGAGATATAGTAAATGCAAATGAACCCGTTCTAAAAATTACGGGTAATTACGAGAAGTTTGCTATTTACGAAGGATTATTTGACGGCATTTTGTCAAGATGTACTACAATAGCAACAAATGCACGCAATCTTACTAAAGTATCGAACGGTAAAAAAATACTTAATATGAACGATCGTATGGATTACTATTCTAATCAACAAGTTGATGGTTATTCGTCCTTCGTTGGTGGCATTAAATCATTGGTCTCTCCAGCAAGCTTTGAATACTTGCAAATAGAATATAACTTAAGTGGTACTATGCCGCATGCCCTTATCGCTGCTTTTGACGGTGATATAATTGAAGCTGCCAAGGCTTATAAGGAGATGTTTCCAAATAATAATTTAGTAGCCCTAGTTGATTATAATAATGATTGTATAAATGACAGTTTAGCTGTCGCTAAAGAGTTTGGCAATAGTTTGTACGCTGTACGTCTTGATACTTCGCAATCACTTGTTGATGAGTCTTTAAAAGATTTTGTAGAAAAAGATAATGAATTACATGGTGTTAACCCCACTTTGGTCAAATTATTGCGACAGAAGTTAGATCTTGAAGGATTTGGTCATGTAAAGATAATAGTTTCATCAGGTTTTGATGAGAAAAAAATTAAATACTTTGAAGATTTAAAAACACCAGTTGATATTTACGGAGTTGGTGAAGCTATCACAAAAAATAAAATTCATTTTACAGGAGATATTGTTAAAATAAATAATAAGAATCAAGCTAAATTCGGAAGGCAAAATATGGAATCAAGCAGAATAAAAAGTATAAAATATTATTAGCAAGAGCAAAAGGGGGTCAATTATGGGGTTATTTAGTAAAAGAAAAAAACCAAACAAAAGTGAGTATGCAAACCAAGAAGAGTCACGCGTACCCAATCATTGGTCATTTAATGACGACCCATTATTGAACATCGAACCGGAGTTCTCTGATAGTGTGAAACCAAAAGAAAAGGAAAATGACTTTAGTGTAAGCGAGGTAAATGACAACAAGGATACCTCTACTAAACTTGATGAAATTAAGAAAAGAATTTCAATTAATAAACCCTTAAATAATAGCCCACTAGGGAGCATAATAAGTGGTGCTAGAAAAAAAACAAATGACTTACAAAAAGAGATAATTGAAAAAGACCCTGTAATAGCAAAATTACAAAAGATTGAAGAGTTAAAGAGAACTGGTGGTGTTGATGCCAACCTTTATACGGACTTATCAAAATCAGATAGCACAAAAACATACGCCAAAAGAGCGCAAGAGTTTCATGAAAAAAACTTCACAAAGCACATACAAGAAAATGAGATTCAAAGAAAAATGCGATTGTTTAAAGAAGCTGAAGAAAAAAGAAAAGCTGGTATCAAAGAAAATAAAACAATTTGAAAAACGAATGAACTATTTAAAAAATCAGAAAGTAAAAGAGAAGAACTCCTTAAAAGTGCAAAACCTAAATCAAAAACAATTTTGAATCTAGAAGAAAAAATCAAGAAAGAACTTGAAAACTTTAAAGAAATAAATATACATATTGCAGAAAACAATGTCGAAAATTTAATAGCAGAGATAGAAAATAAGACATTCAAAACCAATAAAGAGAGGGAATCTTATTTATCAGATAAATTAAAAGATATTGAATCTTTGGTTGCAGATTTAAAAAAAGAAAAAGGCACAAAGAAATTTGATATCAGTAAAAACATTAGGGTCAGGGGAGTTGAAAAAACAAAAAAAACTTCTCAAGCAGGGGCTAAAAAAATCATTATTAAAAAATAAACCATTAAGGTAAAAGTAAGGGTGACAAAAATGAAAAAAAAAGATAAGTTGTTGGAATATATTTTCGGTGTTACAAACGAAGATACTGTAACCGAGGATTTTGTAGACGAGTTTGCAAAAGAATTAGAAGCAAAAGCTCTTTTGGATTCTAAAAAAAGAGTGGAAGAACTAAAGAAATCTGATGAACTTGTAAAGTCTAAGGTTCAAGGAGACATTATTATTCCTAAAAGAATATCGACAGACCAAGCGCCCGAGCTGAACGAACAAGTATTTAAACCTAGAAAAGAAAAAAATATGCCTTTCTCGGATGAAGAAATCAAAGAGATTGAAAAAACTATATCTGACATAAGATACGAAATAAGACAAAAAGATAAGTTTGTTCAAAAAGAAGAGAAAAAACTAATTAAAGAAGGTTATAAATTAACTAAACTTGTGACTAAAACTTCTAAAAAATTAAACAATATGCTGGAAAAAGGTTCATTTAGTAACTCCGATATAGAAAAAACATTAGAATTAAAAGAAAATTATGTCTCTAAATTAAAAGAAATCCACGATAATATTAAAACCGTTGCTTCAAAGTATACCCCAGAAATGTCATTACAAGAAAGAAGAAAACAAATATACAATGATGCATATAATGCTGAAACAGAACGTGCTCAGAAAATAATAAGCTGGAGAGAAAATGTGAAGCTTGGAAAAAGCGAATTTAATTGAGGTAATCATGTTGATGACTCTGATAAGGTTATGCCTGATAAAAACGCCAGTTTAGAAGAAAGAAAAAGACAGGCTAACTGAGAAGAAGAAGTAAAAAAATTTAAGAGCGATATAGAAGATTAACAACGATATAACTTATTTAAAAAGTTTATTGTTGTTTTTCATTTCTAAACGTTACACACTATATTATATTGTATAATGAGATTGATTTATTAGGGAGAATTAGGATATGACATTAACACTATTATTAGCAAGCGATACACTAGACGGAACAAAAACTATTTTAATTATAGTTCTACTAGTTTTTGCTATCTTTTTAACTTTGTATACAATCGTTACTATGAGAAGGGTCGGGGTAGCAGCAAAAAAAGTTGACTATTTCTTTGAAGATCTTACTTACAAATCAGAAATGTTGAATGCAACAGTAGATACAATTGCTCGTGTAACTAATTATGTTGATATATTCGATGCGTTCGCTAAAAGAAATGTAAAGTCCTGAGTTAAAGTGGCAACTAAAAACAAAGATATCGTTTATAAAATGGTAGATAAGCTTAGAGATTTTGCCAACTCTAAGGATTAATTGGGGGTTACTATGTTTAAATTAATAAAGCTTACAGGCTGATTTTTTTTAGGAATGATGTTAGCGCCCAAAAGGGGTGTTGAAATTAGAGCTGATTTTGTAAACTACTTGAAAAAATATCGACCTCAAATTAAAAAGTTCATAGCAACAATTGAAGAAGCTTGAGAACAATCACAAGGTAACGAGAGTGACGAAGTTATCGCTAATATAGAGTTGAAATTAGATCAAGTTAAACAAGCAAGTGAAGAATTAGACGCTGCCGAAACAAAAGAACTTGCTTATAAAGCTTTAAGAAAAATCGGTTTAGTATCTTTAAAAATTGGTCAAGAAGTTTCGAAGTCACAAAATGTTAAGTTAATTGCAAAGGATTTGGCAGTTATAAGTGTCAATGTCCTTGATAAAGCAAGTGATGTATACTCACAAGTGAAAGATGTATCCTCAAGTATGAGTGAAGATGTTTTTGAACTTGATGATTCACAGAAAAACAAAATAGTAAGTGAGGACAAATAATATGAAATTCATATTAGATGAGTTAGAAACTAGAAAAATTTTAAAACAATCAACGAATCCAGAAAAGATTAAAACAGCCCAACTGTCAGGTGCTGGTGTTTATTGTGGTTTTGACCCAACGGCCGATTCATTACATATTGGTCACCTGATTCAAATATTGAACTTAAAAAGATTCAAAGATTTTGGTTTCACTCCATTAGCTATTATTGGTGGGGGAACCGGAATGATTGGGGACCCAAGCTTCAAAAATAGCGAACGAAATCTTTTGGAACTAGAAGAAGTTAAGAAAAATAGCTTAATGATAAAAAAGCAGTTGGAAACATTTATACCTGAGGTAAAAGTGATTGATAATTATGATTGATTATCTAAGTTATCGCTAATAGATTTTTTAAGAGATATTGGAAAAGATTTTAATCTAGCTTATCTTTTGGCTAAAGAAAATATCTCTTCAAGAATCGACAAAGGTTTAAGTATTACCGAATTCTCATATACGATGTTACAAGGATATGATTTTTACAATTTGTATCAAAATGAAACATGTTGAGTTCAAATCGGTGGTTCTGACCAATGAGGCAACATTACTAGCGGTATTGACTATATAGCATCAAAAATCGGTAAAGAGAACTCAAAAGCCTGTGGAATTACTATGAACCTTTTAACAAAAAAAGATGGTGTCAAGTTCGGTAAAACCGAATCTGGAGCTATTTGATTAGACCCGAATAAAACCAGTGAATATGAGTTTTATCAATTTTTTATAAATCAGGATGATGATGATTGTGCAACATTATTAAATTATTTAACAATTTTATCAACAGAAACAATAAATACTATCATGAACGACCATAATAAAGAACCTCATAAAAGATTAGCACAAAAAAAACTAGCAGAAGAAGTTACTTTACTAGTGCACGGTGAAAAAGGTTTAGAAAAAGCTTTAAAATTAACTGAAACATTATTTAAAGGGGATATAAATAAATTGGGTGATAGTGAATTGCGACAGCTTTCTAGATCGCTGCCATTCAAAGAAATAAATAAAGGTCTTAACATCATTGATTTTTTAGTTGAAACTCAAATAGCAACATCAAAACGTGAAGCTAGAGAGCTTATTTCTAATAATGCCATAACTATAGGAACAATTAGTAATTTTAAAGAAAGCGATGTAATTGATGATTCACATGTTTTAATTGATAACTTTATCTTTGTTAAAAAAGGTAAACGACGTTATTTCAGCATCAAGTTACATTAATGAGGTGTTTGATGAATATTCAAAAAATTATTAAGCAAACTATTGAAGATATTGCAAATTATTATAATAATGAGTGTTTTCATAAACACAAAATATACTCCCAAAAGATAGATATAGATACTAAAAAGATAGAGGATTTATCAAATGAATCTATCGATAGCAAACAATTGGAAGATTGTTTGCAAGAAATTATTTCAAAAATATATGAGTTGAGACAATTAAATCAACAACAACTTACAAATGATGGGTTCGATGTAAAAATCTTTGCAAAAAACGAAATACTATTAACATCAGCTTCTAACTCATTTGAAACTGTTAGTAAAGTCTTAAATGAAATTGAATATTTAAAAACTCCCTTAGATTTGCGCAAGCCAAATGATATTAATGAAAAATTTATTGTCAGAAAAATCCACTCAGTTGCTCTAAATTTGTTGACAAAATATGAGAATTTACCAAATAGATTAAAACGTAGTGCGCACTTAGATAGCATAATACGCTCCACCTGTAAAATAACAAAAACAGAAGATTTGAAATTAATTGAGAATTATTCTAAAAAAATTTTAAATAAACACAATGAGATATTAAACTTAGACTATTTCGTTATTATTGATAGTTTATGTGAAGAATACGGATGGATTCATGATGTTGTGAGACTTTCAAAATTAAATTCTTACGTTGTTGGAATGTTGGTTAATGTCGATATATATAGTAACCTATTAAGATGTTCATTATACACTCCTGATAAAGATTAAAGGATAGAAAAAAGTTGCTATTGTTAAGCAACTTTTTTATTTTTTAGATTTTGCTTTCATTTGATTTAGAGATTTAAAATAAGACTTTTTGAATGGGTAATAAATGGTTCCTAAGCTCAGCTTATTTAGTATATCTTTCTTTATGTTTTTTTGATACAACTCATTCTTTGATGAATCAGGGTTATTATAATACGTATAAACTACATGATCTAAGATATCAGCAAAACGTACAACATCTGTTAGTTTACTCGATAAATAATATGTGGTGATATTGAATGGTTTTTCAATGAAATTAGTTTTCAGTAAGTTTTCTAACTGATTTAGGTCTGTTTTTTTTAAGTTACGTTCGTCCATTAAAATAAAAATGTCTCGACAGTAACTTTCAAAATTATAATACTTTGAGAAAAAGTGAATAATGTTGTTTACGAAAAAATCGTATGCCAACATTTCACTAACTGTAAAATGCTCATTTAATTCATTTCTCGACACAACTGAGAATATTGGCTTTATTGCGTCGCCCACTTCTTTAAACACTTTATTGATTAATTCTATGGTTGCCATTTCTTCAAGTTTATTGCCTTTAATTTCAAACTCCTTAGGTATATTATATTTTTGCCGTATCTCACTTTCTGCTTTCTTAATCTTTGATTTCACAAACTCTTTATCTGTATAAATGAACCCACCTACAACAAAATAGTTTCCGACATCGTTTTTATTAAGCTTACCACTCTCATCTAGTGCTAAATAGATTTTCTCTGATAATATATTTGTCATTTCTGGTCACAACTTTCAAAACCCATAATAAAAAAACTATGGTTACTTTTATATATTATAATATTAAAGTAAACAATGAAACGAGGAATTAAAAATGAATTGAGCAAATAGAATTACAATGATCAGGATTTGTTTGATACCGATAATAATAACATTGATGTTACTTACTTCATTTGAAAACACAACACCATTCTACAATGTTTTTAGTAATTATATACAATTAGGAAATTATAAGTTACCTTATGCATATTTGATAGCAGGAGTGTTATTCATAATCGCTAGTCTTACTGATGCACTTGATGGATATATAGCAAGAAAATATAAACAAGTAACAAACTTTGGGAAATTTTTTGACACAATTGCCGATAAGTTACTTACAAACTCTGTGCTTATAGTTTTTGCTTGTGCATCGATCTTACCTATTTGAATGGTAATCATCCTTATTGCTAGAGATTTTATAATAGATGTTGTTAGACAAATATTAGCTAGTTCTAACTATGTTATGGCTGCTAATAAATTAGGAAAATATAAAGCCGCAGTAGAAATGATTTCTTTATCTTCACTTTTTTTTGTAGGTTATAAAATGTTTGATGGAGTTCGCATGGGTACTGGAAAGTTTGATGAGTTTGGATGAATAAATCAACTTCTTATGATACCAATGTATATCGCAACAATTTTATCGATAGTATCAGCTATTAATTATATTTATCTAAATAGAAAAACCCTATTCGATAGAACAGGAAAAGACAATGAAAAAAAATAAAAAAGACTTTAGTAACGAATATGCCTTAGTAACAGGCGCAAGCAGGGGTCTTGGTTTAGAATATTGTAAAGAACTTTTGAGGATTGGTTATAACTTAGTTTGCGTATCACGAAATACTGATAGTCTTAATGATTTGAAGACATCTTTTCCTAATCAAGAAATAGTAACCTACAATTTAGACTTATCTAAATGAGAAAACAACGAGATATTATGCGAAAATGTGAAAAATAAAAACATTACAGTTTTAATCAATAACGCTGGAGTTGGTAAATCTGGAAACTTCTTGGAAGGAAGTTTTGAAAAAGATGAGCAGATGCTATCTTTGAATATTTACTCTTTACAATACTTAACTAGGTTTTTTGTAAAAAAATTTAAAGAAAATGATAGGGGAATAATTTTGAACATTGGATCTATTATTGCCTGACATACTCCTGGTCCTTATTTTGCAACATACTATGCTACCAAAAGCTATGTATATAGTATGAGTGTTGCATTAGATTACGAGTTAAAAAGAAGTAAGTCAAATGTCAGAGTAAAAGTCATAACACCCGGTATTTTGAACACAAGTTTTTTAGTAAGTAAGTTCAATGATAAAGAAGGAAGTAGTTATGAAAAGGGTGCTAACGTAGTAAAATTTGCGAAAAAAAGCCTGAAGATTGGGTTACGTAAGAAAGGTAAATCAGCGATACTAGTCGGAGTAAAAGACAAAGTATCTGTATTTTTTGTACGTAAATTATGAAGAAAATTAGTACTTTGATTCATCTACAACTATCAAAAAAAACGACTTTAGGAATTCATCTAAACAAACCCTAGTTAAATTAAAAAACGCCAAATCTATTTGGCGTTTTTTATAATTTACTTAGTAACAAATTTGAGCAACTTACTACTATTTAATTAACCTATTGTATCATTCAACAATTAGTGATTCATTTATTTCTTGGTTTAGTTCATTTCGCTCTGGAAGTCTTACAAAAGTACCTGACATTTTTGTTTTGTCAAATTTAACGAAGTCCACAGTTGCAACATTACTTGCAAGCGCCTCGACAATTTTATCATTCTTTTGCATTTTATCTTTTACTGAAATGATTTCTCCTGGTTTAACAATATATGAAGGAATATCTAACTTCTTATTATTTACTAAAATATGACCGTGAGTTACTAGTTGTCTAGCCCCTTGTCTAGTTAATGACAATCCCATTCTATAAACAATATTATCTAACCTTGATTCTAACATTTGTAAGAAATTTGTACCGGTAATACCACTTATTTTTTTAGCTTTAGCATATGTATTTCTAAACTGTCTTTCAGTTAAACCATACATGAATTTTACTTTTTGTTTTTCTTGCATTTGTTGTCCATAACCAGACAACTTAGTTCTTCTTCCTCCGTGTTGACCTGGTGCTGTAGCTCTTTTCTTACCTTTTGAGAACTCTTTCCCAGTTTCAAGAATTGAAAAACCGTATCTTCTTGATTTTTTGAATATTGATCCTGTATATCTTGACATTATTTGTCCCTTTCTTTATTTATATATTATGGAAAACCTTTGTAAAGATAAGCTCCATTAAAGGAAGTCAATGATTCGCCCTTATCTGCAAGGGTTACATTTATAAAATCGTGATTTCATAGACTAAGAACTTTAATATGCTTATTTGCAGATTAACCAAAAATTATTATATCTCATTTTTTTAATATAAGGGAGAATAAATCGAAAATAATATCTCTATTTTTCAATGTGCTATAATTAATTTGATTTTAAGGAGGTAGTTTAATGTTTTTGGGTTGAGACTTAAATAATTTGCAAGGCAACTTACCTAACATAGTGTGTTTATCTGTGTTTTTTTTAGCGTTTATAATTGTTAATCTTGTAATGATATTCTTATTTATTTATAAAAAAATTATGCAAACTATCGCTAAAACTCTTGACCTTGTCGATGATATTAAGAAATCACCTTTAAAACTAAACTTGCGTCGAATATCTATTATATTTGAAGAAACAGGGAATTTCGAAAGTGAATTCATGATTTGGAGAACAAAATTCGAGTTGATATATGAAAAAGAACTTCAAAAAACTTTAAAAGCTTTTGGTGAGTTGATTAAGGATAAAAAAAACACTAGACCTTTACTGAAAAATTTTAAAAAGTTTAGTTATATTTGCGAAAAAATGGAATTTATTAATAAAACAATACACGAATTATTCATTGAAACAAGAGATGCTATTGAAATTGAATATATTCAGAGAGATTCATTGGCATTTCAAAGAGAGTTATTTACTAAATTGAAAGAAGAGCTAATAATCCTACAATTTTCTGATATAGATCTAGAAAAAGAAATGTTGAATGAAACTTTAAGTAAGATTGAGCAACTATTTCAAAATTTTTATATTTGTATAGATGATGGAGACTATAAAAAAAGTTGAGATTGTCTTTATAAAATCGAATCCGCATTAATATTTTTGATTGAACTATTAGATGTAATACCATATATTTTATCAACAATAACTACTGTAATACCAGAAATGATGTTAGAGTTAAAAAATAAACATATAACTTTTGGCAATAATTATCGTAAGTCAAATAAAAATGCTGAAAATTATGCAAAACTAGAGGCTAGTGTTGATGCTCTAAGAATAAAAATAAACAAAAATATTAAGAGACTTTTATATAAAAAAGCAATTAAGAATCTTAACAAAGCCTTTAATTATGTTGAAGAATTTAGAATATCTGTGGAGTACGAAGATGATTTGAAACGATTCTTCGAGGAAAATGCTGAAAATATAAGAGAGAATTTTGAACTTATTAATAAAGCATCAAGAGCAATTGAAAAAGCATTCAAAAATGTCAATATTTCATCTAAAACACAATCAAAAGAAAAGTTAGATTTCGAAGAAACTAGAGCACAGTTCATTAAAACAAAAGAAAAAAGTGACTTAATATTTTCTAAACTTGATGTTGCAAAAAATGATGGGCGCGCTGTTGATTTTTTAGAAATTAAAGATAGTTTACTAGATGTAATGCAACAAGCATTAAAAGATATAGAAAAACTTGAAAAATCAGCTAAAGATGCAGAAAAACAAAATACTAACATCGATTCAGTTTACAACCAAGTCATATTTATGCAATCAATACTAAGTCAATGTGAAGTTAAAATAAATCAATATAAATCTATAATGGAACTTAATAAGTTTACAGAGCCAATCAATCAACTATACAAAGAAATAGAATATCTAACAAAAGAAAATCTCTTGAAGATAAAAACAGTTGAGGAAAAAGAGAGAGTAAATAATTATATAAATTTACAACTTGGTAAGGCGTGAGAAATTGCTTCTTCAATAAACGACACTATATTTTTAGATTTTATTTCTCAAGAAATAATAATTTATTTAGAAAGATTTGTTGGGTTAGACAAAAAGATTGATAAAGTTATTAAAGAATGCGAAATGTTATTCCATAATAGAGAGTTAGAACAACTACTTGGTTACTCCTTAAATATTTTAGGAAAAATCAAAGTTGCAAGGAGATAAAATGAAAAATATACTTGTAAGATATGGAGAGTTAACTTTAAAAGGGAATAACAAAAATATATTCATAAATAAGCTGATTCAAAATATTAAATTCAAATTGAAACCATATAAAGACATCTTAGAATATAAAAAAGATCACAACAGTTTAACAATAAAAGTAAATGACGATAGCTTTTTAGAAACAATTTGTGAGTCTTTGACAAAAGTATTTGGAATTTATTCAATATCAGTTGCTGAAATCGTAGAAAGAGATGTTAACAAGGTCTTAGAATATACTTTAAAAGTTGCTCAATCATTCAATAAGGGCACATTCAAGGTAGAAGTTGATCGAAAAGATAAGTTCTTTGAACTTGGCTCAACAGAAATGAAACTAAAAATTGCGGCTAATATTTTAAAAAATTGTGCGGGTTTGAAAGTAGATGTTCATAATCCTGATTTAAAAATAACTGTTATCATTAAACAAGACGGTATTTATATATTTACTTCTAGACAGAATGGTATAAAAGGACTACCAGTTGGGATTGGTGGAAAAGCAATATCATTATTAAGTGGCGGAATAGATTCACCAGTAGCAAGCTATTTGGTTATGAAAAGAGGTATGGTTGTAGATTTTCTACACTTTATGACACCCCCTCATACATCTGTTAAAGCTTTAGAGAAAGTGTTTACACTCGCAAAAAAGCTCCAAACTTTTAACCACTCTAGTTTTATGTTGTATGTTTGCGATTTTTCAATGATTTTACGCGAGCTAATGCATATAAAAGATGAATCTTATAGGATAACTATAATGAGAAGAGTTTTTGTTCGAATTGCAAATAAGTTAGCAACTCAAATTAAGGCCAAAGCCATTATAACAGGGGACAATCTTGGTCAGGTTGCTTCACAAACTATTGAGTCCATCAACACAATTAACGAGACCTCAAATTTAACTATATTGAGACCCTTACTAACATTTGATAAAGAAGAAATAATACATCTTGCAAAACAAATTGGTACTTATGAAACATCAATTTTACCTTTCGATGATGTTTGTTCAATGTACGTCCCTAATAAACCTGTTACAAAACCAAAAGCATACATTGCAAGAGAACAGGAAAAAGATATATTATTAGATGAACTAATTGAATATACTATTAGCAAATTTATTAAATATTATTATTTTAAGGATGGTGAAATGATTGAAAAAGTTGAACAAAATCAAAGAAAAGAAAATTAAGGGTGAGAATAAGTTCGGGGTGTTCAATGGAAACGTTATTAATAGTGAAACTATAGGATACGACCCAGAGTTTACTATTGAAGAATATCGAGATGATTCAATAACAATTACAGAAGTTAAAGAAAAAGATGTAAAACACAAGAAAATCGAAATCAACCCTTCCAAGATTAAAAAAAAAGCAAATGTATGAATATTTAAAGTTATTTCTTATATAGTTATATTGCTTATTATTGTAGGTATGATTACTTGATTAGTTATTGAAAAGGTGTAGAATGAGTTTAAAGGGAGTATTTTTATGGATGACTTAATTAGATTTATCATGAGAATTTTGTATTACGTTTTTATTTTTTGAATTGTGAATCTTATTTTTAATGGATCAGCACGAAGAGAACAAAAATACAGAAAAAATAGTGAAGGACATAATAACTTCGACGAAGGTTTTCAAAATCAAGAAGAATGATCTAACAGGGGTTCGAGAAGTTCAAATAGTTCACACCATACAGGTAGTACATCATTGATTGACGAAGCTTACGTTGTTTTTGGATTAACAAGAAAAGCTTCTGATGCAGAAATCAAAAAAAAATATCGTGAACTAGCAAACAAATATCATCCAGATAAGAATCCCAACGACATTGAAGCACAAGCGGAGATGACTAAAATCAACAATGCCTACGAAATAATTACAGAAAGTAGAAAAACACAAAAACATTAAATCAATTGATGGTAACAAACATTGATTGATTTTTTTTATAAAAATTTGTGTAAAATCAAATTAAAGAGGTGTCTTAAGGGTGGGTTATTTAAATTTATTAAATATTCAAAGTTGTTACAATTTTTTAGAGTCAACCATAAGACCCCATGACTACGTCGAATTTTTGAAGAACCAAAATTTTAATTTTGGTTTCTTAGCAGATTATAATGTTATGTATGGTATTCCTGAGTTCGAAGAACAATGTAGAGCTAATAACATAAAACCAATAATAGGAGTTAGCTTTACAATTTCTTTTGGTCAAATCATCGTTTATGCAAAAAACAACGAAGGTTATAAAAGTATTTCTACCTTTTCTTCTTACGTACAAAGTTTTGATAAGTTAGACATTGATCAAACTGAGAAAAAGTTTTTTCAAACTTTAAAAAATAATGTAGTTGTAGTTTTTGTGCCAACGGTCGAATTTATTGATAACTATATAAATAAATTAAAAGATCATTTTGGTAAAGAATCTTTATTTTTCGGTGTGGACAGTTCTAATCACCATTTTTTAAAAAATGAGGAAAATGTTATTTTCGCACAAGAGGTGAACTTCTTGTATGATTCTGAATACCAAACCTTTTTGTCATTAAAGGCAATTGCATCTGGTGAGCTATTAACCGATGTAAAAAATACTAAAAAAACATTTTATTTAAAACAGGAAAGCATTGCAAACTTCATTGACATAAAAAAACATTTGAGTAGCTTAGATAAAATTGTTAATCAAGTAGAAAACCATGTAAGTAATGACAATAGGAAACATTTTTTAAGTTACCCAAATTCTAAAAAAATACCTTCTGATAATTATCTTAGATTGATATGTGAAGAAGCTTTCGAAAATTATCAACAACAAATAGACTCTAAAAATATTTATATCGATAGGCTTGATATGGAACTTGAAGTCATAAAAAAAATGGGCTTCGCAGATTATTTTTTAATTGTCGCTGACTTTGTCGCTGAAGCTAAAAGAAAAAATATATTAGTAGGACCCGGTAGAGGTTCTGCTGCAGGTAGCTTAGTCGCTTTTTTATTAGGTATCACAGATTTGGATCCTTTGAAATGGGGTTTGCTATTTGAACGTTTTTTAAATATTGAAAGGATAACTCTTCCAGATATTGATATAGATTTCCAAGATGACAGAAGAGAAGAAGTTCTGGATTATTTATTTGAAAAATACGGAAAAGACCATTTCTCAACAATAGTAACTTTTCAAACAATAGGAATAAAAAACGCCATTAGAGATTGTGGAAGGGTTTTCAACGTGCCTATTGAAGAGGTCTCTCAAATGACAAAGCAAATAAGTGACAGGAATGTTAAAGATTTACAATTGGCATTAGATAGTTCGGAGACACTTAGAAAGTATAAAGAAAAATACCCACACATCTTTGAAGTCGTTAGTAAAATTATAGGACTGCCAAGGCAAACTGGTACACACGCTGCTGGAGTTGTGTTTTCTGATACTAAATTATCTGAGGTTGTACCGACGAAGTTGGGAATGAACGGAATAACACAAACTCAGTACTCAATGAGTTATTTAGAAGAAATCGGATTAATTAAAACTGATATCTTAGGTTTAAGAAACTTGTCGATTATTCAAGAAGTTTTAAAAAATATCAAAGAATCTAAAAACAAAGTTATTGAATTGAATAAAATACCAGAAAACGACTTAGAAACTTTTGCTCTTCTGAGAGGAGGAGATACTAGCGGGATATTCCAACTTGAGTCTGAAGGAATGACGGATGTTTTAAAAAAAATGAAAGTAAACTCTATTGATGATATCGCTTTAACTAGTGCATTATTTAGACCCGGTCCACAAGAGAACATTCCAACTTTCATAAAAAGAAAAAACAACATAGAAAATAATTATATTATTGAAGAAAGCTTAAAAGAAATACTAGAAAGCACTTATGGAATAATTGTATATCAAGAACAAGTTATGCAAATATTGAAAAAAGTGGCTAATTTGAGTTTGAGTAAAGCAGATATAATTAGACGAGCAATGAGCAAAAAAGATCATAAGTTAATGGATGCTTTTAAAAATGAATTTATAGAAAAGGCCGTTAATAATAATTACTCCATGGAAAAAGCAATTGAACTTTGAAATTATATTGAAAAATTTGCTGAGTATGGTTTCAATAAGTCTCACGCGGTAGCATATGCAAAAATTAGTTATTGAATGGCATACCTAAAAACTCACTACAAAGCAGAATTTTATTGTGCTTTGCTTAACGGAGTTATTAGAAATGAGATAAAGACTTTCCAATATATAAATGAATTAAAAGCCTCAGGATTTTTTGTTTCGCATCCCAATATTAAAAATCCAAATAGTGTTTATTATTTTAAAGACAACAAAGTTATGATGCCGTTATCAGTAATAAAACACATTGGACCTGAATTTATGCGTAATTTAAAAAAAATATACACCGAAAGTAAGAAGGCTTTTGATAGTTTAATATCTTTACTCTCTTATTTGAAAAAATATAATGCAATTGGAGATCAAAAGTATAACGCTCTTGTGTACTCTGGGGCTTTTGACACTTATGGGTACTCTCGTAAAGACTTAATATCTCAAAAAGAAATGATTTTAAATTTGAGTGATGTATACGGAGAGTTAGGAGACCCTAGTATAACCTTAGATATTGAAAAAAGAAAAGATAATCCAGAAGAGATAATCTCATATGAAAAAGAATACCTAGGTTTTTACATTTCTTCACATCCTCTTTCTATCTTGCGAAACAAGTTAAAAAATAAAGAAAAACTTCGACTTCTTAGTTCGCTAAGGGGTACTCCTGTCGTTTGTGAAACCCTAGTTATTCTAGGTAAAATGATTACAAAAAAAGATAAAAATGGAAATGAAATGTGTTTTGTTAATATTGAAGATGAATCATCAGAGATGTTATTGACCATATTCGCTTCTAGTTTCGAAACTTTAAAAGGAAAAATCAAAGAAGGACAAACCGTTATATTAAGAATTAAGACCCAGTTTTTTAATAACAAGTCTAGTGCTGTATTTCAGGATTTGATTAAAATTTTCTAAATTAATTTTTACTACACATAGGGTTTTACTTTTTTGCTATTATTAAAATGAACGGTGGATAATTATGAAGAAAAAAATTTTATTAGTCGATGGAAATGCTCTAATATTTAGAGCATTTTATAGTCAGTATGGTAGAACACCATTGAGTACAAAAGCAGGTATTCCAACTAATGCTGCTTACTCTTTTATTAATATGATATGTAACATTGCTGCAGAACATCAATATTTTGATATAAAAGTTGCTTTTGATAAAGGAAAAAAAACTTTTAGGCATGAAAAGCTAGAAACATATAAAGCAGGTAGACAAAAAACACCTCCCGAATTGGTTGCCCAATTCCCGATAGTTAGAGAGTTTTTAACTGAAGCTAAAATTGATTGATTTGAATTAGATAATTACGAAGCCGACGATATAATTGGGACAATTTCAAATAAATTAAAAAATGATGAAAATTATATAGTACACATATTGTCTAATGATCAAGATATGTATCAATTAATAGGTGATAATGTTTTTGTGTTGTCGCCTAAAACTGGTACTAGTAGTCTTTTTGTATATGACCAAGAGAAGTTAGTTGAAAAGTGAGGGATCTACCCACAACAAGTTACCGATTATAAAGGACTTAGAGGGGATAGTTCTGATAATATAAAAGGTGTTCTTGGCATAGGAGAAAAAACTGCTAAGGAGCTTTTACAAACATATAAAAACTTAGATGACATTTATCAAAATATCGATGATATCAAAGGAAGTAAACAAGCAAAATTATTAGAAGGTAAAGAAGATGCGTATTTATCAAAAGAAATAGCGACTATCAAGTTAGATATTGAATTAAATAACTTTCATATTAGAAAAACAGATATAGATTTCGATAATCTTAGAGCCTTTTTCATAAAATATGAAATGAACTCTTTGATTAAAAAACTTTGCAGTGAAGAAGTTAAGAATCCTGAAGTCTTAGAATATCAAATATTAACAAAATGAAATCCTAGTTATAGTGATGCAATAAATTATATTTATTTAGAAACTCTTGATCAAAATTATCATAATTCTGAGGTTATTGGAATGGGTATAGTGAATTCAAAAGGAAACTTTTTTTATATTTTTGGTGAATCTGAGGAAATAAACATATTCAATTGACAAGAAGATAAGTATGACGAAGACTTTAGAAGTTTTTTGAAAAAAAATAAATTTAAAACATATGATATAAAAAAGACAATTTATGCTTTAAATAACCTTGGTTATGATGCACAAGTAGATAACTTTATCTATGATATGATGCTGGCTTGTTATGTTTTAAATCCCAATGTAAAATCTAACTTTGAATCTCACCTTATGATGATTAATCCGGAAATCCAAATTGAATCTAGTGATGAAATTTTTGGTAAAGGTGTCAAACGAAGTAAAAACATAGATAAAGATATTAAAGCAAAATATTTAGTAACAAAAGCATCACACATAAAAGAAACCGAAAATAAAATCATACATACTCTAGAAGAGCTTGAACAATTGCGTTTATATGAAAATATTGAATTACCATTTTCTAAAGTATTGCTATCTATGGAACAAGAGGGTGTTTTAATCGACCGTGAAGAGTTGAAAAAACAAACAGAAGAAGTTCTTTTGCTTTTAAATAAAATTGAAGCAGAAGTGAAAGAAGAACTTAAAGATTATATTAGTGAAGACTTTAACTTAGCTAGTCCTAAACAGTTGAAAGAAGTCTTATTTGATAAAATGAAAATAAGAAACTCAAATAAGGGAAGTACTGATAAAGAGGCTTTAACTGACCTTATAAATGAACATCCGGTCGTTGAGAAAATATTAATATATAGGAAGTACTCAAAATTATATTCAACCTACCTTAAGGGGTTCGGAAAGTTTGTACACGAAAACAATAAAGTACATACAATATTTAATCAAACACTGACAAACACAGGTCGATTAAGTTCTTCTGATCCAAATCTTCAAAATATCTCGATCCGTGATGAAGAACAAAAGAATGTAAGAAAAATATTCATTTGCAAACCAGGATATAAGTACATAAGTTACGACTATTCACAAATAGAGTTGAGAGTACTTGCAGATGTCGCTAATGAACCAACACTTATAAAAGCATATGCGAATAACTTAGATATTCACGAATTGGCAGCTAGAAACATTTTTAATATAAATGCCGATGATAAAGTAACTGCGGACCAGCGAAGAGTAGCAAAAGTTTTCAATTTTGGTATCCTTTACGGTTTGACTGATTATGGTCTCTCTAAAGACCTTAAAATACCTTTGAAAGACGCAAAAGAATATATTCAAAAGTATAACGAATCTTTTTCTGAAGTCGATAATTTCAAAAAAAATACTTTAGAGTTTGCTATGGAACATGGTTATGTAAAAACAATGGCTAATAGAAGAAGATATATTTTAGAACTTAAAAATTCTAATCATATGATTAGAGAATTTGGGAAGAGAGCAGCTATTAATGCCCCAATACAAGGTACAGCCGCTGATATTCTGAAGATGGCGATGATTGGTGTTTTTAATGATCTTAATGGACTTGATGTAGATGCCAAAATGGTTGCTCAAATTCATGATGAGATAATCATTCTAGCAAGAGAAGAAACAATTGATACCGTAAATCAGATTGTAATTCGAAATATGAAGGAAGCTTACAATAATATATTAGAATTAGCAAATCACAAAAGAATATCACTTGTACCACTAGATGTTAATTACTCAATAGGAAACAATTGATACGAGCTTAAATAAAAGGAGGGTATTATGCCAGAGTTACCAGAAGTCGAAACTGTAGTTAGATTGTTAAGACAAAAAGTTAAAGGCGAAAAAATAGTAAATGCAAAAATTTTATACCCCAATTTATTAAAAACAGATATTTCTTTATCTGCTTTTGAATTCGATATAAAAAATAGAGTGATAGAAGATGTGTCAAGGATTGCTAAACATATTATATTTCATTTAGGGGACATGGTTTTGATAAGTCATCTTCGAATGGAAGGTAAATGATTTATTTACGATGATGAAGTAAATTATAATAAACATTTGGAAGCCATTTTCGAATTGGAAAGTGGAAAAAAAATGGCTTATTTTGATACAAGAAAATTTGGAACATTTCATTATCAACTTAAAGAAAGTTATAAGGAATTAAAACCCATTAGTAATGTTGGTCCCGACCCATTCAATCCAATAGTGGACGCGAATTTTTTAGTCAAAACTATTGGAAAATCAAATAAGTATATAAAAACAGCATTATTGGATCAGACAAAGTTATCAGGGATAGGTAATATTTATGCAGACGAAATACTTTTTAAAGCTAAAATACATCCTCTAAATCGAGCAACAAGTTTAAAGGCAAATAACTATGAAGATATATTGGTTGCATCAAAGGAAATATTAACTAAAGCAATCGAGCTGGGTGGTTCTACAATAGATTCTTATCAAATGGAAGACGGCATCGACGGTAAGTTTCAAAATGAACTAAAAGTTCATACGCGAAAAAATAAACCTTGCTATGTTTGTGGTACTACTATAGAAAAAATTAAAGTAAACGGTAGAGGTACATATTTTTGTAAAGTATGTCAATTAATGATTTAATATGTGGAAAACTTTAATAAACAAATACGCCTTGGTGTATTTTTGTTTGTCTTTCCCACAAATATTATATTTTTTATTAAAGTTTATCAAAATGATTCATAATAAGGAAATTTGATTTTATTATAAGAATATCAATGAATGAGGAGAAAGCTATGAAAGATTATAAATATAAAATTACACTAAAAAACCGAATAGATTCTTCTGATGATAAAATACTCTCTTATCTTTACCAACCAATAATAGGGTTAAATAGTATGGCTCTCTATAAGTTGCTAATTAATGAAGCAGAAATCAATCGAGAATTTAAATCTGTTTTATTAGAAGAGGAAAGATTATTGAAGCTTTGCGAAACTACAAGTGAAAAATTAATTAAGCAAATAAAGAAATTGGAAGCTACTGGCCTAATTGAAACTTTATACAATAAGCAAAAAAACCTAGCTTGTTTTAATATTTATTCACCTTTAGATGCAAAAGATTTTTTTCAAAACAGGTTATTTAACAACGCACTACTTATCAAAATCGGGGAAAAAAACTATGAGATTGCGAGATATATATTCAGAGATGAAGGTGATCCTTTAACTGAAAGCGGCTATGAAAATAAATCGTCAAAGTTTTTAGAGGTATTTTCAGAGTTTACTGAGGAGTCTAACTATCTTTCATTTAGTAAAATTAAAGTTAAACCAAGAAAATCAAATGTTTTATTGAAAGGTTTTAACTACGAAAATATTATTAAAGAAATGAAAAAGAATAAAATTTTTATATCTCCTACAGATGTCGAAAAGCAAAGGTCTATTGAAGATGTTTATGTTGCCTATAATATAACAATTTCTGAAATCATAAATACAATAAAAAAAATTTACAATGAAGAGATCATGGACTTTAGTTTGTCGGATTTTTATGAAGAGATTTCTAAACTTTATCTAGCTAAAAATAATAGTGAATTGTTTGTACCAAGTGATAATATTGAATTACAAACTAATAAAAAAATTAAGGAAATGGAAACTATTGAACCTTATGATTATTTAAGATTGTTGTTTGGAGATGAAAAAATATTTTCATCTAATGATGAAACTGTTATAAAAACTTTATTGGAAAAGTATAAGCTTAGAAACGGTGTAATTAATTGTTTGCTAGAGTTCTCGTATTATAAAAATAATAAAGATATAGTCGGTAATTATTTATTTAAAATTGCCTCTACTATGAATGAACGAAATATTAAAACCGCAGACAAAGCGATGGAGTTTTTAAAAGTAGCCCACAAAAAAACACCAACAAAAAAAGCAAACGAGTATTTAAGAAATGAAGAAATCATTTGACAAGAAGCGCAAACTAAAAAGACTTATGAAATAAATCTTGATGATAAAGTAGAAAACTCTATTTGAGGAGAAGTTTAAGATGGAACAACTTTCATTAGATTTATTAAAACAAGATAAACAACTCAAAAAACTTGTTGATAAGTATAATATCAGTGATAAGGTTTTAAGTGAAAATATGATTGTTCTTTCAAGATTTAAAAGGGACTTTGTTCTTTGCGAACCTAATCAACCATTGTCAATGTGTAAACAAAGCATCCCGGGTGTTCAACAAAAATTGTCTTTTTTAAATAATACATTCTATGTTACTAGTAAAAATTGTCAACACTGAGTTTTTGAAAATAAAGATTATAAGCTACAAAAAAATATTCTATACGCTGACTATGATTTTAAAGAAGTTCCAGAAACGATAGAAGAATTCTTGAACTCTGATAAAGCAAAAAATCTAGATGGTAATTTAGAAAAACTATTGATCAAATTAAACAAAACCAAAACCGAAAAAGGGTTTTATGTTTATGGAGAACCAGGTATTGGTAAGACATATATTATGAAATTATTAGCTAACACTTATGCTAAATTAGACAAAAAAGTAATTTTAGTCACAGTAAATAAACTAATTAAAAAAGTCAAAGAGACGTTCAAAAGTCTAGAGTCAAATGATTACAACAAGTTTTTTGATCAATGCTGTGATGTCGATGTGTTGATATTAGATGATATCGGTTCTGAGATTGTTAGTGATTGAAGTAGAGATGAGCTTTTATTTGGTTTATTAAATACTAGAATGGAAAATAAAAAACTTACTTTTTTTACATCAAATTTTTCAATACCAGAATTAGAAACACACTACTTAAATAAGAAAATTAGAGATCAAAGTTTAATGAAATTCGAAAAAATGAAAACCTTAAGGTTCACAGAAAGAATTAAAGGTCTATCATTTTGTGTACGTTTACATGGGTCTAACAAGAGGTACTAATGGAAAAACTTCCAATTTTGTATAAATAAATTAGAAAGTGTAGAAAATTTTTTTCATTAGTTTTTAAAAAGCCTTTTTAATGAGTATAAAATAATTAAGTGAAAGGAAACGATAAAAAATGAAAAAAATCGCTATAAACGGATTTGGTAGAATTGGTCGTCTTGCATTTAGACAATTATTTTTATCAGATAATATTGAAATCGTTGCAATCAACGACTTAACAAACGCTAACACACTAGCATACTTATTAGAATTTGACTCAGCACATGGTCAATTTATGCCTGGAAAAATCAAAGCTAAAGACGGGGCTATAATTGTGGATGGTAAAGAAATTAAAATTCTTGCTGAGAGAGATGCTAATAACTTACCATGAGGAGAAATGGGAATCGACCTAGTAGTAGAATGTACTGGTTTTTATGCAGATAAAGAAAAAGCAAAAGCACATATAAATGCTGGAGCTAAAAAAACAATTATCTCAGCACCAGCAACAGGAGATTTAAAAACTGTTGTATTCGGAGTAAACCACAAAACAATTACTGCAGATGATCAAATTGTCTCAGCAGCTTCATGTACAACTAACTGTTTGTCACCTGTTGCTAAAATTTTAGATGAAAAATTTGGTATTGTAAAAGGATTGATGAATACAATCCACGCTGTAACTAATGACCAAACATTATTAGATTTACCTCATGCAGATGTTCGTCGTGGACGTGCAGCTGGATGAAACATTGTGCCTTCTAAAACTGGAGCTGCAGCAGCAGTTGGTAAAGTGTTACCTTCTTTAAATGGTAAATTAGATGGATTGGCTCTACGTGTTCCTGTTATCACAGGTTCAATTGTTGACTTAACAGCTGAATTAAAAACTAACGTTACTGCAGAAGAAATCAACAAAGCTGTTGAAAGTGCAGTTACATCTGATGCAGAATTAGGTAAAGCATTACAATACAACACCCAACCAATCGTTTCACAAGATGTAATTTCATCAACATATGGATCAATTTTTGATGCAACTTTAACAAAAGTTATGGAAGTTGATGGAAAACAAATGGTTAAAGTGTTCGCGTGATATGACAACGAAAGTTCATTCACTTCACAATTTATCCGTACAATTAAATACATGTTATCATTGTAGACATTTAATTTGTATATTAACATATTTAACTTCGATAGTAATATTGGAGGTAAATATGTTTTTTTATTCAAAAAAAGATTTCATTAGTTATTTATTAAACTTAATGAGCAAACTTCAGAGTGAAATGCCAAATCTTAAGATTACTCAAATTCAAATTCAAAAAACTATTTATATTATCTATGCCTATTATTTACTTTACCGTACCCCTATATGTAACATAAACTTCGAAACTTGAAGATGGGGGCCCATAATTTATGAACTATGGAAAGAACAAACAAAGTATAAGGGTAATAATGTACCATTAGATTTTGATGAAAAATTATATGAAAAATATTTTGAGTTATGGAACAATGAAGTAAGAATCTGTGAAGTTATAATAAGATCTCTTATGAAGTTAAAGACTTGAGACATTGTAAAGATTTGTCATGAACAAACACCCTGAAAAAAGTTTTACAAACCTAACAGAAAAAACTTAATGAAAAACGAAGACATAATCAACTTTCATAAAGTGAGTAGTGACAATTTATTTTCCTATCTAAATTTTATTTTAATTAAGGAAAATTTGTTTTAAAATAATATGGTATTAAAGGAGAATTAATATGAAAAAAACATTAAGAGATATACAAGTGGAGGGTAAAACTGTCTTAGTTAGAGTAGACTTTAACGTTCCAATAAAAGACGGAGTTATCACAGACGATAATCGTATCAAAGCAGCAATGCCAACAATCAATTATCTAATAGAAAATAAAGCCAAAATTGTACTATTTTCACATCTAAGTAGAATTAAAGAAGAAGCGGATAAAAGCAAAAAATCACTAGCACCTGTAGCAAAAAGATTAAGTGAAATAGCAGGTAAACCAGTAAAGTTTGTTCCTGAAACAAGAGGGGCAGAACTTGAACAAGCTATAAAAAATTTAAATGAAAGTGATTTATTGTTATTCGAAAATACTCGTTTTGAAGACGTTAAGGACAACGAAGTTGTTAAGTATGAGTCTAAAAATAATGCAGAATTAGGTAAGTACTGAGCAAGTCTTGGAGACGTTTTTGTAAATGATGCATTTGGTACAGCTCACCGTGCACATGCTTCAAATGTAGGTGTAGCGTCTAATATTTCAGAGAGCTGTGTAGGATTTTTAGTACAAAAAGAATTAGAAATGTTAGGAAAAGGTATCGATTCACCAGAACATCCTTTTGTGGCTATAATTGGTGGTGCGAAAGTATCTGATAAAATTGGTGTAATTGATAATTTATTAACTAAAGCCGACAAAATTATTATTGGAGGGGGAATGGCTTACACATTCTTCAAAGCACAAGGCCACAATATCGGAAAATCATTATGTGAAGAGGATAAAGTTGCATTGGCAAAAGAGTATTTAGATAAAGCGAACGGAAAAATAGTTTTACCAATAGATTCTTCAAACTGCGAAGAATTTAAAGATATACAAGGAAGTGTTTCTGGAGTAGATCTACCAAACGATGTAATGGGACTTGACATTGGACCTAAATCTATAGAATTATTCCAAGATATTTTAAAAGATGCTAAAACAGTCGCTTGAAATGGACCGATGGGAGTATTTGAATTTGAAAACTATAAAAAAGGTACAGTTGGTGTTTGTGAAGCAATAGCTGGTTTAGAAAAATCATTTACCTTAATTGGTGGTGGTGATTCTGCAGCTGCAGCTATCCAACTTGGTTTTGCAGAGAAATTTACACATATTTCAACAGGGGGTGGAGCTTCTCTTGAATATATGGAAGGAAAGGTTCTACCAGGAGTTGAAGCAATTCAAAATAAATAAAGAAAAATAGTGAAAGTCACTATTTTTTTTATGTATACTAGAAAAGAATGGAATGCATGATATGAAAAGAAAAATGAGAACGATTGATAATAGCGGATGAATAACAAACTTTTTTTATTGAAACGATCACTTATACTTAGTTGATAGCAGTTTTTTAAATAAAAAAAGCTCACTTTATAGAATTGAGAAAAGTATATTTTTAGAAAACTTAAAAAACAAGCAAGACATTGACAGAGTATTTATGGGTAACCCAAATCCCTTATTATCAAATGCTATTATTGCTTGTTCTAGTGATGTTGAGATTATTGAGGAATATGATTACTATATTCAAAATTACTTATATTTTGAAGGTAAAGAAATCGTCAGTTATTTAATAAAAAATGAAGTGATAACTATGATATTAGGAACAAACACTAAATTTAGTAATTTTCAAATACTAGGTACTGATAATGGTACACTTCTAGGTAAAATAAATGATAAAGTTGCTATTACTAATCCTGATCTTGAGATCCTAAAAGAAGTTAATTTAAATGTAGACCAAATTCTAGTTTATGAAAATAATTACATCATTTTAAGCAATGGTGAGATAACCCTATGTAATAAAAATTTTGAAGTGTTAGATGTATTAGAAAAAGCTAATGAGTTTGTTTCTATTTTTTATATTAATAAAAACAATCTATTAATTTCCTACAAAGAAAGTAACATTACTAAAATTGTCAACTACAAAACAAAAAAAAGTATGATGTTTTTAGAGTTTTATATATTCAGGGCGCTGATTATCGATGATAATCTTTTAATTGCAAAGAAATTATTTGATAGTAATAATAATCAAACTTTAAATTTACCATTATCATTAATCTTTTAATTTTCATCTACCTTTAAGTATGAGAGTAAGTTTTTGATCATTGTAATTAGAATAACTTTATTTGAAAATAAATCAAATAAATGAATTTCTTTAAAAAAGTCTCTAATTACTTAGAGACTTTTTTATAACAGTGTTTCGAAACCCTTACATAAAATTATTTAATTTTATGTATAAAAAAAAGACTAACGTCTTTTTGATTTTATATAACTAATTTCTATTCATTTCGACTGAGTTTTGTTTTTCAGCAAGTTTTGAATAGTTATTGTATTCAACAACTCCTTGAGAATTTCAAATCCCTTTAATTGTTTTGAAAGCTGTGAAAATAACAAATGCCTGCATCATAATTGTAAGTGCCACATAAGCTGTGTTAAATAGTGATGCAAATATTCCTCTATTTCTATCAAATAAACTTCCGATAGCTGATAAAATGTTTATTATTGAAGCTAATATGATATATATTAAAGTTACTGTCGCAAATATTAGGTTCATTGTTGAGACAAAATTCATGAAGCCTCTTCTAAAACCTTTTTGTTCATATTTTTCAATAGCAACTGTTCCCATAAATAAACTTGTATTTAAAACCCCTCAAAATAGAATTAGTGCACTAATTCCTATGGTTGTGTAACCTATAATTTGATTTTGTTGGTTTTCTTGTATAATATTGAATCCGCTTTTTATTGAAATTTGTGTTAAAAACACAATCAATGCTGCGCCACCTGCTATTAGTGCACTTATACCATAACCTCTTGAAATAAATATTCTTGGTGTTATTGTTGATTTTATATCTATATTTGGTAATTTCATTAATATGTATGGCGTAATTAAACCACCAGCAGTTAATGAGAATAATATTAGTATGTATCTATTGTTTATAAATGTGATGTCATCTGTTGTTCTCACAAAATTGATAATAATTGAACAAAAAACAATGTTTGTTACAAGAACTAATGCGATTAATGCATATAGCGCAGCTGCAATAACTGCAGACATTTCATTTTGTCAACCAAGTCTCATGTAGTAAACCAATACTCCACATCCCAATACAGCTCCGATAATACCAAATATATTCGCTATTACTGTTAAAGTACGCAAACCTGATATGTTGTAATCTTTCATTAACTCACCTCCTTTGAAATATTATAATATTTATTCTTACTTATTTATAAGTTATTTATATTAATTCAAGAAGTTTCCTTGAAACTATGTGTGCTCCTAAATAATACCTTACATACGGAAAACTTGTTTCGTTAATTTTAGTGAAAAATAAAAAAATTTGCATAGCAAATTTTATTTATTATAATTTTTTAAAAGCATATAGAATGTACCTATTGCTTCATCTTTGCTTGTAATTGCACAATAGAAATAAGGATATATTGAAGGGTCAAGCTTAGTTAAAGGTGGTAGTTTAGAACCTTTACTAAATTTATCAGAGTTTTTATCATAATTTGCTTCGTAGATGTTTACTTCTTTATCGATTTTTTCCAAATTTATTTTCAACTTACTGTTGATATAATTTAATGTTTCTTGCAATATACCTCCAAAATTATCTTTAAACTTATCTATTATTTGTTCAGCATATCAAACTATACCCTCATATTTAAGGACAATTGGAGCTTCCATTTTTTCATCTGTGTGATCCATATAAATTTGTGTATCTATCTCGAAGGTCAATTTGTTTGTAAATAATTTTAAAAAATCTTTCAATCTATATGGACGATAATTAGGAAAAGAAGAAAGTTTGACACCTTTTACTTGGTTCGGTACCTGATTATTAGTTTTGAAATCTGCTCTTATTGAAAAATAATAAGCATCATCTAGACCTGAATCATCTTTATCGACATCCAAATATTGTCTCTCAACTTTTAAATTATCATCTTTAAGTAAATCATTAACCTTTTCAAACATTGTTTTTTGTTTTGGGTTTGTATCCAAATTAGAAATAAACGACTCAATATTTATTAATTTGTAGTCACTTCAACCTTTGTTTTTGAACTCTTGTTTTATTTTATTAATCAATGGCTCTAATGGTTCGTTATTCATATTATACGTACCTTTCCCATCTTTACTTATATCTAAATAAAAAGACGATAAATCATAACTATACTCATAAGTTTTTATTATTTTTTTTATTGGTCCTTGAGATTTATCTATTTTTGATAATTTAGTCATTTGTTTAGGAAGTAGTGAAGCAACACTGCTTGCAGATAGTGAAATAGTAGATACTAATGCGACAAATTTCTTCATAATTTCCTCCTACTTTAAGTAATATTATATTACTTTTACCTTTAAAAAACATTAAAAAAATTCTCTGTTTTTAAACAGAAGAATTTTTGTTTTTTATAATTGTGTCTTTTTCAAAAATTACAAATACTTTCTCGTATTCTTGTAACTTTTTGAGTTCTTCTTTGTTAGTGCTCAATAACTTCATTTGTTTTTTGTGATAAACAAAGTATAAGTATAAAGCTACTAGAATTATTGCAAACAAATAGACTAATTGGAAAGTGCTTGCAAGAACTGGTTGAATTAAGAATACTCCGTCCTTGTAAGGATTTGCAAGTGTTGAAAATAGATCGATAAAGTACATTACAATAATGAATGTCAACACTCCCATAGTTAAAATTCATCCAATATATTCTCAAATCTTAAGTTTGATTTTTTTCCTAAAGCCTTGAACAAGTACTACTGGAATAATCAAGTAATAAATACTTATAAGAACTATAGATGCGGCGCTCGCTAATGTTGCATAATCAAACGGTGTTGGCTTACCAGTTACACCTTGGATGATATCTGGAATAAATATAAATAAGACTGAAGTTAAAATTGAGATAATTATTGTAGTGATTACACCATTAATAGGTACATTTTCTCCATTTTCTTTTTCTAGTTTTTTAGGGATAAATCTTTGTTTAGCCAATGGTTCTAGAGTTGAACCACCGAATAGTGTTAATTGTAATGATGAATTAAATCTCATTAACAAGGTACAAGCTATTATCATTCAAACACCAAATTTTTTTATGATAACGTTATTTGATAAGTTATCGAATATTTGCAAATTAGGATTTCCTTTGAAGTCACCTGTGACTGCAAACATTATAATCAAAGTGAAAATAATGTAAAACAATGTTGTTGCTATTAGGATTATTATTATCGCTAATGGAACGTTTTTGCTTCTATTCTTGATATTTTTACCTGTAGTAATAAAAGTTTCTATGCCTCCATAAGCTAAGAAACAGGTTGTAAACGCACTACTGAAGTTTTTAAAACCTAATTTTATACCTGTTGTATGATTTAATAAACCATTATTTGGACTACTACCAAATAAATTTAGTCCACCAGCAACAAGTCCTAGAATCATCAATAAAAGAGTAAGTGTTCAAGTGATGTAACCAACAGCTACCCCAACAACCTTATATTTTCTGATTCCAAAAAAGATCACTGTTGAAGCAAATATAAATAGACCAAATGCTATTATGTCTAAGTATAAACTTCCTCAACTTCCTCAACTTCCTGTAAAGACCCCATTTTTAAAGCCTACTAAATCAACTGCACCACCATCAAAATTTTGTCTAACCATTGATACTAATAAATTCATACCAACAAGTGGTATAACTGAGTAATTTAACATACCCATCAATAGTCCTCAAAATTTACCAAAAGCAGTTCTAGCATATTGACTACCACCACCATTTGCTTGAGGGTGGACTTGAACTAATTTACCAAAAGCTCATGCACACATAAATGCTATAAGGCCTTCTAGAGCAAATATTCAGTAGATATGACCTCCAACACTATCTTTACCCAATATTGTTGTAAAGCTTGCAGTGAATGTTATTCCTGCAATAAAGCTAAAACCCATCCAAGTTATACTGAATAAGTTTAATTCCTTATTTTTGATTTTCATATTATTTAACCTCTATCTTCTTATTTAAAATCACCGGTATAATTAAAGGATTTCTTCTCTTATATCTGAAAATGAATGGTGATAATGATTCTTTGATAGCTTTTTTAATAGCTCCAAAAGTTGGTTTTGATGAACTTAAAACGTTTTGAACAGCTTGTGTAACGATATTTATTGATTCAGCAATAACATTTCCACTTTCTCTAACATAGAAACTTCCTCTAGAGACAATTCTTGGTGGTGCAGATAATCTATTTGCTTGTGAGTCAATAGATATTATAACTGCCATAAGTCCGTCACGACTTAGAATATTTCTTTCTCTAATAACATTACTTGCTTTTCCTGTCATATCTTTTCCATCAATAAATATTGCATCTGCAGGTATTCTTTTGCCTAATTCTGCAGTCCCATTATGTAATAAAATTTGATCCCCATTTGCAACAACAAACACATTATGTGGTTTGACATTTACTTTTGTAGCTGTTTCTCCGTGTGTTTTAAGCATTCTAAACTCACCATGCATTGGCATAAAACATCTTGGCTTCAACAATGTGAATAGTAATTTTTGCTCTTCTTGACTGGCATGACCTGATGTATGTATTTTTTGTTCACCATTATTCTCAATCACTATTGCTCCTATTTTTGTTAATTTATTAACAATATTTTCAACGTCTGCTCTATTTCCTGGTATTGGTGACGAAGACATAATTACTGTATCACCCGGTATCAATTTTATTGTTTGGTGTTCAAGACGTGCTATTCTAGATAGGGCAGCCATTGGTTCACCTTGGCTTCCGGTACAAAGAATCATAATTTGATTTTTTGGAAAATTGTCAATATCATTTGCTTTTATGAACATCTTATCGTTTATATTTAAGTGACCCATTTGTCGTATGATTTTGATTATTCTTTCTAAACTACGTCCAATAACTAATATTCTTCTCCCATATTTATTTGCTAATTCTATAATATGTTGAATACGGTGTACATTAGAAGCAAATGAAGCGATTATTATTCTTCCTTTAGCTTTTAAGAAATGGGCATCTATGTTTTGAATTACTTTTCTCTCACCCAAAGTGTAACCCTCAACTTCAGCGTTTGTTGAGTCTGACATCAGCAATTCTATTCCTTCATTACCTCAATTAGCCATTCTTTGTATATTGGCAGAATGACCTAAAGGTGTTCAGTCAAACTTATAATCACCAGTTGAGAAAATTGCTCCATTTGGTGTTGTAACGTGTATTCCGAATGCATCGGGAATTGAGTGGTTGACTGCTGCAAACTGAATTACAAAATTTTTAGTCGAGTACACATCATTTTCAACATACTCTCTAACAACAGTTTTATTTTGCAATTTGTGTTCTCTGATTCTATCTCTGATTAAAGCCGCAGCTAATTCTGGTGCATATATAACAGGTATATCAACTTGTTGTAGTAAATGTGGAATTCCACCAATGTGGTCTTCATGCCCGTGCGTGATAAATAATGCTTTTACTTTTATATTATTTTCCACTAAATAGCTATAATCGGGAATAACCGCACTTACGCCAAGTTGCGTTGCATCAGGAAATTTAACCCCTGCATCCAACATTATAATTTCATCATCATACTCTATACAATAAGTGTTTTTACCAACTTCTTCCAGCCCCCCTAAAGCGAATACCTTAGTCGGAAACGGTGCGTGTTCCATTTTTTTCTTATTAGGTGTTTTATTATCTGCTAATTTTTTTACTTCTATTTTTTTTTCTAGATCTGCTACGATGCTAGATGTTATCTTTTCTTTTTGTTCCATTTTTTCTCCTTCATTAAAAAATAACTAATTCAAATCATTACACACAAAAAAAATAAAATACTTATATTAACTTGTTTTATCTCAATTATTATGTGTTTAATGATTTATTAAGAATTCCGTTAGATTTATTTTAACAAAAATGCATTTTAAAACCTAAGTTTTTTAAAAAAAGTAAAAAAAGTGCAAAGCACTTTTATATAATTATTCACTCATCCTCAACGAAATCGGGATTGTTTTTATTAATTTTGTCATAGTAAAGTTCGCCTTGGTTGTGTTCTATCTCGTGTTGAAACACAATTGCGTGATAACCCCTTAAATCAAGTTCAACTTCTTTTTTTTGTAATCAATCGTAACCAGTAACTTTTATTTTATAATTTCTAGGTACATTTCCTTTTTTGTCTATATCAACGCTTAGGCATCCTTCGCCACCATTTAAACAGCATATTTGCTCACTTCTGGCTATTATTTTGGGGTTAACCATCGCAAATTCTTCAACTTCGTTATTTTGAATATCTCATTCAAAACGAGCAAAGAACATATTTGTATTACTCCCAATTTGAGGAGCAGCTAGCCCAACAGCTGGTCTTAAATAGTCTTCATTTGTCGGATTATTAAGTTCACGATCTTGTGAATATCTTACAAAATCAATCAATTTTTTCATTATAACTTCATTATCTTTAGATAATGGCAAATCCACATCAATAGATTTGTTCCTAATTACTTCTGGTTGTGTATCTTTTCATAACCATTTGTTAGATGGAATATCTTTTTGTAGCAAATCTTTATTTAAATCTAATTTCATAGTCCACTCCTAGTCAAAAATAATTATAACCTATTTTTATTTTTTGATAATAATCATTATAAATAAAGATATTTAGTATAATTATTTAATGATGGTGAAATTATGCATGTAATTAGTGGAAAATACAGAAGAAGAAAATTAAAAACACTTGAAGGGTTGAACACAAGACCAACTACAGCAAGAGTAAAAGAAGATATGTTCAATATCTTAGATAATTATTTTATTATGGATAATAAAATTAGTTTAGATTTATTTGGTGGTAGTGGCGCTCTTTCAATTGAAGGTTTATCACGCGGCATTAAATATGCATACATAAATGATCATTATAAACCGGCTTTAAAAGTTATCGAACAAAATTTGAAAGGCATTGATGCTAATAGTTATAAACTTTTGAATTTAGATTTTGTTGATTTAATGAAATATTTAAAAAAACAGTCAATAAAAGTGGATTTGATATATTTAGATCCTCCGTTTGCCAAAACCGAGTATTACTATACTTTCTTTGAGTTGGTTTTGCAAGATTCGATTTTAAATAATTATGGTATAGTCATTACAGAATCAGAAAACGAATTAGAATTAAATAAAATTGAATTATTAAAACTATTAAAGTTTAAGCAATACAAAAATAAATTTCTTTATGTATTTAGATTAGAAAAAGAGGGCATTAGCGATGAATAAAAAGGGTAAAATTATTATTTTATCAGGACCATCAGGTGTAGGTAAAGGGACGGTCAACAAGGCCATAAGTAAGGATAAGAGTCTAAATTTAGTACAATCTATATCAATGACAACACGTGCTCCAAGACCTGGAGAAATTGATGGTGTGGATTATTATTTTGTAGACAAAGAAACATTTGAGGATGCAATCCAACATAATGAGTTAATAGAATATGCGGAATTTATAGGTAATTTCTATGGAACGCCAAGAAAATCAGTTTATGAGAAAATCAAAAATGGGGAAAATGTTATATTAGAAATTGAAGTGGTTGGTGCTACTCAAGTTTTGAAAAAAGAAAAAAAAGAAGATTTAATTTCTATCTTTCTAATGCCTCCAAGTTTGAAATCTCTAGAGCAAAGATTAAGAAGAAGAGGGACTGAGCAAGAATCTATAATTAAGCAACGTCTAGATAAAGCGCTTCTTGAAATACCTTTAAAACATAAATACCAATATGTAATAGAAATCGATAGTGTGGAAAATGCAGTTGCAAAAGTTAAAGAGGTTTTAACTAAAGAAAATACATTGGATATACCGTACGAAAAAAGTTATTATCACTCATTGAGAAATAAAGTAGAAAAATTAGTAAAAGACCAGTATTCTTTTTTTGTAGAAAATTGAAAAGAAAATGTTGAAAATCTAGGAATTAAACAAAAAATATCAAACTTTAGTTTTCATGACTACCTAGTGGATATACTAACAGATAAAACATATGCACATGTTCTTGCGAGTGAAGACATCGAAATACTTGATAATAGTGATTTTATAGACTCTATCGTTGAACACTTTATGATTGATGTTAATTTCTTTAGTATCGAGCAAAGGGAGTTTTAATATAATGAACCCTCGAAAAGTAGCTTTCGACATTTTAATTGATGTTTTTGAAAAAAAGCAATTTTCAAATAAACTTTTGAACAAAGTTGCCAAAGAAAAAGCTATGTCTAATATTGACATAGCTTTTGTGTTTAAGCTTGTATACGGCACTATTCAATATAAAATTTATCTCGAGTATATTGTCAACAAAATAATAGACCAAGAAAAGACTCCAAAAAATATTCAAATATTATTATGATTAAGCTTATATCAAATAAAGTACCTTAATACTCCAATTCATTCAGTCACTAATGAAGCCGCAGAAATTTGCAAAAAAATTGATTTACGAAAAGTAGGTTTAGTTAACAAAGTAGTTAAAAATCTAAATGACGATAAACTTTATGAAATAAATATTAAGAATAAGCAAAACGTCTTGGCATTAAGAAATGGTTATCCCTTTTGGCTATATAAAAAGTGGAAAGACGATTATGGTGAAGAAATTGCAAATCAGTTAGTTGAATTTTCAAATAAGATTCCACCAATATCTTTTAGAGTAAATGTAACGAAGATCTCTATTGAGGAATTTGTAAGCACTTACAAATCTGTTTTTTCTTTTGAGAAGTCAAATCTTGCAAAAAACTCATTTATTACAAAAGAAAAAGTAATGAATCTAGATATTTATAAAAACGGATTTATTACAATTCAAGATCAAGCAAGTACATTAGCCGTTGAAGTATTGAATCCTAGACCAAAATCTAGGGTTCTTGATATGTGTTGTGCACCCGGAGGTAAGTTAACACATATAGCTGAATTGATGCAAAATGACGGTGAGATAGATGGCTATGAACTAAATATCAAAAAGAAAAAAACCCTAGAGGATAACATCAATAGATTAGATTTGAAAAATATTAAATTGCACTTTACTGACTCAGCACATTTATCGAACATAAAGTATGACTACATATTGCTTGATGCTCCTTGTTCGGGTTACGGTGTTATAAGAAAGAAACCAGAAATAAAGTTACATAAGTTTTCGAAAGAAGAGGTTCAAAAACTTTTGGAAACTCAAAAAACTTTATTGGAAACAGCGTATAGCTGTATGTCAAAAGACTCTACCTTAGTTTATTCCACTTGCACAATTAACAAAGACGAAAATGAACATCAAATAAAAGAATTTATTACAAACCACCCAGATATCAAATTGATTTATGAAAGACAATTATTCGGGTTTGAAAACAATAGTGATGGTTTTTATATTTGTAAACTAGTCAAACAAAAGGTATAACTTCTTAATATTTATTATTAACTTGTTTTTTTGATCCCTGTACCATATAGTTTTTAAGATAAACATCTTTCTTATAAAACATTATTAATAGCGGGAGTAAATGTAATAATCCGTTTAAAGCCTAGGTTATTGTATGTTAAAATATAATTTGGAGCAATTTTATGAGAAAAGAAAATATATTCAAGTACACAATATCAGACTTACAAGATATACTAGAAAAAAATGGGTTTAAAAAATTCTCGGCAAACCAAATTTACGATTGGCTTTATGTTAAATTAGAAACAAATTTTGCTAATATGACAAACTTAAGTAAAGACTTAAGAGATTTTTTAACGAGTAATTTTGAGACCAAACTTTTAAATGATTTAATAACCGAAGAGTCAAAAGATGGAACAATAAAAATATTATTCATGCTAGATGATAAAAAAAGTATTGAAACCGTTTTAATGCCTCAAAAATACGGACAGTCAGTTTGCGTTACTACACAAGTTGGTTGTAAAATGTCATGCAAATTCTGTGCCTCTGGATTAATTAAGACCGAAAGAAATTTAACTGTTGATGAAATAGTGAGACAAATCTATGCTATAAATATTTTACTTAAGGAAAAATATAAAGATGATCCTTTAAATCCTAGGGGACGTGTTAGCCATATAGTTGTTATGGGTATTGGAGAACCTATGGACAATTATGATAATGTTATCAAATTCCTTAAAATTATAAATGACCCTAAAGGCTTTGAAATAGGGGCAAGGCATATAACAGTTTCAACTTGCGGTATTGTACCAAAAATAAAAGAATTCGCAGATTTAAAAACTCAGGTAAATTTAGCTATATCTCTTCATGCTCCTAATGATGAAGTAAGAAACAAAATCATGCCGATTAATAGGGCTTTCCCCATAAATCAACTTCTTGATGCTGTTAAGTATTATATTGATGTTACAAATCGAAGGGTAACATTTGAGTATATACTAATTGATGATGTTAATGATCTTCCAGAACACGCTCATGAGTTAGCGAAATTAATAAAGGGTATAAATGCTTATGTAAATTTAATACCATATAATGAAGTAGAAGAAAATCCATATAGAAAATCTACAAAAGTTGATCAATTTTTTAAGATATTAAAGAAACACGGTGTAAATGCAATCGTTAGAAAAGAGTTTGGTGCGGATATTGATGCTGCTTGTGGTCAATTGAGAGCTAAAAGAGAAGGTGTCATTAAAAATGAAATTTAAACATACATTACTAACTGATATTGGAAATTATCGTAAAGCAAACCAAGACTATCTAGATTTTTGTACAAATAAAAATGGTGATGCTTTCGGAATAGTGTGCGACGGAATGGGTGGACACGCTCATGGAGAGGTTGCCTCAAAAATAGCGGTTGAAAAATTCGTCGATTTATTTAAAAAACAGAACTTTTCAGGTATGAACCAAAAGGCTATAAACAGATGACTAAGAAACTCAGTCAGTGAAATATTAAATGAAATGGTCGAGTACTCTAATGATCATTTCGAAACAAGAGATATGGGAACTACTCTTACAGCTATTTTATTCACTCAAGGTAGTGCATTCGTTATAAATATTGGAGACTCTCGAACATATAAGTTAGTTGATGACAAGCTATTCCAAATATCACAAGATCAAAATCTTTGAAACTCAACGCCAGAGGCCGAGCGCAAGGATATACAAATGTCTGGATTATACGAACGAGCTAATGACATTACTTTTTGAAAAGTTTTAACAAGTGCATTAGGACCGCAAAAAACGTTGAGAATAGATACCTATTATATTGATAGTCCAACCGGTGTTTATATGCTAACTTCTGATGGAGTTCACGATTATATCGATGAAGACATTGTTGCTGCAACTTTATCAAACAGAAAAATAAAATTAAAAGAAAAAGCACATACCATCATAGAAGATGCTAAAGACAATGTTTCCACAGATAATTTATCAATTTTAATTATTGAAGTAGAGTAACACATTAACTCTACTTTTTTGTTATTATAATCTTGACAAAGGGAGGTTTTTGTGTGCGAAATTACGAAGTGGGTCAATTGTTGGCGGAGAGATACGAAGTTGTTTCACCTATTGGTAAAGGTGGAATGGCATCGGTCTATAAAGCTTTCGATATAATTACAGAGAAAATGGTTGCGGTAAAAGTAGTTGCACCCGAAATAATAGTTAAGCAAACTGGCCAAGAAAGATTTGAAATCGAAAAAGAAGCTTTTGCTAAGTTAAGTTCAAATGCTAATGTAGTTCAACTTTTTGATTTTTTTCAATCCGGTGACGAGTGATTTATTATTTTAGAGTGTGTTGAAGGCGGAACTTTAAAAGACAAATTACAAAGACAAGGTGCAATGACACTAAAAGAAATAAAATACTATTTTGGAAATTTATGTGATGCACTTCAGGCAGCTCATAATTTAGGAATTGTTCATCGTGACATAAAACCAGATAATGTACTTCTAACACAAAGTGGCGAAGTAAAATTAGGGGATTTTGGAATATCTGTAATGGAAGGATTCACTAGTGAAGCAGCCAAGGCCATTGGAACACCAAAGTATATGCCACCCGAAGTGATTGAAGCAAAAAAGGCAACACCAAGAAGCGACATCTATTCATTAGGTATTATGTTGTATGAGTTTTCAACAGGGGTTGCCCCGTTTCTAGCAAAGGATGCAAAAAAAATCGCAACTAAGCACATTAAAGAAAAACCTACGGCACCTAGGCTGATTAATCCGACAATTCCTCAAAGTTTAGAAAATATAATACTAAGAATGATTGAAAAAGACCCGGATAATAGATATTTCTCTATGAAAGAAGTTCAGTTGGATTTAATGAGTGTCAAAATTACAGATGCACCAAAACCTTATGTATATCATTTGAAAAATACTATTCATACAGATAGGGGCTCACTACATATTAAGTTAGGAACAGCGGTTGAAAAATTACCATTTATATTGAAAAACAAGTTCATCATAACTTCATTGCTTCTAGCATTATTACTATTGATAGCATTAGTGGTTGCTATGGTTATTTAAATGTTAAAGGGAAGAATTTTAAAAATAGTAAGTGAGTATGCTTACATTAGTTTTGAAGGCAACCTATATGAATGCAAAGCAAAAGGTAAACTAAGACATATCAATCAAACACCAGCAACCGGTGATAATGTTATATTTGAAATTATTGACCAAGAAAACCACAAAGGTCAAATAACTTCAATAGAAGAAAGAAAAAATCAACTATACAGACCAAGGATTACCAATGTAGACCAAGTTGTAATTGTTACATCAGTTAAGGAACCCGATTTCAATTCCTATACTTTGAATAAATATCTTGCTTTTGTTGAGTATTTAAAAATAAAACCAATTTTAGCATTTACTAAAGTTGATTTGTTAGAAAGTTCTAGTGCTGTTTGAGAAATTGCAAAAGATTATCAAAAAATAGGGTATCAAACATTTCTTATAAACAATATGATAGATACTGATACAGAATGAAATAGATTCACTGCCTCATTAGAGGGGAAAGTTTCTGTTTTCACTGGACAAACTGGAGCTGGAAAATCAACAACTCTTAATCATATAATTCCTAATTTATTTGAGAAAACACAACAAATCTCTAAGGCGTTAAATAGAGGTAAACACACTACGACGAAGAATGAGTTATTTACTTATAAAAAAGGCTTTATTGGAGACACACCAGGATTTTCATCATTTGAATTAAAAGATATTGACCGATATCAGCTTGCACATAGTTATGCATTCTTTGCTTCGAATCTGAATAAATGTAAATTTAATAACTGTATTCACATTCCGAATACACCAGGATGTGAGATTATAAAAAGCGTCTTTGAAGATAGGTTTCCAAAATTTATATATGAAGATTATTTAAAAATGCAACAGGAGTTGGCATTGAATGAAAGAAGAAAAGGATTTTAATGAAAAAATATAGTGTAGCGACAAGTATATTAACTGCAGATTTTTTGAATCTTGGTAACGAATTAGAAAAATTACAAAAAGCTGGAATAAAATGACTTCATTACGATGTTATGGATTTTCACTTTGTAAAAAATTTAACTTTTGGTCCTAAAATATTAGCGGATATAAATAAAAAGTATAATTTTAAAATTGATGTTCATTTAATGGTGGAAATATTAAATTGATCTGTAGAGGAATATCTAAAGCCATTCATTGAAGCGGGAACTAATCAAATTTCAGTTCACTATGAATCATTAACAGATTTACAAATAAAGGACTTTATAAAAGTTTGTAAAAAACATAATATAAAATCATCATTGGCAATTAACCCAGATACAGGCGTGGATGAGATACAAAGTTATCTACCAGAATTAGATAATGTTTTAGTTATGAGTGTTTATCCTGGATTTGGTGGACAAGTATTTTTAAATGCATCTATAGAAAAAATTGAATCACTAGTAAAACTTAGGGAAAAAAATAATTATAAGTACTTGATTGAAGTGGACGGTGGTATAAATGCCGAGACTTCAATACTTGTTAAAGAGGCCGGGGTTGATATGTTGGTGGCAGGAAGTTTCTTAGTAAATGGTGATACTGCAGAATTATGTGAAAGAGTTGAGTTACTTGAAAAATAGAGTCTTTATAGTGACCTGTGAGAACAACCTGAATCTTTCTTTAGTTGATAAAAACTCTATTTTTATTGGTGTTGAAAGAGGATGCATTGACATCATCAATAAAAACATAAAGTTGAGTTTTGCTGTTAGCGACTTTGATAATGTTGAAGAAAATGAAATGAAACTAATTGAAAAAAACGCAGAGAGTCTAACTATTTTAGATGCACAAAAGGACTGACTAGATGGTAAAGAAGCTATAAAACTTGCTAAAACTCTTGATTACAGCGAGATAATCTTCATTTGCAAACCCACTAAAAGAATGGATATGAATTTAAGTGTTATAGATTTTGTGCTAAGAGATGATGTTAAAATTTTGAATGACAATAGTTACATTTTTAAATTAAAAGTCGGAAGTAATAAAATATTATTTAACCAATTTCAAGATTATACCTATATAACATTGTTTGCGATCGAAAACACAACTGTAACAATTGAAAACTTAAAATATGAGGTTCAGAATCTTATCTTAGAACCTTATTCAACTCGAGCATATTCAAATTGCTTTAGCATGAATAAAGATGCAAATATTATTGTATCTAAACCTGCCATAATAATTTTTAACAAGTAAGTTTGATTTAGCAATTTGTAATATTTTTTTTCAAATATGTTCATTATTTATATATAATAAATAGGTAATTGCCCTCTTGGCGGAATTGGTAGACGCAGCAGACTCAAAATCTGCCGAGTAAAATCGTGTCGGTTCGACTCCGACAGAGGGCACCATTTTGAAATAAAAAAAAGTAATTCAATTGAATTACTTTTTTTTGCTCTTATTAACCAAATTTAAATTTTTTTCTATTAATATCCAAATAAAAAAAGCTTTTATAAATTGATAAAGTTTTTTATCAATAAATATAAAAGCTTTTGAATAATATTTATTTTGCTAATTGATTATTTTTTTTCAAAGTTCTCAAAGTTCTTGCTGAAACTTTTAAAGTCATAACTTTACCATTTTCGTCCATAACTCGAACTTTCTGCAGGTTAAGGTTTCATTTTCTCTTATTTGAATTCATAGCGTGTGATCTTGAATTACCAGATAATGGTCCTTTTCCTGTTAAACTATCTTTTCTTGCCATATAATTTCACCTCGGACTAATTAATAATACATTATTTAACTCTAAATTGCTATAAATATAAGAAAATTTTGTTATTTTTACAAAATTAAAATTATCTTGAACTTTTTTACAAAGTTAGATAAGTATTTACGATTAGTAAAAAAATCACAAATAACCTATTTTATTTGACTTTAAAGTGCTAAAATAATTTAGTACTAGTTTGAAGCTGTGATATTCATGATTTCGATGTAGCCTTGCAGTAACGAGGGTTTTTGGGGGATTTGCTTATGGAAAATAAAGCAATATATGAAGCAATAAAAGATGCTGTTGTAACTGTTCCGGGTGTTGTATCTTTTGCCAATTATTCTGCAAAGTCTCATCTAGATATTAGAACTAACGATATTAATAAAGCTGTTGAGATGTCTATGACAGATAACATTTATAGAACAAAAATTCACATTATCTTAATTAATGGCGTTAACATCCGAGACGTTGTCAATGAGGTTCAAATACGTGTAAAGTACGAACTGGAAAAGTTAAGTCAGTTTGTGCGAAATTATATAGTAGATATTGCGGTTGATGATTTAGAAATCATCTAAAGAACTAGATAAATACCATATACTTGCAAAAGAAAATTTTGCAACTTTTTTAAAATTAATTTTATTTAAAACAAAATATAGAAGGTGACAATACTATGAAAGAAGTGCAATTATTAAAAGGCATGATCACGAGTGGTGTAAATAACATTTACAATAATTACCCTCACATCGATAAATTAAACGTTTTTCCTGTGCCAGATGGAGATACAGGAACAAACATGAATTTAACTTGTACTAATGGTTATTCAGAAATTAGTCAAGGTGACTTTGACAGTATCGGGTCATTAATGTCAAAGTTTTCAAGGGGTCTAATTATGGGAGCTCGTGGTAATTCAGGTGTTATTTTTTCACAAATTATCAAAGGATTCTCAAACGGGATGAAAGATAAAGAACAACTTAATCTTGAAACATGAAAAGTAGCATTTAAACAAGCTAAAGAAGTAGCTTATGCAGCTGTTATGAAACCAGTTGAGGGTACAATTTTAACTGTTATAAGAGAGACAAGTGATTTTGTTAATTCGATCGAAGACAATGAGATGGACATTAAAGAGTTTTGAGATAAAACTATAAAAAGAGCAAACACATCACTAGAAGGTACACCCGACTTATTACCACCATTGAAAGAAGTTGGTGTTGTTGATAGCGGTGGATACGGGCTAGTAAAATTTTTAGAAGGTATGCAACACTTCGCTAAAACTAACAAACCGATCGCTAAAACAAAAAAACTTGAAGAAAATACTGGTGGAAATATCGATATGGTTATCGAAGATGAGTTTGGCTATTGTACTGAGGCAATTGTTATATTAAATGATGAATTGATTGATAAATTGAACGTAAATACAGTTAGAAGTACATTCGAACAATACGGTAACACTTCTATAGTTGCTGTAATAGACAATGACATTTTAAAAGTACACACACATGCACTTATGCCAGGACAAATACTTACATATCTTCAACAGTTTGGTGAATTCAAGACCATTAAAGTGGAAAACATGAACTTGCAGGCTGAAAAACACGTAAACGATACTTCTAGTAATGGAAGCGAAGCTAATAAAGCAGCACAAGGACAACGTATGCTTTCTAATCCATTCGCAACAATTGCGGTAGTTCGCTCAAAAGAAATGCAAAAATACTTCAAAGAAGAACTGAATATTGATTTTGTAATTGACGGTGGTCCTAAAATGAACCCTTCAACACAAGATTTTCTAAAAGCAATTCAAAAAGTAGACGCAAAAGTAGTTTATATTTTTCCAAATGATGCAAACGTATTATTAGCAGCGAAACAGGCAAAAGATTTGGAAAAAATGTCTAAGGTTGTTGTTTTAGAAACTAAAACTATTCCCCAAGGAATTACTGGGTATTTATCATTAGATCCTGATGAAACTCCTAAGAAAAACGAATCAAATATCAATAAGGCAATTAAGTCTGTTACTTCCGTATCAATAAACAAAGCTGCTAGAGATGCAGTGATCGATGGTGTTAAAATTTCTAAAGATCAATACATGATAATTGTTGATAAAAAAATTACATTTGCAGCTAATTCATTAAAGGATATTTTTACAAAGTCATTAGCAAAATACATAACCTCTAAAACTGAGATAATTACCATCTTCACTGGATTAGATGCTTCATTCAAAGACATAAGTGATCTAAGGAAATATTTAGATGAGAACTATGATGTTGAATACGAAGTAGTCGAAGGTGGACAAGAAGTTTACACATTTATTATGGGTATAGAATAATTTCAAAAACTTTTTTAACAGAAAAAGTTTTTTTTATACACAAAGTTAAGTTTCTAATCTACTATATAATATAATTAAATAAGCGAGAGGCAATTTTATGAAAAATATTTTTAAATCTTATATGAAACTATTTATAAGATCTTGAGTTGAAACTTTGGGTACAATTATTTTTCTAACAATATTTACCATGATTGTGATGGGGATGTTGGCAACACCGTTGCAGCTATCACTTCATGCCTTGTCTGTAAGAAATAATACAAATATTTGACAACAACAAATGCAAGGTTACAAAGATCTTGATGATAATTTTGTTTATAACAATATTTTTTCTTCCAAAAAGGGAGACTCTAAATTTAGGTTAAAATATAATGATTTCGAAGACGTGAACTTGGAAGTTTTCAAAGATTCATGATTTACTTGTGAAGCTCAGAAGATCATAAATAACTACGTTAATGATATGGAAATCAAAGATAACGAAAATAAAGAACAAAAAGAAAGAGAAGCCGTAATAAGAATGGCGAATTTTTTAATTGATGCTTACAAAAGTAATGGGGATGAGATTGAAGTTGATATTACTTATGAAACTAAAAATAGTAATCAAAAAACTTATAAAACAGAAAAAATTAAAAGTAAAGAAATTTTTACAACAGATGTTAAAAATGCATTGAAAAAATTCAATGCGGGTAGAGATGTAAACTCTTATTTAGTAAATAGTTTTTTGAAAGAAGTATCCAAATTAAAGGAAGAAAAAGATTTAAAGTATGACGTAATCCAAAAAATTAACATTATAGATCAAGCCTCAAACTTCTCTAAAACTTATAATTACACTATCGAGTCAACATCTTCATTGTATTCAAATACTGTTGATGAAAATAAACAATTGAACAACTTGGTTTTAAGATCTGGTAGACTACCAAATAAAATTGTATGAGATAGAACTTCTAATCCTACAATTGAAGTTGTTATAAACGACAATTTTGCTCGAAAGCAACAAAAAATGATCAATAATAATATCTTTCAAATAAATTTACCTACATCAAATGACGAAAAAAAATGAGTTCCTGTGAATTTTAAAATAGTAGGGTATGCCGAAAAATATTCTGCACTTGCACCTGTAAAACTAGGATACACATCTAGCGTTGATAATTATGCCCACATTTTTGTAGACAAATCATTTTTTATCGGTGACTCTTCAAATAGTGATAATAGCCAAACTTATTTTAATGATTTTATTTTAAAAGACTTTAAAGAAAACTCAAATTTCAAAATATCACAAGATAGAATGGTTTCAAACTATTCGAAGCCACTCAATGAATCCTTAGTAACTAATAGTAATGAAGAGAAAAATGCAAAGCTATTCGATGTTGGTACAACAGTGTTTGAAGATTTTTCATCTCATGACTCAATAAAACTCTTAACTAATTTGTATGTGATGACTTACATATTTCTTGCAATCGGTATAATTTTATTTTTACTTGCGTTCTTCTTTATTATCTTTGTACTAAAAAAAGAAATAAATAATACAAGAAGACAATTAGGGGTTTTCAAATCAATTGGTTATAAAACCAGAGAGTTAACTTGAGTATTCTCTGTTAAAACTTTTATTTCTATGACTATTGGAATCGGAATCGGGTACTTTTTATCAATCCCATTTCAAATTGAAGCCTCAACTAAAAGTTTTGCTAACTGGGTTGTATTCAGTTTTGATAATGTTTATTCAAATCCAATTTTTCTAACTTGCTTGATTATTCTAGTCCCACTTTTATTTGCTGGTTTATCTTATCTGATTATTTATTCTTATCTATCAGAAAATGCTCTTGCATTATTAAGTACTGGTGTCAAAAAGAAAAAATGGGGTTATGTCATCTGAATTATTTATGTTATTTTCTTTCCTTCATTATTATTTATAGGAATCAACAAGATTTTATTACTAGTATTGAAGAAAAAAAATCAAGGATTTACTTATAGAATGCAAGAAGCATTTGTTTCTAGTGCTAAAGGGAAATTTGTTTTAATATTAACTCTAATTGGATTTAGTGGTTTCTTATTTATGTTGCAACTACAATCAATCCCAATATTAAAAAATATGATAAATGGAAGTTTTGGTTACTTGAACAATAAAGTTGACCACTATTACAAATATTCTAAATCAAGCACGTTATCATTCGATGGCAAGATTAAAGATACAAGAAAAGCAGAAAGCAGCGAATTAAAATATATAGATATAAAAGGTCACGATTCAGTTGAAAGTTATTTAAATAACGATAATCAAAATACAATTATTGACTATAATAATATATCAACGCTATTATATAAGCTATCTGATGTCAGAAAAGAAGTCATTAAAAATCCTATTGATGTTTTTTCAAAAATTCCACTACCGCTATTGTTCAACTTTATTTCATTAACTTATCCTTTAAAAGAAGTAGATGATTTAAATATAGATAAGCTAAAAGTAATGTATTCTAAATTGATAACAGACCCAGACAATTTACCAGAGTTTTTGAGTGAACAAAACATTTTAAATATGAGTAACAATAAAACTGATAAACATTCAGCGATCAAAATAAACGACATCGGAAAGTATTTTTGTTTATCATTCAAAGACAAGGATTTCGAGGACTGTAATGACACAAAAACATTTAAAAAAACCATGAGAGACACATTACTCGAAGGAGTTGCCCCAAGAGGTATTACCAATTTTGCAAGCGATACAAGTGGTCTATCTAATATAAATACAAATTTTAGAAGTCTTATTACAGAGTTTTTACTCGCTTCTGATGATGTAAATACATTATTGACATCTAATTCTGTATTATATGATAGTTCAAAAGAAGCACTTGTTCTTGATATACCTTACTTTATCGAGGGAAACAGTGAAGTTGATAAATTAAAATCTAAAATATTTGCAATAGATACAACTAATAAACATGGTGATATTAACAATATTTTCAATCTAAGTTCAATAACCCAAGATACAATTAAATCGTTGGGAACCGCAGTTAACGAAAGAATACCAGTAATCATATCTTTCCGTCTCGCAAAACTATTGGACGCAAAAGTTGGAGATATCATAAATAATCTTAAAATTGGTAAAAAAGGGAATATAATCGGAGATTTTGTGGTTGTTGGAATAAATAATGCCGACACATTTCAACAAACAATTTATGCAGATTATAATTTATTACTCAACAAATACAAAGATGATTCAATTGTTGAAAATGGTTCTTTAAAGGAATACTTTACATCATTTTATAGTACTAAAAAAAGTCTAAGTGGTAAACTTAACCTTGAAAATATTCAAAATCTTGTCACATCTTTTACTAACCATTTAGAATCAACCACTATATCAACTTCTACCAAAAACTCGTGATTGGGTACAATATTAGATATATATTTAAGAAAAGCAGTTGGTAATAATAGTCATGGACTTGGCAAAGACTTAGCAGACATCATAAAAAAAGTCCTAAAAAAAGTTAACTTTGTACGAGACGAAAATTTAAATTATGTCCTATCGGGTACATTCGGAAAAAGTTTAATGGTAATGCCAATTATAAAATCCGCAATAGACGCACTAACTGGTACAATAATTTGATCGATGGTAATGTACGTTATTATCGATATGATTTTATTAACAATCCTATTGATTGTTATAATGAATATTATAATTGTTGATGCAATAAACATTATAACTATAATGCGTTCATTAGGATATTCGAATGCAAAGGTTAATTGGATGGTAATGGGAAGATATATCACAGGTGGAACCATAGTATTTATCTGTGCATACATTGTCTCAATTCTTACTTGAAATTTATTACAAACTATAGTTTGAAATAAATTTGGTGTCTTGGTTCTAATCCCATCGCTGCCTTGGGTTCCTTTCCTTGCTTATGGAATACTTTCGCTAATAATGTTATTCGGATGGATTGCAGCTATGGCACAAATAAGAAAACAACCATTAACATACTTGGTAAGCTAGAACTTTTTGAGTATAATTAGTTAACAAAAGGAGGCGAACTTATTAATATGGCAGAAAATAAATCAATTACACCATCGGAAGTTTGTTGCCCAGGTGGAGCACATAATTGTTATACTTGTAGGGTTTGTAGCGGATCTTTTCATGGGTGTCAAAGTTGCTTAAAATGTATCAGTTGTCAAACTTGTCTATCAAAAAAATGTCCTTGTTGCTCAGATGGAAGCGCACGTCAAAAGGAAAATAAAGAAAAATATAAAAAATAAAGAATAAAAAAGCACTTTCAAAACTAGAGTAGATGATACTTAGCTTTGGTAAAGTGCTTTTTTTGTATGAAATAAAACTTTAACTTCTTAATAAATTTCAACAAATAAAGGTGTAGTTTCTTTAAAAACCAAATAAATAATCTTGCAAAGAGAAAAGTAAGCACATCAGAGCAGCAACAAAAAATATTATTGGTAAAATATCTCGTCTTTTGTTAGAGAAAGAGCTCTTTTTACTAGTTTTAAAAATTATAAAACTCAGGACAAAGAAAAATATACAAGCAGATAATCCAATACCTAGTTTAATATACAAAATCAAACACCTCAATAAATTTTGGTCCAAAGCTTATTTTGCTTGCGTCTATTTTTTTAAAAAAGTTGTGCAATTTTTTAATAGAGCTTTTAAACAACTCTGAGATATTCGAAATCTCTATATCAACTTCTTGTCCGTTTAAAATAGATCGCGCAACTATGTTAAGGGAACTTGTATCATTCTTTGTTTCTCTAATTAAAGATTCAATTTTACTTGTGTTTAATGTGACATTGTAATTATCATTTAAATAATAATTTATGTTTTTGTAAATATCTTGTAGCCCTCATGTGATTACTTTAAGCTGATTTTTTTGTTTATCATATAAAATACTCTCAGTACCTCTTATCTCAAAAAAATAATCACTACTTGAAAACTTATGTAAGAAACTCTTCCCACTTATTGATGGATAGTTTTTGAACTTATTTATATATTTGTAAATTATCAACTTTGCTTCGGATTTATTTATTCTGTATTTTCTTAAAATGAAACTTATGTAATCATTTAATATTTTCTCACTAACTATTTTAGAATTTTCTATTGGAATATAAACTAAAAAATTTATATCGCATTTTAGTTTATGTCTTGCTTCTTCCCCCATTGCAATTAGTTCTAAACTTTTCAAATTATAGAGACAATAAGTGGGCTCCTTATGCAATAACTGACCATCTTTGTATATGTATAAAACTCTATAATCGAAGTCTAAGTAGTACATTAAATTTTCACGCTACTTTCATTTAAACTATTTTTTAATTCTTGAAAAGGAAAGTTCTCTTTTAAATATAAATAAATACCAGAGTTTAATTTCATATAAGGGTAGAAATTATCAATAAAGTGATTCAAGGCTAAGTTAAAGTCTTCAATATTGAGGATATTTTCTATAATTAAATAAATGAAAATCAGTGAGGCACTTCTACTAACTCCTAATTGACAATGAACATACACACGCCTTTGTTTTATATTTTGTTTTATAAAGTTAATTGCAAATAGAAAATAATGTTTATTTAAAATAGTTGGATGATAACAATCTACAATGTTAGCTGCTAATTTATCTTTCGTTATTACTACGTTGCTATTTTTAAATATGATGTTTTCTCGTTTGCAAAGATTCCTGTAGAATATATCACTCATTTTGACTTCACAATCTATTTTTAGTGTGTTAGAAAATTGATCGCCTAGATATAAGTTATCTAAAATTTTTTTGAAAGGCATTACTCAATCACCCCTAGAAACTCTCTTAAATCTGTTGCTAAGTTTACTACTTTTGGACCATAAATAATATGAATTTGATTATTACCAATGTCTTTGATTCCATAAGGTTTTGTTTCTTCTAACATGTTTTTATTAATTTTATTTATATCTTTTACTGTTACTCGAAGCCTTGTAATACAGTTACCCATAATTATTATGTTTTCTTTTCCGCCTAAACCTTCTATAATTTTTGAAATATGTTTTTCTTCATTATCTTTTATTTCTACTTTGTTTGAATCTTTTGTTATTGCATCTACTCTTCTTGGAGTTTTTAAATTGAATTTCAATATACAGTAATAAAAGGTTATAAAGTATGTTCCGAATGCAATTGGTCCGATTATGAATAGCCCTCAAACATTTTGTATTTTATTTCAGTTTATTCCATTTACAACAATTCAAGTTATTAAACCTGATCCTCTTGTTGATACTTGGGCAAAATTACAAAGATACATAGACATATAAACAAAACCAGTAAAAAAGATGTGAATAATATATAAATATGGTGCAGTAAATATGAACGTAAACTCAATTGGTTCTGTTGTTCCGGCTAGAAAAGATGCTAAAGCAGCCGAGATAATTGCACCACCAACTACTTTACGACTTTGTTTTGGTATTGTAAAATACATAGCTAAGGCTGCACCAGTTAAACTAAACATATTTGTAGGAAACGTTCCGTTAACAATTCATGTATCTTTCGCATAAATCATTTCATTTAAACCAAGTTTTGCTATTGCTATATTGTAGATACCATTGATGATTTTTCCATCAGGAGCTATTCAAGATGCACCAACCTCTGTATAATACAAAAAGTAATTCATGACTTGATGCAATCCAAATGGTATCAATGCTCTATTTGCAATTCCATATAGGAATGGCGAACCAGCACCCATATATTTTCATCCTTCTCCAACAGCTACTAAACCTTTAGAGATATATATCCATACTACTCCGAGTGGCATTCCTATTATTCAAGCAGCCAATGTACTTGCAACAGGGGAAAATCTCGGCCCTCCAAAAAATGATAGAAATTCTGGAAACTTCAGTTTATAAGTTCATTTATGTACTTTGTATCCTATAATCCCAGCAATCATACCTCCAAAGGCACTATACTGAAACGACATAACTCCAAATCTAAAAGCCAACCCAGCTTCTTTTGGATTTTGTAACATATTTGGTTGTAAAACTTGGAGCATCAAGTTTGCAGCAAAACATAATGCAGCATAAGCCATTAAACCAGATAATGCAGCTGCTACTTTTTCACTTTTGGCTAGACCAGCTGCTAAACCGATAGCAACTAAAAAGTCTATGTTTGTTATTGCAATCATACCAATATTTTTTATAGCATCTACTGCAATTTTTACATTCCCTTGGTAGGTACCCACTTCAGTTGCAATTGCTTGGCCCGCATAACCAATTGCTCCTATTAAAGCTAGTAAAGGAATTACAGTGACAGGTACCAATATGGCTCTTCCAAAGTCTTCTAAACTTTTTCTTAAATTAGATAAAAATTTCCTAATAGGAATATTTTTTATTTTCAAATTTGTTCACCTCCATTATTATTTCATTTAGTTGTCACTAACTTAAATTTCTAAATAATTTAATTATTTCAGTCTTTTCTTTAAATATTTAAAATTAACAAATAATTATTCAATGTATTTAACCACTCAAAAAATTTTTTCTTTTAACACGTTTGTGTTACATATGAAAAAGGGAGGGAATAAAATGAAAAAAATAATTAAATATATTAGGGAGTTTGTCTATGACTATACTGCCTGTAACTTCGATTGTTTCATGTAAAACTAATAATGAATCAAGTGAAAGTAAACCAAATTCAGAAGAAAAAGAGGAAGCTCAAGACTTTTCTTCTTTAATTTCGCAGTTTAAAAAAGATGTTTCTACTATAATATCTGAAGAATTATTCAAAACAAGAGAAAAACTATTCGAATTAGAGAAAAATGCTAAATTTAGAAATACATTTCTAGTAAAAGAAAGCATTGAAAAAAACTCAAAGCAAAAGAATTTAAGTGAAGATGACAAAAATAAACTTGAATATTACAGAAAAACATTATTATTAATAGATATTATCAAAAGTAAACTAAACAAATTAAGAAATAAACCATAATATAACGTTATCCTAGATGGTCTAGAGGACATTTTTGAAAATATGAATGTAAATTATTAACTGGCTATTTAGTAAATAAGAACGATAATTGTGAAGCTAATAAATATAAATCTATTGAAGAATTAAAAACAATTGTTTCTGTTTATAATAATGCTAACAAGGAATCGATGCCTATATTGAAACTTTTGGTATAGGAAAAACAGATAATACAAAGATCTTAGCTACATTTAGTGGTAAAACTCCAACTATGGGAAGAAACTTGTGAGAAACTATACAAAACACAAGAGATTTTAATAAGCAAGCTCTTAACTCCTCTTTATCTTTAAAAAATGATTCACAAGATTAATTTAATCAAAAAGCTTACAGAGATTACTTATTAAAAAAAGGGAATCAAGAAACTTTTGGTTGAAGATTTGTTAGAAACTCATTCAACATGATATTCAACATTAATAATACAGGTGTAGTATACGAGTATAGAACTTATCAAAGTGGTAGGTATACAAAAGAAACAGGTGAAGAGAATCTTGAAATAAACTTTGCATTAGATTTTGTTAATATAATATTTAATGTTGATAAAATTTGATTAGAAAAAGAATTGACAACTTTCTTAGTAAAACAACCTTAATAGAAAAATAAGAAACTAAAAAAACTTATGTTTTTCTCGAAACAAACATAAGTTTTTTTAATGTCTATCTTTCTTTTAATCTTAAAACCACTTGAAGTGAAAAAACTATATTTTCAAATAGATTAAAAATAAGTCAATTATCATTCAAATAGGCATTTTTTCGCCAATAGGAAAAACCTTTCCATCCTTGCTAAAATATGTTGAGCAACTTCCATATATATGTAAATCAAGAAATTCCTTGAAGTTACAACTAAGTGTTGAGGTGATTGAAGCTATAACAAGGGGATTTTGTTGTTTTACCAGTTTTAAAAATCTTGAGATTTTATTATTATTACCAGAGATACTAAAAACTATTACTATTTTTGATTCGACATCTAAAAGTTCAGAATCATATAGTGAAGAAAAAACCTTACAATTAATGTTATTTTCTAATAAATTGAAGTATAAAAAATCTACAATTTTTTTCGTTTTGCCTGTCGAGTAAAGTATTATTTGTCTGTAGTTTTCTGTTTTTATGATGTTGATTAATTTTAATAACTGATCTCTAGTTTTGAGTAAACTTGAAGTATTTTTTATATCTTTAATAATTTGTTTCTCGTATGTATCAATGATATTTGAAGTTTTGATATGTCCTTGATAGCATTGATTATCAAGAACATATCTAAAATTTTTAAATCCACCTAAACCTATTTTTTGAAGCATACTAGATATTACAGATTTCTGTATTTGTAGTTTGTTTGCAATTGCTTTTAATGAAGAAGTGCTAATGGTTGATAAATTATTTAATAAATAGTCAGCTAGTTTTTTTTCTTGTGGAGAATAATTACTCATACCTTGCAAGATAATACCTCTTATATCCATGGTTATATCCTCAACTAAACTTCTTATAAAATAGACTACACATAATATAAAAAAATACTAGAAATAATATCTCATTTTTTTTATATTTTTGAAAACCTTGTTTATCATAAATCAACTTTTAAGTTATTTTATGGTATTATAAATTGGCAAAAGGAAAAAGTACAAAGTGTGAAAAAATTATTAAACATATTAGGAAGTTTGTCGTTAACAGCTTTACCTGTAACAACCATTATATCATGTGGTTCTAAAAACAAAGGTACTGAAGAAACACCCGAACCAGGTACACAAGAAGAAAGACCTGATTTTGCATCAGTTATTGCTAATTTCAAAAAAGAAGTAAGTACTATTGTTTCAAACGAATTGATTAAAGCTAACAAAAACTTGATTGAGGTAGAAAACAAAGGTCAAGCAGTTAATAACGAGTTCTTAAAGAAAGATGTAATACAAAAATATAAAGGTGATGAAGCAAAAAAAGTAACAGACGAAGACAAAAACAAACTAAAAAACGATATAAACAAAAAATTAGCAATAGATAATATCAAGAACGAATTAAATAAATTAAAGGAAAAAAGTGAGTATGATATCATTTTAAAAGGTGTAAAAAATGTTTTTAAAGATTTTACATTAGATTTTGATAATTTGAAAATAGACTATAAAAGCTTTAAAGACCAAGAAACTATGCAGAGGGACGGTTCTGAAGTTCAACCAAAAGAATCATTTACTTCAAATATAAAAATTCCCTTTAAAATAAAAGCACTTTTCAAAGATCAAGAGTCTAAAGATGATGAAAGCACACTTATAGAAAGTAACTTTATTTATTCTTTAACAGATTCTAATAATATAGAAAAGTTGGGGAATTCTATTGTACAAACTTTACAAAACCAATTTTTTAAAGACAAAAAGGATGATAATAGCAGTGCTTGATTAGATGCTAATTCATTAAAAATCTCTGAAGATGATAAGTTATTACTTGATAATAATAGGGTATCTAACTATTTTAGCAACGCGAGTTTTAAAAATGGACTTGTAAGTTATATACAAAGAGACTTAGAAGAAATAAAAAATAATGAATTTGCAAAAACCTTGACATTTGCTGAAGGGGTTGAAGTTTTATCAAAGATTGAATGATCACATTCAATCGAAAATAAAAAATCAACTTTATACGATTGAAAAGATGAAGTAAATAACGGTAAAAAAATGATGGATTTATTATTCAAAGGACTTAGCGATAAAAAGACAAAATCATTAGGTTCATCAGAACAAGAAGTAGAAGAATCATTATACAATTATATTCAAGAAAACTCTAATAATTTATTCGAAAATTACAAAAGTAACACAGAAAGTTGAGTTGCAAACTTAAAAGATGATGCCATCAAAGGAATTGATTTATCTTCAACATCAAAAATTGGATACGCATACTTAAAAGGGTTACAATTCAAAATTGGAGATGATTATACTCAAGAATTACCTGAGTTTAAAATTCTAACAAGTTACTCAGTTGATAAAAATGAAAAAAATTGAGAAAATGATACTTTTAGTGCAATAGAAAAATCAAAAACTTTGGAAGCAATATATCATAATTCGTTAAAAGGTATAAACAGCTTTAAAAATAATTTTGGTATTACTAATACAACCGATAACAATGCAATTGCAGCGTTTAGTGGTATTAAACCAAACAGAACTAAAAACCTATGGGATACATTGAAAAATACAGGGAATCAATATAAATATGCAATAAACTCATCATTATCATTAAAAGATGACGATCAAAAAGAATTTAGAGAAATATTACTTAAAGAAGGAAACCAAGAAACCTTTGAGTGAAAATTTGATCGCACAGTATTTAATATACTTTTTGATATTGATGAACAAGGTTTATTTAATAAAGTGGTTTACTATAGTGGTGAAAAATATCTAGATATCAATTTTGCGTTAGATTTTATTAATATTAACTTTAGAGTTGATGGAATTTGAACTACAAAACATAAAAATCAATTTATATTTCAAAAAATAGCATAAAAAACTGGTAAAAACTAAACTGGGAAATTTAAATTCCACAGTTATTAAATAACAACGCTGGCATTAGCTGGCGTTTTTTAATTCAATACTTTTTGTATTCTTTTGTTCTTATATCAATTTATATATCAATTTATGTGCTCATTGATTTCGTTGAACTTCATCTTATGAGTATCAATATGATTTAAATACTCACCTTTTAAGCGCCCAAAGAAATATTCTATTTCTCTATTGTCTAAAGAATTGCCTATTCTGCTCTTTGATATTTTTCTATTCATTTTTTTAACTAAAGTTCTTACATTATAAGTTGAGTATTGAGAACCATGATCTGAGTGCCTTATAAAACTTGTTTTGTTTATTTTATTCAACGTATCGAGCACTAATTGAGTATTATTTTTATTTCATAGGCATGAAGCTTCTATTTTTTTAGTATTATGACTAATTGCTGCTGATAAGTAATAATTATTTCCGTCTACCAACTCAGGAAAATAAGAAACATCAGTTGCTATAATATTGTCGTTTTTAGGATTATAGTCACGCTTTATTAGTCCTTGAACTTAACGTTAGTGTTTTTTGATTTTTGTTTACGTTTTTTAACCATTATTTTAATAATAAAACCTCAGCTTTTTAGATAATGCCTTAGGGTTCTATCGTTCATTTTAAACCCTTTTTGTTTTAGTGTGATAGTAATTTTTCTACTCCCATAGATGAATTTTGAATCACTTAGAATATATTCAACATCACTTTTAAAATAGTTAAATTATAATTTCTAACATTTTTTGTAAAAGGATTCTATATGCATTAAAATAAGTCTTGCTTTTAATTTTGTGTTTAGAGATCGTATTTTATTAAACTATCTAATTCTTTTTAATCTTTCTTATTTTTAATTCTATTTTCTATAATTTATCTTTTTTTGTTCTTCATTTAAACCATTGATTACTAATGGTACATCGGATTTATCTCTTTTTATGAGTTCGATATTCTTTTTTCTAATTAAAACTCTCATACCCTAATTATCTAATAATTTAGCTTTTCTTCTAATTTTAAATAAGAGTTATAATTTTAGTTTTTAAAATCTATATTCCAGTTCAGAAACTCTTATTCATTAATTTTTTTAAATTTCTACTCTTTTTAACCGTTGTTCAGCTGCTATTTTTTGGTCATAAAAAAACTGCCCCTCTTTCGAGTAAACTTATTCTGTCAAGTATAGAGTATGGTTTTTATTCTAAAATGAGTTTCCAGCTTCTCAAGGAGTTAATTCATTTTTTATCATAATTCTATTAAAATTATAACAGTGTAAATACTCTAAGACGTTATTGTATACAGACTGAAAATCGGGTTGCTTTTTTAAAATCCTTCAGTTTTTAGAGAAAAAAACGTCTCACATGCAGCATTATCAAGAGAGTCGGCCGGATTATTAAGTGATATTCTAATATTGTTTTGTAAACTAAAAAATTTACTGTAATTGGATGTATATTGGAAGTAGTTATCTGAGTGAATGATAAGGTTTTTATTTTTTGTCATGTATTTTTTTGCCATATTCAATGTATTAACAAAGATTTTATTATCCTTTCTCATTGAAATGTCATAACCACAATAAAGCTCGTCTTAACGTCTTTCATTACACATAAATATGCAAATTTTTTTGACCATATGGAAAGTAAACAACATCTGTAACAAATAGTTCACCTTTATTATAAGCGTCTCATTTTCTATTAATTATGTTTGGTATCATTATATTTTTAACTTTGATCTCTTTTGGTTTTTTTCTTTTTGGTCTTATTTTTGATTTAATACCTAAAAGCAACATATATTTATAAACTAGTTTATTAAACACTATTTAATTATAATCTCTTTTTAAGACTATTTTGATTCTTGGATACCCATATATTTGATTATGTTAATCAAATATTTTTTTGATACTATCGGCTAGTTTTTCATCAAACTTATATTTGAACATAGGTTTTCCCCTCTTTAACCACCTATAATAACTTGCTTGTGTTGTTTTTGAAGCAAAACATAGAAACTTAATAGACCAATCTTTTTTGTTGTTTTTGCTGTATAAATATTTTATTTATTGGGTTTTTCGAAATCCACTAGGAACTGATTAAACTTTTTTAAGATATCATTCCCCATTTCTAATAACTTATTTCTCTTTTTTAGTTCTTGGAGCTCTTTTCTCAAAGAATTACTTATTAATTCTTTATTTCCTTTACTTAGTCCCGCACATTGGCCAACCCTTGCAGATATTTTTCTTAAATATTCTTCACCATACTCTTCATATCCAAGTGCTCATTTTATTGCAGGTGAATATGAAACCTTATAATTTTTAGCTAACTTTTTTCAAGGTTGCTGGTTTATAGATCAATCCTTTGCTATTTCCAACTTTTGTTCAAAACTTAAAATATTTAATTGGTTTCCTTTTAAATTGGCCATATAAAAACCCTCTTATATATAGATTATATTAGAATTTTTTTATTCTAACTCTATACATAGAGGTTTATATTCAGCCCCTCTTTCGAGTGTGAATTTATTTTACTCAGTTTAAATTAAGTTTTATTTTAATTAATATAAAAACATTTATTTATTAAATTATATAAAATTCTTAATCATAAAAGTAACACTTTTTTTCATATTTAACACTTATGTGTTATTATAAAAAAAAGGAGAAATGATAATGAAAAAATTATTAAATATATTAGGTAGTTTATCTATAACTATATTACCCGTAACTTCTATAGTTTCTTGTAAAACAAAAAATGACGGAAGTGAAACTATACCAAATATTGAAGACAAAGACGAAAAACCTGACTTTGCATCTTTAATAGCAGACTTCAAAAAAGATGTTTCAAATATTATTTCTGAAGAATTGAATGAAACAAGGGAAAAATTATTTGAGTTAGAGGAAAATGCGAAACAAAAAAATAAATTCCTAAATGAAGAAAACATTAAGAAGAAGTCAGAAAACAAAAATCTTGATGATAAGGAGAAACAAAATCTTGAATATGATATAAAATTAATATTATCCATAGATAATATTAAAAATAAACTTGATAAATTGAAAGACAAAGTTGAGTATAACGTCATATTAGAAGGTTTAGATAACATTTATAAAAATATAGAAATAGACTTTGATAACATAGATTTTAGATACAAATCATTAGCAAATCAAGAAGAACAGCAAACATTAAAAAGCAATTATTATGAAGAGAAAAATGATTTTTTTACATCAAATGTAATAGTTGATTTTTCTATTGTTACTAATTATAAAGATCAAACTAATCAAGTGGCTGAATATAAAATTACAAGTAAGTTTGTTTATTCTCTAACAAGTGACAAGGATTTAGTAAATTTTGGTACTAACTCTATTAAAAATTTACAAAACAAGTATTTCTTATCAGAAAAGGAAAGTTCTGTAGACGGGATTTGATTAGACGCTAAAGGTTTAGACCTTTCCGAAAATGATGGATTATTATTAGAAAATAATAATAATATACAAAATTATTTCAAAAAAAAGGAATTTGGTGATAACTTTTTAAGTTATATTAAAAAAGAAGCCTTAGAAAACTCAAAAAATCCATTTATAAAAAAATTGAACATATCATTAGATAATCTTAATGCATTTTCTAAATTAGATTGAAAAGTTAAATTAGAAAATAAAACAACCACTAAATATGAATGGCGAGATGAAAGTGGTAATGGTAAAACAATGTACAACGAAATATTCAAAAATAATATAGTGCAGGAGGAAAGAAGTTTAGCTGGAAATAACACTAAAGTTAATAGAGGTTTATATAATTACATATCAAAAGAGTCAAATGGTTGGCTAAATAAGTATAAAGATGGCATAAACGAGTTTGCAAAAGCTAATAACATAGATTTTGGAGATAAAGACTTATCGTCTACATCTAAATTGGGGTATGTTTATTTAAAAGGTTTAAGGTTCCAAATAGATGATTATATTCAGGAATTGCCAGAAATTAAATTATTGACTGGTTACTCAATAAATAAAGAAGAAAAAAATTGAGAATCAGATAGATTTAAGTCAATTGATCAATCAAAAACATTGACATCTATATATAATAATGCTAAAAAAGGGATTGAAGCATATGTAAAGACTTTTGGAATTGTGAAAAAAGATAATGATAACATATTAGCTACATTTAGCGGAAAAACCCCTAATTTAGCTACGAATTTATGAAAAACTATTGAAAAACAAAATGGTTTAAGTATAGCATGAATTAACTCATCACTATCATTAAAAAATGATGAAAACGATGTCTACAATCAAAAACAATTTAGAGATATTTTATTAAAAGAAGGAAACCAAGAAACTTTTAGTTGAAGATTTATTAAAAACTCATTTAATATGGTATTTAATTTTAATGATTCAGGTCTAGTTTACGAGTTCCGTAGATGACAAAGTGGTAGGTATACAATCGAAACAGGGGTTGATAATCTAGAAATTAACTTTACAATAGACTTTGTTAATATCACATTTAATGTTGATAAAATTTGACGAAGCAGGGAAACAACAACTTTCATAGAAAAACAACGTTAGTAATTAGAAATTATTTCAAAAGCAAAAAATAATTCAAAGATCTTTATATCTTTAAATATAATTCTCTAAGTATACATTATGTTAAAAAAACATAAAATTATACAAGGAGAATTTTTTATATGAACATTTAAAAGAAAGTAAATAAAACATTCTTAATTCTTATGCTAAAAAAGAGTAAATAATTAAGCACTGTAATCAAAATTTATCTTATAAAGATTTATCATAAATGTAGAACATATCTTATTCAACAGTTAGAAGAATGTGTTTAGAGTGAGAAAATTTGGGGTGATGAGCACTTATTTCAAAAACCAGAAAGCATAATAATCTCATTATAAAGATTAGAATTAATTCAAAAGACTCAAAAAAAAGCAAAATCTAACAAAAAATTGAATTAACTAGAAATGGAAAATGAGTTTTAAAAAGTTTAAGAAACTGATGAACATTTCAAAAAAATAATAAAGTATTACAAAACTATAGATAAATATCTTAACCAATACACGTTTTTTTCTTTATGTAATTATGCAATTTACAAGATCTACTTATTATCTTTAGTCTAGTAAAAATAAACCAGATTATGAACAAAAATTTATATGAACTTATTATATAAAGTAAAAAAAATTTTTTTAGATAGCAGTGGAGTTTATAGTGCACCGATAATAAAAATTATTTTGAATAATAAGGGCATAATAGAATTCAATATAAAGTTGCTAGAACAATCAAATTATTTAACTTATTTAGTTATAAAAAGGAAAAAAATTATAGAAAACTAAGAGAAATAAAAAAATAAGCATGGTCATAATTATGTAAATAGAAATTGATATTGTATCCAAAAAAAAGAATTTTAGGTTATCGATATTACATAGATCTTTTTAACAAAATTTTTCTTATTTGAGCGTTATAAAAGATGCAAACAATTTATTCATAGTTGTTCATGAGGTATATTTAAAAAATGATATAGATATTTATAAAAATTATTTGAGAAAAGCGTCGTTTTATATCTAGATCTGTTTAAAAAAATGCTTATCGTTTTGATAACTAAAATCAATGTATATCTACATTTGCAAAGTGTTATGCTAAAAAATAATAGCATAATATTGTCATCTAGACTGAGTAATTCTATTGATAATGCAATGTGCAAAACATTTTTTCACCATTAAAGACGAACGAAAAATAAAACTAAAACAAAGTAATTTCGCACGTTGAAAATAGAGATTGACAACTATATAAAGTTTTACAATTATGCAAAGATAATGACCAAACACAAGAGTCTTCCAGCATATCCCTATTTAGATTTTAAGCATCCAAAAAAAATACTTAAACTTTATTATAGTATTCTTTTAAAAAACGTTTTGTATACTTGACAAATTATATTTAATATTTGAATCATTTTTCTTTATTTTATATTCCTTAAAATAACTTATATTCAAAATAATTTATTAAAATATTTTATTTCATATTAAGCCCATATTTATCTTATATAAATAAACTTTTAAGGTACTAAATATCAAGGAATTTCTACAGAACCTTTTTATTAAATATTAGAATAAAAAATAAGCTTAAATAACCATATATTATTGGTTATTATTATGAATAATCTTGAGTTTATTTAGGAAAATAAAAATTTAGTAAAAGTCTGCTTATGATTGCTTTAAAAATTAAATTAATAAAAATATAAAGTTATAAAATGGCCATTATTATCTAATAAATTCAATACAACATGTAGCATTGCTTTATAAAAAGTAATTTATAATAAATTTCTAGATACTTTCCTATTTGTTATAAATATATTTATAAGACTGATTTCAAGATTTCTTTTGTGTATTTTTTCAATAATTATAGAAAAATTATTGATGATTTTCAGAATCATATTTATGAAAAATTTAAAAAATAAAAGTTTAACAAATTCAACTTTCTAAATAACTAATGCTTGGAACGTCTAAATTAACTATAAACATTAAAACTATCATTTATGTAAATTTAATAATCTAAATTTTGGTTATTATAAATATTAATATTTATAATAAAAACTTCTAAAATAATATTTAATATAACATTAACCTAACAAGATTGTCTTTTTATTTAATATTTTTTTAACAAGAAATGTATATAATAAATTTACTTTTATGGAGTTGAATATATTTTTAAAATTTGCACTTTAAAGTTATATAAGTTGTATCTGCAACTTTACACTATTTTTTTTATATTGTCCAACTTCGTTACAAAATTTTGTTGTGAATTACATTTATAACTTTAAATATATTTTTACAATTATTATTGTTTGATATAAGTTAAGTTTTTAAATATTTTGTTTGAATTATTATTTTTGTTTGACTTAAGACTATTTTTATTCTTCTATTTAATATATTCAATAATTTTTTATGAATATATTATTTGCTTTATAAGATAAACAAAATTCTCTTTATACACAATAATTAAAAATTTTATAAACATCAAATATAAAATTTTGTTTTGATAATAACAAGTGATCCATATAATAAATTATTATGTAAAATTTTTTATTTTCAACTACAATTTTATAAGAGTTTTTTTTTTGCTTGCTCCATTAATCGGTTTAACTTTTTATCTACATTTTAATGTTTAAATATTTTAGTTCTTATTTAACTATGCATTTTTTCTTTCTCTTAGATTATTTCCTTTATTTTGCACTACGAAAAAAGTTTATTGAGTTTTACTGTATTGTAAACCATGGTGTCATCTCCAATATTTCTAAATTAATACAAAATATTTTACTATTAAATAAGATATTTGAAATCGTTTAGTAATTTATAAAAATGTTTTTTGAAATTTATTTTATGAATTTTTTTAGTGTCTAATCATAATAAATTAAATTTCTTATATTGTAAATATTCTAAGTAGATTATTTTTACTCTATTAACTTTCTTAAATAAAATGAGTACTTAGAGAGTTGTATTTAATCCTTTTTTGTTATACAAAAATAAACATGAGACATAAATTGTGGACTGCTATTTTATCTAAATCAAAAAGACTTGTACTTATTTTAATTTAGAAAATAAGGTAACTAATTTAAACAAAAAAATCTTTAAAATTTAATTTTCAGTAAAGTTTATGTTTTTAAGGGTGTGTTTTAAATTGTTAGAGCAAGGGTTTTAGAAATGGTTTAATTTATTACCAATAAATAAATTATAAGGTAGTGCAATCAAATTAAAATTCCTAATTATTTTTTTGCTAAATTTAAAGATTTTTTTAATCTCTTCTCTGTTATGATTAAATTTTTATATCAAATTATTAAATAATAGTAAATAAGAATTTATATCTTAAAAAAACATCTTTTAATATAATGAATAAAATTAGATTAAATTTAGTTACCAATATTAGGGAAAAAATGAGGATATAATTTTAAAGATTTGAGTAGTATTTTAGTTAAAGGATAATTTAAGAAGAAAAATAAATAAAAATATACTTAAAATTAATAATACTAAAATTTAGAAACTTGATAATTATTTTATGACCATTAATCTATTTTTTTCAATAGCGTTCATTCTATGTTTGGTATTTTAAAGAAATCATTATATTTAATGATTCATTTTTACAAAGTTTATTCTTACAATAATTTGACAAATATTTTTTATAAGAATAGGTATGTTTCTAAAAGAAGTTTTTCTATTTTTAAATAGTTTTAGACTCCCTTGCATACAGGCCTAAAACAATGTCATCAATGATCTTTTTGTTTTATGTATGGAAGAGTTAAGGATTTTGACCTAAATTTCATATAAAACCAGAATAGCATCGAATTTCTTTTGCAAAAGATATATTATTTTTAATAAACCTATTATTACCGATATTTATCAATAATTTAAAAATCTATCTTTATGGGAGAAAAAACCATTTTCAATTATAAAACAACTTTTAAGTTAATTTATGATATTATAAATTTGCAAAAGGAGAATAATAGAAATATGAAAAAATTATTAAGTTTATTAGGGAGTTTATCTTTGACCTCAATACCTATGACAACAATTATATCGTGTAGTTCTAAAAATAAGGATTCTGATAATAATGAAACACCAAATTCAGGCACGCAAGAAGATAAACCTGATTTTGCATCTATCATTGCTAATTATAAAAAGGAAGTGACTACCCTTGTTTCAAATGAATTAATTAAAGCAAATAAAAATTTAATTGAAATAGAAGACCAAGGCCAAGCTGTAAATAACAAATTTTTAAAGAAAGAAAAAATATTAAATTATAAAGGGGAAGAAGCCAAAAAATTAAAAGACGTGGAAACCGATAAAGCTGATTTATATACTGATATTATTAGTAAACTAGCAATAGAAAACATTAAAAAAGAGGTAAATAAGTTAAAGGAAAAGACCGAATATAATATCATTTTAAATGGTGTAGATAATATTTTTAAAGACTTTAAGGTGGATTTTGAAAATTTAGAAATAAATTATAAGGATTTTAATGAACAAACATTTATCAAAGAACAAGATTCTGAAAAGCAAAATAATAGTTCCTTCACATCAAGCATAAAAGTTCCTTTTAAAATAACAACAATATTTAAAGATTTTGAAAATAAGGAAGATGATAGCACAACTATTGAAAGTGATTTTATTTATTCTTTAACAAATTCTAGTAACATTGCCAAATTAGGAGAATCTATAGTAGGAGATTTACAAAACCAATTTTTTATCAATAAGAAAAGTAGTGGAAAAAGTGCTTGATTAGATTCAAAATCATTAAATATTACTGATGACGACAAGATATTGCGTGATAATAATAAAGTAGCTGACTACTTTAATAATACTTCTTTTAAAAATGGTATTTTAGATTTTATTAAGCAAGATTTAGAATCTACAAAAAATAATGAGTTTGTAAAATTTTTAAACTTTAGTGATAAAGTTGAAACAATGACAAAAGTGGATTGAGAACAATCAATTAAACTTACAGAAAAAACATTATATAGATGAAATGACGAAAATAATGGTCAACAAATGTTGGACTGAGTATTTAAGGGGATCAACAAAAAAGATACGAAAATTTTAAATAAAGTAGAACAAGAAGTAGAAGCGCCATTATATAAATATATACAAGATAACTCAAACGATTGATTAAAAACTTACAAATCAAATCTAGAAAGATGAGTGGCAAGTTTAAATGATCAAAATTTAAATAATGTTGATTTATCTTCAACATCAAAAATGGGATTTGCATATTTAAAAGGACTACAATTTCAAATCGGAAATGATTACACCCAAGAATTACCAGAGTTCAAAATTTTAACAAGTTATTCGGTGGATAAAGAGGAAAAAAATTGAGACAACAACGTCTTTAAGCAAATCAATGAATCAAAAACAGTGGCAGCAATTTATCATAACGCTTTAAAAGGCATAAATAGTTTTAAAAATAACTTCGGTATTACTAATACAACTGTTAAAAATGCTATATCAGCTTTTAGTGGTATTAAACAAGGCAGAACTAAAAACTTATGGGATACATTAAAAACTAGTAACAATCAGTATAAATTTGAATTAAACTCTTCATTGTCTTTAAAAGATGCGGACCAAAGAGAAATTAGGGATATTTTACTTAAAGAGGGAAATCAAGATATTTTTGAGTGAAAGTTTAACAGGATAAGTTTCAATGTTGTGTTTGATATTGATGACAAAGGATTATTTAATAAATCAATTTATTATAAAGGTGAACAATACTTGGACATTAATTTTTCAATTGATTTTGTAAGTATTGACTTTAGAGTCGATACCATCTGAAGTACAAAACATAAAAATCAAGTAATACTTCAGAAGAAAGTTTAGAATAATAAAAGATTCTTATAATAACGCTCACATGTTATTAATAATAAATTGAATCTTTTAAAAGGAGAATAATAAAAAATGAAAAAATTATTAAATTTATTTGGAACTGTTGGTTTATTAGTGGCACCTGTCACAACTATTGTATCTTGTAATTCAAAAAACAAATCTGAAAGCAATGGCGTTAAGGAAGAAACAAATAATGGGAATTTTTTCGCTGAAGCCATAAATGACTATAAGAAGGAAGTTAATGAAATTATTACAAGAAATATTATGGAGGCCAACAAAAATTTAATTGAAATAGAAACTGAAAATAATATAAATAAATTTTTAAAAAAAGAAAAAATTAAAGAATTTGCAGGAACTAATTCAAAAAATATAAAAGATTCAGATAAAAACGACCTTAAAGAAGACGTTTTTACTAAGTTGGCTGTCTCAAATATTAAAAAAGAACTTAATGATATGAAAAATAAAAATAAGTATAATATTATTTTAGACAAAATAACAAATGTATATGATGATTTAGAAATTGAATGATCTTCTTTACAAATAAGTTATAAATGCTTAAATTGCGATTCTAAAGTGCAAAAAAATAGTACAGATAAAGAAGGATACACCTCAAATATACTTTTAAGTTTCAAAATTAAAACATTGTATACAGATCAGGTTAATAAATTATCCGAATATAATGTAGAAAATGATTTCATCTATTCTTTAACTAACTCACAAGCTTTCATGTTATTAGGTGAAACTATCAATAAAGAATTAGAATATAACTATTTGCTAGATAAAATGGAACAAAGTGATTTATGATTAGATCCTAAAATGCTGGGGTTTGATTTGGAAGATAAAGATAAAAATTTAGTAGATGATAGCAATAAAACAAAAACTTATTATCAAGGTAAAACCTTCGAAGAAACTCTATTAAAAGATATTAAAAACAAACTATTAAACTCAAGTTCTGAGTCTGATATTATTAAAACTATAGAGTTATCATTTTCGCAAGAAAACATCGACTCTAAAATCGATTGAAAAGCTAAATTAAATTCACATTTAGTTAGACCAAAATTATATGATTCAGATATGAATGGAAAAGATATAGAAGGACAAAAGTTATTTAAATATGTATTTAATAGAACAGAAAGTTTGCAGGAAGATAATAAAGTACTTGGAGGAACATCACAGAAAATCAATGTACAAGTTTTTAATTATCTAAACTCTATTTCAGAAGAGATGTTTGATAATTATAAAAAAGCAATTGATGATGTTAAAAATGAAATAAAAAAAGATAATAAAAGTTTGTCGAATAAAGTAGATATTATTGATTTCTCTTCAACCTCTCAAATAGGTTATGTTTATCTAAAAGGATTACAATTTACTATTGGTGATTACGTTCAAAAATTGCCTGAGTTTAGACTATTAACCGCATACTCTGTAGATAAGAACACTAAGAATTGAATTAATGGTAAAAATATGACTTTAGAGGTTTCAAAAACCCTGGAATCTATCTACTATAATATAATCAAAGGTATAGATAGTTTTAGAAATACTTTTGGCATAGTTGATAACTATGGTACAACAGCATTTACTACAATGAGTGGTAAAATAAAAAATCTATCAAAAAACCTGTGAGATACTTTTGGAGATAGCACATCATGATTTAAATACGACATTAATAACTCAACGTCTTTAAATTATTCATCACAAAAAGAATTTAGAGATTACCTTCTTAAGACAGGTAATCAAGAAATATTTAGTTGGACGCTTTTCGGTGAAAAAGCAGATACAGTAGTTAAAAAAACTACATACGGATTTATAAATAATGGAACTGTATTGAATGTAATCGGAAGCCAATTTCAAGATGTAAATTTGCGCTTAGATTTCATAAACATAAATTTTAGAATCAAAGGATATTGAAATTATAATGCAAAAGGAAAACATATAATTGAACGTATATTCTAAAAATTCAAATTATTCATAACTACAAAAAATACCACAATATAAATGATTTTAGATATAATTTGTCAATTATATAAAATGTTTTTTAAAGATACTTCAAACACCTAAAGGGTCACCCCAAACTACAATTATTTTAAAAAATTACTCTTGTACATTTCTATAGGAGTAATTTTTAATTTATTTACTATTCTATTGTTTGAATAATTTCAAATACAATTTACCATTCAAGTTGAAAATTCTTTTTGTTTGAAAATTTATACCCTTTAAAATAATTCTGTTTGAAACTATTAAAGAATGTTTCTACTATTGCGTTTTGTCATGAAGCATAACCAACTGTCATACTTTGTTTTATTCTATTTGCTTTACAAAAATTCATCGTATTAATAATTCTAAATTGGGCTACTCTATCTGTATGGATAATTGAATTACTTATATTGTAGTTATTTTTTAATATATATAGCTATTTTATTAATTCTATTATAGTTTGATTACTTGAAAAATAAGTTTTTAAAGGTAATCTAGAATAAACATCAATATTTGCAAACATATATAATTTAGAGTTATTAAACTTAAATTATGATATATCTAAACATATTTTTTCCAATGGTCTTGAAGTAAAAAAAACTATTTCACCAGTAATTAGATTTTTCAATAAATTTGGAGCAGTATTTACAAGTTCTTATTTGCCACTAACATAAGATTTTCACTTTCTACTTTTTCACAATTATCAGGAAAAGGTCCTTGACTTTTCTTTGAACTTAAAACTGTTTTTCTACCAATACCGATTTTTAAAGCTATTTTTTTATGCCCTCATTTACGGTGTGTACCATTTTTTAAGTCAAAATCATTAAATACTAGTTTTATGAATAAAACATAAGAAGTATTTCTTTTTGTTTTTTAATCTTTCAAACCATTATTAACTTAACTTTTATAAGTTTTAAAATTGATGCTTAATAAATTTAATAGTCATGAAAGTTTTCTATTTTTTTGCAAGTATTTACTTTTTATTTTATAAAATTCAATGTTTATTTTTTGTTTTTTTAAATTCTTTACTAGAGATGCTGTGAACTTTTCCATAATATCGACCTTATTAATTAACTCTCTATTTTCCTTATTTTTATTTTGCATCTCTTTTTTTTAAAAAATTTAACTCTTGTTTTATGTTATCAATGTTTTTTTGTTTATAAATATTGGATTTTCTACCTCTTTTTTGATCAAATAAACCAGAGATCCCACTAGTTATATACCTATTCTGTCATTGATAAATAGTACATGGTTGTCTAATATTATATTTTTCTGCTTTTTTTTGCACTTATGTCAGATGATAAAAATTCATTTACTATTTTCATTTTTTCATCTGCAGTAAATAGTATTGTTTTAGCAATAAAAAAACCTTTTATAAAAATTATATACATAATTTGTGTGTAGTTTGGCGTGACACTTTACTTTTTTGTTGTTTTCATTATATAAGTATTTTATTTCTTGGGTTTTTCGAAATCCTCTAGGAACTAATTGAACTTTTTTAAGATATCGTTCTCCATTTATAATAACTTATTTTTCTTTTTTAGTTCTTGGAGTTCTTTTCTCAAGGAATTATCTATTAATTCTTTATTTCCTTTGCTTAGTCCCATACATTGACTAACCCTTGTAGATATTTTTCTTAAATATTCTTAACCATACTCTTCGTATCCAAGCGCTCATTTTCTTGCAGCTGTATATGAAATATTATACTTTCTAACTTACTTTTTTCAAGGTTGCTGGTTTGTAGATCAACCCTTCGCTATTTCCAACTTTTGTTCAAAACTTAAAATATTGATTTATTGCCTTTTAAATTTACCATATAAAAAAATCTTCTTATATATAGATTATATTAAAATTTTTTTATTCTAACTCTATACATAGAGGCTTATATTTATAGGAAAAAATGTTTTTGTTTTTTTGTGAAATAACATTTTTAAGTTATCTATGATACTATAAAAACAATATATAAAGAAATAAAAAGAAGAATGAAAAAATTATTGAATTTATTAGGGTCTGTCGGTTTGTTGGTTACACCAACTACAACTATTGTTTCTTGTAATTCAAAAAACAAAACAGAAAGTGTGCCAAAAGAGGCGACAGATAATATAAAATTCTTTCAGAAGATATTAAAAAGATTTTAAAAACGAGGTTAGCGAAATTGTTACTTCGAATGTTCTAGAGGCTAATAAAAGTTTGATGGAAATGGAAAATAAGTCACAGCAAAATAGTTTTCTAAATAAAGAAAACATAGAAAAATATAGCGGGAAAGAAAAAGAAGTAGTCAAAAAAGATAAAGAAAATCTCTATAAAGATGTTTTTACTAAAATGTATGTTTCAAAAATAAATGAATAGATAAATAATTAAAAAATCTTAACAAATATACTTTAATATTAGAAAATTTAAACGAAGTTTTTGAAGATTTGGAGATCAGGTGACCTTCTCTAAGCATTACTTATAATGAAAATTTTGAGGACTCGACAAATCTAAAACAAGTGGGTAACGAGGATAAACCCTTTGAATCAAATGTATATTTAGAATTTGAAATCAAGACAACATATATTGATCAAGCTAATAATAAAGCTGACTTCAGTGTCAAAAAAGATTTTATATATTCTTTAACCAACTCAAAAGTAATTGAATTATTAGGTAAAACTGTTTTAAATGATATGGAATATGGTTATTTAATGAATGGTAAAGAACAAAGTAAACCATGATTAGATTCTTCATCTTTAAAAATGGAAGATAAGGATAAAAACTTACTAGATAACAATTCAGTAGTTGAGAACTACTTCAACAACAATTTATTCAATAAGGACTTGACAAAATCTGTTAAAAAAGTTCTTGAAGATAATAATCATGATTCTCCTTGAGTGAAGAATGCAAAGCTTTCTTTCTCTGAAAATAAAGGTTTTTCTAAGATTGAATGAAAGTCTAAGCTTAATTCAAATAGGATGCAAAAACCAAAACCTCACTATATTTCAGATATTTTATATGGAGATGCTGAAAGACTATTCAATTATGTTTTTAATAGAAAAGAAGAAATTGAAAAAGAAAATAAATTTTTGGTAGGAGTTTCTCAAGAAGTTGATGTTCAAATCTACAATCACTTAAATAGTGTTTGGACAGATATGGTAGAAAATTATAGAAACGAAATTGACTTACTCAAGGAGAAGGCTAAGGAAAAACTTGATTCAAATAATTACGAGAAATTTAAAGCTTTTGATTTGTCTTAAACCTCTAATTTCGGTTTTGTTTATTTGAAGGGTCTTGAATTAAAAATTGGAAGCTATAGTCAAAAACTACCTGAGTTTAGATTGTTAACTGCCTATTCTGTTGAAAAACAAAACAAAAACTGAAATGGTAGCGAAATCAATGATTTCAAAGACAGTAAAGCATTCGAATCTGCATACCATAATACAATCAAAGGTGTGAATAGTTTTAGACAAACTTTCGGAATTGTGGATAAATCTTCTTCTGGTGGATTTACATCAATTACAGGTCAAACACCTGGTATAGCAAAAAATCTGTGATCAACTTTCAATAGTAGCGAAGCATTACTTAAATACGGTGTTAATGATTCACTTTCTTTAAATAACGGTATTCAAAAAGAACACAGAGAATATTTACTAAAAACAGGGAACCAAGAAATATTTGGATGAACCGTTTTTGGAGAGAGGTCAAATACTAAAATTAAAGTTACTTCAAAAGGATATATTAATAGGTGAACTGCTTTAGATGCAAAGGGTAATCCTACCGAAGATGTTAATTTTTTTAGACTTGATTTTATAAAAATTAATTTCAGAATACCAGGTTATTGAAATATACCTGATAAAGGCAAAACAATCATCGGACGTGTTTAAATATTTTTTTATTTTAAAATTATATATAATGATTTTTCTATAGTAAATCATAGCATAGAGTACTTTATTTGGTATATAATAGTTAATAGATTGGAGAAAGCTAATGGAATTTAAAACAATTGCATTCGATGTAATGGGTTCAGATAATGGTTTAATTCCAGCAGTTGATGCTGCTATTAAACTATTAGGTGAGCAAAAAGGGTTAAAAATAATTTTCGTTGGAGACGAAAAAGAGATTAAAAGTTGCCTACACAAGAAAAAGTATAACCACGACCAAGTTGAAATCTTTAACACTACTGAAGTAATCGATATGAAGGGTGATATAATGGACATTCGAAGAAAAAAAGACTCTTCAATGGTAAAAGCCCTAGAACTAGTTAGAGATAATAAGGCCGATGCTGTAACTACTGGTGGAGCAACAGCCCCCTTTATAGCTGGTTGTCATTTTATATTGGGTAAAATTAAAGGTATAGAAAGACCTGGTTTTATGCCCGTTATTCCTACCATCATCAAAGATAAAGTAACCTTATTAATTGATGTCGGTGCAAATTTAGAATGCGACCCAGAGGATATCGAGAAGTTCGCTATTATGGCAACTGCATATTCAAAGTCAGTAAGAGATGTCGATTCACCGAAGGTTGCATTATTAAATATCGGTGAAGAAGAATCAAAAGGCTTTGACATGCACAAAAAAGCTTATAAACTTTTAAAAGGAAATAAAGATTTAAACTTTATAGGAAATATTGAACCTAGGTATTTAACATCAGGTATCGCAGATATCATAGTTTCGGATGGATATTCTGGTAATGTTGCTCTTAAATCAATCGAAGGTATTGGTAAAATGTTGCTTACCGAAATCAAAAGTGCTATAACTAAAACACTTTGAAGAAAAATGGCAGCGTTAAGACTTAAAAAAGCGTTTAAGGAAGTATCTGTTAAGTTCGATTATAAAAATCACGCGGGAGCAATACTTTTGGGAGCTAAAAAAATTGCATTCAAATCTCATGGATCAAGTGATAAAAAATCTTTTTATGCTACATTAAGAATGACTTATGAAGCAATAGAAAACGATGTTTTAAATAAAATGACTAAAGCTTTAAAATTATAATTATGCAAAATTTCTTTAAGCAATTTAATATAACAATAAATAATAAAAGTTTTTATAACGAGGCACTAACTCATAACTCTTACTCAAATGAAAATAGACTTACAAAGAATTATCAACGTCTTGAATTCTTGGGGGATGCTATTTTACAAATGAATGTAAGTGAATACCTATTCAAAAAGTTTCCAAATTATAATGAGGGAATTTTAACCAAGTATCGTAGTTCTATGGTTAGAAGGGAAAGTTTGGCTCAAATTTCTAAAAACATTGGTCTAGGAAAGTTTATTAGGTTAGGTGTTGGAGAGTTGGAATCTAAGGGTTATGAGAAGGAGTCAATTTTATCTGATATTTATGAATCATTAACAGCAGCTATTTATTTAGATGGTGGTATTGTTGCCTTAAATAAGTGATTAGAGGCTACTATATTTAGTAAAGAAAATACTAAGGATTTTTTAGAGCATGTAACAGATTACAAATCTGAATTACAAGAAATCATTCAGCTTGAAATGAGAAGTCAATTATCTTATTCAACTGTAAAACAATCTAAGGTTGAAGAAAATAAAACTCTATTTATAGTGAAGGTCATGATTGATGGGATGATTTATGGAACCGGTGAAGGATTCAATAAAAAGCAAGCAGAGCAACAAGCGGCAAAATCAGCTTTATCAAAAATTAAAAAAAAAGCTAAATAGTAAATTATGTCCCTTATTTGGGACTTTTTTAGTGTGGAAAACTTTTAAAAAAGTTTTTGGTTTTAGTGAAAAGTCTATATAATAACAATTGTGTTATATAGGATGGCTATATACAAAAACAAGAGGTAAAATAAATGATATTTTTAAAACGAATTGAAGCGTTTGGTTTTAAGTCTTTTGCTGAACCAACCACTTTAAATTATGGTTATGCAATGACTGGAATTGTAGGACCAAATGGTTCAGGAAAATCAAATATTACAGATGCTATTATGTGAGCGCTTGGTGAACAATCTTCCAAATCATTAAGAGGTGACTCTATGGAAGATATCGTTTTCTCAGGAAGTTCTGAACACAAAGCTTTAAATATGGCCGAAGTAACCCTTGTTTTTGATAACAGCACTAGAGCGTTTAGCTCATTGGAATATAATGAAGTATCCATAACAAGAAAATATTTTAAATTAAATAAAGAGTCTGAATACTATATAAATGGAACAAGAGTTAGACTTAAAGATATTCAAGACGTTGCTCTTGAAACTGGCTTAACAAAATCTAGTTTAGCGATCATATCACAAGGTTCAATATCTTCTTTTGTTGAGTCAAGCCCAGAACAAAGAAGAAGATTATTTGATGAAGCTGCTGGTGTTGCTAGGTACAAAAAGAGAAAAGAAGAAGCCCTAAGAAAGTTAATAAGATCTCAAGAAAACTTAGACAGATTAAACGATATCATAAACGAAATTGAAAGAAAATTACCAAGCCTAAAAAAACAGTCTTCAAAAGCGTTAGAGTATCAAAAAAAATGAGAAGAACTTAAAAATATAGAAGTGTCTATTCTTGTTAAAGACATCCAGTTGTACAAAAAAAGAATATTAGAGATCGACGAAGAAAAAATAAATCTTAAGTCAAAAATTTCTTCACTAGACAAAAACATTGTAATCAAAGCAGAAGAGTTTAACAATTTAAACAAAAAAAGTTTTATGAATGAAAAAGAACTAGCTTCCTTGAATAAAGAATTTACTGAAATTGTTGACAATATTGGAAAATTAAAAGTGTCTAAAATCAATTTAGAATCAAAAAAATCTAAGCTTGATATTGATGAAAAAGAATTTAGAATTAGTGAATTGAAAAACAAATCTAAAGAATATGAAGTAAAACTAAACTCTGAAGAACAAAAGTTAGCAAGGTTATTGAATGAAAAACAAGATAAGAAAAAACTTGTTGACTCTTTAAGTAAAGAAAGATTTGATTTTAATAATAAACTTGAGTTATTGAGAAAAGAAATAACTAAAATTGAAATATTATTAGAGAATATCAATAATAAAAAGAATTCACTTGAAGGTTATTTTGAAGGAGTTAAAAATGTTTTAGAGAATAAAAAAACTTTAAACGGAATAATAGGAACAGTTCAGGAAATCATAAGTATTGACCAAGAACATGAGTTAGCTATAAGTAGTATATTGCAGAACTCAGTTCAAAATATTGTTGCAACCACAGCAAACGATGTAAAACAAGCTATAAATTTTTTAAAATCAAATAAGGCGGGGTATGCAACATTTTTACCACTTGATACGCTAAAACCAAACTTAATATCTGGTGAAAAAAAATTCGCGATTCAAAACGCAATCGGGTTTTTGGGATTCGCAAATGAACTTATAAAAACAAACAAAAAATATCAAGTAGTTCTAGATTATTTAGTTGGTTCATTTATAGTAGTGGATAATTATGATAATGCTGTTGAATTAGCTAAGTTGATAAATTACAAATTCAACATTGTAACATTAGATGGAGAGAGAATATTACCACACGGTGCTATTGTTGGTGGAAGTAGAAAAATTAAAAGCACTTTAACTTTCGACGCATCTAAATTAACAGAATTAGAAAAGCGCAAACTTAGTCTTGATCATGAAGAGAGTTCGATCGTCAAAAAAATTGCATTAATAAATGAAAAAATAGAGTTACTAAGAGAAGAGTTAACAGAAACACAAAGTTCCATAGGTGCAGCGAAAAAAGCATTGGAACATTATGAAAAAGAAATTTCTGATGTTAAGGAAGAATATCGAATCCTAACTGGAAAAGAATTAAATAGTAACGTTGATTTAGTTCAATCAATTGATGAACAAATTATAGAAGTGGTAGAAAAGATTTCGCAGCTAGAATCAAAAAAAGAAGAAATAAATCAAAAAATTAATGTTATTCGCTCAGTTAAGGATAAATCTGTTGAAAAACAAAACGATTTAAATTTAACTATTGATGAAGATCGCAAAATGTTGCAAAGGTTGAAAGATAATTACTCTAGCTTATCTACCGACAGATTGCTTCTATTTGAAAAACAATCTAATCTTACAGAAAGATTAGGACAAAACTATAATTTAACTTTTGAATCTGCGATAGAACTTGAAAAAGTTGCTATACTAGATGAAGATGAAACTAGAAAGAAAATAAATCTTTTAAAAAGTGAAATAAAATCCCTGGGAAATATCAATGTTGACGCAATTCAAGAATATGAAGAAGAGAACAAAAGGTATCAAAATTATGTTGAGCAAACTAATGATGTTCAAGAATCGATCGGAAGTTTAAAAACCGCTATCAACGATATGGACATTCAAATGACAACACAATTCAAAACCATAATTAAACAAGTTAATGATGCGTTACCAAAAACATTTGCGACTTTATTTGGTGGGGGTACAGCATCTATTGTATACACAACCCCAAATGATATTTTGAATTCAGGTATTGATATCAAAATATCTCCACCTGGTAAAAAAATAAGTAACTTAAACTTATTATCTGGCGGAGAGAAATCAATGGTGGCTTTGTCTGTACTATTCTCTATCCTTAAAGTCAAACCTATTCCATTGGTTATATTGGATGAGGTCGAGGCTCCTTTGGACATAGCAAATGTTGAACGCTTCGCAAAGTACATTAAAACTTTTACAGAAAATACACAGTTTATGATTGTAACTCATAGAATTGGAACTATGGAAAATTGTGATATATTATTTGGAGCAACAATGCAAAAAAAGGGTATTACAAAGCTTGTTCAAATTAAATTACTAGAAGCAAGAAAATTGAGTAATTCAAATTAATTTATTTTGAATTAATAAGGAGAAGAAATGAATAAAAAAATTAGCATTTCACTAATAATTATAGCTATAGCAATGTTATTGCTTTGAGTATGAACTTTATTTATAAAAAACTCTTCCATTATAATTGGGGGAAGTACGAGTGTGAACCCGTTTATGCAGGAGTTAACTAAAAATTATTATGAGCATAAAGGAAGTAAAACAGACTTCGTTTATAACTCAACAGGTAGTCAAGCTGGTGTTAGTGGGGTAGAAAAAAATATGTACACCGCAGGATTTATTTCTAAGGAAGTAAAAGAAGAAACATTAAGTGAAAATAACAGTTTTTCTAAAAAGATTGATAATAAAGATATCAAAAACGAAGAAGGTTTAAAGGATACTTTGAAAGTGGAGAATGTTGCTGGTGATTTAGAAAATAACTCATTTGCTTCATTGGAGTTTGCACTCGACGCCATTGCAATAATTTATAATGCTCCTGAATGGTACAGAACTTTTGAATTTAAGTCTAATGTAGGGGATAAAAAAATAACACTTGAAACACTTATGAATTTTAATTTAAAAAAAGATGATAATAATATTTTGAAACAGATATATTTAGGTAAACTAACTTGATTAGATCTTGCTAAGCATTTGCTAAAAGAGAAAGGCTATAATATTAGCCTTCCGAATTTTGAAGACCAAAAAATCAACACAATAACTAGAGAAAGTGGTTCAGGAACACGAAGTGCATTTACAGATTTAACAGGAATAAAGTCTTCTGATATGAAATCTTCTGAAGTTAATTCTAATGGAAGCATGTTTAGGAATATAAGGGATAACATCGGTATTGGATATGTTTCTTACGCATTTGTATCATCTGTTTATGAAGAAGTTGATGGTTCTGGTAAAGTGTCTAAAAATAATGTAAGAATTGCAGGCATCGGTGGTAAAAAATTAGGCAATAAAGCGGATTCAGGAAGCGAACCAGAAAATTGGTATGGTTTAAAACAAAAAAATGATGGCAGCTGAGAACCAACTAAAGAAAAAAACGAAGAATTTATAAGATGATGCTATGAATTTAAAAGACCTTTCGTGTCTATTTTTAATCTGAAAAATAAAAACTTTAAATACTTATTAGAGTTATTTGTTTATATGATTTCTGATGAATCAAATGAAAGTTTTGAAAAAGAAGGACTTGTGAAAAATTTTGTAATTAATCCACAAGCAAATAATAAAGTTAAAAGAGGTTTTGAAAATGGTTAACCAAAAGAAACTAATGGGTAGTACAAAGTTTAAAAAAAGAAAAGCAGATATCACAAATAAATGAACTGTTATTGCATTTACAACATTTGTAGTGTTTATCCTTGCTGTATTAGTTGGTTTTATTATTTATAAATCTATTCCTGCATTACAAGGAAACGACTTTTTAAATTTTATATTCTCAACTATTTGAAATCCTGGTAAAAATAACGATCATGATGCTAAATACGGTATTCTATCTATAATTGGTTCGACTATGATGATGCTTTTAATTTCTCTGATGTTTGCAATTCCTTTAACTATATTTAGTGCTCTATTCATCACAGAATATCTTAATAAAAAACTTAAAAATTTTGTAATAACAATCATTCAGTTACTTGCAGGTATTCCTTCAGTTGTGTTTGGTCTGTTTGCTTTAGATCAAATAGGGCCTTTAACAACAATGATGGGTGCGAAAAATGGTTCGAATATGATGACTGCAAGTATCACTTTGGCATTTATGGCACTACCCACAATGATTACATTATCTATTAATGCTATTGAAAGTGTCCCTGATAGTCATAGATTTGCATCGTTAGGGCTTGGCCTAACGAAAGAAAAAACAACTTTTGGTGTAGTTTTAACAAGTGCAATGCCTAAAATTATTACAGCTATTATTACTGGTGTTGCAAGAATAATCGGAGAAACTATGGCAGTCATATTAATAGCAGGTAATTCCACGCAAGGATTGAATACTTCTGGTGGGTTTCTAGATTTCATATTTTCTTCAATTAGGACTTTAGCTGGAACGATAGGTCTAGAAATGTTAGAAAATAACGGATCACATCATGAGGCGGCATTGTATGCAATCGGATTAGTTTTATTCTTTTTAGTAATAATAATCAATCTTTTGATATTAGCAATAGGGAATTTTAATAAAAGAAAAAGAAAAAGTATTAGAGAAATTAAGCGCAAAAATAAAATGCGTACAAAAAATACGCAAACTTCAAATTTATATGATTCTTACAAATTAACTTTACTTGTTAAAAGTTGCACTGATAAGAGAATTAAAAAAAAGGTATATAGTTCAACTATGAAGTTCTTTATGATAACTTCGACCGCGATAATTGTAGGATTCACTTCTTGAGTAATTCTTACGGTGCTATTTGATGGTCTTAGACATTTTGACGCTAGTGCATTTATTCAAATAAAAGGTCAAAGATCTGGTATATTTGCTACCATTTTCACTACAATTCTCTTAGTGATTGGTTCCATATTATTTGCAATACCTTTGGCTTTATTTGCTGCAATTTATCTTGCTGAATATGCAAGAAAAGAAAGTAAGTTTGCAAAAACAATTAGATTTTCAATCAGTGTATTGTCTTCAACTCCAAGTATTGTTTTTGGTGTATTCGGTTTAAGTTTATTTGTAATTGCTTTTAAAATTCCAATGTCTATTTTTGCTTCAAGTTTAACAATGACAATAGTTATATTACCTTCATTGATTTCAGTTTTTGAAGACGCGATGACGAGTGTTCCTGAAATGTATAAAGAAGCAGCATATGGTTTAGGGATGACAAAAACGGGTGTCATTTGAAAAGTGGTTTTACCAAACTCTATGCAAGGGATAGTTACAGGGACTATTTTAGCAATTGCAAGAATCATAGGAGAATCAGCACCAGTTTATCTGACATTAGGAACAGCTGTTAGAATGCCAAGTGAAGGATTTTTATCATCAGGTGCAACTCTAACAACGCAGATTTATATGATGGCTTCAGAAGGAAGTAGTCCAGACACTTTAAATGTTGCTTATCAATTAGCATTGGTTACGGTACTAATGGTACTATGCTTAAATTGATTTAGTAAGTACATTGCTAAAAAATTAGAACCTACATACAAGAAAGTGAAGTTTAAAAATAAATTAATCAACTACTTTAATAAATTGAGAACCTTTAACTACATGAAGGTATTTCAAACAATTCGCTCTTGAACGTTAAATATAGGAAGTAACATTAAAAATATATTCAGTTTCAAAAAGACTAAGGCAAGCATAAATGTATCACGGTCACGTAATAAGTTAATCAAAAACATAATTAAGGAGGCAAGGGAAAATGACAGAAAATCAGAACTTAGAGAAAAAAACAATAGTTAAAGATGATACACAAGAGTTGAGTTTCGATAAAAAAGCTCTAAGTAAACCTAAAAAAGTGCCAATGAAAAATAGAGAAAATGTTATAGAAATAAATAATTTGGATTTCTTTTACAATGGAGGAACCAAACAAGCATTGTATAATATTAATATGAGTATTAAAGAAAAAACAGTAACAGCCCTTATTGGTCCTTCTGGTTGTGGAAAATCAACTTTACTCAGATCAATAAATAGAATGAATGACTTGGTCGATAATACTTCGATAAAGGGCGAAATTGTTGTTAATGGTGACAATATTTATAAATATGGAACAGATGTGGTTAAATTAAGAACCGAGGTAGGTATGGTTTTTCAAAAAGCTAATCCTTTTCCAATGTCTATTTATGATAATGTTGCTTTTGGTCCGAGAAACCAAGGTGTTAATGATAAAAAGGCATTAAATCAATTAGTTGAAGATTCTTTAAAAAAAGCTGCACTGTGAGAAGATGTTAAAGATTATCTAAAGGACTCAGCACTTGGATTAAGTGGTGGACAACAACAAAGGTTATGCATTGCTAGAGCAATAGCAATGAGGCCAAAAATACTCTTAATGGATGAACCTACAAGTGCTCTTGATCCAATAGCTACTTTAAAGGTTGAAGAGTTAATATTAAAATTAAAAAATGAGTATACAATAGTAATAGTAACCCACTCAATGGCGCAAGCAACTAGAGTAAGTGATTTCACTGCTTTCTTCTTGCAAGGTGAGTTAGTGGAACACGATAGAACTAAAAAAATATTTACCAATCCCAAAAATAAAAAAACAGAAGATTATATCTCTGGAAGATTTGGTTAGGAGGAAGAAAGGATGTCTTATAATAAAATATTAGACAATGATATCAATACAATTAAAAAAGACTTAATCAACCTCGTTGAGGAAACAAAGTCTCAATACGCAAAGACATTTGAAGCCTTGAAACATCAGAATATGGAGTTTGCTGAAGAAGTCATTGTAAGAGATCTTAAAATAAATGATTTACAAAATAACTTCACAAAAATGGCACTTTGGAAAATAGCAAAACAACAAATGGTAGCTGGTGACTTGAGACTAGCTGTGGGTGGGGTTTTAATCAGTAGAGAAATAGAGAGAATTGCAGATGTCGCTAAACACATCTGTAAATTCACTATTAAATATAAACCTGAACCAATTGAAATAAACTATATCTCTAAAATGTTTGATTTAGTAAATGTGATGCTAAATATCATATCTACACTTATAGATAATTATGATAGTGACCAACATCAAAAAGTTATTAAGATAGAGCATGATTTAACAAACGAGTTCTCAAATTTAAGTAATATATTAGCAGAAAAATTAATAGATGCCAAAGACAAAAGTCAAGCACGAAAAATTATAACAATCGTGAGACAATTAAAAAATTTAGAACGAGCTGGTGAACATCTTATTAATACAGAGGAAACACTTCAGTTTATTAGAACTGGTAAATTTGAAGAAATTCCCACAAGTGTCGAGAATAATCTTGATATAAAATAAGTGGAAATTATATTGTATAATAACCCCAAGGAGTGAGTGAAATGAAAAATAAAAAGAAACCAGTAATCGCTAGTTTAGATGGACTATGCAAAGCTGGAGCAATACTAGGTCTTGTTTTTGCAGGAATTGCAATCGGTTCATCAATTTTATCATTGTTGATTTTATCAATCAATAGTAATATTTACTTTAAGTTTAATATTAAACCCTTTATGGTTGCAATCTATTTATTTCTGATAATAATTATTGGTTTACAAATTGGAACCATATTTATGTGTTTATCTATAAAAAACGGAACAGCAAAATCAAATATTGCGGGAGGTATTTATTGTTTAGTTCTTACTTCGCTTATAGCCGGAATATTTATATTAGTAGGAAAGTATGTTTTGAAAAACAATGATAATTTGGAACCAGCCGCTAAGGATATGCCAATCAATACAGACCCTGGAAAAAATAATAGCTCTGAATGAACTAGAAATCAACAATTCGGTAACGGGACACAATGAAACAATCCACAATGAAATAATCCACAATGAAACAATCCACAACCTACCAATATGGAGCAAGATCCAATTGAAAGTAAAAAAGAAGACCCAACATCCGATAAAAAAAGTGATTAATAAAATTGAAAAAACTATCTGAGATACTTTGTAAACGAATATATCTGAGATAGTTTTTTTTATTTATTAAACAAAGAATATAATTAATGTTTTAGCAAGTAACAAACAATTTAACATTTTAGTAATTTTATTACTAAAATTTGTCCTGTAAAAAAGTTTTCATTAAGTTTTATTTCTATGTGTGTAGTTGTATTTCCAATTATTTCGAAATACTTTTCATAATGTTTTTCATTTAAATCTAAACCTGTGTACTTAGATAAAATTTTTCCAAAAGCTTTTGAAGGATCCTCCTCTTTAAAAATTTTTTCACTTTTGAAGGTGTTATCATTTAAAAAATCAGTGTTTAATTTGTAATTAAATTTAACTATTGAAGAGTTTAAAAAATCCGCTTTCAAGAAACTTCCATTGTTTGTTATACAGATACTATGGTCAAAAACTAAATAGTCAAAAAAGTTTTTCTCATCATTTAGAAAAATTTGTTTATTAGCTAACTTATTAAACTTTTCTTTGACATCTTTACTTATTAAATTGTTGAAATCTTGTTCATTCTTTTTAAGAGCAGGTAAAATTAACTCCATTTTAGTTTTTTCTATTAATTTTATAAAATTATTTATTCGATCATAATTATATAAAAAAACATCAAACTTAATAGTTACAGGATGTCCTAAGCAATAGTAACCATCTTTGTCTCTGAAAGTTAAAGTTACACTATAATCTGAACAATTTTCTACTATAAATTCTGTAGAGTTTAATATTTTCTTTCCTATTGTATAATCTTGAAAATTATCTTCTACGATCTCTTTAATATTTTCTTCAATGTAGACATTAGGGTTTTTGTTTTTTATAAAATCATAATGACTATATAAATCAATGTCCCCATTTTTTAAAAACTCTTGAGCTTCGTTGTCAACTACTTTTGTTGATGCGCTAATAAGTCCTGATAAACTTACGCTAAAATTCATTGCAAACATAATTTTTAATCATTTCTTCATTACCACACCACCATATTTTTTAATTGTTCTAGAAATATTAAAATTATTATACAATTATATTGCAAGAATAGGAGAAAAAAAATGGGTTTTTGAAAGAAAATTAAAGAAAAAAAAGCCTTAAAAAAGCAAATAAAGCAACATCAAAAAGAGCATAAAAATACATTAACCTTTTCGAAAGATATTAAAAATTTAAGTAAAAAATACAAGGAAGCAGATAATGAGTTTTTTGAGGAGCTTGAAAATGTTCTGATAAAAACCGACATGGGTATGAAAATGGTTTTAGAAATATCAAATAAAGTAAGAAAACGCGCAAAGGCTAAAGACGGTTTCTCAAAAATAAAGCAATATCTTGTTGATGCACTATATTCTTCATATAGTGAGTCAAGTAAAACTAATAATAGTTTAAATTATAAAGATGGTCGCCTTAATATTTATTTGATTGTGGGTGTTAATGGTGTTGGTAAAACAACAAGTATAGCCAAAATTGCAAACTTTTACTCCAATGAAGGTAAAAAAGTGTTGATTGCTGCGGGTGATACATTTAGGGCTGGTGCCGTGGAGCAGTTAGAAGAATGATGTCAAAAACGTTTAAAAGGTGTTGACTTAATCAAATCAAACTCTTCTGACCCAGCAAGTGTTGTATTTGACGGTGTTAAAAAAGGTATTAAAGATAACTATGATATATTACTAGTTGATACAGCGGGTAGATTGCAAAATAAAGATAATCTTATGAGAGAACTTGAAAAAATAACAAAAATCATAAAAAAAACAGTAAGTGATGGTCCTCATGAAAGGTTATTAGTGATAGATGCCCAGACAGGACAAAATGGTATAAACCAAGCGAAGGCTTTCTCAGAGGTTACTCAAGTTACAGGTATAATATTAACTAAGATGGATGGTACAAGTAAAGGTGGGATTGCTTTAGCAATCAAAGATATACTAAATATTCCTGTTAAATTAGTTGGTTTTGGTGAAAAGCCAGAAGATCTTAAGCCTTTTGTTGTTGATGAATATATAAGTGAGCTAACTAGCGATTTTATGGAAGATGATGATAATGAAGGAGAATAATATCAACAAAACTATTGAGCTAACAAGTCTTTATGATTATTATAAAAAACTTCTTACAGATAAGCAGAAAAAGTATTTTGAGTTATATTTTTTTGAAGATTTAACACTACATGAAATAAGCCTAGACATGAGTGTTTCAAGAAACGCAGTTTACGATAGCATATCAAAGACAATAGCAACACTAAATGATTTAGAAAAAAACTTAAAACTTTACAAAAAATCTAATATCATTAAGGAAAAAATTGAAGAATATCAGAAAAATAAAATTTCAAAAGAAGATTTTATTTCATTTATTGAAGGAGTAGTTTAATGAATATACTATTGGTTGGTGATGTATACTCTAAAAGTGGTAGAGATGCCATTTCTAAGTATCTTAAAGATATTATAATAAAAGAAAAAATAGATTTTACTATTGTTAATGGAGAAAATATTTCTCACGGTAAAGGAATTAACAAAAATCATTACACTTTTTTAAAAAAAATGGGAGTCGATGTTATAACTAGTGGTAATCACATATTTAAAAGCTCAGATACAGTGGATTTTATTGATAATGTTGATGACCTACTAAGACCAGCAAATATGAATTCATATTTGCCGGGTAAAGGTTCAAATGTTTATAAAGCAAAGGGAAAAAAAATTAGAGTAACAAATTTGATGGGTAAAACTTATATGGAACATGTAAATAATCCTTATGAGTCAATGGACAAAATACTTTCAGAGGATAATAGTGACATTCATATTGTAGATTTCCACGGTGAGGCGAGCGCTGAAAAAATTGCATTTGCATGAAATTATGATGGGAAAATAGATGTTTTAGTTGGAACACATACCCACGTTCAGACTGCTGATGAAAGAATTTTAAATAAAGGCACAGCCTTTATTACTGATATGGGTATGACAGGAGCGTATGACTCGATCATTGGTGCTAACCCAGAAGAAGTGATAAAAAAAGAAAAACTTGGTATTCCTACTAAGTTTGTACCAAGCACAAACGAAGGAATGTTAAACGGGGTTATAGTCTATTTCAACGAGAATAACCAGCCAACCTCAATTAAAAGAGTTTTTAAGTATAACGAGCATAAAAAATAAATATATTAATCGATTATTAAATATATTTTGCGAGTGTAGAAATATTCTTATAAGAGTGCTTTTATTAAGTTGGAAGCATTTTTTTTTTTTTTTTTGAGAAAACAAAAGTAAGGTTTTCCTTAATATCAATAGCTTTCTTAGATATTTTTAAACATTAATCCAATCATCATTGATGATATTAATGAGTTCAGTACCTTCTTTCTTATATTTGAGCATAAGTTACTTTTGTGAAATTAAAAATTTTTTAGAGTTTAAAATGATTATTAGTGACAAATTCTAAAACTCTAAAAAAAATTACTTTTTTGTCTAAATTAAAACTAATTTTTTTAGTATCGTTGTTATTAAATATATTTTGTATATATCAATTTTACTAGTACGGTTAACTTATAGACTTCCTTAATGTTAAAGGTTAAATTTTCTGAGATGTTTCATAAACTTGATTATTTATAACTTTTTGTATAACACAACTTTAAAGAATTCAAACTTGATTTATTAGACTCACATAATATAAAAACTTGATATAAAAAAGTTCTCCTTATATATCCTTATGTTTGAAAACATAAAGTATACTTAGAGAACTAATTTTTTTATTAATTATTATTACTCATTTAAAAAAGTTTGTGTTTCATTAAAGTAAAGGTTTTTTCCTATAAAAACTCCTCTTTTTTTTAAACGAACACTTTTAATTATAAAACAAGGTATTCAGAAAAAATAATGAATAAATGGAATATAAATCGTTGCTTTACACAACTTGTGTAATTTGATATCAAAATTAGTTTTCAAATCTACTTTAAAGAAATAAATTATTTTAATCTTAACATAAATAGAACAAAACTCAAATAGTACTAAAACTAGCACATAAACTATAAATGAGTTGTTTCCTAAGCTAAACACATTTTGATTTTTGCTTATAGAATAAATAAACCCTAGCTCCAAAAGTAAAGAACATAAATAACTGAAGTAGAAAAGTACACGAAAGTTTTTAATCTCAATATTTGACTTTTGGTTTTTATCGAATACACTTTCTTCACGCGTATTTTCATTTATTTCCATTTTAAGTATATTGGATTTTTTAATTATTAATTCTTTGCAAAGAAATAAAATTGCCAATAGAACAAAGAAGGGTATAAAAATTATAGTAACCCCATTTCTGGTTGTTAAAATTGATAATCCAAGTAATATGAAACCCACAGTTGAAATCAATCCTATGATTTCTGGATAAACCTTAACTTTTTTTAAAGTTATTATTATCAAAGCAAGCGTATTAATTAATGCATAACCAATTGAGAATGAATATAAAATAATGACTCCTGTAAAATTTTGAGTAATAGTAGGTTCATAGTCATTTATTAAGTTATAAATTATAGTACCAATTGCAGATCCTATATAAAGCAACCAAACTGATGACATAAGTAATTGATAGTTTTTTTCTTTCATATTAGGTAAACTCCTTTCTATGTTTTGTTAATAAAAGATGAAAACTAATTACCATAAATTCCTATTGGTATTAACAAGTAAAAATTTATGTAGACACCATCACCACTATTTGCATTGCTGATAAGTCATGTTGCTGCAGAAAGATATAATGATAAAGGTCCTAAAATAGGTAAGGCTTCTGGAAATGAGTACAAAATATTTAGTATCAAAGATATATCATTTCCTAAATCAATCAATACATTTGTTAAGTAGTTATTAAAATGTAATTCTCAACGTCCAAATCAATACCACTTTGCAATTACCCAGACTTTGCATTTACTTATGTCTGCATTAGCTCAACCTGATATTCTAGGTTTTAATTTATTATCGTTAGCATTTAATTCGGCATAATCTAAAAATAGAGGGTTCTTATTTTTATCAAATTTCAATATACCCATTAAATACATATCATTCAAATATTTTGCGTAGCCAGATGATCTTAAGTTTTCATAAAACTCGTAATTTTTTAGGGATTCTAATCTGTTATAGTCAATTTCGATCTTATTGTTGTGTAACTTTATTGCCCTTTTAAGCAAATACTCAACTTGAATATCACCTTTTCCATTGAAAAATTAGATTCTTTATTATTGTTTAAAATGGTTGTTTTCCCCTTTAGTGAAAATAGTTGAAGAGCCTAAGCTAGCAATGTTGGCTGTAATACCAAAAACCCCTATTAAACTTAATAGTTTTTTCATATTTATACCTCCTTTAGAGTATCAAACTCTTGTAAATATAATATCTTACTTTGGCAAAAATGTGTTTTTATTCTTTAAAAAGAATTTATATATTCAAAATAAAAATTTGAGCTTAAACTTTTTGTTGATATATGATTAGCATTTTAAACAAATTTACATTTATTTTACTTAATAATTTATAACAGGTATGTATTTTGATTTCTGTTACAATAACTACTGAATTTATCTTTTTGTAAAGCAATTTGGAGCAATATTTTGAATTTTTAGAATATTTATTTGTTTTTAAACAAAAGACTCCTAACTTTATTAGGATGGTTACCAAGAATATCTAGAAGATAATTATTTTAAGTCTATAGTTTACAAGAACAACCCTCTAACCCCTCTGAAGTACAAGTTGCCCTATATTTTTTAAAAGAGTGATTATATATTTTAACTAATATTTGAATTTGATAAAGAAGGTTTTTAAAAGTTAATTATGATAAAGTAGCTATTTCGAAATAAAAAAAACAACTATTTATTAAGTTATAAGCGCAAACTCTTATATACTTTAATGAAGATAGACTTTCTCTTTTAAATTCTAAACAATAGGATAATGGTTTTAGGCAACTTATCATTTTTTAAAATTTCAAAACCAAACTATAAATTATTTAATGCTATAGTAATCATATAAACCCATAAAATTATCATACTTGTGATGTTGATAAAAACTACTCTATACTCTCAACTCGGTATGCATTTTTGCATTCTTTATGTTTGTAAAAGAGAAGGCAAGAGTAATCATTTTCATTCATTTTTAAAATATTGAAAAATTAATTTGCTAATTCTTATTTTACAATTATAATGTTAATTATAAATACAAAAAAAGATATGAATATATAAGTGCACAATAATCAAAAGGGAGAAATGAAAATGAGTGTAGAAAAAAAAGAATATAAAGATTTAATTAAAGAATTTACACAAGTAATATCTATTAAGAGTAATGATATTAAAAATGAAAATGCTAATATGAATAGTAGTACAGCAAGCGGTAAGATGATGAAATTTGCGTCTGTCAGTGCTAAACAGTTCGCTCTAAAAAACTTAGTTGATAAGTTTCATGCAAACTTGCATGAAAAGTCTATAATACATATACACGATTTAGATTATTATCCTACAAAATCAGCTACTTGTGTTCAATACAATATTGAGGAAATATTCAAAAATGGTTTTAGAACTAGAAATGGATTAATTAGGGAACCACAATCAATTGGTGTTTATTCAGAACTAGCAGCAATAATATTCCAAACTACTCAAAATGAAATGCATGGTGGTCAAGCTATTCCTGCTTTTGATTATTTTATGGCGCCAGGTGTTAATAAAAGTTTCAGAAAAGCATTATTGAGAAATATTAAAAAGTATTTGGAATTTAATGATATCGAATACAATGTAATGAATATAAATCTTTTATTAAAAGATGATGAAATAACTTTTGAAAATATTAATAGTCAAAAATTAAGCAACTATTTAGATGGTCAAAAACTTAATGAAAAAGTTCTAAATAAAATAATAAAAATTTCTACAAAAGAAGTAACTGCAGAAACAGATCAAGCTATGGAAGGTTTTATATATAATTTGAATACCCAACATTCAAGAGGAGGTAACCAGGTGGTTTTCTCTTCTATTAATCTTGGAACAGATACCTCAAAAGAAGGTAGACAGGTAACAAAATCATTGTTAAAGGCTTTAAGAAATGGTTTAGGAAATGGAGAAACTTCAATTTTTCCAATAGTTATTTTTAAAGTTAAAACTGGAGTCAACATTGATGAAGAAAGCTATAAAAAAGCTATGAACCTATCGCAAGAAGTTTGATTTGATGAAGCCAATGAATGAAAAACTCCAAACTTTGACTTATTTTTAGACGCAATCAGAACAACCAGTTTAAGACTATTTCCAAACTTTATGTTTTTAGATCAACCTTATAACAAGCACCCGCTTTGGAATCAAAAGGATAAAAACTCTTGATATTATGAGCCAGCAACAATGGGTTGTCGTACAAGAGTTTTCGAAAATGTAAATGGAGAAAAGACTTCAATAGGTAGGGGAAACTTAAGTTTTACTTCTATAAATTTACCATATATTGCGCTGGACCTACTTAGAGCTGAAAATCTAATACAAAACAATGAAATAAACTATAATATGATTGACTTCGACAATATCAAAAAAGAATTTATTGATAGGGTCGAATATTACGCAAACGAAGTGTGTGAACAAATGTACTCAAGATATCAGTACCAATGCTCAGCTTTAGCCAAGGAATTTCCATTTATAATGAATAATAATATTTTAAGTGGAGGCTCAAAATTGAACCCAAATGATAAAGTTGAAGAGGTATTTAAACAAGGAACTTTAACAGTTGGATTTATTGGTTTAGCAGAAGCATTGAAAGCTTTATTGAATGAACATCATGGAGAATCTGAAACTGCTCAAGTATTTGGATTGGAAGTAATCAAAACTATTAATAATGTTACAAATTTATGAAAACAAAAATATAAATTAAACTTTGGAGTAATTGCAACACCTGCAGAATCTGTGGCTGGAAGAATGCTAAAAATCACAAGAAAAGAGTTTGGTGAGATTAGTGGAGTAACAAGTAGAGACTACTTCACAAACTCAAATCATGTTCCTGTATATTACAATACAACAGCGATTAATAAGATAAAAAAAGAAGCCGCTTATCATGAATTAACTTTGGGTGGAAGTATCAGTTATATTGAATTAGACGGAGAGGCTAAAAAAAACTTACATGCTGTTCTTTCTATCATCAATGCAATGAGAGTTAGTGGAATCAATTATGGAAGTTTAAATCATCCTGTTGACAGATGTAAAAATTGTCATTATACTTCTTTGATAGCTTCATGTTGTCCGGTCTGCTCTAACGATGATATTTCAAGAACTAGAAGAATAACTGGATATCTAGTTGGAGATCTTGATGGTTGAAATCAAGGTAAACAAGCAGAAGAAGCAGAAAGAGTTAAACATAAATTATAGTTTATGAAAATTTTAAAAATTTACAAAGAAACTATTAGTGATGGTCCTGGTCTTAGATACTCAATCTACTTATCGGGTTGTTTACATGCTTGTAAAGGATGCCATAATATAAGAAGTTGAAGTTTCAAAGTAGGTAAAGTTTTTGACAAAGAATATGAAAAATCTATAATTGAGGATTTGAAAAGTAACCCATTACTAAGTGGTGTTACCTTTAGTGGTGGTGATCCTATGTTTAGTGCGATTGAACTTTTACCATTTATAAAACTTATAAAAAAAGAAACTAATTTAAATATTTGACTTTATACTGGCTTCACTATCGAAGAACTAACTGAACAAAAAAATAGAAATGAAGATACGCGAGCAAGATTTGAAATATTAAAATTTATTGATACATTAGTTGATGGTAGGTTTGTGAAAGAATTACTAGATCCAAACGTTTTGTATAGAGGAAGTAGTAATCAAAGGTTAATTGACACTAAAGAGTATTTGAAAAAAATATAATGTAACTCCTTGCGGAGTTTTTTTGATGTAAGTTGATTTATAAACTACAATTTTTGTTTCTTTTGTGTATGATTGAGGCGAAAGGATGTGGTGAGGTGAAGAATTTATTATAGAAAGATAAATATGAAACACGATAACTCGTTGAAAGATAGGTTGTGAATAAATAAACATGAATAATTCATTTGCTGGAATTCAAAAAGAAGTTTTAAAGAGCGAAGAAGAGCTCGCCAAAATAGTCAACGACATTTTAAGTTTTAGTGACTTGATTCAAATATTAAAGAGTGATTTTGCCTCTCAAAAAAATGATTTGGCAAGTTTGTTCAAAGAAAAACAAGTTACACACGAAGAATATGTCCAGGAATTAAAAAAACTTCAATCCGTTTATAAAATTCATATAAGTGATATCAAACAATCTGTTGGAGCTACTCAAAAATATGCTTTCGACAAGTACGAAAAAAATATAAAGTACAAAAAAGAACATAAACAGGAAATAAAAAATATCTTAAAAAGTCTTAGTGATGATATAGATGAATTAAAAAAAGTCGATAAGAAAAACTCAAGTATATCTACTTTGAAAGAAAAGAAAAAAAGTTTAGTTAAGCCAATAAGTACAAACTTTTTAAAAGTATTTAGTATTATTGCAGTACCTTTAATATTGGTATGCACACTTTTGGTTAATTACTTTGTTTACTTTCCTAATACAAGAAATGGAGAGCTTGACTTATCTAAATCAGAATACTTAATAGCATTTATTATTGTTATTTTAACCCTAGTAATAACTGGTATATATTTTTATTTCATAGTATTCAAGGTTTTAAAAAAATCTTATATTGATAGAGAGAATAATATATTCAAACTTACATCTATCGGTGTTTGTGGTTCATTCCTTGATACTATTGGAGTTGGTTCATTTGCTGTTGCAACCGCCGGTTTGAAAGCAACAAAAACCATGAAAAATGATGCCTTGTTACCAGGTACTTTGAACGTAGGGTTAGGTATACCTAACTTAATTGCAGGTACTGTATTTGTGGCAGCAATTGATGTTGGTACAATCACATTGGTTTCGCTAGTTTTAGCGGCAATTATAGGAAGTTTTTTAGGGGCCGAACTTACCAAGAGAATAAGTGCAAAATATATTAGCGTAACTATGGGAGCATTGTTAGCTATAGTTGGTATATTAATGTTTTTGATACAACTAGATATTTTACCTAGTGGTAACGCAACTAGTTTGGAAGGTTGAAAACTTGGTCTAGGTATAGGGTTATTCTTTGTTTATGGTGGGTTACAAGCATTTGGTATTGGTCTTTATGCTCCTGCATTAGCAACTATTACTTTATTGGGTATGGATATAAAAGTTGCATTTCCAATAATGACACTTGCATCAGGTTCTGCGTTTCCACTTGCTGCTTACTCATATTACAAAAATAATAACTACTTGCCAAAAACTAGTTTTGGTTTAATGGTAGGAGGAACCTTGGGTGTAGCTCTAGCGTTCTTAGTAGTTTTTGTGGGTATTGAAGTAGGTGCAGAAGTGAAAACTGCAGTGTTCACTAATTATTTAAAATGATTAGCTATACTAGTTGTATACTATGTGGCATTTGTATTAATCATGTCATATGTTAAGGCACGAAAAAAATCCGCCAATTCAACAAAAATAACAGAGCATCAAATAATTTATGCAATTAATAATCGCTCTACGTGAGATGTAGATATTAATCATCATTTATCAATCTTATTAAAAAACTTTAATGAGAACAAACAAGCTTATGAAAAATCATAAGACTTGTGGAAGGATGATAATGTATGAAAATTGGAATACCTAAAGAAATTAAACCCCAAGAAAACAGGGTAGCAATCACACCTGCTGGTGTAAAAGAGTTAATTATAAATAATCACCAAGTATTTGTAGAAAAAAATGCAGGTCTAGGAAGTGGATTTTGTGATGAAGACTATAAATTGGCAGGCGCCAAAATTATCGATGACGCAGCTGAAGTTTGAAAAAATGATATGATCATAAAAGTTAAAGAACCTCTAAAGTCAGAATATAAATATTTATATGAAGGACAAATTGTTTTTACATACTTACACTTAGCATCAGACAAAGTTTTAACAGAAGAACTTTTAAAAGCAAAAGTTACTTCAATAGCTTATGAAACCATACAAACACCCGATGGTGCAATCCCACTATTAAGACCTATGAGTGAAGTTGCTGGTAGACTTGCTGTAATCAACGGTATGTACTTCATGTTCAAAACTAACGGAGGAAATGGACTTTTAATTAATGGTACACCTGGAACAGATCGAGCAAAAGTGACAGTTATTGGTGGGGGTGTTGCTGGTAAGGCAGCAGCTAGAATGGCAGCAGCCATTGATTGTGATGTAACAGTAATTGAAAATTGTGAAAGAAAAATAAGAGAACTTCATGATTTATTTGGTAATAAAGTTCAAATACTAAAATCAAATCATTACAACATTGAAAAATCAGTAGTTGTTAGTGATTTGGTAATTTCAACAGTTTTAGTCCCTGGTGCATCGGCTCCAAAAATAGTGACAGAGGACATGGTTAAAAAAATGCAAAAAGATAGCATAATTGTCGATGTAGCTATTGACCAAGGTGGTAGTGTAGAAACAATAGACCATGCAACAACTCATGAAAATCCTACCTTTAGAGTTCATGATGTAATTCATTATTCAGTGGCTAATATGCCTGGGGCTGTTCCTAAAACAAGCACTATAGCATTAACTAATGCGACAATACAATATGTTATTGAAATTGCAAACAATGACATTAAAAAACTTATAAAATCAAATGAGCAAATTAAAAAAGGAGTACAAACTATAGAAGGTAAGTTAGTGTTCAAAGGTGTAGCTGATGCTCATAATATGTGCTTATCAAATATTGATGAAATTTAAAAAAATTTGGTATTGCAAGCTTAATGATGTTTGCGTATAAACAAATCAAAACAAATGAAATATATAGATTTAAAACTAAAGTAATTATAAATATAAAATTTGTTTTAAAAAAATGTTTGTAAAAAAAATACAAACATTTTTTATCATGACCATACAAACAAATAAGTATGGCTAAAAATTTTTTTATCTATCATTTTATTATTTGAACATAAATATCAAGATGTTTAATTATTTTTTTTGTAGAGTATTTTTTTCATAACATAATTAGCAATTTATTTATTGTTTCATTTTTAATAAGTTTTTTTCTATTCTTTATTAATATTTGTTTCAATTCTTTTTATTTACTTTGTTAATAAAAAATAAAAGTTTCTTAATACTTTAAGGAGGTACGTGGAAAAAAAATTAAACACATTAATGAATCAATAGGTCTTAAGAAGTTTTAGATATCTTTAAAAGTTGTTTTTTGCAATGTTATTAAAATCTGATTTTTTATATTACAAATAATGTCGTAAATTATAAATCTAGATATTTTAAAAAGTAGTTTATAAATTAATTATTATGAGTTTTTAAGGGAAATTGATATTTAGTTATATTAATTAATATTATCTTAGCGTTTATGGTCTGTGATAGATAATTCCCATTTAAATTAATTAATAAATAGAAAGCATAGAAAAGGATTTAATTTGATGTTATTTTTAAAGTTTGCTTTCAATAGTTTTCCTGTCTTCTTTTGATTCTGTGTTATCCATTGTTTTACTATGTTATTAATTACAAAATGATTTATAAAATACTTTATTCTACATATGACGTTCTTATTAAAACTTTGAATATTAATGCGAGAATAAAAGGTTAGCATTGTCATGTAATAAATATTAAGGCATCAACTTAAAATCATGAATATTTATTTTAAAACAAATAACTCTAAATCAAAGCTTTTGAAATAAGACAATTACAGTGTTATAGAAAAGGAAAATATTAACAGATAAATAAACTTTAATTCTTTCAAAAATTGTTAAAATAAGTAAAAAATATCACATAAATACATGAAAGTTTTCCTAATTTATTTATACTTAAGAACTTTCATATTTCCTAAATTTCATATTTAAATTATCATATAAAATTTTTTTAGATTTGTTCATAGTAATTAAACCCGTTTTATATCATTAAAAATTTATTAAAGATAATAATTTACTATAACAAATTTCGAATATAAATGATATGCTTTATAATTTCGGATTATAAAATTTGCATACAATTTAAAGACTCTAATTATATTTAAAACTTATCTAAATGATAAGTTTATAAAAGTGTGTCTTGAAAATACAAATAAGTAGTAATAAAAATTTTTAATAAATAATCATGTTATAAAAATGCGTTAACAATAAAACTGTTCATGTAAACCAAAAATAATACTTCATTTAAATTAATTATTATTAATGATTTAACGAAAAAGCAGAAATTATGAAGTATTAAAGTTATAAAAAGAAAAAGAAGTAATTAAGATATAAATTTGTTAATTAATTTATCTATATCAAATATAAGTATGATGGTAATAATACTAAAGAGTATAAAAATATTATCTATAGAATTTTTTTAGATTGTATAAACTAAAGTATATTTAAATATTTTTGGAAAGATACTATTAAATTCATTTACATTTATGAGATTATAAAATTTATAGATTAATTAAAACTCAAGCATTTATAATTCATTATGAATCTTTAAAAAACAAATAAATTATATTAAAGCTTTTTTATGGAGATTAGAAGAAAGAAATAAGTTATAATCTAAAAACACTTACATAATTCTCTAGATCTGCTAAAAAGCATTTTTTATTGTAAGAGATAAAATATTATAAAACACATTTGCGTACACTCATTGATCTAACGGTAATAACTTTTAACATATAACAATTTTGACAATGAAAACAAAAAATATAATTAATATGCTATTTGAATTAAAACAATGTAAATTCTTTTTTAAATTTAAGAAATTAAATAAAAAAAAGCTTCTTTTATTTACAATTATTAATAAAAGTTTCCAAGTTTTGCGGTTTTTAATTTGTTAAACTAATTACAATACTAAAACTTAAATCATTAGCGTTGATAACTCGCAAAATGATACAGATATTGATATTTTTTGAGTTTTTTAAAATCTTGATAACTTAAAGAGTTTGGATATTTATAAAATAAGATATCAAGAAATAAAACAAAATATTTTTAATGTATCAATTTGAGCACAATATCGAAAAAAATTGAATAAATCAAAAAAAGTTTAACAACTTAAGATATAACATACAATAATTTCAATATATATAACCCAATTTAAAAAAGGAATTTTATTAAGTATTTATAAATGATATAATATTTAAAATAGAAAGAAATAAAACGTATGAAAAAATTAATTAATTTAATCACAGTGTTATCCTTTAACACTTTTATCTTAAATGTTGTTGTTTCTTGTAATAAAACAAAGGAAACTGAAGAAAAAAAAGTTATTAATTTAAAAAAAGTTATTCTTAATACAAATATCGGAGAAATAGAAAAAAATAATGTTGAAATTATATTGAATGCATTGATATCTAAAAACAAGGAACTTAAAAAAGAGTCAATCATTGTAAAAGATATCACTGAGAAAAGTGCAATTATTACTTCCAATGGAGATGGAGTATATTGTGGTAATGTAAAAGTATTTTTCTTATTGAAAAATGAAGGAGTTGAAAAATCTGAAAAAGTTTTAGTTGGATACTACTATGACTGAGGTGGTATCGGTCAAGTAAAACCTTCTTTTGAAGAAATTTCAAAAACTAATTATAATGTTATAGATTTTTCCTTCTTATATTCTCGAACAGCTTATGAAATGCCGGTTTATCAACCTATAAATATAAAAGAAACTAAAGAGGGGATTGAACTACTACATTTGAAAAACAAAAAAGCGGTCATTTCCATGGGTGGAGCAACTGGTGAAGCAATGAGATTTAAAAAAGAACAAAAATCTGAATTAAAAGAAACTATATTAAATGTTGTAAATGAGTATGGATTTGATGGTATTGATATTGATTGAGAAGGTTCATGTTTACTTGATAGAGAAAGTCAACAAACAACCATTGATGTCTTAAAAGAAATTAAAGATGAGAGACCCAATTTTATTATAACGATGGCTCCAGAAATGTCTTACTTAAAAAATAGTACCGAGAATTCTGGTGGGAGTTATATACCTTTTTTAAAAGGTTTGGATAAATATTATGATTGAATAAATCCTCAATTTTATAATGGATGGGCATTCGGACCTACACCTGAAGTTGATGATCAAAAGAGATTAGGCATTCCTGATGGATATATAACTAATGATGATTTAAAATATAGGGCGGAGTTTTATTACTTAATGACAAAATATTTGACAACCAAATATAGTCCTAAAAACGATTTTTATTTAATTGATAGGAATAGATTTGTTATGGGTGTTTCTACTAATGAGGCTGCGGGTCGTGGTTCTGCAACAGAAGATGCTATTAAAAAATCATATAAATTATTATCTGAAGATGGAATTTTTACAAGAGGACTCATGACATGAGCAGTTAATTTTGATGCTTACGAAGGATCATTTAATTACGAAGGAAAAGTTATTAGTTGAAAGAAATGAAGGTTTGAATCATGATATAACGAAACACATGGTCTTGAAAAAAATAAATAATTGAAAAAAGAAAAAAATTCATTGCTTTTGGAAATGACCATGTTATCTAACTATTTTTTACAAGTTGAATGTTTTAATATAATACTATATTTTTTGGACAAAAAGTTGGTGTAGTAGGTTTATATTATAAAATAAACATTAGGCTTTTTTGAAAACACTTGTAATGAGTTAGATGAATATAATCCTCTATGTATAGAATTAGAATAAAAAATTCTAATATACTCTATATAAGAGGATTTTTTATTTGGCAAATTTAAAAGGCAATAAATGAAAAATTTTAGTTTTGAACAAAATTTGGAAATAGCAAAGAGTTTTTCTATAAGCCAGCAATATTGAAAAAAGTTAGTTAGAAAGTATAATGTTTCATATTCAGCTGCAAGAAATGATCAATTGGATACTAACAATATGGCAAACAATATTTAAGAAAAATAACATCAAGTGTTGGACGATGTGCTGTAATAAGTAAAGGAAGTAAAGAATCAATAGGTAATCCTTTGAGAAAAGAGCTCCAAGAACTAAGAAATAAAATTAGTTATTAGAAAGGGAGAATTATATCTTAAAAAATTTCTATCGGTTCCTAGTAGATTTCGAAAAACTCAAGAAATATAATACTTATATATTGAAACCAAAAAAGAATGGGCTATTAAGTTCCTATGCTTTATTTTAAAAAAAACACAAGCAAGTTATTATAGGTGGTTAAACCGAGAAAAAACTATGTTCAAATATAAGTTTAATGAAATATAGCCCATAGTATCAAAACAAAACTTGATGAACATAATCAAATATATGGGTATCTAAGAATCAGAATAGTCTTAAAAAAAGTTATAATATATAGTCTCTAATTAATTTGTTTGTAAATATATGTTGCTTTTAGGTATCAAATCAAAAATAAGACTAAAAAGGAACATTAAACCAAAAGAGATCAAAGTTAAAAATAAAATGATACCAAACATAGTTAGTAGAAAATGAGAGTCTTATAATAAAGATTAACTATTTGGTACAAATGTTACTTACTTGCCATATGGTCGAAATAAGCTTGTATATTTAAGTGTAATGAATGATATTAAAACAGGCTTTATTGTTGGTTATGACATTTCGATGAGAAATGATACAAAATTTATACTAATACATTGCATATGGCAAAAATACTTAACAAAAAATAAAAACCATATCATTCACTTAGACAACGGCTTCAAATATACAACCAATTACAATATTTTTTTTATTTACAAAACAATATTAGAATATTACTTAATAATAAGGGTAACTATCTTGATAATTCTGCATGCTAAACGTTTTTTCTTTTCTAAAAACTAAAGGATTTTTAAAAAAAACAACCTATGTTTCAGTCTGTATACAATAACGTCATAGAATATTTGCAGTATTATAAATTTAATAGAATCATGATCTAAAATGAATTAACTCTTTGAGAAGCATGAAAGTCTTTTTAGAATAAAAAACATTTTCTATACTTGACATAATTTGTTTATCTATTGAGTAAAGGTTTTTATTTTAAAATAGACACAAGCTTGCTCATTGCTTTTTTACAATTTTTTCTAGAGTTGTAAAAATTAAAAGAATCATCAATATTACTTTACAAAATAAGAAAACTAGTTTTGTTTAAATTAACTTTATTATTTTTATTAAAACAATGCATATAGCTTAAGTTACATAATTGGTAAAATTATTAGTTCTAAATGATGATAAAATAAAAAGCTTTTTGACTATCTTTTTGGCAAACAAAGAAGCACACTGTGTTTCTATATCATGTCAAGTAATGCCCTTTAAATAAATGTCATTTTTTATAAATATAATCATCAAGATGTTTCTTAATAATCTAACATTATATTTTCGAGAGAAATCCGATTCTCGATGATTGTTTTCTTCAATTATTTATACTGATTAAAAGGTACTTTGTTTAAAGATATATATTAATGTTTGTTAAGATAAAAACTATTTTTTTGTATATTGTACAATTTCTATCTACAAAATTCTTTAAATTATTCATTTTTTTGAGATAGTTATTTTTTAACTTAATTATTTAATTATTTTAAAATAATAATAATTATTGCTAAAGTTTTTTGCCTTTAAGTATTTTCTTTTTTTAAAATATTTTTACTATTGAGCAAGATATATTCGACTCGTTTCCAAATACATGTTTTTTTTCGCTATAATCTAAAGCAACACTTCTTTTGAGAAACTAATATGTTTATTTTCTTGTTTTAATAATAATTTTCTTTGATCACAAAAAATATTTTACGTAACATAAAACCTTATGACTTCTTTTGATCATTCTTTAGTTTTGATTAAATTAATACCTTCCTAAATCTTTCATCAGTTGCTTAAATTCACTTTAGTTAGTTATAGACCCTTTAACACTTTTTTCAATCAATATATATTTTTTAATGTAAGTTAATCATTTTATAAATACTTGTAAATTATTATTAATGATTTACTATTAGTAATAAATATGACATATTAGATTTGTTAACATCGAATAATATTATAAAAAATCCTTTCTTTATATTTTTCTTTCTAGTATAATGTACACTTAGAGAGTTGTAATCATTTCTAAAAAACGTCAACTTTTTTCATTTTGCGATTTTGCTTGTTTTTAAGTAGATATATTTATAAGGAGCTTTATTTAACATCAATAATGTTTTTTTTATTTCCAGCTTCGCTGACACTATCTTTATTTTTAATATAATTGATCAAGTAATATATTCAGAAGAATACAAGAACAGAAATAATGAAAACGGCATCTATTATTAGTAGTGAAAGGTATATCTTTTTAGATTTTCAGATCTCGTTGTTAACAAGAAACAAAATTGAAATTATTAAACTTATTAGAAATAAAAAACCTGCTACTCAAAATAATACAAAAGCTAATATAAAGTTTCCATAATTTACTTCTCCTATCACAGAAATTAATATTCATAATAAATTAGAAATGAAACCTATCGCTGACACAATGATCAAGGCACAAGATACCTTCTTAGCAGTTTTATTGAATAACATAATTAATTTGACCCCCAACCAACATCAAATATTACCCATCCATAAGTACCTATTCATACACCACTACCATTATCATATGAACTAAAAATAAAGGAGTTAACTACCAAAAATAAACTTAGCAAAGAAACGGCTACAGCAGTACCAGGAAATCACCCAGATATTGCATCTACAACATCTATTACATTTGAGGCTGTATCTAATATATGAGCTGCTGTTTGACTTTTTTCATGATCAAAAATTATTTTTCCTCACCCGAATCAGTACCACTTAAATTCAATTGTAATTCCATCTATTCTAGGTTGTGGTTTTAAGTCTAAGTATTTTAAGTTATTTTTGAACTTTATTAAAGAAATATACTCATTACTAAAAGAAAAACTTTTATAAAGTTGTTTTACTTCTATTGTGAAAATATTATTATTTAAGCTATCAACATTGATTAATATCAAATTATTTTTCACATAGATAGATGCTAAGAAGTTTGCTTTCGCCGCTTCTCTTACCTCGTGATTTAAGGATTTGAAATAATTATCTAAATAATTGTATATACTGATATTATTTTGCTGTTTGATACTATTAATTAAAGTCATATCATTTTTGATTTTATCGTTTAATACAAGGTTATTTGATAAAAGAGATAAAGGAGATGCTATAATGCTTGTTATTCCTACTATGCTCAGCATTTTTTTCATTGTTACCTCCTATAACGTGTAAACTATTTAGTGCTTTACAACGGGATAATTTTAATAGAATCAAATAAATTAGCAACATATTTATTAACTTTGAATTTAAATTTCATATTTTCTTAAGTTAAAATTGCAAAAGTATTTACAAAACCTTTTTTAGTGTTAATTTATTGTCAAATGCACGCAATTCATTAACATCAAACATTTTGGTAGCGCGTAAACACCAAAGAAAAAAACTATTCTAGAAGTTTTTTTTTTTTTTTTTGATAAGTACCACTTGTAAAAACTAAAGGCCTTTTAGTAAATTAATTTTTGTTGCATTAAACAATTATATGACAAAATGACAAAAGCACACATCCTCTCGTTATGTTTACATAATTTAAGAAGAGCAGTAAAACAATTGTCTTTTAGAAATAAAAACAAAGTCGTGCAAGTTAAAAAAAGAAGGTGCTTTAAAATTTGAAATGCAACGGTAACGAAAAAAAGTTCGAGATCTATTAAAAAAACTGGGAAGGATAATAAAAAGCAAGTGATTATTACGTAGAAAATTTTTTAAATGAAGTTTCTTACTAGGTGTAAATATAGCATATAAAATTAAAAGAGTTATTTAGTATTAAAAAAAAGCATCTAATATTTCACACTGCCTGAATACTTTAAAAATATTTATTGAAATCTTAATAACTGTATTCTTGAACTTTAGTTATAAATAAACTTAATATTGCTTTGATTGCTTATCATTAATGGAGAGGAAACTCAAAAAGCCTTTTAGTACTCTAATTTAATTCTATTAGAGAAAATATTTAACTTGTATAAAGTGACTTTGAGTAAATTACTTTTAGGAGAGGCAAGATTAGCTTTAATAAAGTTATACTAAGGTTGGTACGATTAATTTTAATGCTTTCGTAATTATTGTTTAAATTATTCCTTTAAACTTTTAACAAAGACAACAAAATAAAATGTTATTATCTTGTGAGTACAAATCTCAGAAATTAATATAGTAAACTAAAAGTAACAATTAACACTCCTTAAGTATTGTTAACATCTTATTTTGTTAGTTTAGAGATGAAATTTGAGTTTATATGAGATTCTAATTTTAAAATATTTTTAAAGATATTTTAATATCTTGTAAGAACAAAAACGTCTATAATTTGTAAAAGTAGTAATTAAACAAAAAAGAAGGTATAATTATACCAATCATAAAGCTAGTCTTTATTAAGATAACAGGAGTTGATGTTATGAAGAGACACGATAAACTGAGAAATTTACACGAAGCACTTTTTGCATTGGACAAGGAAGTTAAAAATGTTTGTAAAGGTGTGGAACAAAGGTTGAGAACTTTACCAAAGTATAGAGATACTTATGAAAGAATATTGACAGAAGTAGAGTTTGAACGTAAAAATGAAATGTATGGTAGATCAACAATTTATGACTTTGAAAGAATGAGAATAAATTTGGAACAGGATGCAGGTAATGTCATTTATGAAGCTATCAATGTAATTGGTAACGACGAATTCATCAATAGAAAGCAAAATGTTATCTTTGCTTTTTGATTTTTAGGTCAATTTGACGTTTACGCGCTTGATCTTTCTCACGAAGATTAATATTGATAAATACAATAAAGTTGTATTTTTTTTATGCTAAAATCACAATAATGTTTAGGAGCGGTATTATGGAACCATGAACACTGATATGAAGTTTATTGAGTAAGATATTATATACAATTGGTGGTATCACTATTTTGATACTTATTTTGCTACTTATTATAAGACTTGTGAAACTTAATTCCTTAAGTTTTAAAACCACTGCCTTTCAAAAAGGAGAGTTAATCAAGAAAAAAATGTTCAAAACAAAAGATTTATACGAGCTAGCTTGATATGGAGATATTGATCCAGAGAGTGAATACATATTGATTGGCGTACATGACTTAAATAGAAATCGCAAAGATTTTGAGCGCTTAAGTAACTATTTTGCTCAAAAGAGTAACTTAATATCTGTTGTAAGTTTTGATCAAAGAAATTGTGGTGATAACAAAGATTTTTTTGATTACCATCCAGGAGTACTAATATCAGATTTAAATGAAATAGTGAATTCTCTTAGTGAGAATTACAAAAGTATGAAAATTATCATACTTGCAGAGGGAATATCTTTTGCGAGTTGTCTATATTTATCAAAAAATAAGAATGTGCATAAAATAATTTCAAGTTCATTGAGATTGAATATAGCATATAATAAGGAACCAGGCTATAATTTTAAATTATTTATGGGAATAATTTTTAATATGAACACTTTTTTAAAAGAACATATCAATGGTTTAGATTTAGTTGATGATATCAGTTATGCAAAAAGTTTAGAAAAACAAAACTTAGAAAAAGGTAGATACTCAGTTCGAAGTTTATTTCTTATGAATAAAGTTAACAACAATATTAAAAGACACATCAACAACTCAAATAATAAAGTGACTTTAATACAACCTACAAATGATTATTATTCGGATGCAAAAAGGACAGCAAAACTTTTAAGTGCATTGGATGAAAACTCTTATGAATTAATTTTGCTTAAAAATTACAAACACTATACATTAAATCACAAACATTCAGAAGAGGTCTTTAAAAAAATTGAAAATGCAATAAAGAAAATTGATTAAAAACTTCACGATTAAACATTACAGTATAAGATGTTAGATTATCAAGAAACAAATTTTGTCGACAACTTTATTATTACAATCAAAAACAAAAACTGGGAATCAAAAACTAACCCTTACATAGATATAAAAAAATCATAAAGCTATTTCAAAGAAATTAGTCTTTTTACGTTTTAGTTATAGGCCTAAAAGTTGAATGCTGTAACTACAAAATGAAAAAAACTTCAATATCTATTAAAAATACGGTAAAATAAAAAAGTAATGTTCAAGGGGCGTTGAACTATATATTTAAAGGGGCTATCAAAATGGAAAGATTAAAGTTTGAAAACTCTCGAAATTATAAAGGTATTGTCGAGAGTGTATTTGTGTCTGATGGTGAAGTTGTCAAGGTTGGACAACTTCTAGCTAAAATTTCAACACAAGTTGAAAGTTTTGAAATTACTTCACCAATTGAGGGTATTGTTAAAAATGTTTATGTTATTGAATCATTAATTGTGACTAATGGAGACATTATTTTTGATATTGTAAGTAGTTCTGAACAAACAATGGAGCCAACTCTTGATTTCACTAGCGGCACTGAAATTTTCAATGCTGATGATATACAAATTGGTATGGAAACAAAAAATATTTTTCCTACAGATAAATTTATGAGTGAAAATGAGAACTTCAAAAAAGGTGATGAATTTTTAAAAGCAAACTTTGATTCAAATGTAGAAGAAACTTCAAGAGATTTTGAAAACGCGGAAAACAAAACTGTCGAAAGTGAAGACATGCACACATTTAAAAATGAGTTTTTGAATAAATACGACGAAAGCATTAATGAAAGAGTGGACTCAGTGAATTCAAATGTCGAGCCCCTAACTATAAGTGATTCAATAACAGAAGAACTATCGCTTTGAGAATTGAAGGAGAAAAAACAGGAAAGCAGCTTCACAGATGAATTCAATGAAAATTTAGAAAACAATCAAACAAGGAAAGACAATAATGATAACGTCTCGATTAAAGATTTTGAATTAAATAATCAGAGTGTTTCACATGTAAATGAAGAAGAACTATTGTTGCAAATAGCTCACGAAATAAAAAGATTGAACAAAGCCTTAGAAGAAAAAGAGAGTGATTCAAACAAAAAAACTAGCCAAGTAATTACTGTAGACGAATCACAAAGTAATTATCTAGTAGATCGTGATGAAAAAGATAGAAAAAATGAGTTCTTAAATAAAAAACTTGAAGACTTGATGCTATCGGATAAAAACTCTATGGAAAAACTAGAAAGTCTAATCAGCAACAATGACCTTTTGAGTGAAGAGGTACGATTACTGAAGTTGGAAAACGAAAAACTAAATGAAAAACTACAACTTATAGAGAAAAATTTTAGTTCAAGTTCAAAAAATAACGAAACTACAAAAAAATTTAAAATGAGTTTTGAAGTTGATATTACAGCATTAATGACTATATATACATTAATGCAAGAACCTTATTTAAAAAAAGGAATTGAACTTTCTTTATGTACTTTTTATTTAAAAGCATTTAATATGGTTTCAGAAAAATTTAATTTATTAGATGTCAATAAAAATACAATATCACTTGGTAACATAGACGAAAAAGGATTAAATTTTAACAACTTAGCTTTTGACTCTAAAATACCTTTAGATACTTTGGCAAACATAATGAGTGAAAAAGTTTCTCAATCAAATGACTCAAAACTAGTTATGTTTGAACTTTCTAATCATTCAGCAGAATACGTTAATTTAAATTTAGAAAACCCTTCAGACATTTTATTAGTAGTGGGTGAACCAAGGTCAAAAGTGAAAGAAGATATGATACTTTCGAACATTGTAACAGTTTCTTTTGAATTTGATTTAGATCTTCTAACGAGCAGTGTTGCACTAAATTTTGCTAAAGAGTTTAATTATATAATTGGAAATCCTGGATTTATAATTTAAAGTTCCCTTTTAATAAAAGGGATTTTTTTATTTTAAAGTTACTACCCTTTTTTTAAGTTCAAGACATTTATTATATGAATATCTAAAAAGTAGAAATCCTTGAAGGAAGTCATAAAAAAATACTTTGATAGTTTTTTTCTTATAAAAGTTTCTAAAATAATGGTGTGGTTCTAAGTCATTTTAAACGTTTATCGCTACAAAATATTAAAAAAGATATTCAATATTATTAATTATGACCATATAGAATAGTAACAACAATTACAATAATTGCTATAGTTCAAAATATTAAGAATGAAAGTAAAACTACTAGTTTACTTCATGAAAAAAATTTGTGCATTACTTTATCAAAGAATCTAAAAACTCCTCATATGATAAATGGTAATGCCAAAAACGAACCCGCCAACACTGACCCAACTAAAATACTCATATTTACCCCTCATTTAATATATTTTACAACTAAAATTGAAAGGTATTATCACAATGCAAAAAGAATTTTTATTTTCCTTATCAACTAACGCATTTCTGGTTGAAGGAGGTCGAAGCCTGCATGGCCGTACCGACTCTATCTGAGATTGATTTACAAAAACGAATTATCACATACCACCGACCGGAAGTACTAAAAGAGAGATCAACTCCATAGAAATTAGTAGTGACCTTTATTATAAATATAAAAGCGACGTTAAAATAATGAAAGATCTTGGTATCAACTCACTGATTTATTGCCTTGACTGGATACGTTTATTTCCCAAAGATAAAAACTTTGTGAATCCTATGGCAGTACAATTCTATGATAATTTTTTTAAAGAGTTATGTGAAAACGGCATTAAACCAATACCAATACTATTCCACTGAGACACACCCTTATGGCTTGAAATTAAAGGTGGCTGATGTGAGAAGTATGTTTTAGATGCTTTTCGTAATTATTGTGCAGCAGTGTTTAAGTACTTGGGTAAGTATTCTGACATTTGATTTGTTAATGATGAGAACAAGACATTTATGTTGGATGGTTACCTAGGAGAAGCTATTCCACCAGGTTATAAAAGCGTACATAAGTTTGCTACTGCACTTCATAATTTAGTAGTTGGGGCTGCCATCGCCAAAGAAGAATTTCAAAAAGCAAAAGATTTAGGGTATGTAAGTAAGGAAGCTATTATTGGTATCGATGATGATTGGTCACCTCCAATAGTTTTCGACAATAGCGAAGAAAACAAAGAAGATTTAATCAAAAACTATAATATTTGAATGCTAGATCTTTGGATTCAACCTAATTTGCTTGGGATATATCCAAACGAGTTCATAGATTTTTTAAAAATAAATAATATTAACGCTAATATTGTTGATGATGAGTTAGACTATATAAAAAAATACACCTTAGACTTCATAGGATGGAATTTTTATAGGCCTTACTTTATTGCTGATAGTAAAAAAGAAGTAAATCCAAAGTTAATATATAATAAACCTCTCAAGTTACCTTTCAGTGAATTTCAAATAGTACTCCCAAGGTCGCATAAAAAATATACTAAATGGCTTTGGCCGATTGCGCCGGAATATTTAGAAATAGGGTTAAAAGCATATAAAGAAAAATATGATTTACCAATTATGATAGTAGAGAATGGTTTTGGTAATTTTGATCTTAAATCTAACGAAATGATTCTGGATTATGATAGATTACAATATTTGCAACCAATATTAGAATCTGTTAGTAGATGTAGAGAATTAGATTTAAATCTGTTTGGTTATTCCTTATGAACTTATTGCGATATATTTTCTCCAAGTGCAGGTTATCGAAAGGATTATGGGATTATATCTGTTGACTTTGATTCTCCTATTAAAGAAAGAAAACCAAAATTAAGCTATTGTTGATACAAACAGGTAATTGAATCAAATGGAGTTAATACTTCAATTGATAAAACTAAATTAGAAAGGGATTTAAAAAATATTTTAAGAGATTGAAATATTTTGTGGAAGTAGATGTGATTAAACAATTTAAAATAAATAAGGAAGAAGAAGCACAGCAACTTGATAAAGACTATAATGATTTTTTAGATAATATAAATAAGAAAAAATATATGTCAGTGCTGGAAGAGCGTAAACGTTTGAATAAAATTAACATTGTGTCAAAAATTAAAAGACCCCTATGTGAAGTGTTTAATGCTTTTTTGGTCATATCCTTAGAAGATATGAACCCCAATTTATCAATCGACGATCTTGATGAGGGATATTGATACAAGTCAAGTAAAAAAAATAACAAAGTTAAGTTCAAGTTGAATAAATTTATTCCTAACAAGGAGATTCAACTTACTTGAATAGCAAATAATCAAGTATTTATAAAAACTGTCACATTTTATTCATCAAGAGATGATAGCTTTACTAAAATAAGATATTCAGATTACGTTAAAGGAGATACTTCTATTATGGGTTTTTTTGAGCGTCATATTTTATCGGTTTATGTTAAGAGACAAAAACTAGCTTTTCATATTCAAATATTAAAAACTAAATTAAAGTTAAATATGGTATCAGAAGAAAACAAATATAAGGTTTTAAAAAAGATTGAGATGTTATTGAGCTTTTCAAAAAGCCTAAGTTAATAAATGAAAAAAATAAAATTCTCAAAAGATTTTTGATTTGGAGCTGCTACAAGTGGTCCTCAAACAGAAGGTAATTATAACAAAAGCAATCCAAATATATTTGATGACTGATACAAAAAAGATCATTCTGCATTTTGAAATGGTTTGGGACCCGATAAAACTTGTGACACATATAATAAATATGCAGAAGATATACAATTGATGAAATTCATTGGCTTAAATAGTTTCAGGACCTCTATTCAATGAACAAGACTTATTAAAAATTTTGAAACTATGGAAGTTGATGAAGATGGCTTGATGTTTTATACAAATTATTTTGAAAGTATAAAAAAAGCAAATATTATACTTGTTGTAAATTTATTTCACTTTGATATTCCTGTGAGCCTTTTAAAGTTAGGGGGGTTTGAGAATCGAGAAGTTATATATAAGTTTTCCGAATATGCAAAAATATGTTTTCAAAAGTTTGGCAATTTAGTTGATTACTTCACAACTTTTAACGAACCTGTTGCAGCAGCAGAAAACCAATATTTATACGGTTTCCAACCACCTTTTGTAAAAGATTTTAAACGTTTTATAGCGGTTTCTAATAATACTATGCTAGCTCATTCATTAGCGGTGCAAGAATTTAGAAGTATATTTGGTACTAAATCAAACAAACAAATCGGAATAATTTTAAATTTAACTCCATCTTACCCAAAAAACTTAGCGATAAGAAATATAAAAGTATCTAGGTTGCGTGACTTAATTTTTAACAAGTTTTTTCTGGACGCTGTGATAAAAGGTAAGTACCCTATAAAGCTTATAAAGTTCTTAACTAAAGAAAAATTGATGTTTCCTGTTCATGAAGATGATGCAAACATATTGGAAAATGGAAAGATTGATTACTTAGGTGTAAATTATTATCAACCAACTAGAATAAAAAAATCCAGTTCAATTAACAACACACCACCTTGAAATTGATTTGAAACGTACAGATGAAGCAAAGGACGCTTCAACCCCTATAGAGGGTGAGAGATTCACCCTAAAACCATTTATAAAATTGGTATCCTAATTAAAAAACGTTATACAAATATAAAGTGATATATCTCTGAAAATGGTATGGGTGTTGAATCAGAACATAGATTTAAAGACTCATCTGGTGTAATTAACGACTCTTATAGAATTGATTTTATAAAAGAGCATTTATATTGACTAAATAAAGCCATCAATAAAAACTCGAACTGTTTTGGTTATCATGTTTGAACATTCATAGATTGTTGAAGTTGAGCAAATTCTTTTAAAAATAGGTATGGACTAGTAGAACTTGATTTAGAAAAAGGGATAAGAAATATTAAATACTCTGCGTTATGGTATAAAACACTATGTTCAACCAAAGAATTAACTATAAAAGCAATTAAAAAAAGTAAATAAGAAGCATTCCCATACCTCGTGGGAGTTTTTTTCAGTTTCTAATATTTTTTCCATTTTAGAACTTGAAAAATGGAAAAAGATTATAATAATTTTAAAGGAGGCAAATGGAATGAAAAAAATATTATTAGTTTGCTCGGCTGGTATGTCTACCAGCATGCTTGTAAAGAAAATGCAAATGTATGCAGCTTCTAAAAAATTGGATTATGAAATAGTTGCCAAAGGTATTGCCGAAGCTAAACCAGAACTGAATTTGTATGATGCCATAATGGTTGGACCACAAATTAGTTACGCCCTTGAAGATATCATAAACATGACTAACAATGTTCCGGTTGAGTTGATACCAACCCAAGTTTATGCAATGGCTAAAGGCGAAGAAGCAATGAAACAAGCTGAAAAAATGATGGGTAAATAGTTAAACTTTTTATATCAATTTTATTAATTATTAAATTTGTCTAGAAAGAAGGTTTTTATTATGTCGAATAATAAATTTAGTCCTGATAACAAGACACGATCTAGTAAAAGTAATGGTTTTAAACCATGATTTAAAACAAAATTCATACCAAAAGTGGCAAAAATAGGTAATCAAAGACATTTGGCTGCCATTCGTGACTCTTTTGGTACAATGATTCCACTTATTATTGCTGGATCAATAGGTGTATTGGTAAACGCAATAGTGTTTGGTGGCGCTGGATCAGGATATGTGTCGTTATTAGGTTTATTTGCAAAAGCAAGCCACCCTGAATTAACGTGGGATGGTATCTCTAAACTCTTGGGTGACACAACAAATGGTTGAGGACAAACTTCAAAGATTTGTGGGCTGGCCTTTGGTCATATGAATACAGTAACTGTTGGAATGATGTCAATTTATTTTTCATTCTTATTTGGTTATTATATATCACTAAGTAGAGGATTTCAGCAACCAATAATTGCTGGATTAGTATCAACTGCTTCATTTATGTTGGCTGGATTAGGAGAAATTGCATTCTTCATGGATGCAAAAGGTTTGATTGGTGCTATTCTATTTGGAATTATCGCAACCGAAGCTTTTGTATATCTTTCATCATTAAGAGCACTTAATATTAAAATGCCAGATGGCGTTCCTCCAGCAGTTGGAAAATCTTTCGCAGTATTTTTACCAGCTGTAATCACATTGGCTGGAATAGGGGTATTAAATATTTTTGTGTTAGCACCAGCGATAATAACTAGTAATCTAACCGTGACAGGTAATAATCAAGCTCAAATTGCAACAAATCTTCAGGAAGTTGAAGGTTTACTGGATAAAGTTAGGGGATTAACAAATACTCAAATTGCTGAGTTATTGAAAGTAGATGTAGATTCACCCTGAATTAAAGATATGTTTAACAACTTAACAACTGAGAAGTTCAGTCAGTGATACAATAGTCAAGGAAATGATATTAAGTCATTGGTTGCAGCTTTATTTCTAAATCAAGGTCAAAATGTTAGTTTAGGTGACTTTCATCATTTAAATGCTGATAATATCTTAAACTTTGGATTAGATGCAAATGGTAAAATAGTCGCCCTTACTGGGTCTTATGTTTCTACAAAACTAGGTCCTACACAGTTTGGTTTAAATGCCGCAATTTATCAATTCTTTACTTCTTGATTTATTGGATTCGCTACAGGTAGTGGTGGATTAGGTCTTGCAATAGTATTCGTATTCTTTGTTGGATTCTTCTGATTCTTTGGAGTTCATGGATCAAATCTAATGGCCGGTGTATTTGAACCTATATTTTGGATGGTTCTTGGAATAAATACATCATTAGTTAATGGATTAGGTTATGATGTCGCTGCTGCAACAGGATCAATGGGTGTTTTCACTAAACCATTTTTCGATTCATATATGTATGTTGGGGGTAGTGGTGCTACTCTTGGATTATTAATAATGACGTTTGGATTCTCTAAACGACGCGAATTAAAAGAAATTGCTAAATATGCAACACCAGCAGGGGTTTTTCAAATAAATGAGCCAGTTATTTTTGGTTATCCAATAGTTTTAAATGTTGTGTACATTGTTCCATTTATTTTTGCCCCTATACTTAATTTATTTATAGGTTGAATATTTTCACCAGCTGTTCTAGGGTTTGTAAAATATTCTTATGTAGCTGCTCCCTGAACAGCTCCATGATTTGTAAGTGCCATAATTACTTCATTAGATGGAAAAGCAATTATTCCAGCAATGATTTGCTTTGGTGTGGATTTATTATTTTATTTACCGTTTATATTATTAGACAATAAGTTATATTTCAAAAAATTAAAATCTAATAACCCTGAAAAATATGAACTAGAGAAAAAATATTATTCTGATAAAGTATATCGTTATGAAGTTGACACAGAAACTAAAGTTAAATATTTAGAAGAAAAATCTGAACTGATGTTAATGGATGCTGAGTCACAAATCACTTTTTGAAGTAGAAGAATGACAAATAAAGAAAAACTTGAAAAACGTAAAGTAGAGCTAATGAAAAAAGCACAAGTTAAACACGATAAATACATTGAACAATCTAAAAAAGTAGCTAAAGCTAGAAGCGAAAAACTTATGGCTTTAAGAAATAAAAAAAGATAATTAACTTAGATTATTTAAAAGTTCTACCCCAAAGGTAGAACTTTTAAATAACAACATACAATGATAATACAATTATTAGAATTATTAACAATGAGGTTACCATTGCACCAATTAAATATATCTTCAACTTATTTTTGACAAAGTGATGAAAAAATCTCTCTAGTAACTCAATAACTATATATATAATAAAATAAATAATCAATGGTACAAAGCTAAAGTAAGCTACACTTGAAAAATGCATTGTCTATCTCCCTTTGGTAAATCAAGTACATTATAACAAGATATTAATATAGAATAACTTTATAGGAGAAAAATATGAAAGATTTGAATTTTGAACAAGTATCATTCACTATTATCGCACACGCTGGTGAAGCCAAGGGAAAAGCTATGGCAGCAATAAAGTGTGCTAAAGAAGGTAATTATAAAAAAGCACAAGAGTTAATCGTAGAATCTGAAAAATCTTTAGCCATTGCCAGTCATACACATATGGATATAATCTCAGCCGAAGCAGCGGGGGAAAAGATAACTATACCAGTTTTATTTATGCATGCTGAAGATCAGCTTTTAACCACGGAGACTGTTATACTTTTGTCTAAAGAAATAATTGAGATTCACGAAAAAATAAATAAATAATTAAAGGATGGAGAATATATTATGATAAAAGCATTATGTATAGATATCGGGGCTACCTCTGCTAAATGTGCACTTTTTGAAGATAACAAAACCTTATTTAGATTTTTTGTAGATACCACGAATAATAAAGATATAGTTAAAAGAATACACGAAAAGTTTAATAAAAAGTGTGAGGAATCGAACATAAAAGCCGATGACCTATCATTCATAGGGATTGCCTGCGCTGGATTAGTTGATTCCACAAATGGTATAGTTGTATTAGCTTCTAATTTAGGATGGAAAGATTATCCGCTCTTAGAGACCACTAAAAAATTATTCAAAAGTAATAAAGTTTTTATACTCAATGATGCAAAAGCTGCCACTTATGGAGAATGAAAGTTGGGTTTAAAGGGTAAAAAGAGTTCAATGGCTCTTTATTGTATCGGAACAGGTATCGGTGGTGGTGCTATATTTGATAATAAATTAGTAATGGGAGATAGCTCTGGACTACCTAGTGAACCTGGTCATGGTGGTGGGTATCAAAATATAATCAAATGTGCTTGTGGTCTAGAAGGGTGTATTGATCCAATTAGTTCAGCTACTTGAATTGAGAAACAATTAAATTTGGTTGGTAGTAAATCGACAGGAAAACTTGGTGAGTTATATAAATTAAACAATAACTTACATATAATTGATATCGTAGATTTATTCAAGGAAAAAGACAAGGAAGTAATTAGTATATTTGAAGAAGCTGTGGAACCATTGGCTAAATCAATGTCTACACTAATTCATTTCTTGGACTTTGAAACTTTTGTAATTGCTGGTGGACCATCGAATTTAGGACAACCACTTTTAGATATTATTAAAAATCAACTTAAACGCTTTACACTTCCCAACTTTTTAAATAAGTTGGATTTGCGAACTGCTAGCCTAACTAATTGATCAGGAACTTATGGTGTCTATGAGTACGGAAAAGATAACTATAAAGATTAAAAACGATACTATTAAATTGCAATTAATTCTAAAAGCACTTATTAATGAGTGTTTTTTTTGTTAAAATTACAATATTATTGAGGTATTGTATGAGAATAAATGAAATTAAGTCTGAAACTAAGAATTTAGTTTTGATAGCAAGAGTTGAAAAAGTAATATTATCAACAGGTAACAACGGTTCGAATTATCTAGTAGTTTATTTAGTGGATAAGACAGGAAGGGTTGAAGCAAGGCTTTGAAATTGTGATGACGCAGATTATGAAACTATCAAAGCAGATAGTGTTATAAAAATTGAGGCAGTTGTAAACGTTTATCGACAACAAATTCAGTTAAAAATAAATACATATGAAGTTTTGAAAGAAGAAGATTTTCATAAGTATGATATTACTGAGGAAACTTTTTCTATATCAGCTCCTATAAATGTCGAGATGAATTTTAAAGTCTTGATGGAATTTTTAGAAAAGTTAACCAATGAAACATATAAAAAAATAACTAGGTCAATTATTAAAGAATATGAAGATGAATTTAAAACATATCCTGCAGCAACTTCTATACACCATAATGTAGTTGGTGGCTTATTTTGACACAGTTTTTCACTTTTAATGGCAGCCAAAGGATTGAAAGAAGTGTATCGTTATGCTGAAATTGATTGAGAACTAGTTTACTGTGGAACATTGCTACATGATATCGGTAAAGTAGTTGAAATGAAAGGTAAAAGAGCAGCAGAGTATACTGATGAAGGTAAATTACTTGGTCATATCTCTATTGGTAATACCTTCATATCATTGAAAGAAAAGGAACTAAATATTGATCCCAAATTTCATAATGAAGTTGTTAAATTACAACATGTAATTTTATCAAGTCACGGTAAGAATGAATTTGGTTCTCCTGTTGAACCAGTTTTGATAGAAGGTATTATAATTTCATCATTGGACGCACTTGATGCTAGAATTTACAAAGTTAACGAAGAGCTTATGAAAGTAGAAAATTCAGGTTGATCTTCAAGAATAATGACAGAGGATGGAAGAAGTTTTTTAAGACATTATAAAAAATAAAAACACTTTACTTAGGAAAACTAATAAAGTGTTTTTATTATTCTTTTAATGCTTTATATATTTCACTAATTTCCAACATTTTTGATTCGTCCTTATTTATTTGGAACAATAATCCTTCACCTTTTTGATACTTCGGAACTATATGTTCATGATAATGAAACACTGACTGATAAGCATCACTTCCCTGATTAGAAACATAATTGAAACCAATAGGTTTCATAGGCAATTTCTTAGTTAATAATTCAGCAACTTGTTTTTTGGCAATTGCAACTTCTTTTAAAAATAAGTCATCAGTTTCTTGTAGGTTATTGGAATGATTTTTAGGAATAACCAAGGAGTGTCCATCTGTATTCGGAAACATATCCAAAAATGCCAATACAAACTCGTTTTCATAAATAATATTACTTTCTATTTCTTTGTTTGATATTTTACAAAATATACAATCTTTCATCTTATTTACCTCTAATCTAATTGTACAAAAAATATAAAAAAAACTATTTTAAAATAGTTTTAATCGTCTTTATCTTTATCATTTCTTATATATTTACCAATTTGATCATATAAACCAGCAAAGTAAATTTCTTTTGCGTTAAGATATTTTGAGTATAAAGTTGTTTTAGCTAAATCTGCTGTTCCTGTATCTTGTGATACTAGGTATTTAATTTGATTTAAAATTGTTGACTGTTGGTCATTTAAATCTTGCACGTCTTTTGAGTGTAATTTTTTATTATTCTCTTGATTTCAAACATCTTTATATCTTGAATTGTTTATCAATGATGGACCAAACTCGATTGCTTTACCTTTACCATCTGCATCCTTAATTTCGTATACTTTACCGCTGCTATCATTTTCTTTACTTCCACCAAGCAACTCAATCATGTATAGAGGAAGTACAATTACAACTTCTGCTATGTTAGAGTTCTTTGCGTCTACAAAATAAGGTGTTAGGTTATCAAATAATATCCCTGGTTTCTTAGCTTCTTTAACTTTATCTTCATATTTAGCTCCAGCAATAGGACTTGTTCCTAATGATGTACCGTTTTCATATAAAGTGAACCCTTTGAAACCTTGTAATCCAAAGAAAGAATCGTAAGCATTTGTATTGTCTCCATTATAAACTGGCAATTTTTCTTTTTGATCTTCAAATGCACTAAAGAGCTTTTTAATGCTTTCACCGCTTTTCAACTCTCCATTTGCTTGATTTATTTCTTTAATACCTTCTACAATTTTTTTGATAGCATTATTATTTTTGTTCTCTGTATTGTCAAACTTCAGTGATCAAACCATTCTAACGTTTGTAGTTCAGTCTGTAGTTGTTGAGCTGTTTCAAGATTGTGTTTTTGAAAAAATAGGAGACCCAGTATTGATATAAGGGGAACTTCCTTCTTTTGCAGCTGACACTGTGAACATATCTGCTTCCATGAAAGACATAGTTAATAAGTTTTCAATAATTCCTGATAATAATTTATTTTTGAAGTAATCTTGAAAACGTAATTTTAAGGCTGTTTTAGACGAAATATTTATTTTTGTTGATTTGCCATCGTTTAGAACAACGAAAAACGGTGATTCTTTTTTATTAGCGTATTCTTGAGTTAATTGTTCAAGAGTAGGTAAATTATTTGATCCACCTTTACCATCTTCATTGAATACTTGTCATCTCTTATCGTTTATTTCGATGTAACTACCAACGGGAACAGTTTTTTCGTTATCGGTTTTGTATTCTTTTATTTTAGTTTCTTGGATTACATTCAAGTTATATAAAGATTTCAATAATGAATTATCTAATCTTTTACCACTAGCTATTGATTTTGTGTACTCTGTGAATAATAAGTCTTCTGCGATAGAACCAGCGTTATTTAAATATGAATCAATGTAAGACTTTGGTATAGAATCCTTACTTTCACCACTAGCGTAGTCATATTTTTTTAAACCTAATTTATCTAAATTATAATTTGTAGATTCATAACCATATTGTTGACCTATTAATTCGTCTATTATACTTACAACAACCTTTGTAATATCTTCATCTGAAAACATATCTCCAAAGTCTAAACTAGCCATATCCGAACCTTTTAATTTTGCGATTAGTTGTTTAGCCAATTCTCTATTTAGTTTCGGAGTTTTGATTCGTTCCTTATTACATGCTACTACAACTCCAGAAGTAGAGGTGAATAAAGAAATAGCACCTAAGATTCCTAACAATTTCTTCATTATTTTATACCTCCGTTATTTTTTTTGTAATTGTAAGCTATTGAGTTTAAATCGTAAATACTTAATGAATAGTCAAATGCGTTAGTTTTAAAAGTTTGAACACTTTGAGCACCTTTTTTGTCTACTGCGTGTCATCAGACTTTATTTATTTCCTCTGCTAATTTATCGGAGTTGAATATATCATTTTTTACTATTTCTTTTGGATAACCGATATTTGTTTTTGTGTCTAATTCTTCGATCATTTTTTTGTATGCGTCAACAAATACTCAAGAAGGGTTGTTTGTAACAACAATTTTCATAGATTTTATTGCTCCAATTGTTCAATCACCAATTTTTTTAGCAATAGCTTGAGCTTTTTCGTTATTTCCATCAGGTCCAAATATAACAAATTGTTCTATAAAAGATTTGTCTTCTGTTAGCTTATCTTCTTGTTTGCTAGTCATTGTTTGGAAATAGTCATAAACCATAGTTACTCAATAAAATTCTTTTTCTGATGAGCTTGAAATTGTTGCTCAAGCCTTAACTTCTGCCATTATGTCAAATCCAACCGGTGACCCTTTAACACCTTTTAACAAGGAGTTATTTACTAAGAACTTTAGATATGGATTAGTAACTGTTGAGTTTAACTTTTTAAAATATCTATCTTCACTATCTGTTTTTCTTCAGAAATCATAAATTTTTTCTTGAGTTGTTAATTTATTAAACTCTTTAAAATCATTAAGACTCTTTTGAGTTTCTTTATCAATACCATTTTTTGTATCGTCTATTATTTTTTTAGCATCTTTATTTGGAGTATTTGTAGTAGACTCTACTAATTCATTAAATCCATCTATTGAAACTATATGAATACCAGAAGAATCTATGTATACTAACTTATCTTTATCTCCATCACTAAGCTTTCTATAAAGGTTATTTGATGTCTTATCGAAGCTTCCAGTTCTGTTTAAAGCTGTTATCAATTTACCAAAGTCCTCTTTTTTATATTCTTTCTCAATATCAGTTTTTGTTGTTCACTCAGGGACTTTCACTTTATCATTTTCATCTGCTCTAGTAACATCAGTTTTATATCTTTCACCTAAAATATAATCATATACAATTGAACTCAATGTTGGTGTGAAGTCAGTTGTATTTGTCAGTGTCAATAAATTATCATAATGTTTAACTGTAGCTTTAGAATGTGTTGTTGAACCTTTTGCCATAATTTCACTTCAAGATGTTTTATCAGTAATTATTTGTTTTAAAAGTGTTCAAGTTTGTTTAGAATTAACTTCGTTATCTCCTTCAAAATCTGATGGTAATATACCGTCATCAAAAGTTTTATTATCAGAAAAAGCAATAGTTATTTCACTAATAGCTATTGGGGCTTTGGCATTGTAATATTTGTTTAAAAAGAACTGTTGTGAGTTACTCAACATACCCGCTCTAGTATCAGCTCCACCTGTAACTAATTCATTTATATCGGTTGGAACATCATATTTTATATTACTTTCTTCTATTTTCAATGCTTCGTCAACTTTTGCTGAAATTTCATCATCAGTACTTTGATCATTAACACTTGATTTTACTCACTCACCAGATTCTTTAGTAGAGTTTATTATTTGTTGTAAAGCCTTAACATCTGATTTTGCTGCATATAGTAATTTATCTTTATCATCTTTAACAGATTTTAAAGTAGCTAGTTTTCTTTTAACTTGTTCAACTGTTATTCAAGTAACTCCTAATTGGTCGGTATTTAAAAGAATATCTAGAAGAGCTTTTGTAACGTTGTTAGAAGAATCTGTTAATAAAATATCAGATTTATATTTACCTTCTAGTAGGTCGACATCCATATCTTTTACTTTATCTTGATAAACAGAATACTTACCAACAAGCATTTCACATCATTTATCTCATCATTTTTTACCATTATCTTTTTTATATTTATCTTTTTCCCTTTGAATTTTTAAATCCACAGCTTTATTTAAGGTGTTTCATTTATCAGATAAAGAAGAAGCTAAACCAGCGCTTATGAAAGCGCTTGAGTTATTCAATTTGATTTCTCCATTTTCTCCAAAGTTTTTTTCAGAGTTAATTAAAATAGATGCATTGATTGTTTTTAAAAAATCTAATGCAAAAGTTTCTCTGTTTTTAGGTCCATTTTCATTAACTAATTTTCATAATACGTCTGATGCATCGATATTAGCTTTTCCATTCAATGAATTTAAAAAATTAATTAGAATAGAATTTCCATCTTGTTTTTTGTCATAGTTCGTACAAGCAACTGCCATCGAACCAGCACTGGCAGTAATTGCAAAACTACCTAGTAGTGTTAATAATTTTTTCACACTTTTCACTCCTTGATTTTGTATCAACATAATTATAAAGAAAAAAAGACTAAAAAAGAGTGAGAAATTCAATTTATTTAAGTACATAGTATAAACAAAAAAAATTATAATTTGTAAATAAATTATCTATTTTCTTAATTCAGGCAATATAATTAAAGAGGTTAAGGAGTTTTAAAATGCACACATTAAAAATTATTAATTTACACGTAAAGATTGAGGATAAGGAGATCTTGAAAGGAATAGACTTGGAAGTTTCATCAGGGGAAATTCATGCTTTGATGGGTCCAAATGGTAATGGAAAATCAACATTACTGATGGCTATAATGGGTCATCCAAAGTACGAAGTAACTGAAGGAGATATTTTGTTAGACGGGAAATCTATTTTAGATATGAGTGTGGATGAAAGAAGTAGGGCAGGGCTGTTCTTGGCAATGCAAAACCCTCAATCTATACCTGGGGTAAGCAATTTAGAATTTTTGAAATACATTGTAAATTCTCATAGTGAAGAACCTAAAAAACTGCAAGAGATTTTTAAAGATATTAAAGCCAAAGCAATGAATTTAGATTTTGATTTAAATATGCTTAAAAGATTTGTTAATGATGGTTTCTCAGGTGGAGAAAAGAAAAAGAATGAAATACTACAATTGAAAATGTTAAACCCTTTATTTAGTTTGATAGATGAAATAGACTCAGGACTTGATGTAGACGCTCTAGAAATTGTTTCTAAAAACTTGAATGATGATGAAATCTCTAAACAAGGTTTGATTATCGTATCTCACTATGATAGATTTTTTAAAAAGATAAAACCAACTCATGCACACGTTATTATAAATGGAAAAATTATAACAAGTGCGGGTGGCGAGCTTGTTGACCGTATCAATAAAGAGGGTTACAACTGAGTTAAGGATTTAATTTAGGTGAACAACATGTGAAAAAACCCAAATTTTATTGATTATAGAAATAATTTAGCAAGTGAGTTAGTCTTAAAAACGGATGATAACAAGGTAATTTTATTAGGTGAATCTGATGGAAAATTAAATATTGTAATAAAAGCTAACACTAGTGTTAGCTTAACAATCTTGTTTTTGCCGATTGAAAACTCGGGAAATGATAAAAACTTCAATATTAACATAACTATAGAGGATTCTTCAAGGCTAGACTTAAAAATAGCTAACCTTATGAATTGTAACGCCAATGATAATCTTGAAATCAATTTAAAAGAGACAAGCTCAAGCATTGAATTCTATAGTGCTACTATTGTTAATAAAAATATCATCAAAAATAGTTTTATAAAATCATTACACAATGCACGTAACACTAGTTCAAATATTAAAGCATATGAAGTATTAAAAAATGAATCGAAGGGTTTTATAAGATGCATCAGTGATATTAAAAAAGGATCAAGCTCTAGTGAGGCACATCAAGAATTAAGATTATTGGTGTTAGATAAGAAGGCAAAAGCAGACTCTGACCCTGTATTATTGATAGACGAAAATGACATCGTTGCTAGCCATGCAAATGCTATTGGAATGCTTGACCCTGACCAAATATTTTACTTATTATCAAGAGGACTTAACAAAGAAGAAGCACAAGAGTTGATAATAAATGGATATTTTGAACCTGTGTTTCTTTCATTAAACGACGATGAAATCGTAATATATCTTAAAGATATATTGAAAGGAATGATTTAAATGGACTATAAAAGTTATTTTCCATATTTTAAATATAATCCAGATGAAATTTATTTTGAATCAGCAGCAACAAGTCTAAAACTAGAACAAGTTATCAAAGCAGAAGCGGAATATAATGAAAAAATTGCAGCAAATACTCATAATGACTTATTTGATAATGCTTATAAGGCTAATGTTATTTTGGACACAACAAGAAAAATGACAGCTAAGTTTATCGGAGCGAAAAATCACAATGAAGTAATTTTTACCAGTGGTGCGACTCATTCATTAAATCAGATCTGCTTTGGACTCAAAACATATTTGAAGAAAGATGATGAAGTAGTTTTAACAATTCTAGAACACTCTTCAAATTTATTACCTTGAAAAGTATTAGAAGAAGAAATAGGAATAAAAATTAAGTACCTAGATTTAAATGATACCGGATCAATAGATCTGAACAAAATAGATAACACAATAAACAAAAAAACTAAAATAGTATCATTCGCTAGTGTTTCTAACACAGTTGGAGCAAGCAACGATGTTCAATCAATAGCTAATGCCATCAAGAATATAAATAACGATATTATCATTGTTGTTGATATTGCTCAGTCAGTACTGCATACGAGAACAAATGTTGAAGAATGAAATGTTGATTTTGTTGCTTTCTCTTCACATAAAATGTTTGGACCTTTTGGCTTAGGTATACTTTGAGGGAAAAAAGAAAAATTAGATATATTAAAACCACTTATTTATGGTGGTGGTAACAACGTTAATATCACATTAACTGAGTACAAACTTGCCAAGATTCCTCAAAAATTTGAGGCTGGAACCTTGAATTTAAGTGCAATTTATGGTTTTTTAGAAGCACTTAAGTTTATTGATAAGATATCAATTGAAAAAATACAAGAATACGAAGAAGGTTTAAAAAGATATTTGGTTGATGAATTATCCAAAATTGATGTTTCTAAATTTGAGTTTTATAACTTGAAAAATCCACAACCAATTGTTTTATTTAATATGATTGGTGTTAGTTCACAAGACTTTGGAGCATTTTTGAATAAAAAATACAAAATATCTGTAAGAGTTGGTAAACATTGTGCAAGATTATCACATTTAAAAACCGGAGCATTAACTACTATTAGAGCTAGCTTTTCAATTTATAATACACGTAATGACATTGATATATTTATTAAAGCATTACTTGATTGTGAAAATTGAGTTAACGAATTAATTTAAATAGGAAAGAAAAAAATTATGTTAAATAAAGAAGATAAAATTATTTTAAGACAAATTATTATGGAACACTTTACAAGTCCATCTAACAAAGGCTTTTTAGAACTTTCAAAAGGAATATTTAAAAATCAGGACTCAGCTAGTTGTTCAGATGAAATCAATGTACAAATAATTTTTGAAGATGGAAAAATAGTAGATAGTAGATTTGATGGTGTTGCTTGTTCAATATCAACTGCATCTATTGATATATTATGTGATCAAATACGTAATAAGGGTAAAGAAGAAGCTCTTAATATTTTGTATAATTACCATAATATGATTTCGGGAAAAGATTACAATGAGGATATTTTGGATGAATTAATAGCTTTTTGACAAATTCACCATCAAGGCAATAGAATAAATTGTGCTCTATTAGGAGCTGACGGTTTGAGATATATTTTAGAAAATGAGGTTAAGTAATGAAGAAGTTAAAACAAGAGGAAGAAATTAAAAAAATAAGTGAATATAAATACGGATTTAATGAAGGGGAAGTATCTTCGTTTAAGGTTGAAAAGGGGATTAATGAGGACATTGTTCGTCAAATTTCTAAAATTAAAGGTGAACCTGAATGAATGTTAGAGTACCGTTTAGATAGTTTCAAGAAGTTTTCTCTTAAACCACAACCAAATTTTGGTCCAGACTTGAATTTTGTGGACTTTCAAGATTATTATTACTATACCCGAGGTACAGATAATGTTGCCACAAGTTGAGATGATGTACCTGAAAATATTCGTAAAACATTTGATAGATTAGGTATTCCCGAGGCAGAAAAAAATTTCCTAGTTGGTATAAATGCGCAATGAGACGCCACTCCGATCTATGAACAATTACAAACTGAAATATCAGAAAAAGGGGTCATTTTTACTGATTGTGACACAGCATTAAAAAAATATCCAGAATTATTTAAGAAGTATTTTGGGAAATTAGTGCCAAATGACGACAATAAATATGCAGCATTAAATGGTGCTGTTTGGTCAGGAGGAACTTTCATTTACGTACCTGAGGGTGTTAAGTTAGATATGCCGCTTCAAGCGTACTTTAGAATTAACTTCAAGCAATCAGGTCAGTTCGAAAGAACGCTGATTGTAGTTGAAGATGATGCTCAAATTCACTATATTGAAGGTTGTACAGCCCCTGTTTACTCAAAAAACAATTTACATGCAGCAATAGTTGAAATATTTGTGGGTAAACGAAGTAGTGTGCGATATACAACTGTTCAAAATTGAAGTGATAATGTTCTTAATTTAGTAACTAAACGAAGTCTTGTTGAAGAGGATGGAAGAATGGAATGAATTGATGGTAATATTGGTTCTAAAATCAATATGAAGTACCCATCTTGTATTTTAAAAGGTGATCGTTCACAAGGTGATACAATTTCTATTGCGGTTGCTAAGAAAGGTGTTTATCAAGATGCCGGAAGTAAAATGATACATTTAGGCAAAGAAACCAAGTCAAAAATAGTATCAAAATCAATTACTTTCCAAGGTGGAACTGCAAATTATAGGGGTTTAGCTTATATTGGTGAGAATGCAACAAATTCTAAGGCAAGAGTTGAATGTGACACTTTAATATTAGACAATCAATCGCACTCAGATACCATCCCACAAAATAAGGTTCACAATAATGAGTCACAAATTGAGCACGAGGCTACTGTGTCTAAAGTGAGTGAAGAACAACTATTTTATCTAATGAGTCGTGGTTTGAGTGAACAACAAGCACTAGAAATTATAGTTATGGGTTTTTTAGAACCATTCACAAAAGAATTACCTCTTGAGTATGCTGTTGAATTAAATCAACTTATAAAAATGGATATGGAAGGATCTGTGGGTTAATAAATTTAACCCATTTTTTTAATATATAAAAATATTTTAGTTTGAAACTCCTTTAAAATGTTTCAAAGGAGTACAAGTATGAAAAAAATAATAAACTTAGTTTTGCTATCGTCAATTTTTGTTAGCGCACTTTCTTCCATTAGCTGTTCCACTATTTCAAGCACAACGCAACCTAAAAATTCTTTTAAAAACTTCTATGTTTTAGGAGATAGTCTTAGTGACACTGGTGGCTATGAAGCAATTGCAAATAGCGTCATAAAATCAAATAATCAAAATGCTATTTTTAAATATGCCGGTTACTATAATAAAAATATTCATAAAAATAACTTGGCATCAGCATCTAATGATCAACCCGCTGTGGAATGAGTAAATAACTTATTAGGATTTGGAAATATGGGTCCTGCAGGCGAATTGTTGAGTGATGAATATAAAGGCGGAAGGAACTATGCTATAAGTGGTGCAAGAGCTAGCGATGATATAACATTAAACTTAACAGAAATTGGTATAAGAAATTTTAAAATGAAAGCAGATTTATTATCTCAGGCTAGTGCCTTGACTTTGCAAAATAAATTATCAAAGGAAGATTTGGTTTTCATTGAAATTGGTGGAAATGATATGAATGCAGCTCTAGAAGCATTTTTGAGTAGTGGTTCTATAAAAGATGCAACGGATTTACTTAACAGAAGTAAAAATAATATTAGCAAAACTTTAGACATAGTTTTAAAGACTGGCGCCACTGTCTTATATATGAACTCACCAGATTTAACCTTAATACCAATTTTAAAAGGTGGCGAACTTGACAAGAATGGTAAAGTAACTAAACTCTCTGAAATGGCACCAAGGTTTACATCATTAATAAAAAAATATGATATGCAATTTTCGAATGAAATATCAGAAATAATCGATAGTTATAAAGAACAATACAAGGGACAAATAGAGTATTATGATTTATACGGTAATTTCAAAAATATTATGAATGATTATAAAACATTGATGTTAGAAGAATTTGGTTTAAAAATAAATACTTCGAATAATTTTGGTTACTCGTATACAAGATCACAATATGAAGACAAAACTATCGTATATGAATTTAGAAATGACCCGATTTCAACACATGAAAATATGGATATAAATGAGTTTTTCTTCATTGACGGTGTTCATCCAACCAAGTATGTTCATCAGTTTGTTGGTAAACTTATTTATAATGAAATCTGTGACCTATGATATCAAGGTCTTAACAAAGTTTCAATCAACCTTGAACTTATGGGAAATGATAAGTATAAGCATAACAATAAATTGTAAGAGATTATGGCACTAAATACAAGAAGTTAATAAATGCTTCTTGTATTTTTTCTTTGCTTATTTAAAAAATTAATTACCATATTTTAAAGGGCAACCCTTTTTTAGGTGTTTTATACTTTCATTATATTCTTTTTTAATTGCAATTTTATTGCCGTGAGTTCTATGACTTCTTATTCGATTGTATTATAAGCTTCATTTCATAACGTCGAGTTATATTTAGGGTCTTATGTTTTCATAACAATCGCCTTTGATTTAGGTTTAAGAAAAAATGGTTTAAATCAAAAACACAGAAACCATTTTTTATTATCCTAATTAATTCTTGAACCATATTTCACAACTCTTGTTGAACTATATGAAAACACAATGTCGAGATTTTCTATAAACTTATCTAGTAATTGACTTATTCTTAATAGGGTTTGAATGATTTTGTTATATTCTTTGAACAGTATTGGTAAATATGCATTCCACCTTAAATTGTTTCTATATTATTTATTCTATTAATTATGGTCATCATATTCGAACCATCCCTAAAGTTCTTTCCACCAAGGTTTTTCATGAGATATAGTGGTTGTTTTTGTTGAAATTTTTAAAGACAAAAAGTAAATTGCAATTGAGTATAAGACTCAGAGTCTTTATTTATTTTCCAACTAAATACATTTCTATTGTCGGTTACATTTTTAATGGAATACTGTACTTTTAAAAGTTTCTTTATAAATATAATAATTCCCCATTATTTATTGCTCACTAAATACCCATCTAAGATTTTTTAGTCAACTTCTCTATTGCTATATGTAATGTCATTTAAACCATGTTTTAACTTGTGGTTTGATGCAGTTGCCTCAAACACCGTTCTTTTTTGAACGGGGAAAATTATTTCAATATTTTATTTCAAAACACTCTTGATAACCAAACATACTGAAATGAAAGTAATTTATTTTACATAAAATTATAACTTTATCTTTTGTGTATTGATTTATTTTATTTCTCGCTACTTTCCAATATTTTTAAAGATAAAAGATTTTGCACCAATATCTATGCAATCTTTAAGTTTTCTGTATGCATGTCTTTTAGATCACCCAAGAGCTTGTGCACTTGTGTTAATTTTGTCAATATTATTTGATGATTTTCTTATGATTTCTAATTTGAATTGTTTCGTAATGTTTAAATAAATTCCCCTCATGGGACTACGTCCAAGTAATTTTACCTGTGACATAATTGTTTGTTAATTGGTTGTAATATTTTTGCTTATTATTCATAATATTTATTTAGAAAAATTTATAAAATTATTAAATTATGAGTGTATATATGATATATTAATAATAAGAGCGGAAGCAATTGCAAGCCGACGGTTACACTCTATCTGTTCATAGAGTTGAAGATAAAGGTTTATATAAACCTTTTTTTTATTTATATTTTAAATATGATGAAATATTATTTAAGAGAACGATAATTGGTAAAAATTCCTAAGAAAGTTAACATAACAAACAAGAAGGATTTGACCAAGAAATTCATATTGCAAAAAAATGAGAGATTTTTAAACAATAATAAAAGATATAAAATACAAATGCTTTCTAAACAAGATAAGGAAAACACAAAATGAACATTTCAACCTTTTAATGATCAATAAATTGAAGCAAGGGGACATTATAGATAAGTTGTCAAAGAAAGTTCTATGATTCGTAGAGTAGATAAATTAGTTTAATTGTCTCATAAATAATTAATAAAATATAGTTAATTAAACAAGCCAAAAATGTGAGTCAAAAAAAGAAACCAGTTTTGTCTAAAAGACAATCAAAATTATTTAATACAATCTCTAAATCAGGTAAAGCAAAACTCTTGGGATTAGAGAATAAAAAAATAATGAATAAAATGTTATTTCTTTTATAGCAAAAATTATTTAAAAGAAAGCGGTAATTACAATGTCAAGTTTATATTAAGGGTGAATTATAAAACATTGAGATTAAATTATAAAACAATCGATGTTATAAGTTTATTGAAGAATCTATTTGTAATAGAAGATTGTAATGAGAGAAAAACGAAGTTAGATGAAATTAAAGTTAAAAATTATGATGAGAGAAAAGAAGTATACAAGTTTTTTTATATTTTATGTAACACTGAGATAATTAGTAATGCTAAATCTTAGTACGAGAAGCATTTGATAAATGATGTTGATTATATTTTTTAAAAAGATAGAGTAGAAAAGACTGTTATAGCCAAAAAATAAATAAAATGAAGATAATAAATGTGTTGGCAAGTCAATTATTTATTGAAGTGAGAGATTACGCAAGCCAAATGAGGTGGAACCAAAAATAAAACAAAAAGCTAAAAATTTCTAGTAGAAAAGTGAATTTAAAAAGAGGTATGAAAAAAAGAAACATGGTTGGGGTTAAGCAGAAGGCATTTTCGAAAAAAGTTTTGAAACAAAGGTTTTTTACAATTGACATTTATAAAAACCCTTTTCAAACTCTTCGAAAACGAACTTCGAATCCACGCGAACTAAATAATGAGCTAGTTAAATTGAGTAAATCATAAAAGTTTTAGCTTCCTTAATTACATAACCGAACATGATTTGTTGATCGCTAGCACCCGTTCGTAACCATCAACTCCTTGAGATTTTTTGCGTATACTCCTATTCTTCAAACCAAAACTTTGAGAGTGGGCACGTATGGGTTGTAAGCAACAAATAAAAATCTAAACCATGTTTTTAGTTTATTTGTCACTCATCAAATATGTTTTCTTTATAAGATAAAAAAAGTTTTTTGTATATATTTAAAAAAATGATTTATAAAGATGGGTGTAAAGGATTTTGAAAAAAACTAAAAATAAAATCATCTTTTCTTTTTCTTTAAAATGATATTAAGGTAAAAAACAAAATATATATAATGGAATTAAGATCAAAGTCAAAGAAACTCCGTTTTTTAGAGGCTCAAAAATATTGAGAACGAAAGTTTTTTTTATATTAATCATCAAAGTTGTGATAAAAACTCACGAAAAAGGGAAAATAATATTTAGTTAAACTTGATTTAGATAAAAAACATAATAATAAATTAATAGACAATGAAGCAGATGATAATGCGGGCTTAATTTCTAGTTTGACTTTTTTTGAATAATGCACAGATTTAAGTATTATCAATCTTGTGTTTCCAAAAAAACAGCAGTCAAAGAAGAAAATATTAAACAAAATGTATAAAATAACCAAGAATAATATGAATACATAAATGTCAAACTAACGAAAGGTAGAAAAAGATAGATATTTATAAATATCTAAATGGGGGCGAGTAAATAGATTTTTTTAATATAACCAAGTTGTGATTAAAATGATGATTGTCATTAGCTTAATGCTTATTTTTTACTGATTGTTTTCATCTTCTTTATATCGAAATTACAACATGCTTAAAAATAACAACAAATCACGATGAATGAGGAGGGACTCACAGGCTTCCGGGGTAAAGTGACTATGTTTCAGTAGGGTTAGTTATCTGACATATCTAGGTAATAGCCCTAGCCCTTGTTTTATTTAAAAAAAAGCATGTATTTTGATAAAAGTAAAAAAAGAGGACATAATATTTAAACGACATATAATAAAAGCAATCAATTATATGATAACTGGGTCGCAAGAACTAATGTTTTTATCGGACGTTAAAAAAGGCGTGGAGTCCAATAACAAAAAAAGGAGACTCATCTCCTTTTTTTGTTTAGAATTGAGATATTATGAAATACAAAGCTGGACAAATTTGGTGATGTTATTCAGAATTTCTATAAGATTTTTACAAAAGAGATTACAAAAATATAAAAGATAATTATGACGAAGTTATCGCCTATATTGATGGGGCGAGCAAAATAATAAATAAAAGAAAAAATAGTTATTTTTTCTTTTATTTATATAATTTTGGTACGAGGGTAAAGAAATGAAAAGAGTAATAATGATATCAATGATGTTGAATTAAGAAATGCCTTCTTCAGATTGATATTTTCATTTATAAATATTCTTGTAACTAAATATAGATATATCAATGACAAAATATCACCAGAAGGAATGAAGAAATAAAATGTAAGTCAAAGTGAAGCTATTAGATATTTAAACAAAACATCTATATTTGTACATGAGACTCACAAATTGTGAACTGAAAACCTTGTTGCAAATAAATAGATATTTGATTGATATAAAGTTCTAAGAAAGTACAATGCGAGAATTAGTTGTTGAACACAAAATATAACCGACTTTTATGGAAGTAGTGCATATGAAATACAGCTAACTAAGGGTATTTTTGAAAATAGCCAATATGTAAATATTATGTCGTTAAAATTCAAAAAAGAACTTGAGTAGCTAATAATTTATTTGCTTCAACTACTACTCCTTCTACGGATTATAAAAGAATGTTTAAACTTGAAAAAAAAGCAGGAAGTGCGTTGTTTATGGCTACAAATTCAAAAAGATATACTGTATACAATACAAATTTCTAAAAGTATTACAAAAAATGAAAACAGAAAGCGGTGCTTAAAATAAGTGATTTAAACGAGATTAAAATTAGGATAAATGATAAGAAGATTCTTCAAAAGTGATGCCTTTTAAGGAATTTTGTAGGTTAATAATTGAACTAGATCCTAATACAAATAAAAGTTCTTTAAAAAAATTTTTTTTCAAGATTTACTAGAGGGTGCTTTGAATACATATTTTGAAGACCAACATAAGGAGAATATAAACACTAGTGTTAAAATTGCAGTGAGACGAGTTCTTAGGGATGAAATGAAAACTTTATAAGAAAAATAAAATCAATTAACTTAGAAACAAAATATGATAGAGACTATGTTAAAGCTATCAGTAATGTATTGTGCAGGACGATTATTGAGACTAAATATGAATCTGATGATAAGTTATTTTTTTATAGTGATTATAATTTACACGATGAGTTTTTGAAAACCCTTGTTAGTGTTGAGAAATTTGCAAACGATTTAGAAAGAAAAAAACAAGTTAGTGTGAACAACAGTAAAAAAACGTTTAATAAATAAGAATTTTGGGAGTATGAAAATAAGGTTTTATTCATCATACATGTTGAGTTAATGGTGGTCCTATCCCCTATTTTATTAAAAAAAGTATTTTATTTAATAAAAAGTGAAAAAAGTGTTGACATAATATTTGAACGATATAAAATAGAGATAACAGTTAGTAATAACTGGGTGCTACAAGAAAACTTTTCTTGTAAGCTCGACTAAAGAAGGCGTGGAGCTTTCTAAAAAAAAGAGCGTAAGCTCTTTTTTTGATTCAATAATAATATGAACAAAATACTCGCAGGACAAATTTGATCAGGTTATGCAAAATTTCCAAGGGATTATTATATAAAAAATTACAAAAATTTTAAGGCCGGTCAACAAAAGAAAAGGCCTTTTTTAATTTTAAAAACTAATAGAGACGGTACTGCAAGAGTGGACTATTCTACTTCTAAAGAAAATCCAAAATATTGTTTTAATGTAAAAAACAAAAACAGTAATTTCTATTTTAAACCTAATGATACATATGATTTACCAATAAATAAACTTGGTTATTTCTAGAAGGACCTTTACGGTTCTAAATTATATAATATATTTGAAAAATTTTTTAAAAGGGGCTATTAAAAAAATTTTCATCAGACCCTTATAGAGCGGCTAATGAAAAAAACTATTAGAAGGTAAATTTGACAAGTTATCTGGACGACAAAAAAAATAAATAGAAGGAATCAATTTTCTCCTGAAAGACAAAAACAATTATTTAATCAAATTTATAAAGCGGAAAGAAAAAACTTATAGATGAGTGAAAAAATACAATAAAAAAAGAAACCTTGAGCGGTGTGTGTATGTTGGTAAAGGTTGTTTAAAGAAAAATGGTAGGTACGAAATTCCTATTTTAAGGAATAAAAAAATTAGGGTATTAGGAATAGATTGTTTAGAAAAAGATAGTGAAAAATCAAAACAAGGCCGACAATTTGTAATAGAAGATTGCAACGAAAGAAATATGAGTTTTGATGGGAAAGAAGTTAAAACAAGTAAAGAGAGAAAAGAAATATACAAGCATTTTTTTATTTTGTGTAACTTAGAGTTAAGTAGTCCTGATAAGTCTCGGTACGAGAAGCGTTTAAAAATTGACACTGATTATATCTTTTAAGAGATTAGGTAGAAAAAGGCTAATATAGTCAGAAAACATGTAAAATGAAGAAAATAAGCGTGTTGGCAAATCACTCAATTAGCGAAGTTTTATAGATTCTACACAAGCAAAATGAGTTGGAACAAAATATAAAATAAAAAGATAAAGATCTTTATAAGAAAAGTGAATCTAAATAGAGTCATGAAAAAAAGATAAGGTTAGGGTTAAACATAGTCCCTTGATCGCTAGAATTGTTTGTAATCACCCTCTTCTCGAGAGTTTTTGCACCTACTCCCAATATTCAAACCAAAACTTTGAGAGTTTTTGTGTATGAATTGTAGGCAACAAGTAAAAATCTAAATGATGTTTTTAGTTTTTTGCCACGTGTTACCTATAAGTTTTTTATTAGTTATTTTTTTGTATAAATTTAAAAAAATAAAAAAATGAGTTGTAAAAATGAGTTTGAAGATATTTTTAAAAATTGATGCTTTTTTCGTTTAAATACTATTAAGGTAAAAAAATTCCTGAAGATGAAATAAATAATTTATTAAAGCTTGATTTGGATAAAAAATATAATCATAAATTAAAAGACATCGAAACGGATAATAATGTGGAGTAATTTTGGGTTTAGACATTTTTTCTTTTTTTTTGGGAGAAGTCACAAATTTTGATATTATCAGCCTTGTGTTTACTAAAAAAACAATAATTAAAAAAATATAAGATAAAATCTTGAAGACCTATTAGTTAGAATGGAGATTTTGTAAAAAAAAGAAATATTAAAGTTAAGGGTAAAATAATTAAAAAATCAGATAAAGAAAATATCCAATAACAATATCAATTCATAATTGACAAACTAGCCAAAAGTAGAAAAAGATAGATATTTTTAAATTCCTATTTCGGGTGAGTGAAGAGATAATTTGTTTGTTTTCTGATATAACCAAGTTATAATCAATTTAATAATTTTTATGGCTGTAACGATTATTTTTTTTATTATTGTTTTCACCTCCTTTGTAGCTGAATGACAACACACTTAAAAATAATTACAATTTACGATGAGTGAGTGGGGGTTCGCGGGCTTGGGGGCGAAAGTATAGTGTTTCTTGATTTAGTTATCTGATTTATTTGAGGAATTGATACCAAAAAAGAAGTGATTAAAAAGGGGATTTGATTTTTAGAGAAAGTGGTATAATTAAATAAATTGGTTAAACAATTAAAAAATAAAATTAAAGGTCTAAAAGGAGAAACAAGAGTATGAAAAAATTATTAGGAATATTGGGAGCAATGGGAATGATAGCTTCAACAGGAGCGAGTGTTGTTGCTTGTGGGAACAAGAGTAGTAATGGTCCTGAGAGCGATACAGAGGTAAATGCGAATAATATTGATGAAAAAGTTAAAGAATATCAAAAAAAATTAGATAGATATAACGAGTTGTGAGAGAGAAAAAAAGGAAATGGGGCCGCTTTATCAAAAGACGAAAAAATTGAGTTTGCAAAAATAATAGTAGATGCTATGGTTATGGACTATGAAATATGTCAAGTTGACAAAAGTAAGTTACCTCACGATGCGAGTTATCCAGCAATTGAAACTAAAGAGAAGTTGTTAAAAGAACTTAAAGAGCAGAAAGATGACGAAGAACTCAAAGAATATTTTAAAGAAATTTTGGACGAAGTTATAAGTTATATTGATGGTGCAATTGCGAAATATTCAAAATAAAAAGATTTTAAAAAGAAAAAATAGTTATTTTTTCTTTTTTTTATATAATTTTGTATGAGGGTAATGAAATGAAAATAATAATAACGATAGTAATGGTAGTAATTAGTATATTTGGAATGGGAGGATTTTTACAAAATCATAGTGAAAGAAAGGCAAAAATTGATTTAAATGAAATATATAAGAAAAATGAGGAAGGAAATTTAGTTCAAGGAAAAGAAAAAATTAATGAAATGAATAATGGGACTTATCCGCAAGTAAGTTTAAAGGGAAATAATTATAATTATTGAAAATGATTATATATTGACAGCACTAATGACAGAGGATTAGATGAAGAATATTTTCCAAGTGGATATGGAGAAAGCAGGGGGAAAGTAGAAAAAGAAATTTGACAGACACATACATACGAAGTGAAGAGAATAAAGGTCAATGATTATAGTAATGGGTGAGATGATTTTTGAAAGTATTATAGTAATATTTATATTGATTTTAAATATAGTTATAATTTGTGGAATGGGCAAGATGATTGAAGTTATGAGGGAGTAAATGAAGAACTTTATAAGATAAATAAAAATGATCAGTTTAGCAACGAAATATGATGGAGAATATGTTAAAGTTATTAATAATGTTTTGTACAGAACAATTATTGAGACTTATGAGTCTGATAATAAGTTATTTTTTGATAGTGATTATAATTTACACGATGAGTTTTTGAAAACCCCTGTTAGTGTTGAGAAATTTGCAAACAATTTAGAAAGAAAAAAAACAAGTTAGTGTGAATAAAAGTAAAAAAACGTGAATAAATAAGAACTTAAGGGTTTGAAAATAGGGGTTTTGTTATCCAACAAGTCTAGTTAATAGTGGGCCTATCCCCTGTTATATTAAAAAAACTATAGTATTTAATAAAAAGTAAAAAAAGTGTTGACATAATATTTGAACGATATATAATAAAAGTAATCAGTTACATGATAACTGGGTTGTCTATCTTATAGGATATGGCATACGACGAAAAAGGGCGTGGAGTCCAAACACAAAAAGAGCATTAGCTCTTTTTTTGTTATAATAATATTATGAAATATTATATAGGACAAATTTGATGAGGTTATTCTGAATTTCCGGGAAATTTTTACAGAGAGGATTATAAAAGTAAAACAGCAGGTTTTCAAAAGGCGAGGCCCTTCTTGATTTTAAAATTTAATAGGGATGGGACGGCGAGGGTCGCATACTCATCATCAAAAGCAAACCCAAAATGATGTTTGAATATTAATCACAAAAAAGATAAGTATCATTTTAATATAAATGATACGTACGATTTACCGGTTAGCAACTTGATCTTTAAGAAAATGGATTTGCAAAACTCAGATTTCAACAAAGCTTTTAAAAATTTTAGAAAAAACGCTTTGCTCAGATACTCAAGCGATCAATATAGAGGTGCTTATGAAAAGAAACTCCTAAACGGAGAATTTGATAGGTTGAATAAGCACTCAAGAAAACTAAACAGGAGGAATCAGTTTTCTCCTGAAAGACAAAAACAATTATTTAACCCAACATATACAGAAGAAAGAAAAAAACTTATAGATGAGTGAAAAAACACAATAAAAAAAGAAACCTTAAGAGGGGTTGCATATGTTGGTAAAGGTTGTTTAAAGGAAAATGGTAGGTACGAAATTCCTATTTTAATGAATAAAAAAATTGGGGTATTAGGAATAGATTGTTTAGAAAAAGATAGTGAAAAATTAAAACAAGGTCGACAATTCGTAATCGAAGATTGCAACAAAAGAAATATGAGTTTTGATGGGAAAGAAGTTAAAACAAATGAAGAGAGAAAAGAAATATACAAGCATTTTTATGTTCTGTGTAACTCAGAGTTAAGTAGTCATGTTAAGTCTCGGTACGAAAAGCATTTGAAAAATGATACTGATTATATCTTTTAAGAGATAAGGTAGAAAAAGGCTAATATAGTCAGAAAACATGTAAAATGGAAAAAATAAGCGTGTTGGCAAATCACTCAATTAGCGAAGTTTTATAGATTTTACACAAGCAAAATGAGTTGGAACAAAATATAAAATAAAAAGATAAAGATTTTCATAAGAAAAGTGAATCTAAATAGAGTCATGAAAAAAAAGATAAGGTTAGGGTTAAACATAATCCCTTGATCGCTAGACTTGTTTGTAATCATCCGCTTCTCGAGAGTTTTTGCACTTACTCCCACTCTTCAAACCAAATCTTTGAGAATGTTTGCGTATGAATTGTCGGCAACAAGTAAAAATCTAAATCATGTTTTTAGTTTTTTGCCACTTGTTACCTATAAGTTTTTTATTAGTTATTTTTTTGTATAAATTTAAAAAAATAAAAAAATGAGTTGTAAAAATGAGTTTGAAGATATTTTTAAAAATTAATGTTTTTTTCGTTTAAATACTATTAAGGTAAAAAAATTCCTGAAGATGAAATAAATAATTTATTAAAGCTTGATTTGGATAAAAAATATAATCATAAATTAAAAGACATCGAAACGGATAATAATGTGGAGTAATTTTGGGTTTAGACATTTTTTCTTTTTTTTTGGGAGAAGTCACAAATTTTGATATTATCAGCCTTGTGTTTACTAAAAAAACAATAATTAAAAAAATATAAGATCAAATCTTGAAGACCTATTAGTTAGAATGGAGATTTTGTAAAAAAAAGAAATATTAAAGTTAAGTGTAAAATAATTAAAAAATTAGATAAAGAAAATATCCAATAACAATAATAATTCATAATTGACAAACTAGCCAAAAGTAGAAAAAGATAGATATTTTTAAATTCCTATTTCGGGTGAGTGAAGAGATAATTTGTTTGTTTTCTGATATAACCAAGTTATAATTAATTTAATAATTGTTATGGCTGTAACGATTATTTTTTTTATTATTGTTTTCACCTCCTTTGTAGCTGAATGACAACACACTTAAAAATAATTACAATTTACGATGAGTGAGTGGGGGTTCGCGGGCTTGGGGGCGAAAGTATAGTGTTTCTTGATTTAGTTATCTGATTTATTTGAGGAATTGATACCAAAAAAGAAGTGATTAAAAAGGGGATTTGATTTTTAGAGAAAGTGGTATGATTAAATAAATTGGTTAAACAATTAAAAAATAAAATTAAAGGTTTAAAAGGAGAAACAAGAGTATGAAAAAATTGTTAGGAATATTGGGAGCAATGGGAATGATAGCTTCAACAGGAGCAAGTGTTGTTGCTTGTGGGAACAAGAGTAGTAATGGTCCTGGGAGCGATACAGAGGTAAATGCGAATAATATTGATGAAAAAGTTAAAGAATATCAAAAAAAATTAGATAGATACAACGAACTACGAGAAAAAGCTAATAAAGAAAAATTTACAAAAGACGAAAAAATTGAGTGGATAAAACTTGTTGTTGATATTACGGTTATGAACTATGAAATATGTAAAATTGATAAAAGTAAGTTACCGTACGACTCAGAATTTCCAGCAACGGAAACTAAAGAGAAATTGTTAAAAGAACTTAATAAAATGAAAGGTGATGAACTAAAACAAGAATTTGAAGACATTTGGGACGAGGTTGTTGGTTATATTGATGCTGCAATTGCTAAATATTCAAAATAAAAAGATTTTAAAAAGAAAAAATAGTTATTTTTTCTTTTTTTTATATAATTTTGGTATGAGGGTAAAGAAATGAAAAGAATAATAACGATAGTAATGGTAGTAATTAGTATATTTGGAATGGGAGGATTTTTACAAAATCAAAGTGAAAGAAAGGATAAAATTGATTTAAATGAAATATATAAGAAAAATGAGGAAGGAAATTTAGTTCAAGGAAAAGAAAAAATTAATGAAATGAATAATGGAACTTATCCGCAAGTAAGTTTAAAGGGAAATTATTATAATTATTGAAAATGATTATATATTGACAGCACTAATGACAGAGGATTAGATGAAGAATATTTTCCTAGTGGATATGGAGAAAATAGGGGAAAGGTAGATGAAAACGTTTGACAAACGTATACATACGAAGTGAAGAGAATAAAAGTCAATGATTATAGTAATGGGTGAGATGATTTTTGAAAGTATTATAGCAATATTTATATCGATTTTAAATATAGTTATAATTTGTGAAACGGGCAAGATGACTGAAGTTATGAGGGAGTAAATGAAGAACTTTATAAGATAAATAAAAATGATCAGTTTAGCAACGAAATATGATGGAGAATATGTTAAAGTTATTAATAATGTTTTGTACAGAACAATTATTGAGACTAAATATGAGTCTGATAATAAGTTATTTTTTGATAGTGATTATAATTTACACGATGAGTTTTTGAAAACCCCTGTTAGTGTTGAGAAATTTGCAAACAATTTAGAAAGAAAAAAAACAAGTTAGTGTGAATAAAAGTAAAAAAACGTGAATAAATAAGAACTTAAGGGTTTGAAAATAGGGGTTTTGTTATCCAACAAGTCTAGTTAATAGTGGGCCTATCCCCTGTTATATTAAAAAAACTATAGTATTTAATAAAAAGTAAAAAAAGTGTTGACATAATATTTGAACGATATATAATAAAAGTAATCAGTTACATGATAACTGGGTTGTCTATCTTATAGGATATGGCATACGACCGAAAGTGGCGCTAAGCTACGGAAAAAAGAAGAATAATCTTCTTTTTTTGTTTATAAGACATATATTATGAAATATGAAGTAGGACAAATTTGGTGAGGTTATTTAGAATTCCCAGTAGATTATTATAGAGAGGATACTAAAAAATTTAGAGCCGGCACTCAAAAACTAAGAACTTTTGCTATTGTTAAAATTAATAAATATGATACCGGCAGAGTAGTTGATGGTTCTTGAACAGTAAAAGATAAATATAGTTTTTTTTAAATGTAAAAAAAATCTCTTATTAGATTTGATAAATATAACGTATTTGATATTTCATTAAAGAATTTAAAAAAATAGCCCTCAAATTTTTTAATAAATATAGTTTTAAAAAAAAGAGCGGAAATAATAGCTTGAATAAACTACTAAAAAATCAAATAGAAGGAATCAATTTTCTCCTGAAAGACAATTACAATTATTTAATTCAATTTACAATGTAGAAAGAAAAAAATGTTATCTTCATTCATGGGGAAAAATACAATAAAAAAAGAAACCTTAAAAGGGGTTGCATATGTTCTTATCAATTGTTTAAAGGGAAACGGTAGGTATGAAATTCCTATTCTAATAAATAAAAAGGTTGGGGTGTTAGGAATAGATTACTTAGAAAAAGATAATGAAAATTAAAAAAAGGCCATCAGTTTGTAATAAAAGATTGTATCGAGAGAAATATGAGTTTTGATGGAAAATAAGTTAAAACAAATGAATAGAGAAAAGAAATATACAATCATTTTATATTTTGTGTAATTCAAAGATAAGTAGTCATGTTAAGTCTCGATACGAAAAGCATTTGAAAAATAATGTCGATTATATATTTTTAAGAGATAAGGTAGAAAAAACTAGTATAGCTAAAAAGCAAGTAAAATGATGGAAACAAATGCGTTGACAAATCATCTAATTAGCGAAATGAATGATATTGCACACAAGCAAAATGAGTTGGAAAAAATTAAAAAACACAAAGCAAAGGATTTATTCTCTTGTATTTGAAAACGAATGATGCTAATGATTCTTCGAAAGTTTTTTAATTGATCCAAAAGCTGGTTTTGAAGAACCAGAGGATCTTTTTTTGGTATTTGTAGCTTAAAAGCAAAGAAACAATCGAGAAGCCCGTTTTTTAGAATCTCAGGTTTTTACAATTACCAGTTGTAAAAACCCTTCTCGAACTTTTAAAAACAAGCATTGAGAGTTTTGTGAACGCTATTACTATCCGAATCAAATCTTTGATAGTGTTAGCGTAAGGATTTTAAGCAACAATTAAAAATCTAAAACTTGTTTTTAGTTTATTTACCACTTATTTGTAAGATAAAAAATGTTGATTAAATAAATTTAAATAAATAATAAACGTACTTTAAAAATAGGGTTTAGAATATTGTCGAAAAACTGGCGAAAGAAAAATTATTTCTTTTCTTTTTGTTTAAAATATTATTGAGGTAAAAAAATGAAAATCAAATATATTTATATTCCAATTAGTATCAAAGTTAAGGAAACTAGGTTTTTTATAGGTTTTAAATCTCCTGATAACGAAGGATATTTTTACATTAATCGTCAAAGTTGTAAAAAAATTCCTGAAGATGATGAAAAATATTTGGTAAAGCTTGATTTGGACAAAAAATATAATCACAAATTAAAAGATATGGAAACAAATGATAATGTGGGAGTAATTTCAGATTTAGACATTTTTCCTTTTTTTGAAGAATGCACAGACTTTAATATTATCAGCCTTGCGTTTCCTAAAAAAACAGTAATTAAAAAAGAAAATTTAAGATCAAACGTTGAAGACCTAGTAGTTAGAGCAGAAATATTGGAAAAGGAAATTGAAATACTAAAGTTGAGGTTTAAAAAATTAGAAAATTAAATGTATAAATAACCAAGAACAATAAAAATACATAATCGACAACTTGCCAAATGTAGAAAAAGATAGATATTCATAAATTTCTAAATAATGGCGATTAAAAAAAATCCAAAATAAGAATAAAATTTTTAAGAAGAGCGAAAGTTCTTTTTTTTTTTTTTTTGATTTAAAGTAGATGTATGAAAAAGTTTAAATATATCGTAGTTACCATAATTTATGAAGTTTTTAAAAACAATAATAAAAAATTTGATATGACAGTAAATAATTTAGATTACTTTTAATAACAAAAAATAAATAACGATGGAACTACAAGATGTAAACTGTATTAAAAAAAAGTTTAAATTTATTTTTAATTTTTGTATTGTAGATCAATACAAATTCTATTGTTACGATAAGTAAGAAACTTTGCATAGCTACTAATTTATTACAAAAAGTAATATAGAGTTATTTGTTTTAATTCATGATGTAAATAGAAAAAACCTTCGAACTTATAGAAAAACGCAAAAAATAAAGTGCTTTAGTATTTTATTTTAAGGTGATTCTTTTTAATGATTAATGATTCAATAGAAAGTGAGTAAACTAATAGAATCATTTATTTAAAAAAGAAAGAATTTCAAAGGATACCATAAAATTTGACATGAGTACCAGCATATTAAATGATGAAAATAAGATCTAATAAGAAAATTCCAAAGTGTTTTTTGAGTGAGTAGAGTATTACAATTTAAAAGCAATAATAAGAAATCTAAAACAAGACTTTATTCAAGATAAATAAGTAAAAACATCACACTTTCTTAATATGAAAGCAAAGTGTCTTTGAAATTAGTTTATTAAGCATAAAAAATCTCATTAGGTATGGTCATATTAATGTCTTAAAGTGGAAAAACTGTAAATTAAATATTTAGTCAATTTTGAGTTCTTAAATAAGATTACTTTTCTATTTAAAATGCTGCTAACAAATTTGTTATTTTAATATAAATAATTCAACAAAGACTTGAATTAATCTAATTCTTATATATAAAAATAGATGTTTTAAATGAATTAATAAGAAAATCTAAGAAAAATTTTAACTAGCATTATTAAGGATCAAGAATCTTTAATCCAAAACTTAATGCTAAGCAAAATAGTTATAATTTTTTCAGATGCCCTCATAAAAACCATAAATTAAAATATATTTGTTGATTAGATTTTTTTATCATCTATGTAATTTTGGGTTGAAGTATCTCTAATTTAAATTGATAAATAGTTGATACAAGTTCTAATGTTTGCTTAATAAAAAAATTTTAAAACTACCTCATTCAAATCAAGTGCCTTAATATATAAATAATACTTGGAAATTCTTACAAATTAAAAAACACGATAACTACATAATTCTCTAGGAGAGGCATTCCATCATATAATAATGGCACAGAAAATTATTTACTGAGTCTTTAAATAGAGCTATAGTCGCTAAACAGTAAAGGGGCGGATATCCAAGGTTTGAGATCACCTTTAACTATGTAAAAGTTTATGATAATTTAGTTCAAATTCAGGAAGCAAAAAAATTTATGTCAAGTTCTTATGAAAGAAGTATTTTTGATGTCAGTTATAGTTGACGACTATATATGAGAAGACTTTTATTTTTTTAATATTGAGCTATCTATTGCTTTTTAATATTTATTTCCTATAATATTTATGATTTTGAAAAATATTTTTTAAAATAAGAAAGGAAAAACATCGGATATAGATTTAAAACATAATTTGAATTTCTAAATAACATGTAAAAGATATTCTTAGTTTCAATCTTACAGAAACGTGTAATGAGGATATATAGTGGAAGGGTAGATTTTATAGAAACTACCAAATAATGAATTGTTAATAATGATTCTTATACGTCATAATTATTTATTTGAAGCACTATTTTCTAAGAAATATCATAATACTCTGTTTTTTAATAAGTTATATCTTTTGTACAACGTTTTCGCACTAAAATATATTACCCAGTATTAATTTAACAACTCATTTTATTGATTACTTATAAATAGAGAGAGGTGTCATTATGTCAAATGTCACAAGTTGCAATTATTCTGGGTGCATTTCTAAACCCAAAAAAAGCCTATTAAATTTCTATTATTGTAAAAAACACTATAGATGGATTAAAAAAACTAGAGGATAGTTTTTAGGGTGGTTTGGGTGGGTTAAGATATATAAATTATCAAAACTTTTTCCGTCTTACTTATATTTTTCATAATTTTCTAAAGTCCTTGGGAAATTATTGACCTCATTTCATGAATGAGGTTTTTTTGTATCCTTATGAAGTTTTGTTATATAATAAAAGAATAAAAAGGATCAGGATTAAATATGAACATAAAGTTTAATTTAAATTCAATAATTAAAGATTGAAGATGATGGTCGTACGTTTTTATACTGATCTCATTAATTTCTTCATTAATTTATGGTTTTTATTATTGTGTTTTAAAAGAATATTGATACGTAAGTGAAACTAGTATCTATGCTAGTTTACTTAATTACGATGCACTTATGAGTTTTTTTTCAGTACAAGTAACAATCATCACGATTGTTTGACTATTATTATTTGTAATAAAAAGCTATAGAAATCAAAAAATAATAGAAAGTGATTTTCAAATCTCGGTAATCAATTATAATTTATTGGTATTTATAATCTTTTGGGTTGGTATCATCTATAGTTTTGCAAATGAAAAAGGTTTTTTAGAAAATTACAGTAAGAATCAGGTCATTTGTACTTCAATTACACACTTCTTCTTACCTACTTTTTTATTGGTTTTATATCCATTTACAGCAGGAAATAAATATATTGACTTTAAAAAAATCTTTAAAGAAAAAACTTTTTATAAAACAATGATATATCCTATCTTTTACTTGTTTTATATACTTGTAAGGGGAAAAATATACCAAAATGATAAAGCTTCAGAAAACTCTTGACCATATGATTTTCTTAACTTTGATAAATTATTAATTGGTAACTCATTGTTTGGTTATATTATTTTACTAGTACTTGTGTTTTTCATATGATTGATTTTGCACCATTGATTGATAATTTCTATCAATAATCTTATTTATAAAAAACGAAAAAAAATAGAGAAAAGCTAGTTTCTCTATTTTTTATTTTTGATCTATTTTATATTGATTTTCACCGTTACATTTGTAGCATGTTAGAACAGACATAGTGTTTTGATATTTAGTATTTTCTGTTCTAAATGAAAAGTTGTTTATTTCTGGTATGATTTTATCCACGCTTTTAAAGTATTCCATGTATTTTTCTGGTGAGGAACGTTTTTTACAATTTATACAACGGAAATTACGAACATCAAATCTTTTGATTACAGCTTGTATTTGAGCAAAATACCACTCGAAGTCATTTTTTGGATACTCACTTGAGAAATATTTATCAAATGCGTCGATTAAAGCACGTTCACCTTCTTCTAGTTTGGATTGTCTGCTAGCAAACTTTTTGTAAAGTAAAGGTAGCAATAATGATGCTGTAAATAGTGACATAGCAGAAACTGCAGTAAAAATAGCTGATATTAATCCAGTTACCTCTTGTAAACTCATATTTTTTTACTCCTTTATATTTTTTAATTTTTGAATTACATTACTAATTCAACACCTTCGATGTCATAGGGAAATTCTTCTAATAATACACCTTCGACACCTTCTTTGAAGGTGAGCTCTGTGAGACCACAGCCAACACAGTTGCCTTTTAATCTAATATAAACTAATTTGTTTTTAATAGCAACAAATTCCATATCACCACCATCTTGTGATATATAAACTTTTAATTGGTCCAAAATTTCAATGACTTTTTTTTCTAAGATATTTTTTTCCATTTTTTTCTCCTTATTTTGAAAAAAAATACAAAATATATACTTTATTTCTAAGATAAGTTTATAATCATTTATGAAGGAGAGCAATAAAAAATGATAAATATAGGTCAAAAAGTTACAGCAAAAGTTACAAGTATCGTTAATTACGGTGCATTTTGCGAAATTATTGATGGTGAAAACATTATTAAAGGTTTAATCCATATATCAGAAATTTCTGACTTTTACGTTAGCGATATCAACGAGTTTTTAACTGTTGGTAGCGAAGTTGAAGTTGAAGTTATTGATATTATTCAAGATAAAAACCAAGTAAAATTAAGTTACAAACGCATCAGACCAGATTTAGTTAAGAGTGATGACTCTAAATTAAAAGAAACTGGCAGCGGATTTGATAACTTAAAAAATAGTGTAGAATAAGCCATAAAAAAAGAGGTATTTTTTATGATTAAAATAGATTTTTCAAATTCAAAAATTGAAAAAGAAGTAAAAAACTTTGACATTTCAAGAATTAAGCAAATACATGAGATGATTGAAAACCGTTCTGGTTTAGGAAGTGATTTTCTAGGTTGATTAGATTGACCTGATAATTATGATAAAACAGAATACAAAAAGATGAAAGAAGTGGCTGAAAAGTTACGAAATCAAATTGATGTTTTAATTGTTATCGGTATTGGTGGAAGTTATTTGGGTGCAAGAGCAGCTGATGAAATGATACGTGGTCTTTATCACAAGGATAAAGTTGAATTAATATATGTTGGTAATACAATAAGTTCAACTTATACACAACAAGTTCTAGATTATCTAGATAATCTGGAGTTTGGTATTGTTAACATCTCCAAATCAGGTACAACAACTGAACCTGGTATGGCATTTAGGGTGTTCGAACAATATCTTGTTGAGTCAAAAGGCAAAGATGTTGCAAAAGAAAGAATTGTAGCGATTACAGATAAAGCCAAAGGTGCTTTAAAAGAGTTAGCTACAGCAGAAGGTTATCAAACTTTTATAATTCCCGATGATATTGGTGGAAGATTTAGTGTTTTCACACCTGTTGGAATTTTTCCACTATTGGTGGCTGGTATTGATACTGATGCTATTTTCAAAGGGGCAAGCAAAGCCGTTAAAGAGTTAAAGGACATTAATAACGATGCATATTTATATGCTGTGTCGCGTTATTTATTGAATACTCAAAAAGGTTACGCTGCTGAAACTTTAGTTAGTTATGAAATTCAGATGCAAATTTTTACAGAATGATGAAAGCAATTATTTGGTGAATCCGAAGGTAAAGATGATAAAGGTTTACTTCCTACAAGCTGTATATTTTCAACAGATTTACATTCATTGGGTCAATTTATACAAGAGGGAACAAAAAATGTGTTGTTTGAAACTATCATAGATGTTAAAAAACCCACACATGATTTAAAAGTTCCTAAAAATAAAGATGATCTTGATGGATTAAACTATCTTACTAACAAGACTTTTCATGAAATAAATTCAACCGCCCTAGTCGGTGTAGTTGATGCACATTCTCAAAAAGGTCTAGTTCCAAATATTTTGTTGAAGTTTGAAAAAATGGACGCCGAAATGTTTGGTTATGCAGCTTATTGATTTATGAAAGCTTGTGCTATGAGTGGTTATTTGTTGGGTGTCAACCCATTCAATCAACCAGGAGTAGAAGTTTATAAAGAAAATATGTTTAAATTATTGAAAAAACCCGGTTATTAAAATAAAAGTTACGATAATATTTATGTTATTCGTAACTTTTATTTTTTTTAATTTAAAATTATTCAAGAGGTGTATTATGTTAACTAATAAAGAATTAATTTATCTATCGGAAAAACAAAAATATTTGGATAATTATATAATGGAAGCAAAAAGTATTGTAAACTCTCCAGAAATTACCAAAAAAAAATTAATCGCTTTTTATGTGGAGGTAGCTGAGTTCATTAATGAACAAAGGTCCTTTAAATTTTGGTCAAATAAGAAGCCAAGCGAAAAATCGATTTTACTTGAAGAGTATATTGACGGCATTCATTTTTTAATTTCTTTGGGAAATGATATGGAATACGACTTTTCTAAATACATAAATACTAATGAAATTAAGACAAAAGACATCATTGAAAATTATTTAAATGTATTTTCTATGACATCCAATCTAGTTGAAACTCAATCAATAGAGAATTACGAAAATTTATTAAAATCTTTTTTAAATATATGTTATATCCTTGATTTTACTATCAATGATATTATTGGTTCTTATAATAAAAAAAATGAAATAAACTTTGAAAGACAAAATAGTAATTACTAAAAGGAGAAGTTTCGGTGAACGATTTTAAAAAAAATAAATTATACGATTATCAGCCTTCCAATTTAAATGACCACAAAATGCCCAAATTAGAAAAGGACATTGTAGTTAGCAATAATATCAATAAAGAGTCAAAAAATGAGCATAACTCAGATGAAGTTGTGTCAAACAAGTTGGATAATTCAAAAGCTAAGGAACTGATTGCCAATATTAAAAAGCAAGCAGAACTTTCTCATGAAGAATCCGATAATAATCCAGAACAGTCTAAATTAGTTATGCCAGATCCAAATAGTAATGATCGTTTAATCAAATATGGTAGTTATAAAGTTGCATATGAAGCAAAGGTTCCTGACTATAGAAACTCACAAAAAATAGTTAAAGATTCTAAAAAAGAAGCCAGAGAGAACTTACAAAAAAAAGATATAGATGTCATTGTAAATACTTTTAAACATAAAGTTATTAAAATAAATAAGACTGAAGTAGTTATTAAAAATAATAAATACGGCTTCGAATTTTATAAAAATAGTTTCGATAGAAGGTGATGGGTAACTGCAATTGTCTTCGATGAAATCTGAAATCCAAAAAAAGAAGCTTATCTTTCGTTGTGAAGTGGTAACGCGTTTGTAGGTTATGGTGAAAATACTTTGGACGAAGTTATTTCAAGAGCTCACACTTTAACAACGTCAGGCAGAACCGGCAATATTGTTTGAAGAGATTTCGTTATATCTTGGAATGAACAAAATAATCGTTTTTTAGCGGGTGATAAACCTACACAGTTTACATTTAAGGAGTATCAAAAAATAATCAAATGATGAGACGCTAATAAAATCAGAATTCACGTCAAACAAGAAAAGATAAAAGATTATGAAGATTTGATGAATGAAACAAAGTTGAAAAAAGCAAAAGGGGAATTTGTTAGTCCAATGGTTGCCATTCAAGCTAAATTATTAGACCCCCCAAGAAAAGCTAAATATATTTTTGGTTACCCAGTTAAGAAAAAAGATTATAAAGGAAAGGATTATGCAAATCCCGAGAATAAGCTTTATGAAATAGGATTTGCATTTAATGAATAAGTTGGAAAAAATTACATCTGTTAAGAACACTAAAATATTAGAAATTTTAGAACTAAAAAAAATCCGAATACAAAAACAAGAAAAAAAATATATAGTAGAAGGTTTCAATTTAGTGCAAGAGGCTATGAAAAATGATGTTGTTGAACTTATTTTAGGCACAAAAAAATACTCAGGTTTAATAGACGAAGAAAAATTCATAGAAATAACCGACAATGTTGCAAATAAGTTAAGTGATTTAACAAATACGCAAGAAATTTTTGCTGTTTGTAATTTTAAACCAAAAGACTTCAATGATAGTAATGTTCTTGTTTTAGATGATATACAGGACCCAGGAAATCTAGGAACTTTAATTAGAAGCGCTTATGCATTTGGTTTCGAAAATATTTTATGTTCAGAAAAAACAGTTTGAATTTATAACCAAAAAGTTTTACGAGCAACACAAGGCAATCATTTCCAACTAAATTTCAAAATTGGCATTCTTGAAGAAGAATTGAAAAAATTGAAAGAAAATAATTTTATTATATTAGGAACTTCTTTGAATTTAGATAATAATATAGATATAACAACATTAAAAGATAAGAAAATAGCTTTAGTTTTAGGTAATGAGGGGCAAGGTGTTTCTGAATCAATAAAGAATATTTGTGATTACAACATAGTATTAAAAACTAACAAAAATGTAGATAGTTTGAATGTTTCAGTAGCAGGTTCAATAATTATGAATAATATATATTCAAATAATTAATTTTGTAACACTAAAAAGGAGATAATATGAGAATATTTAAAGCATTAATAGATAACAAACTAATAGATAATGGACAATGACTTGAAATAATCAATCCAACTTCATTAGAAGTAGCTGGTAAAGTTACTGCTTTAACGCCCGATGATATTAAATGTGCGTTTAATGCAGCAAGAAATAGTCAAGCTGAATGGGAAAATACGCCTTTATTAACAAGAATAAGTATTTTAAAAAAATTTAGAGATGAACTTGAGGTTAACAAAATGGAAATTGCCCAAGTAATAAGTGAAGAAATTGCAAAAGGTTTCAAAGATTCGTTAACAGAAGTTGAAAGAACTTTAGAAATTATAGACTACACATTTGAAGAAGCAAAAAGAATGGATCCATTAGCGATGACAGGAGAAGGAATGGGTGCCAAAAACAAAATAGGTATTTTTTCAAGAGTGGCTAAAGGTGTTATTTTAGCAATTTCTCCCTTTAATTATCCTTTCAATCTTGCTCTAGCAAAAATAATTCCAGCATTAGTTATGGGTAACAGTGTGGTCTTTAAACCTGCGACAGCAGGTAGTTTGGTTGGTGCATTTATGTCTGAGTTAGCAATCAAAGCCAACCTGCCGAAGGGTATTTTTAATGTAGTAACTGGTAGAGGGCGTGATATTGGTGATGATATTACATCCAATCCAGAAATCGATATGATTTCATTTACAGGCAGTGTGAACATCGGTAACCAAATACGAAAAATGGGTAGCACAACCGATTTAGTCTTAGAATTAGGTGGTAAGGACCCCGCATTGGTTTTGGACGATTTAAACCTTACAAAATATGCGGATGAAATTATTTCTGGAGCTTTTGGATATTCAGGACAGAGATGTACAGCAATCAAAAGAGTTTTAGTTAACAATAAAATAGCAGATAAACTAATTCCGATGTTGAAAGAAAGAGTTGATAGATTATCGGTTGGTAAACCATCGGATAATGCAGATATAACACCTGTTATTGATATGAAATCAGCAAACTTTATTTTAGGTTTAATAAACGATGCGAAAGCCAACGGGGCCAAAATTATAACTGGTGATAAAAGTGAAAATAATCTTTTGTGACCAACTTTAGTAGATTTTGTAACTCCTGATATGCGCCTTGCTTGAGAAGAACCTTTCGGTCCTGTTTTACCAATTATAAGAGTTGACGATTTAGATGAAATGATAAGTTTAACAAATAAATCAGAATTTGGACTGCAGGCAAGTATTTTTTGTCAAGATCTTTCACAATCTTTAAATGTTGCCAAACGAATAAAAACAGGTACTGTTAATTTGAATGGTAAATCTCAACGTGGTCCCGATTGTTTTCCTTTCTTAGGGATTAAAAACTCTGGTGAAGGAGTACAAGGAATTAGAGAATCGTTGTTAAGTATGACTAGATATAAAGGTATTGTAATAAATTACTAGACTAAAAATAATACAGAATATTAATGAAACATTTAAGACATACTCGTATATACTTAGAAGTGATTTAAATTTAGGTAGTATTTTATTTTTGTTGTGCTAAAATAATATTATATTTTAGGGCAAATTGATAGGGGTATTATATGAAAAAAATTAGGTTTTTTGGGATAATAGGAATTTTAGCTTGTTCTTTTTTAATGATTCTTTCAATTATTATGTTTAAGTTGCATGATAATTCTTTCAAATTTACAATAATAGTTTCTTTGCATAAAGGTGTTGGTAATCAAATTTCTGCTACAGATTTAAAAGTATTTTCTTACATGGTTATTGCGTCAATGGTTGGAATGACATTGATTGGTATTTTAAGATACATCCTTTTTAAAAACAAAGCTTTATCAATTATAAGCTCACTAACTAGTGTTTTTGCTTTTGTAGCTTTGTTTGTCTATTTTTTTAATGTCAATCCACTTTTGGATGATGGATGATCATTGAATTACAATAACCCAGCATTTATAATTGTTGCAAATCCAACAAGAATAATTTCCATAGTTGGAATTGTACTTTTGGGTATTACAGGCATCTATTCAGTTATCTCTATTGTAATTACTTTTAGAATTAAGAATGTAGCGTTTGAGAATACAGTTAACCACGAAAAAATTAGTAAGAGTTTTTTGGACACACAAGAAACTGAAGATATATCTGAGAATGATAAAAACTTAGTAAAAAATGCTAATCTTGTTGATAATAGTTTTACATCAACTCCAAATGATGAAACTTACAATATAGCTGATAAACTACAAAAGTTGAGAGAAGACCTTGCCGGTGGAATTTTTGACGAACGATTATTTAACACTGATAGTGAGACAAAAGACACTGAAGTCAAAAGAGAAGACAAATTACAATACGATGGGCAAAATGTTAATGAAGAAATTGATAATGATGATCCGATTAACTTGAATGAGAGAGTATCAGAAGACAAAGTTTTGGTTGAAGAAAATCAATTAGTTAGCGAGGAAACTGAAGAATCTCCAAGATTACCCGAACCACCAGTTGATCCTTATCGTCAAACAATTATCCCAAGAAGGTCACTAGATAGAAAAGTTGAATATAAGAAACCAATTGGAAACAAGCCATTTAGTGAATTATCTCAACCTTCAAGAGAAAGAAGAGAAGCAAAGTACGATAGTAATTACCAAGGAAAAGTATTTCTAGGTGATAGCGATAGAATTTGGGAGGCTATGAAAAAGCAAAAAAGATTGAACACCAATTCAACACCTCAAATAGAATCACCTTCAAACCCAGATGACTCAAGTAAAATTGAAGAAGTTCAAATAGAAACAACCATTACCCCTGAGTTAGCACCTAAAAAGGTAATTGATCCCTTAAGTGAGAATCAACAAATTAAAAATAATGATCAAATTTACCCAACAATTGATTGGGACGAGTAATAAATTTTTGAAAATCACTTCAATTTTAAAAGGCAACTAAGTTTGCCTTTTTTATGTATAATTCAAACTCGGTATTTGATAAATGTGTGAAGTTGAATTTTATTCTTTCAATGTTCTATGTTTTAAATATATTTAAAGCCGTTGATTAATTTCCATGCGCCTATTTATAAACATATAAGAATTTGTTTTACTAAGTACATCATTAATTTACCTACGCTTACAATGAAAGCATAGTAAAGCAAGTATTTTTTAACATAATAACGGTAATTATAAATCAAAATACAACACTCCTATTTGTTTGATAATTTAATAAAACTTCGCTTTAATAAATGTGAAAGAATGTTGACACTAAATTTTTCTAATGATTTTAATTCTGCCAAATAAATAACTGCTAAAAGAGTTAGTATAAGATTTCTAGATACATATAAATTAGTTCATATTCATTGAATGTGATAAAAAATGTTTTTCTCGATTCTTGAAAAATCACTGGCAACGATTTAAAGTAAAACTAAACCTATGTTTGAAAATTTAAGCATACATCGCAGTGTTCGCTTAGTTTTTAGAGTCAAAACTTATTTTGATGCTTTTAAAAAAATTGAAATCTAATATAAACGTTTTTTTATGTTCATATATTATTCATTTTGTTGGATTTTTACTTATTTCAATATAACCTTAACTAAGGTGCATCGAGTTTTTGTTATTTTATTCTTAGTTGCAATTGTTTTTAATTATATGAGCTATATTAGTAGTATTTGTAAGTAAAATATTATTTCTTTATTTATAATGCTTATACATCCAGAACTTTATAGATTTTATGTTTCTTTTGTTTATGATGTCAACTTTTTTGATTAATATATGAAGTGGAAAGTATACTAATTAATAATAAGAAATCTGATTTTGTTAGCTGAATATAATTTTCTCGTAATAAATTATGCTAGAAAACATTGAATATAGGTACGCCCAGAAGAATTAACATAAAAAAGTTGTGGTACACATTTTAATGATAAAGAATAATAGATTTAGAACGCAAATGTATATCTTTCTATTAAAGAAATAGTTTATAAATGCTAAACTGCTAACAAATTCCCTTTATAATGTGAATAATTCTACCGAGATTGAATTTTTACAAATGAAAAACAATTTCAGTTCATAAAATTTGCTTTCTTTATTATCGTAAAAATTCAATAAAAAGGGTTTTTTTATTTTTATATGTGCTATTATTAGAAAGCCGTTAAGTAACTGCCTTTTCAATCGAAAATCATTATCTTAAAAAAAAGAAATAAAATAATGTAAAAATGATTGACAAACAATTTCATTTACGGTATATTTAATAACGTGCTTGTTTATCAAGCCATAAAACGATCTTTGAAAACTAGATAGAACAACAACAACCAATTTAATTTGTACAATATAATACAAGTTCAATTTTTTGAGAATACAAACAGATATAGTCATGAATCAAAATATTCGCATTAATTTTTAATGAGAGTTTGATCCTGGCTCAGGATGAACGCTGGCGGCATGCCTAATACATGCAAGTCGAACGGGGTGCTTGCACCCAGTGGCGAACGGGTGAGTAACACGTATCTAATCTACCTTTTAGTGGGGGATAACAGTTGGAAACGACTGCTAATACCGCATACGACACCATTTGGCATCAAAAGGTGTTAAAAGACCCGTTTGGGTCGCTAGAAGATGAGGATGCGGCGTATTAGCTAGTAGGTAAGGTAATGGCTTACCTAGGCAATGATACGTAGCCGAACTGAGAGGTTGATCGGCCACATTGGGACTGAGATACGGCCCAGACTCCTACGGGAGGCAGCAGTAGGGAATTTTTCACAATGGGCGAAAGCCTGATGAAGCAATGCCGCGTGAGTGATGACAGTCTTCGGATTGTAAAGCTCTGTTGTAAGGGAAGAACAGCTAGAAGAGGAAATGCTTTTAGTTTGACGGTACCTTACCAGAAAGCCACGGCTAACTATGTGCCAGCAGCCGCGGTAATACATAGGTGGCAAGCGTTATCCGGATTTATTGGGCGTATAGGGTGCGTAGGCGGTTGATTAAGTTTGAGGTTAAAGCCCGGAGCTCAACTCCGGTTCGCCTTGAAAACTGATTAACTAGAATACAGGAGAGGTAGATGGAATTCCATGTGTAGCGGTGAAATGCGTAGATATATGGAGGAACACCAGTGGCGTAGGCGGTCTACTGGCCTGTAATTGACGCTGAGGCACGAAAGCGTGGGGAGCAAATAGGATTAGATACCCTAGTAGTCCACGCCGTAAACGTTGAGTACTAAGTGTCGGCAATTGTCGGTGCTGCAGCTAACGCATTAAGTACTCCGCCTGAGTAGTATGCTCGCAAGAGTGAAACTCAAAGGAATTGACGGGGACCCGCACAAGTGGTGGAGCATGTGGTTTAATTCGAAGCAACGCGAAGAACCTTACCAGGGCTTGACATCCAGTGCAAAGCTACAGAGATGTAGTGGAGGCCAACATTGAGACAGGTGGTGCATGGTTGTCGTCAGCTCGTGCCGTGAGGTGTTGGGTTAAGTCCCGCAACGAGCGCAACCCCTATCATTAGTTACTAACATTCAGTTGAGGACTCTAATGAGACTGCTAGTGTAAGCTAGAGGAAGGTGGGGATGACGTCAAATCATCATGCCCCTTATGTCCTGGGCTACACACGTGCTACAATGGCTGGTACAAAGAGTCGCAATCCCGCGAGGGGGAGCTAATCTCAAAAAGCCAGTCTCAGTTCGGATTGAAGTCTGCAACTCGACTTCATGAAGCCGGAATCACTAGTAATCGCGAATCAGCAATGTCGCGGTGAATACGTTCTCGGGTCTTGTACACACCGCCCGTCACACCATGAGAGTTGGTAATGCCAGAAGCACGTATCCTAACCGTAAGGAGGGAGCGTACCAAGGTAGGATTAGCGATTAGGGTGAAGTCGTAACAAGGTATCCGTACGGGAACGTGCGGATGGATCACCTCCTTTCTATGGAGTATCATAGTTTAGAGAAAAAAAGCTGAGCGAATCGGTGTAACAGCTTATGAGTATATCTCGTTCTATCTAGTTTTCAGAGATTGTTTTGCGCCAATGCGGCGCAGCAATTTCTGAAAAGAAAATCGTTCTTTGAAAACTGAATATTAGATGAAAAAAAATAGACATTTAATTTTTCTTACGTTTAACAATAAAACGTAAAAATAGTAACTAAAATTACTAAGAAAAACTAAAATTTCAAAAAAATATAGATTATTTTATAATGCAAAATAGGTCTTTCTTTAAGAAAGTATAGTAAGGGCATATGGTGAATGCCTTGGAAAATGGAGCCGATGAAGGACGCGACTACCTGCGAAAAGCGCCGGGGAGCTGGAAGTAAGCTTTGATCCGACGATGTCCGAATGGGGAAACCTACTATGATTAATCTCATAGTGTCCATAACTGAATACATAGGTTATGTGAAGGGAACCTGGGGAACTGAAACATCTTAGTACCCAGAGGAAAAGAAAACGAATGTGATTCTGTAAGTAGCGGCGAGCGAAAGCGGAACAGGCCAAACCGGTCTTCGGGCCGGGGTTGTAGGACTCTTGTTAGAGTTACAAAGTTAGTGTATAGCAGAAGCTGTTGGGAAGCAGCGGCGTAGAGGGTGATACCCCCGTATGCGAAATGCACTAACCTCGAAAGAGTATCCTGAGTACGGCGGGGCACGTGAAACCCTGTCGGAATCTACCCAGACCACTGGGTAAGCCTAAATACTACCATTTTACCGATAGTGAACCAGTACCGTGAGGGAAAGGTGAAAAGTACCCCGTGAGGGGAGTGAAACAGTTCCTGAAACCATATGCTTACAAGAAGTCAGAGCCCGTTAATGGGTGATGGCGTGCTTTTTGTAGAAAGAGCCGGCGAGTTACGATATCATGCAAGGTTAAGCAGAAGATGCGGAGCCGTAGTGAAAGCGAGCCTTAATAGGGCGTTCAGTATGATGTCGTAGACACGAAACCGGGTGATCTAGCCATGAGCAGGTTGAAGTTAGGGTAAGACCTAATGGAGGACCGAACCAACGTTCGTTGAAAAGACCGTGGATGACTTGTGGCTAGGGGTGAAATTCCAATCGAACCCGGAGATAGCTAGTTCTCCCCGATATATCTTTAAGGATAGCGTCGAGGTTTAGAATTATGGAGGTAGAGCTCTGAATGTATGATGGCCCCACCTAGGGGTACTGATTACAATTAAACTGCGAATGCCATAATTTCATACTCGGCAGTCAGAACATGGGTGATAAGGTCCATGCTCGTGAGGGAAACAGCCCAGATCTACAACTAAGGTCCCTAAATATACGCTAAGTGTGTAAGGATGTGAAGGTGCACAGACAGCTAGGATGTTGGCTCAGAAGCAGCCACCATTTAAAGAGTGCGTAACAGCTCACTAGTCGAGTGCCTTTGCGCCGAAAATGTACCGGGGCTTAAGCGGATTACCGAAGTTTAGGATTTACAGCAATGTAAGTGGTAGGGGAGCGTTCTAATTGCAATGAAGTCAGACTGTGAGGACTGGTGGAGCGATTAGAAGAGATTATGCCGGCATGAGTAACGTTTGGGAGTGAGAATCTCCCATGCCGTTTGACCAAGGTTTCCTGGGCAAGGTTCGTCCACCCAGGGTTAGTCAGGACCTAAGGCGAGGCCGAAAGGCGTAGTCGATGGACAACAGGTTGATATTCCTGTACCACCTAATAAAGTGATGGAGTGACGGAGAAGGATAGTGGATGCCGGCTGTTGGATATGCCGGTCTAAATACAAAGGAGTGTACGTTGGTAAATCCGCGTGCTATAACTCTGAAGTATGATGGGGAGTGAACGCTACGGCTAGTAACGAAGTCCATGACTCCACGCTTCCAAGAAAAGCTTCTAGCGTTAATTTATTAGGTGCCTGTACCTAGAACGAACACACGTGGTCAAGGAGAGAATCCTAAGGCAAGCGAGATAACTATAGCTAAGGAACTCTGCAAAATAACCCCGTAAGTTAGCGAGAAGGGGTGCTCACTTTTAGTGAGCCGCAGTGAAGAGGAAGGGGCAACTGTTTAGCAAAAACACAGCTCTCTGCAAAGTCGTAAGACGAAGTATAGGGGGTGACGCCTGCCCAGTGCCGGAAGGTTAAGAGGAGATGTTAACTTAGGTGAAGCATTGAATTGAAGCCCCGGTGAACGGCGGCCGTAACTATAACGGTCCTAAGGTAGCGAAATTCCTTGTCAGGTAAGTTCTGACCCGCACGAAAGGCGTAATGATCCCTTCGCTGTCTCGGCTATAGACTCGGTGAAATTTTAGTACCAGTGAAGATGCTGGTTACCCGCAACTAGACGGAAAGACCCCGTGGAGCTTTACTATAACTTAATATTGAGTCTTGGTGTAACATGTAGAGGATAGGTGGGAGACGTTGAAGCAGTCACGCTAGTGATTGTGGAGTCATCCTTGGAATACCACCCTTGTTACATTGAGGTTCTAACCTAGACCCGTTATCCGGGTCAGGGACAGTGTTTGGTGGGTAGTTTGACTGGGGCGGTCGCCTCCTAAAAAGTAACGGAGGCGCCCAAAGGTACCCTCAGTACGGTTAGAAATCGTACGCAGAGCGCAAAGGTATAAGGGTGCTTAACTGCGAGACTTACAAGTCGAACAGATGCGAAAGCAGGGCTTAGTGATCCGGCGGTCCCGTGTGGAAGGGCCGTCGCTCAACGGATAAAAGTTACCCCGGGGATAACAGGCTGATCTCCCCCAAGAGTTCACATCGACGGGGAGGTTTGGCACCTCGATGTCGGCTCATCGCATCCTGGAGCTGTAGTCGGTTCCAAGGGTTGGGCTGTTCGCCCATTAAAGCGGTACGCGAGCTGGGTTCAGAACGTCGTGAGACAGTTTGGTCCCTATCTGTTGTGGGCGTAGGAAAATTGAGAAGAGCTGTTCCTAGTACGAGAGGACCGGAATGGACGCACCCCTGGTGCTCCTGTTGTCACGCCAGTGGCACAGCAGGGTAGCTATGTGCGGAAAGGATAATCGCTGAAGGCATCTAAGCGAGAAGCCTCCTTCAAGATGAGTTTTCCCATTCTTCGGAAGTAAGATCCCATGTAGACCACATGGTTGATAGGTTGGGTGTGTAAGCACGGCGACGTGTTCAGCTTACCAATACTAATAGATCGAGAGTCTTTCTAAAGAATACCTAAAACAAATTGCTTTATAAAGTATATATTCATTCTAATGTTCAGTTTTGAGAGAACGATTAGGTTTGCAAAAACCCATCTCTCAAAAAAATTCAGATCTGGTGGCCATAGCACTGAGGTCACACCTGTTCCCATGTCGAACACAGAAGTTAAGATCAGTAACGCCGACGATAGTATAATGCGAAAATAGGAAGCTGCCAGTTCAGAAGTAAAAAAGTTCAACTAGATGTTGGACTTTTTTATTTTTTAGGTGTAATATCTCTTTTTTTGCCTCACTAGTAAATTGATTTTAAAATTCTTTATTAAAAAGATAAATTATTTATGATAGTACATTAAGGAAAAAATAATAAGCATATATGAAACTTGAAAACTTAAATTACTTCAATATAACATACAAAGTGTATTTACTATTATTATCTTTTTAAAGACTTATATAATAAAAAAATACTAAAATTTTTAGACATTTTTAAGTTTAATCTGTGCTATTATTAAAAGGCCGTTAAGTTGAAACTTTTAACTTAACGACAAAAAATAAAATATAAAATAAAAAAAATATTGACATTTAATTTTAAATAATATATATTTATTAATGTCGCTTGTTGAACAAGCTATAAAACGATCTTTGAAAACTAGATAGAACAACAACAACCAATTTAATTTGTACAATATAATACAAGTTCAATTTTTTGAGAATACAAACAGATATAGTCATGAATCAAAATATTCGCATTAATTTTTAATGAGAGTTTGATCCTGGCTCAGGATGAACGCTGGCGGCATGCCTAATACATGCAAGTCGAACGGGGTGCTTGCACCCAGTGGCGAACGGGTGAGTAACACGTATCTAATCTACCTTTTAGTGGGGGATAACAGTTGGAAACGACTGCTAATACCGCATACGACACCATTTGGCATCAAAAGGTGTTAAAAGACCCGTTTGGGTCGCTAGAAGATGAGGATGCGGCGTATTAGCTAGTAGGTAAGGTAATGGCTTACCTAGGCAATGATACGTAGCCGAACTGAGAGGTTGATCGGCCACATTGGGACTGAGATACGGCCCAGACTCCTACGGGAGGCAGCAGTAGGGAATTTTTCACAATGGGCGAAAGCCTGATGAAGCAATGCCGCGTGAGTGATGACAGTCTTCGGATTGTAAAGCTCTGTTGTAAGGGAAGAACAGCTAGAAGAGGAAATGCTTTTAGTTTGACGGTACCTTACCAGAAAGCCACGGCTAACTATGTGCCAGCAGCCGCGGTAATACATAGGTGGCAAGCGTTATCCGGATTTATTGGGCGTATAGGGTGCGTAGGCGGTTGATTAAGTTTGAGGTTAAAGCCCGGAGCTCAACTCCGGTTCGCCTTGAAAACTGATTAACTAGAATACAGGAGAGGTAGATGGAATTCCATGTGTAGCGGTGAAATGCGTAGATATATGGAGGAACACCAGTGGCGTAGGCGGTCTACTGGCCTGTAATTGACGCTGAGGCACGAAAGCGTGGGGAGCAAATAGGATTAGATACCCTAGTAGTCCACGCCGTAAACGTTGAGTACTAAGTGTCGGCAATTGTCGGTGCTGCAGCTAACGCATTAAGTACTCCGCCTGAGTAGTATGCTCGCAAGAGTGAAACTCAAAGGAATTGACGGGGACCCGCACAAGTGGTGGAGCATGTGGTTTAATTCGAAGCAACGCGAAGAACCTTACCAGGGCTTGACATCCAGTGCAAAGCTACAGAGATGTAGTGGAGGCCAACATTGAGACAGGTGGTGCATGGTTGTCGTCAGCTCGTGCCGTGAGGTGTTGGGTTAAGTCCCGCAACGAGCGCAACCCCTATCATTAGTTACTAACATTCAGTTGAGGACTCTAATGAGACTGCTAGTGTAAGCTAGAGGAAGGTGGGGATGACGTCAAATCATCATGCCCCTTATGTCCTGGGCTACACACGTGCTACAATGGCTGGTACAAAGAGTCGCAATCCCGCGAGGGGGAGCTAATCTCAAAAAGCCAGTCTCAGTTCGGATTGAAGTCTGCAACTCGACTTCATGAAGCCGGAATCACTAGTAATCGCGAATCAGCAATGTCGCGGTGAATACGTTCTCGGGTCTTGTACACACCGCCCGTCACACCATGAGAGTTGGTAATGCCAGAAGCACGTATCCTAACCGTAAGGAGGGAGCGTACCAAGGTAGGATTAGCGATTAGGGTGAAGTCGTAACAAGGTATCCGTACGGGAACGTGCGGATGGATCACCTCCTTTCTATGGAGTATCATAGTTTAGAGAAAAAAAGCTGAGCGAATCGGTGTAACAGCTTATGAGTATATCTCGTTCTATCTAGTTTTCAGAGATTGTTTTGCGCCAATGCGGCGCAGCAATTTCTGAAAAGAAAATCGTTCTTTGAAAACTGAATATTAGATGAAAAAAAAATAGACATTTAATTTTTCTTACGTTTAACAATAAAACGTAAAAATAGTAACTAAAATTACTAAGAAAAACTAAAATTTCAAAAAAATATAGATTATTTTATAATGCAAAATAGGTCTTTCTTTAAGAAAGTATAGTAAGGGCATATGGTGAATGCCTTGGAAAATGGAGCCGATGAAGGACGCGACTACCTGCGAAAAGCGCCGGGGAGCTGGAAGTAAGCTTTGATCCGACGATGTCCGAATGGGGAAACCTACTATGATTAATCTCATAGTGTCCATAACTGAATACATAGGTTATGTGAAGGGAACCTGGGGAACTGAAACATCTTAGTACCCAGAGGAAAAGAAAACGAATGTGATTCTGTAAGTAGCGGCGAGCGAAAGCGGAACAGGCCAAACCGGTCTTCGGGCCGGGGTTGTAGGACTCTTGTTAGAGTTACAAAGTTAGTGTATAGCAGAAGCTGTTGGGAAGCAGCGGCGTAGAGGGTGATACCCCCGTATGCGAAATGCACTAACCTCGAAAGAGTATCCTGAGTACGGCGGGGCACGTGAAACCCTGTCGGAATCTACCCAGACCACTGGGTAAGCCTAAATACTACCATTTTACCGATAGTGAACCAGTACCGTGAGGGAAAGGTGAAAAGTACCCCGTGAGGGGAGTGAAACAGTTCCTGAAACCATATGCTTACAAGAAGTCAGAGCCCGTTAATGGGTGATGGCGTGCTTTTTGTAGAAAGAGCCGGCGAGTTACGATATCATGCAAGGTTAAGCAGAAGATGCGGAGCCGTAGTGAAAGCGAGCCTTAATAGGGCGTTCAGTATGATGTCGTAGACACGAAACCGGGTGATCTAGCCATGAGCAGGTTGAAGTTAGGGTAAGACCTAATGGAGGACCGAACCAACGTTCGTTGAAAAGACCGTGGATGACTTGTGGCTAGGGGTGAAATTCCAATCGAACCCGGAGATAGCTAGTTCTCCCCGATATATCTTTAAGGATAGCGTCGAGGTTTAGAATTATGGAGGTAGAGCTCTGAATGTATGATGGCCCCACCTAGGGGTACTGATTACAATTAAACTGCGAATGCCATAATTTCATACTCGGCAGTCAGAACATGGGTGATAAGGTCCATGCTCGTGAGGGAAACAGCCCAGATCTACAACTAAGGTCCCTAAATATACGCTAAGTGTGTAAGGATGTGAAGGTGCACAGACAGCTAGGATGTTGGCTCAGAAGCAGCCACCATTTAAAGAGTGCGTAACAGCTCACTAGTCGAGTGCCTTTGCGCCGAAAATGTACCGGGGCTTAAGCGGATTACCGAAGTTTAGGATTTACAGCAATGTAAGTGGTAGGGGAGCGTTCTAATTGCAATGAAGTCAGACTGTGAGGATTGGTGGAGCGATTAGAAGAGATTATGCCGGCATGAGTAACGTTTGGGAGTGAGAATCTCCCATGCCGTTTGACCAAGGTTTCCTGGGCAAGGTTCGTCCACCCAGGGTTAGTCAGGACCTAAGGCGAGGCCGAAAGGCGTAGTCGATGGACAACAGGTTGATATTCCTGTACCACCTAATAAAGTGATGGAGTGACGGAGAAGGATAGTGGATGCCGGCTGTTGGATATGCCGGTCTAAATACAAAGGAGTGTACGTTGGTAAATCCGCGTGCTATAACTCTGAAGTATGATGGGGAGTGAACGCTACGGCTAGTAACGAAGTCCATGACTCCACGCTTCCAAGAAAAGCTTCTAGCGTTAATTTATTAGGTGCCTGTACCTAGAACGAACACACGTGGTCAAGGAGAGAATCCTAAGGCAAGCGAGATAACTATAGCTAAGGAACTCTGCAAAATAACCCCGTAAGTTAGCGAGAAGGGGTGCTCACTTTTAGTGAGCCGCAGTGAAGAGGAAGGGGCAACTGTTTAGCAAAAACACAGCTCTCTGCAAAGTCGTAAGACGAAGTATAGGGGGTGACGCCTGCCCAGTGCCGGAAGGTTAAGAGGAGATGTTAACTTAGGTGAAGCATTGAATTGAAGCCCCGGTGAACGGCGGCCGTAACTATAACGGTCCTAAGGTAGCGAAATTCCTTGTCAGGTAAGTTCTGACCCGCACGAAAGGCGTAATGATCCCTTCGCTGTCTCGGCTATAGACTCGGTGAAATTTTAGTACCAGTGAAGATGCTGGTTACCCGCAACTAGACGGAAAGACCCCGTGGAGCTTTACTATAACTTAATATTGAGTCTTGGTGTAACATGTAGAGGATAGGTGGGAGACGTTGAAGCAGTCACGCTAGTGATTGTGGAGTCATCCTTGGAATACCACCCTTGTTACATTGAGGTTCTAACCTAGACCCGTTATCCGGGTCAGGGACAGTGTTTGGTGGGTAGTTTGACTGGGGCGGTCGCCTCCTAAAAAGTAACGGAGGCGCCCAAAGGTACCCTCAGTACGGTTAGAAATCGTACGCAGAGCGCAAAGGTATAAGGGTGCTTAACTGCGAGACTTACAAGTCGAACAGATGCGAAAGCAGGGCTTAGTGATCCGGCGGTCCCGTGTGGAAGGGCCGTCGCTCAACGGATAAAAGTTACCCCGGGGATAACAGGCTGATCTCCCCCAAGAGTTCACATCGACGGGGAGGTTTGGCACCTCGATGTCGGCTCATCGCATCCTGGAGCTGTAGTCGGTTCCAAGGGTTGGGCTGTTCGCCCATTAAAGCGGTACGCGAGCTGGGTTCAGAACGTCGTGAGACAGTTTGGTCCCTATCTGTTGTGGGCGTAGGAAAATTGAGAAGAGCTGTTCCTAGTACGAGAGGACCGGAATGGACGCACCCCTGGTGCTCCTGTTGTCACGCCAGTGGCACAGCAGGGTAGCTATGTGCGGAAAGGATAATCGCTGAAGGCATCTAAGCGAGAAGCCTCCTTCAAGATGAGTTTTCCCATTCTTCGGAAGTAAGATCCCATGTAGACCACATGGTTGATAGGTTGGGTGTGTAAGCACGGCGACGTGTTCAGCTTACCAATACTAATAGATCGAGAGTCTTTCTAAAGAATACCTAAAACAAATTGCTTTATAAAGTATATATTCATTCTAATGTTCAGTTTTGAGAGAACGATTAGGTTTGCAAAAACCCATCTCTCAAAAAAATTCAGATCTGGTGGCCATAGCACTGAGGTCACACCTGTTCCCATGTCGAACACAGAAGTTAAGATCAGTAACGCCGACGATAGTATAATGCGAAAATAGGAAGCTGCCAGTTCAGAAGTAAAAAAGCTCGACAATTAGTCGGGCTTTTTTATATATATCTTTAAGGAGTTCAAATGGATAATATATTGGAAAAATTTAATCAAAAATTTAATCAAAAATTAAATAGGTTTCGTATTCACGATATAAATTTAAATTGATATTTTGAAGGCCTACCATCAATAATTAATGTAAATAATTTATATTCGATTGTTAATGTAATATTTAAAAGTGAGATGAACAAAGTTGAAGAAGATGACATAAAAAATAAAATTATTTGTCTTAGGAATTGCTTTATCGACAACTTTGACAATAATTTAAAACTTTTAGAGCTATACAAAAATTCTAATGAACATATTATTAATAATTATTTAACTCAATATTATGCGCTTTTGAAAACATTCATAAATGAGTCTTTGTTAGTCTATATTTTTCACAATAAAATACATAGTGATGTAATTTACAAAAATACTTATGTAGATGTTGACGATTTCTATAATATAAAAAAAGTTGAATTGCATCTACAAGTGTTAAAAATAAGAAAAATATTTGTTAAATCTGTTGTTACACTAAGTGAAGAGTTAAGTAAATTAGTTACCGATTTAGATGAATCAATAAATAATCAAAAATCAATAATTAAAAAACTTTTGAAAAAGATTATTTAGTATAATTATTATGCTGTAAAAATAGAAAAGGTGAGACTGTGATTAAAAAATTAGAAGAATTACTTAAAGATTTCAAATTAAAAGTAAATAATATAAAGACAAAAGAACAACTAGAGGAAGTTAAAAAAGAGTATACAGGTAAAGAGTCGCCTTTGAATCTTGTTTTAAACAATCTTAAACAACTTTCTTCGAGTAAAAAAAAAGAAGTAGGCTTATTTGCAAATAAAGTAAAAGCTGAGATATATGAAAAATTAAATGACCTTTTTGAAGAATTTTCGAATTTAGAATTACTAAACTTGCTAGAAAAGGAAAAGGTAGATATTACATTGCCAGGCGTTAGTATAAATCGTGGATCAAAACACCCCTTGAATATAGTTATTGACGAATTAAGTGATATATTTAGTGAAATGGGTTACGAAATGATCAATGGAACTGAATTGGAACTAGATGAGTATTGCTTCCAAAAATTAAACTTACCTATCGGCCATCCCGCTCGTGATATGCAAGATACATTTTACATAGACGAAAAAGTAGTGCTTAGAACACATGCTACTAATATGACAGCTAGACTTTTAACTAAATTATCAAAAAATATTAATAATGAGAAAAATATTGCAGCCATTAGTTACGGAAACGTTTACAGAAGGGATGACGATGATGCAACTCATTCTCATCAATTTATGCAAATTGATGGATTTGCAGTCGGACAAAAACTAAGCTTTGCCAATCTTAAATGAATTTTAGAATATATGTGTAAACGTCTTTTTTCTAACAAAACTCAAATAAGAATGAGACCGAGCTTTTTCCCGTTTACCGAACCCTCAATAGAGGTAGATATTAGTTGTGTTAGTTGCGACGGATTAGGGTGTAAAATATGTAAATTTACAGGGTGAATTGAAATTTTAGGAGCAGGTATGATAGCACCTCAAGTATTAATTTTGAATGGGTTGGATCCTAATGAAGTTGGAGGTCTAGCATTTGGTATAGGAATTGAAAGAGTAGCTATGCTTAAATTTGGTATTAAAAATATTAGAGACTTTTACGAAAACGATATTAGATTCTTAAATCAATTCAAGTTTTTCGGAAATTAAAGGAGCAAAAAATGATAATTACAAGAAATTGATTGGAAAACTTTATAGACCTTGTGGGAGTTAAAGATAACGAAATAACTGTTGCATTGAACTCACTTGGTTTTGAAGTTGACTCATACAAGACTTTCAAGGATTTAAATCAAAGACTAATGTTAGGTCATATCGGGAATGTAAGTAAAATTGATGGAACACATCTGAATTTTTGTTTTGTTGACAAGGGTGAAGATTTGGTTTCTCCAATTGTTTGTGGTGCAGACAATGTTGCAGAAGGTCAATATGTTGTGCTTGCAGAACCAGGGTCAAAAATCTCAAATGGTCTAGAATTACAAACAAAGGAAATTAAAGGAAAAACATCTGAAGGGATGATTTGTTCCTTAATTGAATTAGGAGTTGACCCAAAAAACCTTACAGAAAAAGAGATTCAAAGTATATACGAAGTTCATACAAAAAAAGATACATATAGTTATATCGGGAATAAAAAGATTTTAGACATTATCGGTTTTAATGACTCATTATGAGAAGTTGATTTGACACTAAATCGTAGTGACTGTTTAGCTGCATTTCAGTTATTGAAAGAGTTAGCTAACTATTTTGATAAAGAAATTATAGACATTTCTCAATCTTTTGAAGCAAAAGTGGACAATAAAAATAACGATCAAATCAAGATTACTTGAGAAAAAGACGTTGATGAACACATAAACTTCGCTGGGTCTCAAATTTTTAACATAAAAGAGATTTATTCATTAGTAGAAAATAAACTTAAAGTTTACTCAGAACACGATCTATGACTAAAATTCAATGGTGTTAAAACTACAAATAATTTTTGACTTGATTTAAGTAATATTATTGCTATTGAAACTGGACAACCAATTTTATTTCTAGATGAAAAAGTTTTAAATAAGGAATTAAAAATTAAAAATGAAAATAGTGATGACAAGACAACAAATTTGCAACTATTAAATGGTGATGAAATTATCTCTACTTTAGGAATGGGTGTTGAGAAAGATTATTTGCCAAACGGTGATAGTAAGAAAGTTGTTGTTGTGTACCTTTCACTAAATCCAATACTCATGAGAAAACAACAAAAGGTACTTAATATTTCAAGTGTTTCTTTACAAAGGTGAATGAAACCAATCAGTACAGAACTTTATCAATTAGCAGAAAAAAGAATCACTTATTGAATGAATTATTATAATTTATATAATTCTTCTAGCTCTATTGAGATGATTAAACAACTTAAACAGTCTACAAAAACTATTGAAATATCTTTGGAATTTATAAATGATTACTTAGGTATGAGTTTAAGTGTAGAAAACATAAAGAATTTATTTAGAACATTAGATTTTGAAATAGAAATAAAAGATAAACTTTTAACTTTTAACATTGATAAATTCAGAACGGATATTCAAAATAAAGCTGATATAGTTGAAGAAATTGCCCGTTTATACGGATATAACAATATTCCATCAGTTGCACCAAGTATAGTAACACACTCTAAAGAAAAAAAACTTTCTCAAAACTTAAAAAAAATGGTTGAAAATCACTTAATAGGACTGGGATTTAATAATACTAAAACATATTCGTTGATGAATTACAAAGAAGTTTTACATTGAGATCTTTTCAATGTAAATAATCCGGTAAAATTATTATCTCCTTTAAGCCAATTAAGAGAAGCTTATCGCTTAAGTTTATCTAAAAGCTTAATTGAAGTTGCGAGTCTTAATTACTCAAGAAATAATAAAAATCTCAAACTTTTTGAGTGTGCAGATATTTATAACTATGATAACAAAAGAGAATCACACATCGCTTTTTTGATATCTAGTGATAGTTTCAGTCAAAAAGCACACAATTATAAAGTCAAACCAGATTTCTTTTTTGTTAAAGGAATTATGGAGTCAGTTTTGAGTATTTATCAAATAAGCCTTTTAGATATCGAACTAAAAGATATGAATTCAAAAATTAATGAGATACACCCGTATTTAAATGCTGAAGTTATGTATAAAGATTCTTTAATTGGATTTATTTTTAAGTTAAATCCAAAATACGAAAAAACATTAAAACTAGATAATACTTTTTTAGTTGAACTTAATCTAAATGCAATTGAAGAGCTATATAATCAAAAAATAAGATTAAAAGAAATCTCAAAATACCAAAAGACTTCTAGAGATCTTACAATATTATTAGACGATAAAGACCGTTATAGCGATATCATTAAAAAAATAATCCAAGATGTAAATTTCATAACGAAAATTGATTTAGTGGATATTTATCAAGATGAATTATTGAAAAAAAACAATAAAAAAGCAGTCTCAGTTAGTTTTGAGTTCAATGACTTAGAAAGACAACTAAATGACGAAGATGTGATGGCAGAATGACAAAAGTTACAAGACAAGCTACTTGAATTAAATATTGAGGTGAAATAATTTGCTTAAAAAAGATATAGAACTTAAAAAAAATATCGATTTAGATTTAACTTATTCAGATATCGACAACTCAAATTTTGAACATGCCTTACTTAAAAAAATAGATAAAATTGATGTCAAGGGTAAATTAGTATATCAGGATTCTATAAAGGGTATATATATCAAAGCAAAAATATGTGCAGATTATCAAGCATTAGACGCACGTGATGGAAGTGAAATATCTATTACTAACGAAACTCTTGATTGAGAAGATGAGTACTTCTTTGAATCAAAAGATGATCAACACAACATAGTTATTGGTGAACAATTTGATATACTAGGTTACGCAGTTTCTCAAATAGTTTTAAATATTCCTATTAATTTCACAAAAAACTATGGTAAAATTTCATTTGTCGGTAAAGATTTTAAACTTATGTCTGAAGAAGAATACCAACAAGAACAAGCAGAAAAATTAGATCCTAGGTGAAATAAACTTAAGGATTTAGTAAAAGAATAAATAATCGGAGGTGTAAAACATGGCTGTACCATTTAGAAAAACCAGTAAAGCTGCAAAAAATAAAAGAAGAAGTCATCTTGCTTTAGTTAGTTCAGCTATCATTTCGTGTCCAAACTGCGGAAGCATGATAAAACCACACAGAGTTTGTCGTGAATGTGGTTACTACAAAAACAAAGAAGTAAAAAAAGTAGGTTAATTTAAACAAGTATATCTTGTTTTTTTTTTTTTTTTAAAAATATTAGCAGTTCAATAAATTATAAATGATTTCCAAGTTATCGCTAAATTGTGATTATGCTTGCTTTTTAATTCTTTATATTTAAAATTATATTAATGAAGGGAGGGCATGATATGCAAAAACACAAAAGTCATACAAACTCAAAAATGCCCTTAATCGGTCTATTAGTTAGCATAAATGATAATCCTCTAAATTAGCTCAGCTCTTTAATGATAATTTTTAATATACAAATTACCTGTGAAGGTAAAATTTTTAATAGCAAAAAATAGAAAAGAAGGTTTATTATATGAAAAAACAAGGAGGAGCAATGTTAAAAACAATTGCTCACTATTATAAAAAAGAGTGGAGGCTCACGGCAATTATGCTATTCTTGATAATGATAATTGTTTCTTGTGCAGTGATGTTTCCTTTATTAACACAACAAATGATTATGGCTGTTAGGGTTGCTAGTGGGAGCAAAGAAGTTATAGCATCAGGTATAATAAGTTATTGAGGCTTATCTTGAGTTACACTAATTTATATTTCATTAGGTGTAATTATTACTTACGGTATATCTTCATACATATATGACTTTATTTCATATATTATGGGTAAGAGAATTGAAATAAGTTTACGTAATCGATCACTTGAAAGTTTAGTTAGACAAGATATATCGTATTATTCAAACAAAAAAATAGGTAGCATATTAACAAAAGTGATTTCAGATACTCAAATTGTTGGAGATCAAGCTGTTCAAGTTCCCTTACAATTTGGAATATCTTTTTTTGAAATCTTAGCATCTGCAATTATGATGTTTATACTGAGTTGGCAGTTGGCAGCTATCACAATGACTATATTTTTACTTATTATGATAGTAATGGCCTTTTGTTACTTAGCTACGAGAAGAAAGTTTCACAAAGTACGTGAAGTTATTACCGAAATCAATGGTAATGTAACTGACAGAGTAGCAACTATTAGACTTATTAAATCTAATGGGACTGAAAATTATGAAACTGACAGATTTCATAGAGTTCACCAAAACTACTACAAAAAATCAATTGTTATTGGTAAAATACAGTCATTTATGTTAACAACAATGTGGGCTGGTATATTTGTTTTGCAATTCTCAGTGATAATATTTTCAATGATATTATTCGGGGGTAAAAGCGGCGGAGTAACATTTTTTGATACGACATTTATTGCTTTTACATTAGCACAACAAATAATGATTGGACCGTTATTCCAAATAATGAATGCTTTATTTGGTTTATCACAAGCTACCGTAGCAGCTCAAAGAGTCGATGATACAATTAATGTTACATCAATTTTAGACCCACATTATAATAGTGGTATAAAAATTGATAAACTAAAGGGAAAAATAATATTTGAGGAAATTGAGTTTAGGTATCCAGAAAAACCGAAAAAAATTATTCTACCTAAATTTAGCTTTGTCTTTGAAGAAGGTAAAAGTTATGCTTTTGTTGGAGAAACAGGTAGTGGTAAATCAACAATTGCTAAGTTGTTACTAAGATTTTACGACCCATCAGAAGGTAAAATAATTATTAATGATAATATAGACTTAAAAGATATCAATCTGGAGAGTTATTTGGCGCATATAGGTTATGTTGAACAAGAGCCTCAAATACTTTATGGTGATGTTTACGAAAACATTCGCTATGGTTGTTTTGGAGCTTCTGATAACGAGGTAATGGAAGCGGCAAAAAAAGCAGAACTACACGAATTAGTTTTAACTTGACCCGATGGATATGATACTATTTTAGGAGAAAGGGGATTTATGTTATCTGGTGGTCAAAAGCAACGCTTAGTCATAGCCAGAATGTTCCTAAAAAACCCTAAAGTACTAATTTTAGATGAGGCCACAAGTGCTTTAGATAATATTGTAGAGCAAGAGATCCAACAAAAATTAGATGATTTAATGAGGGGTAGAACTACAATCTCTATTGCACACCGTTTAAGTACCATAAAAAATTGTGATGAAATAGTAGTATTGGGAAAAAACGGCCAAGGAATTGTTCAAAGAGGAGATTTTGAAACTCTTAAAAAAGTTAAAGGTCATTTTCAAAATTTATACAAAGCAGGTTTGATGGAATAATAAATTAGGAGATTTAGAATGAGAAATGAAACAATGAGTTTAAAAAAGCAATCAAAAGAGATTGACTTATCAAAACCATTAATAGAATTAAAAAATATTACAAAAAATTATAAAACAAAAAAAGCATTAAACAATATAAATTTAACAATTATGCCAGGAGATAGAATTGGTGTCATTGGTGCTAACGGTGGTGGGAAATCTACTCTAAGTGAAATAATTGGAGGGATTCGAAAACCAACCTCAGGACAAGTTATTCGTCAAGAAAACTTGAAAATTGGTTTACAATTTCAAGAATCTAGATATCCGATAGGAATAACTGTTTTTGATATGATCAAATACTATTTAGAGGCTTTCAATGTTCCTATGTCAGAAGAAGAACTCACAAAATTATTAAAAAGATATCAAATTAATCCTTTTCGTAACAAATTTTTGGAGAGGTTAAGTGGTGGTCAACAACAACGCGTTAATATTTTGCTAAGTATGATTCATAACCCAGATTTAGTAATATTAGATGAAATATCTACTGGATTGGATATTGAGGTTCGTGGTGAAATCTTTGAATTTATTCGTGAAAATGTGATTGAAAAGAATAAAGCGATGTTTTTAGTTACCCACATTATGACTGAAATTGAAGACCTATGTGAAAAATATATTTACATAAGTGATGGAGAAATCAAAGATGCTGGATTAGTATCTGATATTATCAAAGAACATGGCTCAATTTACAACTATACTTGAAAAAGATTTAAAGATGATAAAGCAGCCAAAAATATCAACGAAGAAATTGAAGAAAATCTTTTAAAGACAAAAAATAAGATAGACAAAATAGTTAATACAAGCAGAAAAAAAGGAAAGCACATACCACTGATAAATCTCCTTTTAAAATATTATTTTAAGGGTTTTGCAGTTCCATTCTTTGTCTTGGCATTTCCTATCATACTTTTATTTTTAGAAGGGTTTGCTTTTAAAGGTGTAAAGTTCAATCCAAATACTAATGATTATGATTTATTGCACACCTTGGTAGGGTCGCTGGCTGTTCTTCAGATCATATCAGTGGGGATATTTATTATTCCACAAACTATAATTGAGTTTAAAAACTCAGTTTTATTAAAGCGAATAGGCGCCACTACCATTAAACCCGTATCATTTGTTTTATCTGTTGTTATAATGGGATTTATATTTATGATAATAGGTTTTCTTTGAACACAATTGTGGGCTGGAATATTTTTTGGGTCAACTTATACTTGAGAATTGGTTGCCATGCCAAAACAATTTTTAGAAATGATACCATTTTTTGTAATTATCTTGGTTTCATCCGTAACATTAGGAACTATGCTTTCAAGTGTATTTAACTCAACAACTACTTATATTGCAATCTCGAATGTGATTTATGTGCCAATCGCCTTTTTATCTGGTTCAATAATGCCAATTGATTTGATAATGAATAGCGATATTCTTAAATATGCAACTTATCTAAATGTATTCAAATATTGTATCGATCCTTTTAATGCAGCTTGAAATGGTACATTTGATTTAGACACTAAGTTTTGTATATTTTTAGGAATCTCAATAGTTCTAGCTGTAGGCTATGCAACAATCACATCTTTAAGATTAAAATGAGAAAATTAAACATAAAAACTGAAACGTTTTTAACTTTAATTTATGAACACTAGCTTAACTAGTGTTTTTTTTATCTCAAGAATTAAGGCCTCATTTAAATTAGAAGTTATCAATTACATACGAAAATACATAAAATACTCCAAAAAATCGTCGATAGTTATAATGAAAGGAGACAAAAAAAATGACGAATTTATTCAAAGAAATATCAGCTGAATTGATGAATATTTCCATATGTATTGCAATTGCAGAAAATGACTTAGTCAGCGAATTTCTAGATTACGAAGATAAAACTTTAAGTGACTTGATTAAATCTGTTAATCCAATTAAAGCTTTAGATCTAACAAATTCCATATATTATCATTATTCAAACTTCATGAATGAAGTTTCTGGATTGGTTAGCCATGAGTCTTATCAAGAACTTAAAGAAACAGAACGAAAAGCATATCATAAGACAGTCAAGATTATTGAAAGTACAATAAAACATTAAAAAATATTCCATTAAATTAGACTTATTTAGAATTTATTCTTGTAAAGTAATATAATCTTAAATGTGGTGGAACCCATGAAAGGAGTTACTTTATGAATAAAAAAATCATCAATACGGAGTACATTTTTTTAAATATCGATATCAAAAGTAAGGAAGAACTATTTTCACACATAGCTAATAATGCTTATAAATGAGAAATCGTGAAAAGTATACCAGAATTGATAGAAAGTTTTAAAGAACGAGAGACTTTATCATCAACAGCACTTGGCGGTGGCTTTGCTATACCACACGCGAGAAACCCCAAAATTGCTAAACCTGCTGTGTTCGTATATAGGTTTACCAACCCTATTGTTTGAGATGACGAAAACGAAGTTGAAGTTGCAATAGTTTTGTTGGTGCCAGAAGGCAGCGGTACTTACTTAGATATATTAAGTGGTATAGCAACAAAACTAATGAGCGAGAAAAATAAAGATTTTTTGAAAAAGTGTCAAAATAAAACAGAAATAACATCGTTTCTTATTAGTGAAGAAACTAAAAGTCCGACAAAAGAAACTCTAAATGAGAAATCTATCAGAGTAGTGGGTGTAACAGCATGTGCTACGGGTGTGGTTCACACTTATATGGCTAGAGAAGCAATATTAGATGCTTCAGCCAAAATGGATTGATTTGCTGAAGTGGAAACTCAAGGACAAAAAGGTCCAGAATTTATATTATCGTCAGAGTCTATCAAAAAGGCCGATGTAGTAATTTTGGCAAATGATATAGCAATCGATACTGACAGATTTGTTGGTAAAAAAATATATAAAGTTGGTACAAAACCCTTAATAGAGGATCCTGTTTTTCATTTGCGACAATCTCTGATAAAAAGCAAAGAAATGAAGGCTGATAGTTATAATGAAGGAACAGGTTTTGATATTAAAGACGGTAAAGCTTGAATAAGACATATAATGAGTGGTATATCATTTATGATACCCTTTATTGTTTTTGCTGGGATTGTTTTTGCTATAGTAACAGGAATCGGTAAACTAACTTACGGAACCTGACTAGACTATAGTGGAAAACTTAATGGAAATTCAAATACTTATGTCCAAAGCGGTGTCTCACTACATAACCTAGATGTAAAAGGGGGAGCAGCCTGAGAAGCAATTAGAGGTGATGATGGTAGTTATACTGCGACTATCACGATAAATAGTGCTTTTATATCAATACTTTATTACTTAAATCAATTCGCTAACATAGGTTTTGGTGTGATGATTCCGGTGATGGGGGCTTATATTGCTAACTCAATTGGGGGAAGAAGTGCTATTACTCCGGCCTTCATTTTGACTAGTGCAGGAACCAACCCTTCGATGTGATGACATTGAGGTATTTTCCACAGTAATATAACTTCACCAATGACAGGAGACGAAGTTTCTATGGACACTTTGTTCCCAAGTAATGGTGGTGGTATATTCGCTGCTCTTTTATTTGGTTTTTTAGTTGGTCACACTGTTAAGTGAATCAACACTAAATGAAAGGTAAGTAACTATTTAAAACCAATTATGCCAATCATCATAATTCCAGTATTCGTAACCTTAATTTACGGAATATTTACTTTATTCTTATTTGGTAATATATTCGGGTTATTAATGGGATATTTCAATTACGGTTTACAAAAAATGGAAAACTCTAAAATGGGTATGGCTGCGCTTGGACTTCTTTTAGGATTGATTGCCGGTATTGATATGGGTGGACCAATCAATAAAATTGCTTCATTTGGTGCAACCGCATTGATTCCAACAGATGGTGGTAAGGCAATGGGTTGTGCTGCAGCTGCCTTCGCAATTGCTCCACTTGGTGCAGGAATATGTTCACAAATATTTAGAAAAAAATTCAAACAAGACCAACCATTAGGTGTAAATGCAACAATACTTGGGTTTATGGGTATTTCTGAAGGTGCCATTCCTTTTGCTGCTAAATATACTTGAGCTGCCTTCTTACCAAACATTATTTGTTCTGGGGTGGCTGGTATGCTAGCTGGAATGTTCCATGTATCTGGTTGAGTCGGTGCATGAGGTGGTCCTATTATTGCTTTATTTGGTGGTGTCACTACGTGGGAGATGAGCTACATAGGTGTATTATGGTATTTATTAGCGATTGTTATCGCTACAACCATGCACGTATTTATGTTCAGATTTTTAGTAGAAATCCAAACCGATAAAGGGCAAATAGGTTCTGTTAAAAAAGCACATATAGAACTAATGGAGAAAATGAATAAGGACTTTATAAATGAGAAAAACTTGTTTAAAAGCAAAATTATGGATATAAAAAAAGAAAAAAGTAGTATATCAAAACTTAAAAAAAATAAGAAAATTGCTTATCTTGCAAAAAATGAAAAATATAATTACATATTAGAGAAAATAAATATTCATTTTAAAGAACTTCTACATAAACATAAAGCATTTAAAAATAAAGAAAAAAACATTTATAAAAAACATATGATTAGCGAAAAATTAGCTTTAAAAGCAAACAATACTGATATAAAAAACTATAAAATGCAACAAAAAAAAGGGATGCAAAAACTTGTAACTGAACAACAAGCAAAACTAAGATCTCTTACTAATGTTTTGAATCAAAATATCAAAAAAACCAAAGCAGAAAAACTCAAAACAGTAATTCAAAATGCAAAAGAGAAATATAAACTAGAAGTAGAGAATTATATTTCTACATTTAGAGAACCTTCTCTATTCAACTACAACCAAGAAATAATGACTATTTCATAAATAAATAACTCACCTTAAAAGTGAGTTATTTTTAAAACTAAAAGAAAAAAAACTTGATTATGTAAAGAAGTGGTATATAATAATTAGTGTGTGGGAGAAAGTGGGGGAAAATGTATGCTTCTAGGTACTTTTGAGCATAATCTTGACGATAAGTTGAGGTTAACAATACCATCAAAACTTAGAAATAAGTTAGGTGACTTAATATTTGTGTCAAAAGGCATAGAGAATTGTCTAGAAGTGAGAACCCCAGAGAATTTTAAAAAGCTACTTTCTGATTTAGGGCAAAAAAGTAGTTTTAATTCTTCAACTCGTAAAATAGAACGTTTAATTTTATCTAATTCAGATGAAATTAGCATCGACAATGCAGGAAGAATAAAAATCCCAACAAATTTATTGGATAAAGTTAATATCTCAAAACAAGTTTATATCTTAGGGCTAGGAGATAGAGTTGAAATTTGAGATAAGTTTGTATATGAAAAAATGATTGAGGAAACTGATGAACTAGAGATATATGAAGCAGCAGAACAATTGGGCGGAGCAAAATAAAGATGCAAAAACATACATCTGTATTATTAAAAGAATCATTAGAATTATTAAATATCAAAGAAGATGGTATTTATGTCGATTGCACATTAGGGCGTGCAGGACATAGTGCTGAAATATTAAAAAAAATAAAAAAAGGTCATTTATTTGCGATTGATCAAGATATTGAAGCTATCAAGGAAAGTGAAAGTGTACTAAAAGAAATTGCAAATAATTTCACCATTATGCAAGGAAATTTTGAAAATATAAAAGTTTTACTTGCATTAGAAGGTGTTGAAAAAGTTGACGGTATTTTATTTGATTTAGGTGTCTCATCACCACAGTTTGATGTTGGTGATAGAGGATTTAGTTATCGATTTGATGCTGAATTAGATATGAGAATGGATAAAATAAATAATCAACTTACTGCTAAATTTGTCATAAATAATTATTCTGAAAGAGAACTTGCAGATGTTTTTTTTAAATACGGTGAAGAAAGTTTTTCATTTCAAATAGCAAGAAACATAATTAAATACCGTGAGAAAAAATCACTAGAGACAACATTCGAACTTGTTGATGTCATTAAAAAATCTTTACCTCAAAAAATCTTGAAAAAGAAAAAACATCCAGCAAAGAAGGTTTTTCAAGCATTAAGAATATTTGTTAACAATGAACTTGAAGTTTTAAAAAAATCTTTAAGCCACTCACTAGAATTACTAAATAAAAATGGAAGATTGGTAGTTATTACCTTTCATTCTTTAGAGGAAAAAATTATTAAAGATATTTTTAAAGCAAATACCGTGCATTCAAGTGATAAGTTTATTGCTAAATTACCAATACAAGTTGATCTGAAGAATAAAGATTTTGAGTTAGTTATTAAAAAACCAATTGTTCCAAGTGATGTGGAATTAGAAAATAATAGAAGGTCGCGAAGTGCTAAGTTGTGGTCTATAAAGAAAGTGAGTTAATTATGTTTGAAGAAGTTTATGCAGCTTTAGAAATTACTAAAAAAGAAATCCGTTTTATTGTTGGTAAATACCGTGATAACAGAGAACTTAAAGTGATTTTTAAAGATAAAGTTAAAGGTAATTGATTAAATGACCGAGATGAAGTTGTTGATATTAATGCAGTATATCATCGTGTTAATAGAGCAATAAATAGATATGAAATAACTTTTAAAGAAAAACTCGAGAGTATAGCGGTGGTCTATCCGACAAAAACATTAAATATCAAACAAGCTTCTCCAGTTGTTTTTCTTGAAAAACATCCTAAAATATTTGGTGAGAAAGAAATCGAAGAACTTCATTCACTTGCCAAAAAAGTTAACTTCGATGAAAAAAACATAGTATTTAATATTAGGCCATATTCTTTTACAATCAATAATACCATTTCAAAGAGCGAACCACCGATTGGTGTAATGGCTAATTCTGTTACAATGAAAGCAAAAGTTTACACAATTGCCAAAGAGGTTTATGAGAGTCATAATAAGATTATTGAGAAATGTAACAAAACTATCTTGAACAAAAACAATCGTCTTTACGCATTGGCATTACAATGTGCCCAGAACGAGAATTTTAGAGAAAACTTTGTTTTAGTTAACTGGGATATTAATCAAATTGATCTTGGTTTTTTTGGTAAGGAAACACTTGTAAAAGTAATTACTATTAATTCGGGGGTTAATTCAATTGTAGAATCATTAGCTAATAAGATGTATTCTAAGTATGATGTTGCTGAGAAATACCTTTTTAAACTTACGGATTTTGCAACACAAAATCAAAAAAGTGTTCCTATATATAGAAAATATTTAAATGATAAAAAAATTACTCATGAACTAACATCTTCAGAAATTAAGGATATGTTAATGTATGATTTCAAAGGAATTATAAAAATAATCGATAAACAAATTGAAAAAGAATTTGAAAACATACCACCAAACTTTAAAATTTATCATACAGGTAAAATAACCGAAGTCTCTGGTTTTGAAAAGATTTTATTGGAAAGTAAATATAAAACAAAGTCTTTAATTTACTTCTCTGTTGTAACGGGTGCTAGCGAAATATGAGCAACTGCTTTATGTGGAGCCATTTTGTACAATCATATTAAAAATAAGCACAAAACTGTATTTAAGACAAGCACAAACACAATTGAGAGACCAATCAATTATCCAATGGGTCAACCACCATTTGGATTTAATCAACACATAATTGGACCACAAGTCAACATTCCACCGAACGAAGGTTTTGAATATCAACAATTTCCGCATGGAATAAATAATTGAAATAGTCAAATTTATTATCCAAATCAAATACCTAATCAGGTGTATAATAATCAAAATAACAATCCCCAAAGTTTAAGAAACGATAGTAATATCGGACCTCAAAATGGTATTATAAATACGCAAAGAGATAGATAAAATAGGAGAGAATAATATGTCTGTAAATTTAGATTTTAATCAAGTTGCCAAAATTAAAGTTATTGGTGTTGGTGGAGGAGGTTGTAATGCCGTAAACCGCATGGTTGAAGAAAATCTTCAAGGTGTTGAGTTTATCGTTGCAAATACAGACTCACAAGTGTTAGCAGCAAGTTCAGCACCAACTAAGTTAATACTTGGTAAACAAACATCAAAAGGGCTTGGAGCAGGTGCTAATCCAGAAACTGGAAAACAAGCAGCTATTGAATCAGAAACTGAAATAAAAGAAGTTTTGTCGGGTGCAGATTTAATTTTTATTGCCGCTGGAATGGGTGGAGGTACTGGAACTGGTGCTGCTCCTGAGATTGCTAGAATAGCTATGGAAACTGGAGCTTTGGTTATCGCAATAGTTACAAAGCCTTTCCGTTTTGAAGGAAGAATGAGAAATTCATATGCTGTACAAGGTGTAAGTGAACTTAGAAAATATGTGGACTCAATAATTATTATCTCAAATGATCGCTTACTTGAAATTATTGGTGGAATTCCAGTAAAAGACTCATTCAGAGAAGCTGACAACATTTTAAAACAAGGAGTACAAACTATTACAGATCTAATTGCGGTTCCTGCTGTTATTAACCTCGATTTTGCTGACGTAAGAACAGTTATGCGCGGTAAAGGTAATGCTTTATTTGGTATAGGTATTGGTTCTGGGCCAGACAAAGCTATCGAAGCGGCTAACAAAGCAATAACTTCATCTCTCCTTGAAACTTCAATACGTGGAGCTAAAGATGCCATAATTAACGTAACTGGTGGAACAGAAGTTACTTTAAACGATGCTTATGATGCAGTTGATATTGTTCAACAAGCAAGCGGTGAGGACGTTAACTTCATTTTTGGTTTGGCAATTAATGAGCATCTTGGAGATGAATTGATTGTTACTATCATTGCCACTGGTTTTGATGAAGACTATGTTCAACCAAATATAAAAGTTGATAATACTTATAATCAAAAAGTTGAGCCAACAAAGGCTTCTGAAAAAGTGATTGAAGAACCTCGTTTAGAAACAGCTTACGAACAAAGAACGTCTTTTATTAGTAACGCTGATAAAAGACCGTCTTATTTCCAACAAGATGATTCAAATAACATTGCTGGAAGAGTTGAAAATTGAAAAGAAGCTCATGTTCAACCTCAAGTTCAACCAGTTGCTCAGAAAATTGAAGATACTTCTGATGATGAAGATGGCGAATATCCAACTTTCTTGAAAAAAGAATGATAATTTAACAACTATACAACCATAAATACTAATAGTTATACAGAACATTCTGATAACCATATAGTTATTTGGTTGTTTTTTATTTTTTTAAGAGATTTTATGTATACTATTTAGTTACGATAAAAAGGGGGTAATTAGGTGTTTCTTAATAATTAGATAACATAAACCCCCTATTAATGGGCTTTTAAGATGCTTGCTTTTTGCATTTTCTTTTGCTAGTATTTTATTAGGCGATGGAGGACAAAAAAATGTCATGTTTATTAAATACCCGCAAAGTTAATAAAATGATTGCCTTTTTTGCTATTCCTACATTGTCATTTAAAAATATGTTTTTTAAATGCAATTCTTACGTTAAAAATGGTGCGTACATTTGAAACGAAAAGAATTTGACTAACCGAATCGGATATTTATAAAATTTGGAAAACTATTTTAAATTACCATACTGATAAGTATTTTAATTTTTTAATAAATGAGAAAAAGTGTTTTATTTTATAAATGTTGATTTGGCAGTTTGTCAAAATATTTTATAAAAGGAAACACTCTTTTTTTATGAATAATACTTAATATCAGTAATCTATCAAACTAGCATAATAGTAAATTTAAAAGTTTTTATTTAAGAGATAAATTAACTAAGTAATACTTTTGTATTTTTATAAATTATCCTTAAACATTAGTTTAAAATTTAATTGATGATATTTATTAAAAAAACTATTTATCAAACTATTTATCTAAGTAAGTTAGAAACTAAAACTAAAGTTTTTTTATAAGACACATTAATTAATGAGCTAAAACTAAATATTTTACTTGCTTACTCAAATTATGAGATTTACTTCTCATCAAAAAAACTCAAAAAAGATTTTATTTTTATCTCTCATAATTAACATAAACAAATGGCTAATATTAGAAATAAAAATAAAATAGAAAGGATAAATTAATTATCATGAAAAGAGAAAACAAAAACCCTGATGTTGGTGACCTCACACTTGAGCAATTAGTTGAAGTTACTTCTTTGAAGAATGAGATTAGTTCTTCAAAAAGAAGTTATTTTGGAAAAATAAAATATATTTTCAATAAATCAACTGGCTCAATAGAAGAGTTCATTCAAAAAGCGCCACTTCTTGGTTACTCACTGAAAAGAATTATTTACGCATTTTTTACACTTTATTTAGCAATTGCATTTGTATTTATAATGCTAAGAATTGTAACTACAGATGCAGCTTATTTATCAGATGTAAATTTAGAAAAGCTAGGAATTCAATACGGTGATGAAAGATATAATACATTATTGAATAATAGGATGAAGGCCTTTGGTGTTGCGGGACCAATGTTAGAGCAAATGTTTATTTATTTAAGAAACATTACCCCTTTTATTCCAAAAGACATAATTCTAAATCCGGTTGTTGATGGAGTTACAGGTGAAGTTGGTGGTGAACTAACAAGAATGTGATTTTATTTAGGAGTATTTATGAACAAAGCTAGTGGAGGACAAGTTCTTTCATTGGTTCAAAGTGCTTTTGCAAAATCTATTCCAGTTTCATTTACTGTCGGAGGAACTGCTGTCTTACTATCTTATTTATTAGGTGTTCCGTTAGGAATTATAGCTGCAAAGAATAAAGACAAGCCTGCTGATAGTGCTATAAATGGTACGAGTTTAGTTATAAGTGCAATACCTGCTTTGGTAGTTATTTCACTACTATATAAAATGTCTATATATCTGTTTGGTGCTAATGGTACTTATGATGGATCATCCACTTTCACAAAAATTTGACCAGTAATTGGGGTAATGTTATTAATTATGCCAATGATAGCTGTTCAAACAAGAAGATTTGTTATAGATGAGATGACAACTGATTATGCAAAATTTGCATTATCAAAAGGTCTGAGTGAAAAGTATGTGTTTTATGTTCACATTTTTAGAAATGCGGGGATAAGACTTATTAAAACAATGCCAGAGGTATTTGTTATCACCCTGTTTGGATCAAGTATACTTGTTGAAAGAACTTGGTCAATTGATGGAATGAGTAAATTCATTCTTAACGGTGTCTCTAACAAAGATACATTTGTAGTGCTAGGTTATATATATGTTTCTGCAGCTGCTGGTGTATTTTCAAGCTTAGTAGGAGACTTATTATTAGCGGTATTAGACCCAAGAATAAAACTTACAAAATAAAGGAGAGTCATTTTATGAATCAAAAACAATATACAGCTGAAGAAATGTCTTCTATTGATAACTCTCTTTTTAGAGTTGTTGGTAGTAGGGTCGAAGAAGCTGAAAGAATTACTAATAAACCATATAGCTATTGAAAGTCAGTTTTTACAAGAATAGCTAAATCAAAAACATTTATCATATCAACATTATTATTAATTACAATAATTTTACTTGCTTCAACTATTGGTATTGGTTCTGACCCTGTTCCAGTAGTAACTCCAGGTATCGATATCGAAAATCCATCATGAGATCACCCATTTGGTTTGGGTAAATTTGGTGAAGATTTATGAACTAAAATGTGAATAGGAACAAGAACAACCTTAATCTTTACTTTAATTGTTGCATCTATTCAAATATTTTTAGGAATACTGATTGGTGCAATCTGAGGTTTCTATACAAGATTAGACATATTGTTTATCGAGATTACTAGATTTTTGAGCTTAATTCCTTCATTGATAATGTGATTGATAGTAATTTTCCTATTTGGTGGTGTCACAACATTACCGATACTGATATTCGCTATCTCTCTAACAAGTTGAATTGCCCTTTCAAGTATTATTAGAGTACAAATTATGTTGGTTAAAAATACAGAATATAATATTGCTTCAAAAGTTTTAGGAACTCCAAGTTCAAAAATAATTAGAAAAAATATTATGCCAAAAATATTACCAATCGTTATTCAAACAGCATCATTTGCTATACCAACTGCTATAGCAATTGATTCATTACTTGCTTACTACAACTTTGGATTTGTAACAAATACATTAGACTCTGCATCTTTAGGTTCTATTTTGAATGAACTACTTCTTGGTTCTGATTGAGAAATATACCCACACTTACTATTAATACCAGTATTTTTTGTTGGGGGAATTTCATTGTTGTTCTTTTTAGTAGGAAAAGTATTTGCAGATTCATTGGATCCAAAAACACATAGATAGGAAACCAAATCATGAATAAAGAAAAAAGAATATTGTCTGTTAGAAATATGGAAGTAAAATTCCAAGTTAGAGGAAGATTTTTAACAGCAATAAGAAATGTAAATTTAGATATTTTTGATAAAGAAATCCTAGCGATAGTTGGGGAGTCTGGTTCTGGAAAATCTGTCATCACGAAAACTTTTACTGGAATGCTTGAATCTAACGGGTGAATTAGTAATGGTTCTATAGTTTATAGGCCAAATAAAGAGTCAGTCGATGATACAAAAGTTTATTTTAAAGAACCATTAGACTTAGTTAACTTACAAAGTCCATTAATTTCTAAAGACTTGATTAAAGTTGTGGTTAAAACTAATAAACAAAATATTAAAAAAATATTAAAAAAAATTAGAAGTATTTATAAGCTTAATCCATTGTTTTTTTCTAAAAAAGCAGAAAAAGATTTTTTAGAAGTTTATAGATTAGAAAAAAAGTTATCAAATGAAACTAATGAAACTTTGCAAAAAATTTATGAAGAAAAAATTGCAAGTTTGAAGGCAGGCTTATTTAATAACGAAGAAGAAATAAACAAAATTATTGAAATCAAAAATAATAATAAAACAAAATACAATGAGTTATTAAAAAACAAGCAAGATTATTTACACGAATTATCAAAAGATGTCGATTTTAATAAATCTAATTTACGAAACAAAAAAATAAATAATGTTGAAGCAAAAATTAAATTAATATCAGAAAAATTAGAAATAATAGAAAACGACGAAGTTCGTGATTCTATTGTAAATAGTTACTTCGATGATATTATTCGCTATGAAATCGATATCAATAAAATCAAACCAATAGATATGTTATGTAAAAATAAAATATCTAAAATCATTTTATTGATTGAAAGATTTATTGACACAAATAACGAATGAACTGAGGAAGAAAAAAGTTTTGTTATAAAATATTTCTCACTTAAAAAACATTTAAAGCGTTTTGAAGTTGAGTTAGAAACATTGTGTCATTCTATCATTAATAACAAGGTATTGGATACAGATCATTTTTACAATATCTTAGTCGATTGAAAACGAGTTAAAAACTCGGACTTAGTAAATAAAATAAAAGCTTCAAAAGAAGTTAGACAACTTAGAGGTAAAACAATTTCTACTGTTTTCCAAGATCCTATGACTTCATTAAACCCACTTTTACCTGTTGGTTTCCAAATTACCGAAGTATTAAGAAAACAATTAGGTATGGGTAGAAAAGAAGCTAAAGTAGAAGCTATAGAATTATTAAGAAAAGTTGGTATAACTGATCCTGAAAAACGTTTTAAAGATATTCCTGGAAGATATTCAGGTGGTATGAGACAAAGAGTTGTTATTGCCATCGCCTTAGCTTCAAGACCAAGAGTTTTGATTTGTGATGAACCAACAACAGCGCTTGACGTAACCATACAAGCACAAATTCTAGACTTGATTAAAAGTCTACAAGATGAATATAAGTTTACTGTAATATTTATTACTCATGACTTAGGTGTTGTTGCTAAAATCGCGGATAGAATTGCGGTTATGTATGCAGGTCAAATTATTGAAATTGGAACAGTGAATGATATCTTTGAAAATGCAAAACACCCATATACTTGAGCTCTTTTATCTTCATTACCACAATTAGGTAAAAAAGGTGATGAACTTTATTCAATTGAAGGTACACCTCCATCATTATTTAATGAAATTAAAGGAGATGCTTTCGCACCAAGAAATAAATTTGCATTAGAACTTGACTATATCAAGGAACCTCCAATGTTCAAAATTAGCGAAACTCATTTTGCTAAGACTTGATTATTAGATCCAAGGTCACCAAAAGTTGAAAAACCAGCTATTCTTAATAACTTGAAAGAAACAATTAGAGAGGCCGAAAAGGTAGGTTAACATTATGTCAACAAATACAGAAAACATACTTTTAAGTATTAGAGACCTTGTAATTGAGTTTCGCACTAAAGGAAAGAAATTCAAAGCCGTAAAGGAAGCAAGTTTTGATATTCATAAAGGAGAAATATTTGGTATAGTTGGTGAGTCTGGCTCTGGAAAAACAACAATTGGTAGAGCTATAGTTGGTGTTCAACCAATTAAAGATGGTGCAATTTATATGAATGACACCATTGTAGGGGGTAAACCAACAAGTTTATACACTTTAAACAAAGATATTGCAAAAAAAATTAATAGTATGTTAATTAAGGCTGATATGACTTCAAAAGAACTTGATAGAACATTGGAAGCATTAAAAGATATTTATTATTTTTACAAAGACCAAAATAAATTATTAGATATTAAAGAGCTAAAAAGTAAGCTTAAAGATAGCAAGATAAAATATGTTAAAGATATTTCATTAAATAACTTAAAAGACATCAATAGAATAATTAAAAACCAAGACAGAATGATTAAGTTCACTACAAACTTGAACGCATACATACCTGAAATCTCAAAAAAACTTGAGAAATCTGTATTATCTAAAATCATAGAAACTAAAGAAGCAGTTTTGGACTTAAAGGAATTTGCAACTAATGTATATAACTGCATTGAAGAGATTTTAAATTTAAGAGGTAAGTTCATTGCCAACAAAAATAAAGATATTGAAGTGTTTTTCACAGCAATATTTAAACAATGAAACACACTTGTTGAAAATCACAAAGACTACTTGAAAAAAATTAAGTGAGTCTCTGATATGCAATATCAATCATACGCATTATCAGCACCAAAAAGTAAGAGAGAATCTTTCATCAACTACTACAATAAACTTATTTATATAAAAAGAGACGAATTCTGAAAAGAATGTGTAAATCAATTAAATATTTTAAAAAACCAAGGTATTGATGAATCGGATGAAAACTTTAAAAAATTGTCTTACTACATTCAAGATTTTTGGTCAAACAAAAATTTCAATACCAATGCTTCTAAGAAAATTTTAAGTTTATTGAGTGAAGGTCACCCAATTGATGAGCGTATAGTCTCACTAGGTAATAAATTAAAGAATACAGACTTTGAAAGAAATCTAAAAAACCTAATTGACAACAATGCAACATTATCAAAAAAAGAACTTAAGGATTTATCTAAAGAACTTGAACAAATAAAAAAAATAATTCAAAAAAATATTGTTAAAGACAAAGAGTTGATAGAGAATTTCTACAAATGGAAAGACATTCAAAATCCATACTCTGAAGAAGAAGTTGATTCATTTATAGAGTTAACTGAGTTCTTAGAATTACCTTCTATTGATGAATTTGTTAAAAACTCTTTCTTGTTTGCTGGTCAAACAAGAAAAGAAAAAAGAAAAAATAGAAGAAATATACAAATGATTTTCCAAGATCCTGGTTCATCATTAAATGATAGAATGGCAATTGAAGAAATTATTGCAGAAGGAATGGAAAACTTCCCAGAACTTTACAAAGGTGACGAAGCTAGAGAAAGATTTTTGAAAGAGCATAACGAACAAAATCCTCATGATCAATTAACAATGGAACAAGTAACTCACTCAATGGTTAAAAAACATATCATACTAAATCTTGTTAAATCTGTTGGTTTACTACCAGAACATTTATCAAGATATCCTCATGAATTCTCTGGTGGTCAAAGACAACGTGTTGGTATTGCAAGAAGTTTAGCTATGAGACCTCAATTGATAGTTGCAGATGAACCAATATCAGCTTTAGACGTTTCAATTAGAGCACAGGTATTAAACTTATTTAAAAAATTCCAAGAACTATTAGATTTGACATTTATATTTGTTGCTCACGATTTATCAGTTGTAAGGTATATTGCAGATAGAATTGCTGTTATTTATCATGGTCAAATTGTTGAACTTGCACCTGCAGAAGAGTTGTTTAGTAATCCTTTACATCCTTATACAAAAGCTTTGTTATCTGCAATTCCAATTCCTGAACCAGAATTAGCAAAAGAAACAAAACTTCAATTATATGAACCAGAAAAAGAACACTTCGATTACATATTTGAGCTACCATATTTTAAAGAAATTTTACCAGGGCACTTTGTCTGAGCAAATTCAAGAGAAATTAGAAAAATAAAAAGCAATCTTAAAAATCGAGAAAGGAGCTAAAAATGAATAAACTATTTAAAAAATTCCTAAGTTTATCTAGTGTGGCAATGGGTGGGTCATTAATTACCTCTTCAGTTGTCTCATGTGGATTATCTCTATCATCACTAATGAATAGAGAAATAGACAATGAAACTTATAAAGGAATTTATCAATTCAACGTTACAAGTTGAAACACAGCTCATACTATGCAAGCGGAAGACGGACGATTTTTATCAGATACAAATGATACACTAATTTCATCAGATCCTTACGGAAGAATGTATGGTGCATTAGTTGAAAGTGAGTATGGTGAAAATAATGGTTCAACAGGTACAGTAGGTATCTCAGATGATAATTCTAAGAAATGAACATATAAGTTTAGAGATAATATTTTTTGAACAAATAGCAAAGGTGAGAAGGTAGATAAAGTTAAACCTTCTGATGTTATAAAAGCAGCTAAATATGCTTTAGTCGAAAATAATGGTTCTGATGTTTCTACACTTTGATTATCATTCATCAAAGGCGCTGATACAATTTACGATGAGATCAAAAATCTAGACAAGCAACAATCAAGTGGTTCGTCAAGTCAGTTGATAGATAAAGTTTTTGAAAATCATAAAGATGATTTCGGAATACAGGCCAACGACGAAAAAGGTTTACTAACTTTTATACTTACTAAACCATCTCCTTATTTCGAAAGTTTATTGAACTACTCAGTATTCTCACCAATTTATGATCCATATAAAGGTATGATTACAGATTATAAGGAAGCATATTTTAATGGTGCTTATATCCCTGAAGTAGTGAACCCAAATGGAAAGATTGTTTTAGTAGCTAACCCAAATTATCACCTTAAAGAAAATCTAAACATAAAAAGACTTGAGTATAGCTATTTAGAAGCTGGTTCTTCATCTAGAACTAGAACATTATTTGAGTCTGGTTCAATTACTGGATTTAATTTGTCTGCAGATGATTTAAAAGGATGAAATGATTACATCGGTAAGGATTATGATAACCCTAAATTTGATGGAGCTTATTATACAAAATCAGCAGATAGTCCAGGAACATTTCTACTATTCTATAATTTCTTTAACTCTGCTTTAAATAAAGGAAACTCACAAGCACTTTCTGCATCAAAATTATTACAGTCAAAAGATGTTAGAGCATTCTTATCTACATCAATTGAAAGAAGTAAATTTGTAAGAGCATTTTCAAAAACAATTGATGATTCTCAGATTTCTAAAATGCTTAGAAATACATATACAGGATTTGATGTTGCGAAAAACCCAAGTGAGTCTAATAAAGATTACACAGAATATATTTCAGATATATACGACCAAAAATCAACTATACAAAACAACTTAGCTTCAAAAAGCTGAACTTTGAAAGATGGTAATGATGCATATTTAAACAAATCAGAAGCTTTAGTGGGTAAAAGTCAGTCTCAATTAATTGAAAGTATTAATGAATTTATTGATAAAGAAAAACTTGAAAGAAAAAATGGTAAAGTCGTTTTAAGATTTATTTTAAATCCTTCAACAAGTACATCATTAAATCCATATGTTAACTTTATGGTTAAAACATTTAATGCAATTCCAAATAACCCAATAAAAATTGAAACTTTTGTTCCTACTTCAACAGATGAATATCGAACAGAAGCATCAAAGGGTAACTTTGATATGTTTGTTTCTGGTTGATCTCCTGATTTTAAAGACCCATCAACATTTTTAGAAACATTAACACTTGGTGGTTCATATACCGCTTATAATGGAAATAAAAGATTATTCAAATCAAAAGCATCAGCAACAGATGATGAAGTGTTTGAGGGAAAATATTACGTAGATAAAAAGTTAATTACAAGTGAAACAAAAGATTTATTTAATAGCTGATATAAATATTCAACTGATTATGAAAAGACTGATCTTGAACAAACTGATATAACAAAAAGATATAAAGAGTTTGCAAATGAAGAGTATAGTATGTTATATGAAAACTTCAATGTTCTTCCACTTTATACAAGAGCAATGCCAAAGACATATGTGGTGGACTATACTGAACCTTACTCTAGATCTTATGAAGCATTTGGAACAAGTCAGTTCAAGCACTATGGTGCAAAATTGAATAAAAAGTTATTAACAAGAGAACAATCTACAAAAATTATAGAGGAGTATTCTGAAAAATTAGCAATCATTGACAAAGATTGAACAAAATGTAGAACTGGTCCTCATTGAAAAACACAAACTAGTTGTTAGTTTAAAAAATCTACTTAATTGTAGATTTTTTTTGTAATATATTTATATAAAGGAGTACAAGATGACCAACAAATTACTGGCAAAGAAATTAATAAAGTATCTAAATAACACAAAAGCTAATGAAAGTATTTACAACCAAGGTGGCTTTAAAAGTGTTTTACATTTATATAACGAGTCTCTGATAACCGAGAAGGTAGATAGAAGAATAATTTGTCTAGACACAAATGGTTGAAAACAAGTTAGTATTGGAGGAGATGTTACATTAAGTGCAATCTATCATCTGAGTCCAAAAAAATCTAAAAAATGAATAATAGCAGTTCACGGTTATTCTTCATCAAAAGAATCTAGCGCACTATCAACTTGATATTTAAATGACTTGGGGTTTAACATTTTAGCTTTTGACTTCCGTAATCATGGACAATCTGAAAAAGGTTTAGTAACTCTTGGAACTAACGAAGTTGAAGATTTAATGCAAGTTATCAAATATGTTAACGCTACATTTAAACCAAAATCAATTGGACTTGTTGGTTTTAGTATGGGGGCATTTACAGTTAATGCTTTTGCATTACGAAAAGACTTTGATTGGAAAAAAATAAAATCAAGTTTGGAATCACTGACTCACCATATTTTGGTGTTCGTGAAATTTTTAATAAGTTATTCTTAAATATCACACCACTTATATCAAACTATTTAAAAGATGTTGTAAATGAAGCGATACAAGTTTATCAACAAGATTACGGCGTTGATGTAATGAAACATAATTTGTCAAAGATGATTGTGAATTGTGACAAAAGTTTTCCTATTTTGTTCATCCACTCAAAAGAAGATACAATTACTAATTGCGAAGACACAAAAAAGATATATAATTTAAGAAAGATTTTAGATACCAAAGATAAAATTAAAATTTTTGAAAAAGGTTCTCATATAAGATCATTGATATATAATACAGAAGAATATTTATCGTTAGTAAAGGAATTTATTAAAGGTAAAGTATAAAAAAGAGGTTAAATATATGCAAAAGGAAAAAGAAGTTCTTGTTGAATTGGAAAACATCTCGAAAATTTTTGATAGAAAAGTATGAGCAATTAAAAAAATAAACCTAAAAATATATAAGGGAGATGGGATTGGTATAATTGGTCCTAATCAATCTGGAAAGACTGTTTTAGGAAGATTGATAGCTAATCAAATCAGGCAGACAGGTGGTATTTTAGAATATAATTTTAATCGTGGTGACGTTTTATCTTCAGTGGGTTTTCAGTTTAGGGATACCATTTGACCAGATGGATTCAAAGTTAAAGAAATCGTTAATTTATATAAATCTATATACAATATGGAAGATGAAGCTTGATTGGATGAACTCTCAAGTGTTTTTAATATACAAGATAGATGAGATAATTACTTAAACTCTTGTAATAAGTCGTGATTGCAATTATTTTCATTATTCCTTGCCTTCATTCACAAACCTGAACTAGTAATACTTGATGAGGTTTCAAATACAATAGGTATGGATATGAAGGTAAAAGTCTTGAGCTTCTTGAAAAAATATAAAGAGGACCACAAGGCCACATTTGTAGTCATTTCACCAGATAATTCAATTTTCGATTACCTATGTAATCGAATAATTGTTATGGAATCAGGATTAATACTGTCAGATGATTATGTTAATGACTGAGATTCTAACACTAGATTTGAAGACTATACTTTAAAGGTTATGAAAACTATCGAATCAAAAGAAGTGAAATTAAAACCGGACCCAGTATTTAAACCTATATTAAAAAAATATGAAAAAAAATTAGAAAAAGCAACGGAGATTTATGATGTATTCATAAATAGTTTTGATAATATTGAAACTGTTCAAAATGATAAAATCTTTAATAAAATAAAAAATATTAATTTCAATAGTCAAGAACTTCACCAAAAAATAATAACATTAGCATCAACGGGTTTGAATAAATCTACTATTGACGATGTTAAAATAGCAATCAAGAAACTAATAAAATTATTCAAAGACTTGAAAAAGCAATATAAAAAAGTAGGAACTACACATAATTATTGAAGATTAATAAAACGTTATTTACAAAAAGTAGAGTTCTTTCCAAAATATTTATCAAACGACTTATACGGTGTTTTTAAAACTAACAAAATTATAGTAGATGGAAATGAAATTACCGCCGAATTATCGAAGAAAGAACTAACTCAGCTAAGACTTCTTAAGAAAAAATATATTCAAGAAGAGATTAAAATCATGAAGTTTGAAGCTAAAATTTTAAAAAGACAAGAAAGAAGTAAAAAACAACTACGAAATCTAGAGCAAAAAAACACTAGTGTTTAGAAAGGAGTTTAATGATGAATAAGCATTGAGAAGTATTTAAAACCTTATGAAAACTTCAAATGGAAAACTATCGAAAAGATATATTCAACCTTTTTTCAGGGTGAATTATAACAATCATAACTTTGATAGTTTGATTATCCTTTAAAGACACTTCGGTTGGATCAAACTCAATAAAATATGACCCCTTTGTAGTAGCATCTGCAGTAGGGGTTAGTTGTATTAGAAATTGCTTATTCAACTTCATTAGAACACTAAATGAATTCAAAGCTAAAAACTTTTTTAACAGAATATTCTCAACAAGAGTATCTAAAACTTTTGTCTTTTTCAGTTTGATCATATTTAATCACGTTATAAATCTGCTTGTTTCCTTAATAATTGTAGCAATAGCAATGTTGTATAAAGATCAAAGAATGTCCATACAGGATGTAAATTGGATAATGTTCATAAGTGGTTACTTACTTCTTGTAATTATGTGTAACATGATTGCTTTTATAGTAGCATTCACAATCAAAAAAACAGAATGAGCGTTAGCTATTGGTAATATTTATTATTATGGAGCAATATTTTTACTTGGTTTGGGTATCCCATACAAATTATTAGCAAAAAACGAGTTTATCATTTATATAAGTTATATATTCCCACAAAGATATGCACTTAATATAATGGATGCTGGTTGAATCAATTCATCAAATATGTCCTATCCTGACTTTGATCAAGGATTTGGATATGGTGGGCATACTTGGATCCCTTATTTAGTATCGATTATTTTGATAATGGGTTCCTTGATATTGGTGACTATCATTTTTAATAAGTCTTTTGAGTTTGAGAATAGAAAATACAAAAGATTTATTAATAAAAACAAACATTTAGGAATAATTTACACGATAAAAAGAGCAAGTTCTGTAAATGATCTTAAAGAAATTATCAAAGTTCGTAATGAAATAAATAAATCAAATGAAACTATCATATTAAATAAGCAAAAAAGTCTAGCAAGAAAATATTGAAAGTTGAAAAAAAACTCAGCTTCGAAAAAGGGTGACAATAATGAAGGAATCTAATAAAACATTCAAATTCAAAAATAACTTTAAAGTATTTTTTGATTTTTATAAATTATCTCTTAAGACTTTTTTTGTTTCACCATTAAACATATTATTGGGGATAGTTATAATATTTTTTGTTTTATGAATATGACTTCTTTATAGAGAGAATGACCCTTTTATATTATCTTCTGCAATTGGTAGTTTAATTATTAGAAACGGTCTACATACTTTTTATCGTGGTTTGAATAGCCATAAAGAAACAGGATTTACTAAAAGAATAGATTACACACCAATTAATGTGTGAATAAAACCATTTGCATATATTCTATCTTCATTAACAATTAATGTGATTGTATCAATAGCACTATTATCATCAACATTAATAGTCTTTGATACACAAATGGAATTAGTTAAACATGTAAATTGACCTATGTTCATAAGTGGAGCTTTCTTCCTATGATTATTATCGGTTCTTATGAGCTATAGTATTTACACTTTTTTCAAAAGATCAAGTATGGCGTTAATTTTAGCTTTACTTTTGTATATTTTAGCCTATTATTTGCTTGGTTGTGCCTATCCTTACAATATTATAGCTAAGTATGATTGGTTGAATTCTTTCCTTTATGCATTTCCACAGCGTTATATGATGAATGTTATGCAAGCAGGATGAGTTGGAGCCACCAATTTAGTCTTTACAGACATTAAAAATGCTGGTGAATTCGCTGTTGATTGAAAACTAACACAAAACCTCTGAGTACCTTATCTTGCTACTTTTGGGTTCATTTTACTATTTTCAATTCTTTTAATAATGGTTATAATTATAAAGGTTGAGAAACACAAAAAAGATAAATTTGGGGTTAGTTTAATCCTTAGACTATCAACAAAATACATCAATGACTTGAAAAGATGCGCAAGTCTTGAAGAATTAAAGACGCTAAGAAAAAAACACTTAGAAGAAATAGGGTATCGTTCAGATACTAAGGATTGATCTAAAGTAACTTTCAAAAAGAAAAAGTAATGGAGGTATTATGAAAATAATTAAATTAGATGAGAGTAAATTGAATAGTACAGAAGGAGCGATTGTTAAGCAAATTAACGAAAACCCTGATTATTTCTGTAGTCATTCAATACAAGATGTCTCAAAAGCAAGTAATGTAAGTCCGAGTACAATGACAAGGGTTTGTCAAAAGTTGGGTTTCAAAAGTTTTAAAGCAGCACAAATGTTTGTTTATGAGAAATCAAGAATGCAAAGTGATTATTACAAATTATGAGATAATAAGACGATTGAACAAATTATTCATAATGTGAGAGGTAGTGCTTTATTTACAATAAATGAAACATTAGACGCAATCGATCATAAATATATAGAAGAAATAGCTTCTAGAATATATAATTCCAAAAGAGTAATTGTGTTTGGTATAGAACAAGAGCAAACATCTATCAACTCTTTTGTACTTAACTTAGCAAGAATAGATATTGATGCAATCAGAGTAAGCAATATACATAGTTTTGCACAAAGAGCAGTTTTTTTTGGTAAAGAAGATTTTTGTGTATTTGTAACGAGAACAGGTTGAACGAAAGAAATTATTGAGGCTGTTAAGTGGTCAATGACCAAAGAAATACCTATTTTGATATTAACAACTGACATTGAAACCACTAAAAACCATATAGGTACCATGTCTTGCGATGATATTTATTTATTAGAAACTCATACAATGAATATTGATAAAATAAAATATCCATCAATCTCATCAGTTCCAGGAGAAATGATTATTTTCGATTTACTATTTAATATAATCGTTGGTATGAATAAAGAATTTAGTGATAAGTTTCAAAAAACTAATGAAATATCGTTAAATTGAAACTTTGGAGGTCATTTATAATGGACGCTCAGGCACTTTATAAAGAAAATAAGGAACTAAAAGAAGAAATAGAGATTTTTCGTAAAAAACAAGAGTATATCGATAGCGGAGTTCTTAAGACAAAGCAAGTTTACGATATTGCTCGTTATAATGCTGAAAAAATAATTACAAAAGCTATTGAATTTGTTTATGATGTTAAAAATGATATTGAAAATACATTGAATAAAATCAATGCTAATCAAAATTCGTTCAACAAAGAAGTTAATGAATTTTTATCAAGAAACGAACATTTTATAATTAAAGATAAGGCAGAAATAAAAAACATCGCAGATATGGTCTTAAAAGACATTAAAATATAAATTGTTACATAAGTAGGTCAATAGGAGTTAAAAAAATGAAAAGAATATTAAATATCTTTAGCACAATAAGTTTAGTTGTTTCAACAAGTTCACTAACAATTTCTTGTTTTGAAAAGACCACAACTAACATTGCATCATTAAATTTTAATGGAAATTTGACTGATACACCAATAATTGAAGTTAACGAAAAAAACTTAATAACAACTTTTGTCCGAAAAAATCTAAAAAATGGTCATTATTCTGATAAAGAATTGGAACTATTTTCAAACATAACTATTGATAAAAACTCTATAAAAAAAGAATCTGATACGGTAGACATTTTGAATAATTCTATCTACTCAGTAAATATTAAGGCGGTTGCAAGATCAAGAATACTTACTGGAACACAAAAAATATTCTTCAAATCAAACAACAAGGGGGTTTTGGATGAAAAAACTAATAAGCTAATAGAAAAAAGAGAAAATAATTTATCATTTTATTGATATGATTGAGTCACAAAAGAAAACAAGGATGCTGATAGTGAATCTAATAAATGAGTTGAAGCACCTTTATTAGAAACTGTTGATGATTGTGAGAATTATAAAAATGTAAAATATATCAAGTTGGCTTATTCTGTTCCAGGTGTTTACGATAAAGAAAAAGAACAGGTTATCTCTAATAATTACGATACTGATTTTCAATATACATTGAGAAATAAATCAACAGAAAATGGAGAAAAAGACAATAACTACATTTTTTTAAGCACCAAGAAAAATAAAAAGAAAAAATATATTTTATCTATTGGAGGAGCTTCAGCAGATAAAATTTTATTCAAGTGACACCAAAAAAAAGATATAAAAAAATCTCTTAAAGAATTGATAAGAGAAATGAATTTGGACGGAATTGATATTTCAATTGTTGGTGAAACTTTGAGGAGTTTTGAAAGTAAGTCGACACTCTCACAAGCAATTCGTGAAATAAAACTTGAAAATTGATTAGAAAACAAAGACTTTTTTGTATCCGCATCAATAAACTTTGATCATTTACGAAAAGATAAGTTCGTTGCAGGAAGTTTTTCATACATAGACTTAATTGAGTCATTAAAAGGTTATATTGATATAATATCACCAACTACTTTTAATGTTATGTCAAGATATAAGTTAGAATATTTCGAAGATGTTGAATTCGGAATAAATGATAAAAGTAAAGTTAAAGTACGCAATGGTACAATTATAGAAGCAAGTATTGAAATGCAAACTATGGAATTCTACTACGCTTATCTAAGGTCTTTATTAGATGAAAACTGAAGTATTAAAAATAATCTTTATTACATAAACGATTTACCTATTGACATTTCTATCACAAGTGCACTTAGTGGATTTGGATATTTCAATGAAAATGTCTTCAAATCTGCTTTCGAAGCTCTTAAAAGAGACTTAACAAATGAATCTAAGAAAAACATCATAGGGTTAAATGTTTTTTCATTAAATGATGATATAATTAACTCAAGAAAAATCGTACAATCGTACAAAAATATTTTTAAAGAACAAGACAAGGATATATAAAAAGTTATTCAGAGAGTTAGTGTTTGGTGTGAACTAATAAATGGACTATATATTCATCACTTGGTTATTAGGAGAAGAAGAAGTTTCAACTTTGTAGAACTCCTCGGTTTTCGCGTTATAGAAAAAAAGATATGTAATTTTTTTTACATAACTAAGGATGGTACCGCGATCAAACGCTCCTTTATAAGGGCGTTTTTTTTATATGAAAGGATTTATTATGCAAAAAAATTATAAAGACACATTATTAATCTATCAAACAGATTTCGAGATGAAAGCAGATTTAAATAAAAAGGAACCATTAATGGAAAATAAATGGTTGGAAGAAAATATTTACAATAAAAAAATAGCAAGCAACAAAGATAAACCTTTGTTTGTTTTACATGATGGACCGCCATATGCTAATGGAGATATTCACGTTGGTCACTCATTAAATAAAATTTTGAAAGATTTCATCGTGCGTTGAAAAAATAGTAGTGGATATAATTCACCATATATAATGGGTTGAGACACACATGGTTTGCCAATTGAAACTGCAATCACTAAACAAGGTGTCGATAGAAAAGCAATTAGACCAACAGAATTTAGAGATTTATGTAAGAGTTATGCACTAGATCAAGTGAAAAATCAATCAGAACAATTCAGAAGATTAGGTATATTCACTGATTATTATAAAAAATATATTACTTTGACTCAAGATTATGAAATTAGTCAACTTCACCTATTCTTAAAAATGATAGAAAAGGGATTAATATATAGAGATTTAAAGCCAATTTATTGGTCACCATCTAGTGAATCGGCACTTGCAGAAGCAGAAATCGAATATGCAGAAGTTAGGTCACCTTCAATTTACGTTGGGGTTCCTATAATAAATAATCCTGAATTTAATAATGTAAATGCAATAATTTGAACAACAACTCCATGAACAATACCAGCCAATCAGTTAATTGCTGTTGGAGAAGATATGGAATATGTTGTTATTACGTCAGATGCGTCAGATAAAAAATATCTTTTAGCAAAAGACTTACTTTCTCGGGTGTCAGAATCAGTTGGTTGAGAAAACGTAACCATATTAAAAACTTTAAAAGGAGCAGAATTAGTTGATCTTGAATATAAACATCCTTGATATGATAAAAAAACCGGGAAAATTGTTATTGGACATCACGTTACAGCCGAATCTGGTTCTGGTCTAGTTCATATAGCTGGTGGTTTTGGACAAGACGACTTTGAAATTGTCTCAAAACACAATATCAAAGCATTTGCCCCAATAGATGATCAAGGAAAGTTTGACATCACTGTTGATGATGAAAGACTTGAAGGTTTATTTTACGAAGATGCTAATAAAGTTATCGGATTAGAGTTAGAAAATAAAGGCTATTTATTAAAACTAAAATTTTTAAAACACTCATACCCACATGACTGAAGAACAAAAAAACCAGTTATTTATCGTGCTACAAACCAATGGTTTGTAGGTTTGGATGCAGTTAAAAAAGAAATAGACAACGTTATTGTTAATAATGTTGTTACTTATCCTGAATGATCTAAGGAAAGATTGAGAAACATCGTTAAAGATAGAAATGATTGGACAATAAGTAGACAAAGATTATGAGGAGTACCTATTATCGCATTCTACGATGAAAAAAAACAACCTCAACTAGATAAAGAAATAATTAAATATGCAATTAATGTGATTGAAGAAAAAGGAACTAATTCTTGATTTGAGTTAAGTGCTGATGAATTTTTGCCTGAAGAGTATCGTAACAAAGGGTGAACAAAAGAAAAAGATATTTTAGATGTTTGGTTCGATTCTGGTTCATCAAATATTGCTTTAGAAGAAAACTTTGGTTTAAAAAGACCATTCGATGTTTATTTAGAAGGTAATGACCAATACCGTGGTTGATTTAATTCATCAATAATTAACTCAGTTATTTATGATGGAAAACCAGCATATAAAACTTTATTAACTCATGGTATGACAAATGATGAAAAAGGTAAAAAAATGTCTAAATCAATTGGTAATACTATTAATCCGATTGATATTGCAAATGATTTAGGAGCAGATATTTTAAGATTATGAGTGTTCTCAACAGACTTTACAGATGATCAAAAAATAGGGAAGGATATTCTAAAACAAATTTCAGAATCATACAGAAAAATAAGAAATACCTTAAGATTCCTACTTTCTAATCTAGTTGATTTCAATCCAATGACAGATGGAGCAAAAACCTTAAAAGAGGTCGATAATTTTGCTTTACACAATCTTGCAGTATTCAAACAAAAGGTCTCAGAATCATTTGAAAAATTCAATTTCAACAATGCATATAAGTTAATCAATAATTATGTCGCAAATGATTTGTCTGCATTTTACTTAGACTTTATAAAAGATATTATTTATGTCGAAAAAAGAGACTCTTTAAGAAGACGACAAGTACAAACAGTTATGTACGAACAATTATGAGTTTTAATCGATGTTTTAAGACCAGTTTTACCTCATACTATTGAAGAAGTTTATAAAAATATAAAAAACATCACTTTGCTGGAATCTGTTCATTTATTAGATCTAAGAGTACAAGATTTCATGATGAAAGATGATTTTGTTGAAAAATGAAAAACAGTTTTAAAACTTCGTGACGATGTAAATGAAGCATTAGAAAAAGCTAGAAATGAAAAAATAATAAAAAAAGGATTTGAAGCAGAATTGACTATAAAATTAAAGAAAGATTATGATTTTATAAAACAAATTGATGATTTAAATCAAATCTTAATTGTTAACTCAATCATCTTTGAAGAATCTTTAAGTGATGTTAACTCTAGGGTTGCTGAAGTTAGTGTGAAATTAAAAGAAGGATTAAAATGTGAACGTTGTTGAGCAATATTTGATAATCTTAAAGAAGATATCTGTGAACGCTGTTATGACGTACTTAATTAAGGTGGTATTTTATGAAAAACTTAAAATTAATTCTTAAAACATATGATTATAACGCTAGATATAAACTTCTTTGATGTCTACCATTATTTTTAAGTCTAATATTTTTTGATTGAATAACAAAAGCTTTGATAGTAAAGAATTTTAGTTATGGTCAAGAAGGTAAATTGATACCTGGATTTATAAAAATGGAGTATATCATTAACCCGGGAGCAGCTTTGGGAATGAATTCTGACAATCCAACCCTAGCGATTGCATTAGCAGCATTAGTAACTATAATATTAATAGGTATTTTTGTATTTGTTAACAATAAATTTTGGACACAATCAATAAATGTTATGTTAGCTGGAAGTTTTGCTAATCTACTGGGTAGGGCTTGAGCTCCAAACGTTAGAGATATTAGTGGTGGAGTAGTTGATTTTTTAAAATGAGATTTCCAATTATTAGGATCTGACACATACATATTTAATCTTGCTGATTTATTTGTAAATATTTCAATCGGAATGTTGATTCTTTCGTTAATTATTTTTTCAGTTCAACAAGTGAAAGAAATCTTTTACAAGAAAAATCAACAAAAATATGATTTTTATCTTGAAACTAAAGATAAGCTTCACAAGTTAGAAAAATCTTATATTCATTCTATAAAGAAACAAACCATAAAAAATAGATATGATTTATGAAAAACTTATCTAAAAGATAAAAAAGTAATAAAAACAAATTGAAAAATTAGAAGCAAAGAAATGAACAAGGAGAGTTAAAATGAAATCAATAAGATTGGTGTTAACAAATAATGAAGGTAGATTAGACAAGTTCTTAACAGATAGACTTAAAGATAGTTATAATTTTTCGCGAAGTTATATTCAAAAACTAATAGATGAAGGTTACATAAAGGTTAATGATAATGAAGTAACTCCAAAATATAATCTACTAGAAAATGATGAGATATATGTCGAATTAAAAGCACCAACAGAATTAGATGCTAAACCACAAAAAATTGATTTCAAAATAGTTTATGAGGATGATGATTTAATTGTAGTTGACAAACCAAATAATTTGGTTGTACATCCTGCGGCTGGAAATCCTGATGGTACATTAGTTAATGGTCTACTATATAAGCTGGAAAAACTATCTTCTATTGGGGGAGTTTTAAGGCCTGGAATTGTCCATCGTCTTGATAAAATGACAACAGGTTTGATGATTGTTGCTAAAAATGACAAAACACATAGAGCATTAACAGAAATGTTAGCAAAAAATAAAATCCATAAAGAGTATTTGGCACTCGTACACGGAGTTGTTGAACCAAATACGGGACTTATTGATGCTCCTATCGGGAGACAAAAACATGATCGTAAAAAAATGACTGTAACTGATTTAAATTCAAAAAATGCTCGAACACATTTCACTGTTATGAAACGTTTCAAAAAACATACATTATTAAAGTGTGTTATCGAAACTGGGAGAACCCATCAAATAAGGGTACATATGAATTATATAAAACACCCTGTTTTAGGAGACCCGCTTTATGCTTATAAAGAAGACGAAAAAATGGAGTTTGGACAATACTTGCATTCTCACAACTTAAGCTTTGAGCATCCGATATCAAAAAAAAATATCAGTCTAAATAGTGATTTACCAAAAGAATTTAATGATAAACTTAAAGAGTTAGAAGAATAGGTGTAAAATATGAACGCAAATCTTAGTGAATTAAAACTAAACTTGGTACACTTTTTAATTAAAGTTGAAAAATATAAGGCTTTACCTAAATACAGTAATGAGAATATTTCTTATTTAGTTAATCCTAAAAATAAGTTCCAAATTGTATGTGTTACTATTGGTAACCCTGTAACATCAGACAAAAATTTAGAAGAAATAAAAAATACAGTTAAGTCTGCTAAAAGAGAAAAATTAAATACTTTGATCATTGCCTTAACTTCAAATTTAGAGATATCGCTTGTTGATGGAACTTTAATAGATGTTGACTCTTTAGAAACTATTAAAACTAAATTAAGTAATCATTTCCCAAGAATAAATAGTCTTGTTATTGAAAAAAACGAAGTTTCTCCAGAAATCGATGAAGAAGAATTATTAGCCTCATTAAAAAATCCTTCAGAATCTAGTAATATTAAGTTAAAAAATCTAGCTGCAAGAATGACAACTAATAGTGCGCTGTCAATTTTGTTGGGTGCAATGTTTATAATTTTACCAATTGTTACTTATATAATGTGAACTATGTTAAGTATGAGAAATCCAAATACTCCTTTAAAATCTGATGCAGTTGCCTCACTTTTCTTTGGTGCTACAAATAGATCTTTAACAGTTATTGGACAACAATATTGAAGAATATTCACATATGGTTTTACAGCTAATAATGGTGGATTGTTGAAAGCCATAATAGAAGTATTTATTATTGGTTCTTTATCCTTGAAACTATCTAAATACACAGAAGGTGTTCTGGGAACACTGAAATTTGCATCAATTACATTAATAACCTATGTTCTTGCTGGATTATTTGTATCAGTCATGATACCTTTTGGTCAATTTAATGGTGTATTAGGTTTCACGGCCTCAACAATTGCAGCTTTAGGTGTTACAACTTGAGATAAGAAAAACGACACCGTTATTATTTTCTCTAAAAATAGAATTATTATGCCGCTTCTTATAATGATTGCATATTCATTATTTTTTAAAACAACAAACGAAATAATATTAATAGTTACTGCATCAGGTATTTCTGGAGCTTTAACTATGTTGATGACTTATAATTATAAAAATCTTGATAGATACTTTGTTATGCCAGTTGTAATGATTGCTGGATTCGTAATCATTCCAATTATTTTCCTATTTTTACCATATTCTTCTTTAGCAGAAGACCGTGATTCAATTAATGCTATGGGAGCTTATATACAATACAATACTTTTAGTGTTGAGCAAGCTAATCGCTTTTTAGGACTAAATAAATGAAGATTGTATTTCAATGCTAACGGAAACTTAGTACGTTTTTAATTAGGAGGTTATAATGATAAGTAAAAGAAAGAACTATATCGATTGAGATACATATTTTTTGGCAATGGTTCAGTTAAATGCTATGCGAAGCAAAGATCCAGAAACACAAGTAGGTTGTGTAATTGTCAATAATTTAAATATTGTCATTTCAACTGGTTACAATGGACTACCTAGGGGACTAGATGATAATAATTATCCTTGAGATCGTAATGGTGACTGAGAAAATACTAAATATCCATACATAGTTCACGCAGAATTAAACGCTATCCTTTCTTCACAAAGAAGTGTTGATGGATGCACATTGTATACCTCTTTATTTCCATGTAATGAATGTTCTAAAAGTATAATTCAGTCAGGAATCAAAAAAATCATATATTCATCTGACAAATATTGCGATACAACTGAAAATTTAGTATCAAAAAGAATGTTAAATGATGCAAATGTAATTTTGGAATATAAAGAAGCTGTAGTATTAGAGTTAAAATAATAAAATAAAAATTAATACAAATAAATCCATACTTTGAAGTATGGATTTATTTGTATTTATGAGACATTTATTTTATTTTGTCATTGAAATGTAACTTAATAAAATTTTTTACATCATTTGGCAAGATGGTTTTATAATTGTTAACTAATGTCTTGACACTATTACCAGCCCCCAAAGGTAGGTTAATGTTATATTTCTTACTTAGGGTTTCAATTGCGGTCAAAAAATGATATCTAGCAATTATGCTGGCACAAGCAACAGCAATGACTTTATCTTCTGCTTTAGTGTAAAATTCAATATTTTTTATAATATTAGTATTTTGGTCCTCGAGATAAGAAAAATACTTTTCTTTATTAACAAATTGGTCCATTATTATTTTGTCATAGTCGATTTCAGTGTATTCTAAAAATTGATTTAAACATTTGTTGTGTGCTATTGCTTTTAATTTATGTGTATTTTGGTATTTATCGTAAAGATGATTATATTCCTGATTATCCATTATATAAAATGAATGTTTTATATTTTCAAGTAATAATGGATAAATTCGGTAAATATCGTTATCAGTTAACTTCTTAGAGTCTTTTATTTTAGAGGAAACGGTAGGCTCTAACTTGGCAAAGTCCTTAGGAACTAATGCACAACAAACAACAAGTGGACCAAAAAAGTCACCAACTCCCACTTCATCACAACCAATAACACTAATATCATTGAAACTTTCAATCACTAAATGTTCTTTTTTTTTGACTGTTTACTGTGTTATTGTAAGGTAAATTGAATTTAATAGCATACTTTTGTCAATTTGAAGACTGTATCAATATAGTATTATTTGTATAGATGCTTATAACATCATTATTAGAAAGTCTAATAAGGTATTTTATATAAGGATTTTTACTTTGTTCAATGTAATTGTCATATTCTTTAGTGATACTATTGATGATTGTTAGGCTAACATTTTTTCAAGATTTGTTATTCACAATTGTACTCCTTAAAATCTACCTTAATATTATACTATTGCTTTTTATGTTCTATTTCACAAATAAAAGTTGGTATAATCTTTTTAGTAAATAAAGGAGCGCTTCTTGATGATATTTAATATTGGGCCATGATGACTTTTTGATATCTTAGCGTTAGCAATAATTATATCAACTACAGCTTTCGGTGCAAAACGAGGGTTTTTCGTTTCTTTTTATATCTTGCTTGTTGAACTTGTTGCAATTGTTTTAATGATGTTTATTCCAACAATAATAACTAATTCAATTAATAAAACGGTTGTGAATTTTTTAGCCTCAAAAGGATTGGCTTCTGCATTTGAATCAATGTCTGATAGTATAAAAGACGTTTTGTTGAATTTATTCAAAACCATGGGTATTACTAGTGATCTAAATTTTGATTCTCAAGGCCTAGGCTATGAGTTTTTTACTGTTTGTGTTGCTTGTGTTCTTTATTTAATTTTAACAATATTGACATTTATTTTAGTCAATCTTATTGGTCTATTCTTATTTATAGCTGTTAAAAAAAGAATTAGACGTTTAAAAATAATTGGTTCAGCAGACACAATGTTAGGGGCTGTTAATGGGTTTGCAATAGGAATGACATTTTCTTTAATATTTACAACACTTTTATCGAATCCATTCATAGCAACTGAAACACAAACTCTTGGAAGATTGAATTTTAATGAAATGAGTGAAAAAGAACAAGCGGATTGGACAAAAGACGGTAATTCATTTAATAGATATGCAATTAGTAGAAAAATCTCAACTGAGATTCCTTATTTGAATTTTTCATCTATAGTTTATACTAATCAATGTATTCAAAAATATATGATTAAACCTTTAACAACTATTGCTAATCAAAAGATGGAATCTATGGATACCTCGACTTTGAAACCAGTTTTTAAAGAATTTGAGGAACTGATGGTAAATGGATACACTAGTGACAATCCTTTAACTGCTCCAATTTCAGCTTGTATAAATCTTATGCCCGAAGACAGTAAAAGTGTATTTAGAATTACAAGTGAATTATTACTTATGGGAATTCAAGCATTTGTTACCAACACAGCAAAAACAACTGTTAATAGTTATGAGCTCATTAATAGTTTAGAAGATTTTAAAGCAGAAAAAAGTATAGAAACAAAACTTCAATGAGTAACACCAGAAGTATTAAAAGATTTTTATGATTGAAGCAAGCAAAAATCAGACGCATCACAAAATGAAACTAATCCTTTTATAAAAATCGCTAACAATATAGACAATATAGATAATGCAACTGATGACAGTGAAAGACGAGCACTTTCAAAAGTTTTGAGAAATCCTGTTAAGACATATAGTTTTATGAGAAACATTTACTACGTAAATCAGACAACAACAAAAAACATGGAAACATTCCCATTCTTAGCTTCATTATATTCTTCCAACTTCTTTATAAAAGGTATGGAGTTTGTACCGACTGGTGGTTTATTGACACAAAAATTAGGTCAAATTGAAAACTGAGACAATTTAAATCCAAATGCATTGATGGTTTTAGGAGGATCTAAAAATCCGGATATTGCTAAAAAAAATTATAATGGATTTTGAATAAATAAATACTTTGCGTATGCAGATTTGGGTGAGAATGATTAAAGTTGGTATAGATATTATAGAAATAAATCGTGTTTCTATCGAAGAACGTCTCATAAAAAGAATACTTCACACCGAAGAAATCGAGTTGTTAAATGCAATTGAAGACCATCAACGTAAACTACAATTTTTAGCGGGTCGATGAGCCGTTAAAGAAGCTATCTTTAAAGCAATTGATATAGACATAGCACCACATAACATCAATGTAAGTTATTTAAATAACAAGCCAATAGTAAAAAATGATCAATTAGAAGACATTCAAATATCTATATCACATGAAAGAAACTATGCTGTGGCAATTGCAATAAAACCATAATATCAATATATAATTATTTACAGTGAGGTGTTTATGAAACAATATCTAGAATTAGTAAAAACTATCTTAGAAAAAGGCGAAACAAGAATGGACCGTACTAGTACTGGAACTATTTCATTGTTCGGTACACAAACAAGATATGATCTTAGGGAAGGTTTCCCTCTTTTAACAACTAAAAAAGTGTTTTTTAAAGGAATAGTACATGAAATTCTTTGATTTATAAAAGGAGATACCAATATAAAATACTTAGTCGATAACGGGGTAGGGATTTGAAACGAATGACCATTCGAAATTTATAAAAAATCTTTTGATTACAAAGGGGAAACTTTGAACGAATTCGTGGAAAAAATAAAAAATAGCGATGAGTTTGCAAAAAAACACGGAGATTTAGGTCCAGTATATGGAAAACAATGAAGAAACTTCGAAGGAGTTGACCAATTTACTAATTTGATAAATGATCTAAAAAATAACCCTTATTCTAGAAGACACATTGTAAGTGCTTGAAATCCTTCTGAAGTACCTTTTATGGCTTTGCCACCATGTCATTCTTTATTTCAATTTTATGTATCAAGTGATGGCTATTTAGACTTACAACTATATCAAAGAAGTGGAGACATTTTTCTAGGTGTTCCTTTTAACATAGCTAGTTATTCTTTGTTGTTAACATTAGTTGCATTAGAATGTAATTATAAACCTAGATACTTTATTCATACAATCGGAGATGCTCATATATACTCTAACCACTTGGAGCAGATTAATTTACAATTATCTAGAGAACCCAAAACATTACCAAAATTAAAAATTAACTTCAATAATAAAACAATTTTTGATGTTACTTATGATGATATCACTTTAGAAGGATATGAAAGTCATCCACCAATTAAAGGAGCTGTTGCAGTATAATGATTACTTTGATTTGAGCACAAGACGAAAAAGGAGTAATTGGTTTAAACAATAGACTACCTTGAAATATAAAGTCAGAAATGCAATTCTTTGTTAACTACACAAAGAATAAAAAAGTATTAATGGGGCGTAATACATGAGAGTCTTTAAGATTAAAACCACTCCCTAACAGAACAAACTATGTTGTAACATCTCGAGTTATTGATTTGAAGCACCCCGATCTAATAATAATCAATGATTTTGAAAACTTTCTAAATTCTTATAAAAATAGCTCAGAAGAACTTATAATTATTGGTGGAAAGCAAATTTACGATTTTAGCTTAAAGTTTGCAAATAAACTTGTTGTTAGTGTTGTTAAAGGCCTTTATGAAGGGGATACTTTTGCACCTCAAATCAATGATAAAGAATTTACATTAACAGAAACCATATATAACGATGAGTTCGAAGTTAAAATATATACGAGGAATTAAAAAATGGAAAAGAAAAATGAATTAAATGCAAATGAAGTAGCGGTCTCTGACCAAAAGCAATTACAAGTTAGAGAAGAAAGAAAAGAAAGAGAAATTGTTTCTAAATGAAGAATCTTTTTTAGTGCTTGAACGATATGAAGAACTGTAAAAAAAGCTAAAAAAATGACAAAAAAAATAAAAACAGACCCTAACATGTATTCTGAGGAGTATCGTTATAATTGAGTCAAGAAAAAAATCAGAAAAGTTCTAAAGATTGCAAATGTTAACATTTCAGTATTTGGTATTGATAATTGATTGGATAGAGGAATAGTTTTAGCACCAAATCACCAATCAAATTTAGACCCAATTCTTTTATTAGCAATTAATGATTATTCATTGCAACAACCTGTTGCATTTATCGCAAAAGAAGAATTATGAACAAAAAAAATATTTAAGCATTTTATGAACTTAACTGATAACATTTCATTAAATCGTGATAGTCCTAGAAGCGCCTTACAAGCTATGAAGGAAGGTAAGGAACTTATCAACCAATATAAAAGAACTGTTGTAGTTTTCCCTGAGGGTACAAGAAGTGCCAAACAAGAAATGAACGAATTCCTTGGGGCAAGCATGAAAATTGCTCAAATGGCATATGCACCAATTGTTCCAGTAACAATTATTGATTCTTGCAAACTATTTGATAAAAATAGGCCAAAAAAAATAGAAGTTAAGGTAATTTTTGGTAAACCAATGATGCCTGAAAAATTTATTTCAATTAAAACAGAATTATTAACTAAAAATGTTCAAAAAGAAGTTCAAAAAAATATGGATAAATACATAAATTTTGATCCAAAAGCAAATGGCTTAGTTCCTAAAAAAGTGGACAAAAAAAATAAATGTAGCTTTTATTAATATTTATCAATCTTATAGATTGGAATAGGTGAACGTAATGAGCTTTGTTAAGATCATTGAAAAGAAAAAAAATAAGATAGAACTATCAAAAGAAGAAATAACATGATTAGTAAGTTCATTTACTAATGGCTCTTTAAAAGATTATCAAATGTCTGCGTTTAATATGGCGGTTTGATTTAATTCAATGACTAAAAATGAAATATCATATTTTACACAAGCTATGGTTAATTCTGGAGTAACTTATAATTTAGAAGGTGTAAATGGGCCAACTGCCGATAAACATTCAACTGGTGGTGTTGGAGACAAGACTAGTTTAATTTTTGCACCGCTAGTAGCTGCATTTGGGGTAAAAGTTGCCAAATTATCAGGAAGAGGCTTAGGGCAAACTGGTGGAACAATTGATAAACTTGAAAGTTGTCCTGGTTGAACTGGTGAAATAAGTGAAAGCAAGTTCAAACAAATTTTAAACGAAGTTGGACTTTCGATTATGAGTCAATCCGAAGATATTGTACCCGCTGATAAAAAAATATATGCATTAAGAGATGTTTCTGGTTCTGTGGATTCAATACCTTTAATAGCTTCAAGCATCATGTCTAAAAAACTGGTAATACCAGCTGACAAGATTATTTTAGATGTTAAAGTAGGAAGCGGAGCATTTATGAAAACAGTCGATGACGCTATTGAGTTGTCAAAGACTATGATTAATATTGGCCTATCTCATAAAAGAGATGTAACTGCTATGATTACAAATATGAATCGTCCTTTAGGAAGGGCTATTGGAAACGCTTTAGAAGTAAGAGAAGCGTGGAATACACTTAATGGTAGCGGACCTTCGGATTTGATAGAATTGTGCGTTAAAGCAGCCAGCATAACGCTTGTAGAGTCTGAGATATTTGAAAATCTTAATTTAGCTGAACAAGAAATAATGAAAGTATTGAAATCTGGTAAAGCAGCCAACTTGTTAAAACAATTTATAATAGCGCAAGGTGGAGATTTCTCGGTTATCGAAAATTACGATAAAAATTTTAAAACAGCCCATACTATCGAAATACGTTCTCCTAAAAAAGGTTATATTAATTTCAAATCCGCTGAATCATTAGGCCTTTTATCAATGGAATTAGGTGCGGGTAGAAAAACTAAAAATGACAAGATAGATTTCGCTTCTGGCATATATCTAAATAAAACAACAGATGATTATGTAGAAGAAAACGAAGTCGTTATGACATTATTTACAAACAAAGACAATTTAGAGAGTTTTACATTACAAGCTCAGGCTGTAATAGATATTTTACCTCAACCAATAAAAGAACCATTAATCCTTAAAATAATGAACAAACACGACATTTAGCATCGTGTTTTTTAATATGTTTTTTTGAAATCAATTATCGATTTTCAATTAGTACTAAAAAATTACCACCATATTTATTTTTAAAATTTTTTCAATATTCTCAAATTTGTTTTACATTTTCTTACACTCGTACTTTATAATGTAAAATTAAAAAAATCAAGGAGGTGTGTTGATTTTAAAATGTTGTCGGTGAATAAGAATATAAATAAACAAATTTGATTAACAAACCTTTTTAGTAATACTTTTACTATATATTCCAGTTAGTCATTTTTACTAAGATAAAAAAATATAAGGAGAGACAAAAAAATATGAAAAGATTATTAAGTTTAATCGGAGCAATCAGTATTGGTGCTTCGACGAGTGCAACAGTTGTTGCATGTGGCGCTAAAAATACTCAATTAATAGACTCAAATAACGAACAATATAAAAGCGTAATCACATCAAAATTAATGTCACAAACGGCAAAAGCTTTATTTATGAATCAAAATGAAAACATCGATTACAATAATAAGCACATAAGTACTTCTTCGATATTAACCTCACTTGTACAAAATAAAACATTGAGCGAGTTAGATATCACAGAAGTAGGAAATTCAAATGATATAAATGTAAATAGTAAGTTTAATGATGTTTATAATACTTACTTTGATAAAAACTTGATGGCAAAAGAGTTAAACTTGTCAGATAATATTTACCAAAGTGGTGTCAAAGCTCTAGATAATGAAACTATTGAGTCATTGAAGAAAGTTACAGATCTTTTACCAACAATATTAAATTTATGCACAAATCCTTCTAGTTTAGGTCAATTGCTTTTAATGTTAGCAAAAGACCCTTCATTTATTACAAATTTAATTTCAGAAGATACTTTAAAATCATTGGCAAAAGTACTTGATAATGATACTCTAAAATTATTTGAGAAAGCTTTTAGCAGCAATATTTATAAAGACATGACATATCAAGATTCACTTGATTCTAGTGTTATTGGATTAGCAAACGCTGTAAACAATCTATTTTCGATTGAAGGTTTTGATACATTAAAGTATGATACAAAAGATGATATAAATTCAAATTATGATAAAGCAATAGATTCACTTGCTAATAATATTTCTTATCTACTGAGTGGTGAAAAAACAATTAGTTTTGACATAACTAAGAATATTAAAGCTATACCTGAAGTTATTAGATTTGTAAGAACTTTATTATTGCCGCTTGATCAATTCAAGTTTGAAGATATTACATCCAGAGCAATGACCTTAAACGAGGTTGGTGCCATGAGGGATACAAAAATTGTTTCTAACAAAATAGATATAAAGAATATTTTTAACATATTAAATGCTTTATCAACTGATAATGAAGGCTTCATCTTAAAAAATATAGTAAACTTTCTTTTAGGAACTGACGACAAATTAAATATTAGTTACATGGATGCAATATTTGGAACTGTAAAATATAAAGGAAACAAAAAAGGCGGTTTAATCAAATTAGTTTCTAAATTTGTTGAAAAACTTAATAAAGCAGACTTCGTAGAATTCTCTGTTGTTGCGGGACTAAAAGTCAAAATTTCAATTGATTTTATTATAAGAGCATTTTTAAATATGGGTCTAGGGCAAAATAAGGATGATAACGGTTTAACTAGTTATGTTGAAGATGGTACAATCACCGCTGATACATTATTAGGTGTTGAAGCTCTACCAGATTTCTTAAAAAATGTTATAAAAGCCGTAAACGAAAACAATGACTGAAATAAGTTTGCCTTAAATTGAGTTGGGTATTTATGAAATAATGATAATAAACACTTAAATTTAAGTTTAAAGAGTTATTTAGACAAAACTGTTGGTGAGTTAGTAGAGATGTTTCAAAATCAACCAACAGATAAAGCATTAGGATTTGATCACGTAACAAATAATGCATTAGATATGATTTTTAATAAGAAATTGTCAGATATTTTCAAAGATTTAAAAGATTCTACAGAAAAAGTTGAAAAATCTACAGTTGATTTCGATACCTTAGCAAGTTTATTTAAAAGTATGTATGAAAATGATGCCTTACAAAATGCTCTTAACGATGTTAACCATTTATTTAAACATCTAGGACTAAATGATGATGGAAGTTTTGTAGAGTCATCAGTGTTAAGTAATGTAATCAAAATGGGTGCAGAGAATAAAGATTGATTAACTCCTCTAATTGGTTGTCTTGATAACTATATAAATGAAGAAACCACTAATTTAAGCACCATTAAAGAAAAAGTTTACCAATATTTTAAAAAGCTAACTGTTGATATTGAAATAAATGCAGAGAATGATTTTATTTATAAGGTATCAGATGGGAAAATTACTAACATATTTAATATAAAGTTGAAAACAACCAACTCTAAAGCACAAATAAGTGAAATAAGATTACTAAAAAACTAGTCATCATTAATGACTAATAAATGTAACTGAATACTCATTGAACATTAATATGTTTAATGAGTATTATGTTTTGTGAAATACTCATTAATTTAAACTGTTTTTAAAACTTTTAAAGTTTAAAACAACTTGATACCACTTTATGGGGCTTCAAACCAATCACAAACAAAAAAGCCTAGAATCACATCTTCTGAGTTTGTTTTTGGTTGTTTATGACCCTTATATGAAGCAAAAACACTATCTTTGTTTAGTGATAATGAGTCTAAACTATTGATCAATAGATTATTTATTACAAGTAAGTAATTTTTATAAATATTATTTAGAAAATAATCACTCTTTATTGATATTTTGAACAAAATAAAATATAATTAAAAATGTCTGGAACAGGTTTAAATATAGCCCATGTTGTTTATTTAGCCCTATCAAATAAGCATTTTTATAAATTTAATTATAATAATAGACTTGTTTTGGATTAAATCTTTTAAAAGTGCTCCGCCCAGAGTACTTTTTATTTTCTTTACTTACAAGTTACAATTTTTTAGTCAATGTATATAAAAGATGATTATTCATTTTTTTAAAAATTAATTAAAATTTATTGACATAATGACTTATTATTTTGTATAATTGAAAAGGTTCTTATCTTTAAGAATTATCAGAAGACGCTGACTTAGCTCAGTTGGTAGAGCAATTGACTAGTAATCAATAGGTCGAAGGTTCGACTCCTTTAGTCAGCACCACTTATTATCTTGGGGAGATAGCGAAGTGGCTAAACGCGGGTGGCTGTAAACCATCTCCTTTCGGTTCGGCGGTTCGAATCCGTCTCTCCCCACCATTTTTTTATTATTGGGCTATAGCCAAGCGGTAAGGCAAAGGACTTTGACTCCTTCATGCGCCGGTTCGAATCCTGCTAGCCCAGCCATTTTATCAATACGTCTCGTTAGCTCAGTCGGTAGAGCAACTGGCTTTTAACCAGTGGGTCATAAGTTCAAGTCTTATACGGGACACCATTTTTTATTAATACCCCCGGGTGGCGGAAGTGGTAGACGCACTGGACTTAAAATCCAGCGATTTTAAACGGTCGTGCCGGTTCAAGTCCGGCCCCGGGGACCATTTATAGGACTTGATAAGACACATGTGTGTCTTTTTTTGTTTTCTAGTTTTGAGTATTTATAATAATCATACTAGTAAGCACGGAGAATATTTTTTTAATAAAACGGAAAATATTTTAAAAAAAGTTACTGAAAAGAGTAACTTTTTTCTTTTAATAAATATAAAATACTTTATGTCAATAATGTGATTTTAAAAGACATTATTATGAAGAGAGGTGTAATGTTAAAGTAAGATGATTGTTTTATAGTTGAAAAAAGTAATTTTTTTATAGGTCTAAAAATTACTTTTAAAATTTATAAAAAGTGTTTTATATAAAATCTTGTTTAAAATTTTTTTAATAATTAACTAATTTGACTTTAATATAATCAATTAACTATAGTTAAATAATTTCCGTTTTTTTTAAACTATATTAATTTGTCATTTAGTTATTTTTTTAATAATAATTTTATTGATCATAATATCTATATTAAATAATAAATATATTAATTTTATTAATGTGAATAAGGACTGATTTTAATTAGTCCTTATAAAAGGAGAGTATAATGAAAAAATTAATAGGATTATTAGCATCAATAGGACTTATTTCATCTACTGGTTCAGCTGTAATTGCATGTGGTGGTACAAAGAATAAGTCCGAGGAAAAACCAACAACACCCACAGAAAATTTAGGAACAGTTAAAACTGATATCAATGAAATAACAAGTAAATCTCAAAAAGTTAAGATAACTGTCAATTTAAAAGATACTTTAGCACCAAATCAAGAACTATCTCTATTTTCTGACTTAGGTGATAAATCTATATTAGAACTACCCAAAAAGCTTTCTAAAACTTTTCTCGATAAAAAAGTTTATACAGGTACAATTAAAGTTAAAGATCTTGGTATTGTAACTGAAAAATTATCTGTTAAGATTGGTGATAAACTAGTTGGATCAGAAGTTTCAATAAAAATTAATATAATAGGAGATGTAAATCTTTCTTCTACAAAAATTGCAAGTAGTTCTGATGAAGTAACTTTAAAAGTTGAATTATCTTCAGCTTTGGCTGGTAATGAATCTTTAGAAGTTATTTCTGATAAAGGAGATAAATCTCTTTTAAAACTAAGTAAATTTGTAAAAAATGAAAAAGACCCGAAATTTTATACAAGTATCATCAAATTAAGTAAAAACGTTGATGGTACAACTACAGAAATGTTAACAGTTAAAAAGGGGGACAAATTAGTTGGAAAAGCTACTCCTATAGAAATAATGCCGGTTGGAGAAGTAACTCTTAATAGCAAAATCATTACTAGTATAAAACAAAAAGTAGATATTACAGTTAAAATAAATAAAACCTTAAATGAAACAGATAAAATAGTTGTATCTTCTGATAAAGGTACTGAGTCAGTTCTTCAAATTTCTGAGTTTACAAAAGTAGGTAGCTATTTTAAAGGTACTATTAGTTTGAAAAACTTAAAAGATGTGCCATTTACTACTGAAAAGTTAACTTTTAAACTTGGAAATGATAATATCGGACCTGGATTTACTATAGATATTAAGCATTTTGGAGAAACATATGCTTCAAAAGTCATTTTTAATAAAAAAGATGATACCAGTAAAATAGAAGTTATGTTAAACAAACCCTTAGGGGAGGGCGAAAAGTTATATATATCAAAGTCTAAAGAATCAAACTTCAATGTTACTAATTTAGTAATGGATCCAAAAGATAATAAAAAATATACTTTAGATGTATCGATTAAACCAGAAGCAATTGGTTATGGTCCTTTTGACACACCCGCAACAGAGTTTATAAGTATAGTAATTAATAAAGACAACAAATCTGGTGTTGTAGGTTTACCTTTACCATTTGTTTTTGATTATCATAATGTTGAGATTTCAATGCTTTCTGACTTTTTAAAAGATGTTAAGTTAAGTCAAAGTGTAGATCTAAAAAGTCAAAAACAAATTAAAGATGATTTCATAAGTTATGTTAATAAATTGGTAGAGAGTTATAGTTCTTTTGCGCCTGTCTTAAAAAAACTGGATATAAATAAACTTGTTAATGAAACAGTTAAAATTGAATATTTTAATGATAAGAAAGAACTAGCAAAAGATAATATTGATACAGTAAGGTCATTTACTTTTGAAATTATAAAGGGTAAAGAAGACTCATTAAAAGGATTACATTTAACAGGTAAAGCAGAGGCATATGTAAGTAAATAAATATGATATTAATGATCTATCTAATATTAATGACTTTAATAGAGAAAACCCCATAAAAAATTTTAAAAATATAGAATAAATTGAAAAAAGTCTTATCTTAATAAACTAGGAAATAAATTCTACACTAGAAAAAGGTGTAGTTTTTTTATTTCATAAAATTTAACAATTGTTCAATGATTAAAAATAATAAAAGTTTAAAAAAATCGAAAATGAGAGTTGTTAAACTGGAATATAGAATTATAAAAGTAAAAACTATAAGAATTTTATTTGAAACTCGAAAAAAATTACAAGAGATACTAAATTAAAAGATAATCTTGGTATGAACGTTTTGATTAGAAAAAAGAATAGGAAAGGGATAAAAAAAAGATGATTTTAATATACAATGAATAATCGTTGATTTGAATAAAAAACATAAAAGATAAATAATAGAGATTAAAAATAAAGAACTTTGTTTAATAAAATACAATATCTAAACATAGCATTAAAAGTAATATTATTTTAATGCATAGGGCAATTTTTCACCAAAAAGCAATGTTAGAAATTGTAAATATAACCATTCAAAGGTGTGATTGAATATATTTAAGTGATTCAAAATTGATCTATGGAATTAGAAAAATAATTATTATTTGAGACAAAAATGATTTGATATAAAGGACAGAACCCTAAGATACTATCTAAAAAGATAAGGATTTATTGTTAAAGTAAGAGTTAAAAAAAAGGTAAGCAAGAATCAAAAAACGCTAACATTAAGTGTAAATATTTAATAAGTGTGACTATAATACTAAAAACGACAATATTGTAGCAATTGATGTTTCTTATATTCGTGGTTTGGTAGAAGGAAATAATTACTATTCATAAGTAGTTATTAGTCATAAGACTAACAAGAGAAGATTGACTCTTATTACAAAAAAATGCATGTTACACTTAATAAAATAAGCAAAACAAATTTTATATTGGACTTAGATCACGGTTATTGATACTCAATTTAGGAAGTAATAAATTTAGTAAAAAAAATAATAGTAAAATGTTAATAAGCTCAGTAAACAAATCATTATGAAATAGAGAAATAATATATTTCTTTGTATTGTCTAAAAGGTGAATGTTTAAATTATATGAATACATACGTAATGAAGTTCAACGACATAAAGGGGTACAAAAATTGTTTTAATAACAAAAGAATAAAAAAAAGTATTATATTCAAAAACGCCAGCTATCGCCAGCGTTGATATTTAATAACCGTAGAGTTTATATTCTTAGCTTATAAAGATGTTTTAAAAAATAATAATTGACATTTTAAAAAAAGTATTTTAAGTATTTTTAATAAATATTTTTAGACAAAATCAATTAAAAAAGAATATTAAAGCATTACAATAATTTTTTTCTAAAGTATTTTCTTGTCCTATTTTTATTGATACATTCACGCTAAATAATATATCATCTATATTATATTTTGAAGGTTTTTACTTTATATTAGATATTCAAATTAAACACTTCTAGGTTTTTTTTATTTTAAAAATTTCGTGATCTAACATGGATTCTTTCACTTTTGTTTCTAAATCTAATTTGATTTTTCTAGAACTTGTGCTTGATTTGTATAAGTTTCTAAACCTACTAGTTGGTATGCAAAAATATTTTAAAATTCAATTTATTCAACACCATTAACTGTAAAAGTTACTTGAATAGCTGATTCAGAAGAAAAGCTTTTTCCTAGAACCGCCTCAACTTGTGCCTTCCCTGATGTTCCTTCAATAGAAATATTTTTAATTGATATATCATAAATATTATTGCTATTCATACCTGTTTCTAAATTTTTTTCCTTGATAGCTTGTCTAATCTCGAAATCTTTGTCAGATTCAGATGTATTTGACTTAATTTTAAGTTTGCCAAGTTCTTTAACTTTTAGAACATCTTCTAATTTATTTTGTTCAAATATTTTAATTTTGGCACTACCTGTAATGTGGTAACCGTCTAATGTCTCTTCTTTTCCTTCAATCATTTCAAGATTGACAAATGCAATCTTGTCTTGATTATTTACAGCTAATTTTGAGTCATTTTTTAAATAACTAACATTAACCATTGATAATAGTATATCTACATCTATTGTAAAACCATATTGATTCAATAATTTTTTTGCAAAAATTATTAATGTTTCTTTTACCTTTTCTTGGTTTTTAATATCGTTTGAATTAACACCAATACCTTCGCCAATCACATTTTTAATAATACTTAAGTTTAATTTTGTTCTTTTACCTTCCTCGCTTTTACTAATATTAATTTCAACATTTCCAACTTTTTTATCATTTAATTTAGCTGTTAAAATTTCTTTTGCATTTGTGCTTGGTAAATCAGTTTTTAAAGTAACTTTAAAAGTTATTTTTTTATTTTCTTTAGTACCATTTTCAATTTTTATAATTGAAGAGGTTCCTTTATCACTTGTTAAAGTAACTTTATCAGCTTCTGTTAAATCTTTTTCTAGTTCAACAGTAACTGTTACAGCATCTTCTTTAGATTTAATTTCAGTTTTATCGGCTGATACTTTACCGATGCTTTCAGTCTTGTTTCCACAAGCAACAACAGTTAATCCTGTTGAAGCTATCATTCCCATTGCTCCCAATATTCCTAATAATTTTTTCATACTCTTGTTTCTCCTTTTTTATAAATTAATAAATAATATATTTTCATATACTATATTAATTATAATTAAAAAAATGATTTTTAATATTTATTTTAATTTTAATATTTATTTTAATTTTTAATAAGTAATGTAAGTTATAACTTTTTTTGTTATATTTGTTTTTCTAAGTTTTATTTAAATCATAATCTTTAATTCAATTAAAACTATATGTTTCACATAAATATTTGTTACAAAATAAAAAAAACGAAATTATTCATTTTTAATATTATCTATATATAAGAAAATTTTTTTATATGAAAAATATAAAAAACAATAAGTCAAATTTTTAAAGTTTTGAACAAAAATTAGAAATAGTTAAGGAGTGATCTATAAACCATCAAACTTGAAAAAAATTAACTTAAAAGTGCAATGTTTCATAATAAGTTGCAGGAAAATGAGTATTTGAATGAGAACAGTATGGTGAAGAATACTTAAGAAAAATATTTACAATGGTTGGCCAATGAACAGAACTAAGTAAAGGAAACAAAGAATTAAGGGGTAGTTATTTGAAAAAAACTCAAATAACTAAAAAAGTTATTAGAAATAGAATTTTCTATTTTAAAAAAAGTTCTATCATTTAATGAATAATTTCGAAAAACATAAAAACTAAAATACCTATATATAAAAAAACGAAACAATAATGGTCTATCAAGTTCCTATATTTTACTTTTAAAAAAAACACAAGTAATGTATTGTAGATGATTAAATAGAGAAAAACAATGTTCAAATAAAAGTTTGAAGATATATTAGCCAAGAAATTTAATAAACTATTTCATGAGCATAATCAAATATATGGGTGTGTATGAATCAGAATAGTCTTAAAAAATGATGTAATTACATAGTTTCTAATAAAATAGTTTATAAATATATGTTTATTTTAGGTATTAAATTAAAAATAAAACCAAAGAAAGACACTAAACCAAAAGAAAACAAAGTTAAAAAATAATTTGATACCAAACATAGTTAATAGAAAAGGAAATGCTTATAATAAAGGTTAACCATTTGTTAGAGGTGTTAGTTAGTTGCTATATGGTAAAAATAAGTTTGCAGATTAATGTGTAATAAAAAACCTTAATAAGGGTTTTCTTGTAGGTTAAGACATTTCAATGAGAAATGATAATAAAATTTATTTTAATATATTGCGTATGGCGAAAAAATATTTTAAAAAATAAGAACCTTATATTTCACTTAGATAATGGATTCCAATATACATTTAATTTCTGTAAAAATGTGGGTTTCAAAACAATATTCAAAATATCACTTAATAATATGAGTAACTTTGTTGATGGTGATGCTTGTAAAACGTTTTTTCTCTAAAATCCGAACGATTTTTGAAAAACCAAGCAAATTTTCAATCTCCATATAATAACGTCATAGAGTATTTTCGATATTAATATTTATTTTATGTGCCTAAACGGTTTCTGTGATTATTTTCTTGTTGCTGACTTTTGATGCCTTAATTAAATTTTTACAATTCAATAAATAATATAATATGAAAAAAGTTGTACTTATAAATATACTTATATAGCAAAATACATATTTTTCTAAAAAAATGTAAAGATATATATTTATTAAAAAAATTCATTATTGAAATTGTTGTAATCGATAAAGTAATTAAAGCACTTCTTGCTTACTCAAATACATAATTTAAAGTTATTATAATTCTTATTTAACAGTGTCTTAATAATATTTAATAAATAATGTTCTAACATGATCATTGAAAAGATAAAATATTAATTTACCATTTTCCTAATTCGGAATTAATTGATAGTGTTGCTAAGATAATTAGTCTAGCAATAAAAGATAAAATTCAATACATAAATATATAATAAAAAGCCGACTATACTTTTTTAGTTCTATTTAAGTTTTTTGGTCTATCCTGATAAATAATATTAATTTAAAATTTAAAAATTTTATTTTAATAATCTTAAAATAGGGTGAATATTCTTTTTAACCTTAAATTTTTTACAATTTTGTCACAATACTTAATAACTCATTTTGTTTCACTTATGTTGAATTAACGTAAATTAAAAATAAAAAATTTGAATTTTTATACTTATTTAAGTAGAAGTTAATATCCCTCTTATATAAATGACTAAAATATAATTACTTTATTTTTTACTAGAATAAAAATGTAAAAGTTTTAAAAGGGTATTAAAACTTTTATAATATTTTGTAGGTTTTTATACTTTATTTTAAATAAAAAGGGGAGAATACCTTTAGTGAATTTGATTCTTTTTTATACCCAGTAGCTGTTAATTTTCATATATAATTTTTAAAAAAGTTTATTATTTTGTATAAATAAAAAAATTGTTTTTACTTATTTAACGCTATATTAAAACAAGTTTATATATTTAAGTATATTAAAATTTTTACAAGTTTTAATTTATATTTAATTGTAAGGTCTTGAAATAATATCAAAAGTTATAATAAATTATTAAAAATCAATTTTACTTATCAATTAATTACAAATAAGTATGCAATTTATTTTTAGTATTCAAAGAAAACTTCGTTGTAAAAAAAATTGGGATAATAAAACATTTCCAAATTTGAAAATTATTTTTGATTATTATAAAAAATAATTTAGGTTTTTAAAGTACAAAAAAGTATTTAAAAAACTCCATATAAATTTATGGAGTTTTTTTTGTCTCTTTAATTTTATTTCCCATTATATATAAATAAAACATTAATTTTTAATAATGCTAATAGTTATTGGACCACCAACGAATTTAACTTTTTGAAAAACATCAGCCTTTTTTACACTTAATTGAAATGAACTTTGATCACTTGCAATATTTATGTTAAATATTTCTAAAAATTTTTCCTTGAATTCATCTTCATTAAATCCATATGCTTCGCTAGCCACATTTGCAAAGAATGAGTCGTCTGATGTGAGTTGTTCACCAAATCCGTTTTCAAATAAATCCTTAACAATATTATCGTTACTTACTTCATCTTCACTAAATAGAGTAACACTATCTATGCCTTTAAAAACAAAGTTCTTAATATCTAATTCTGAAACCATATTTTCATCCACTTTGTAGTTAAAAGTTATTGTTAATTTATCATTAGTTAGTTTTATACTACTATTAAATTTATTTGTTACTTGAACAGTTCCTGATTTATTAGAGTCATCATATTTTTTTATTTCAAAATTTAAGTCTCCATTATTAACCGCATCCTTAGCTTCAGTATTTAATTTTACAAATGCTTCTTTTACTGCACCTAAAATTATAGATTCATTTTCTGATGACCCAGTAACTTGACCTAAATCTGTTGAAACGATTTCAACGTTTTTTTTCTCTGAAACATTAACTTTTGCTTCACCTAAAACAATAAAACCTTTAATGTCATTTTCATGCCCTTCTTTTACAGTAATTTTGATTGAACTTATTACTTTAGTATTATCCTCGTTAATTTTTGCACCAGCACTATCTAAAAAGTCAATATTTACCATATTTACAATTTCATCCACTGAGATATTGTAATTTATTCCGAATGCTTTAGCACCTTCTATAACTTTATTAACATAAAGTTTTACAGATTCTATAATACTAGCTTGCTCTTTGATTTTTCCTGGTTCTATTGATAATTTACCTTTATTTCCAAATTCACCAGTTATGAAACCTGCAACCCCTTCTTGGTTTATTGCATCTTCTATTAATTTTAAATCGAATTCTTTTCTGTTTAAATTAATTTCAACATTACCAATTTCTTCATTATTTAGTTTAGCAGTTAAAACTTCGCTTGCCTTATTTTCCACTAAATCTTTTTCTAAAGTAATCTTGTAAGTAACTTTTTTTGTTTCTTTTTTTGTTTCTTCTATTTTTAAAAATGTATTTTCACCTTTATTACTTGTTACAGATATAATGTCATTATTTGCTATATCTTTATCAAGTTCAACTGTTAATGTAGTTGACTCTCCCTTGATACTTAAAGTGTCCATTTCTAATGAAACTTTTCCAATTTTTTCTGGTTTCTTTTCTTCTGTGTTTTTGTTTCCACAAGAAATAACTGTTGCACCGGTTGATGCAACCATACCTAAAGATCCTAATAATCCTAACAATTTTTTCATATAATTTTCTCCTTTTAGTATATTAATATTTAATACACATAATAATATAATACACAAAATTGTGAAATTTAATATCATAATAAAATGATTTTTAGATTTTAGAAATTTTTTAGTAATGAATTACTAAAAGTTTTTTAATCAGGGGAATGAAAAAACCTAAGACAATTTGAATATCGTCTTAGGTTATTCGATTTAATTTCTATTTATGTATTTATTAAAGTCTAAATTATATTCAAATTTATTAAAACTTGATAAATTTTCTTTTTTATCTGTTGAAGGTTTAGAACCATCTACTTTTTCTGCTATTTGATTCTCAATTTCGTTTTGATTAAGTGCATCATCAAAAACTTTAAATCATTTTTTCAAATTTTCTGAATAATTTTTATTATCTGTTGCACCTTCAAATCCAACTTCTCAGAAAACCAGTTTACCATTTCTAACTAAAAGATAGAAAGGTGTTCCTCTATTTGAAGATAAGTAAGTTTTAACCTTATCCTCGGCAATCTTATAGTATCTTTTGTAGTTGCTTTCAATTTCTGGTTTTGTTTCAAACCTTACTTTTATATAAATTCTTACTATTTGTTCTACGATTCAATTGTAAATATTTTTACTTCAATTTTCATTTCAATTGTTTGCTTTTTCATCTATAACAAATTGATGGTAATCTATTTTATCGTGCTTTATTTTTCGACCAAAATCGGTTAAATTACCATTATTAATATCAGATTCATCTAAATGCTTTGAATTATATTTATTATTAGCTTCCAATAATAGGTTCTCCAACTCCTTATTGGTCATTTTTAATGTATCTTCAAATTGTTGACAATAATCACAATCTTTCGCTCCAATGTATAATAAAAAACTATCTTCGTTTTTTATTCATGATTTAAATTCTCTAAAGTTAGCGTTACTACTACAAGCAACTACCGAAACAGTGGATGATGCTATTAAACTAGTTGCAGTAAGTACACTGATAAGCTTTTTCATTTATTCACTCCTAAATATCAATATTATTTTACACATTTTTATACCAAACTTTATATATTTTCTAAAAAAGGGTAATAAGATATAAAAGAATTTATTAAAATAATATAAGTGAAGTAATTAAAACAATCTGCTAATCATGAAATGAATTATTATACACAAATTTAAAATATAGGCTTATTATAAGTTAATAACATAATAATTCTTAATCAACACATTAAATATTTCATATTTTAAATAATAAATTTTCAAATAATTTAAATAAATATTAATACAAAAAAACGCTAGTAATTCTAGCGTCAGTATTTATTGATTTACTTCAAAATTAAATTCTATATTGGTTGTTTTTTCGTTAAATATATTATTAAATTTTTCATTAATTTTTAATTTAGCAGTTCCTTTATTATTATTTAAGTTTGTTTCCACAATTTCTAAGTCCTTGCTAACAAAAGAGTTTTTTAAAAAAACATCTGTATTTTTTTCTAGCAATACTTTTTGAATATCATCTTCTATTTTATTTTGACCTGATACTGTAATTGTTCCTAAACTACGTTCCGTAATCATACTATCTAAAGATTTCTTTTCTGCAAGTTTTACATTAGCTTCACCAACAACATGGTAATCATCAATGTCATCTGCGTGGCCATCTTTAACTTTAATTTTAATTGATGCTACAGCTTCGTTTTCAGCACTCTCTTTTTCTGATTCATTTAAATAAGTTATTTCCACCATATTTAAAACTGCTTGCACGTCTAATTTTATTATCATTTGAACTAATTCTAAATTTAAAACGTTTTTTACGTATTCTTTGACTGAACTTTTAATAAAATCCTTATTTGACATATTACCTTGGTCAATAGACAAATACCCCTTGTTACCAAAAGGGTTAAAATTTGCAAAAATTCCTTCGCCACCTATAAACTCTCCGATAAGTTCTAAATCAAATTCAGCTCTTGGTGATATTAATAATTCAACACTTTTATCTGTTGCTTTTCCGTTCAAATTAGCAACCAATTTCTCTGTGATCTCTTCTAAAGGTAAATCACCCTTTAAAGTAATTTTAAACTCGTATAGTTTATTGTTTTTACTGTTAGCGACACCATCAGCTATTTTTAAAATTGAAGAATCACCTTTATCACTTGTTAAAGTAAGGTTTTTAGTATTGGTTAATTCCTTGCTCATTTCAACTTTCACAATTGATGTACCAGACTTCTTACTAATATTATCCTCATCTATGGTTATTTTTACAACTGAGTTTCCTTCTTCTTGTTTGTTTCCGTCTTCTTGTTTTTTTTCTGAATCATTATTTCCACAAGAAATAACTGTTGTACTTGTTGATGCTATCATACCCAAAGCTCCTAACAAGCTTATTAATTTTTTCATATTTAGTCCTCCTTATATATAAAAATATTATATATATGTTAATAATACTACTATTGAGTATTTTTATAAGAACATTAAAATACTTTTTAAAACTATAAATTAATTTAAATTAAAATATGTATAACTTTAAATAGAAATATAAAAAATACGAAAAGTCTTATATTTAAACCTTTTTTCTTTGATAAAACCTTTTTTAGGTTTCTCTGAATGCTCTAGTTATTAGTTGTGTTTATTTTCTTTTTTATGTATTTTTTACATTAGCTTTACAACCAATAACAATATAATGGGAAATATTATTTGATATATAAAACTTTAAAATTAAATAATGTTGTATTAGAGTTTTTATACATCATTTCTAATTTTTATTGTCATTATTATTTAGGGATTTGCAATACTTTTTTATAACTGATTTTTAGGAAAAAATATAGTTTACTTCTAAAACATATTTTAAATGTTCTTCAAAATAACCCCGTTAACAAAATATTTAAAATTCCTCAAAATAATTTATTTCTTACTATTAAAGGATTAAAGTGATATAAATATCGTATAACAAGCTAATTCATTCAAATTGTTCAGAATTTAAACTTATATTTAATATATTATCAATTATAAGTTTACAAAGTTGTTTGCACAGTAAAATAACATGCGAATAATCTATAACTATAATTTATTGTTTTAATTGGTACAAAATTAAACTATTTTAAATTAGGTAGTTTTTTTCGTATATTACAATATCAACTGTTTCAAATTTGAATCCTATCTTTGATCATTGTTTGATTCATTATGTAAATCTTAGTTAGATTTGTTTTAATTGATATAAGTACTACAAAATAATGAAGAAACTTACTTATTTATTTTTTTCCAGTTCTTATATGTTACTTAATAATAAAAGATTTAAATTTATTACTTTCAATGTAAATTCTTTATAAAATATTAAATTTCTTACACAAAAAGTTAAAGTTGGTAAATAATTTAAATAAAAATTTGTAAAAATTCAATTTTTCTGACTACATATATTTATTTAATAACATTTATAAATTTACATTTAATTGTTATAAGTGTCTAAATAATTATAATTGTAAACTCACTTTTTTTAAAAATAGAAACATAACCAAATAAATTGAACTCTTTTTCTATTCAAAAATATAAAATAAAAAAAACGTTGGTCTAGCCAACGTGAATAAAGAATTCTTTGCTTCTTACTGATTTTAATTTACTTGATTTTTCGCGATTGAAAAATTAAATGTTATATCATTATCATTTTGGATTGAACTATTGAACTTAAATTTAAGTTTAGTTAATCCAAAGGTTTTTTCCTCGTTCAATTGAACATTGTCTAATTCAATATCTTGATTTTTAAAAGCGGTAGTTAACTCTTCGTTATTATTTTCTTCTAATAATTTTGTTTGTATAGCTTGTTTTAATTGTTTTTGATTACTTACATTTTCTACATTTATTTCTCCCAACTCAAATTTGGTAACTAATTGTAATACTTTTTTTTGTTCTGCAAGTTTTACATTAGCTTTACCAACAATATGGAAATCATCTACTTCATCATTATGACCTTCCTTAACTGTAATGTTTATAGATGCAATAGGTCCGTTGTCTGTGACTACATTATTTGATGCATCTAAATAATCTATATTTATCATATTAATAATTGTGTTGACATTTAAATTAAATATCAATTTAACTATTGGTAAGTTTAAAACATTTTTAAGATATAATTTTGCAGCTTCTTCGATATAATTTTTATCATTCATTCTATTAGGTTCAATTGAAAGAAATCCTTTATTACAAAAAGAGTTGAAATTACCAATAGTTCCTTTCCCATTAATAAAATCTTCAATACTACTTAAATCAAAATCTGTTCTTTTTAAAATTTTTAATTCTACACTTTTATCGGTCTCTTCACCATTTAAATAAACTGTCATTTTTCTGTAGTATCTTCTTTTGGTAAATCATTTTTTAAAGTGATTTTAAAACCATATAATTTATTGTCTTTACTGCTAGCCATACAATCACCAATTTTTAAAATTGAAGAGTTACCTTTGTAACTTACTACAGTAAGTTTATTTAAAGACAATAATTCTTTATTCAATTCTACTTTTACAGTAGTAGTTCCTGCTTTTTGATCTATTTTTTTCTGACAAGATTTACTGATTTTACTTCATTTTTTTCCTCTGGTTTATTTCCTTCAGTTCCATTTCCCTCTGGTTTATTTCCTTCTTCTTGTTTTTTTCTTCTATTTCATTATTTCCACAAGAAACAACTGTTGCACCGGTTGATGCCACTATACACAAAGCCCCTAACAAGCTTAATAATTTTTTCATTTTTTTCCTCCTCATATACAAATTTCATTATATATGTGTTAATAATACACTTTATAAGTTTGTCTTGAAGAATATTAAAAGGGTTTTAAAACTATAAATTAATTTATAGTAAAAAAAAGAAACGTTTTTAAACAGATATATATACAAAAAAATAAGAAAAATGTTATATTTTATAGTTTTTTTTGATATCATTAACTTGCTTATATCTTAAATAACCAAGGAGGCTATTACTATGCGCGAAGGAGTTATCTTACGTTGTTCAATTTGCAAAGAAGAAAATTATATTGCTAAGAATGACAAAAGAAAAGAAAAAATCGAAGTAAAAAAACATTGCTTTAAATGTAATGCACATCAAGTACATAAACAAAAAAAATAGGGATGCTTTTTGTGTCTCTTTTTTTTAAGCTAAATGAGAGGAATATATTATGAAAAAAGAGCTTTTATTAAAAATATTAGAAGAAAACAATGCGGAGGCTATTTTATTGTACTCTCCCCAAAATAGATACTGATTCTCAAGATTTCCATCTTCGTTAGGATATATTTTATTTACAAAAAATAAAAGATATCTATTTGTTGATGGAAGATATATTACTGCTGCTAAGGAAAGCAACTTATTATTGAATATTGATGAGATTGTTGGTTTTGGAAATCCTTTTCAATTGATAAACAATATAATAAAAGAGAATAATATCAAAAAAATAATATTTGAGTCAGATTGAGTATTTGTCAACGAAGCCAAAAGGTTTGCTAAATTATTAGATGCTGAGTTAGTTGAATATAACTTTGAAGCTGTAAGAATGGTTAAGGATAGTTGAGAGATTGAACAAATTAAAAAAGCTTGTGAGATAACACATCAGGTATTTTTAGAAGTTTTAAATTATGTTAAACCAGGTATTACTGAATTGCAATTAGCTAGATTTGTTAGTGACTCATTTTTGAAAAACGGAGCACAAAAATTAAGTTTTGATACAATTGTTGCTTCTGGAGTTAATGGTAGTAAGCCACACGCTGTGCCAACAGATAAAGTGATTGAAGAAGGGGACTTTGTAACCTTGGACATGGGTTGCTATTATAATGGTTATTGTTCAGACCAGACAAGAACATTTGCAATCTATAATGATCAAAATGTGAAAATGAAAGAGATTTATCAAATAGTTTATGAATCTCAACAAGCTGGTATTGATGCAATAAAACCAGGTGTTTTAGGTAAAGAAATTCATAAAATTTGTTTCGATTATATCGAAGAAAAGGGTTATGGACAATATTTCACTCATGGAACAGGTCACGGTTTGGGTATAGAAATTCACGAAGAACCTTATAATTCTGTTGCGGGTGATAAACCATTAGTACCTGGAATGTGTGTCACAGTTGAACCAGGAATTTACATCCCTGGTCTTGGTGGAGTTAGAATTGAAGATGATATTTTAGTAACAGTATCAGGATATGAATATTTAACAACACCACTAAGATCATTGCAAATTACAAAAAATAAGTAATTTCTATGAAAGAATTGAATCATGTAGCAATTATATTGGATGGCAATGGTCGTTGGGCAAAGTTACAAAATAAAAATCGAACATACGGACATAAAGCTGGTATGGAAAAAATATTTTCAATTATTATGATTGCAAAAAAACATAATATTAAGTTTTTAAGTTTATTTTGTTTTTCTACTGAAAACTGAAACAGGCCAAATATTGAGGTTAAGTATTTAATGAAGTTTCCAGGAGAAATATTTAGCAAAGAAAAACAACAAAAATTTATCGATGAGGGAATCAAAATAGTTTGGGTTGGAAGAAGAACAAAAGTTCCTAATGCAACTCGTAAATATCTTGAAAATATTGAAAAAAAGACAGCAAACTTAAATGAAATAGTTGTTAATATTGCTATTGATTATGGAACTAGTGAAGAATTAGAAAACAGTTTGAAGGCTTTGTGTCAAGAAATCAAAAAAAACAATGTTAATGTTGATAATCTACAATATAATGACATTAGTAAGTACTTTTATACGAAAGATTCACCAAATATTGATTTTTTGATTAGAACTGGTGGCGAAAAGCGTTTAAGTAACTTTATGCTACTACAAGCAGCATACGCAGAACTGTATTTCACAACTACTTTCTGACCAGAATTTGATGAAATACATTTTGAAAAGGCGATAGAGGATTATTATAAAAGAGATAGAAGATTTGGAACAATTAAGGAGTAGTTATGAAAAATAAAATGCAAGACAACAATAATTCTGAAGAAAAAAACCTAGATGTTAGTTTTAAAACAACAACAGGTATGAGTGTTTTAAAAGTTAGAACTTTGTCTGCTATTATTTTGTTGATACTATTAAGTTTATATGTTTTAACTGGTGCCTTATATTCTTATCTACCGAACTCAAAAAATATTGAAATTGCTTCTTATTTTTCAATATTAATGAATATTGCAGTACTAGCGATCAGTATTTTTGAAATAAATAGGGCATTAGGTTTTAAAAAGTGATATCAACAACTAATATTAATAAGTTTAAATGTGATTTTATATTTATTCCCTGTGTCAAAAGACTTATATAATTTCTCATTTTATCGATTATTAAATATGGACAACTGATTTGCAACCTGACAATTTACCTTACTTTTCCCGATGATTTTTCTTTTCTACATCATTTTAGGATTACTAGATAAGTCTATAGGGTTTAAAAATACAGGAATAAATTTTGTAATTTGTTTACTGATAACATTTGGGATGAAAGCTTTTACAATAACTTCTTTAGATCTGCAAAGACCTTACAACACAACCCCTGAATATTCATTTAATACAGCGGTTTGAATATGGTTAATGATCATATTTGCTGATACTTTTGCATATATTGGTGGAGTTAATTTAGGTAAAACACCTTTAGCTCCTAAAATAAGTCCAAAAAAAACTTGAGAAGGTGCATTAATAGGTTTATCTAGTGCAACAGTATTTGGAATAATTTATTCTGTAATATTTTTATATTTATTACCAGATTTTAAACCATTTAATTCAGCTATTTCTGAATTACAATCAAGATCTGGTAATAACTACACTGTTATAGCATTTTATGTAATTTTTAGCTTATTATTTCCGATAATTGGTTTGTTTGGTGATTTACTCTTTTCATGAGTTAAACGTAGCGCAAATATTAAGGATTTTTCAAAAATCATCCCAGGACATGGTGGATTCTTAGATAGAATGGACTCGGTCATTTTATCATTTGCTGTTCTATTTTTGATAATAGTTTTCGTATAGATGAAAAAATTAATTTTATTTGGGGCTTCGGGAAATGTCGGTCAACAAACAATAGATGTCTTATCATTTAAAAAAACCGAGTTTGAAATAGTTGGTTTAAGCGTTGGTAACAATACAATGAAATTGAAAGAAATGATAGCTACTTTTCCAAATATTCAAATGATTTACGTTTCACAAGATCCAGAAAAATGACAACAAGAGTTTCCAAATGTAAAATTTATAAATGATGATATTTGTAAACTATTGACTTTAAAACATGATATTGTTGTTAATGCTTTATCAGGTTTTTTTGGTCTTAAAGTAACCCTAGAAGCAATTAAGAAAAACTCAATCATTCTAAATGCCAACAAGGAATCTTTTGTGGTTGCGGGTGATTTAATCTCGAATTTATTAATTAATTATGAAAAGGCTAAAATTTACCCCCTAGATTCAGAACATTGTGCTATTTTTCAATGTCTCGATGATAAAAATAAACCAGAAATCCTTTATTTGACAGCTTCTGGTGGTCCGTTTAGAAATATTTCACTTGAGGAAACTAAAAATGTTACTTTAGAAAGAGCTTTGAATCATCCAAATTGAAACATGGGAGCTAAAATCACTATTGATAGCGCTACTATGTTTAATAAAGCATTTGAAATTCTTGAAGCATTTCATTTGTTCAAAATTAAAAATATTTGTACGTTAGTACATCCTGAATCGATTGTACATTCTATGGTAGGTTATGCTGATGGTTCGATAATATCACAAATGTCGGTGCCAGATATGAAGCAAGTAATCAATTATTTTCTTGAATATCCATTGAGAACTAATTTTGAAGGACAAAAAAACTTAAGTTTTCAAAAAAACTTAAGTTTAAATTTTAGTGAGATAGATCAAAAAAGATTTCCACCAATTAAAATGGCACTATCAATTCTTGGTAAGGAAAACTCAAAAGCTATTGCGATGAATGCAGCAAATGAAATATGTGTTGATTATTTTTTGCACAATAAGTTAAAATTTAATCAAATTACAGAAATTGTTTTACAAGTATTTGAGAATACGGAGAATATAATATTGAATACATACGAAGATATTTCGAATTTTGATTCAAAAATACGAAAAAAAACAATACAATTAATTAATGAGGTAAATTAAATGAGTAGTCTAATGATCGTGCTTGGATTTTTTGTTGGAATCTTTGCATTACTAGCTTTAATAACAATACATGAGTTCGGACACTTTATTGTTGCCAGATTATCTAAGGCATATGTATATGAATTCTCGATTGGATTTGGACCAAGAATATTTGTTTTTAAGGGAAAAGAAACTTGAATATCAATCAGAGCATTCCCGTTAGGTGGTTATTGTTCAATTGCATCAGATAAAGTTGATCCACCAAAAGACCGCGAAGATGTGGTTGTACCCAAGGAAAGACAGATGGATTATATTGCTAGATGAAAAAGATTTTTTTTCATTATTGCAGGTCCACTAATGAATTTATTTATTGCATTACTTTTATTTACAATAATATTTGCCAGCACCCAAGTTAAAAAGAATGATATGTCTTACTTCGGAGCTAAATATGACCAAAATAAAATCGCATATAAACTGATTGAAAAAGAAGAAAAAAAGCTTCTCAAAACAGATAAAGTCGATATCAATCAACAATATGTTATTTGAGGTTGAACTTTAAAGGACTTTGATTCAAATGAATTTATTTTTGATAATATTTGTGATAAAACAACAAAATGCGACGATAAGATTAATGAGATAAGTTCTCAACAAGCAGTCGATTACAAAAAAACGGTCTATAATTTTATCGATAATTTGAAACGTGGTGAAAATCATAAAAGTGTACAAATTATGTTCCAATATAAAAAAGTAGATAAATTCTCAGGTTTAGCCTTAGATGGTTACAAAGATGGAAGAATTACTGAAATGTCAAGTACGGATATAAATGACAATTTATATTATGAATCTGGACAAAATGTTGGTATTGCTTCGCCCGATAGATTTTATAAATCATCAAACGAAGCTTATCTTGCGGGTTGAAAAGAAACATTTGATCAATCATTATCGATTATCAAATCACTAGGTATGATATTTACTGGACATTTTTCTCAACTTTCAGGACCAATTGGAATAGCTGGACAAACGGCGACAATGTTGCAATCCGCAGATCAATTTTTCTTATATGTTGCAATGATTAGTGCTAATTTATTTATTTTGAATTTGATGTTTTTCCCTCCTTTTGATGGTTACAAAGTTGTGGAACTTTTCATAGAAATGATTATTAGAAGAGAAATTCCTCAAAAGTACAAAATTATTATTTACACCATTGGTGGGGTCTTATTTTTGGGATTATTAATCGCTGTTACTATAAAAGATTTTATTGTTTAACTATTTGGAGGAAAAATGGATAAAAGTTTGAAGGAGTTTTTTGATAAATTAAGTATCTTTTTAAGTGAAGAGGAAACTCTTTATTTTAAGGATGCTCATTTATATAAAAAATCTGAATTCATAAATTCTTTAAAAATGTTACGCATATTTGTTAAACTTAAAGATTTTTTGCCGATTATTTTACTTGAAAGATTAGAATCAGAGTTAGTTAACAATACATTTTTACCAACTAAACTAAACTTACAAGTTGAAAATACAAACTATAATAAAGAGTTAATTTGAAATTATATAGAATACATAAAAGACAAAAAAGCTGAAGTCAAGACGGGTACAATTAAAACTCTTTCTCCAAAACTAATAGAATACAATGTTGTTAATAGAACGGTTATTTTTTATGCTGAAAATGAATTAGAAAAAAATCTTCTCGATATGCATTCTGATTACTATAAGAATAAATTGATCAAGTACGGTTTTACAAATATCAACTTATCTGTTATTGTTAAAAATGATTTAGAGTCAAATGCATTGAATGAAGTGAAAAAAATGTACGAAGATGCTTCGTTTTATAATGAAAATCATTTAAGACAAAATACAACTGTTGTTGCAAAAAAACCTAAATATAAATCTACTAAAGTTCTTTTAGAAACTCCAACTTATGAGAGTATTGCTGATTTAGAAGAAAATGCTCAAAATGTCACAATACATGGTCAATTAATTTCAAAAAGTGCTCGTGTTTCTAAAACCGGAAGAAAAATATACCACCTTCCAATAACAGATGGTAAATCATCAGTTTTGTGTGTCTTTTTTCAATCAGACTCTAATCCAACTTATTTTGATGAATGTACTGATGATAACAAAAGTTTTTTTGCGGGTTATGAAGATCAAATGATAAACAAAGATGATTGAGTAGCTTTTAACGGAAAATACATTTACTCAGAATATGAAAAAAACTATATTTTTTACATAGATAAATTTCAGAAAATTGAATCAAAAACAGTTTTAAGAAATGATAATGCAGTTGATAAAAGGGTGGAACTTCATACTCATACCAAAATGAGTGCAATGGATGGTGTTAGTTCTGTAAAAGAATATATTGAAACTGCTAAAAGATGGGGTTGAAAAGCCATTGCTATTACAGACCACCTAAATGTCCAATCATTTCCTGATGCCTATTGGGCGTTAAAAAATGCAAATGATTCTATTCAAAGCGATCAAGATTTAAAATTAATTTATGGAAGTGAAGTCGTTATGTTGGATGACGATTTCTGATTTGTAAAAAATCCTAAGCAAACTAAACTAAGAGAAGCTAAATTTGTTGTATTTGACTTAGAAACAACAGGTTTATCACCAGAATATGACGAAATAATTGAATTTGGAGCCAATGTTTACGATTATAAAAATGGGACTTCTAAAAAGTTTGATATTTTAATTAAACCATCAAAACCTATTTCGAAGTTCACAACAGATTTAACTAATATTACAAATGAAATGCTTGAAGATAAAAATACAATCGAATCAGAAATAGGAAACATAATGGAAATAATTAAAGATGGAATTTTAGTTGCTCACAACGCGAACTTTGACTTTAATTTCTTAAATGTTTTGGCCATTAAGTTTGGATATGGAGAATTAAAAAACACAGTAATTGATACTTTAACACTTGCACGTAGTCTTAAACCAAAGTTAAAGAACCATCGATTAGGAACGGTTGCTAAGGCTTATGGAATATTATATGACGAAAAAATTGCCCACCGTGCAGATTACGATGCTGAGGTTCTAACTAATCTTTACGAACATATGTGAAGTGATGCAAAAAAAATAAGACCAATTGACATTGATAGTGATTGAGACTTGTTCAGAAATAACCCTTATGAAGAAGAAAATTATAAAAGAGTTAGAGGTCATCACTTAAATATCATTGCCAAAAACCAAGAAGGACTAAAAGATTTATATAAAATAATTTCGTTATCTCATACAAAAAACTTCTTAGGTAGTCCAAAAATATTCAAAAGTGCTATTTTAGAATTTAAAAACCGAAATAACATACTAATTGGTGATGGTTGTGTTAATGGGATGGTTTTTGATTATGCACGTACAGGAACTAAAAAAATGCTACGTGAAGCAATAAGTTTATTGGATTATATTGAAATACAACCTTTGAGTGTCTATAAAAAACTAATACAAGTAGGAGATTTAACTCTTAAAGATTTGAAATTTTATTTAAAACTTATAATTACTGAAGCTAAGAATTTGAATAAATTAGTTGTAGCTACGAGTGATGCACATTACGTTGACCCTGATAAGAAAATCATTCGTGATATTTATATCAATACAAAAGGACTAGGTGGAGTATATCATCCGTTGTATGATTTCAAACAAAGAGTAAAAGATAATCCTGATCAACATTTAAGAACTACTTCTGAAATGTTGAAAGAGTTTGAATGGCTTGATGATGAAGAACTTGTGAGAGAACTTGTAATTACTAATCCAAATCTTATTGCAGAAGTTATTGACTCAGGTATATGCCCGATTAAGTTTGGTTCTTTTCCACCGAATATCGAGGACGTTGATAAAATGCTTGAGGATGAATGTTATAAAAATGCGAGATCACTTTATGGAGAAGTGTTACCAGAAATTGTGGAAAAACGCTTACAAAAAGAGTTAGAGTCAATCATAAAACATGGTTTTGCTGTTGTATATTGAATAAGTCACTTGCTAGTTAAAAAAAGTCACGAAGATGGTTATTTAGTTGGAAGTAGGGGTTCTGTTGGTTCATCATTTGTAGCAACAACCTCGAATATAACAGAGGTTAATCCCTTAAAAGCACATTATCGTTGCCCAAATTGTAAATATTCTGACTTTAACACACCACCAGAAGTGAAATGTGGTTATGATTTAGAAAAAAAAGTTTGTCCAGAATGTAACAACGAAATGATAGGTGATGGTCATGATATTCCCTTTGAAACATTCCTAGGTTTTGATGGTGATAAAGTACCAGATATTGATTTAAACTTTTCAGGTGAATATCAACCGATTGCTCATAACTTTACCAAAGAAATGTTCGGAGAAAATAATGTTTTCAGAGCCGGTACAATTTCAACAGTGGCAGATAAAACAGCTTATGGATTTACAATGGGTTATTTTGAAAAAAAATTCGAAAATCAATCTCAAATTAGGAAAGTTGAAATTGAAAGATTAGCTAATCTTTGTACTGGTGTAAAAAGAACAACAGGTCAACACCCCGGAGGAATAATTATCCTTCCTAAGGAATATGAAATTGAAGATTTCACACCTGTTAATTATCCAGCCGATGATGATACGAGTGAATGAAAAACAACACATTTTGATTTCCACTCAATTCATGATAACTTATTAAAAATGGATATTCTAGGTCATGTTGACCCTACCGCTTTAAGAATGTTATATGATTTAACGGGTGTAAATCCAATAACTATACCTACAAATGATAAAAAAGTTTACTCATTATTCTCTAATTTGTCAGCTTTAGATATAAATTCAGATGAATTACTTGGTGAATCAACTGGGGCCATTGGATTACCTGAATTTGGTACTCAATTTGTTAGAAATATGTTGAAGGAAACTAAACCACAAACATTCGCTGATTTAGTCCAAATTTCTGGTTTGAGTCATGGTACTGATGTCTATGTTGGTAATGCTCAATCTTTGATCAAAGATGGAACAGCTAATATATCTACTGTAATTGGTTGTAGAGATGACATAATGGTTTACTTGATGTCAATGAATTTAGATGCATCTACAAGTTTTAAAATTATGGAAAGCGTTCGTAAAGGAAAAGGGCTTAACAAAGAATGAATTGATATGATGAAGGCACATAATGTTCCTGATTGATATATCAATAGTTGTTTGAAAATAAAGTATATGTTCCCTAAGGCGCATGCAACTGCCTATGTTTTGATGGCATACAGAGTTGCTTGATATAAAATTTATTATCCAGAAGAGTATTATGCAACTTGATTTTCTACAAGATCAGATTTTTTTGATTTAGAAACAACCATAAAAGGACCTGAGGCAATTAAGTCTAAGTTAGAAGATATTAAACAAAGACTATTTAATAAAATGCCTGTCTCTGCAAAAGAAGTAGGGCTTATTACAACTTTTGAAGTACTTCTTGAAATGTATGCAAGGGGTATAACAATGGAAAATATCAATTTTAATATTTCTGATGGTACGAGATTTAAAACAGTAATTAACCAAGAAACCGGAAAAAAAATACTATATCCGCCTTTCAATGTAATAGATTCTTTGGGTGAAGCAGTTGCTAATTCAATAGTTAACGCTAGAAAGGTAAGACAAATTACAAGTGTCAATGACTTAAAACAACGAACTCAAGTAACCCAAACGCAATTACAAATTTTTGCTAAGTTGAAAATTACAGATAATCTAAAAGATGATGAGCAACTTGCATTCGATTTTTAAAAAGTCTTTTAAAAGGCTTTTTTTGTTTCTAGTTTTTAAGATAAAATAACTTTGGTAAGGAAATTTAAAAATGTCATTGAAAATTATTGAAGAAAAATATAAAAAAAATATAGAGATTATTTTGGAGAAATATGGATTTGATTTATACGAATTAAATTGAATTTTTTATTTTGAGTCAAATGTTTTACAAGTTTTAGTTGAGAACATCGATAAAAAATCGATGTTCATAGATTTCGACCTACTTGTAAGCGCAAATGAGGAAATTTCTAATTTATTAGATCAAGAGGATATCATAACCGATAATTATATATTAGAAGTATCAAGTGCTGGTGCTGAACGCCAAGTTAAAAAAGAAGAAATTCTAATAAATAATATCGGAAGCTATTTCTTTGTCAAATCTAATATCAGTTTTGAAGGAGTTAATGAATTTAATGCTTACTTAGATGCTTATGATAAAGATTCAAAATATTATACTTTCTCCTTTTTTATTAAAGGAAAACCAAAAAAAGTAAAACTTAGATACGAAGACATAAATTTTATAAGGTTTGCAATAAAGTTTTAAACTTTTTTTTTTTTTTTTGCAATAAATTTAATTATGTGACGATATATCTAAGGGGTATTTATGGAGCTTAAATTTGTAAAACAAAAAAGTGCAAAAGATTGTGGTCTAGCTGTTAGTTCGATGTTAATAAACTATTATCACAAAAAGAACTTTTCTATTGAAGAACTACGTTTCCAGAATACTTTAGAAGATAGTGAAATGAGCTTGCATAATATTGAAAAATTACTAGAAGTTTATAAAATTGAATTCAAGTCTTTTTATTGTGAATTCGAAGAGTTCTCACAGCTTGATATATCTAATCCAGTAGTTGTAAATATTTTGAATGCCAATAAGGATGAACATTATGTAATTGTATATAAAAAGAAAAAAAATCATTTTTTAGTAGCTGACCCAGATAAAAATGATATATTATGAGTCAAAAAAGAAGAATTGGCGTCTGTTTATCAGGGTTATTTTTCTACAACAAGTCTTTTAAAGAGGATTACTTTTAATAGTAACAAATTAATATCATGATATAAGTTACTTGGTTATTATTTGAAAGAGATTTTAATGATTCTATTTATATCTTTGTTTTTAAATCTTTCGATATTATTATCAAATAATTTTTTAAAAATTTACTCTTTAAATATAGGTCTAGAGGATTTTGATGATCTTAAAAAAGTTTTTTTGGCATTTAGCCTTTTGTTTGTCTTTCAAATAGTTATTAATTTTGTGGTAAATAAAATAATTTTTTATATACAATCCGACCTGAATAAGCGAATTTTCATTTTTTATAAGGATAAAATATTAAGCATTAACATAGAAGATTTTGGTTCTGTTTCGAAAGAAGAATGACTAAACAAACTTAAATATATAAATGTAATGTCGTCATTCATTGTGCAAACTACATTGACTATCCCAATACAGTTTGTTCTCTTCTTTATGTCACTAATAATGCTTTCTATGATTTCAAATTTATTATTAGCAATCATTTTACTAGAAAACTTGGTATCGGTATTTTTATCCTTTGTTTTCTTTTACTTCATTAGAGATACTAGTATTAAGGCTAAGAGAAAGAATATAATTTTTGGATCAATGTTTAGAGAAATTATTGATGGATATAACGAGATAAAATTTAAAAAAATGTCTTCATATTTTTCAAGAAATATTGAAAACAACTTCAGCGAAGTTAATAACATAAGTAAGTTGTCTAATAATCAAACGAGTTTGAATAGTCTGACATCCAGCTTATTAAGTAAGTTTTTCTTTCTTGTTATTTTTTATATTTCTGCGTATATGATAACAAATAATGTGTATAAGTTTAATGAACTTTTGTTTTATATCTCTATTTCGCTTTATATAAATAGTTTTACTAATTCACTAGCAGGATTAATATTCAACTATCAAGAGATAAAAATTGCTTCTAGTGAGCTTAAGTTCATTTTTGATAGAAGTATTGACAAGAAAATTGAGAGCTTAAATAGTAAAATAATTTCAATTAAATGTGAAAATATTTACAAGTTCAAAAATGAGTCCTGTTTGATCAAAAATGTTAGTTTTGAGTTTAATAAAAATACTTTTATAAAAGGTAATTCAGGATCAGGAAAGACTAGTTTACTCAAATTAATTTCAGGTAATATTCAAAATTTTGAGGGCAAGGTTTCATATAACAATGTTAGTCATTCTCTATTAAATGAAGAAAAATTAACCTCAAAAATTTGTTACATAGGACAATATGACTATTTATTCAATGATACAGTTTGAAAAAATCTACAGTGTTTTCAGAATTATATAAATATCGACTACTTTAAGGATATGAATTTTTTAGGAATTTTAGAATCTCATAATATTGACATCCACAAAACAATAGTTGATAATGGGAGCAACTTGAGTAAAGGTCAAAGGCAAATGATTAATTTTTTAGGTTTGTTTTTTGTGGAGAAAGAGGTTTATTTGATAGATGAACCTTTAAGTAATGTTGATCGTAAAACAGCAAGAGTGTTGTTAGAAAAATTTATAGAGTCTAAAAAAAATAGTTTAATTATAATGACAGATCATAATCTTGATTATCAGAATTTATTTGAAGAAAGTTTGGTGTTGTAATATCTCTAATAGGGTTTTAATGTATTTATATTTATCAATTGTAGTTACAATAAGTTTAATTGGAGTTTTATCTTTTATCAAAAAAAGCGATGTTTCTTTAGCTACTATTTATATCAAAGAATCAATGAAAGAAACAGGTGAAGTAGTCCAAGAACCATATATTTTAACAACAGAGAAGATTAATATTTCAAATATTAAATCGGTAAAAGTGGAATTTATGAATGGTTACCAGAACTTTGGTAATGAAGTTTTAAAGTATAAAGATGGTTTATTAACAATAAAAGAAGAGGTTGTAAGTAATATAAAAAAACTGAATGGTAAAATTTGGTTATACAAGGAAAAAATATCTTTGCTAAAATACCTATTAAATAGTTTCTTTTAATTGATATAATTTATTTGGTGACTTTATGGACGATTTAAATTTTATTTATGATGATAATAGCGAAGAATTAAAATACTATGAATCTGTATTTTCTCAGTTAGTGAGAATCACAAAAGATGTTCTTAACATTAATAATAGTTTAAGTATGTCTATTAATTATATAAAAGATGAAAAATCACTTGAATTGAATAAGAAGTATCGTAACAAAGATTATATTGGAGATGTTATCTCTTTCCCGATTGATGATGATTATGGATTGTATGAGCAATTAGATTTTAGGGAAATTGGTGATATTTTTATAACTTATCAAGAGGCAAAAAGAAAAGCTGACCAATACAATCATGACATTAAAACTGAAATGTGTTGATTATTTGTTCATGGATTGTTACATATCTTAGGCTATGATCACGAGTTGAGTGATAAAGATGAAAAAATTATGTTTGCGCTTACGGATAAAATATTAAATAAAATAAATGTTAAATATAAAATAGTATAATAAATTTCATAGGAGATAATTATGTCGAATAAAATTAAGAAAAAATCCAAAGTTGGAATAAGAGTTAAAAACAAATTTGGAAATGCAGCAAGAGGGATTGCTACTGCATTTAAAGAAGAATCCACTTTAATTGTGTACTTATTCGCTATTTTGTTCTGTATAGGATTTGGAATTTGATTAAAATTAAGTTACATTCAGTGGTCTATAATTTTGATTACAATCGGTGTTTTAATTGGTTTCGAATTTGTTAACACTTCTATAGAAAATTTTGTAGATTTACTAAGCTTTGAATATAATATACAAGCAAAAAAAATAAAAGATATATGTGCTGCTGCTAGTATAATAAATGCATTTATTTCGGTTGTTGTAGGATTTTTGATTTATCTACCGATGTTAATTGAAAAAATATCAAGTATGATCAATTAAAAGGAGTAAGTTATGAGTTATACATTCGACAAAGTATATGAAGAATTAAAGGAACTAAGGGTCTTTTCGTATTCTCCATACTCAAATTTTAGGGTTTCTTGCATCATTTATTTAAAAAATGGCAAAAAAATAAAAGGGGTTAATGTTGAGAATGCTGCATATAACCCATCTATTTGTGCAGAAAGAACAGCAATTTCACAACTAGTTACACAGGGTTATAACAAAAATGATGTTGATTTTTTAGCATTATACACTGATTCTAAGGGTTTTGGTTCACCTTGCGGTACTTGTAGACAAACATTGATGGAGTTGCTTGAACCAGAACAAAAAATGTGGGTTTATAATGCTGATAATTTTTTAGGTGAATTTACATTGAACTCGTTTCTGCCTTATTTTTTTTCAAAAAATAGCTTGTAAGTTAACATTTTAACTAAAAGTCCTATAAAATAAATTAATAATTAAATTTAACTACACTTCAGTGTAGTTTTAATTTAACGGAGGAAAAATGGCTACTAAAACTTTAAATCTCTTTAAAAAACCTATTGTTTGAAATGAAATAGGCGCAAGAGCAATTAGCGGTTATGCTATGATTTTGGGAATACCTTGCTCATTTCAAGAAATTAACGATTTTATAATTAATAGAGAATTTTTAGACCCAAATGAAGATCATGGATTTGAAGATGAAATTGTTAATATGGCAAAGTCTTGGGAATCTTTAAAAGAATTAATATTGGAAACTAAATACAATATTGAAAGTAAAAATGTGGAATCAACAATTGAAATTAGTCAACTTTTAGACGTTTATACAAAATTAGATCCAAAAAAAACTTATAGAGATTATTTTTTAGGTGAATCGGATGAAAGCAAAGAATTCATCCAGTCTATCAATGATGTCTTAAAACATTTATCAATTGAAGAAAGTCATGAATCTACTTTAGAATATATGGCAACTTTTTTTATCGAACAATGTATCAAAAAACCATTAGGTGAGTTTACGGACCCATTTATTTTTTCACTTATTGAAGGACTATTGATATTTAAAGATGTATCACCGCTAGTCTTTATAGATGAAGACGAGTTTTTTAATGAAATATATAATCAACATACTAAAACAGTGGAGATTTGCTCAACTATACCGCAAAATCGATGAATTGAAAATACGATATTCAGACAATATGTTAATTTATGAATTAATAAGTCAGAATATTATTTAGAAATTAATAAAGAAAACTTTGATTTTTAGTGGAGGTCTTAATGAGTAAGAATATTTATGATATACCTTGAGATAAAATTGACAATAATATTTTATGCAATTTGTCCTATTTAGAGGGTAGAACTTTCTTGTGAGAGGAATTCGAAGACTTCATTTCTAATAATACTGGCATACAAGATGATAAAGAAGATTTGTTTGAAGAAGAAATTTATAATTTATTAAATTCTTGAACACTTGTAAAAAAACTAATTATTTTTGAGATTGAAAACAAATTAAATTATAAGTATAGAAAAGTAAGATTGATTCATGATATGCGAAATGTTTACTCCAACATTGATCCTTCAAAAAGAATGATTTATAGATTTAATATTCTTAAGCCCTCTGGTTATAAATTTTTGAAGGACTTATTTAAGCTATTTAAAAAAGTAAGTAGTGGAGATAATTATTTTTCTACAATTCAAACATTACTATATTTTTATATTGATAATACAATGAATCACACATTTGGTAAGTATTCCAGAGAATTATTTTGTCTTCTTTTCGAAGCTTGCTTATTAATAAAATTCAAAACACCATTGATATTCAGTCAAGACGAAGTTAAGGCTTTATCCGATATATGTGAAATTGTCAGAAAAAAATGTTTGTGCATTGAAAAAAGACATTGAAGTAACCTGATAGAATTTAGACAACTATTGAATACATTAGTTTCAACCTACGAGCTCAATAAAATAAATTATGTTCTTGGTGAAAGTTAATTAACATAATCAATATTATTACTTTAAGATAACTAAATATCAAATAAGAATAAAATAACTAAGAATTTTCTTAGTTTTTTTTATATAATGAATAATATGTCACTCGTAAACAAGGAGAAATTATAATGTTTCAAGAAAATACAATAGTAACAGATATTTTGTCAATTATTGGCCTTGTTATAATAGTTTTATCACCATTTTATTTCTCAATGTTACATCGTAAAATACTAAATGGTCGTTTACACACGAAAGTTGATGGCGAAAAACTTTTTGAAAAGTTGAAATATGATTTAAAATTATCAAAAATAACAGGTGTAGATAAAAAAAGATTATACAGAGATGTTGATTATGCAAAAACTATATTCCGAGGTGCAATGGAATATAACTCAAGAGAATTAGTATTATATTTCAATGAGTTATTTGCAAAAAGGTTCATACACAAAACAATCAATAATAAGTCGTTAGTTCACTTTTTGATATGGATTGTAACTATCGGAATTATTATGGGTGGATCTCTATTTGATCTTTGATATTGATTAACTAATATGAAGTCTATGGATAAATCTTCTGGGATTGTTTCAATATGAGTTATGTTTTTTATAGCTTTTATTGGTACAGGTATTAATAAATTTTTAGAATTTTTCAAAGTGAAAACTGTTGTTAATGATGAAGTACGAAGAATAAATTTAGCTAAAAAAGAAAAAGTATGAAAGGATTATGTGATTGTATTTTGGTGTTCAATCGGCACTGGTGTTTTTGGTTTTTTACTTATATTCATCAATATATTCATCACGTAGGAGGATAAAATATGGGACATATGAGTAAAAATATTGAGGGTAAACTTGGTGAAGTTTTCACAAAGAGATTTTTAAAATCAAAATATGTAAATATGGTCTCAGAAGGAGATTATTTAGCTAGATTAAGTAGTTGTTGTAAGGCTACTTGAGCTATGATATTTCAATGTCTTTGAATTGCATTCTTTTTATATGCAAGATTTATTGTTGGTAAGCAATATAATAATTCGCTTATAAGTAATGAGGCTATGTCTTGACTATATAAAGAACAATTATCAGTCTTAAATAGTTATATATACATACAAATTTACCATATATTTATATTATCAACTGTTCTAATTGTCATGTTGAATATGACTATGGGTGTTGGTACAACTATTTACACCGTCTTTTTTAACCTACTATTTATTTCAGAAGCTTTATTGTATGGAAGTTTTATATTTATATTAGATTGAACAGGTTTACTTCATTCATTTAAAAATATTTCTTTCATTTGGGAAGTATTAAAAACTCAATGGTTATGATTGCTTTGCATTTTTATAGCAGTTTGATCATTTATTCCTATGTGTTCTATATTTAAGGATGTTAATATGCTTAATAGAGAATGAATTAGGGTAGATAGATATAGAAAAACAGAGGATAAAGAGAACGCATTTGTATTTAAAACATGAGTTACCCCAGGAGAAATCAAATCTAGAAAAGGGATGATTATTGCAGGGTGATTCGCTATCTTAACGGCCTCAATTTTCGAACTATGTGATGTGTTTATTGATACTAATTTTACTGTAATGAAATATATTATATTGATTTTCGGGTATGTAGTTTTTCTAGGTGCCTATGTAATACCATATAGTAAAATAAGTTTAATTTTTTATTGAGTTAATCAAACATTTTTGTTATGTTTATTTATTTATAGCTTATATTTGGTACAAAATAAGGCTTACATTAGTGGCTATAGATATTATTATGCATATCTTGCGATCTTTATACCTTGGTTTTTAAGTTTTAAAGCATCGATTCGTTACACATGAACTATCAAAGATAGGGAAGAAATTAAAGCAATAGTTCTTAATAGTTTTGAAAGTCAAGATGAATTTGAGGAATTTTTAGAAGAAAGAAATAATAAATTAAAAGAAGCTGCCACAACGATTTAGCTTCTAAGGAGAAAAAAACGTGGACAATATTAAATCAGGATTCATAGCAATCATAGGTAGACCAAATGTTGGAAAATCTACCTTACTTAATACTTTATTATCTAAAAAAATAGCCATTGTAACAAATAAGGCACAGACTACTAGAAACAGAATTAATGGAATTCTAACAAAAGAGGACTGCCAATATGTATTCGTTGATACACCAGGGGTTCATAAACCTCACAATGAGTTGGGTAAATATATGAATAAAGTAGCTTTGCAAACTACTAAAGGTGTAGACCTAATATTGTTTTTAGCACCTTCGGATGAATTTATCGGAGAAAATGATAGATTTGTACTAAACGCTCTTAAAGAAAGAGATCTACCAGTGTTTTTGATTATAACTAAAGCAGATTTAGTTGATGAAAAAAGTATGGACATTAAAATCAAAGATTGAAAAAACCAAGGTTTTAACTTTGCTCAAATTATAAAAGTTTCTTCTACTATGAACTTCAATTTGGATGTTTTACTAGAAAAAATAAAAGAAGTTTTACCTGAAAATGGTGTTAAGTTTTACCCTGATGACCAATATACAGATCAACCCGAAAGATTCATGATACGTGAAATAATAAGAGAAGAAATATTGCTCCAAACTGAACAAGAAATTCCACATAGTGTTGCTATATTAATAGATAAGTTTGAAGAAAATAAAAATATTATAAAAGTGATTGCATCTATTATATGTGAACGCACTAGTCAAAAAGGAATTATTATTGGAAGCAAAGGATGCAAAATCAAGTCCATTGGTATTGAATCTAGAAAAAAATTAGAAGAACTTTTTACAAAGCAGTTTTATTTAGAGTTGTTTGTTAAAACTAAGGAAAAATGAAAACAATCTGCCTCCTTATTAAAACAACTTGGTTATGATAAGGATAGCTATTAAAAACTTCAAATGAGTGCTATTAAAATAGATGCTTTTGTAATAAGTAACGAAGATTATGAAGAATTTGATAAAATTTTGATGGTTTTTACGAGACAATATGGAAAACTTAATTTATATGCTCCTGGTGTTAATAAAAGCACCTCTAAAAACAGCTACTCTGTTCAAAATTTCTCGTATAGTCATTTTGAAATATTCAAATCCAAGAGAAGCGATAAGTATAGTAAATTAAAAACTGGATACTTAATAAAAGATTATTATGCTATAACAAAAAGTTTCACCAATTATGTCTATTGTTCAATAATTATGAAAGTTACAGAACAAATATTCGAATTTGGTCAAAAAAACTACAAGTTTTTTGATGCATTAGTAATTTGTATGGAAAATATGGAGTCAAACAGAGATGCATTTAAAAACTACTTAATGTTATTGTTTTTTCTACTTCAAAATAGCAGGTATAAATTTCATATTTCAAAATGTAGTAGATGCAGAAAAACTAATAATCGCTTTGTTAGGTTTGAACATTCTAATAAAACTTTAATTTGTTATAAATGTATTTGACCCGAAGAAGTTAAGCAACCTATATCTTTCATAGATTTAATAACAACTTTCGATAGTTTGTCTTTTTTTGAAATCATACAAAAGAAATATAACCCACATGATTTAATTGTTTTACACAATATATTATTGGATTATTTCGAGTATGATTTAGGCTTTTATATACCACCTTCAAAATTATTGAAGAACACTTCCGCTACGAACTTAAACCAGAAGTTCATCGATTTATATAAATAACACTTATAGTAGGTTGACAAAAACTAGGTATACATAGACAATCAATAGGGTACAAATAGTGTGTAAATCAACAAACGATATCAAGTTTGTTTTTTTATTTGTAAGGAGTTTAAAAGAAATGAAATTAGAAATTGATAAATTAATAGCACATCTAAAATCGCAAGGATTTGTGTTTCAAGGCTCAGAAATTTATGGAGGTTTAGCTAATTCATGGGATTATGGACCGTTAGGTGCAGAAATGAAAAATAAACTAAAAAAAATGTGATGAGATTTTTTTGTTAGAAGAAATCCTCATAATATTGGATTAGATTCTTCAATTATTCTTAATAGTAATGTTTGAAAAGCTAGTGGTCATTTAGGTAACTTTAATGATCCTTTACTTGATTGTAAAAATTGTAATTCTAGATGAAGAGCTGACAAACTTATTGAAGAAAAGTTTCCAGATATGAATGTTGGTGGTTGGAAAAACGAGGAGTTAGAAAACTTTATACAAGAAAAGCAAATAGCTTGTCCAAAATGTGGTAAGTTAGATTTCACAAATATAAGACAGTTTACTTTAATGTTTAAAACTAATCAAGGTGTTGTTGAAGATGACTCTTCAATTGTTTATCTTAGACCAGAAACTGCACAAGGTATTTTTACTCAGTACAAAAATTGTCAAAGGTCTTTAAGAATGAAATTACCATTTGGAATTGGACAAATCGGTAAATCTTTTAGAAATGAGATAACACCAGGTAACTTCATATTTAGAACTAGAGAATTTGAACAAATGGAATTAGAGTTTTTCTTTTCTCCTGATGATAGTTTTGATTGATTTGATTATTGACAAAATAAAGTAGTTTATTTTTTGGAAAATAAAGTTCAGCTTAAAAAAGAAAATTTCATTTTAAGAGCACATAGTGAAGATGAACTTTCACATTACTCAAACAAAACTACTGATATTGAATTTAAATTTCCTTTCGGAGTTGGTGAATTATGAGGAATTGCTCATAGATCAGATTATGACCTTTCTCAACACCAAAAGTTTAGTGGGGAAGACTTGTCATATTTAGACCCTTTAACTAATAAAAAAATAATACCACACGTTATTGAGCCAAGTGTTGGTGTGGAAAGACTAATGCTGGCTATTTTATGTCAAAGTTACTATGAAGAATCTTTAGAGTCTGGAACAAGAGTTGTTTTAAAATTACCTTATGCATTAGCACCATACTCATTAGCTGTTATGCCTCTTCAAAAACAACAAAAAGAAGAAGCTTATAAATTATATGAAAATCTTTTATTGGATTTTGATGCAACATTTGATGAAACAGGTAATATAGGTAAGAGATATAGAAGACAAGATGCAATAGGTACTCCATTTTGTATAACTATCGATTTCGACACTGAAAATGATGGTTGTGTAACAGTACGAAATAGAGATACAATGGAACAAGAAAGAATTAATGTAAAAGATTTAAAATCATACTTATTGAATAAACTTTCTTAAGAGGAAAAAGATAAATGAAAATCTCACAACAACAGATTGACAACATTATACAATTAACAGATATCAGTGAAGTGATTGGTAAATACTTAGATTTACAAAAAAAAGGTAGAGATTACAGGGCTGTTTGTCCATTTCATGATGATTCATCTCCATCTTTAATGATATCTAAGGAGAAAAAAATCTTTAAATGTTTTGTTTGCGGCACAGGTGGCAATGCAATAACTTTCTTACAAGAATTTAATAATATAAGTTTTTATACGGCATTATCTTTACTAGCAAAAGATTTAAACATAGTTATCGAGGGGTTAAATAATTTAGAAGATAAACCAAAAGTCTCTTCTTTCGAATCAAGATTATTCGATTTGAATAAAGAAGCCGCTAAATTTTTTAATGGATTATTACTTACTAGTGAAGCAAAAAAAGCTCGTAACTATCTTACAAATAGAAATATATCTTCACAAGAAATAGAAAAATTTAAGATTGGTTACTGCCCAGGTAATTCAAATTTGTATTCATTTCTTAAAGGCAAAGGTTTCACAAAAAAAGAAATAGAAATATCAGGACTTATTTATACTCAAGGAGTTAATCAAGTACCGTTTTTTAAAGATAGAATAATTTTCCCTATTACAGATATAGATTCTAATATTATAGGTTTTTCTGGAAGAGTAGTAGATCCAAATGATACACCTAAATATAAAAACAGTAGTGAAAACAATGTATTTAAAAAATCTCAGTTAGCTTATAATTTAGAAAATGCAAAAAAAGAGATTAGAATCAAAAACGAGATTTTAATATTGGAAGGTTTTATGGATGTTATAAGTTTAGAAAGAATTAATATAAAAAACTCTATTGCAATCATGGGAACAACTTTCTCAAACTTTCATCTAGATTTGATAACAAAAGTTACTAAAAACATAAAACTCTTTTTAGATGGTGACAAACCAGGAGTTATGGCCGCGCTAAAAATCGCAAAGTTTCTTATGTCAAAGAGGTTAAATGTAACAATAATTCAAAATGATACATCTAAGGACCCTGATGAATTAGTTACAGCAGGTGAAGTAAATTTAATTAATCAAATGATAGCTAATTCAAAACATCCAGTAGACTTTGCAATTGACTATTTTGTTAAAGAAACTGATTTGAATGACACATTACAAGTCGATAATTTTATTAAAAACGTTATTGATGTTTTACAATATGAAAAAAATGAAATTATTTCAGCTAAGAACATCAATAAAATTTCTGAGTTAACAAATATAGATAAATCTCTTATAGAGAAAACTTTAGCAAAGACAACTCCAAATATATTTGTTAAGGAAGAGAAACCAAAAGCGGAATTCATTCCTCCATATATTATTGGTAATGAAACACAAGATAATGGATTTTTTATACCAAATTATGAATTGCAAGAAAAAACACTAAACTTAGTTACTAAAAAAAGTTTTGATAATAACTTAAATAAACGGGATTTTAATAGGATTAAATCTGCAAAAAATAAAGCTGAGTCGGCAATAATTTTAGAACTTTTAAGAAGTGATGAAAATGCTAAGGTTATTGAAAAAAAATTAAATTTATTTGAATCCAGTTCATTACGAACGATAGCTAAGTTTATAATAGAACAATACCGAGAAAATAAATACAATGGTAATGATTTTGAAATAATTGCTAACGCGGCTTCACAAATAAGCCGTAAATTTCAAGAAATTCTATATAATATAAATAACTTGAACTTTGCTTGAGTTCAGAATAGGTTATCGGAAAAAGCAATAGAAGATATTTTTGATACAATCGAGATTTATCGTTTAAAATTAGAAGAAGAAAATTATATCAATAAATTAAAATCAACTAACAATTATCAATTAAAGAAAGACCTTATGTTGCAAATTGACAATATTAGAAAACAAATACAGGTTGTAGAAAAAAAGAGAGGAAATTAACAATGGCATTAAATTTAAAGAAATTTGAAACAATGGAGGAATTTAAGGAGTATCTTTTTAGTTATTTAGAAAAAAATGATAATGAAATTGCTCAAGAAGAAATACAAGAAGTCATCTTTAAAAAGTTCAAAGATGTAGATGACGATGAAATTGGAGAATTGTTTCAAGAACTAGCTTCTAGAAATGTAGTTTTTACCGATGAATTGATAGAAGAAGAGGATTTAGAAAAATTAACTTCGAACCTTGAAGAAGAAGATGGTGAATCAGCTTCTGATTTAGCTGAAGGTTTTGCAAAAAGAAAAAAACAACAAAAAGATATCAAAAGCGCAAACCAAAACAGCGGTCCTGTAAAATATAGGGTTGGTGGTATCAGTAATGAAACAAAAATACAAGATATCATAAAGTCATACTTTAATCAAATTGGTTCATCTAAGATTTTGACAAAAGATGAAGAAGTTATATATGCGAAAATGTTAGAAGATGATGATCCAGAAATCAGAAAAGAAGGTAGAGACAAACTTATAACTTCTAACCTTAAGCTTGTAATTTCTGTAGCTCGTAAACACTTGAATAGAGGTTTAGATTTTGCCGACCTTATTGAAGAAGGTAATATTGGTTTGATGAAAGCTGTTGATAAATTTGACTATACAAAGGGTTTCAAATTTTCTACTTATGCAACTTGATGAATTCGTCAAGCTATAACTAGAGCAATCGCTGACCAAGCTAGAACAATACGTATACCAGTTCACATGGTTGAAACTATAAATAAATTAACAAGAATCGAAAGACAATTAACTCAAGAGTTAGGACGCGAACCAACATCTAAGGAAATAGCAAAAAACTTTGGTAAAGGAATAACACCTCAAAAAGTTGTTGAAATTAAAAAGTTATCAATAGAGCCAGTTAGTTTAGAAAAACCATTCGGTGATGAAGATGATACTCATTTTGGTGACTTCGTTGAAGACAAAGACATTTCTTCTCCTGACGATTATGCAGAAAAAGAAGCACTAAGAGAAGTTATTGATGATGTATTTGCAGAACTGCTTGCACCTAGGGAAGAAAAAGTTATAAGAATGAGATTTGGAATTCTTCCAACTAAACTTAGAACTTTGGTTAGATTGGCAGAGGAGTGCGAAGATGACTCTTATGAACAACTAAAAGAAACTATCAGTGATTTAGATATACACTATGATACTTCGATTGAAAAAATTCAAAGATATAGACATCCGATGATTCAATTGCATTTATCTAAGTATGATTCACCAAAAACTTTAGAAGAAGTAGGTAAGGAACTTAAAGTAACAAGAGAGAGAATACGTCAAATTGAAGCTAAAACTATTAGAAAGTTTAAGCCTTCTGCTTCAAATCCAAAAGCGAAGGTATTAAGAGATTTCTTTAAAGGTTAATATGAATTTTTTACGACCCAGGTTATTAACTATAGCAAGCTTGGTTTCTGATGGAGAAGTTGTAGCCGATATAGGTACTGATCACGCTTACTTATCTATTTATTTAGCAAAAGCAAATAAGGCCAAAAAAATATATGCTACTGATATTGCAAAAAAACCACTAGAAGTAGCTAAAAATAATATTGATAGTTTTAATGTTTCAGACAAAGTTGAAACATTATTAGAAAACGGAATTTCTTGAACAAAATCAAGAAATATAAAAATCTCTTCTTGTATTATTGCTGGGGTAGGTTCTTCAACTATTTTAGATATACTAAAAAATGATAATGACAACATCGATTGTTACATTATTTCTTCTAATACTAATCTAGAACCGATAAGAGAATGGGTTAAGAAGAATAAATATTACGTAGAAAAAGAAGTAATAGTTTTGGATAATGATATTATTTATGAACTAATGAAAGTAAATAAATACGCTGGTCAAAAAATAAGAACAAAACAAGATTTAGTTTTTGGTCCAATTTTAAAAAAAGATAAACAAAATAAACTTTTTTTAGAGCGTTGAATGAAAGAAGAACAAAAACTACATTTACTTCTTAATAAAATTCCAGAGCATACAAAGAAACATAAACAATATAAAAAAAGAGAGCGTTTCATAAAAAAAATGCTAAAGAAGGAGATTAATAAATAATGCCAAAAATTAAAGTCAATAATCTAATAAAATATCTTAATGACATTTTTCCACAAGTAACTGCTGCTGAATGAGACAAGGTCGGTTTTCAAATTGAAGAAGTTTACAATCTACCAAGTCAAGATGAAATAGATACAGTTGTAGTTTGTTTAGATGTTACTAAAGAAGTTATTGAGAAAGCTATTGAACTTAAATCTAATTTTATAATATCTCGACATCCATTTTTATTTAACTCACTTGAAGAAGAAATGAAAAACCCAGCTAAACGTAGAATGCGTAATCTACTTATAGAACACGAAATTCAAGTATTTTCTATTCATACAAACTACGACTGTAGTGTTAGTCAAAATATAATTGAATTATTGTCTACCCAGTTTAATATCAAAAAAGTCGAAAAAGTTGGAGAAACTAATGAAGGTTATAAAATAAATCTATTAAATGACGTAACTCTAAAAGAGTTAGTTGATAAAATGAAATTTATATTCGGCCGCAAACAAGCAAATCTAACAAAAAATATAGACTTAGACAAGTTTGTTAAAAAGTTTTATTTAACTACTGGTTCGGGAGCATCAACCATGAGTTATTTGGAGCTTGAGAACGAAGTATTTATAACTGGTGAAGCAAAATGAGATCAATGGTTATATGCAGATCAAAATAATATTGATTTAATAACTGTTGGTCATTACATGGAAAATCATTTTATTGACGATATTAAGAACAAGTTACTTAAAACATTTAATGATGACTTAAAAATATGTGCATTTGATATTAAAAATACATTCATAATCTATTAAAAAAATAAAAAAACCTAAAATAAAAATTGGTAACCAGAAGCATTCCCTTTTAGTACCAATTAATATTTATAGGTTTTTTTCTTTCTAAAGCTCTTCTAAAAATTTAATAACTTGATTTTGGATTATACTAGATGTAGATGCACCAGCTGTGACTGCTACTGTTTTAATATTTTTTAAGTCATCTAAATCTATATTATTTTTTGTGTCTATTCGTAAAGTTTTTATTCCTTTACTCAAACCCAACTCAACAAGTTTGAGAGTATTGTTACTTCTTTCATCTCCAACAACATATAAAAGGTCAACCAAATTAGAATCTAAATCTAAGACAGCTTGTTGTCTAACTAATGTTGCCTCACATATATCATTTTTATAAAGACATTTATCATACTTACTTTTAATTGCTTTATAGATTTCTTCTGTATCTATTATTGACAAAGTGGTTTGATTTGTAACAAATATATTTTCATTTTCTATGTTGAGATTTTTAACTTCTTCAACGGTTGTTACTAAATGAACTTTTTCTTTATTTATACTTGTTAAAGCAATTGTTTCAGGGTGATTATGTTTACCAATAAAGATTACATCGTAACCTTTACCTAAATATTCATTAATTAAAATTTCGGTTTCTAAAACTCATTCACATTTAGTATCTATCGTGATTAATCCTAAATCTTCTGCTAATTTTATAACCTTTGCATTTGTACCATGCGCTGAAAATACAACCACACTACCTGATGGTATATTTCTTATTATTTCTTCTCTAGGAATTTTTCAGTCATCTATTGCTATGATACCTAATTCGCTAAGTTCATTAACTATTATTTTATTATGCACTAACAAACCTATCATATATACTTTTTTATCTGGGTACATTTTTAACGCATCTTTTGCCATTTTGATAGATTTAACTACTCCTAAACAAAAACCTCTTGGGGTTACTTTAATTACGTTCATTTGTATACCTCGCTAAAATTATTTTATAAGAAATATGTAGATATTTTAGTGTTTATTTTATTAAATGTAAAAAAATCCTTTAAAATATACTTATATTGATTGGAGAAAGTTATGAAGAAAATAATAGATTTTAATACAAGATTAAAACCTTACAAGAGTCTTTATAAAATATTTTGGTTATCATTCACACTTGTTGTCTTATTTCTATTTCAATTAATAATGCTTTCACTTACTATTGTTGTTCCTCATATAAACTCTGGTTTTTTTTATTGATCTCGTGGTGTTCATTCTTTGTTGTTGGATTCTCGTTCAGAACCACATTCTAGTCAAGGATTTATTTTTGCTGCAACTGTTTTAGGTTTATTTCCTTCGATTGCTATAATACCTTTTCTATATTTTATTTCTGCAAACTGATATATTAATGAGAAGTTAAGCGAAAAGTTTATAAACACCCCGAAAGTTAAATATATGAAATGGAGCAAGTTCATTCATTTCGCTATAATAGGAAGCGTTTTTATATTAATTCCAGGATTGATCTCACTAATGAATGGGGGAGGGTTATTACCTCACCATACCTATAAAGCAATAAGTGGTGCGTTTAGTGATGATTTTAAAATAAGAACTGCTGGAATTGCTGCATTTTTATATTATGGTGTTGGTTGTTTATTTACTTCAATAGTGGTTTTTTGAGCATTAGGGATGATTTTAAAATGAATACAAATAAAAATAAGTGCAATATTAGGGAAATGGCTTGAAAAATATCGTGAATGAAAAAGTAAAAAAAGAGACCTGAAAATAAACAAAATAGAAGCTAGAATACAAAATAAAAATAAAAAAAAGAATAACTAGTCTTAATAAATAACACCAATATCAATCTAAAATTAAACATTTAAGATATAATATTGTTAATAAAAAGGAGTTGTTAAATACATGAATAAACTGATAATGTTACTAGGTTCAATTTCTATATCTAGCGCTTCTCTTTTAACTGTAGTATCTTGTGGAAGAACAGGCAGAATGAATGTTATTACAAGTGAACAAGAAAAAATTACTTCATTAACTAGTTTGAAAAAAAGCTCATTAACCGAAAATAATGTAAAATTAGGTGGAAATATCTCAACTGAAGAAATATGAAAATTAGTTGAAGCTCTTAAATTAACTGAAGTAATAAAAAATAATCCCACAGCAACAGCGATGATCGAAAGTCTTCGCTCTTTTGTTATGTCTAATATGTTATTGTCAGAAATTGCAGCAAAAGTACCGGGATTAGGTTGAATTGTTCAAAAATTACAGTGACAAAATTTAAATTGAGGTTTTAATCAACTTTACGATGTAGATAACGAAAAAAGTGCATTTGCAAAAAATGCAAGTGGATGAATGGAAAATAATGACCAATGAAGTATATCTGTAACATTTTTGAATGAAGACTTAACAGGTTGAGTAGGAATAAATAATCCTGTATATGCTCGTATAAACATCAACCAAAAAGTAGGAGTTAATGATGACGGAACAGTAAATCTAGAAAATTCTAATCCTGATGCAGTTTGACCAGACGAAAATAACAAAATTGATGGATCTAGTGCATTTTTACCGATTGCTTCATCTACAAGTGATCAAACAAAAAAACGTGGTTTTATATATCAAGGATTTGTTAACTCATCTGAACTTATAAATTTGACAGACATTTATGATCCGAATAAAACTACACTCCCTAGTGGTTCATTAATTTATACTCCATCTGCAACAGATTTTGTAAACAACTCTATATTACAAGGTGATATCGTTAATGAATCGCTTAAAAATGCTAAAGATGAGATAAAAAAAGCAATCGAAAAATATTTATTAAATGACCCAATATTTATAAGCGATAATATGAATGCAGATCACATTCAAATAAGAATAAAAAATCAAATTTATGCTGTCTTATTTAAAGAACTTTTATTAAGAAGGAAACGAGACTTTAAGGAAGAACAGTTGGTATATTCTAACTCATTAATTACAATGTATTGAAACTCGATAATAACAAAGGCAAAAAGAGTGCGTGATTCAGAATATATCAATTCTGATGACTATAATACTATTAATAATATAATCGAGGACTTCATCAATAAAAAAGATAAAGATTTATCTACTGACTTTTCTAAGGATGGTGGTCTTTCTGAATCTGAAGCAAATACTGTATATGAAAATCTACTTAAAATTATCAAATTTAGTAAAAATGACAATGATGTTTCTAAGACAGAAGTTGATTTTGCTGAAAAAAATATAACAACAGAAATGTATAAAAGAAACTATGATTTCTCAAGTAATTCATTCAATAATGGTAATGATATTCCGCTACTTAAACCAGAAAATTACGAAGATTTTGGTCTAAATGGTAGTTATCAATTTAAAGTAATATATTACAATAAACCAATTGCAGAAAGTGATCGACCAGACTTCACTTATTTGTCAGACGAAAATAAAACTCCATTTAAAGATGATTTTATTTCTGATCTTGGGTTTAAAAATGTATTTACTAAACCAAGATTTGAAACATTACTAAAAACGTTTAATAAAAAAAGCAACATGAATAATCAAACATTAATAGACGATTATAAAGATAGTGAAGTGAATGTTATTGAACCATTTAATCTAAGCGAAGTTGATGATAATAATGTAAAAAATCCATCATGGTTTAAAGATGCAGGTTACTTAAAACAATGATTAGGTGATAATGCTGATGATTCTGATTGAAGAATTAAGAATCTTTTGGGTGTTATAAATAAAACATCAAAAGAAAGATTAATACAGATTTTCGATACAAGTTCGAAAACACATGAGAATATTACCAATTATAATTTATCAGCTAGTAATCTTGTCTTTGGTGAATTAACCAACCATTCAAATCCGTCAAGTCCTATAAATGGAAAATCTAATGATGATGAAGCATTTGCAAAACTTATCTCTAATAAGAGTGGAAATGAATTGCCATTCCACATTGTAGACGTTGATAAAAACGGTAACTCTGATTCAAGAGATTTTATACATGAGGCTGGACTAGAAAATTTACAACCATTTAACCTTAGACTTATGGTTGGTACATTGGATACCTATGGTAAAAAAGTCGATACATTAGATTATTCACAATGATGGTATAATGACTTATACGATTTATCATCTACAAAACTTGAAGTATGACTTAATATTTATAAATCTGATTCAATATATCAAGCGTTTGTTAATTATTGAAATGACAATGTTAAAAACAATGAAAACAATCCTGATAATAATATTTAGAAACAAAAAAAGACGTTCGAAACGTCTTTTTTTTATTATGTAAAATGTAGTACATACATTTATATATAGTTGATTTGTTAATAATTAAAAAATATGAATGAGTAATGAATAAGACTTATAATAACTCGTAAACTTATGGAAAGTGATTATAAGTCAAGTCGAAAGAAAGGATGTTATAAATAAAACTATCAACAACCTTATAATGAGGCTCGAAAGTGATGCGAAAGAGCTTATCATTAACAGTTGTTTATCCATAAGTTGTCTAAATTGACAAAATAAGAATAACAAATATTTTAATGAGTTGCAATAATTTTTCATTTTTTTTTAAAAAGTTATTGATTTTTCTTTACCATAAAACAAATGAAATTTATTTTCAACACAAAAAACTTAAAATATTTTTTAAATATAGTATAAGGACAAACTTTATTTAATGCTAAAATAAGTTTAGAAATCAAAAAATTATAGGAGAGATATTTATTATGGCGATGCCTTTTATAGCTTGTGACCTAGACGGTACAATTGTTAGAAATGAAGATTTCAAGATCTTAGAATCTACAATAAATGATATATTAAATTATCAGCAAAATAGCGGTTCTAGGTTCTTTATTGTAACTGGAAGATCGTTTGAAACAACTAAAATGTATGCTAAAGAATTAGAGGTCAAGTTACCAGTAATTGGTTGCAATGGTGCAGTAATAACAGACCCCACAACTGGCAATGTTATATTTGAAGATGTAATAAATACCGAGATAAGTGTTAAATTAATAGATTTCTCTATTGAAAATCAACTTGACTTAGCTTTCTATACTTCATCTGCTATGATTGCCTTGACATTCTCTGAAAGAGCTAATTATTTTAAAAAAGCTTATGCAGATATCGACAATCATATGAAGCCAAAAATTGTTTTTACTGATAGTCTTGAAGACATGAAAGAAGCAGTCATGAAAAATATCCATAAACCTGTTAAATTTTTGTTCTCGTTTCCTCAGGAAGGAAATGGAAAAATAGTTGAAAATACTAATAATCTATTATCAAACCTTGGTTTAAATCACCCCATAACTTTAATGAATAATAGAATACTTATTGATGCGATGAATTCAAATATCAATAAGGCAACTGGTTTAAAGAAATGAGCAGATTTAGTTGGGGTTGATGTTGAGCTGATCCATACAATTGGAGATAATAACAACGATATTGAAATGACAAGGCAATCCAAGTTTGGATGCGCTGTCGACAATGCTGTCCCTGCACTTAAAAATACAGCTAAAACTATCTTAAAATCTATTGAAGATAATGGGGTTGGATTGTATCTTTCAACTTTATTAGAAGATTAATGAGAATGAAAAAAATAGCTTTATTCGGTGGAAGTTTTGACCCAGTTCATACTGATCATGTCAATATTGTAAAAACTTGTCACTCGTATTTAGGATTTGATGAAGTTTGAATTATACCTGCATATGTAAATCCTTTTAAGGTTTTGTCTAGTTCAAGTGTAAAACAAAGACTTGAGATGCTTAAATTAGCTACCAAGAGTCTTGACTTTGTACAAATTAAAACTTTTGAAATTAGAAAATCTACAAAAAGTTATACATATGATACGGTACGTTATTACAAAAAGGAGTTTCCTGATTATAAATTTTCATTTATAATGGGTTCTGACCAATTGGATAATTTTGAAAAATGAGATCATTTTGAAAAATTGATTAAAGAGATAGATTTTAAAGTTTTTTTAAGAAATAAAATTTTTAACAAAGATGTTATCAAAAAATATAATATTGAAACTTTCGAATTTGAAAATAATTTTCTTAGTTCCACAAAAATTAGAAATTTAGAAGATTTACATTTACAAATTAAAGAAGTGAATGATTATGTCAATTCAAAATTAATGTATTTGTATGAAAGACTTGAATCTAAAGTTGATGAAGAAAGATATTTTCACTCATTAAATGTTGGAAGAGAAGCTTTAATGTTAGCTAACCTGAATAACTATGATTTGAACAAGGCTTTGATTGCGGGTACACTTCATGATATTGCAAAACAATGAAGTGATGAAGCAATGATAAATGCATTAAGTTCTTTTGATAAGACTTTGCTAAAAGAACCTAAACCTGTATGACACTCATTTGCTGGTGCAATCCATATTAAAAACGATTGACTTATGGATGACGAAGATATATTTAGTGCAATATTTAAACATACGGTTGGTGATAAAAAAATGTCAACCTTGGATATGATAGTATTTTGTGCTGATAAAATCTCTTCGGAAAGAAAATATAAGGACGTCGATAAATATCGCGCATTAGTTTATTCTGACTTGAAAACGGGATTTATAGAGTTGTTGAAAAATCAATTTGAAGTTGCTGTTTGAAAGCATGGGATGGATTCCATCGGGACTAGGTTAAAAGAAGCTTATTCATATTGAGTAAAAGGTGTTAAATAATGAATGTTTGTATAATTTTTGCAATGAAAGAAGAAGCGCAATCGTTATTAAACGATTGTGAAGCAAAACAAATATCAAGTTGGCCCTTTAAAGTCTTTCAAAAGGATAATATTTTGATTGCAATTAGTGGTATTGGTTTAGTAAATGCCTCTAGTTGTCTAACATTTTTAGAAACTAATTATAAAATAAATTTTTACATCAATTGTGGGCTTGTTGGATCTGTTAATGATGAATATAAGTCATTAGAATGTCTAGTTATAAAGAAAACTTACTTTAGCACTGCCAATGCTACTGGGTTTGGATATAATTACGGTCAAATTCCTCAAATGCCAAAATTCTTTTCCTCAGATTTGAATCTGATAGACCAATTTCTTAAAACAAATAAAGATATAAAAATATGTAATATTGCCTCTAGTGACATATTCATTAACAGCCTTGAAAAAAAAGAATCATTTATAGTTCCTATAAAAGACCAAATTGATGTTGTAGATATGGAGTATGCTGCTCTTTGCCAGGCCGCGTACTTGTTTAAAAAACCCATTTTTTCGTTTAAAATAGTTAGTGATAAATTCACTAACAAAACAAATGAACAGCAGTTCAAAGAAATTCTTGATATTGCCAGTCAAGAAATTAGTTCTAGAATGATTGTTTATTTGAAAGATATAAATTTAATCTAAACTTACCTTACGGTAAGTTTTTTTATCATCAATCTATTTAAAATATTATAAAATTTGTTTATTGTATAATTATTAAATTGGAGATAAATTATGGAAAATAAATATTCTAAATACAGTTGTATTCTTTATAATGAAACTAAACCACCTGGAACTAGTGTTGATGGTGATTTGGAGTTCTATAAAAATTTATTGTTGCCAGTAGAAGGTTATATATTAGAAGCGGGTGTTGGCAATGGAAGACTTTTAATACCATTATTAAGATACAAACTCAATGTTATAGGAGTAGATAAGTCTTTGGAAATGATTGAAATCTGTAAACAAAATATGAATAGGGCGGGTTTAAATGCTAGTATTATTCATACAACCCTTGAAAATTATGTCGAGAACAATTTTTTTGAATTTATTATTATGCCGAATGCTAGTTTTTGTTTGTTAGAAAATAGAGAAAAGGCAAATATAGTCTTGAAAAACTTTTACAGTAACCTTAAATCGGGGGGTACTTTGGCAATAGATTTAATTTTCCCAATAGACTTTAAAGCAGGTGCTAAACATTCGATGGAACATAAATTGAATAATGATCATGTGGTTGTAGAGAATTACTCTAAAGAGATCAATTGATATGAACAGTATACAATCAATGAAATTAAATACTATGTTGACCAAAATCTTTGTGAAACACAATTAATGAAATTACGATGATATGGTGTTAAAGAATTTGAAGAAATGCTAAGTAATATAGGCTTTACAGATATTGAGGTAATCAAAAATTATAATAATAAAAGAATTCTCAATCTCAAAACAATCACAATCATAGGTAAAAAATAAGTAAAAATTCTGTTAAACTGAAAATGAGGTTAACCAAAATGAGTAATTTTAACAATGGAATTTATGAACTTTTATTAACAAGATTAGAAGCGGATGCTTTTAAGGAAGACGAACTTGATATATTAGAGGATGTTGACGATGAATGATTAATTAATCAGTTCTCACGTTTTCTTAAAGAAAAATTAAAACAATTTCAAGAGAAAGCAGATAAAATAAATTATTTGAATAATTTTTTAAAAAATGATAAATTGTCTGAATTAGTTGCTAACAGAAAGAATCTTGAAAAAAAATTTTATATTCATAATTTAAGTCAAAATAAAATAATAACGAGAAATCTTGATAAAGAAATGCATCAAGAGTTTTTTTCTTGTGATAGAATCAAAATTATTTGTCCTTTCCTAACAAAATGAAGTGTAACAGAACTAAGAGAAATAATTAAAGAAACTGATGAAAGCGTTATGATAAAAATTATTACAACTACTTACAATGGAGAATCTAATTTTTTGGATATTGAAGGCTTGCAAAAATTAGTAGAAGATTATCCTAGTCGTATTAGAGTGAAAATAGAAAATCTTTTTAGCGAAAATGTAAATAGATTACACATCAAGTCTTATTTATTTGAAAGAGATAGTGGATTTTCTTCTCTTTACATTGGAAGTAGCAACTTTACCAAAACAGGTTTTGTAACAGGTAAAGAATATAGTGTTAAGATTAGTGAATTTAGAGAAAAAGAAATTATCAAACAAGCAATAAATGACTTCGACAACTTATTTGAAGATAATTTATTTATCGATATTTTAGAGAAAGAAAAAATAACTACCATAAAAAACTTAATGTACGATAATTTACCTATTGAATATTTAGATAGAGTGAATAAACTTCAAAAAGACTATAAACCATATGATTATCAAAAAGAAATTCTTGTTAATTTTGAGAAAAAGCTATTAAGTGGTATAAAAAAACACTTATTAATTATGGCGACAGGAACAGGTAAAACAGCAACCTTAGCTTTTATTTATGGAATTTTGCAAAAGTGATCCAATAACAATGAACCGTCCTTATTATATATAGCACCATCAACAGAAATATTGAAACAAGCAAAAGAAACCTTCCGTAATATATTAAACATAGACGACTTTGGTGTTGATTTATACGATGGCATTAATCCAAATTTAAATATCAAGAAAGAAAAAGTAATATTTACTACTAACTATACAGGTAATAATAAAATAGAACAATTTAAAGATACTTATTTTGATATCGTTGTATTTGACGAAGCTCATCACTTAGAGGCAACCACTTTCTTAAATATTTACAATGCTGTAGTGAAAGAAGATAATTTCGTATTTGGTCTTACAGCAACACCTGAAAGAACTGATGGTATAAATGTATTGAAATACTTTGGGGATGAACCCTTGGTAGATATCAGATTATACGATTCATTAGAAAAAGATTTTCTTTGTGATGTAGATTATTATTTCATCAAAGATAATTCTATTGATCTTAGTGGATTTGATATTTTAAAACGTGAAGGTGAATACTTAAAAACCTTAAGTTCTAATAAAAGAAATGATTTTATTTACAAAACAATCATGGAGCATCTTGGTCAAAATAATTCTCATATTAGAGCCATAATGTTTTGTGAAAGTGTTGAGCAAGCGGAAACTTTAGACATATATTTGAAAGAACATGGAGAAAAAAGTGCGCTACTGGTTTCTGAAAGTAAGAAAATGAAAAAACCTCCAAAAGAAGTTATATCCGATTTTAGAGAAGGAAGAGTAAATTATTTGTGTGTTAGAGATATGTTAAACGAAGGTTTTGATGTTCCAGAAGTGAATTGTGTATTTTTTCTAAGACCAACAACATCAAAAATATTATACTTACAACAACTAGGTAGGGGTTTGAGAAAACATTTGGATAAAAAACTTAGAGTTTATGACTTTGTTAATAATATTGATATGAAGGTAAACAAGAGATTTAACCCATTGATTCCTATACAAGTACTTACTAAAAATTTAAACTTACAAGAAATTGTTAAGAAATTTAATTATATAGATACTTACTTACCAGGAAACACAAGAATTATAATGGACGAATATATTAAGCAAGACTTGATCTCAAAGTTAAAAACATTTGAGTCCAATAATCTATATCATGAGATTATGGAAAGTTATGTTACTGGAATTTTCGAAGACTACGAGTCGTTCTTTAATGATTATGGTATCAATATAATAAGCTTTTACAAAATGAGATCTTTCTTTAAAGAAAATCGTAACCGTCTAACAATATTCAAAAAGTTCTCTTATATAAATTTAAGAGAAGTCTTGGAAGGTTTTTATTACATTCTTGAAAATAAAAAGTTTGTTTCAAATAGTAGAATAAACTTTCTATTTTTAAACAGTTATTTTTATAGCATAAACAAATCTAATCCTCTTTATAACGATGTTCAAAAAGCTTTAGAAAGTATTTTTGAAGATGATAATAAGGCTTTTATAAGAGAACTTACATATTTAATAAAATATAAGCTAAAAAATGATAAAAGTTTATTAAACAACATTGTCGATGAAAGTATTGAATCATTCAAAAATATATATTTAAATGTTAATCAAGCAAAAGCATTGCTAGGAAAAATGGTTAATATGCAATCTTTTACATCTGATACACAAAATAAAGGTATTGTAAGATGTCTTAACAACGAGTTGCTAATTGATTGTAGTTCTGAGACAGCGTTAACTAAAGATGGTCATAGAAATAGCTACGACTATAAAAATAAATTTTTATATTGGGAGTCACCAAACGGTTGAACCACAAATGAAAATATGAAACAAAAAAATCAGTTAGAGATGGAAGATACAAAAAATTTCAAAACCTTTGTTATATATCAATCAAAAGATTTAGCAGAATTAAAAGAAGACTTAAAGCAATTAGTAGGTATAGTTGATAAAGTCCATAACAGTAAGCAAGTACAAATATTAAAAGATGGAAAACTAATAATTAAAGTTCAATATACTTTGGAAATTAAATAAAAAAAGCAATTTCAATTGCTAACCTCTTGCAAAAAAAAAAAAAAAAACTATAATTACTCTCATAAGAGATCGCAATCTCTTTCTAGATAGAGTAATTTTTTTTATGAATAAAATAAGAGTATTTGAAACATTTGCAGGAATTGGCGCACAACACAAAGCCATCTCCATTTTAAAAGAATATTTAAAAGATGATTATCAATTTGAAATTGCTGGAACTAGTGAATGAGATATTTGAGCAAACATTAGTTATAACGCAATTCATCATAACAATAAAAATATAGCTAAGAATTTGAGTGAAGATGAATTAGATGAGTTTCTTCTGAAGTTTGAACACTCAAGGGATTCTAAAAAACCTATGTCACCAAAAAACGTTATTGGGTTACAAAGAAATGTAAAAGAACTTCTTTATAGTTCTATTGTTAATTCTAAAAATCAAGGCAGCATTACAAAAATTAAAGGCGAAGATTTGATAAAGAACATTGATGAATTTCAAATGTTAACTTATTCCTTCCCGTGTCAAGATCTTAGTGTTGCTGGTAGTTTCCACGGATTTAACCAAGGTATGGCCAAGGGTTCAAATACACGAAGTGGATTATTGTGAGAAATAGAAAGATTATTAATTGAACTTGATTATATAAAAAAACTACCAAAATATTTATTACTAGAAAATGTGAAAAATATGATTTCTAAAAGACATAGAAAAGATTATGAAGAATGACTTGAGTTTTTATCTAGTCTTGGATATAAAACACAAACTTACGTTTTAAATTCCTTAGAGTATGGTGTCCCTCAATCTCGGGAAAGAGTTTATGCTCTAAGTGTAAGGGATGCCGATGATGGTGTTTTTCATGATACATTTAAAAAAAATGGATACATAACGGAAAAAAATAAACCAAAAGATATATCAAGTGAGATTAATATTTCACGTAAGTTAAATGAACTTTTACATATTGATTACGATAATGTTAATGATAAAAATGAAGCTCTAAAAGCAATACCAAACAGGACCGTTAGTAGAAAACGCATGTATGATGACAATAGATTATTATTTACACTTAGAAAAACAAAAAAAAACTCTCGCGAGCAACAAGCTAAGTATAAATATTATGAAGTGGATAATAAATATTATTTAACTCATTGTAGCACAATAACAACTAAACAAGACCGGCACCCTAATGCAGGAAACATAGATCTGAAAAATACAAAATTAGGTGGAGGAAAAAAAGCGCGGTATAGATTTATAACACCAAGAGAGGCGTACCTGCTAATGGGTTTTCACGAAGCTGATGTAGATAAAATTTTTCAAAATGATTTTTTAAAAAAAGAAGTTCTGTATAGGCAGGCTGGAAATTCCATAGTTGTGAATGTCTTAGTAGCAATTTTTAACAAAATAATTAAAAAAAGAGGAGATTCTAAAAATGATTAGTAAAAACTTTGAATTTTTGAAAGACTATCATAAATACAAATGAGTTTATGAAAAATTATCTATTATAGAAGATAGTCTTTTAAGTGATGACAAATATACTTTACAAGTAGATTCAGCTAAATTGTTAGAAAAACTTTTAAAACAAGTGATGAATGAAGAAGAAAGAATAAAAAAAACATTAGGAGAGTTAATAAATAATTTTAACTTATTTTATAAACTCAAAAAAAGTGATGCCTTACCATCAAATATTTTAGCGTCTTTCAAAATTATTAAACTCTATAAGAAGTGAAGGTGTGCATCATAATGATTTATCTTATGTTGAATATCAATTATCATTTACCTCAAAGGTAAATTTCATTTTAACTTTACGTAAGATTTTACATTTTATTATTTATAGTTTTGAAGACACAAAAATAAACTTACCGGATTGTGATGATGATATTTATTATAATACTTGCAAACTGGCGAAGAATTTAAAAGACAAAAAAGATTTTGATTATGAGAATAATCAAATAATGACAGAGAAATTATCTATTGGAGATTTCGTTTTAAATAACAAGATTCGTTTTTTCATACCTACTTATCAACGGGACTACCGATGAACTACCGAAGAGTGTGAAGAACTAATTGAGCAGTTATTTGATAAAAAAGATTCAAACGAACAAATATATTTTGGAACAATGGCATGTAGAATGTTTCCTAGCCAAGTTGGTAACTTTACAAAAGAAGTAAGATTAATGGGATGGTCAACAACGTGTAACAACTTCATTAATACTTTTTAAAGCTATATTCGATGTTATTAAAGATAAACAAAAAGAGCTGGATGATTTTTCTGAATCCATTCCAACAGAGTTAACAGACTTATTTGATTACAAAATAAATGATTTACATTCAGATGCCTTAATAAAAATTAAATATGAGAATAGTACTTCTACATCAGAAAATAATATATACAGTTTATATAAGGTTCTTACAGGATATAATATTGCATCCAAGTTTAAAAATGATTTGAAGCTACTCACACGAAGTCAAGTTATAACAAATTATGAGTATTTTTACAGTGTGTTTAAAAACTATACCATAGAAAAAAATTTGGATATATATAATTATTATGCAAATAATTTTATTGTCTCTTGTATAAGGTTTAATGATGATGATATAAACGAAATGGAAGTGTTCGAGAATCTTAATTCGAAAGGAAAAGATTTAGATACCTTTGATATGTTGAAAAATTATATTTATAATATGGTCGATCAAAAATTATTTAAGGAAAATTCAAAAAGAGTTGTAGATGAGTACAACAAGTATTTTAACTTGAGCTTAGTTCCCAAGTTTAAAGGTAAAGAAGATGAACAAAATAAAAAATATGAGGCTTTCTTTTACAATTTTTTGACGTATAAGATTGCGCTTAAAGGTACAACAAACATTGATTTAAAGCAAAATAAAAAAAGTTTATTAAAAGCTTTTAAAAAGTTTTACAATGAAAAAAATATTACTTTTGATAAGTACGCTTCTATTTGCAGTGAGATAGGTCGTTATTTTTATATTTATAAAAATGTGAAATTAGTTAAAGATTATGAAAATATTACAAGTGAGTTTTATAAGTTTAGAACAACTCTTTCCAACATAGACGAAAAAGACTTCTCAATATGTTTATTCTATTTATTTGATGTTTTTTCTGACAATTCTTGAAGCTCTGCTGAACGAAAACTACATCTATTTAATGAGCAACTTCTTGAAAAATGTTTGTTCCAAATTGAGAGATGATTTATTATGTTATTGCAAGTTAAAGGTACAGGTCAATCATTAAAAGGCGCTGTTATGATAAAATTGGTAAGATATTTAAAACTTTTTGAAAATTATTCTAACTTCAAACAAGATTTACCTCAACATTTACAAGAATGATTTGCAGGAAAAACAAAAATAACTAAAGAAAATGAAAATCTACTAATACCGTTGGAAAATAAGTTGCCTTCAAAAGACGTTGCGATTGATTCATTAAAAAATAGGGATGTACAAAATAATTACATGAAAGTAATATTTTTAAAAAGATTAGAAAATTACTGATTAAATTTAAGTACAAAAGCTTGTCAAGAAGTTATATTCAAAGTATCTACAGTAGAACATATCATGCCTAAAACTCCAAATCAGGAGTGGTGAGAAATGTTAAACGAAAAAGAAAACCTTAACAGACAAGAATTAAAAGATAAGCACGCTGCATTTTTAAATAGAATTGGTAATCTTTTGTTGTTGGATTCTAAAAATAATTCAGAATTAAGTAACTCGCCCTTTAAAATAAAAGTTAATAATTATATTGCAAGTGATTCAAGGTTAGCTAAAATACCTTTCACAAATAAAAACGAAAGCTTAGTTGATATTGACCACTTTGATTTTAAAATGATAGATGATCGAAGTGCAAAGTTAGCTAAGATATTGGTTAATGATATTTATGAAATTGAATAAAGTACAAAGAATTCTTAACTTATTTAAAGATAAAGAGGATTATAAATTTTGAAACGTCAAAACTAAGATAACAACAATTATAGATAAGACTTATTTGCATTTTACATCTATAGAATCAAGTAAACGCATACCTTTCATAAAAGTAGAAAAGTATACAGACAATCAATATAGTCTAGTATGTAATGAAATTAAAATTACGCCAACCGATAAGAAAATGCGAATAGTTAGTCTTTCAGCAATCAGACAATACTTAGATGTACTAGAAACTTTTCGAATAATAAAAAGAACAGATAAAATATCAAACGAATATAAAATTATAAATGAAGAGTTTTTGAATTTCGATACAAAGTTTGATTCTACTCGCTTGTTTGAAATTCTTTATAGAAACTTTAATAAATTATCAAAAAAAGGTAAAGAGCTTTTTTATAGCACTGTTGTTTCTTGACTTGCTATTGATTATTTAGATAATTATGATACATTAGAAATCATTTATGGTAAAGACAAAAATAAGAAAGTTACTTGTGACCAAATTTACAAAATGGCTAAAGATTGTGGTTATGATCTTATAAAAAATGATGCGGGTATTCTGGGTTATGATTTAGATGATATATATCTAACTTTAATAAATTTATTTAAAAAATAATTTTAAAAAATATTTAAATCAAAATGATAAAAAATGCTAATCAATAAAATGATTAGCATTTTTTAATAGTAGTTAAAATACTTTTTAATTTCCCAGTCTGTTATTTCTGAAACGTAATCTTTTCATTCTTTTTCTTTGATAGTTATGAATTTATCAATAATATCATTTCCAAAAACTTTTTTAATTAAGTCCGAGTTTCTAAAAAAATTAAGTGCTTCTTTTAAATCTGTAGGCAAATTTTCTATACTTAAGTTTTTTCTTTCTTTTTCTGAAAGGCTAAACAAGTTTTTCTTGATTGATTGGTGAGTAGTTTCTTTTGTTAATATACCATCTATTCCGGCCATAAGTATTGCGCTTAAAGCTAGATAAGGATTGGAAGTTGAATCTACCGAACGCACCTCAACTCTTTTTGCTTTATCATTGGCGGCTGGTATTCTTATCATTGTTGACCTATTGGAATCACTTCATGCTATATAACATGGAGCTTCATATCCAGGAACCAATCGTTTAAATGAATTTATTGTAGAGTTTGTTAATAAAGATATATCTTTTGCATGTTTTAATACACCGTTTATAAAATGTATAGCCAACTCACTTAAACCGTTTTCCTTAGATGAATCATAAAATAAATTATTACTATTTTTATCAGCAATCGAGCAATTTACGTGCATCCCATTACCATTCATACCTTTTAGAGGCTTAGGCATAAAACTTGCATGCATATTATATTTTTTTGCAACAGCTTTTACAAGTACTTTGAAAGTTTGTAATTTATCACATGTTTCCAAGGCATTTGAATATTCAAAATTAACTTCGTGTTGAGATCTTGAAACTTCATGGTGAGAGACTTCCATATTAAATCCTAACTTTTGCAGTTCGTACATTATTTCTCTTCTGACTAAAGAAGATGTATCAATTGAAGGCGTACCAAAATACCCGCTATCATCTGTATGTTCTAAAATTGGAGTATTATTTTCGTCAAGTTTAAATAAAAAAAACTCTGGTTCTAAACCTACATTGAAATCTTCTCCTATTTTTAAATCTCTCATTTTTTGTATGCAATTTTTTAAAATACTTCTTGGATCACTTTCGAAATGTGTTTTATTTGAAGTGTAAACATCACATAAAAGTCTTCCTACTTTATATTCTTTTTTAGATTCCATCTCCAAAATCAATCAAGTATTCAAATCGGGATAAAGATACATATCTGCATCATTTATTTTAGAAAATCCTGTTATCGAAGATCCATCAAATATTATTTCATTGTCTAATGCTTTATCAAGTTTCTCAGCAGGAATTTCAATACTTTTAAGAAACCCCAGCATATCAGTAAATTGTAATTTTATATATTTAATATTCTCTGAGATAATAATTTTTTTTAATAGTTCTTTTGTCATTTTTTTCTCCATATAAAATATTATATAGAAAAAAATAATTTATTATTTATTTGATAGAATATTAACATTCTTGGAAAAAACATTTTCAATTATAAATAAAATAAAAATAGTTTTTTTAAAACTATTTTTATTAGCTCAATTAAAAAACTTAATATATTTTTATGTTTAATTCTATTTTTAAGAACTAAAACTGTTTTTTAAAAGACAATAAGTTTTATTTAGATTATATATTTTAAAATACTTTGATAAATAAAAGATTATTTATTAGTTTGCTTTATATGAAATCATAATTTAGTCATTAAATGATTTCAAATTAAAGAAGTTAACTTTCCTTATTTAGCAGTTTTATCTAACTTTTCTTGTATGTGATAATCAATAAGAAGAAAAGACATCGCATTGATGGATATAAAAAGAAATTTATTAACTTAAAAAACTTTATAGTAATTCATTATAAGTAGCCTTATACACGGGCGAGGGAAAAAATAAGGGGGTAAGAAATAGATCAAGTAAATATTTAAAACTGCTGTAAAAGCAGTTTTTATTTTGATTAAAAAAGAAATAAGGTGATTGAACGAGCAAATACGCAAATACTAAAACAAACATAAATTAAATATGCTGTGCGCTATCTTACTAAAAATAAAAAAAAAAAAAAAGTCATGACTAACTTAAAATAAATCAACAATTGCTAAATAAAAATATATGCAATTTAATTTTTTGTATTGCTTAAATGAAAATTTTGAAAAAATGAACGATTATAATCACAGATTATACTCAAGAATTATTTATAAAAAATCATTTAAAAATATATCAAATAAATTAAAACTTATAAATTAACATTAAATAATTAATAATCTTTGATTATAATCAAACGATTATAAAAAAAGAAAATAAAAAATTTTCCCCGGGGAAAATAGAAAGGACATCTATGGGGGTTAAAAATAAAAAAATATGGTTGCTAAACCATTGATTTAAAGGATGAAATATTAATAAAACAGCTTTTGCAATTCAGAGTCCTTGAAATACAAATGGATTAATTTGAATTTATAAAAATTATTATTTATCAAGTAAATACAAAAACTGATTTGGTATTGAAATAAATCTTCGAAATTATAAAACAAATGAAATTCATTATTATCAAGAAATAATATACTCTTTATCCGAAAAACAAGTTAATCAAGTTTCGGGAGAAACGTTAGCTCAATTCTTTGAAGAATTAAATGACAAAAATTCTCAGAAATATCGTGATTTTGTAAGTAATTTTATTGGAGAAAAAATATATGATTAAAACTAAATTGAATATAGACCATGATCTTGAGTATGAAAAACTTGATTATTTAATCAATAAAAATTTAAAAAATAATAAATTTAAAAATACTGGCATTTTTATATACGGAAAACCGGGGGTTGGTAAAACTACTTTTTTAAAAAAAATTTGTCAAAAATTATTAAATGAAAAAGTTCAAATACAAGGATATAAAATTCCTAAATATAAATTAATGTTTTTTAACTCAAATGATTGAATAAGAGATGTTCAAAAATCATGGATAAAAGAACTTGAATTTTCTACAGCAACAAAAATTGATACTTCCGCTAATATATTATTGATTGACGATTTTGGAAGCGAATTTACACACAATTCTACATTACCTTATATATTAAATTTATTTGAATCAAGATTTGAGTTTATTAAAAAACAAGAAAAAAATACAATTACAATTATTACTTCAAATTATAGTATTGAACAGCTTAAAAATAAATATTCGAAAGTAATTAATGATTCGATGACAATTGAAAGATTATTTTCAAGAATACAAGGAATAATAAATTTAACTATAGAATTTGAAGGCGTTGACAAAAGGCACCCCAACAAAATTGAAAATAAAACATTTGAATATGTGGATTTGTAATTGTCCTTACAAAAAAAATGAGTAAAATAATATTTTTAATTGGAGTTGGAGGAACTGGAGGACTTCTTGCTGGAAAACTAGCCAAGTTTTTGAGAAATAATGATAATTTAATTTTAATTGATGGAGATAAGGTAGAGTATAAAAATGTAATTCGCCAACCTTTTCAAAATCACGATGTTTATAATTATAAAGCTGAAAGTTTAGCTAAAAAAATAAATAGTATAAGTAGATTTAAAAATTGTTATTCTATTAATAAATTTTTAAATAAAGAGAATTCTTTATTTAAAATAATTAAATCTTTTAATAATTCTTTTAATAAAGTAATAATAATAAGTTGTGTCGATAACCATAAAACTAGAATATTTATTGAAAAATCTACAAACATGTTTAAAACCTGACTGGCAGAAAAAGATTTTAGTTGATTTGGTTATTCAAAAAATTCAGATATAGTTTATATAGATTCAGCAAATGAAGATGTAAATGGTGACATTATTGTTAACGAATTTAGAAGTAATATTTACAATTTGAAAATTGAAAAAGATACTGAATTAAAAATTACAGAAGAGAGTTGCGAAGAGTTAATAAATGATGGCGTTGTTCAACAATTTGCAACAAACGATCAAGCTAGTAATTTAATTTTAAAAGTTTTATCAAATATTGATATCTTTATAAAAGAGAAATATCATATTAAGTTTTGAGAGTTCAACTCTAAATTAGAAAAAATTAAAGGAAATAATAAAAATGGACATACACCAAATTAGTATATTCTTTAGTAATTTAAAAATTATTAAAGAATGTAATATTGATAGACTATATTTTTTGAAAAAAAATATTATAAACAAAATTTATTTATTAGCATGACAAAGAGATAAGTTAATAAAAAATATTGTAGTTTATAATGAAGTACTTATTTCTAACTATGATAAATTTGATTTATATGAAACAATTTTACTTAATATAAACCAAAATGCATCAGAACCTAACTTTATTTTTAAAAATACTAAAAATAGAGTATTTGTAATAACAAAGTACTTAACTAAAATTCCTAAATACCAAAAAGAATATTTATTAGAAAACTTTAAAAGTTCAAAAAATATAAAAATCCTAAGTTTAGAAAATGAACTATTTTTTGAAATATTACCAATAATTGACAAAAATAAAAATCAAGATATTTTGTTTTTAATAGAACTAGAAGAAAAACGAAAACAAATTAAGGAGCTTATAGATGAATCTAAATTTAAAAGAAATAAAAGAAATTAAACTTTTAGAAAATAATCCTGTTAAAGAGAAAAAAAGTTCTGATAAAAGTAAATACAACGAGTTTGTTCAAAAAAACGAAAATAACTTTAACATATTAAAGATTATATATTCAATTAAAAAAATATCTAAAACATGATATTTATATGAAAAACTTAGAGTACAAATCTGTGAGTGAAATGAATTAGATTTGAATTGAGTCATTAAAATTAAAGAAATACTTGATCAAAATTCAAGTTTTTTGACACTTAATTTAAAAGAATTCTATAGTTTTATTCAACTAAAGAAACAAGTTGAAAAAGAAACAAGAATTTCAACTTTGCCCGAAAAGGAGATAACTTGTACAGAAATTATTTTTGAAAGGGTTGATGACTATGAAATCCTTTTCTAAACTTAAGTTGGAATTTAATAAAAACGATAGAGGTTATTGCAAAGTAGAATTAGAAAATAAGAGTGGAGTTAATAAATCTGGATGAATTAAATTTAATGAATTTTTAAATTGATTATTTATTAATACAAAAAATAATGTAGATAAAATTGGAAGTATTAGTTTTTCAGAAAAACTAATTACTATAAAATCGAATGAATATTATGACTTATACTACTTTTATTATGAACCTTCCATTAGAGATATTCTTGCTTATAGCAAAGGTAGATATGTTCACAAAACAATATTTTTACCACAATTGATCGCAGAAGTTAGATTAAATAAAAAAAATGATTTTAACAATTGAAATATTAGGTTATTTGCTTTTACCGGAGAATTAAAAGCAAAAACTAAATTTTTCTCGATGTGTTTACCTCATTTCTATGATGATGGATCTTTGTGTTTAGGAAACTTAAATACTTTTAAAAAAATAAAAGAGTTAAAAGAGTTAGATAATCTTATGAATTATATATTTTCTACAAAATTCAGTCATGAATGAAATGAAATAAATGAACAATTTACAAAACCAATGCATTTTTTAAAAGGATTAGAAGGTTTAAAACAATATAAAAAAATCGATGAAAAAATACTTTTTTTATAAAAAATTAAAAATTTTCCCCGGGGAAAATAGAAAGGAAATGAAATATGTCAATATTTAGTGAAAATAAAGAAACAAAAGTAACATGACCAGCTTTTAAATTCAAAACTGGTAAAAAAATCAAACAAAAAATTGATGCCAATAATTCTAATGAAAGTGAAATGGAGGAAGTGGTTAAAAAAACAAAAGCTTCTAAAGAAAATGAAAAAGTGGAAGAGATTGAATTAGATGAAATTATAGATATTCCAAAAGGCTCTATTTTAAGAATAGACGGTGAAGAATTTCAAATACATATATCTATTAAAGAAGATGCTGTAATTGATCAAAATTTTATTCACAAGAAAGTTATTAATCCAAATGGAATTATTAATAAATGAGAGTATAAAAACGGTGAGTTAAAATACGATAAAGAGGATAACATATTTTATTATGTAATAGAATCTCCAAAGAAAGGATAAATAAATGGCAATAAATAAAATTGAAAAAATTGAAATTGAACGAATCCTTCCAAATCCGTTTCAACCAAGGAAAAACTTAAATAAGGAAAAAATCGAAGAATTAGCAAACTCCATAAAAAAAGTTGGTTTGTTACAACCTATAATTGTAAATGTGAATGATAAGAATGAGATAAAACTTATTGCAGGGCAAAGAAGATTAGAAGCATTTAAGTTATTAAACAATCAAACTATTGAATGTCTTGTTTTAGTAGGAAATGCAACTGAAAAAGATTTCAGACAAGCATCAATTATAGAAAATATTCAAAGAGAAGAAATGACAACTTACGATTTAGCAGTTTCAATTAAAGAGTTGAAAGAATTAGGTTTAAGTTTAAATGATATTAGTAAAAATATTGGTAAATCTATTAGTTGAATATCAAAAGCATTATCAGGTCTTAATTTAAGTGAATTAGATAATGAAATTAAAAACTATATTGAAAATGGAGAGTTAGAAATTTCTAAAGCTGCATTAATAGCAACAGATAAAACTCTAAATAATGATGAAAAAAAAGTTTTAGTTAAAGAAGTTGTTGAAAAAAATATATCTAAAAATAATTTAGAAAAAAAACATTTAACAGTAAAAGATAATTCTAGAAGTGATGAAATTATAAATCTAGAAAAAAAATTTAGTGAAATTTTAAAGGCAGAAGTAGTTATTGATAAATCAAAATTAAGTATAAAATATAAAACTTATGGTGAATTAGATAATATTTTAAATTTGATTGAGGGTAAATAAAATGGCTTATAAACTTTTAAATAAAGAGCACTATTTATGACTTTTAAACATTTCAAAATATCATAATTATGAAGAAATTCATCATGCATTAAAAATAATTAGGCAACAAAAGAAAATTATTGATAATAAAGATAAATGAATTAATAAAACTACTTTGAGCAGAAATAGATATTGAATACTTTCTACATTAATGGACAAATACAATTACAATGATGTTTTAAATGCTTTGAATCAAATATTTTCAATATAAATAAAAAAAATTCAAGATGAGAAAAGAAAAAGATATGATAAAAATAAATTAATACCATAATTAACTTAATAATGTTTAAATGCAAAAATATTGAATTATATTGATTTTAGAGTAGAATTTCTATTAAAAAAGTATAAAAAGATTGTAATTTTAACTATTTATGATAAACTTAAATCATCCTAAATTAAGGAGAGTTTAGGCCTATTTATAATAGGTAGGGTGTTCCCTTTAAACAAGATGAAAAGCACATTGTGTGCTTTTTTTTATAAACAAGAAAGGTGATGAAATTGTCTAAATATAAAATTGGTGAATGGGTGGTATTATATAGCCCTATAAAAAATGACAAGAAGAAGACCGGCAAAGGTCAAGAAACTAGATTTGGTTTTATTTATAAAATCAATATAACTCACAATAATAATCAATATTTTGTACAAATGTTATCTTCTAAAGATAATGAAAATACAAATTGAGAATATCAAAGAAGTGACGGAACGTTTATAAGAGCAAGAAACTATTATAATGTAAAAGTTAAAGAAAAATATATTATTAGAAAAATAAACAAATTTAAGGAACTTAATGAAAAAGAATTAAAAGAATTAAGGAACACGATTAATATAGCTAAAATAAAAGAAGTCTCAAGAAAACAAGAAAAAAATAATACACTTGAATTTGAAATGTAAGATCCATGTTATTATATTTATAAGGTAAATAGAGCACTAGCAGCGCTAGGACTCTATTTTTTTGTTTAAATTAATATTTGTTACTAGCTACTGCTAGTTTTTTATTTACCTATTTTCCCCGGGGAAAATAGAAGAAAAGAGGTATTGAAATTGAGAAAATTAGTAATCCTAGAATCACCAGGTAAAATTAAAAAAGTAAGTCAATTTTTAAAAGAAATTGACAAAAATAACAATTATATTGTTAAAGCTTCAATTGGACATGTTAGAGAGTTTTCAAATGAAAATGACTTTAATATGGGAATTGATTTAAAACAGATGAATCCAATTTATAAAATTTCAAATGACAAAAAGCAAGTTGTAAATGAGTTAATTGAACAAGCTAAAAATGTTCAAGAAATAATTATTGCAACAGACCCAGATAGAGAAGGAGAAGCAATTGCTTGGCATTTATATGATATTTTAAAAAAATATAATAATAATTTTAAAAGAATGAGACTAAATGCTATTACTAAAGAATGTATTCAAAAAGAGTTAAATAACTTAAATGAAATAAATCAAAGTTATGTAAATAGTGCTATTACAAGACAAATGTTAGATAGAATGGTTGGGTTTAGAGTCTCCCCAATTTTACAAAAAACAATTGGAGGGGCAAGTGCAGGAAGAGTGCAAAGTGCAGTGTTAAAAATATTGTGTAATAGACAAAAAGAAATTAAAGCTTTTGATAAAAAACAATACTTTTATATACAAGATAAAACTGTTAAAGACATTATATTTAAAAACTACGTTTATAATAAAAATAACAAATTAGTAATTAATAAATTTTATGATAAACAAAAAGCCCTAGATTTAAAAAATAGTTTAACTAGTAGTTTTATCATAAGAGATATAAAAGAGAGCGAATTTGAAGAAAATAACTTTAAACCATTTTCAACTGCAGACTTATTAAAAGCTGCTAAATCTAAATTAAAGTTAAAAACTAAAGAAACTACACAATTAGCTCAAAGTTTATATGAGAAAGGTTTAATTACTTATATTAGAACTGATTCTAATAATTTAGATTATGAAACTGAACAGAATTTAGTTAAATTTATTATTAATTACTTTGGCCAAGATAAATTAGGTAAACTAATTAAAACCCAAACTAAAGAAACAGATCAAGAAGGACATCCTGCAATTACACCAACTCATTTTGAATGACTTGTTGAAGATATTGATAAACACTGTAGTGAGCAAATAAACGATAAAGAAAAGAATTTATATTGATTAATATGACAAAATACTATAAATTCGATTTACCAAAAACCTAGCGGTATTAAAAAAGAAGTTTTTTTAGAAAATAATGGAAGTATTTTTTATACAAATTTAAAGCAATATATTGTTAAAGGATATTATGAAATTGATAAAAGTTTAGAATTACCTAAAAATATTGAATTTAATTACTTTAAGGATGATGAATTGAATGTAAATAATCTAGAAATTATTGAAGATTATGATAAAGCTCCTAGTAAACTAAATGAAGTTAGTTTAATTGAACAATTACAAAAGTTAGAAATTGGTCGACCTAGTACTTATAAAACAGCAATAGAGGTAAATGTTTTAAGAGGTTATGTTGAATTAGAAAAATCAAAAGCTGAATCAATGATAGTTAATGAATTAGGTTTAAAAGTTAATGACTTTTTAGAAGAAAACTTTAAAAGTATTATAAATTTAGATTTTACTAAAGAAATGGAAAAAGATTTAGATTTAATAGCTAATAACAAAATAGTTGATTATAAGCAATACTTGAGAGATTTTTATTTAAAATTAGATAATTTATCTACTAATTACAATTTTGATGGTTTAAAGTGCTCAAAATGTCAAATAGGCTATATTCTAGAGAGAGTTAGTAAAAAAGGAACAAAATTTAAAGGTTGTTCAAACTATCCAAATTGTAATTTTATTGAATTTAATCAACCAGATTATTCAAATAAAAAATTATGTGAAGTTTGTAAAAATGGTTATATGGTTGAAAGAAATTATACTGATAAAAAAACTAAAAAAACTAAGAAATTTATGGGTTGTTCAAACTACCCAAGTTGTAAAAATGCAGAATTTTAAAAAAGAGGAGAATACAATATATGGCAAAAAATATAAAGTTATTATAAATGTGCAAGATATTATTTTTAATGATATTAAGAATAAATATTTAAAAATTGAAATAACAAATAAGAATTATATCTTAAATTTAATTTCAAAAGTTAAATATGTCAATATTGATACTAACGAAATTCTCTATGCTAAGTTATCACCAAATTCTCTTACAACATATGAAATTGGTGTTGATGTAGGTTTAAATTTATCAAAAAATTGTTTTGGATCTAAGGACAATGTTTATAGAAAATTAAACAACCATTTAAAACAAACATACCAAAAAAATGAAAAACTATTTTTATATGATATAAAACTTATATAAAATTATTCTTTCATTTTAAAATAAGTTGAGTATTTTCAATCATTATTAAAAAGACAATTAAAAATAATTGTTACAAGCGGATTTTAATTAACTAAAATATCTTTGATTTCTAATGATATATTAGAATTACTAGGTAAAGCAAAAACTAATTTTTCTTGACTAATAATAAAAATTAACATATTAGTAAAAAATTAAGAATTTTAAGTACTTTTATTAATTTTTAAAACTAAATAATATTCAAATTACTGCAATAAAAATTGCAGTTTTTATTTTATAATTTTAATGTAAAGGTAAAAGAATGGAAGCAGCATTAAAAATTTTAGAAAAATATAATTTTGAACAAATTTTCAAAAAACTAGATTTGGTTTTTGAAAAGTCACTTTTTAAAACAATAAAATATATTATAAAAAATAAAATAGAACTTATTAATCCGAATATATTTGAAATTTTAATAAAAGAAAATTATACAATCGATTATGATAATCTTAAACTTAACGAAGATAATTTTAATTTTATCGATTTTTATCGTATTTGTAAATATTTGTCTGAAAAAGAAATATATGGTTTTAAAAAATACAAAAGATTTTTTTTGAAAATTAATGAATTAAGGAGTTTAATTAAATGAATTAAAAATAAGGATGAATTAGATTATATTGAAGACATTTTTTATTTTGATGTTCCTGATTTTATTATTCATTATAAAAATAAAATATTAGGGTTAGAAATAAGTTCTATTTATTATCAAAATACAACAAGTAAGCATAAAGAATATGAAGTTAATTTGTTATTACCAATAAAAAAGCTCAATGATTTTGCACAAAAAAATGGAATAGAATCATTGGAAAGTATGAATAGAAAGAATACCCTTATTTCTATTCATAGTATTTATAAAGAACCTAATTTATTGTCTTTCAAAAAACATATAAAAAAAGAAAAAATTGATTCTTACTATAAGAATTTAAAAAATAAATATGTACAGAAAAATAAAATAGATTTAGAATTATTCTTTTATATTGATGAATATGCTGGAGAAATTTACATAGATGAACTAGAAAGAAAAAAAATTAATGATGAAATTAGATCAATTTTAAATAAATTACAGAATAAAGATTTTAAAATTTGTATTTATTATGAACATTCAGATGTGTTATTATATTTATAAGGTAAATAGAGCACTAGCAGCGCTAGGACTCTATTTTTTTGTTTAGATTAATATTTTGTTACTAGCTACTGCTAGTTTTTTATTTACCAATTTTTCCCGTGGAAAATAGAAAGGAATAATATGAAAAAAACTCCAGGAGTTATTTTTAAAATATTGAAATTTAATCAACCAATTGATTCAGTTACCAAAGAAATAAGAAATAAAAGTAAAAAGGCTAGAGATAATTATTACAAGTCTGGTGACTATTTAAACTATATTTCTAGACCAGATGCTGTTTTTAATTTAAATATAGATGATGAACAAGTAAAACTATTAAATACTTTAAGAACCGGTTCAAGAGAAGATAAAAAGAAATATAATAAAATGCTTGAAGAAATAAACAAAAATTTTAAGAGTACCGGAATATATTCAAAAAATGGAGTAATGAGTATAGAAGAAGTTAAAGAACTAAGAAATGATATGAAAAAATTAGATGATAAACAAGTTTTTTGAGATACAGTAATATCATTTTCTGAAGAATTTATTAAAGAAAATAATCTCTATACACCAGAAAAAGTACAAAAAGCGTTAAACGTTGAGCTTAAGGGTTTTTTTGGCGACAACGGCATGGATTATGAAAAAGTAAATTGATTCTTTTCAATGCACACAAACACAGATAATAACCATATTCACCTAGGTTTTTTTGAAAAAGAACCTACTAGTTATGAATATGTTTTAGATAGTAATAAAAATAAGGTTTTAAATAAGTATGGAAAACCAAAAAGGAAAAGGATATGAAAACAAAACGGAAAATTATATTCAAAAATTGATTTTAGAGCAGGGCTAGATATAAACATTAGGAATCAACAAAAAGAAAGTATTAATTTCTTAGAAAGTCAACATAATTTAAGAAAAAAATTTGAAATATCATGAGATAGTTTTTCTAAGCCATCTACAACTTCTTGAAATGATGCAAAACAAATTTATGTTGATATTAATAAAAGTAAAATTAACCTGATTGACAAGATTGATTTATTTTCTAATCAATTAAAACAAAAACTAAAGTTACATTTTGGAAGTTTTAAAGATATCCCTTTAAAAAAAATCACCTATGGTTCTAAATATATAACTGATTTAGATAGGAAAAAGTTAGATGAAATTACTTTAGATTTTATTAAAAGTGATCCAAACTTAAAAAATGCGTACGATGAATTTATTGAGGAAAATGATAAAAAAGCAGAAGAGTTTTGTCGAATTTATTCAAGTTATGAATTAGAAGATGTTGACTTAAAAATAGAAGAAAAAAGTTTGATTTTAACAACACAAGACTTATTAAAAGAGGAAAAAGATTGAAATTTAAAAGATCCTATAGAAAAAATTAAATATAAAAAATTAAAGTACAAAAACGAACATATCAAGTCATTAAATGCTCAAGGTTTTTATCAAGGAATACTACCTGCATTTGGTAACAAAATATTAAAAAAAATCATTTGAAATTGAAAAAAAGAGAAATTTAAATCTAAAAGAAGTTTTGTAGGTAACAATTTATTCAATCCTAATGGAGTAATTAGTAATAAAAAGTATATTTCATCAATTTTATATATGCCAAGAAACTTATTTCAGATGATTCAAAAAGAAAAAAGAAAAGCGAAACAATCTGCAATGAATATTTTAAAAGAAGAAAATAAAATTAAAAATAAGTTAATTAAAGAAAGAAGGTCTTACAATGGAATTGACTATTAAAATATTGTCATGTTTATATGCATTGTTTTTTGTAATTTCAATTTTTTATTTTTATAAATATATATACCTACTATATAATTTTAAAAAGAACAATAAAGATAAAGTGGATAATAATGATTTTAAAATAAATTATAAAAAAATTAAAAGAAAAGCGTTAATTCTTTGGTTAAGTTTTTTACTTTTATTTTTGATTACGGTTATAACTACCTACATTTTAGTTTATGCGTAAAAAAAGTTTTAAATGAATAAATAGTTATAGGAAATTTATTTTAATTTCATTATCTATAATTTCAATTTTTACTATTTCTTTATTAACGATTGCTATCTTATTTATTTTAACTTTAATTAAAACTAAGTTTAATTTTTTATTTACAATTGAAAAAATTAAACACTTTAATTTTAGGGAGGAAAAAAAGACACTCATTTATATTATTTTATTTTTGACTTTGATTCATATTATATTTATCATTTTATTTGCTCATTTAAAAGGTAAGCAAACTTCTAAAAATTTAGTAAATGAAGCGAAAGAAAAAGCGTTTGGTAAAGCAAGTTGAGATGTAAATGAGTATGAATATCCAATAACTAAAAATCAACAATTATTGAAATTTGAAAATGTTTATAATAAAAATTTTGTTAATCCAAGTTTTATCACAAGAAGTGAAATTGATATTAAAAATAAAAATCTTAACGTTTGAGGGATAGAAGTTAAAAAAGCTGTTCACACTATCACAATTGGTTCTACTGGAAGTGGTAAAACCGAAAGAATAATTTATGTTTCTGCCTTTGTTAATTGTCAACTAGAGTTTGACAAAAAACCATGTATGGTATTTTCAGACCCAAAAGGAGAGCTACATGCAAATTTAGCATCAATATTAGAAGAAAACGATTATGAAATTTTGGTGTTGAATTTGAGAGACCCTATGTATTCTCAAAGTTGAAACCCTTTATCAAATGCTTATAAATTTTTAGTTCGTGGAATCAATTATGTAAAGGATTATGTTCTTCAAAATACATTTTACTCGAAAGTATTATTTGAAGATTATATTAAAAAAGTAAAATGCAGGGTTCATAAAGTTAAAAATTGTGTTATTTGTAAAGAAGAAATATTTGCAAATATGAAAATTGATAATAATATTGAACCAAATCCAGAAAAATATGAATTATCTGTAGTTTGAAAAGATTTATTAGTATATGAAATCGATAGTTATTGAACTTATGATGAAATACTTGCTAAAGAATTAATTTCAGGAGAAGTAAACAAATTAAAAAATTTAGCTTATGAAGAAATTAACAATTTAGCCTCAATTTTATTGAATCCTGGTGAAGATTTAAAAAACAAACAATGATATGATGGTGCTCAAGGACTATTTAAAGGTTTTATATTTGCTATGATGGAAATGATTGAAGAAAATATAAACTCTATTACAGAAAATCAATTTAATATTGTCACAGTTACAACTCATTTATCAGACAAAGAAAAAATACAAAAGTTTTTTAAAAAATGAAGTGTTGGAAGAGAAACAAATCAATCTGTGATCGCTGCAAATAAGGTTTTAACAAGTTCTAGTCAATCAATCGGTAACTTTTTTTCAATCATTTCAACTTGTTTACAACTTTTCGAAGGTAATGAACTAAGAAGCTTGCTATGTAAAAATAATATAAATTTATTTGATTTTGTGTCTAGTGGTAAACCCAAGGCAATTTTTATGATTGTTCCTGATGATAAAGAACAAAAACATCCATTAGCTAGTTTGTTTATTAGTCAACTTTATCAAGCGAATGTTTTCAAAGCAGGACAAAATTTAATTAAATATGGTAAAGAGCAATTAGAAAGGGATGTAATTTTTTATCTAGATGAGTTCGGTAATTTCCCAGCAATTACAAATTTTGCAACCATATTAACAGTATCTAGAGGAAGAAGAATGTTTTTTAATTTAGTATTGCAGTCTTTTGAGCAATTAAGTTCAAAATATGGAACTGATACTGCAAGTACAATAATGGCTAACTGTTTACTTACTGTTTATTTAAAGTCAGCATCAACAAAAACTCACGAGCAAATCTCAAAAATGTGTGGTGATACTACTGTAGAGGTAAAAAATAGTAGTCCAAATATTGACAAAAACGGTAAAAAAACATTTTCTTATCATTTACAAAAAAAACCTTTGATTGAACCAACAGATATTAGATTAATATTTCCTCCCGATAAAACTCAAAATAATAAATATGCTATTGTAATATACCAAGAAGCAAACCCAAATATAGTAACATATGAATATTTTTACAAAATTAAAGAGTTTTTTAATATAAGAATTAAAGATAAAGATATAAATTTAAATAGGTCCATTAATTTTGAAAAAGACTACTTTATAAATTTGTTCAATTTAGATATAAAATCTAAGGTTATTAATGAAGAAATATTAACCGATGATGTAAATTTAAATGAAGCTTTTAAAAAGGAAAAAAATACTACTAGAGAAGATATATTTTCAATTTTAGAAGACACAAGTAATCAAGATATTGATAAATTATTGGATTTAAAGACTAAAGAACGAAATATAAGAAATGATTTGTACATATTACAATCTAAATCAGAAGATTTATTATCAAGTGAAGAAAAAGAAGAAATAAAAAGACTTCAAAAAGAATTAAGGGCCTTAATAAAACAAATTTAACACCTTTTATGGTGTTTTTTTGATATTATATTTTAGAGGTTATGATATGAATTCACAAGTACTAATATCAGCAATTTCATTAACTATTTCTATTTTAATTGCAATAATTTCCTATATTTTTATTCCGTTTTTTAAATATAAAAGAAATTTTATCAATAGAGTAATAAAATTCTTAATAAAAGAAAATGAGTGTTTGAATAATAATTTTAGAGAAGTAATTGATTCTTTGTATAGTATATTTATTGTTAATTTTTTCAAAAAGTTTAAATTATTTTGTAATAAAGCAATAACAACAAATAATCATGTTGAAATTGAAGCAATTAACAGGCTTTTTATTAAAATATATTTTAGGGTAAAAAAAAATCTGTTATGAGCTATTAAAAAAAATATTAATGTGGAATTTAATTTTTTTGAAAGTTTTATTATCTATAAAAATGTTGGTTTTATAGACTGTACGGAAAAAGAAAATGAAGCTTTTTTAAATTTGAGTTTAGAAGAAAAAAAATATTTTTTTGATAGAATATTATTTATTAAAGAAGATGGTAAAAGTTTTTATTTATCTTCAAATATAAAAAATAAAATAAGATTAAAAAATAAATATTAGGTGTGTTATTATAATAGTAGTAAATAGAGCACTAGCAGCGCTAGGACTCTATTTTTTTGTTTAAATTAATATTTGTTACTAGCAACTGCTAGTTTTTTATTTACCAATTTTCCACGGGGAAAATAGAAAGGAAATAATATAAATGAGTGCTATAATTCCCAAAAAATTAGGAACACAAAAATTAAAAATTATAGGCAATATTACAATTATTGATTTTCTCAGTTGTGTTTCTTTTATTATAATTGCTACTATAATAACAATACCTTTAACCATAATTGGAGTTATAGGACAAATTATAACCGCAATTTTTATTTTTGGATTTCTAACAATTTTTTTATTACCTAGTGGTAGAAGTGGTATGAGAATTTATTATGTTATTTATTTATTTTTTAAATATAAATCATCAAATAAAAAATATAATCATGATAGCAAAAATTATCCTACGAGTTTACTAATACCATACAAAGAATTAATGGGAAATATTGATGAATTAGGAATTATTAAAACCGATAAGTTATTCGAAAACAAAAATTTTTTTGTTTGTGCTGTTGAATTAGAGGGATATAATCTTTTAAATATGAGTTATGATGAACAATTAAAAAAAATAAACATCTTAAAATTTTTTTGATCAAGTATTGAGGTTAATTGTTCGTTAGTAAAATTAGAAAAAAACTTTAATAAAATTAAGGGTACAAAGTATCTAAATACAAAAATAAATGAATTAAAGGATATGAAACTAAATGAAAAACAAATTAATTCCAGAATTAAACAATTAAAAGATAGTTTACAACTTTTTGAAGATAATGGAGAATTAGGAAAAGATAATTTTCAACATAAATATTATTTATTTTTATACTGTGATGAATACAAACAATGTAAAGAAATCATAAATGGTGTTGTTCAAAAAGGCCAAAATGCAGGATTAAACGTTAACTCATTAAATGGCTATGAAATTATAAATGCAATTAAATATTTATTAGATCCTAGCGAAGAAGAATTTAGTGACGAATTAATTTATAAAAATAAAAATAACTTAAAAGAAATTATGATGTTTGATAACTGTTTTTTTAAAAAAGATTCCTTTAGCTCAGGAGAATTGGAATATAATATCAGCACAATAAGAGAATTTCCAAAGTTTCCTGAACGTTGTTGAATGTTACCATTAATGACAAGTGATTCGAGCGTTGTTATAAACATCGGAATTTTAAATAAACAAAAAGTGGTAAAAAAACTTCAATCAACTATATTAAATTTACAAAGTAATATGTATACATTATCAAAAAAAGAGTTAATTGGTGCTAGAGAAATGCAATTAGAATTAGAAATTTATAATGAAGTAGCTGATTCTATTGGTTATGGTGATGAAACAATCAAATCAATGAATATTTTTTTCATAAATTATGGAGTTGATAAAAAAAACTTAGAAAATAAAACAAGAAATTTGAGCAACACACTAAAAGATTCTGGATTTATTTTAGATAATTTATATTACAGACAATTTGAGGGATTATCTTCAGTTATATTGAAACCAACTGACCCTTTGAGTATTGCATTTTCAAGAGAAGTACCTTCAATTACGTTAGCAGAAGGTTTCCCATATTTAACAAGTGAATTAAATGATTCTAACGGATTTAGAATTGGAGAAAATATGCTAGGAAATCCAGTAATTTTAGACCAATATAAATTAACAAAAGATCGAAAAAATCACAATATGGTAATTATGGGAACAAGTGGAAGTGGTAAAACTACATTAGCAAAACTTTTATTGAATTATCATGCATCCGTGGGAAGAAAATTGATAGTCGTAGATCCAGAAAGAGAGTATAGAAATTTATGTAATTATCATAATGGAAATTGAGTTGATGTAGGAAATGCAACTTTTGGTAGAATTAATCCGTTACAAATTTTTACTACTTTAGATGATGAAATAAAACCAAATAATAAAACAGTCATTTCCAATCATGTTGCCTTTTTAACCGGTTGATTTGAAATTTTATTTAGTGATTTAGATAAAAATATAGTTAGGGCTTTTAGTTCTAGTTGTGCTGAATTATATGAATCTTGATTAGGAGATTATGCAGATATAGTTAATATGAAAAGTACTGAATACCCGATATTAAGCGACTTGATTAAATTTATTAGTAAAACCAAAATTATTAAAGAAAATAATGATGTGCAAGAAAATTTATTAAGTTTATTAAAATCAGAATTTGAAAATTATGGGCAATATACCAATTTATATAATGGACATTCAACATTGGTAAAAAGCGATAATCCTTTTATAGTTTTTGATATTAACACTTTATTTGAAAAAGGGCAGCAAAACATTATTCAAGCTCAGCTTTATTTAGTAACTGCGTTTATTGGAAATGAAATAAATACAAATTATTTAAAAACAAATAAAGAAACATTTGTTTTGATTGATGAAGCCCATTTGTTGGTTGATAAAGATAAGCCAATTGCTTTAAATTTTATTTTTCAAATGGTTAAAAGAATTAGGAAAAGACGTGGTGCAATGACATTAGTTACACAAAATCCAGATGACTTTCTAGGGAGTGAAGATGTTAAAAAGAAAACTATGGCAATGTTAAATAATGTACAATATTCCTTATTGATGAATTTATCTTCAAAGAATATTCAAGATATTGCTGAATTATATAGTAATTATGGCGATGGATTAAGTAATGAAGAATTAAATTTCATATCTTATGCGAAACAAGGAGAAGGATTATTAATGGTAACTGGATTTGACAGACACACAATTTCTATCAAAGTAACTCCAGAACAATTTAAAGCATTTAATAATGAGGTGATTATAGATGTCCAATAACAAGCAAAAACAAATTAATATTAGAATAACCAATAAAAAAAATCTTGATATTTTCTCTGAATGAGAAGGCAAATATCAGTCTAGTGAATTAGATATAAGTAAAAATAAAACACTTGAAAACTTACTTATAAACTCGATAAATTATGATTTGTTAGAGAATAAAACTGATTATTTGGAACAAAAATTTCAAAATATATTTGAGAAAAATATAAATCATATTTTAAAAAGGGTTTTTGCAAGACAAGATTTGATTACTTTGAATCTAATAAAGTTTTTAAAGATAGATGAATTAAAAAGTAATTATTTATTAAGTCAATTATTTGAATCTGGAATTATTAAGGATAACGCTTTTACTGACCCACACAAACAACAATTGAGTGATGCTCCTTGAGTTAGAAAACAAAAAAATAATTTAGATTCAGAATTCGCTTATTTACAAAAAACTGAAATAATTAAAGATTTTGCATCAATTGGAAAAGAAAGCTTTGTGTTACAAAAAGAATTAGAAGATGACTTAAATAAAACTATTGAACTAATAAATAAAGATATTGATAATAAATTGAAAAAACATAATTTACAGTTAAGTAAAAAAATAACTAAAGAAAGAAGGAATAAAAATGACAATTAAAGATTTAACAGATTTATATGATGAAAAATTTTATGCTATAGAGCTTATATCAGATGAAACACTTGAGACATTAGAACCTTTCAAGTCCGATTTAGATAGCAATAAATTACAAGTATTAGCATTTAGCACTGATTTTGATGATAAAGAAAATGTAAAAGTTTTAAAAATTGTAGTTGATTGTAAACAATATATTGAACTTAAAAATTGATTAAAATCTAATAAATTAAGTTAAAATATTCATAATTATTCATAAATTAGGAGGAAAAAAATGAATAAAATAAAAGAAACATGATCTAATGATGTAAACAAAATCTTAGAAGAGCATTTTGGATTTGAAAATGTAAAAATTGTTTTTAAAGCAAATGAAGAAACTAATAGATTCTTTTATAATACAGCAAATGAAAATGATTATTTAATGGGTGATGTGGTTTATTTAATTAATGATTCAGTTTATTATGTGTTTAAGTTTTTTACAGATGATAAGTATGAATGTAGATTCTCTTCTAAAAATAAGTTTTTTTATAAAATCAATAGAGAAACCAAAGAAAGAACACAACATAATACTAATTGAATAGATATTTTCGAAAAAAATAAAATTAATTTAGATAAATTTAATGGTCAATATAACAATTTCTTTTTAAAAGCAAATTACATAAACTTTGATGGTGCAGGAAAAGGAATATATGGAGTAAATGATAACTCCTTAAAAAAATTGTTAGAATTTAAACCTAAATAGAAATTTATAGAAAGGAAGCAAATAATGAAAAAATTATTAGGATTATTTGGTGCTTTGGTATTTATTGTTAGTGGAGGAACAACTTCTATTTCTTGTAGTGGTTGATCACCTTCGGGTAGTATAAATGAAGGTACTTCTGGTGATAGCGATAAAAACCCATATAGTATTATAGATATTTTAAAAACACCAAAAGAAAATTTGGATGTATTTGCAAAAACAAAAAAAGATTGAAATTATATTAATAATCTTTATTCAAGAGAAAGAGATAGAACAAAAAAAGGGGTAGAAGAGTTTAAAGAATGAGAACAATATTCCTCAGGAGAAGTAAAAGAAAATTATAAAAAATTACGATTGACATTAGAAGTTTTATACTTATGATATTCAATTATTGCACAAGAAGCGGATTTTTATTTATATTTATATGAAAATAAAATAGATATTGATTATGAAAAAGACGAAAACTTATTAAATAATATTTTGATAATTAATGATAAAACTAAATTTTTAGAAGTATCTAAAAAAACGTCAAATTTATATAGAGATATTAATAACTTTAGCAATACTCAAGATAGTTGATGGAATTATATAAGTCATGACCCTGATTTTGATTCTAAAAAATATGAAAAAGAAAAAGAATCTTGAGAATATTTGAAAAATCCGATAATGTCTTCAAAAATAGATAAATATACTAAGTTTACAAATAAAATTGAAGAATATTTAAATAATATGGATTAATTTTAAAAAAATGATAATATAAAAGTGCAACTTATGCTAAATAATAGTATAAGTTGGTTTACATAATAGTTTATTGAAACATAAACAATAAAAAGAAGTAATTATTACTTCTTTTTATTTTTAATGCTATACTTAAATTAAGGTAAATAGAGCACTAGCAGCGCTAGGACTCTATTTTTTTGTTTAAATTAATATTTTGTTACTAGCTACTGCTAGTTTTTTATTTACCAATTTTCCCCGGGGAAAATAGATGAGAAGAGGAATTAGATGGAAACTAAAATAACTGTATATGATTTGACTAATTTATTTAAAGAAAAATTTTATTCAATACAATATATTGATTTTGAGACTGGCGAACAATTAGAACCATTTGACTTTAGTAATGTAAATGATTTATTAATAGTTAAAGGTTTTAAAGTTTATTTTGATGAATTTGAAAGTATAACAAACTTGTTAATAGGTGTTGATAAAAAACAATATATATCATTGAAAAATGATCCTAATATTGGTGCTAATTTAAAAACAAAAGTTGTTTAGTGTTAATATATTAGTGAGGTTTTTATATATGAAAGAAACAAAGAAGAAATGAATAGAAAAAATAAATAATATTTTTATTGATTTAAAAATAAACCCAAAAATCATTTTTATATCAAGTGATGAAACAAATAGATATTATTTTGATAAAAAGGATAGCAGTAAATTTATTATGGCAGATTGCATATTTAAAATTAATAGCAAATTAATTTCAATACAAATGATGGTAAACCCAAATAAAGAATATAGATTTTCTCCTGACTTAAAACATTTTTGAGAATATGATTATCCTAATGGAAGTAAAACTAAAAGAGATGTTAATTGACCTTCTATCTGAAACTTTACAAAAAAGTATTGGGATATTTATAATAATAATTATAATTTATTTATTTTGTTAGCATATCATGCTAATTTCAAGGGATCAAAAAATGGTATATATGCCATAGAAATTGATTATATAAATGATTTTTTTAAAAATTTTAATTTTAATTAATCTAAAATTAGGTTTACTATCAAACTTTTACTTTAATAAATATGATATTATATAAATAGTAAATAGAGCACTAGCAGAGCTAGGACTCTATTTTTTGTTTAAATTAATATTTTGTTACTAGCAATTGTTAGACTTGATTGTTGCTTAATTTTTTAAGGGTTTAGAAAGGTGATGAAATATGAATATTTATAATTTAAAAACTATATTTCCAGGAGATTTTCATCTAAATGATGATAAAAATGGAAAATATAAACAGGGTGATTGAAAGATAAGAAAAGTGGTAGAAATTGAAAAAATAGATAAAAATTGGGTTATTGTTGGTATTTTAAGTAATAAATATAAAAAAGAAAAAACTATAAAAATAAAAAGCAGTAATAAAATTTATAAAAACGGTATTTTAGTAAATACTCATAATTTACAAATTGATGATATTTTTATTGTTAATAAAAAAAGATTAAGAGAGAAAGTGGGGATCATTGATGAAAAAGACATAGAAAAAATAAAGATGGTATCAAGAAAATATTTATCTAATTGTAAAGAAAAGTTTTCATTTTTAGAAATGATTCAAAAGAAAAAAATATATAGATTAAGTTTTAATGAACCAGTAAATTGAGAAACTGTAAAACAATTTAGTAAAGTCAATAAAGATAAATATTTTAATGTTAATAAAATGATTTTAAGAAATGAAATAATCGATAAAAGACAAAAAGAATTAAATAAAGATATATTATCAGTTACAAATCAGCTAATTATTTTTACTAAGAAAGCTAAAGAAACAATTGAAAAAATTAATTTATTAAATAGTAAGAGTTTTTTGGACAACAAAGATAAAAACTTGCAAAAGCTTTACTTTGAATTAGCAGATGAAAAAGAAAAATTAAAAATTGAAGTTGATGTATATAAAAAACAATTAAATTTGCTTAAATTAGAAAAAGAAGATAGAAGTGAATATATTAAAAAACTAAAAAATAAAATTAAGGAATTAAAAGAAAAAAATGAAATTTATAAAACGCAAAATAATAAGAATTTTGAAAAAAAAGAATTTGAGTAAAGTATTTTAGTTTAGAATTTAATTGAATTTAAAATAGAAAGGAAGAATAATGAATAAATTAGAAAAATTAGAAGGATTGAAAGTTTGCATTTATGTAGAAACTGAAGAAGGAAGATTAAATTTAGCAAATAAAGATGATTTAAAAAAGTTTAAAAAATATAGTGCAAATTGATCAGAAAAAGAAATAAATGATTTTATGAGTAATATAAAAGAATCATTAGATAAATTAGAAAATGAATTTGATAAATAAAATCAAATAAATAATGTTATTATATTTATAAGGTAAATAGAGCACTAGCAGCGCTAGGACTCTATTTTTTTGTTTAAATTAATATTTTGTTACTAGCTACTGCTAGTTTTTTATTTACCAATTTTTCCGGGGAAAAATAAGAAACGTATAAAACTTAAGAAAATCATTATGAGCATGATTTTCTAAAATATCGTTGATAAGATAGAAGGTGAAAAAAATGAGAAGTATTATTATTACTGTTGAAAATATAAATAATGAAATTATTGTTGGTGTTTCTTGCAAAGGTGATTCGCCTAAAGAAGTTAAACAATTTTTAGAAGGTTTAAATTTAACAAATAAACAAAAAATTAAGTATAATAAAGACATTGTAAATTGTATTAAGGAGTTTAAATTAGAGATGTCAAAATGTAGCGTAGAAATTGAAAAAAATAATAAAATTTGAGAAGAAAAAATCAATAATATTTTGCTTGATCAACAAAACAAGTTCAAAGAACAACAAAACAAGTTCAAAGAACAACAAAACAAGTTCAAAGAACAACAAAACAAGTTCAAAGAACAAGAAAACAAGTTCAAAGAACAAGAAGAAAAAATCAATAAGCTTCAAAGAGTTTTAAAAGATAATGAAATTGACTTTGAATTTTAATAACTATGCTATACTTAAGTTAAGGTAAATAGAGCACTAGCAGCGCTAGGACTCTATTTTTTTGTTTAAATTAATATTTTGTTACTAGCTACTGCTAGTTTTTTATTTACCAATTTTCCCCGGGGAAAATAGAAAGGAAAATTATGGATTATTTACAAAATTTAATCAAAATGTATGAAGAAAGACTTGAGTGTGCAAATGAAAATATGAAAGAACTTAATCAGGAACTAGAAAAAAATGATGGTAGTTACCCAAATATTGAGTTTGGACAAGAATACGAATCTGAAGAAGCTACTCAATGTTGGTTAGAGACCTTTTTAAAAGATTTAAAACAATTAGAAAAAGAACTAGAAAAAAATGAAGTAAATTTTGAAATTTAATTTTAAAAAAAGGAGATGATTTATATGAAAAGTTTTATAACAAATTTAAATATGAAAATACTTGCAGATGCACCCGATTTCAAACCTATTACTGATTTTATATGAGGTTATGGACTTGCGGCAATAACAGCGGTTTGTAGTCTTGTAAGTTTGTTTCTAATATTCGTTTTAGTAAAAATAGGTTTTAGAATTTCTAAAGCATCAAGTGATGGAGATATTGAAGGAAGAAGTGCTGCAATTAGAGATATAATTTGGGCATCTGTAGGGGCTGTAATTGTGTTCTCTGCAACCATTGCAGTAGGAGTGTTTTCATCAATATTTTTAAAAGGTTAGAAGGGAGAAAATAATATGGGTTTTATAGGAGAAGCTATTTGAACGGCTATACTTAAAGTTATTTGATTCATTTTTATTCAAGGACCTTTACAATTAATTTCTGTAGTACAGGGAGTTTTTGAGTATTTAACAACAGGCATCATTTATGATGTAATTTTTAATGGTCAAAAAGACTTTAGAATCGAAAACATTCCGCAAAGTTTTTGAGCATTTTGTATAATTGGTGGATTTGTTGCTGTTTTAATTTTTATAATTCAGTATATGACATACACTTTTAATGAAGATTTTGACTGAAAAACAAGAATTGTAAAATCTTTGAAGTCAACTTCCATTTCTATAGTCTTTGTATTTTTTATACCAATAGGATTTTATGGATTAACTTTTTTAATAGAATTTCTACAAAAAGCCTTTCAATTAGCTTTCGGTCTAAAAAATGCAAATTTAGCAGATTTATTATACAAAATGGGAGACCCTGATTGAAAGGGGGTTTTAGAAAATATCCCTACTGATTATTCAGCTCCCCCAAATATTAAAAATTACAACATAGTTGTAGAAATACTTGCAGTTGCATTTTTGCTTTATACATTAATAATGTTATGTATGGCAATTGTTCAAAAAAGTATTGAACTATTTTTAATGTTTTTAATTGGTCCACTTGTTGCTGCATGAATGGTAAATGATCACGGTATAAGAATGAAACAATGAAAAGATATGGTTTTGGCCAAAGCGCTTGTAAGTATTGGAAACATTCTAAGTTACATAATAATGATTAATTTTTTAATGTTATTTATTTCAAAATCAATAACTAAATTTGAATTTACCACAAAAATGTTTTTACTAATTGTTGTAATTCTCGGTGTTTCAACATTTGCACTTGTTGCTCCACAAATTATAGGGAGTTTCACAGGCGGAGAAGGAGTTACTCATAGTGAAGGTCAAAATGCCCTTTTAAGTGCAAAACACGGGAAAGGTATATTTAGTGCCGGAGCAAAAGCACTTGGATGAGCAGCTGGAGGAGCGGGATTGATGGCCTTATTTAAAAGCAAAGGTTCGTCTAGTTCGTCAAAGGGAGCGTTCAACAGTATTTCTGATAAGTTTTCTAATAATATGCAAATGCAAAACTTCTCTGCATTAGATCCAGATGGTTCTATTGCTGGTGGTAAACAAAATTTACAAAATTACCAAAATGGAAGAAAGAAAATGTCTGGAATACCAAGTGTAATAGGAAGAGTTGCAAGAATGGCTGCTGTTGGAGTTGCAGTTGGAGGAGGATTGTTTTCAAGAAAAGGTTGAGTAAGTATGGGAGAATCTGTAAAAAATTATACAAGTGGAGTTGCTTCGAATATTGGTAAAACCGTTAAAGAAAACACAAGTTCAATTTATAAAGCTAAAAATGAAAAAGTAACTGATAATTATAGAAGTGTTCTAAAAAGAGGCGAAACCAAGAGAAATACTAAAATTGAAGCACTCAAACAAAAAAAACAAAATTTAATATTAAAAATAAATAAAGATAAGAAATAATTAAAAAGTATGTCATAAGGACATACTTTTTATTATAATAAATTTAAATATATCTTTTAAGAAAGGGAAATATTATGTCAGTTTTTAGAGCACTAGGATGACTGCTGGGTATTCCTCCAGTAGAACAAAGACAACAATCAAAATTGCTAAAAGAAGATGAAAGAAAAAGCATTTCAAAATTAGATGATAAAGTTTATGAATATACTGAAATCAAGGAAAAAATTTTTGAGGGGTTAGGTGTTTATTGACGTATCGACGATTTAATTAATAGTTTTCCAATAACTTATAATAGTCAAGGAACAAGATTAAGTATTAATTCAAATTCATACCAAATGTTTGAAATAATAGTTTTTAAATATATAAATGATTTATATGAAGAATTAAAATTCGAACAAACCCAAGATATTGAATTAAAAAATGCTGAAAATATCGCCAAAAAACATTTTGAAATATGAAAGAAAAAGAAAACCGTAGAAGAATTACAAGAAGTTTACGATTTAGCTGTTTCAAAAGAAAAGAATAATGACGTTGATAAAATTGTAATGCTTGAAAAAGAAAAGAGAATATTAGAGTTAGAAAAAGAAATTAGGGAATTGAAGGCTAATAATAAGGAAAGAGATAGGTAAAATATAAAATATTAAAGTTATTATATAAAAATGTGATAAATAATGTTTATTTATTTTATTTTTGATATTATTTTATATATAAATAGATAGGACAAAATATGACTTTTACAATTTTATCTTTATTTTTAATTAGTGATAATACTAAATGATTACTTAATTTTATTGTATCAATTATTTCTATTTTAGTAAGTATTTGATTATCAATCATGTTATTGAAAGTTTCTAAAAAGGCCAATAAAATAGCTTTATTATCAAATAATTTAACAGATGAAGATTTAAAGAAAAAGACTAAAAAAGCAGTTGAAGATGCAATAACAAATATAGATAATAATTATAATAATAAAAAGAAATCATTTAAAGAAAATCAAAATACCAAAGATTTCCAAGAACTACAAGACATTATGAAAAATATAGTTGAAATTAATACAAAAAGAGAAACAAAAAAATTTAAAAATGAACAAAAACAACAATTATTTAAAACTATAAAAAAATCAAAGAAAATAAAAAAATAGAGTATTATATATATAATAATAAATTTTAAGGAGAGTTTAAATGAATAATACTACTAAAACTAAAATATTAAAAGAAATTCAAGATATTATATTAGAACAAATTGATAGTGAAGAATATTTAACAAAATTTTTATATCCTTTATGATATAATTTTTTTGTATATGTTCAAAAATTTTTAAGTATAAATAAAAATTATATACAAATTTTAAAAGAAAAAATTAAAAAACCTGATAAAAAATTAGATAAAAAAAAGAATTTTTTATTTTTAGAAATTTTAGGTATTATAAATATATTAAATATTTATAATATAAAAGAAGAAAAATTTGAATTTGAATATGTTAAAAAAAGATACTTTAAAACTAAAATGGAAAAAAGTTACTTTAAAGAATTGGAAAATATTAATTCTACTTTAACTCCAATTTTTGCAGATAATAGAAATATTACTTTTTTTGATTTAAGAAAAATGAAAAATTTTTTTATAGGTTTGATTAAAGAAAAAGAATTAAGAGCACAAGTTTTTACAGATATTGTTTTATTAGAATTCGATAATGAAATTAGAGATCTTTTTAAGAATTCAATTGTAATTTCATCAAAAGAAGAAATTGAACTTAAAAAATTATCAAATATTAAAAAAATCAATAATAGTGATTATGAGAGTAAAAAAATATAACTTATGTTATAATTTTATTAAGGTAAATAGAGCACTAGCAGCGCTAGGACTCTATTTTTTTGTTTAAATTAATATTTTGTTACTAGCTATTGCTAGTTTTTTATTTACCAATTTTCCCTGGGGAAAATAGAAAGGTTTAAAAATGATTATACAAGATGAAATTTATGATTATAGTTGTGAACTATGTTGTATTGATCTAAAGGAAGAAAATATCAAATTAATAAGTTCGTATAAACAAGGAGCAAAAACGCTTTTAGAAGTTTGCAACGATTGCTATAAAGAAAATTTTATTTTAAAAGAAAGGAATATTAAATATGTTGTTTAATAGAAATTTTTATAAACAAGAGTTTATAACCATGGATAAGAGTATTAGAGCTTTTGTTGAATTAAAGGATGCAGAGCCAAATAAATACCAAATAATGTTTAAAAAAGATAATGAAATTTGAACAGAAGGAGAGAGTTTGATTACTTTCAATGATTGAACTAAAATAGTAGATAATAATTTGAAAATAGGAAGTTATAATATATATAATTCTCCAATAAATGATTATGACTATAAAAACATCTTATCGGGTTCTAAAAAGAAAGAATGTTATGGTTTTATTACAAATTTTGAAGGTTTTTTTCCTGACCGCGAAAATAAAGATATAGATACTTACTTGACTTTTAAATCACTGTTTAAGGAATTAGTGGAATATAGTTTAAGTCTTGAGGATGAAGATATTCAACAAAGTTGAGAAAAAGATAACATAAAGGATTGTTATATAGATTATTTAAATAAAAATTTTGTAGTCAATAATATTTGAAATAGCTTAAAGAATAACGAAATTTTACCAATAATATTAGACACTAATTCTGATGTTGTTGCTTATGTTGCAAAAAACGATGTTGCTTTAGATAATTCATTTATTGAAAACTATATAAACACTACTTCAGTAACAAACAAGAATTTTATTTGTGAGTTTGATGTAAAAGAACCACTAAATTTGAAAAAAACTTTCTTAAAAGTTTTTAAAAATAATTATTATAACAATTCAATATTAAATAAGAATGAAGAACTTGATATGGATTTTTAAAAACTATGTTATACTGAAATTAAGGTAAATAGAGCACTAGCAGCGCTAGGACTCTATTTTTTTGTTTAAATTAATATTTTGTTACTAGCAGCTGCTAGTTTTTTATTTATCGTTATTAAATTTTCCCTGGGGAAAATAATTGGAGGAAATAAATGCAAATAAAAAAATGATTATTAATAATATATATTATTCAAATAATTATTGCTTTAACTCCATTAATGATATATTTAATATATATATTAATTAATATAGGAGAAAAAAATATGGATTCAAGTTGAATAAGTGCTGTAATAACCGGTGTTTTTTCATTAATTGGTGTAATAATTTCTGGATATATAATGTATAAAATATCAAAAATTACTAAAAAAGATAAAAATGGTGAAAATACAATAGATAAAATATCAAAAATAGGAAATCCAAAGGAAACTTTAGCATCTGATCATGATATTATTTTAGAAATTTTGAAATATGATATAAAAAAACCATTAAGCGATGTAAAAGACAATATTATTTCTTTTACTTCTGAACAAAAAATAAGTAATGAGTATCTAAAATCAGATAAAGATAGTTTGAAAGATATCACTAATTCAATAATTAAAGACAGAATAAGAATTGAACAATTAAACGAGAAAATTTCTTTTTTAGAAAAAGATATACTAATAAAAAATGATAAAATTCAAACTTTAAATAAAGAAATAAAAATTCTCAATAATAAAAATAATATAGACAAAGAAAATAGAGACTATGATATAGAAATGTAATTTTAATGTTATACTTAAATTAAGGTAAATAGAGCACTAGCAGCGCTAGGACTCTATTTTTTTGTTTAAATTAATATTTTGTTACTAGCTACTGCTAGTTTTTTATTTACCAATTTTCCCCGGGGAAATAGAAAGGAAAATTATGAAAAAAATAATAATGTCTTTAGTACTTTGCCTAAATTTAGTTTATATCCCCATAACACCAGCTAATTCAGAAGGTAACAAATTAGAAAATATAGAATATAATAAAAATGAATCAATCACAAATTATAACTATGATCCATCATATCCAAGTTTTGATTTTTATGCTAACAATTATAGTGCCTTAAAAAGACTTTATATTAGTAGTAATGGAGATAATTGGTTGCCATATTATTCAAATTCCATTGATAGAACTTATTCAAAAGTTGGCAACGGAAGTTGATATAACTTTGAATGGGAAGTAAAAAGAATTAATATACTAAATTATTCTCCAAATAAACAAGTTTTTTTGAATAACTATAAAAATATGGAAGTGAGTTTTTTTTATAACTATAATTCTTGAGATTCATCAACTGGTTGAAGTGATAGTCTTGGCAAAAATATAAACTCAAGTATAAAAAGCAATAAAAATTATACACTAGATTCTAGTGACCGATGATTTAATTTAACAACGTATCATAACGAAACAAATAAGGCTCATTCAAATATGGATTTTGGTTGAAATTGAAATGGAAATGAAATAATTTTCAAATGAAGATTAAGTGCATGCGTTTATTGAACCGGATGGTCATCTATTAATCATAGTAGTTTAATAATTGTAAATTATGAATTAATAAAATTTAATTCTACTTTTAGTCAAAATAATTTAAAAGAAAAAATAATAAAAAGTTTAGAAAGCCCGTTTGAAATCAAAAGTGATACTTCTGCAAACATCTCATCAGAGGAAAAAAACGGTAGTGCAGGCAATTTAACCAAGTCGAACAAAGAATTTATAAATGACGAAATTGAAAAAAGATTAAAATACTCATTTGGGGTTGATTATGATGCTTGATTTAATAAACCCATTTTGAAAAGAAATGACACATTTAATGATGAGAAAAGTTTCGTTTCTATAACTTTTAAAGACGAGCAACAAATATCAGGAAATAGTCAATTTCTAAGTAATGTAGTTATGCCAATAACTGTGAAGTTAACTGACTTATATTATCAAAGAAGTGCACAAAAAAGGTTACAAGTTGTTCCTGGAAAAATTGTAAGTCCTAATTCAAACGAAAATGAATTAATTGTTGATAAACCTGAATATGATCCTAAAAATAATACATTAATTTATCATAATTCAGTTGATATAACGTTTTCTGCAATTAGTGAATCAGAAATTATGACAGTTAATGGTAAAGAAGTTCCGGTTTTTAACAATATTTATCGAATTAAATTAGATGATAGTGTTGATACATATAGAATTGAAGTAAATGGTATCAAAAATTCTGGGAATATCACTAAATTAAGTTTAAATATTAATATTCAATCGCTTTCCAATCAATTAAGTTATAGATGAGTTGGTTGAAATCCAAAAGAAAATTTAGAACAAAGTAAATTAATAGAAAAAAACCTTCCAAATGGAAAACCAAATCCCGATTATGATTCCTCAATTAACCCAAAAACAGGAATGAGAAATGAGTATGTTTATATTGAAAAAAAATCAAATTATCCCTTTTACCAAGATCCATTGGATAAGTTTGGAAACAGAATAACTGATTTTAGCAATAAAAATACAGGAATAATTGTTGAAGCTAGTGTTGCAAATAGCGGTGTAACATTAATCGAAAAGTTTGACATGTCAAAGATTTATAGAGTTGACAGATTATGATTAAACGAAGAACTTGAAGCAATTGAAACGCAAAAAAATGTGAGTCTAAATTTAAATGAGCAATGGTCTAAAGAGGGATTATGACATTATGTAATATATTTGAAAGATTATGTTGATAAAGAAATTGACCCCTCAAATCCAGGAAATGAAGAAATTTTAGCTACAAAAGGAAGCACTATTCATAAAATGCTTTATATATCTAATAAAACTAAAGATTATACAAAGTTCTCAGGTTTAGACTTTGTAATAAAAAACCAAAGTATTTCTAGATTTTGAGATTCTTTACAGGGTTCTCATTTAAAAAATTATTTAATTAATTACACCACAATAAATACAAGTCAAAAAATTGAACAATTAAGTTATGAACAAGTTATTATGTATTGAAAAAAGTATGTAAGTGATCAAATAAGTCAAAAAGTAGATGTGCCTCAAACCCCTGTTAACTTTAAAGACCTAAAAAACTTAAATATAAGTAATTTAAAAATGAACGAATTAAATCCTATTGAGGTAAGAAATAAAATTGTGGAACATGTTAAAAAATATGTAAAAAAATATAGTGATAACGCAGTTTATAAAGAAGACTATACAATTTGTGACTCAAACGAGAATCAAATAGAAAATATAGACTTTAAAGATTTCACTTCTTTTGACGAAAATAAAAAAATAAAAAAAATAAATTTATATATTATGGCAATAAACACATCGTCTCTATTAATAGGAAGAAAAGAATTTACTATTATTAATAATAAAGATTTCGAAGAAAATAATGTCTTAGACCTTTCTAAGATAAATAATTTAAAAGAAATTAAATACAATTTCACAAACCTTTCTAACGAGAAAAAACAAAACTTTGTCAAAAATTATATCTATGATTATGTAGAAAAAATTCTTGAGTCCTATAAACCAATAAATATAAAATGAGATTATATTTATAAGGAAGATTATTACATCTCTATAAACTCGAAAGATGGAGTTGATATAAAAGATTTAGATACTTTTGAAAAGACAATTTCTCTCTTTTTAGATTCCAAAGAAGAAAGTTCAATAGAAGTTTTTATTAATTCTAGTGATGATTCTATAAAATTGAGTGGTTTTACAAGTTATAAAATTATTAATGACCCTTCAAGTAAAGAGGTAGCCCCAGATAAGCCAACTCCTCCAACACCACCAGATAATAAAAATCATCAAGAAGATAAATCTAAAATATATAGAAAAAATCTATGATGAATAATTTCTTGTGTTATTCCTTTCATTGGATTAATAATTTTTTTCATATGATGGAAAAAAAATAAAAAAAATAAAAGAATAAAGTAATAAATGTGATATTATTAATTTATGGTTGATAGAGCACTAGTGGTACTAGTATTCTATCTTTTTTTGTCCTTTCAACACGTATTTTAATATTGAAAGAATCTAGTATAACTAGAGTTTTTTCAATCAGATTTTCTTAATAAGAAAATGAAAAACTGCTTGTTAGGAGGAAATAAAAATGAGCGAAGTAACTAAAAAATTTACAAATATATATTTGCATAGAAATGCAATTAAAAAAACATATGTAAACTCTAATGGGAATGAATTTTCTATTATAGAGATTATTAATAATGATAAGGAAAAAAAATATATTACACTTTCAACAAAGTTAATTAAAAATATAGCTTTTTCTAAAGAAAATGACAAAACTTTTTCATTGTCTGAAAATAAAGACTCACCTTTTGTGCAGGTAGCCATTCCAAATAGCGGTGAAATCACAATTGATGTTTTAAATAAAGAGAAAAATAAAGATAAAGAAAATAAAAACTATGAAAAAGAAACAATAAAAGCAAACGATTTATTTTCTGACCTTTTAAAAACTAATCAAGAAACAATTTCTTGAGCAAAACAAGCAAAACAAAAATGGGTAAGAGATATTGAAGAATCTGATTTACCTTCTCCAAATGTGCAAAAAGAAATCGATGTTCAAGAAGGAGATCTTGATTTGTATAATTAATTTAATCAAAATAAAAGCTATAAAACACCAAAAAAACTTGGTGTTTTTTATTTTGCTATAATAGTTAAAAATTAGAAAGGATTTATTATGGACAATATATTTTCAAACGAATATACTTCAATTAATCAAATAGATATTTTAAAAAAATTAGAAGAAATATACTTTATAAAGTTAAGGAATGAATTTAAATTGAATTTGGAAAAAATTGATGAAGAAGTTGTAAATTCACAATGAAGAATAAATAAAGGATGAATCATTAAAGAAAAAAATATAAAAAGAACCATAATAACTAAATTCGGAGAGGTTACCTATAAAAGAACAAAATTTATTAATAAATTTAATGGAAAGTGTAGTTTTTTAGCGGATCCTTATATGGAAATAGAAAAATATCAAAGAATATCATTTGCATTAGAAAAAGAAATTCTTGAATCATTTAATCATGGAGAAAGTAACATAATAGTTTGAGAAAAATTTAAAATGTCAAACATTACAAAAAGAACGATATCAAATATTTTAAAACGCAATTCAAATTTTAGATTTAAAAATTCAAACTTAATAAATCAAAAATTTGAGAATGATTTACCTATTTATGTGGACATTGATGATTGTTGAACAACTGCTAGATATAAAAAGAAAAAAAGATTGGTCAGAGTCAGGGTTGCTGTAGCATATCAAGGAAAAATAAAAGATAACAAAAGAAATAAACTAATTAATAAAAAAGTGTTTTTGAAAACTTTTTTAAAAGGCCGTTCATGTAACACTTATGAATATTCATTATGATTACAAAATAAATTAAAAGAAAATTATGGAAATATGGAAAATAAAAAACTTATTATTTGTGGGGATGGGGCAAACTGAATATCTGATATTTCAAATTTTTTAGGAGCTGAGTTTATTTTAGATAAATTTCATTTATTTCAAAAAATATATGCTTGTTTTCCATACAAAAAAAGTAATAATAAAAGTAAATTAATAAAATTATATGAATTAGCTATTGAAAAATACAATTCTAAAAGTATCAAATCACTAATTAATTTTTTATGCGAAAATATTGACTCAAATGGTTTGAATAACAAAAGAATTAAAGACGCTATTAGATATATTTCGAATAATACTAAAGGAATTGAAAATCACTTTAAAGACTGATATATAGGTTGTTTTGCAGAATCTGCAGTAAGCCATTTGGTTAAATCAATAAAAGGATATGGAGCTAAAATTTATAACAAAAAAACTTTTGAGTTACTTATTAATTTAAAAGCGGCAAAAATCAATAATATAAACATTTTAGAAATAATTTATTCTAAATTTAAAGAAAATTTAGAAGATCGAATTTATGATGACCTAAACGTTTTTATTCCAAATGAATATGAAATATTTGAAAAAACGGAAATAAAAATTGTTAAAATTCCTATTTTAGACTCTAAAAAATCTGCTTATACTGATTTAATTAGAAAAATATTAAATTAATTATTTTAAAATCAGATAATCTGCAAACTTGGACTCCAAGTTCTTTTTGTGCTAGTATTTATGCTAGCACAAAAATTGCGAATGATAGCATTTTTTTTGCCAAAAAACCCTTTAATAAAGGGTTTTTCAAAAAAAGTGATAGTATTCCTTATCCTGTTACCAAAAACTGCGTTTTTCGGTAAAAAAAAAGAAATTAGTCTTTTTTTTAAATAATATGTGTTAATATAATTTTGAAATAAAAAACTATTTAGCAGTTCTAAATTTTTACTTGAAAATAATTGAGCCTTTTTGATTCGAATAAACCGAATCAAAAAGGCCAACACCCCCTTATTTTTTCCCACAGCCTTATACACTAGCAATTTGCATATAAAGCATCTATTTGGTAGTATAGAAATAAGGGGGTATTTATATGGACATAGCAAAAGAAGTCATAGGTTGATTAGGATTTGCTACTAGTTTCTCTATGCTATTACCTCAGGTTATTAAAGTTATAAGATCAAGAGATACAAAATCATTATCTTTAGTTATGTTTTTATTAACCTTTGTTAATGCATTATTGTGATTTACATATGGTTTAATAGAAAAAAACATGCAATTATACATAGCGAACGCCTGTGCAATGGCAGCGAGTGTCATAATTTTATTTTTCATTATTGTCAATTTGTTGAAGATCAAAAACAAATCAAAGAAAAATAAAGTTGAGAAAAAGAGTGAATAATTTTTAAAATTATTAAAGGAAAATGAAGCAAGGTTGTGCTTTTTTTTTTTTTTTTTTTAAAAAAAAAAAAAAAACTACTTTAATTTTAGAGAAAGTAGTTTTTTATCCTTTAAAATTAATGTCTTTTCTTGTAAATAGTGGAGAATCATAATCGAAAGGGAATAGATTATGGAAATCAAATTATATGCACCTTCCGAATGTTTTGTGAAAGGTCTAGAAGAATGCTCTTTTAAAGACTTCTCACGCAAAAAAATAGGCAAGGTTTTATAATGATAAGTAATAATAATAAATTTTGTTCACCGTTTGATGATTTAAAGATAAAAAAAATATCATTTTCTAAAGAGTCTTTGAATTTAGAAGTAGAAATCAATAATTTCTGCATAATAATTCGTGTGTATACATATAACTTTAATAAAAATTTTATCACTCATAGCTTAAAATAAGGTCAAATTTTAAAGTAAGGCGAATCTTTTTTCAGCACTGATTTCAATAAGATGAAAATCAGTGACTCCAAATTTGAAGTAGCTTTAATTTTTCAAACAAATGAAAGTTTTAAACTTATAAACAACGTTCAAGAAAAAGGCTTGTTTAAAAAAGTTGACTTACTAGCAACTATAATTTTAGATAAAGAAAATATAAATGACGATGAGTTATTATTGACTAGCTATCAAAATAAATATCAAAATACCGCTAAGGATTTTATATCATATGTTGGAAGTTTTAGTAATTTTAAAGAAGTTTATAATTGCATGACAAGATTGAGATTCATTATTAAAGATAAAAAGCTTGTAGATACTAAAAGTATTTTAAAAAATGCTTTAGTTAAAGGCATAAAATGAAATGGTCTTGAACTTCAAATTGTTATTGGAGGAGAATGCTACAAGATTAAAGATGAAATATTTAAAATTAAAAAGTTAAATGAGGTACCAAATAAAGAAAATAAACCTTGTAAACCATCAATAGGTGCAAGATTGATGCAGGCAGTTGCTGGAATAATGGCACCAAATGTTCCAATTTTGATCGGAGCTGGAATTATATCAGCGCTTTACGCTGTGTTTTGTCAAGTCGGATTAACACAAGATTTAGGTCAAGGTACTTCAATGGGTAAGGCTGATTTATTTTCATCTATAATGTTCATTTCATCTAAAACTGGATTATTATTGATTGGAGTTTTCTTTTGTGTTAACACAACAAAATATTTTGGAGGAAATTACTTACTAGGTTTATTTATAGGTCTTGCACTAGTATCAAGGTACTTTTATGGAAGTGGTATTATTGATCCGAATAGCTATCATCTTGGTGCATATATCCAAAATGCTAATTATGGAGTACAGGGTTGGTACTTATTTTTTATATCCGACTACCCAATAGTTATTAGATCTTATGAAGGAAGTGTATTACCATTTATAATAGCAGGATTAATTACTGCATATTCTGATAAGTGAATTAAAAGTTGAATGCCAAATGCTGTTGATATAATTTTTAGAACAGCATTAGTATATACTTTCGCAATCGTACCAACATTATTCTTATTAGGTCCTCTATTATCTTTGATAGAGCTTGGAATGTCGCAGTTTATTTTTCAAATAGAAGGATTACCTATTGGATTAGGGGTGGCTATATTTGCATTTATTTGACAACCATTAGTTTTAACTGGTGTCCATGTTGCTGTTATATTGACAATTATGATTCCTTTATTTCAAGGCACTCCAAGTTTAATTTTACCTGGGTATATCATTGCGGTTTGAGCACAAGTTGGTGTTGCAGTAGGGGTATTGTTCGCAACAAAAAATAGAAATTTGAAGGTTATAGCTTTAGGGGCAATACCGGGCGGTATTTTTGGTGTTACTGAACCAATAATTTATGGTGTATCTCTGCCAAAAGGAAAATCCTTTTTAGTCAACTGTGCGGCTGCTTTTTTCGGTGGAATGTTATCTAGTATATTAGACATTAAACTTGATGTTCCTACTGGACAAGGTATTTTCTCCATATTAGGAATTTCAGCATTTAAAAAAACAACTTCTTTTCGTTTTGGTTTGAATCATTACCATAAGTTTAGCAACAGTATTTACATTCTTTGTTTACCGAGAGAGAGTTAACGAGTATAAATATGTCAAAAAAATTAACAAGAAAATAATAATATTTTTTAAAAAAGATGGATTTGAAAATATAACTATTTTGAAAAAAGAGTCCGATTCATTATTACATGATATTCATAACTCCAAAAAAATTATTCAAAACTACGAGAACTACCTGATCGGTTTAATAAAAATAGAATCCAAAATTTTTAAATTAGTTGAAAAAGAGGTACCAAAAAAACTTATTGTACATTTATGCCAAAAAGATTTTAAATAAGAAAAAGTCTAACAGAAATAGAAAAGTTGAAGCCGTTAATAGATATAACAGGTTTACTCTTGAATCCAAAATTGAAGTATTTTTAAAAGAAAAAGAGAATTACATTTTAAGTAACAAAAAAACTTATAAGTTTACTTAGGATTTGTTGATAAATTCATGATAAAAAGTGCAAACTTTATCAATAAGATTTCAACTTTGTCTAAAAGAATATATATAAAATCTTTTATCAATGGATATTTCAATGCTGCAAATAGTGTTGAAATTGGTTATGGTTATAAAGATACAATGTACTTTGGAAAGTTAAAAGAATAGTCGCTTTAATAAAATAATTTAGAAAATTTAACCAACCTACATTATAGGTTGGTTTTTAACACACATTTATTACTTTTTATATTTTTTTTTACTTATAACAAGTTATGATATTATCTTTAATATAAGAAAACAGTCGAGGAATTATAAATGAATAAATACAAAGATAAATGATTTTATTTTGAAATATTACTTGGTTCTATGATAATTTTTGGACTTGTTTATGTATATCTTGACCATATGATTAATCAATATTGATTACGTAATATTGATTATCCATTCTCTGTAGTTATTTTTCAAGGCCAGTTTTTTAGTTTTTTTACTTATCAAAGTAATTTTATGGTTGCTATTTTCTTGCTGCTTTCTGGAATTTTTTATAAAAAGAAATTGGCATTTTGTAAAAGTCAAACCATATTATTAGCGATTACTTCCTATATCACTGTAACATGTGTTACATACACATTTATTTTATTTCCATCTATACTTTTTAGCCATAAACCAATAAAACCATTGGATATGGTTGGGGGCATATTTTTTCATATGATTTCACCTCCTTTAATGATCTTATATTGTGTTAAGCATATAGATTTATCTGAAATAACAAAAAAGAATTATTTTACAAAGAGTTTCTTTCTATATTTGATTTATCCTTGACTATATACACTATTTTTATTGGGAAGATTGATAATGTATACTGTAGATTTTAAGTTCGCAGATGTACCAATTGAAATAATTTATCCATATTCACCATTCTTTGACTATAATACTAAAAGTCTTAACGATTTTATGAAGGAAATTGTCAATTTGATACTGTCTGTTATTGTTTTTTTTGTATCTGTGCACATTCTATTTATTTCAGTTAATTTAATATATTTCTTTGCTTTCAAAAAAAAAGCTAACAAGAGAGCATTTGATATTACTTTAACTCAACAAGATAATCTAAAATTAAAAATTAGGATTACAAATAATTCTAAAAAAATTAATGCTAATCAAAAACAAAAAAAATAAGAGTTTATTTTTTGCAAGGAAATAAAAAATATTTTAGACTTTTAAAAACCTTTTACAACTTGTATTACAATTAACAATATAATATATAATTTGTAAATATAGGAGAGAAAAAATGAAATATAAAAATTTTCAAGTGAGTTATAAATTATTTTTCGGTATTTTATCAGCTCTAACTTTATATGGTTATTATTTGTATAATGTAATTGATGGAAGTGAAATTAAAGATACATATTATAACAACTATGAGATATATACTATAGATTACTTTACAACATTTACTTTATTATCAAATGTACTTGTCCATGTATGATTAATTTATTCAGGTATCAAACATAAAAAGGAAGGTAAAACAAAATTATTAAGTTATACAACAGCTAATGCATTAGCTACTATGATAACAATCACATTCTTAGTATACAATTGTGTACTAATTCCAGTTAACGGTTTTCCATCATCTGCATTTTCAGTATTTACTACATTAGTGGACCATGCAATAGTACCTGTTGCATTTGTGATATACGTATTATTTTTTATGACAGGTAAGCAAAGAGTTGGCTACAATGAATTCTTCCTTAAAAAATTTTGAATACAATTTTCACTAGTTCTAGGTTATTGTATATTTGCAATGGTTCGTGGGGAACTAAGATATGCAAACGAGCCGTATTATTCTTATTTAAATAGTTCAGGTAAAGTTCAAAACCATCTTTACCCATACTTTTTCTTAGATGTGCACCATAGTGGTCCTATGAATCTACCTGGATATGTATGATTTATGATCGCTTTTGTAGGAATAATTGGAATCATGATTGGATTTTCCTATTTATACAACTTTTTAAGTAATTCATTAATCAAGAAAAATTATTACCGTAATTTTGAAACAAATTAAAATAATTAAATAAAAGTTTTCCGATAAAAGAATATAATGACCTTGGGAGATGAGTTTTATGAAAAAAATTATAGAAAACTTATACTTAGGTGATATGAATAGTGCTCCAAAAGATACAGAATTAAGAATATCTTGTGCTGAAGAAATATATTTAAAAATGGCACCAGATAAAGAAAAAAATTCTTTCTATGATGAAGCAGATAAATGCATTTATTTTAAATTTGAAGATTATCCAATTTTTGAAGAAATGGAAATCAATCTAGTTAAGGATGCAATCAATACTATTGAGCAAAATATAAATAACAAAAAGATTTATGTTCATTGTTTATGAGGAGTCAATAGAAGTGCTTCCATAGTATTCATGTTTTTAGTTAGAAATGGTCATATAAAAAGTTCTGATTATTATGAAGCGCAAACTAAGTTTAATCAAATATACCCTAAACATAGTCCAAACCCAGGTTGAAAAGACTTTTTGATAAAAATGTATCCGTACAAATTTTAATTATTAAATATAAAAACCCAGTTTAATCTTAATTAAACTGGGTTTTTATATTTAAACTGTATGCAATATTATTTAGTAGAATTTCATTCTTTAATCAAATCATAACCAATTTCAAGATTTTTGGCATTTTGTTCTATATTAGTTTTAAATAACTCCATAAAAATTAAGTCCACTACAACTAGTTGAGATAATTTACACGAAATTGATGTTAATTTTTGATTATCTTCGTATGTTTTAAAGTTAAGGAGATAATCAACTTTATCAACATTTTTAAAACTTAGTGAAGAAGTAATTAGTCCGCATTGAATGTTGTTTTCTTTAGACTTCTGTATTAAAAATTGAATTTCTTTAGACATTCCGCTTTTAGAAATTAGCAACACCATGCTATTTTGGTCGAGCTTCGCAAAATGTAACAATTGCTGATGATAATTCGTATTTAGGATTATATCCATACCGATTTTTTCTAAATTATTAGCTAGTTCACGGCAAGCCATGTAACTAGTTCCGACACCATACAATAAAATTTTGTTTGCTACTTTCATTTTTGCGACCAACTTATCAATCTCTTTTGGATCTAAGTCATCAAAAGTTTCATTTAATGAATATGAATGATAAAGCTTTAAGTTATTTATTATGGCGTTTGTATTTGTTTCGTCTATAAAATCATAATTTTGTTTTGCAAAGTTATGTTTATTTGATACTTCTAATTGAAAATCCTTCAATGATTGATATCCAAGCTTCTTAGACAATCTTGTGATCGTAGAAGTTGACACATTTGCTTTTTTTGCGATATCATTTATTTTTTCTGTAATAAATATTTCAGGATTTTGGTTAATATATTGAGCTAAATAAGCTTCTGAGTTACTTAATTTAACTTTTGGTATAACTAGTTCGATACTTTTCATCTTTTTCCACCTATAACTTCCATATCAATTTTTTAAAATTATTATTGATACATTATTTATAAGCCATTTATAGATAACTAATTAGGTCGTCATAAAATACTATGCTTGGATAGTAATTCTATAAAGTTGATAATGTAAACTATCATTTTGTCTACTTTATATTGTACTACCGAGATAGTGTCACTATTATAACACTATCTATGTTACTTTTACACCACTCATAAATGGTATTACTCTGAAACACGTTAAAAAACCCCTAAAAATCGTAACTTTCCAAGAACAATGTTTTTTTTCATTTTAAGGTAGACTAGTTAAAAATAATTTTCAATTTTAAAATAAATTTATTTTTTCAATTTATTACCTGTTGTAGTTATTATAAAACTTTATAAACTGGTGCTAATAATGATAAAATTATACATATTTAGGAGAATTGCTATGAATAAAAAAGAAATGATGAAACAAATAAACATTTTTTTAAATAAACAAGGGTGCCAAGATATTCTTTTTTATGCACCAAAAGATGCAAGATTTTTGGTAAAAGAAAACTATAGGGTAATAAAAGATCTGTTTAAAATAAGTTTTAAAAATAAAAACATGCAAAATATAAATATATTTTTAAAATTTAATCCCAATTCATACATTTATAGAGCTAGCAATGAGGACACTATTTCTTATTTGATGGAGTTATCTGATGATGACAAGAATAATATTGATGAGATATTAAATCTTTATTCAGGTAGAGATGATAATATAGGATTTGAAAAAATGGAATTTTCATTACAATCAAGTCCAGTAAGATTTTTAAACACTTTGGATGAGTTCGAAATTAATATTTATGTAGAAATTTTAAAATATCCAAATATGATAAAACAAACTTGTAGTATAACTAAAATAATGTTTTTTGATATTTTTGGACATTTCATGCGTGATTTTCTTCCGCTGTTTGTTTAATTTCTAATAAGTATCTAAAAATGAGTTTTTACAACTCATTTTTTTTATTTTTTAACATTGAAAAAAAACACTAAAAAGTTATTTTTTTCATAAATATATGAATTTTATGTTTTAATTATGTTAATAAATTACTTTAGCAAGGATTGAATTTATGAAACTGTTCAAACAAAAAAGTCTTTATAGCGATGATTACATTCTTTTAACAAAACTGTTAGGTGGAATTGAAAATATTGATAGTATTAATCGTTGCTCAACAAGAATGAGAATTGTTGTTAAGAATAACGAGGGTATAAATATCAATGATGTTGAAAATATATCATTTGTAAAAGGTGCAATTATCAAAGAAAATATAATTCAACTTATAGTTGAAGGTGATTTGAACACGATTAATAAAGAATATCTAAGAAGTTTGGGTATTTCCCTGCGAAAAGTGACAAATATTTTTGATGTTAAATTAACTACAAAGAAAAACTTTTTCAAGGCGATAATGGACGGAATTGGTGTTTTGATAACACCATTAATTCCATATTTAATAACCTTAGCAATTGTTTCGACTATTTCTAACATATTTAATGTGATAGAAATAAATGGTCAAAAGCTTTCTGGACAAGGCTCGACATTGAAAATAATTGGTGAAATGTTCGTTACTTTGCAGAATGCTTTAACATTAGCGTTTTCGATTCTAATACCATGATCAATTTTTAAAATGATGAATGGTAGTCAAGCAATTGGTATTTGCATTGGAGTTTCATTGTGTGCCAAAGACCTATATGTAAGTCAAAAGTTTATGGAATCCGATCAACCTTTATTTAGTTGAGTTACATCTAAAGGGGGTGAAGGATTGTCTTTTGGGGAGTTAGCCAGTGGTTATCCTTGAAAAATCTCTTACGAAGGTCAAATCATTCCTCTTGTAATGATTGGTTTTTTAGCGGTTTATATTGAAAGATTAGTCAAAAAAATAAAATATGGTGTGATAAAGGAACTTATAGGTATTCCGATGGTAACAATAATCTCTTTTTTTGTAGGAATATTGTTATTAGCACCAATTGGAATGATGATTACTTACGGAATGAATATCGGAGTATTATGAGGAACTACCAATAAAATAGCAAAGTATATTTTCAATCCAATATTTGGTTTACTTTTACCTTGGTTAGTTGTTACTGGATTTATTCAAATATTTGTTGTTATAAATCTTCAACAATTTGCAACTTATCAAGCTACTTCTATTATGCCAATGTTCACACAACTAAATGTTGCTGTCGCAACGAGTGTTTTTGCTTTTTCTTTACTACATAAAAGTAATAAAGAATTACAAAAAGAAGCAATTCCATCATACTTGATTGCTTATATTGGTGGAACAACCGAACCTGCTTTATTTGGTATTTCACTTAGATTTTTATTCCCTGTTATAGCAACAAGTATTGGTGCCACTGTCGGTATCTTGATAACTACAGCTTCAGGTGTAATTACCACAATGGGTGCGGCCTCTTTATTAATATTTTTATCAACAATTCCTCAAGCATTGACTGCTGCACCATCGTTTGGTATTGAAACATGACCAGGAACAGGATTTTTATGGATGGCTGTAGCACTTGGAGCAACAATAATAACTACTTTTCTAGCAACTATTTTACTTTCTAGATTAAATTATTTCAAAATTTCAACAAAAAAAGTACTAGAAAGAGATTTTGCACCAATCCCTATCAAAAAACGAAATGAATCGTAAGGAGTTAATATGAAAAAAAATGATGAATTATTAAATACAAAATACAACGAAATACCAAAAGATGAATATAAAAAAGCTAATAAGCTTGTTGAAAATGACATATATTACCGACCAACTTATCACATAGCACCACCAAACGGATTATTAAATGATCCCAATGGTTTAGTTTATAAAGATGGGGTACACCACATACATTATCAATGAACACCAATCCAGCCTTACCATGGTCTAAAGCACTGACGATATTTTACTACTAAAAATTTTATAGATTTTGAAGACCATGGCGTATCAATAGTGCCAGAAGAAGAATTTGAAATCAATGGGGCATTTTCAGGAAGTGCTATCGACTTGGGTGATAAGATTAAATTATACTATACTGGAAATATTGAAGATGAATCAAATAATATTGCAAAAGAACATCAAATCTCTGCAGATTTAATCAACGGTGTTGTAACAAATAAAAAAATTGCTGTTGAATGGGATGCAACTAAATTTACACCTCATGCTAGAGACCCGAAAATATTTGAATACGAAGGACAAAAATATATGTTGTTTGGTGTTCAATCTAGTGATGACAAGGATGGTGGTTTGGCTATATACAAAATGATAAACGAAGATCAATTTGAATATAAAACTACATTAAAATCTAATAACAATTATTATGGTTACATGTGAGAATGTCCAAATTTAGATAAAGTTGGAGATAAATACTTATTCATAATGTCATCAGAAGGTTGAATTAAAGAAGATGATAAATATGAATTAAATGGTTTCAGAAATGTTGTTTATACATTGATTGAAAAATTGGATTTTGATGATATTAAGTTAAATGAATTATTCGAGCCCAGAACAATGGACTATGGACATGATTTTTATGCACCTCAAACTTATTTTGAAAATAACAAGTTGTTAGTGATTGGTTGAATGGGAGCTGTTGGTGTTCAATACCCAACAGATCAATATTCTTGACATTCTATGTTAACAATACCAAGAGAACTATCAGTTGAAGGTGATAATCTTATTCAAAAACCATATATTGGATTTACAATGAATGCATTATCAGAAACTGAAACAATCTTTGATGATAATTTAGAAGTGAAGAAAAGCATCCACCTAAAGTTTGAACTTGATGACATTTTGGAAATTAAAATTTCAAACGATCAAGGTGAAAATGTTGTAATAAGTTTTTCAGAAAAAGAAATTATGCTTGACCGAGATTGTGGTTCAGAAATTGTAGATTGAGATTACGAAAATCCTCGATTTGCTAAAAGAAAATTAAAAGAACAAACTGTAGAAATATTTATTGATTCTTCTTCAATAGAACTATTTGCAGATAATTATCAAACAGTATTTACTTCAAGATTTTTTGTAAAGAACTTTAATAGAATTGAACTTTCTAAAAAAACTAATATGCAAGTATCAAAAATTAAATCAATCAAAGTGATAAATTAAAAAAATATTCACTTAGTTTAATAAGTGAATATTTTTATGCTCAAAATTTTTAAAAAGATTTTTTACCTTAGTAATTTATTTACATATGGAATTTAGGTAATTAAAAATAACACTATGATATATAGTGTTTTTCATTTATAATATAAGGGATAAAAAGTATAAATTAATATATTTAAAGATAAATTAATAATATTATAAAGTCAATTTAAAAAATATGTTAAATTTTTATTTTAGAAGAGTATCAAGGAGGAAAAAACTGTGCTGAATAAAAATGAAAAGAAGGTTTGAAATATATCGTTTTGATTACTATTGAAATTTTCTTTTAAATCTGTAGTTTTAGAAAAATCATTTGTAATATTAAATTTAGTAGTTTCAATATTCTCAATAGGGTTTTCTTTTTACACATCATTTTTGAAATCTGGAAAAGAAATAGTTATTGCTTTTGATTACTACACATTAATTTTCATATCAAGTCTACTTTTTATAATAATACTAAGGGGACTACAGTTTTTCTTTAATAGGAAAGTTGAAGATAAAACAATGTATATTGTTATATCAAATCAAGTGTCAAGAAAAAAATTCTTTATAGCTCAATGATCATTGATAGTTATAGTTTCATGAGCAAATGTATTATTTGGTTATTTTATTATAAATTTTAATTATTTAATTATGAATCAATTTGAGGTTAATAATGTTTTATTTAGAAAAACAACAGTTTTCCTACTTTATACATTTGTGGTTAGTGTTTGCTTAATCAATTTCATTTTATTTTTGTTATTATTAACAACACCTCAAATAACAATGATTGCTTCAACATTATTATTATCATTCTCATTTATAGCAAATCTACCTTTAAAATTTTTAAAAACTAAAGAAGAAAATGAATTATTAGTTTTTAACATGAAGAATACAAATAGATCACAACAGTTAACGGTTTCTTCTTTATATGAAACATTCAATTTACAAAAATATATTAACTCAGGAGATATTAAATACAATTATTTGGCAAAATCTCTTAATGATTTTATTCTTGAAAATAAGTTTGAAAAAGGAACATTTTCAAGTAAAGATAATATTGAAAAAAGACTAAATGATTATTGAAAAGAGTTAGGTCTTGTAGATGAAAAAACAAGAGAATTTAATAAATTAAACGCAACTTTATTGAATTCTCCAAATGAACTTAAGGGTTGGGATTTTAATGATCCAATCGAAATAGATATGAAAATGAAGAATTTATTTATTAACGATTATCAATTAGAAAACGTTATTTTAAATGAAACAGATCAAAATAAAAAAAATGTTTTAAAAGATTTTTATGATTTTTCAAAATCAATACAAGCAATTTTACCAGATCTACAAAAACAAAAAGCTGAATTATTTAACGACTTTATTTATGTTGATGAAGCTAATAGTTTTATGTGAAATAAAAACAAAAATAAAAAACTTGATAAAGTTACATTCACAACTTCATATCTAAAATCTATTTATAAATATTACTTTACAAGTGCGGCTTCTCCAACTGATTTAACAGTTTCATCAAGCACTGAGGTAGCAAGTTTTATGGAAAATAATATGTATTTCCCACTTATGTTAGCTGCAAATATAGTAGAAAAATACTTGGTTGATTATGCAACTATCTACCAAATAGCAACAGAAAACCCTGTAATTCAAGAGCAAGGTCAATGAAAAACTTATAAATCTGGAAGAGATGCACTTGAAATATTCTCTTATGTAAGTCCATTTTTTGGAACTTGAAGTACATATACTTATTTTTCTGGATACTCATTTAAAGACTTTTGATTTAGTCCATACAGTAGTTCGAAAATAATTTTAGACAACCAAGACAACTTATTTTTACCTTATGTTCAATATACCTTTAATTTAAATGATGACGGTGCTATAAAAAAAGAAACTTATAATGATTTCTTGAATCCCATTATATTTATAGGTGTTCAATTAGGTATTGCTGCAACATTAATGTTTATTACTGGTTTTAAATTTACAAGAAGGGACTTGAGATAATATGGAAGACTTAATCATACATTTTGATGAATACGTAAAAAAATTTAGAAACCACAAAATAGGTCCATTAAGTTTCGGTATAAAAAAAGGTCAATTTACAGCTATTTTAGGATCATCTGGAAGTGGGAAATCGGTTATCATCAACACCATAATTGGAGCTATTAAAACATTTCATGGAAAAGTAACGGTTAATGGATTTTCAAAAAAAAGTGGTAAACACTTTTACGGAAATAAAGATATTAGTCTTTATACTCAACTTGACTTCTCACTTTTCGAAATGTCAGCAATTCCATACTTAAAACAAATGTGTTTAATAATGGGAATTCCTAAGAAAGAAATCAAAGCTAAAATTGATTACTGATTGAAGTATTTTGATTTATGAAAAGATAAAACAAAAAAACTTAAAGAATACTCTTGAGGGATGCAAAATAGATTAAGTTTGATTCTTTGTTTAATAAAAGAAGCTGACGTTTTAGTTTTGGATGAACCAGCAGCCAATCTAGACTCATTTTGAAGAAATAAAGTAAGAAATTTATTAATAGATTACAAAAACGCTGGCAAGACTGTCATTATGACTTCACACAACATTGATGAAGTAAATGACCTAATTGATTATTATATAGTTGTTGAAGCAGGAAAATTACTTTTTACGGGATCAAAACTACAACTTGATATGTATTCTAAATATAAAGTTTTCTTCTCTGATGAAATTAATTTACCTAAATTGAAAGCATTCTTAAAAGAAAAAGGGTTAAAAACATTTAAATATGATGAGTTTGAAAACTCTCTTGTTATTGCTACAAATACTTCAAAAGAAATCAATTGAGTATTTTTATACTCACTTAAAGAAACTGCACCAATCTTAAACTTAGTAAAGTTACCAGTGAATATTGAATCAATTTATAAAGCATTAGAAGCAAATGCAAAAAATAACGACATAATAAAAAAATTAGTATAAAATAAATAAAAATGAAATGAAATGAAGGATGGAATTTATATGTATTATGTATTGGGATCAAGTTCATTGTTCTTTATAACAGATGCAAATGGTTGTTTTTATTATGTATTTAATGATTTTAATCAAGCTAAAAACTTTTGCGATTCATTAAATGCGCATACTAATAATTTTTATCAAACATTAATGAAAAACGATTATTATTTGAAAAGTTTATTTTATTCTACGCAAATAAACAATGTTTATCAAAATGTGGGATTAGTTAATAGTAATTTTTCTAATCAATCATATTATGATATAAATAATAGTTTATCATTTAATAATAATTACTCAACTAACTCTAGTTACTCACCTAGAAATGATTTTTTTGGAGCTCAATTAGCTTCTCATAATCAAGGTTCAGCTACTTTCATAGCAAATCAAGATTATATGAATAAAAATAATCAACCATTTCCAAATAGTATAAATCAAAACTATAATACAGTAGCAAATGATTATTCAAATAAAACAAATTCATTTTTATCAGAAAATAAAGATAATAGCTTTATTAATCCATTAGAAAGTATATTTGTTAAAAATAAACAAGTTGTTAAATCAAAAAATGAAGATTATCTGTCATCTACTATCGAAACTGCTAATAAGATTTTAGAAAACTCTAAAATTGATGTTGTTGACTTTGACGATGTATCAAGTGCAGATTTTGACACATTAACTGTAGATAACTTTGATAATGTCTCAAACGAAAATGAAGAGACAATTTTAAATGAGACAACAAACAATAATACTATTTTATCAAATGAAGCAAATGATAGTAATTTTAATGAAGAAACTAATGATAATAACAAAGAAGTTGAAGTAGTGGAAAACAAAGTTGAAAGAAATGAAGATGACGATTCTAAAGAATCTGAATACGACTTCTCAAATTGAAACTACAAAACTATAAAATTCGATGAGTTTATAAATAAAATCAATTAGTATAATAAAAAAACCAAAGAAAGTTGGCTTAAACATGTTTAAAAAATTTTGGATATATCTATTATCTTTCATTTTATTATCTCCAATGGTTATTTTTATAGCGAAGCTAAATTCAAATAAAGAAGATGAAGTTGTTACCAAAAACTTTGCAGAAGGACAAGAAGGTTCTTCGAATGTTAATGACTTTATGTGGGGCGGAAAAAGTCTACAATATTTTATTTACAAGCACTCAAATATTAAAGAAAATGAGGATGCAAATAAATTATTAAGAGAGTTTAAAAGCAGATCATTAGATATTTACAAAAATAATGAAGATGATTATTTTTATATGTCTTTAATATCAAGTGTAATTAATATATCAGCTTACGGTATGTCATCGTACCAAGAATTTTTCGCTGAGGCTTATTCTAAATGAACTACTACTGAGGATACTGCAAAAAATAAGTCATGAGAAATATTGAATGAATATTTTTTAAAAATTTATAATAATATTAAAAATGAGTATTCTGGTGTAATAAATGATACTAATTGAAATAATATAAAAGCATTGATTGATCAAAGTACAATTAGTTCTAATATTTCATATGACACAAAAAAAACTAAGAGTGAAAATGATTTATCATATAAGGATTTGCTTTATAAAAGTGAAAATTTTGGTTTAAGAAGTATTGGTGAAAATGACTCAATCAAATATTGTCAAAATGCATTATTAGCAAGTGCTCAATATTATATTGGTAATGGTTCTAATGATACCAACTATGGTGCCACTTCATCTTATCTTATTGATAATGAAGTTAAAAAGTTTTTTGGCATTTTTTCTTATAATTCCCTAGGTACAATTATGAATGACTCTTTCACAAAAGCTAGTGATAAATCTATCCAAGAATTTAAAACTTTTAAAAAAGAAAATGTCATGTTTGAAAGTTTCGATAAAATGAATGATTATTATTTAAAAGCTACAAATAATGATAGTTATTCAAATAACAAATACAAATTAAATCCAGGCGCTAATATAGCATTAAGTGATTCAATCGAAAGATTAGGTAAATTTTATAACTGAAGCACTGAAAAAGTAGAAGATTTTAAATCCCAAACATTGGATTTATTTAATATATCAATAAAATTGAGTAAGTACGGTGATGAATATTATTTATTATATTATTTATGAGGTTTTATAATTTCACGAGATTTTCCTTTAGAAGGTGCAGGAGAATCAACAATGGCATACACCTTAACTAAGTTCTGAGTTGATAATAGTAAAAAGCTAGCACTTTCTTCATCTAACGCGTTTCTAATATTTTCTAGTAAATCAATGAATATGTATTATTCATCAAGTTTGAATGATCAATACCAAAAAGGTTGATGAAGTAGTCCGAATATTTTTTGTACATTAAATCACGAAATGGGGCATGTAATGGATGGTTATTTAGGTTCTACAAAATATTATTCTGAAATAAATAAATCAAATTTTTCTAATTATATAAAGCAAAATCCAAACAATAAAACTTATGATGGGGATATTTTAGGATATGCAGGGGACCAAACATACAACAAATCAAACTTATTTATGATTATTGGTATCACTGTTGGTTGTGTTGTTGGGTCTTTATTAATCGCTCAATTGATAAGAACATTAGTTAGCAAAAAACCTAAAAGTGAATAATAATTAATCTTACTTATGTAAGATTTTTTTATATGTAGGTAAAATTTTTTTATTTATCTAAATTTGTTTTGAATTTCTATATTATTGGATATTTTAGTTTATTATAAATTTAACTTGTACTTCAAAAAAAGTTTAGAAAAGAGAGAACTTCGTGAAAAAACTATTAGGGATAATTGGAACGTTTACCTTATTGTCATCAGCTTCAACAAGTGTTGTTAGTTGTGGACCTAAGATATCAAGAACCACAATTAAAGATGAAAATGTACTTGAACATAGCGAATCTTTATCTGTTGTTCTTTCCCAAGTTACAAAAGGATTATTTTTTAATCAAAATAGTATTAAAAATAACGAACATATCAGTACTAATTATATTTTGAATAACTTCGTAAAAGACAAAGCTCTCAATGATCTAGGTATTGATAAATTACCTAGTGAGTTATCTGGTGATACTAAATACAAAGAAGTTTACGAAGAGTTTTTCGATAACTCTTTGTTTTCGGAGCAGATAAAATTATCTGATAATATTTATCAAGGAACCGTATTGTCACCATCAAACAGTACATTAAGTTCAATAAATGAATACTCTAGTTTAATACCTATGATTTTGAATGGATTGATAGACCCATCAATGTTAGCCAGTCTCGGAAGTATGGTTGGTGGATTTCTAAAGCCAGATTTATTAGCTTCGGTTGCTAATTATGTAAGCAATGAGAACTTGATGCTTTTAGAGAAGGCTTTTAGTCCAGATATTTATAAAGACATGAGTTACCAACAGGCAATGGATTCTAGTGCTATTGGACTCGCTAATGCGATTGAAACATTACTGAATGTCAACTCAAATAAAATATTTAGTTATGATAATTCTGATGACGTTGCTAAAAACTTTTTACCAGCAATTGATCAGTTAGGAGATAATTTGATCTCTTTAATCAAAGGTGAAAAAAAGTTAGCATTAGATATTGAGAAGAATATGAGTACAATTGCTGAGATTTTAAGGTTTGTAAGAACTTTGCTCCTTGCAATCGATTCATTTACTTCCGATGAACTAACAAAATCACCATTAAGTCTCGATTATGTTTTGGATAAAAGAAAAAGTAAAATTACAACAAATAAAATAAATATTAATAAACTTGTGACATTACTCAAAAAAATGACTGAAGATGAAAATGGAGTGATTTTAAAAAATATTATAAATATTTTATTAGGAACTGGAAATATAGTTGATGGTAATGATGCAAATAGCAATGTTAATAAAGATGAAAACGGTGCGATGAGTTATTTAGGGGACAGCAACGGTGGTTATGTCAAAGTCTTAACAAAGATATTAAGCAAATTGATAAATAAGGACTATTTAGAGATAGATATAAAAACAGTAAATTTAAAAATAAATGTTGATTATTTATTGAGATGCTTTGTTGATACAGGTTTAGGTGATAAGAAAAATCTCGTCTCTAATTTATTAAGGTCAGGTCTTATTACTCCTGGTTTAATATTACAGGCAGGGGATAGTTTACCAGATATGTTCAAAAATATAATCAAATCTTTTGATGATAAAGAGTGAAATAAATTCAAAGAAGACTGAATAGGTTATATATGGAATAACGATAACCAAACTTTAAACTTCTCTATAAAGAAATTATTAAACCAACCTTTAAAAAGTATTATGGAAAGTTCTTTATTTAGTTCAAACCCTTCAAAAACTTTTAATAAAGAAAAAAATAACTCAATGGATTTTCTAATGCAAAAAAGTATTTCTGAAATTGCAAATGACTTATATGAATCTGTAAAATCTTCTAATGCAACTTTAAATTTTGATGATGTTGCGTTATTGTTCAAAAGTTTATACGAAGGTAATACTTTGCAAAATGCATTGAAAGATCCAAAAAACATTTTTAATATTTTAGGACTAGATTCATCAAGTAAAAAGTTTAAAGAAGGGTCTCCGCTTTATTATTTAGCGTTAATTTTAAAAGAAAACATTGATTGAATAAAGAACGCTTTAACTAAAGTTCTATCTTATATAAAAACTTATTTACAAGAACTTGAAGAGTACAATAAAATAATAAATGAGGAATTCAATAACCTGAAAATCTCAAAGTCCAAAATACAAAAGAACAAATTTACATACAAAGTATCAAATGGCAAAATCGTTAATAAGTATGAAATTCAAATCACTCAAAAAAATGGTTTATATTTAATTTCAGAAATAACTCTTTTTGACTAATCAATGATCAAACAATAAAATTATGCTTGCTAGATATTAGCAAGATTTTTATAATTATGAACCATAAATAATTATTATTTTTTTTTATCGCTTTTGCTCACTATTACTTTCTAATAAATTGTAAAGTCCCGTTTTTAGTTTTATACATGGTTATTTCATTTGACTATCAAAAATGTTCAAATATTTAGACTTGTGCTTCAACTTTTGCTTTTTCATTTATGAATACTTTTTATAGATAGATTTTTTCTCTAAAGAGATTTATAATCTTTTTATTATTAAGGAGTAAGTATGTCGAGGTTATCTAAAACACTTGTGAATATCGGAGCAATATTTCTGTTGAGCTGTTTGCCATTAGTTATGACTTTTTCAATATTATTGATAAGTTCAACTTCTTTTATTGAAAGTGGTTATGACCAATTATATAAATTTGGTCAGTTTTTAAGAGAACTAACAAGTGAAGTTTTGAGTTCCATGAAAACGTTAGGATCATTATTGTTTGTTTTATGTTTAATCATACTTAGTTTTATAATAATTTTCTTGGTTTTTGTAAATTCACAAAAAGCCCTTACACAAAGAGTTGGATATCTTTTGGGAATTATTGGATCAGCAATCTTGTTTTTAGTATCTCTATCGATATTTTCAGCTACTGCAACAAGTGCATCTGATGGCTCTAAAATTTTATTTTCAGGTTTGGGTTTAATATTTTTTGGAATAGCAGGATTGATTATATTAGTCGGTTCAATTTTAGGAATGATTTGTGCAAAAAATCAATAAATAATAATTTTAAAAGGAGAACTATGAATAACCCATTTGTTAAATTTTATAAAAACTCCTCTAAACTACCATTATCATTAGCTGGTACAGCACTTGGAACAGCCACTATGGGTAATGCTTGGGGATCATTGATAATCCTATAGGTTTTGCATTTGATGGAAGTTTTGTGAAATATATTACCATAACAATTTCTCTTGTGTTGTTAATATTAATGTTAATTAGATACATAATACACCCATGTGATTTAATAAACGATTTTAAAAGTCCGGTGTCTAGTAATTTTATTCCTACGATCTTCATGGCTCTATTTGTGATATCTGGTTTTTTTGGTATAGTTAACTTTAATTGAATACAATTAGTTATTTGACTAGTTTGTGTTTTTTACGTTTAATTTACATAGTTTATTTTTTGATCTACCACCTAGTACGTTTTAAGTGTAATAACTATATGGCTTAATGATTTATACCACCGATTAGAATTGTAGTTGCTTGTGTTATGTCAAATAATCTGGGAAGTTTTTATGTGGTGATTTTGCTGCGGTTATCAATTTAATATCAAAGTCTTGTTGATATATCGGTCTTGCTTTTTATGTGATTATGTTACCACCAATGATGTATAAATATTTGTTTACAAATCATTTGAAAGAAAAGAAATTACAAACCTTTGGTGTTATGGCAGCGCCACCAAATCTTTTATTAGCAGGTTATTTAACTACATTAGAAATCAAGATATTAATAACCATAAATATTTTTTTGTATATATATTATGTGCACTGGCTATTTTGTTTACGTTAATTGTTTACTTACCTTTATATAAAGTTTCAAGAGAAAAATTCTTTCCTTTGTTAGGATGCTTATACATTTCCATTAACTATCGGAATGATATCTATGATAAAAATGAGTGAGTTTTTATTCACAAGTTTAGGGGCTGATAACATTTATGTGATTAGTTTTAAAATATGAGCCTTAATTGAAACTATCATAGGAACAATAGTAATTGTATTATTCAACTTTGCAATATTTACATATATTTATGTAGTTCTTTTTGTTGGAGAGTATCAAAAAAATAAAACGAATAAATTCATAAAGTATATAATGAACTATTAAGTTGCTAAAAAATATTCTTTTTCAAAATAATTTTTGAAAAGAATTAACAAATTTTAAAAAATATTTCCATAAACTTGCTATTTTCTTTTCAAAATGTAATCTTTTTATAAGCATATGTAAACATATGCGATATTTAAAAGGAGAAAAAATGAAAAAATTACTTGGATTATTAGGAGCTATGGGAATGGTAGCCTCTACTGGAGCAACAGCTGTTGCTTGTAGCAAAAAAGAAGACACTTTAGGAAAAGTTGAAGTTGACAAAAAAATTATCGAAAAAGTTGAAGATAAAATTACTATTAAAGTAACTTTAAATGAAGAGAAAAAAGATACTGTTAAATTAGAAGCTAAATCAAAAGCTGCTACTAGTATTTTAAAATTTGGAGAAGCAAAAGTTAACGAAAAAAATAAAAAAGAATACACTATCGAAGTATCTTTAAAAGCTACTGAATTACCAAAAGCTGATGTTAAAGAAGAAGTTAATGTTTCACTTGGTGAAAAAATGGTTGGTTCAAAAATAGAAATTACTATTAAAAAAGCAGCCGAAGTTGCTTTATCTGGTAAAGTGTCAGCAAATAAAAATACAATTGATACAAAAGATACTAAAATAATTTTGACAATTGAATTAAATAAAGAAGTGGAAGCTAAAACAATTATTGCATCTTCTGATGCAAAAACATCACTTCTAAAATTTGGTAGTGCAGAACAAGATAAAACCACTAAAACAAAATATACTATAGTAGTTGGTCTTATTGATGGTACTGATCTTCCAGCACAAAAAGTAGAAGAAAACCTAACTGTTAAAGCTGGCGACACAAAGATTGGTGATACTGTTAAAATTGCTATTAATGCTAAAACAGCTTAATTATTAAATATTTTTGAAAATTTTGGGTGAAACCAAAATTTTTTTTATTCTCGAAAAAAATAAATATTTTATAATACAAAAAGATTTTTACATTTTAAATCTTTTATTAGTTGTATTTTTTATGTTATAAAATTAAAAAGCAATTAGAAAGGTAAAAAATACATGAAAGCAAAACTTAAAGAGTTTTTCTCAATAAAATCAAAATTAAAACTGATAATATTTTCAGTTATATCTTCATTAGTATTCTTATTAAGCATCTTGATGACTGTTCCAGGTGTTGGATTAGAAGCTAAAAGATTTATAGACAGTATTGAAAAACAAATCAAGGAGGTTATGCCACAAGGAGTTTATGTAATTGAAGCTAGTGACCCGACATACGAAGCAGTCATGAACTCTGTTATAAAAAGTGCATACTCAAGCGATGCTGTTTCAACACTAAATTCTTATCAAGAAACAAATTATCAACAAAAAAAAGAAGCTTACATCAAGTTTTCAGATGATTGATTCAATAAAAGATGATCAAGTGTCATTGAAAAAAAACAAGATGTTGATCTTTACGATTTAGGAATGGACCTTGTTCAATTCGATCAAGCTGTTTCAACAGAATTTCTGAGCTATGGTTACGTTCACAGTGGTATCCAATGATTTTTCCAAAATGGAGGGATCAAAGATATCTTCTCTAAAGAAAGATTTGATGACTTAAAAAGAAATCAAACAAGTATAGACCAAGAAACTTATAATTCATATATGGACAATACTCCTCCAGGAACAGAGGGAATAACAATAAATCAATCAATAGGAACTTTATTAGTTAATAACAAAGTATGGTTCTTAAATCTACAAATTGAAAACATAAAATACGGTTTTAGTATATTTGGACATAGTATTTTCAAAAACAAAGAACTTAACGAATCAAATATGCCTAAAAAATTTGTTACTAAAAATGAATTATATACACCATTTTTCACTAATAATTTAGAAGTATTGAGATCTGGAATTATAATGTTCTTTATTTACATAATATTTATATTACCAATCTCTGCTTATGCAATTATAATGCTAGCAATCAACTTAAAGAAAGGAAGTAAATAATGAAAAAATTATTAGGGTTTTTAAGCTCAGTATCTTTAACAGTGAGTACAGCCTCATCAGTTATAGCCTGTACTCCAATTCAAGCAAACGTTAGCTTTGAAAAAGATTACACAATTGGAAAAAATTTAGACAAGAGTAATGCCAAAGATACTAGTAGTGATCCAGAAAAACATTTTGGATTCTCAAACTTCTTTACTCTTGGAGATAGTCTAAGTGACAACTACGGACTTACAACAATTATCAAAGATGAAATTGGAGCAGATGCAAAAATGACTGGGCAATATATAGAAGGTTTTAGTAATGGACCAACAGCCGCTAGATTAGTTAATTCGGCTCTAGGATTTAGTTCTGAAGAATTTGTTACATCAAATATTATTCATAAAGCAGATGTAACTAACGAAAAATATAAAGATACAAAAGTTTGAGGTAAAAATTACTCAATTGGTGGTGCAACAGCTTTTGTAAGTGATGGTGTTGCTGGAAAATTACTGATGGGAAACACAGGAATATATAAACAAGCACAAGCACTTGTTCAACAACAAGTTATCAATGATAAAGATCTATTTTTTATTGAAATCGGTGGAAATGATTTATTTGAAATGTTAGGAAATATTAATGACTATAATCATCAAGTTTCTGTTATGAACCAAGCGTTAGAAAACATCAAAAATGCTTTTTACACTTTATTAAATAATGGTGCTCGTAGAATAGTTTTTGCAGCTCCTCCAAAAATGACAATAATACCTAGATTCAATAAGGAAAATGATGAAGTCAAAAAAAATATTGAAAGAGTTAATAAAGAGTTTGATGTAAAGATTTCTAAAATTGTTAAAAATATAAACGAAAGTTTTGGCGATGTTATTTTAGAATATAACTTATACTTAGAACTAGAAAATATACTTAATGGTTTCAAAAAAGAAATCGGAACTGGTGCAAACACGATAGATGCGTTATGTAAATCAAACGCTTTCAACCTTGGTGACATGGACTTTAGTAATATAGAACTAAAAGCAGAAATAAAAGTTGGAAATAATGATAAGGAAGATAACTTCTTCTTTATAGATGAAGTGCACCCTACAAAAAAAGGACATGAGTATGTTTCAAAAATATTAATCGATATAGTTAAAGAAAAATGAAAATCTAATTAAAGGAGTAAAGTATGAAAAAATTATTAGGACTATTAGGTGCTCTTGGTTTAACTGTTTCTGCAGGCGCAACAGTTGTTGCTTGTCAAGCAGAAAGTGAACAGATAAACTTTGACAATAAAAGTCAACAAGATTCAATATCAAAAATCATGTCTTCTTACTCAAAGGGTTTATTTTTAAACCAAAATGAGTTAGGAAAAAATAAGTATCACTTTAGTTCAGAATATCTAATGGCTAAAAAAATAAAAAACTCATATTTGAGTGATTTAGGATTAAAAGATTTTAATGAAAATGAAGGTGTTATGGACACAACTAGATATAGTGAAATTTATAATAAATATCTAGATAGCAATTTACTATCTGATGATTTAAAATTATCTGATGATATTTATCAAGGAGAAGTTTTATCACCAGAAAGTTCTATTATTTCAACTCTATCATCAATTACTGGAATGGTACCAACAATATTAAACCTTCTAAGTGATCCTAGTAAGGTTGGACAACTTTTATTAGGTTTTGCAAGTAATGTTGACAAAATATCATCAATCATTTCTCCAAGTGTTTTAAAAACATTGGCTAATGTTTTGAACGATGAAACATTAGAAACATTAGAAAACGCTTTTAGTAATGATATTTATAAAGATATGAGTTACCAAGAGGCATTAAACTCAAGTGTTATAGGTCTATCTAATGTAGTTAATAAATTAATAAATGGTAAAAATGTAAAAAAATTAGCTTATAAATCAAATGAAGATATTAAAACCAATTTCAAAGAAGCAACAAATGTTATTGCTACAAACGTTTTAGGATTATTCTCTGGTGAAAAAAGTTTTAAATTTGATATTTTAGAAAATATCGACTCTATAGCTGAGGTAATTAGATTCGTAAGAACTATGGTTTTGTATCTTGACTCATTTAAAGATGAACTTGTAAAAGAGACTCCATTAACTATTAATGATGTTGACAAAAAAAGAACACAAAAGATTGGGATAAATAAAAACTCTTTCGATGTTAAAAAAATATTAGAGATTTTAGAAAAAATGGTCAAAGATGATAGTGGTGTCGTCTTTAAAAACTTAGTAAACATTTTCTTAAGTACTAATGAAAAGATTGAGTTTAACAAACCTTATAAGTCAACTGCATCTGATGGATATATGTCTATCATAACTGCTGTTGTTGAAAAACTAGCTGGTGGGGAAAGCCTAAAAGTTGGAACTTTTGAAATTTATGTTAGTAGTTTTGTAAGAAAGTTGTTTGATTATGGTCTAGGTCAAAAAGTTGATAAAGATCCTTTCCCGGGAATATTTGCAGCGTTACCAACTTTTATTGACAAACTACCTGAAATGTTAAAAAAAATACTAAAACCAATTAATGATAATAACAATGATTGAGAAAAATTTAGCAAAGATTGATTAGGTTACTTATGGAATAACAATAATCCAAAATTAAATTTATCTATTAAAGGATTACTAAATAACCCAATTAAAAATATTTTAAGTGGTGGTTTACTAGGGATTGGTGGAAATACTGAGAAGCCAAAAAAATTCAACCAACAAATGAGTACATTCAGTCTTATTTTTGGAGAAAAAAGTTTAGCAGATATTATTAAGGATCTTAATAGTTCTTTGCAACCTACGAACTCAGATAGTTTTACAATAAATTTTGACATATTCAAAGATTTGATTGTAAAAATGAGAAAAGACGACACCTTAGTAAGAGCACTTAGGGATGTAGAAAACATGTTCTTTATCCTAGGTTTAGAAAAAACTAGTGATGGTAAAGCTAATATCAAAGCCGATTCTGTTTTAGAACAACTATTTAAAATCGTGAAAGAAGTAAAACCAGTTGTAGAACCTTTAATGAAAGTTATCGATGGTTATTTAAAATCATACAACAAGAGTATGGATGAAGTTACAAGCGAAGCGTTTGAATTATTCAAAAAACTAACAGTGACTACTGAGATTAAAGATATAAACGATTTTATATACACTGTTTCAGATGGAAAAATAACTAACAAATTTGAAATTAAACTGAAAGTGGTTAATAAAAAATTAAAAGTATCAGAAATAAATCTAATAAAATAAATCTTAAACCCACATTTTGTGGGTTTTTTAAATAAAAAAAATAAATTTTATGCTATTTTTTTAAAATCGCTTTAAAATAAATATCTAAGGTATTTATTACGTTAGGAATTATAAATTATTTTAATAGAGGTGATTCGTTTGAATAAAAAAATAAATACTAAAAATATGGTCATGATAGCATTTTTAACAAGTCTTATGGTTGTTTTAGGAATGCTATCTAGTTACTTTACAAAACAAACAGGTAAAGGTATCCTTCAGTTATCAGAAGTTATTTCTTTATCATTAGTTAACACAGTTCCTTTTTTTATATTAGTATTTGCCTCCGTTTGTTCGGGAATATTAATTGATTTAGCTAGTGGAGGTATAATATATATACCAATCACGATAGTGGTTAAGTTACTTATTTTTCTAATAGTATTTCTACTTAAAAAAAGAATAACTATGTACATAGTGGTTTACATAGCTTACCTACCAGTGTTCATTTATGTACCTTATGCATGAATTACATATGATGGTAGTAGAGCAATTCAATCACTAATAAATGAATGCATACAATATACTGGTACAACAGTGTTTGCATGTGTGTTTTTAAAAGTGTTCAAAAATAAACGTATATATCAGTATTAAATTTATATTGTTTTCGATAAATCACTTGTTTATTTTTTACAAGTGATTTATTTTATATTAAAATGATGAGATTAATTATAAAATAAAAATAGTTTCTTTTAATGAAAAAGAAAGTTAATAGTGGAGTAAAACTATGGGTTATAAAGAAAAAATGCTAGTAATAATAATAATTATATGAATTTTTGCCTTATTAATTACAGGTTCCTTAGCGATAATATATAAGGTAAGACATAAAAATTATTTGTTTTTAAATAAAGAATACACTCAAAGTTTAAAGAATATCGAACCAGATTTTACTTTAAAAACATATGATGTAAAATATGAAATGCCAAAAGATGAAGAGTGTTACTATTTCTCTTCAAATATACCCTTATATGTTTATCCAATAATTAAGAAACAAAAGAAAAAGTCTATCAATGATGCAAATCCTAAATTTGAATTTTATCGCTCCTTAAAAAATAATTTTTCTTTACTATATATAAATCATAAGAAAAGTTGCCTAGTAACTAGTATCTTTGTCACTAATAATCGCGTGTTGTTTGAAACACCAAATGAGTTTATACAGTTTCCTATAACAAAGATAAAAAATATTTATGGAGCAACTTATAATATTGATAAGACTTGATATAATGGAATTGAAATTGTTCTAGAGAAAGTTAGATATCGTATTAATATTTCGGATATCGAGTTACTTATGACATTCAAAAAAATTATAGAGGGAGGTAATAATTAAATGATAATTTCAAAAACTAAAATAATCACTGGGTTAGTTATGATTTTAATTTGTACATTAGTTTACTTATCAATGTTAACAATCACTATTATTAGATTAAGGAAGTTACAAAAACTAGATAAAGATCGTTTATATATAAGAAAACCAATTTATCATTTGTTTTATTGAACAATTTGCTTTATTGTACCTTTCTTTTTATCAATTAATATAGCTTTAGGAACAATGTCCTTGGTTCTTGGGGAAAATGATAAGTACCATTTCGGTTTGGTTTTTAATATCTTATACTTATTTTATATTTTGATTATTTTATTAATAATATTAACTGGTCAAAAAATAATTAATTCTATGTACATTGCAGAATATCAAGGCAATTATTTTTTCATCAATAATTTAATTTCTAAGGATTCTATAATATCGATTCAACCAACATTAAGAAGAAAATCACTCATAATTACATTCAAAAATGAAGAGGAAAACATTGAAACAATGACTATCAAATATCATTGAGAATTATACGATTGATTTAAGGTAAACTAAACTTATTAAAATAATATACATTTTTTCTTACTCTTTAAATTATAATTATATTAATATTAAAGAAAGGTTGGAAGTCGAAATGATGAAAACATTTTTAAATAAAGAGGAAAAAAAGTTATTTTCAAAAAAGAATATTAAAAAAATTAAAAAAGAAGACTTTTTTTCATACTTAGAAATGCAAGAAACTTTCCTGAAATCCCTTAAAGAAAGTTATTACAGTGATAATTTTGATAATGAGGTAACCGAAAAACAAATAGAAAAGCAAGAAAAATATGTAGCAGATTTGAATAAGTACTACTACGATGTAGTATTAATTAGTGAAAAGTCAACTAAAGATCCTTTCCAAAACTTGGATAAGGAATTTAAAAATTTAATTAAACCCTTTGAAAAAATTCAAAAGGATTAATTATAGATCAGGAATAATTTATGATAAAACAAGCTAAATTTATAAAATCAGCAGCTCAGAAAAGCGGATGAATACAAGACAATGTTAATGAAGTTTGTTTCATCGGAAGAAGTAATGTTGGAAAATCAACATTTATAAATGCCTTAACTAATCAAAATAAGTTAGCTAAAACCTCTTCAACTCCTGGAAAAACTAGATTATTGAATTTTTTTGACATAAATAATGGTGAGTTTAGAATTGTCGATGCACCTGGTTATGGTTTTGCGAGAGTTAATCATGAACAAAAACTTCAGTTTGCAAAAATGATGGATGAATACTTAACATCTAGAAACAATTTGAAATTTGTATGTCAGCTGGTTGACCTAAGACATAAACCAACAAACGATGATGTAGAAATGTACAATTTTTTTAAACACCATAATATACCTGTTTTGATTGTTGCAACAAAAAAAGACAAATGTAAAAAAAACGATATCAAAAAGAATGAAAAGATCATAAAAGAAACTTTAAAAGTTGTGGATACGGATAAATTTTTGTCAATTTCCTCTATGGAAAAAAACAGTTTGCAAAATGTTTATGATTTACTAGTTAAAATGATCAACCCATAAATTAGAGAAAAAGGGGAATCGATATGTACAAAATCAAAAAAGTAGTGGCAACAGACTTAGACGGGACTATTGTTAACAGAAACAACCAAATATCTATGAATACTATAAATCTTATTAAAAATTTTAAAGAAAAGACCAACCATGCTTTAACTTTTGTTACTGGTAGAAATTATTTTTTAACCTTAGATCACGCAAAAACATTGGACATAAAACTACCTCTTATAACAACAAATGGTATCAGTGTAATTGATCCATTCACACATTCTTACATTGATAAATTACATTTTTTTAATGAAGAGTTGATAAGTATAGTTGATATATTACACAAAAAAAACTTTAAATATAGTTTATTAGGAGATTTTGAAGTTCATTTGGTTAAAGATGCTGGTTATGTTATGGAGTTTAAAAAAATAAAATGAGACTTTTCTCATAAAAAATATAAAGCTTTTAATGTCTACGATAATTATGAAGAATTATATAATAATATTATTCAATTAGAGTCTTTCCCTTCAATTAATGTAGAGTGTTTTAGTTATCAAGAGAAAGAGGAAGTCTATAATGCATTAAAAAATTTAGACATTGAAATAATTTCTTTCGATTATAATAAAAGAACTAATATAGAAATTTATAAAAAAGGTGCTGGTAAAGATTGAGGTATTCGAGCTTTACTGAAACATTTTAACTTATCTGATGAAGATGTTCACGTGTTTGGTGATGAATTTAATGATTATCCAATGTTTAAAGTCTTTCCTAACTCTTATGCCATGGGAAATGCCATTGATGAAATAAAAAAACTATCTAAAGAGGTCATTGATTCTATTGATAATGACGGTGTCGGTAAAAAAATTACAGAACTAATAGAAGAGTTTATTTAAAAAAACCTATGTTTTTTCTTTTTTTTCTTTATCATAAAAATTGTATTTAAAAAAATTTAAATACAATATCATATGGAAAGAGGGAATAAAATGAAAAAAATCCTTGGAATATTAGGAGCAATGGGAATGGTTGCTACAACTGGTGCGACAGTTATCTCTTGTGGAACAAAAGTTTCAAAAGAATCTAGTGATACAGAAAAAAATATGTTAGCAAAAGTCGAAGAAGCAGTAAAAGATAAAACATTCAAAAATAACGACGAAGCAATTAAAGCAGTAAAAGATGCTGCAACTTCTGTTAATAATGTAACTGCCAATGATGCTGATCCTGCTGCTAATGGTAAAATCTTATTTGTTGAGGCTAGCGTTGTCAAAAAAACAATTAAAGTAAAATACAAATATTCAATCAGCGATTCAAAAGATAAAGACAAATATATATGATCAAGCAAAGAAGAAACAAAATCATTTAATGTAAAAATTACAGAATAAAACAAATTTTAAATCATAAAAAATGTAATTAATAATTGTATTAATTACATTTTTTTTATCTTTGTTATAAAATAACAAAAAGAGGTAATCATAATGAGTATTCTAAAAAAATATCTAAAATTTAATAACGGATTAGAAATCCCGCAAGTTGGTCTTGGTACCTATAAATTAACTAATGAACACGAAACATATTCTTCAGTTCTTGCAGCCTTAAAAGCAGGTTATCGTCATATAGATACTGCTACAATTTATGGGAATCATAAGATTATTGCTAAAGCAATAAAAGATTCAGGTGTACCAAGAGGGGAATTATTCATAACATCGAAAGTATGGAATAGTAGCCACGATTATGAAAAAGCTAAGTTAGCTATCCAAGTTATGCTTGAAGAACTTGAATTAGAATATTTAGACTTGGTATTAGTTCATTGACCAACAGAAAAAAGATTAGAATGTTGAAAAGCTCTTGAAGAAGCGGTTGATGAAGGTAAAGTTCAATCAATTGGTGTAAGTAATTTCCTTAATGAACATTTGGAAGAACTGATGAAAGTTGCAAGAATTAAACCTGTCATTAATCAGTTTGAATTACATCCTGCACTTCAATGTAATTCTTTGGTAAAAGCTTGTCAAAATTATGGAATAGTTGTTGAGTCATGGGGTACATTAATTAGAGGAAAATGTTTTGATATAGAACAAATCAAAACATTAGCTAAGAAGTATCAAAAAAGTGAACCTCAAATATGCTTGAGATGAGCATATCAAAAGGGGTATGTCATTATACCAAAATCCTCTAAACCAGAAAGGGTTGTAGAAAACATTAAAATAGATGATTTTGAATTAACTATCGAAGATATGGAATTATTAGCAAGTATTTCTGAGTACCGTGACGGACCAGATCCAAATAACTTTGATTTTTAAAATTTTGTTGAAAGGGTATAAGTTTATGTTGTCAATCTATGAACAATTAGAAAACTTATCAAGACAAACTAAGAAAACTACATTTAAATTAATAGCTACTAAGTTGATTGAAATGTACTCAAGTGGAGTTTTTAAAACACAAGACGAAATCTCACGTGATTGTTATGTAGCAAAGTCAACGGTTACAAAATTTGCACAATCTATAAAGTGCAGTGGTTATCGTGAGTTGATAGTATTAATGAAAGTAGAGTATCAAAAAATTCTAACTAAAAAAAAATTAAAGTCAGTTGAACAAGACAAAAAAGATTTTATAAACAATTCAATTATTAAATGAGTCTATGAAGACATTGATTTTGTTAAATCTTTTAAAGAAGATTTGAAATATATTAAAAGTGTAAATATTGTTCCAAGTTTTCAATCGATGGAAAGCGCTAATTTTTTAGCACAAGTACTTTTGAACTCAAATATTTACTCTCAAATAATTGATGTTTCAAAACAAAACTATTTAATAAAGAAGCTTAATGTCTTTGATAATTCAATAAACCTGATTATTTTAACTGGAAGAGACAACGAAACTTTATTAAAATTTATTAAAAAAAATTATCTTTATTTCAGTCAAAATATTAATTATATTATTTCTACATTAAATCAAATCGAGAAGCTAAATTATCTTCCTCAAAAAAGTCAAAAAATAATTACTTTTGAAGGGGATAACTCTGGTTTTTTTTATAGACATATAGCCTTAACACAATTATTTTTCTATATATACGAGATACTGTAAAATATTTTCTTTTTTAAAAAATAGTTTCCAAAGCACTAATTAAGATGTGCTTTTTTTCTTTTTGTTGTTAAATATAAAACGAAAGGATTAAAGGAAAGGAATATGAAAACTAATAATATACCTTGAAGCTTCCTGTGGGGAACGTCAACAAGTGCTTATAAAGTAGAAGGGGTATACATTGCTAATGGTAAAGGGTTGAGCATCCAAGATATCAAAGATAAGAATTCTGGTATAGCAAACTTCGAAATTGCTTCCGACCATTATCATAGATTTAAAGAAGATGTTGCTTTAATGGCTGAACTTGGATTAAAATCCTATAGATTTTCTGTATCTTGAGCTAGAATTTTCCCAAATGGATTTGGAGAAGTTAATAAAAAAGGTATTGCTTTTTATAACGAATTGATAAATGAACTCTTGAAATATTGTATAGAACCAATTCTAACAATTTATCATTTTGATCTTCCATTGGAACTAGAAAAACTGAGTGGATGAAATAATAAGAAAGTTACTATTGAGTCTTTTTAAACTATGCGAAAGTATTGTTTGAATCTTTTGGAGATAGAGTTAAATATTGACTAACCATCAACGAACAAAATATGCTAATTTTAGCAGGGAATGCGATTGGAGTAAGTAATCGTAAAAATGGTAATTCTTGAAAAGAATTATATCAACAAAATCACTATATGACATTAGCACAAGCGAAAGTTATAAATTATGTCATAAAATGTTACCTAATGCTAAAATAGGTCCAGCACCTAATATTTCTTATGCTTATGCAGCAACGTGTAATCCCGAAGATAAAATTGCGGAGTTAAATGCAAATGCATTAAGGAATTGGTTGTATTTGGACCTTGCTGTTAAAGGTTAGTATAATCCAATAGTTTGAAGGTACTTTAAAGAAAATAATTACACTCCAAAAATCTCCAAAAGCGATATGAAAATAATCAAAAGTGGAAAGCCCGATTTCATAGCTTTTAATTATTATTCATCTTTAACTGTTAAAAAAAGTTTGTACACAAAAGAAGATAATATAAACAAAAAAACTGATCAGCATATTTATAATGATTTTTATGGCATGTATGATGTACAAAAAAAAGATTATTTAACTAGTAATAATTATGGTTGAACAATTGACCCTGTTGGTTTACGAGTAACATCAAGAAACCTTTATGAGCGCTATGGATTACCATTGATAATAACAGAAAATGGTTTAGGAGCAGAAGATGTTTTAACTTCTAATAATGAAATATATGACACCTACAGAATAGATTATTTAAGGTCTCATATCGAACAAATAAAAGAAATCGTGATGGTATCGAATTATTTGGATATTGTCCTTGAAGTGCTGTTGATTTAGTATCAACACACCAAGGTTTTAGCAAAAGGTATGGATTTATTTATGTAAATAGAAGAGAAAAAACTTTAAAGACTTGAAGCGATATAAAAAAGTAAGTTTTTATTGAAACAAAAAAGTTATTTCTTCAAATGGAAATAACTTGTAAATTCTACTTTTTTATAGGTAATTATTAAGAAAACTTTGAAACTTAAAAAACTTTCAGAATAAAGATATAAAATTTTAAAAGCTTTATCAAGAATTTATTAAAAATTAAAACATTTTTGTTATAATTTTCTTAAATAATGTAAAAGGATTTGTGACAAAAATGGACGATTATCTGTCGAAAAAAATTAATTTATTAGAAAAAGAACTTGGTTCAAATATAGAAATGGGTTTGACTACCGAGCAAGTAGAAGAAAAACAAAGGAAATATGGGAAAAATGAACTACCTGAGGCCAAAGTGACACCTTGGTATGTGATATTTCTCAAGACTTTAATAGAGCCAATTCAACTGATTTTAATAGCTGCTGGAGTTATTAGTATTATTGCACCCTTAATAAGCAATAATTGACAAGTTCACTTTGATGAGTTTATTGACTGTATTGTAATATTTTCAATCGTTTTGATTGACTCTATACTAGAAACTGTTCAAAGTGTTAAAGCAAGAAAATCTATGGACTCATTAAAAAGTTTGTCTAAACCAAAAACCGTTGTTTTACGAAATGATCAACAACAAGAAATTGACGCATCTGAATTAGTTCCTGGTGATGTTGTTATTCTTGAAGCTGGTAAGTATGTTCCTGCTGAGTTGAGAATTTTTGAAGCAAGCGACTTATGTTTGGATGAATCAATCTTAACTGGTGAATCATTACCAGTAGAAAAAACTCACGAAGAGTTAAAAACACCAACAAATATATTGGCAGAAATGCGAAATATAGCATTTATGTCAACTTTTGTTACTTCTGGTAGAGCAATTGGAATTGTAATTAAAACCGGTAAAGATACAGAAATAGGTAAAATTGCTACATCAATCAATAGTAGTGAAGAAGAAAGTACACCGTTAGAGAAAAAATTAGCTAAATTTACATTATGAGTTGCGCTAATGAGTTTCGTTATTGGTGCTCTGATATTTATTACTTTATTCTTTTCAGGTAACAAAAATGCATGATCAAATTATTTGATGGTAGCAATTACTTTAGCGATTGGTGTAATCCCAGAATGTTTAGCTGCCATTGTTTCGATAACTTTGAGTATAAGTACAAAAAAAATGGCAAAAGAAAATGTTATTGTTAAAAAACTACAAGCTGTCGAAACTCTTGGGAGTGTAAATGTGATTTGTACAGATAAAACTGGTACACTAACACAAAATAAAATGACAGTTAAGAAAATGATTATGGATAACAAAATCATTGAATCAAAAGATTATTCTAAAGAGAAAAAAGATAAACACATGGATTTATTCTTAAATTCCCTAGTCTTATGTAATGACTCTGTTACTGAGAACGATGAAAGAATCGGAGATCCTACAGAATTAGCTCTTGTAGACTATGCTGAAACAATAGGTTATGACGAACAAGATGCTCGTGAAGAATTTAAAAGAATTGATGAAATTCCTTTTGATAGTGAGAGAAAAATGATGACAACCGTTAATAATATTAATGGTGTAAATACAATATTCACTAAAGGAGCTATTGATGAACTATTAAAACATTGTACTAAAATTATGATTGACAATGTTGAAAGACCTATAACCCAAGATGATAAAGATTCTTTACTTGAAATCGCCAATAAATTGAGCAATGATGCTTTAAGGGTCTTGTCATTTGCATATAATAGGAATTATGACTCATTATCAGATAAAGATGACTTAGAACACGATTTAACATTCTTGGGTGGTGTGGCAATGATTGATCCGGTTCGTAATTCAGCAATTGAAGCCGTTAGAAAAGCACGAGATGCCGGAATAAAAGTTGTTATGATAACTGGTGATCACGCTGTTACTGCGTTAGCGATAGCTAAGGACTTAGATTTAACCGACAATAAAGATGAGGTTATGAGCTCTGAAAAACTAAATAGTCTTTCTGATGAAGAACTTTACAATATCATCGAGCAAATAAAGGTATTTGCTCGAGTTAACCCCGAACATAAAGTTAGAATTGTTGAAGCTTTACAAAAAAGAAATAACATAACAAGTATGACTGGTGATGGTGTAAACGATGCACCTTCACTTGCCAAAGCAGATATTGGGGTTGCAATGGGTATCACAGGTACTGATGTTGCCAAACAAGCTAGTGATATAATTTTAACTGACGATAATTTTGAAACAATAATCAAGGGAGTTCATGAAGGTAGAAACGTTTATCAGAAAATTAAACGTGCCATTGCATTTGTTATTGGTGTAAACCTTGCCAATGTAATATCGATCTTTATTCTTTCATCAATAAACACAGTTTCACCACTAGAAGCAACAGATATTTTGTGAATGAATTTAATCGTTGAATCACTAATAGCCTTAGCAATTGGTATGGGAGCAAACGATGATACGTTGATGAAGATAAAACCAATAAAAGGTAAAAACTCTTTATTTAAAGGGATTGTATTTACTTTATTTAAAATAATATTCTTTACAACAACTACAACCGTTGCTGCTTACTACTTAGGAATGACATTTTTGACAAATGAGGAGATAAGTAACATAACTAAGTCTAATGATTATAGTTCTTGATGAAAAGCATTAAGAGATCCTAACTTGGATATTGAGAAAAAAACTAGTTTAGGTAATTATGGAAGAACAGCTGTATTTATAACAATTACACTTGCTCCATGTTTATATGCAAACTTCATAAAACTTTCTAATTGAAAGGCTTCAAGGAAACTTAATATAATCATAAATAAACCTTTATGAATGTCTTCAATTTTATCGTTCACTTTGAATGTTATTGTTATTTTCTTACCTGGGTTGAATAATAACGTACTTAATTTACTTCCTACAAATAGTTATAATAGTTCTAATTGATATTTTGTTCCAATGTTTATAGCATTCGCAATGATACCAGGAACTTTAATTTTAATGGTGGATGGAATAATTTTTGTCAGTTATCATTATTTCCCAGAACCAAGAAGAAGAAATAAAATGATATTAGAAAAAATGATAGCTACCGATAAGAGAAAAACAAAGAAAAAAAGAAAAAGCTTACAAAGTTAATACCAATTATTAATCTTTTTGAAATCTAAAGAGTAAACACTCTCTAGATTTTTTTTTTTTTTTTAATTAACGGTCATATTATGAAATCAAGTTCTAATTTGGCAATGCACTATAATGAATAGCAACATATAGATATCCAATTTTAAAATTATTTGTAATAAGATTATGCCTTTATTAGTAATGTTGAAGTATGTTATAATTTCTTAGTAGGAGTTGTTTTTAATGAATGAAACAATTAAAAATATAAAGCAAAATATCAAAAAAGTATTAATCATATCAATTATAAGTTTCATACTATTTTCAATAATAGTATCAGTTCTTATTTTTATAAGACCTAAATGGTGGAAATTGGAAATAATATTTGCTTGCTTCTTTGTAATATTGATTGTCTTATGTTTATTTTCGATTGTTGGTGGAACAACCTTCTTGTTAGCTAATAGGAAAACCTTTGATATAAATATGATAAAAGCAAGAAAAGCTCTTAATATTGGAATATTTTACTTCAAATCATCAGGTAAAATAGAAACAGCACTAGATAAATAATTTTTTAGCTATAAAAAATATTTTTTTTATAAAATTGAGGATTTGCTATGAAAATTAAAACAAAAAATTGAAAAGATTGAAAATATTTATATAAGGTTATAGCTGCTTTATTAGTTTTTGCTGTGTTGATAGACACTTATACTACAAACATCGTAAGTATTGCAAATAGCGGTTTCGACTTTGATGGTATCGATTGAAGAATAATTTTAGATGATTCAAAAACTTCTTATGGAAATGATTATCAAGGTTTTACCATAAGATATTTGAGTTTTTTTACCATTCAATCAAACATAATGGTTCTTATTTGATTTTTTGTTAGTGCACTCAAACATTCTAGTGACAAAATAACCTGAAAAAAATCATTAATTTTATCAAGAGAAGCCACAATTTCAATAACAATTTACATAATAATTACTGGTGTAGTCTATAATTCTGTAATTTTACCAGCATCATTAATGAGCGGTAAAATATTTAATGCGCATGCTTGAGTTCAACAAATGATGTTACATTTAATAATTCCGTTAATGATGTTTTTATATGTCTTCCTATTTAATGATCGAACTTTCGTAACTAAATCATTCAGAAATTTTGCAAAAAAAGATATGTTGTATGCAATGATTTATCCAATTATATATTTAATTTATTCACTATTAAGGGGTGAAATGATATTTAGAGCCTATAATTCTAATTGGGATTTAGCAAAATTACATAGACCTTACCCATATTTTTTTCTTGAAGTACATAACCCAACGCCATTAAAAGGACTTCCAATTAGTGGTCCAGTATTGTTAATCCTAACAATCCCTGTGATTATTGGATTTATTATTGGATTGGGAGCTTTATTGAATTGAAAAATTTCTAAAGACTATGACTTAGCCGAACGTATTTCTAATAATAAATAATTTTCAAAAAGAAAAATTTTTTTTAAAAAATAAAATTAATACACTTAATAATGACTATTTGTTTTTTTTATATATAATAATTTATTATGAATATATATAAAAAGGAGAAATTTATGGAAAAACCAAATCTTGTAAAAGATCAGATGAAGTTCATTAATGGTTTAATGAAGCTTAAAAAGGGTGCGTTTTCATATTTCATTTTAGATCAAACAATATTATTATCAGTACTTATTGTATTTATATATAATTTTTTTTATAACATAAGCTACTTAAGTATTTTGATTTTTATTGGTGCAGGTTATTTATTATTTAAATTTATTTTAATAAATTGATTTAAAATAAATTCTTATTATAAATCAATAAGTGTATTCAAAATTAAGTTACATGTTGATCGTACTAAAGTTTATGTACAAAGAGATATTGATTTCTCACCATTGACATTTTTATTTTGAACAGTTGCTTCAAACTTCTTTACAGCAGTCTTGGTAAAATATGAAATTCTAACATTTTTGGAAACTAGCCCAAAACTAACTGCTGTAAAAGCTTTTACAATGGTTTCTATGGACATGCTATTAGTACCAACATTTATTAATTCATTCAATACTATGGCAGCTGGAAACCAATCAGTAACTTCAAACTACATCAAGCTAATTAAAGATCAATATTATTCAAATGAAAGTTTATTTGAAGATGTGGAATTTGAAAGCAATTATTTAAACTTAACTTGCGTAAAACCAAATCTAAAATCTAAAAACGGAATATTTGTGCTGTTAAGTCAAAATGATTTAAATGATAGAGAAGCAAAAGATATTAAAGAAATAAATAACGAAATTTTAAAAACATACTCAAAAATATGAACAAGTTACTACGATTTACTTCAATCTCGTTTGAAAAGCAAATTTAGTAAATCAGCTTCACACAAACTGTATTGAATGGAAAGAATATACGACCACATATTTTTAGACTTTTTTGAAATTTAATCATTAGATATATGAAAACACTTAACTCCTAAATATTTAGGAGTTTTTTTAATTCTTGAGAAAAATTTTAAAATGATTACCCAACTCAAATATTTAAGTCAAATGACTTGCTTTTTACTTTATTATAAAGTAAGTTTTAAATAAGTTTGAGAAAACTCAAAAGAGGTGTTTTTATGAGAGCAAGCAAACAACATTTTATATGCTTAAAAGTATTGCTCTTTTTGACATTGATGTCATTATTTGTTACATCTTTTATATTAGAAAATTATTTTGTCACTTTTGAAAATATAAATATTTTTATATTATTCAAAGTTGTACTTAATATAACATTTTCTATTTTTATAAATTGCATATACATAACTGTTCTTGTCAAATATACTAAACGTGAGAAACTAAGTTTGTTAATTAAGAATGAAATAACCACTAAAGAAATATTTAAAACTTTTATTTATTTCAGTTATAGATTTTTTCTTTTAGTGATACCATTTCTTGGATTTTTTATAATTAATGTTATGGTTAAAGAATGCAATATTGAAAGCTTGGTTCATCAAAATCATAAAGATAACATATTAACTTCATCATTTTTTGGTTTCATAAAGATATTCAATATTCAATACTTAATTTATGAATTGATTTTAATGTTGCCTTTTGCCTTTTTACCGATAATTTTTTCTACACTTCTATTTGTAATGGTGATACTTTACAAGTTGGCTTCAATTATATTTAAGAAAATGGTTGATTTTAGAAATTATATTATACTCAAAAATATTTCAATTTATAAAAAAGTTATTCTTGGTTTGAGTATTGCTACAATAATCTTACTTTTTATAGAAAAAATAAAACTATTTCTAAATTTAGTAAGAAAGTCTATTTTTTTAATAATAAAAGTAAAGTTTTCTAATATTATACTCATAATCAAAAAAGGAAATACACCTCCAAACCTTAAATTCATTTAATTTAACAAAATTAATTAAATTTAAGGAGAAAAGAAAATGAGAAAAATGCTTAATATTTTAGCAATAACAACTATAGTAGGGGCTTCTTCTTCAGCCACACTTGCTTGTGGTAATAAACATAAAGAGTCCAATAATAATTCAGAAAATTTAACAACTTTACAAAAAGATATGTTCGATGGTGTTAAATCTATTACTAAAATGATAATAGGTAGTAGACACGAAAACTTAAATTATAATTTAAATGAAATTTTATCAATGTATCTAACACCAACTAATACAGCTTTAAGAATACCAACTTCATACACATTTGAGAATAAACAAATAAACGCCTTGGAAGATGTGATTAAATTTAAAAATCTTATGTTCCCAAGCATTAATAAGTTTGATGTTGATAATTATGCAGGTATGTATGCAAGTTATGTTATGGGTATGTATGATGATGACTTTTATCAAAGCTTTATCAAAGGTAATAATGGAGCCTATTCATTTGAAGATACCTTTTCTGCAAGTGGTAATGTTGGAAACAATAAACCTAAAGATAATGCAACTGGTTATCTTGCAGGTCTTAATAAAGATTTAAAATTATCAAATAACCAAGAAAGAAGAAACTTAAGCTGAGGTATTCAAGATACAGGTGCCTTAACTAACTTTTTATTAAACAATGGTCTTGATGGTGGTTTTCCAGGAGACACAAATAGTACAAGTGGACCTAAATCTAGTGCAACTGATAAAAAAGGTGGAACAAATGGTGGTGGTTATGCATGATATAACAGTTTAATAAGTTCGACAAAAGGCGAAAATAATGCGAACGAAATAAAATCATTAGATATCAATAATAAACTGAATAATGATATAAAAATCACAAAGGCAATTAATTCAAAAGATCAATATGGCTCAAAGCTTAAATTTAAGGGCGAAGATTTAGAATTTAATAACACAGGTTCATTACTAACTAATACTGCTGGAAAAATGAATGTTAATGGTTATATTAATATGTTTGGTGGTATGCCAGATAATATTTTTGAAACCGAGTCCGGAGCATTGGTGTTAGGGGAATATCTTAACTATGTGCTACCCACAAGAGTTACCGAGGCCGGTAGCTTATTCTCTCCAAATGCCCATACTTTAATGCAACAGCAAGGATTTAAATTAATAACTTCTGGATGAGAAGGATTTTACAATTTATTAAATAATAAAGAAGTTGTTGATTACCTTAAAACAGTTGGTTTTGATGATAATAAAGACTACTTCAAATTAGATAAAGCACCAAATGTTGGTGGAAGTATTTTTCCAAAACCTGAAAATATTGGTTTTGATAAGTTATATGGGTTGATGCCAAATGACATAAACGAAAACGGAACTAATATGAAGTACTTAAAAAATATCATTATGGATCTAACTAACATTTATAAAAATCTTAATAAAGAACAAAAAGTTGAGTTCACAAACCGTTTAATGATCGGTAAAAACACTCCATTTGAAAAAGCTTATTCTTCGCAATTAAATCAAATTGACAAAGATAGAAGCTTATGAAATAACATCATCCAAAATGATGGTCAAGGAGGAATAAATCTTTTAAATATGCTTAATAGGGTTTTTGAAGATGCTACCAATGATGATATAAAAGAGCAAGTGAAACAAGCTGGGGAATTTATGGATAAACTTGAAAACTTTAAATTTAGTTCATTCGACCTTGCCTCTAAAAAACAGTATTTGAAAATTCTAGGCTATGAGAATGGTAAGTTCAAAGATGGTAGTTTCTTAAAAAGATCTTTTGATGGATTAAAAAATGACAATGTAATCGGTTCAAAAGAATTTAGACAATTATTTGCAGGATTCAAAAATACAGTTTCAAATGAAATGCAAGATGTTCACAATAAATTAATCAAATACTTGATAGATGATAACTACTGAGTTTCTAAAAATGTAAATATTTCTTCAACTAGTAATACAAGTATTGGTGCCAAACTTGAGTTTGACTTAGAATATCAAGGAATCGGTGATATTTCTTCAAATGCATCAAATCAATATAAAAAAGTTGATGTTCCTGAGAACTTTAATCCTTATCAAACTAAAATCAAACATCAAGAAGAGGTTGCCAAATCTTTAGAAAACAAAATAGATAAATCAAGAATTTCAGGTGAAGTTTTAATAAACAACAGCATGTTCAATGGTAATTTCAATGATGAAGATCTAATAAAATATGATGGTTTAGGTAATTACAAGAATTATAAAAATGTTCATAACAAATATAAAATAATATGGGAAAATATTAGTAAAGACCCAGATACACCCTTGTGAGTTATAACTTCTTTGAAATGTTATAATGATAAAGATTTGGAGTTTTTCAATATATATTAAGGAACGTGGACGATGCTATTATTTAAAAATGGTTTGAAAAACCTTTTGAAAGATTATATACAATTTTCAATATATATTATACTAATTAGTATTGCTGTAATTTTTACAGCAACTTTTGGTATATCGGCTTCCAATCTATTAAGAACCAATAATCAGGTATCTAGTCATAGTAAACACCACGATTACTCTTTTAGATATACTTCTAGTAAGTATAAATCTAACGATACACAAACACTGTCGCCTTGATTTGCGTTCGATTCAGATTTAGTAAAGGATTATAAAAATAATTATTTTCCAACACTTACGATTGGTGGAAACGATGGTGTTTTAAAAGAATATGAATTTAAAGATGAATTAAAAGAAAACAAAAGTAGCTATGATTCAAGCATATATATAATTGGTGACAAAAATAATGGTGGCAAAAAATGAATCAACTTTCACTTTGGTGATGTAGAACCAAACGTATTGTCTCCAGAAGGTAAAAATTTAAGTTATAAGCCAAAATCTGAAAAAGATTACATACTTAATTTTACTATGGAGCAAAAAATAGAAAAAGTAAGAAGTATGGAGTTTGGAAGTTTTTATAGATTTAACAAAAACTCTAATGCATTCAAAAGATCATTAATTGGTCAGTTATATGAAAAAAATGATTATTTCCAAGGCAAATTATCTAAGAAAACAGAAAAAACTGCTCTTGATATTTTTGATTATATGTTCTATGTTAATAACTCTTCAATCACATCACTTATAAAGTCTTCTATGGTGAATTACTATGAAACACTAGAAGATGATAAAGAACAAATGATGAATAAATACATAAATGGTGATGGTATAAATGGTGATAAAACCAAAGAGGATATCATCAACAACGGTTATAATGGTAGAATTGGTAACATAGTTAAGGGCGAAAAAAACGATCAAGATTTATATTTTATTTGTGAAGATAAAAACTTTAAACCGAATGGTAAAGATTTGGACCCAGATAACACACTTAAAAAGTTTGGAAGTTATTTAATTAAAAACTTTTCTGCTTATAGCCTTTTTATAAATCCAGGGACTAATAATAATCCATATAATATAAAGTCTAATCCATTAATTTCTAGAGATTTATTTAAAAATTATTATTCTTTATTAGGTGATCTCTCAGATTTTAATATCGATTTAACAAGTGAAGTTGTTATGTGAGACTCATCTGGTAAAAAGTTTAGATATGTTTCTGCATTTTATAATGAAAAAAACGAAAAAAATGAAAATATTGTAAAATTCTATAATAGAAAAAATTACACTATTTACGAAAGTTTAAAAGTTGATGATGGATCTCTGTTTACTGAAAAAAGTTTCATGGTATCAAGTGGTTATGCTAAATATAATAATATGGAATTAGGAGATGAGTATGAAATCTTTCCTGGTCAGGGTAAAAATGGAGCCCTTAGATTAGATGCAATTGGTGTTGACTCTCAAAATGTGTATCCATCAATCTACGAAGAAGACTTATTAACTAACCAACAAAATGAAGCGATATTTTATATATCAAACGATACCTTTAGAACAATGTTTAACGAAACTAACAATCAAAAAAACAACATTGTTGATGATAGTAAATATCAAGACGTTAGTAGAGGGTATATGTATTATCACGGAAAGATACATGAGAAAAAAGACAACCTTGCTAAGTTTAAATTATATGCAGCAGATAATTTGGTTAATATAAATGAAGTTAAAGAACAACAAGAAGCCTATGCTAGCAACGGTTCTTTAAGTGAAAACTCAGATTTGTCAAGAATAAATGTCCAAAGCTATAAAGATACTAATTTGATAAATTTAAGAAGTACACTGTTTGGTAGTGTCACAAAGTTATTTTTATTAATAGCAGTAGTATTTTGTGTCATATTCTTACTAATAATTTTATTTGTGGTATATAATATTGTACGAAAAATCTTAATATCTCAAAGATCTCAAATAGGTACCCTAAAATCATTAGGAACCACCAATAATAAAATATTAGTGAATTATGTAATGTATATGACCTTACCAATAATTATTACAGTTCCGATTGGTTGAGCAATAAGTGTATTCTTGCAAACTCCAATAATGAACATTTTTGAATATTATTTTAATATTCCTTCAATGTTAACAATTGATTGAAAATTTTTGTTGATAATGTGATTAGGGTTCTTCCTTGTTGTCGGTTTTATGGTCTATATGACAGCATATTTAACTGTTAGACAAAGTCCTTTAACATTATTACAACCATCAAAAAGCTCACATCCTAATTTATTTTTAGTTAGAATATTCTCGCGCATTAAATATATCAATTTTACTTCTAAATTAAGAGGTGTTATTGTTTCTGTCTCTTTAAAAGATATTTTCATCTTTTTGACAGTGATGTTCATTTCTTCAATAATTTTAATGGTTTCTGTAGCCACACCTAGCATTTTATCAACAATGTCTAATGAATATTACCGAAATGTTCGTTACAATAATGACTACACATACTCCTACAATACGCCAAATAACCCTTTGTCTAGATATTCATTTTATAATTTGAATAACAATATCACTCAAAGTACTATGGATGCTTCAACTTTTTCAGGTATTATAAAAACCAAAGAAGGAAAAGAAGTGACTTTATTTGGTGAAGATAAAGCATCTAAAAATTATTGAAAAGAAAACTCGGGAGATTATAAAAATTACTTTGAAAAAATGTTGATAAATAATTTATTTACATTTAAAGGAAATGTATTATCAGTTGGAATAATGGATAAAATGGTAGACCATTATGAAAGTTTATTTAATAAAGGGGAAGAAAATCTTGTTCTAACGTATCTAAATCAGTTAACTTGTGAAGTTATTCCTAAATTATTCAATCAAAAACCACTAAGTTGTGACAATAAAAAAAGGTCATATAAAGAAAGTATAAAAGAAATTTCTAATAACATCTTGCCATCATCTATTAAGCAACTATGGGATAATGATGAGTCAGAATTTAAGAACTTTACATATGGATTTGGTTCAATTCCTTTCAACTCAAATGAAGATGAGCTATTTACAAAATTCGACGCTAGAATATTAGATGGATCAAAAGACGGTATAAATGTTCTTGGATATGGTTTGGATAAAGAGTCTAATTTCAAAGGTATAGGTTTCAAAAATAGAAGCAAGTTATTTGAAAGTATGAGAGATGATGAAATACCAATCATTATAAATAGGAAACTTAAATTAAAAGGATACAATATCGGTTCAAAAATTAATTTAGCAACTGAACAAAATATAATAGAGTTAAAATCTGAAAATAACTCATTTACACCCGTAAATAATGATTGATGAAGCTATTCTGATTCTAAAAATACTAAAGACGTCTTCTCAATGGATTTAAGTAAACTAACTTTTTATGAGCAAAATGATGATAAGTTGTCTGAATGGAATTATAGAGATAATAATAAGCTAAGTAACTATAACAAATTACAAAATATCCAATTGAAAATCCCTAAAAAACTATTTAACCAAGAACTATTGAAAGAAGTTAATAGTAAGTATAAAGAGTATTCTGGATTTGATGTAGGCAAAGACACAACTAATGAATATATTATTGTAAAACCTTTTGATGTAAGAATGTATCGTGATGATAAATGAGAACCTCTTCAGATTACTAACTTACTTGGTGGAACTAACAATTGATGAAACATAGCTCTTAAAGAAGGTCTATTCGTTAATAATAAATTATCAAATGAATCTAAAATTAATTATAGAGTTGTTGATATAGTCGATACTTATGATCAACCAAAAATATTCGTTGATCAAGAAAAGGCTAATGAAATACTTGGATATAAAAATCCTAAAGAAAGAGTAAAAGTTGGTCAAACAAGCGTAAACATCTGAAGTAATGCGAAAATGAGTTCAAATGATATGATATCAGATCAATTACAAAGAATCATTTTCCAATCAAAAGATGGAAATATAACAACAGATGGTTTCAAACAATATATGGCAACCGCAATTGGTAAAACTGATTATATGAAAGTACGAAAAGAAGCTACTTCAAACTTGATTAGCTCAGCAACGAGTCTATCAATTGTCTTTGTAAGTATTTCAATCATTAGTGCCATCATCGTTATATACTTAATTACCGACTTATTTGTAGGTAAATATAAAAGATTTATGAACTATATGAGAATACAAGGGTACTCGATGCGTGAAGTTAACTCCATAATTATGTGGATATTCCTACCTTTAACACTTATAGGAATAGTTTTAGCAGAAGTATTAGTAACTTTAATTATTTACACAGCAATTCCTAAAATTTTAATATCTTTAAATATTGCAGTGCCTTTATCATTTAGTTGAACTGTGTTCCCGATAATATTGGTTTCTGGTTTATTGATATTTGCAATCGCTTACTTTGTAATAATATATAGTATGTCAAAAACTAAGTTAGCATCGTTAATAGGTGTTTCTTAAAAAACTTTCTAAAACCATTCTAAATCTTAAGTATTTAGAATGGTTTTTTTAATAATTATGATTTATATGCTAATATTTAATTAAGTTTTAAAGAAAACTTAATATTTCAAATTAAAGAAAGATGATTTTTATGTACATAATAGAAAACATTAAAAAAATATATCAAAAAAAAGCTGTATTAAATATAAAACACTTGACAGTAGATGATTATGAACATTTAGGGATAATGGGTGTTAATGGTAGTGGTAAATCAACCTTAGGTGAAATTATTTTAGGTACTAAAAAACCTACAGAAGGAACCTTGAAAATCGATAATATAGATCTTAGAAAGAATGCTGTTTTTCAAGAAACATCATTTGATAATGAGATCAATTTAAAACAAATTGCAAATTTTTATAATGAATTATTTAAAGCTAGTGCAAATATAGATGAATTATTCCAAATTTTTGAGTTAGATGACTTTAAAAAGGCAAAATATGCAAAGCTTTCTGGTGGTCAGAAGCAAAAGTTCAAGCTGCTAATATCTTTTATTAACAAACCTAATTTATTGTTGTTAGACGAACTAACAACTTCCCTTGATTATCAATGAAGAAAAAAAATTATAAATTTAATAAAAGAATATCTTAACAAAAACAAAGTTACATTAATCCTTGTTTCGCATGATGTTAGTGAAGTTGCTAGTCTTTGCAAAAGGGTAGTTTATTTAGAAAAGGGCAACATAGTTAAAGATATTGCTTTAGGTTCTGATTATAAAAATAACTTAGAAATATTAGAAAAGGAAAATGATTATGAAACCGTTGATAAAACTCCAAATCTATAAGTTTTTTAAGAATCCATTTAATATTATTTTTTCTGTTATTTTTCCAATTGTATGAAATGTAACAATAGCACTTTTGTGAGGAAAATATTCTATTAAGTTTCACGGTAGTGATATCAATATGATGAATTTTATTATGCCTTCAATAGTTATTTTTCTGATTTTATCTTTTACGATAGCTAATGTACCTATTATTTTAGGTTCCGATAGATTAGATAAGAGAATCAAACATATATCATTAGCTGAAGGATCAAGAAAGAAGTATCTATTATCTTTAATTATATTTTATTACTGTTCATATCTTATTATTTTCACTATAAATTTAGCAACTAGCCTAATCTTTTTTAATCTTGAAGTTTCGGCCAGAATGATCTTGACTTTAATATTTTTGCCACTATTTATTTTCTATATACATTTCATGTTGTCTATTATCATTGCAAATAATACAACGACTCTAAAAAATAATACATTTGTAACCATTATTGCATTGTATGCTCTAATGTTTCTTACAGGAGCAACAGTGCCAACTTACGTTTTAGATCCAAAGGATATTTGATTCAAGTATGTGCAATATCTTTCTCCCACTGGGTGCTCAGTAGTTTTAATGCAATATCTTTGCAATGGTTTAAATACTGGGGAAGTTTGATGATTATATTTAATATTGATAGGCTATACTGGTTTGTTAAGTTATTTAGCGGTTAAAACTTTTAAATGAGAGTAATATTTTACAAAACAAACAAGTATTTTGGTATTTATTAAATAGAAAAAATACCTTTAAAAGGTGTTTTTTTAATCACTTAATTAAAAGCTGATAGTAATTTAAAACATATTTGTTTGATAATGTTTATTTTTCAAGTGTTTTTGGATAAGGGTTAGTGTCGTTACTTTTTTTTGCTTCAATTTTATTTTGTATATAATATTTTAAAGCCCCAATAGGTAGAATCAAAATAACTAATATAATCATAACAATCGGTTTTCAAAGTTCCTTAGTTGATATTCCACTTATCATAATCATGACTGAACCAACCAAAGTTAATATGCAAGTAATGTATGAAAATATTACAAACAACCAAAACAATCAATTTTTATATACTTTCTTATAATCTTTGTCTTTCAATCTTAAATAAACAACGTTTGTGGTCATTATTATTTTCAAAGCACTAACTGCAAGGGAGAAGTAACCCAATAAATCTCTAATTTCATTGAATATTATGTAAAATGAAGCAGCAATCATCAACAACAACATTGAGTTATATGGTTTTCCTGAGAATTTAGACTCTTTTAAAAAGTGGTGAGATAAGTCTTTTTCTGTTGCCATTTTTTGAACTAAACTAGTTTGATAGACTAAATAGGAATTAAGGCCACCAACAAATAAGATAATAGCAATGGCATTGAATACTATTTTTGCTCAATAAGGAGTATATGCAAAAACATTTAAAAATTTATTTTCACCAACTGAACCAATTGACAAGATAGCAACTGCATATATTAGATAGACTAACATAACAACTAGGACACCGACTAAAATAACTTTTGGTGTTGTTTTCTCGGGTTCTTTAGTATCAGAAGTAACATATGTAGGTATTTCTGTACCTGAATATGAGAACATAGTCATAGTAATTGCGGGTATCATAAAAGCACCACCGATATAAGCTTCTGTTAAATTTTTTTTCATAGCATTTGAACTAAGTAAGTCATCTTTTGTACCATAAATTAATGCCAATATTAATATGAATAAAATTGGAAAGGTTTTTAAAACCATAAAGACAATTTGACTTTTAGTACTCATATTTTTAACAAATATTTGTGTACCACCAATAAAAAATAATATCAATATTGATGTAAATTTTCACAGATACTCGTTTTGATAATTTGTAAACTCTTGTAAAATGTTTGTTATCGCTAGACTTGCAGTAGCAATTGCTACTGCAGAAACAAACAATGTTAGTACTCATCCAAACCAAAAGGCAACAATCTTTCAGTTTGCTCTCCTTAGTCAACTATAAGCGGTACCATTTTCTTTGAATGATATTGCTGGTTCGATCATTATGAAAGTTTCAGGAAGAATTATTATTCCACCAATAATTCAAGCAAAAATCATCAATAAAGGATTATTTTGACTTAAAGAATAAACATTACCATAAGTAAGTATTATACTTGTACCAATGGTTGCAGTTAATGTCATAGCTAGTACTGTTCAAAAACCCATCTTTTTATTTTTCATTTATTAATTTCTCACTTTCTTTTGCAAATTCTAGTGTTTTAGTTATATATTCATTGTAATAATCACTAATCATATAAACGTGTTCTGAGCCTTCTGGTGTCCATATTTTACTAATTGGGGGATTAGGTTCGCTCTTAACCTTTTTTTCATACATATCTCAACTCATTTCATATGCAATGAAAGTGTCTCCTTTTCCATGTACGAAAAATATAGGAATGTTCTTGTTTAAATTCATATACTTCAATAAGTTGTATTTATTTTGATTAGTCTTTGTCAATTTACTTAATTTCTTTGTATAACCAAAACTAACTATTCACCAAGGCTTCTTAAATAAATTATTTTGTATGTAGTATCGATATTGCAATTTGATACTACTAAATCCACAATCAGAAACAACTCAACTTATTAGGTCTTTATAATTACCTTTTTGCGAGTATAGAACAGATGTTGAAGCTCCCATGCTATTTCCTATTAAACCAATGGATGTAACTTTATGTGTCTTTTTAAGATCTTCAATTATTGCATCCATCATTTCAATTGAAGAGTAACCGATATCTGTGTTTTCACCATAACTTTTTCCATGCGCAAATGAGTCGAATGTTAGTATATTATATCCTTTTTCATAAAAGTGTCTAACTAATCTTAATCCTAAGTATTTATCTTCAGTTCAGCCATGCAAACCAAAAACTCATTTGCTAGAATTATTTACTATTGCTTTTAAACAACTTATATTACCTTTATCGGTTTGAATTTGATATTCTTGGAGTTCATCTTTTTCAAATGATTTGAATTTTAAGCTCATTTTTTCTAAGTCTCAATAGTGGTATTCTAATGTATTCGTTTCTGTGGGTATTTTTTTATAATATTCACTATTACCTTGATATCTACCAAATCTCGGGTAAGTAAAACAAAAGTCTCTAAAGTTATTGAACCTTCTCTTGGAGATGATAGCGACTATAGGAAATAACATAATTGTCGAAAATACTCTACTGAAATTGTACTTATATTTTTTAGTTGTTTTTGTCATATAAACCTACTTTAAGTGTTTTTCACAATAACATTTTAAAGTTAAAAAAATGAATTATTTTTTCAGAGTAAAAAATAATTCATTAGGTTAATAAAGGCGACAGTTATGAGTATTTGTAAAATAATATATTCTTTTGAAAATTTTTTATTTATCTTTCATTTTAAGCTACTTAATTTATAAATGTTGTATTATTTATAAGAGGTAAAAAATATGAAGAAAATATTAAACTTATTATCATCAATAACGCTAGTGGGTTCAACACTTGTAACCGTTGTTTCATGTAGTAAAAAGAACATAAAAAACGAAGGTAGTTCGGCAACTAATAATCAAAAAGAAATGATAGAAGGTGCTGAATTTATGACTAGACTTATTATTGGTGGTAGACACGAAAATTTAAACTACAATTTAAATGAAGTCCTTTCAAGCTTTATTACACCATCAAATACTGCACTTAAGTTACCAACAACATATTCTTATAACGGAAAAGATATAGATTTATCTAAAAAACTAAATAGTTTTAAAAACGTATTGGCTCCTGGATTAAACACATTCAATAATGATAGTTATTTAGGCGTTTATGCTAGTTACATAATGGGTATGTATGATGATGATTTTTATAAAAATATTATATCTCCTGAAAACAATAAACCTTATTTTGAAGATACCTTTTCTGATAAAGGGAATGTTGGAAATAATAAAAAGAAAGATAATGCTTTTGGGTACTTAGCTGGTTTGAATAAAGACATAAATCTATCTTCTAATCAAGAAAGACGAAATCTAAGCTGAGGTATTCAAGATACTGGTGCATTAACAAACTTCTTGTTAAATAACGGTTTAGATGGTGGTTTTCCTGGTGAGGTGAATAGAACAAAAGGTACAGATTCTGACCCAGAGGATAAAGATGGTGGAACAAATGCTAGTGGTTACTTATGATACAATAGTGTAATTAGTAATCCTAACCCTAGTTCTAAAACTAATACAAGAGAGACTAGACCCAAAAAATATGACAACATAAATAAAAAATTAAAAAATAATTTAAAAATAACAGGGATGTCAGGTCCAAACAGTTTTGGATCTAAGATTGAATATAATAAAAAGCCTTTAGAATTTAACAATACGGGTTCTCTTTTTGTTAATAAAGCTGGTGAGTTAAATGTCAATGGAAATATAAATGCCATTGGAAGTATGTTGGATAATATTGTGGAAACAGAATCTGGTGCCTTAATACTAGGGGAACTTTTGAGTTATATCTTACCAATTAAAAGAATAACATCAGGATATACTGCTCAATTAACTCAAAATAATGGTTTTGGTATGATAAATGATGCATGAAAAGGAATTTATAATTTACTTAAGTCTGACGAGTATTCTGGTGCAAAAACGTTTTTAGAAGAACAAGGGTTTAAATTAAAAAATAAAGATTATTTAAATTTGGATGATGCTTTATCATTTGGTCTCAAAGACAATATAGGTTTCGAGCAACTTTATAAAACTCAAAATAATGATAAAGAAGAAGGTAAAAACGGAACTAATGCAAAATATATAATTAAGTTCATTGAAGATATTGAAGCTTTTTATAAGAATTTAAAGGATAATGACAAAAATAAGTTTGCTGAAATAATTATCCTAGACAAAGAATCCCCTTTTTTCAAAGCCTATGAATCTAAGTTATCTATCATAGACAATGAAGGATCGTTGTGAAAATCAGTTATTAAAGAAGATGGATCAGGTGGTATAAAACTTTTAAACATCATAAAAAGAGTATTTCAAGATGCAACTAACGATAAAATAAAAGAACAAGTTGAAAATGCAAAAGATTTTATGGAAGATATTGGAAATAGTAATTATAGTACTTATTCATTGGCGAATAAAAAAGAATATCTAAAAAGGTTAGGTTATGTTGATGGTAAATATGAGAAAGGAAGTTTCTTACAAAGATGCTTTGAAGGTTTAAAAGATTCTTCAATACCAGGATCTATTGAAATCGCTGGGTTATTATCTGGATTCAAAAACATTGCATCTAATGAAATGAAAGAATTACATGAAAACGTCATTCAATATTTATATGAAGATAAATATTGAAAACAAGATAATATTGTTTTATCTACCACAAGCAGTACAAGTATTGGTGGTAAAATGGAGTTTGAATTAACATACACTGGTAACGGGGATAAAACTTCCAATGCATCAACACAAACAAAAGAAGTAAATGTTCCAGAAAACTTTAATCCATATCAAACTAACATCAAACATCAACAAGATGTTGCTAATTCCTTGAAAAGAAAAATAGATGAATCAAGAATTTCAGGTGAAGTTTTAGTAAAAAATAAAAGTTTCGGTTGAGATTGAGATGACGACAAGTTTATAGCATATGACGGGTTAGGTAATTATCGTGACTACAAACCTGTGAATAATAAATATAAAGTCGTTTGAGAAAATATCAGTCAAGACCCTCAAGCACCTTATTGAGTAGTTACTTCTATCAAATGTTTTAATGAAAATGGAAAACAATTTTACAATATCTACTAAAAAAATCTTTACTTTTTTAAGTAAAGATTTTTTTAGTATTCGATACTTAATAATACTAATAAAAACTTTGAGTTTTACAGTACTTTGAAGTATTTTAAATAAATTTAGACAAAAAAACATTGTAATTAGTCATACAATGTTTTTTATAAATAAATATTAAATTAATATTTTATTATGCTTTTGCGTTTTGTAGAGTGTATGTTACGACAACTTGTCCAGTGTAGTTTGATGAATCCTTAGCTTTTATAGTTGCATTAGCAGCCTCTGCCTCTCCAACCAATTCAACATCATTTGTAGTTAAATTAGAGCTTGAGTTAGCAGTTTTAATTGCTACTAGTAATTGATCAATAGTTGGTAGTTTTGATTGGTTTTTCAAATCGATATTTCCCAATTGCTTTTCTGCTACAACACTATCTAAAGATTTTTTAGCCTCTGCTTTTTTAACAGTGTATGATACTTCAACAGTTCCAGTATATTTTGATGAATCATCTTTAGCTTTTATTTTTGCATTTGTAGATGTTGCTTTTCCATCTAATTCAACATCATTTGTAGTTAAATCAGAGCTTGTGTTTTTAGCTTTGATTGCTTTTATTAATTGATCAAGAGTTGGAACTTCTGCATCACTTGCAATTTCTATTTCTCCTAATGATTTTACTTTTACAACACTTTCTAAAGTTGCTTTTGCTGCTGCTTTTTTAACTGTGTATGTTACTTCAACAGTTCCAGTATATTTTGATGAATCAGTTTTAGCTTTTATTTTTGCTTTTGTAGCTGTTGCTGCTCCATCTAATTCAACATCATCTTTAGTTAAAGTAGAACTTGCGTTTTTAGCTTTAATTGCTACTAGTAATTGATCAAGAGTTGGAACTTCTGCATCACTTGCAATTTCTATTTCTCCTAATGCTTTTACTTTTACAACACTTTCTAAAGTTGCTTTAGCTTCATCTTTTGATTTATTACCACATGAAACTACAGCAGATCCTGTTGAGGCTACCATTCCCATTGCCCCTAATAATCCTAATAATTTTTTCATAAATTTGTTTTTCCTTTCAAATATTAACCACTTATGTAATTAATATTTATAAAATTATATATTAAAAAAGTTTTTATATCAACTTAAATGTTTGAAATTAAAAAAATATTTCATTATTAAGTTGTAATGCATTGATTTTTTTCATTTTTCCTCTACGATTAAGTTTGTATGGAAAAGGGGAACATCTATGAAACTTAATAATAAGAATGCTTTAAGATGTTATCTTTTCTTTTATTTTTGCTTGTCATGAACAAAATTTGTATTACGTCATCTTAAATTATCAGTTATGACGATAATTAGCGGTTATTCTATAATAACTAGATCTTTCTTTTTAAGCAAAATTAACTTTGTTAGTATTAAAAACAAACTTATTTATTCTTTAAACATTTTACATTTTTCTATTTTATTTATTTTTGCAATTTATATTTATGTAACTAATTTTAATATGTTTGATTATGACACCATTTTGGATTTAGGATATACACTAAAGCTATTGTTTTTCCACGGTAATTTTGTAAAACTAATTATCATGACGCTTTTATATTTGGTGGCATTTTTCTTCTTTTGTTTGCTTTGATTTAACATACTTATAACATATGTATTATTAATAGATTTTTTGATCATTAAATTAAAAAAATACATTGTTAAAAATATTAATCATTCTTCAATAATAAATATAAAATCTAAGTTTATATTGGTCAACTTAAATTTTAGTTTCATACTAAAATCATTTAATAACATTACCAAGAATTTATTAAATATTCGAAAAAATAGTGTAGTACTCAAAGTTAATACTATTAAAACTAAAATTACTATTGATTTAAAAAACGGTAATACTCCCCCAAATTTAATCCTTATCTAAACAAAAATGGATAGGAAAAAGGAGAGATTTTATGAAAAAATTACTTAATTTTTGGTTGGCTGGAAGCTTATTGACAACTTCTTTATCATCAGTTATTTCTTGTAACAAACCAAAAGTAACATCTAAAAAACAAAAGGAAACAAATAACCAAAAAGATATGCTAGAGGGGGCAGATTTCATTTCAAGATTGGTAGTTGCCTCAAGACATGAGAATTTAAACTACAATTTAAATGAAATTTTATCAATGTATTTAACACCCAATAACTCTGTTTTGAAAGTTCCAACAAGTTATGTATATAACAATCAAGAAATCAATGTAACCGAAAAAATTAGCAAATTCAAAAGACTTTTAGAGCCAAATTTAGACTTATTTGATGACAATCATTTTACAGGGATGTACGCAAGTTACGTTATGGGTATGTATGATAATGAGTTTTATTCAAATTTTATAACTGAAGGTAGTGATAATGCAGTTTATTTTAATGATACATTTTCTAAAGAAGGTAACACTGGTAACAATAAAAACAAAAATAATGCAACTGGTTATGCTGCAGGTTTAAATAGAGATATTAACTTAGCAAAGGAAAAAGAAAGAAGATCATTAAGTTGAGGTATACAAGATACTGGAGCATTAACTAATTTTTTACTTGTTAATGGATTAGATGGTGGTTTTCCAGGTGATGCAAATAGTACTATTTCACCAATGAATCCAGCAAGTGACAGATTAGGTGGTACCAATGGTGGGGGTTATGCTTGATATAACAGTTTGATAAGTTCAACAAAAGGTAACAAAAACGCAAACGGTATAAAACAATTAGATGTCAATCGAAAGTTAAAAAACAAACATATCGAACTAATAAAAAATGAGAACAAAGAGAGCTTTGGAACAATATTACAAGAAAATGGTGCCGAAATAGAATTTAATAATACAGGTTCTTTACTTGTTAAAACTGCTGGTGCATTAAACTTTGATGCTCATATTAATAACATCGGTAGCTTTTTAGATAATATTTTTGAAACAGAATCTGGAGCAATGATATTAGGTGAATTGATGAGTTATTTATTACCAGTAGTTCCAATGTCTAGCAAAAACGGTTTTGACGCGCAAGCAATATCTCAAGTTGAAGGTTTTAAATTGGTGACATCAACTTGAAGTGCGTTAAAAAATATAATAGACAATGAAAATGTCAAAAAATATTTACAAGGAGTTGGACTAGATATTTCAAAAAAAGCTTACTCTAATTTAGATAAAGCACCAAACCCAGGATCATCAATAGCAGGGAATGAAGATCAAATTGGATTTGATAAGTTATATGGGTTAATGCCAAACGACAAAGAAAATAATGGAACTAATGCCAAGTACATTTTAAATATGATTGATGATATAGAAAAAGTTTATTCAAATTTAAAAGACTCTAAAAAACAAGAAGAGTTCGCAAGAATGATGTTCATGGATGACTCACCATTTAAAAAAGCATTTGAAGAACAATTAAAAAGTATCGACGCAGATGGAAGTTTATGAGAAAATACCATCCAAAAAAATGGTATTGGTGGAATCAATATTATGTCGCTTATGAAAAGACCATTCGAAGATGCAATTAATGACGATATTAAAGAGGAAATGAATAAAGCTGCTGATTATATGAGAGAACTTCAAAAAAAGAAATTCACTAGTTTGAATTTAAAAGAGAAAAAAAATTATTTAGAAATGCTTGGTTATAAAAATGGAAAATTCACCAAAGATAGTTTTCTAGGAAGAGCTTTTGAAGGTTTAAAAGATAAAAATATTAGGGGAACTAAGGAACTGGAATATATTTTTAAAGGCTTTAAAAATAAATTATCAAATAAAATGAAAGAACCACATGATAAAGTATTTAAATACTTAGTTGATGATGAATTCTGAGATAAAAATGTAACTTATGTTTCTTCAACAAGTAATACAAGTATTGGAGCAAAGATGGAGTTTGATTTAACATATAAAGGAAAGGGCGACACTACTTCAAATGCTTCAAAACAAACAAAAGAAGTAAATGTTCCAGAAAACTTTAATCCTTATCAAACAATAAAAGATAATCAAAAAGATGTTATTGAAAAGTTAGGAAGTAGAATAGACACTTCTAGAATTTCTGGGGAAGTATTAGGCGTTAACAGTGGTGTTATTAGTAAAGAGGATCTCAAAGCTTATGATGGTTTAGGAAACTATAATACATATGAGTCAGTTGAAAATAAATATAAAATAGTTTGGGAAAATATCAGTATAGACCCATCTTCACCACATTGAGTTATTACATCATTTAGATCTTTTAATAATGAAGGTAACGAATTCTTTAATATTTATTAAAATGTTGCAAAAAAATAACATTAACCGCCGAGAGTGGCGGTTTTTTTCATTTTCTCCACTTTTAGTAGATTTTTTTCCAAATTAGTATAAAATTTTTCTAAGTTTGGATAAAGATTTATTTTAAATTTAGTTCAGACAGTTTGAAAGGAGTTATAAAATGGATTTAAATAATATTGATAAAGAAGAGCTTTTAAAAGTTGAAAAACCACTTTATTTATTTGAACTTGGTTATGTTGAAGCGTTAAAAGCTGTTGGCGATACAATAAAATTTTCAAATATGAAACATTTTATATTAGGAATATTAGCTGGAATTTGAATTGGGGTTGCTTTTACTGCTGCATTTTATGCATCATATGCAATATCAGCACCATCTGCACAAAAAATACTATTGGGGGTAGTTTTTGCAACCGTCCTTTCTCCAATCTTTTTTGTTGGTGGTCAGTTTTTAACATCATATTTTTTTATTACTTTTAGTGTCATAAAAGGATCGGATAAAGTGATGACCCTATTAAGAGCTTTTGCCTTTATTTATCTAGGAAATATCATTGGTCAGCTATTTTTTGCTGTTCTATGACAATTTAGTAGTTTTGGACAGGATTTAGAAATGAATACTTATTTATATAATGTTGGTGTCTCTAGATTATTTGATATTGGTAAATCAGCATTAGCATTATCAGAATTTAATACAGGAAACATTTCTGTTAAGGATTATGCTATTACTATTCTTAAATGTCTTTTTTCTGCTATGATGTGTGGATTTTGCGTTACTGCTGCATTACCTGCATCTAAGTCTGTAAAAGGTACAAACGACCTTTGTGCAACTATATTTTTAATGTCAGTTATGATTTTCTTATTTGCAATTTCTGGTTATCAACACTGTGTTGCTAATTGATATTTATATATATTAATTTTGTTTCAAGCAATCTGTCAAAACGATATTTTAATGCATGGTATTCATCAACACTCATCCATTATGGTATTTATTTACTTAGTAATATTCAATTTACTGCCAACATTGCTTGGAAACTTTATTTCTGCAATTTTACTAGGTTGATTACTACATTTAATTAATAAAAGAATGAGCAATAGATATATAGCTTATAATGGTGCAATCAATAATGTTTCAAGATCTCTAAAACTTCAAAAAAAAGTAGAGGAAGAATATTTAAACTCTAAAAAAAACAAGTAACTTTGAGAAATAAAACTACTATTAAGTAGTTTTATTTTGCCAAGTTTTTAAGAGGTTATTGGTTAGTTATCCTTAGTTTTTTATACAGCAAATATGAAACTTAAAAAAATTTTTTCATATTTTAGTTATAAAATATATACATAATGTATTTAAATTCATAAAAGAAAGGTAGTATAAACAATGGTTTTCATAAGAGGCAATAAAAAATCATTTTTAGAGTCAAAAATTAGTTTGTCATTAGTCATTTTATGTTCAATTTTTGCTATACTTCCTTGCTTAGATATTCTTTTCAAAAATGAGTTTGGAGTAAAAGCTTATTTTACTGCTAAGTCAACAATAAGTTTTGTAATCTCTTTGATTTTTATAAAGATCTTTGTATTTCAATTCAAAAATTTTGTAAAAAGTTATAATGAGGAAAAGAAAAAAATCACTTCTTACTTTTACTTTTTTAAGAATAAAATGTTTCATAATATTATAAAAACAGGTTTAATTTTAACAATATTTATCTTATTAACTTTTTACTATATTAACTTTTTACAAAAAAGTGAATTTACTGAGAATTTTTCAAGAAATAACGGTTTGATTTACAAGCAAGGTAGTTACTGAGATTTAAATTCTGTCACAGATATAATGAATATTTTTAATAATTATTATGTTAAAAACATAATTTATCTATTGGTGTCTTCATCATCATTGTTTTTTGTTATTCTTGGAACAGGTATTATTATATCTTATACTTGCTTAAAAGTCTCAGAAGTAAGAATGCAAAGAAAAATTATTAAAAGTATTGAAAAAGTATATAGAATGTCAAAAATATCTAATAAAAAAGAGTCTAAATCAGAGTTTAAGAAATTCTTACTTGAAAAACAAGCTGAAAATAGAATTGTTTTTATTGAAACTTATTTATATACTTTATATAAAGTTATTTTTAGTGAGGTTAAAATACTTCGAGATACTAAAAAGGCTACAACCCCACCATTAGAAAGATACATTTAATATTTACAAGTGTGATTTCTAATTGCTAATTAATTTTTTAATAAAATAATATATTAATAATAATAGTCGGGATAAATCGCCAGAATTTTTATAATTTAAGGCGATTTTTTTTTGTAACATGAAAAGCAATTCATAAACTTTTTATATAGTTGTGAATTGATAATTTTAACTACATTTAAAAGTTTCTAGAAAAATTAAGGTTATAATAAAATAAATATAATTTTTTTTTAAAATTATATAAAAAAGACAACAAATGTTTTTCTTTTTAAAAATTGATTTAAATAAAAATTTTAAATCAAACAGGGAGGATAAGAAAATTGATTGAGATTAAAAATATTACAAAAAAATACGGAAATAAGGTTGCCTTAAATGATGTATCATTAAACATTTCTAAAGGTGAAAATGTAGCGATAATTGGCGCAAACGGTAGTGGTAAGTCAACCCTTGTAGAAATTATTTGCGGAATCCAAAAACCTTCAAGCGGTAGTGTAAAAATGTCTAAAAATATAGACGACATAATCGGTATACAGTTTCAGGAAGGTAACTGGCCGACAAAAACAAGACCTTTAGATTTAATAAAGTTTTTTAAAGGGCAAAAATGAGCAGAGGATAAGTATGTTGCAGAGATTTTTGAAATCTTTGAAATTGAAGAAATCTATAAACGCGATATTAATAAACTTTCACTAGGTCAAAGACAAAGGTTAAATTGCTTTTTAGCAATTATTAACGATCCATCATTGGTTGTTATAGATGAACTTATAACTGGTCTTGATTTGAGAATACATTTAAAACTTCTTTCATTTTTTGAAAAGATGAAAGAAAGTAAAGAGAAAACTTTATTGATAGTTTCTCATATACCTGACGAAATTGAAACCTTGTGCGATAGATTGATTGTTATGAAGAATGGGAGTATTTACGAAGATATAAAATTAAATAAGGTTATTGACGATCACAAAACAGTAAAAAACTTTTTAGAAAATCATTTTAGAAATTCGAAGGTACAAAATGAAATCAAAAATTAAATTTACAAATTTAAATAGGTTACTTTTCTTAGTGACAAAGATTCTTTTCAAAGACCCAAAAATTTATGTTGTTTCAATTTTGATCCCGATGGTATTATCATTCTTACTTTATTGAGTTTGAGGAAAAATGATTGTGAATGTTATTTATACACCTCAGTTATTTGGATTTTTATCAATAGGAAGCATAATGGTTGGATTTTATCTTTCTCTTGTTGTTACAGAATGAAAGTCAACTAACTTCTTGAAAAAAATAAAAGGGTCTGGAATATCGTCATTAGACTTAATGCTTGTTCTTTTTGTTAATGCTATTATCTTTTCTTTTATTTCAATTGTCTTTTCTGCAAGTCTAGCTGCAATAACAACTAGATTTATACCAATGTTTCCAATTGACTTTTCTATGCTGATTAATGCAACTTGATACATTTGAATATTTTTTCTACTATCAAGTTTCTTAATGTCAATTGTTTCTTTAATGATATTTATATCAATTTCAAATATTTCAAACAATAAATATATCATCTTAGCAATCAATACAGCAGCACTATTTATCATTATATTACTTTGTGATTTAACAATTATTCCTTATATCACATCTAAGATAAAGTTTATTGCTGTTTTAGAATATTTAAACCCTTTGAAATATTGTGTATGAATAATATATTTAATCACATCGTACCAATTCCTAGATAGTTTTGGAATACAACAAATATTATCTACAAATAATATAAGTGGTTTATTTGTATCTTTTAACAATATATACATACCTTTGTTCATATCAGTTTTAGTTCTAATATCTATGTGTCTATATATTAAATATAAATTTAGTTGAGGGGTGAAAAATTAATGAATAATTTAACTTCAAAAAACAGTTTTTCTAGAACTATTCTATTTACTTTTTGTTCCTCAATTAAATCTTTTAAACTTTATGTGTACATGATACTAATACCATTTATTGTTTATTTGTTTGCTTATTTTTATACATCTAATTTTGACTTAAAAGTAGTAAATCCTGCAATTATGGTAGTCAAACTAACATTACCATCTATTTTCTCGATCTTTTTCATTACTTCAATGATTTCTGATTGAAATAATTCAGTATTTAACAAATATCTTTCAATATTTAAACTAAAAAAGATATATATGATACTTTCTATATTGTTGGTTTTTGTTATTTTAAATATTTTATCTTTATTTATCTTTATGATACTTTGCTCAACTGTAGATATATTTCTTCAAAATAAATCATTTTTAAATGCATTGAATCTTAACTATTATAAGGAACTTGTTAATCAAGATACAATTACTTTTTTATCAACTTTTAGAAGAACACTGGGAATTATATTTGTGCTTCTTTTATCTATTATATTTAGCTTTATTTATGGATATTTCGTTGGAACTTTGATAAAGCAAACTGCTTTAGCACAACTTATCAATATTTTGATAATATGTTTGATACTAATATTTAGCGAACATATAGTCAGTCCAAACGATGCAACTTTTACAAACAAAATAATGTATTTTGGATATTTGATTCCAAATAAATATTTAACTTGATTGATCTATTTATTTTATATCGATATACAAGTTGATAGTGGGTTGATTAATCTAGTAATCACTAACTTAACGACTCATCTGTTTACAACAAATTACTTAATTACTTTCTCAATTATTAGCGTTGAGTTTGCAACAATCGTTGGTCTATATTTAACTACTTTGTATCTTAAAGAAAGGAGACTAACATGAAAAAATTAATTCTATCTATACTATCTACATTCTTACCGATATCAATTACTTGTTCATCAATTTCTTGTTCTATTTCTAATTATAATGAATCAAAAATAGATGATATTCTAAATTTTAGAGAAACAAAGGTTGATTATAAATATATGAATAATTGACAAGACTTGTTACTGCAAAATGCCACAACTCTTGCTAAGTATTTCAAAGAGTTTAATAATAACGTTTATGCAGAAGCAAGAAAATGGAGAAAAGGAAATATTAACTCTCTAAAATCACAATTTCAACCGTTACCTCAAAAAAATTTGGATAATGATATTTATGAAACTAAAATATTCGTTGATTTAGAATTTCCATATAAAAACTCCCCCGAAACTCCTGTTAATGGTTCATTAGTTGCTGCATCAACCTTAGGAGAAGAAGAATTTATTCAAGTTTATAATTACAAATATCTTAAAGATAAGGGTTATATTTTTAAAGTTAATATAACTTCTGAAGGTTCATCCAGTTTAGATTTACCAATTAGGTTAGTAAATGAGAATGAACCTATCGATGAAAATGGTGCAATTTATTTCAAGGGGAGTGATACAGAAGGTTCGTCGTATATTAATATTGAAGCGATTAAGGATAATAAAACTTTAAATTTTAAACTTAATGTTAATAATTATAAAAATGACAATGTATATTTTTTACAGTGGAGAACGTTTGTTTATCTTAAATATTATCTTAGCGAACAATACGTTATGCAGTCAATTGCAGCTTGTTACTTAGTTCAAATTTATGCTCAAATGATGTATAATGCTTGCTACAATAGTCAAAAAGACTTAACAGCGAAACTTCCTTTATTAGATTCAAGGATGTTAAATTTATTGTTTTGTGCTAAGAACTTCAGTATGTTTCTAGGGTATATAGAGTTTTGGGCATCAGTTGATGATGAAGAATTAGAAAATACTAGTTATTATTTCTCATTCGATTTTTATGTTCACCCTATATTCAACTCAAGTAATCCAAATGATACTCAAGTTTTATTTAGTAACCCGGTATTAAGACTCTCAAATAAGCTTTTGAACTTTGCAATAAAATCAGCTGAGAAGTATGAAAGTTTGAATAGAAAGGAAAACTAAAATGAAAAAATTAATAAACTTTATGTTATCCTTATCTATCGTACTACCAACCACTCTATTTGTAGTATCGTGCAATATTGGTGAACTATCATCAAACAAGTTTCTTTCTTCTTTGAAGGATTTTGATTGAGAAAAAGATTCAAGGGGAAACGACATTAATGTACCTACAGTTAGTGATGATTATTTACTTAAGAATGAATCAGACTTCAATTTTGAGGAATCAAATGAAATTGTAGAACCTAATTTCAAAGGAAGTTATTTTGATTACGATGTGCTTGACACAAATTTCAAAGAATCGTCTTCATTAACAAAACAAGCGGTTACAGGAGTACCTATAAATAAAATATATTCATCAGGTAATACTTGAGCGGAGTTTGGAATTACTTCAAAAGCAAGAAAAGGGCTTAGAGCTAATACTATCTTGGAATGAAACAATAATAAAGACATTGATTTAAAATACGGTGTTTCATCTGAAAAATTACAAAAACGTACCAAAACTGCTTTAAAGTCAGTAGAGACACAAGACGAAAGAATCTCATTCGGAGACATTAGAGATCATTCGAGAGTAAATGGTTCATATCAAGCAACTAACGTTGGAACAAGAAACACATTTGAAAAAACTATTTCAAATTATCAATATAGAGACTATTTATTTGATTGAGGTCAACACGGTAACATCTCGCCACCTGCTGCAGATGTGATAGACGCTGGACATATCAATGGAACACCTGTATTTGGACTAATTTTCTTATCTGGATATGGTGGTCTTTCAAGAAATGACGTTGCGGACTTTTTAGAAAAAAACTCTGATGGTACATATAAAATTGTTGATGTTTTAATTGATATGGCTATAACTTATGGATTTGATGGTTGGTTCTTTAATGATGAAGCAAATGGTGGTTGACCAAATGGTACAGTAACTCCATCAAATTATGCTTTTGATGTTGTTAAGCAATATAGAGATAAAACTAAAAATAGTAACGATGAAAAAAAGAAAAACTTAAAATTAGCCTATTATAAAGATAGCGCAACTTATGACCAAGTTAATGGAACACCTACTTATGGTGACTATGTCAAAACTGCAGAATACGCAGACATTGCTCAATTAGATTTTAGAGTTACTCCAGATACAAATAATCGTTACTTAACTGATAACAAAATAAATCCTAATAAAGTTCATAATCTAATTGAATTATCAGCAAACTATGGATTTATTGGTAACTATGATTTTAGAAATTTAGTTTATGGTAAAGCAAGTACGAATCCAAATGAAAATGAATACAACAAAAATATCTATCAATCTTTTTCTTCTTTTTCGGGTGCTGGTTCAGGGGAATTTGGTAGTCAAGCATTCCAAATAGCAAACAAAAATGTTGATTTGACAAATTATCAACAAAGATTAAACTCGTTCTTATATGCTCAACAAGTAGCTAATTTATATGAAAATTATATGTTCTCAGGTGTAAACTCTTCATTATCGTCAAAAGACAAAGGTTTAGATGCTAGTTACCGTAATAATGTTTCCAATATGATTAAAGCCGATCCAAGAATTGACACAGGGAATGAAAAAGTTGATGATAATAATCCAATTTATAAAGTTTATGATTATAAAGAAAATAACGGATTAATTTCTAATAGTTTCGGGATTGGTAACATTATTCAAGAATTTACAACAATCAATGATGAAAACTTAGCAGATAAAGGTGGTATAAAATCAAACTTTTCACTTGGTAATGGTATAACTTTCTTAAATAGAAACAAAAAAGGTAAGTTAATAACAAAAACTAGCAATTATCCATGAACAAATAGAAGATTCACAGACTTAAACCCTACATACAATTTTGATATGAAACAAAATAAGCAAAATAATTTATCTTCACTACCTATTAACGGTGGTTTGAATGGTTTTTATGATTACTATGATGTTTATCAAAAAGGTAACTCACTCGCTTTTGGAGGACAATTAAAACTAGATGGTTCAATTACTGAAGGGTCTTGAAAAGCAAATTCTACTTATGATTGGAATATAATGGGTAGCAACCTTTCAAAAGATTCTTATGACATCAGTTTTATAGTGAAAGCAAGTCATGATAACCAAGTGTTGAATGATGTAATTAAAAATATAAATGTACTTACTACTTTTACTAATGATGGGAAAAGAGAGATAATCGAATCTCATAAACCAGTTATTGAAAATCTAGAAGATGGTTGATCAAGAATTACAATTAAAAATATTGCAACATCAAAAGAAAAAACTCTAGCTAAAATTGGACTTAAAATTAATGTAAATGATAATACACAATTTAAGTTTAATGTTGGTGAGTTTAATATCAGCAAAACTACTAATCCTTATAAAGGTGCTAAAGTTCAAAAGTTAAGTTCAGAAGCTATCATAACAAGAGGAAATGGAAATACAAATGTTCGATTAGAATGAGAGACAGACAATAATAATTATGATTATTTCGAAGTCTATTATAATCTAGACAATAAATGATATCGTGTTGGTGAGTCAAAAATCAAGGCAGCATATATACCAAATCTGCCATTTAATGAAAATATGCTTAAAATTGGATTAAGACCTGTTACACAGGATGGAAAAAATAATACATTAAGCATTTTCAAAATAAAATTATAAAATTTAATACTCGAAATGATCGATAACTAAAATTATCAAAATAAGAAAATTCTCTAAGTAATTATTGTGTTTAAAAACATAAATCCTACAAGGAGATTTTTTTTTTTTTTTATGAAAATTTGTACCTTGAGAAATACGTCATATTATTATTTGATACCAAATATGAAGTTGTGATTAATCATTATATAATCAACGTTTAAATACAAAAAATTAATCAACATAATGGAAAGGGAAAATCAACATAAAATAACAAGAGTTATTAATTTGTGATTTAAATAAAAAATTAAATTTACTAGAAGTGAGAAATGTAGTAAAAAAAATTTAAATGAATCAATATGAGATAAGCGTTTAATAATAAAGTATCATACGACTATGAATGAATATTTAAGAAAAGTAATTAATATATGAATTTCAGGAATAAATATAGCTTGTAACAAAAGAAAATTACTTTGAGTGCAATAAAGATGGCAATTAATATATGAGTTTTAGGATTATATTGACATCTAGAATTAAAACATTGATTTTTAAGCTCAAATAAAAAATCGATGTGAAATGAATATTTGTAAATAAGATTTATATAAAATACAAAATTAATTAATCTTGAGTTACAAGATCACATATACGTTTAAACAAAATATTTTTATTTATGTTTATTAACAATTAAAATCTTATTAATCATGAACAATGTTTTTTCTTTATCAAAGAATAAAAGTTTTATAGGAAAATTCTTAAAATGTTTTTATTCATATAATTAAGGCATTTGAAAGTCTGATCTTGAAATTGATAATGTAATTTAGTAAACCCTTATATTTCCGAATAAATAGGCTGAAAAAAATATTACTATTTTGTCAAAAACCTAATAATACGAAAGAAACAATCTCGTTAGGAAATCAACCAATTAGTGAAGCGAGATAATTATGCAAAAGTAAAAGGATATTGAATAAAATTAAACAAAAAAAAGTTTATTTATGTCAAAACAAAGATCAGTTTTAAGTTTGATGATTTTTTTTTGGAATTGGTTATACTTCACACGTTAATTTTTTATTAAATTTCGTAAATGTGTTAAGGTAGAACAATTTAGTATGAATAATGTTAAAAAAGCAAAATTTTAAATAGAATCTTCTAAAATAAATATAAAATTAAAATATGAAAATATATGATAAAAATTGAAATTTTAAAGATTTTAGTATGAAAGAATTAGTTCACGGGATACATCCTTATCCAGCTATGCTTATGCCGAGAATTATAAGAGCCATACTAAAGGAAAATGAAGATATTAAAAGTTTTTTGGATCCTTATATGGGCTCTGGAACTTCAATTGTAGAAGCACAAATGCAATGTGTAGATAAAATATATGGAGTAGATTTAAATCCTTTGGCTGTATTAATTGCAAAAGTTAAAACAGACACATATAATATAGACTTACTTAAGTCAGAGATACAAAAATGTATTGATTTTGATTTTTTACAAATTGATTTCAAGATGTTTACATTTAATATAATTGATACGTGATTTAAGAAAAACACTATAGAGGATCTTTCAAAAATAAAAAGTTATATAGATAAAGAAGTTAGTTTGGAAAATAAAAACTTTTTCAAGGTTTGTTTTTCAGAAACTATAAGGGCTTGTTCTATGACAAGAAATGGAGAATTCAAGCTTTATAGAATTCAAAAAGAAAAAAGAAATCTTCATAACCCTAACGTTTTTGATTGCTTTTTCAATATATTAAAAAACAATTTATTTATGATAGAAGAATATTCAAACTTCAAAAAAAGAAGTATGATAAAGTTGTTTAATAAATCGGTTTTAAACATTAGTGAACAAGATATTCCTGACAATTCAATCGAACTTGTTGTTACATCTCCACCTTACGGAGATAGTAGAACCACTGTAGCTTATGGTCAATTCTCGAGATTATCAAATGAATGGTTAAATATTGAAAATGCTAATAAGTTAGATAACTTGCTTATGGGTGGCACAAAAAATACAGAGGATAAAAATTATGTTTTCGATATTAAAGAACTCGACGAAACAATAAACGAGATAAAAGAAAAGGAAAAACATTTCAAATCTAAAAGATATTTAGAAGTAATTTATTTTTTTGTAGATTATTATAATTCTATAAAAACGGTTTCTAAAAAAGTTAAAAAAGGTGGAGTAGTCGTATATGTTGTTGGGAACAGAAGAGTGAGAAATATAGAAATACCATTGGATGATATAACGGTAAGAATGTTTGAGAAAAATGGTTTTAAACATAAAAAAACAATAATAAGAGATATTTTGAATAAGAGAATGCCTAGTTTAGCTTCAAACTCAAATAACAAGGTTGGTGTTATTCCAACTATGTCTAAAGAATATATAGTTATAATGTGTAAAGTTACCTAAGGTAACTTTTTTATTATTTATTTAGGAGAAAAAATGGAGACTATTAATAATGAAGTGGGTCTAGTGAATCTTACTTACAATGTTTTATTTAAAACATGGATTCAGACATCTACAAAGAATTAGTCACTCATTTTCATTCAAGTGAAGAATCCATTGAAAGCGTGTTGACCTACAAAATAGACTTAATATATTAACTTATTTAAAGTATCAAAATGTTAAAATGTATCTATTTTTTTCATTTTTCCTTACTTAAGAAACAAAAAAACATAATAAATAAAGTTAGAATTTTAGAAACTGTAAAGAACTTTGCAATTAATAAAATTTTGGTCAACCTAAAGGTAATATTTTTTTTATTATAAAAGATAGAATTGAATAGAAGTGTGGTTGATTTAATATATTACACGAACGAAAATTAATGACTCAAGCTTAGATGATAAATATTGTGTAGATAGATATATTGAATTCATGATAACTATTCAATTCTATTAGCTAAATGATCGACAATTAATCAACAATAGCAATGATAATTGAAGATGTTCAAAAACAGAAAAAATTCACTCATTTGATAAAATGTAATATGAAAATTTAAGTTTCACAATCAAAAAGTTAAAATTAATGGAAGTTTGTATATACCCAATAAATTAAAATAGAAAAGCAACAAATTCAAGGGGTAGGAGATTAGGGAAATCTACAAGAATAGATAATATAAATTATAAAAATATGATAGGTGATGTGAATACTTTTAAAAGAAAACTCATCTTTTAATATATTCCTAAAAGTTCTATCATTTAGTTCCATAAATATTCATTATATAAGTTATTTTTTTTGTATACTAAAATATGGTATGTTAAACTCAAAAAAATCTATATTTTTTATCAAACATAATTAGAATAATAACAAAAAATACAAAAAGTATCAAATTGAAAAAAGTCAGCTAACGCCAGCACTGTTATTTTATAACTGTAGAACTTAATTTTCCAAACTATAAGCAATTTTAATTTTTTACTTGAGAATAATTGAAACTTTTTTGATTTGAATAAACCGAATCAAAAAGTCCAATACCCCCTTATTTTTTCCCACAGCCCTACTTTATTGACATTTTTTGCTTTTAATATATGATTATATAAAGAAAAAATGTGAATTATATTTAAAAAATTATTAGCTTCTATATCAGTTTTATTAAAAGAAAGGATATAAAAATGAAAAAAATATCATGCTCGCTTACATCAATGTTTTTTTTTTAATAAATTCAGGGGTTATTGTAAATGCATGCAATGCCAAGCTTTTTGATCCAGATGCACCTAACATAAAAGTTTCTAACATAGAATTGAATAAAAATAAATTAAGTGAAACTAGTACAATAGAAGTACCTGAATATTTAGACGGAATAACATTAACAGCTACTGAGGATCAAAATGATCCTAATACAGCTTACAAATTGAAATTAGAAAAACAACCTACGAAAAATAATTTAATTGTAAGCTTTACTGTAGATAAAGATAATTTACCAGATAATGATTATGAAGAAGTATATCGTGTAACATATGGAGAATATGTAGCAGGTTTTCTTATACGTTTCATTGTATAAGCCCAATTAATAAATTAATTTATTAATAATTTTATTTAACTAAGTAAAAAAAAGAAAGGATAATGCACATGTTTATTGATTATGTATTTCAAACAATTTTTTTTGTATGCAGTTGATGTACATACAATTATTATAAAAAAGATTATAAAGAAAAAATTTTGAATAAAAACCCAATAATATTTTATTTATTTTGAGGAATAATTCAATTGATTGTAATAATTTCATATTTTATATTTCTTACAATATATTTATTAAATAATTTAAAAAATTTAGATTACTTATATATTCCTTTTACAACATCTGCTGGAATATGTCTATTACTTTTATATATAAAACAAGTATGATTTTATTGATCAATTAGAAGATTGATCTTAGAAGTTGTGTTAAAAGATGAACATAAATCTAAAAAAGTAGCTAGTGGAATCAGTTCATTTATTCCTATAATTGGGTATTTTACAACTTTAATATTTTATTTTTGAAGTCAAAAACAACTATTAAATAACGACTTTAAATTAAAATCAATATGATATTAAGGATTTTAAAAAGCAATTAGTTTATTTTTATAGTAATATGTGTTAAAAATAACCTGTCAATAATAAGCAATTATGTCCCAAAATACAAGAACTAGTAAATAGATCTTGTATTTTTTTTATTGAATAGATATCAGTTTGAATACCTTCACGGAGTATCAATTTTAGAAATCTTTATATTTTCACATTCTTCTTCAAACAAAGTATCTTTATTTTCATATAATCTGTTATCTTCAACTTCAAACAGGTTATAAATTTCATTCCCATAAGATGCAAACAATTTATCTTCACTAGTTTGCATAATCATTATCTTTATTTAGGTTTTAGATAAACTGGTGTAAAACCAACGCAAGCAAATCATTTTTGTTTTGAAAACTAATACTGTGACCACTATCTATAACTCGCTCTGTTCTATATGAAATACAATATTTTCATCTTTATCAAATGGTCTTTTAATGTTTGCTAAACTTTCTATTGGAATACAAAACATTGCGTAATATTGTTCAATTAACATTGGTAAATGTTCGTTTAATTTTTCAATGCTATTCAATCCCATAGTTCTAATCAGTGAGGTCATCTATTTTGTAATGTACCAAAAGTTCTTTCAACAAGAGCTTTTTCTTGAGGAATAGAAGTAGTTTTTGTTCTAACTCCTAATGAATGAAAAATAAATTGTAATTGAGTCTTAGAAACACTATTTCCCTCTAGATCTCTATTATTTTTACTACTAAAAACATTTCTATTATCACTAACATTTAACTCTGGCAAACCATAAGTTTTAAATGCTAATTTATAGATTTTGTAGTAACTTTCAGTAGTCTCTTGTTCACTAAAATAACCAACTAAAATTCTTTTGCCTGCTTTATCAATTACAAAATGTAAATGACATTTTATATCTTTGATTCATTGATGATTTGAAGCATCAGTTTCATAAATCTCTCCAAATTTTGTTATTTTTCTTTGACTTGGATGGGGTTTACTTGTTATAATTCATTTTGAAATATACTCTTCTAAAAAATTTTTGTGCTTTGCGGCTTTTAAATTTCTACGAATATCATTTTTTTGTTTTTCTATGTAAAGTTTCGATTAAAATTTTTTCTTGAAGCAATATTTTTCTAATTGAAGATTAACTAATTTTGTTTTTTTCAAACTAATTCTCAATAATGTTTAATGCTGAAGTCATAATATGTACTTTTAAATAGTTCAACAATTTCATCTTTTGTACTTTGTTGAATTTTATTAATTGGTGTCTTAAAAGAGGTTTTGTGAATAAAAGCTTTTGGCCCAATTTTTTTATACTCATTTAATTTTCTTCTTGTATGTTTAATGCTATATCCAAGTTGAAATGCAGTATTTTTAATTGAGTCTTTATTTAGAGATAGTTCTTTAATTAATCTTAGTTGTTCTTGTTTCATGGTGTTTAAAAAGTTCCTTTTCATAATTTCATCCATTTATTATAAATGAGTACATAATCGCTTCTTATTCATATAAGAAAAAGAAATTAAACTTATTTTTTTAGTATTTTTTTAAAATTAATGTGATATTAAAAATTTAAATAAAATTAATTAAAAAGTAGTTTGATTGATTTAGCTTATTTTTAAAATTAGAACCAGTTTCTAATTTTAAAAAATCTTTATGCCCCTTAAAATTTCTCACGACCAAATTTAATTAAATATGGTAAAGAGCAATTAGAAAGAGATGTGATTTTTTATCAAGATAAGTTCGGTAATTTCCCAGCAATTACAAATTTTGCAACCATATTAACAGTATCTAGAGGAAGAAGAATGTTTTTTAATTTAGTATTGCAGTCTTTTGAACAATTAAGTTCAAAATATGGAACTGATACTGCAAGTACAATAATGGCTAACTGTTTACTTACTGTTTATTTGAAGTCAGCATCAACAAAAACTCACGAGCAAATCTCAAAAATGTGTGGTGATACTAATGTAGAGGTAAAAAATAGTAGTCGAAATATTTACAAAAACGGTATAAAACATTTTCTTATCATCTGCAAAAAAACCCCTTGATTGAACCAACAGATATTAGATTAATATTTCCTCCCGATAAAACTCAAAATAACAAATATGCTATTGTAATTTAACAAGAAGCAAACCCAAACATAGTAACATATGAATATTTTTACAAAATTAAAGAATTTTTTAATATAAAAGTTAAAGATAAAGATATAAAGTTAAATAGGTCCATTAATTTTGAGAAAGACTACTTTATAAATTTGTTCAATTTAGATATAAAATCTAAGGTTATTAATGAAGAAATATTAACTGATGATGTAAATTTAAATGAAGCTTTTAAAAAGGAAAAAAATACTACTAGAGAAGATATATTTTCAATTTTAGAAGACACAAGTAATCAAGATATTGATAAATTATTGGATTTAAAGACTAAAGAACGAAATATAAGAAATGATTTGTACATATTACAATCTAAATCAGAAGATTAATTATCAAGTGAAGAAAAAGAAGAAATAAAAAGACTTCAAAAAGAATTAAAGTCTTTAATAAAACAAATTCAACACCTTTTATGGTGTTTTTTTGTTATTATTTATGTAAGCGAAAGGATAATTAAAATGAAAATTAAATTTTGAATAGAAAATTTTAGAACAATTACAGAAAAAAATATGATTGAAATTAATAGCGATCAAATTACTCATATTTTTGGTATGAATAATTCTGGTAAAAGCAATTTATTTGATTCTATTGCATGATTTTTTAATAAGCTAAAAGATACATCAAATATTCATACTTTTTTAACAGATCAAGGCTTAATGAAATATTTTAATAACTATGATAAATATAAAAATACTCATCCACCTAAAGTAAGAGCAAAAATAGCTATAAAGTGTTTCTCTTTATCGGGTTTTGATGATATTTTTTATTTCAAAGAATTAGTTGAAAAATTTGATTTGGATTTCAAAGTTAATGAAATTAACTTTGAGTGTACAAAAGAATTTTCAAAGGGATATATTGATCTATTTTATAATTACTATGAAAATTATGAAACTGATCTATCAAAATTTTATAATTCTTGTTATAAAAAATTTGCCAATTTTTGACCAAATAATATATTTTTAGAATTAGAAAATAAAGGCTCATCTACTTTTGTTCCTGATTTAAATATAAATGATTGAGAGCAAAAAATTTTGAATAATAAAATAACAGGTATAACTAAAGGAATTAAAGATGAAATGCTTTATTTATATAAAATTTTAATTAACTTATATTATAAATTAAAAACAGAAGGCAATAATATAATATCTTATGAATGGAAGTGTGAATACATTTCAAATTTAGAAGTAGAAAATCAGATTTTGCAAAGATTTTCATTAGATAAATATTTCAATAATAAAGATGATTCGAGTAGAACATTAGAAATAATTTTAAATTCTATTGAATCTAATGATCAAAAAATAACTGATCTTTTAAAAAAATATTATAATTTAAATATTGAAGATTCTAATGATAATTTGGTTAAACAAAGTATGAAAAAAAATATAATAAGCTTATTTAATACAAAATTTGAGAATATTTTTAAAGAGTTAGAAATGACAAAAAAAGCAATATGTGATATTAATGATAATGAATTCTTAATACTTATTGAAGAAATTGAAACTACCAATGAGCTATTATTTAATCATCCTGACCCAAATAAACAAAGTTCTGGATATAAATCTATAATTTGGTTTATTGTTTTATTTAGTTCTTCAATAAAAACAGAATACTATACATTATTATTACTTGATGAACCAGATAAACATTTACATTACAAATTGCAACAAAAATTGGCAAATTTTATTAGAAAAAATATTAAAAATACTAATAAATATAAAGTATTTATTAGTATAATTTCACACTCACCATATTTTATTGAAAATTTTTCAGAAGAACAAATTTTAATGATTGATTCAAATAAAAAAGGTGAAACAAATATTAAACAATTGAAAGATTTTGAAGATATTTTGGATGAATCATTAATTCCAATTGTTTCAATAAGTTTATATAAAAAATGATTCGAGGATTATTTGAAAATTGTAAATGACCCAGAAATGTATTTTCTTATTTTAGAAGATGATAAAAATATAAAAAAAATTTCTATTATTGAAAATTCAATAGATAGAATATATGAGAATAAAAATTTTAAAATTAAAGTAGTCAAAAAAGATTATATAAATATCCCATTTAAAGAATCTACCGTTAAAATTAATGATATATTAATTTTAAATAGTATTTTAACCACTACATTTAGGGGAAATAATTCAAAAAAAGCTATAATTACTAATCATTTAGTAGAATGCTTATTAAATGAAAATGAATAATATTTATGTTATACTTAAATTAAGGTAAATAGAGCACTAGCAGCGCTAGGACTCTATTTTTTTGTTTAAATTAATATTTTGTTACTAGCAATTGCTAGTTTTTTATTTACCAATTTTCCCTGGGGAAAATAGAAAGGTTTAAAAATGATTATACAAGATGAAATTTATGCTTATAGTTGTGAACTATGTTGTATTGATCTAAAGGAAGAAAATATCAAATTAATAAGTTCGTATAAACAAGGAGCAAAAACGCTTTTGAAGTTTGTAACAATTTCTATAAAGAAAATTTCATTTTAAAAGAAAGGAATATTAAATATGTTGTTTAATAGAGATTTTTATAAACAAGAATTTATAACCATGGATAAGAGTATTAGAGTTTTTGTTAAATTAAAAGATTCTGCTACAAAAACTTATCAAGAAATGTTTAAAAAAGATAATGAAATAACTTGTCAAATAATGTTTAAAAAAGATAATGAAATTTGAACAGAAGGAGAGAGTTTGATTACTTTCAACGATTGAACTAAAATAGTAGATAATAATTTGAAAATAGGAAGTTATAATATATATAATTCTCCAATAAATGATTATGACTATAAAAACATCTTATCGGGTTCTAAAAAGAAAGAATGTTATGGTTTTATAGGAAATTTAGATTTCTCTTTCCCTAACCGTGAAAATAAAGATATAGATACTTACTTGACTTTTAAATCACTGTTTAAGGACTTAGTGGAATATAATTTAAAACTCAAAGATGAAGATATTCAACAAAGTTGAGAAAAGAACTACATGAAGAATCGTTATATTGATTATTTAGCTGATAATTTTAAAAATAGTACTATTTGAAATAGTTTAAATAATAACGAAGAGTTACCAATAATGTTTGATACAGACCCTGATTGTAATATTATTGTTAATGTTGCAAAAAATGATGTTAGAACTAGTTATTTGAGTCGTGAACCTCTAATTTTAAATGAGCAGTTTTTAAAAGATTTTTAAAATAATTACTACAAAAATTTAATATTAGATAAAAATGAAGGGATGAGAGAAAAAAAGGGGGTAAAAAATAGATCGAGTAAATATTTATAACTGATGTAAAAACAGTTTTTATTTTGATTAAAAAAAGGAAATAAGGTGATTTAAAGCGCAAATACGCAAATAATGAATAAACATAACTTAATTAAATGTGCTGTGATCTGCTAAAAATTAAAAAAAGTCATGACTAACTTAAAGTAAATAAATCAAATATCGCTAAAAAAATAAAAATGTATGCAATTTTAATTTATTGTATTGCATAAATGAGAAATTAAAAAAAAGGAGCGATTATATTTACCCCTAACTAAGTAAAGTTTCTTTAAATGATTTAAATTTAAATAAAAGTTAAATATAATAAAGATATTAGGAGTTGCCTCAATATCTTTCAACTAAATATGTTGAAAGCCAGTAAAAGTCGAAAAAAGATATACTAAATAAACAAAAATTAAAATTGAGGCTTGAAAATTATGAATACAAACAAGTAAGTTAAAAAATTTAAAAAAGATTATGAAAAAAACTTATTAAAAGCTATTTTTTTTGAATCTTTTACTGAATTTAATAGTTTTGGAAAGTATACTTCTCAAAACGTGCCTTTAGTAAAACATGGTTATGAAGAATATATTTATCCTGATATATCTAATTTAAAGCAAAATGATAAAAGAAGAAAGAATCTAGAATTTAAAAATGAAGAGACAAAAGTATATTTGAATATAAAAATAAATCTTGAGAAATTAGAAAAAGATGATTGATATAAAAAAGAAAGCTTTGATATGTCACTCTTTGTACAAAAGTATGTAGAATTCGATTTTAATCGTAATTTTGCAAGATTTTTAGATAAGTTTAAAAGATCGTATCATTTATTTGTTGAAGGTTACATAAAAACTACCTATATTAAGATAAAATATATCAGATGTGATGCAGCTAATAGTATTTATTACAATAACGAGAACAACGTGAAAATTTATGAAAATTATAATTCGGATGAACATAGTGATTTTTTGAATAATGCAAAAGCTTTAAATGATGTATTTAATAATTTTCATTTTAGAAATTTTAGATGTAGTTTAAGTAATTCCTCGAGTAGGGAAAGATTTTTTCAAGAGTTATTTTTTAAAGGTGATCAAAAAATAGGATTGATATATTATGAATTGACGCCTACTTTAACTTGCAAAGGATTAGAGTTAAGTAAAAATTGATTTATCAAAAACTGAATGTTCATTTTAAATCCAGTCTTCTCAATAGTTTTGACTCTACTAGGTTATTTTTTATAATTTTTTCAAATAAAAATCGCATCTAAATTTATCATAACTTCTTAGATGATTTTGTAAGAGTGTTGTACACTGGTTAAATTCAGATATTTATAAGTGAAATAATAGTTTCTTATTTACTCATTTGTTTGAATCAATTAAAACAAGGTTAATAAAATGCTTTATTTTAAAATAAGTACAATAATAAAACAAAGCCTTATAGAAAAAAATATCTAAGTATTCACTAAGATTATAGTAATGAAGTAATTTATATGCATATATAATTATAGTAATTAATAAACTTATATGAAAACAATTATAAGATGCTTTGGGTTAAAAAACCTATATAAATACTATAAGAATCTCAAGATATATTTTAATTAATATCATTAGTTCATAAACCAAGATATATAAAAACTTAAAGGAGCGAAAAGTAACGAAAGTTTAGACTTTAAGCATGTAGGTTGAGTATATAAATGATTAAAACCCAAAAAAAGTGTATAATATTTCTAGACATAAGGAGTAGGTATCTTTATTCTTCCAGAGAGTTAGTGGTTGGTGCGAACTAATATTATAAAATACCGAAGGTTGTATGGTTAATTAAATTAAATATTTTAGAGTGGACTCACTATTGAGTCAATCAGGATGGTACCGCGGATTTAATTCGTTCCTTATATATAAGAAGGAACGATTTTTTTATTTAAAAAGGAGAAAGTATGAAAAAAGAGTTAGAAAAAAAATATAATCACTTAGCAGTGGAAGAAAATAAATATGATTTTTGAATGGAAAAAAATCTCTTTGTAGCAGAAAATGATTCAAATAAACCACCATATTCAATTGTTATTCCTCCCCCAAATGTAACTGGTAAGCTTCATTTAGGTCACGCGTGAGATGGTGCCCTACAAGATGCACTAATTAGATACAAAAAACTATTTGGCTATGATACCTTGTGAATTCCTGGAATGGACCATGCGGGAATTGCAACTCAAGTTAAAGTTGAACAGAAATTAAAGGAACAAGGAACTTCTAGATATGAAATAGGTAGAGCGAAGTTTTTAGAAAAAGCTTGAGAATGAAAAGAAGAGTATGCCAATACTATCAGGGAACAATGGAAAAAACTTGGTTTAAGTTTAGATTATACAAAAGAGAAGTTTACATATTCTCCAGAAATGAATAAAATTGTTAATTTTGTTTTTGTAGAAATGTATAAAAAGGGATTGATATACAAATCTAAAAGAATAATCAATTGAGATCCTAAACAAAAAACCGCTATTTCTAACATCGAGGTTATTTACAAAGAAACAAATGGTGGGATGTACCACTTCAAATATATTTTAGAATCTAATAGTGATAAATATTTAGAAGTAGCTACTACAAGACCAGAAACAATGTTTGGTGATGTTTGTGTTGTTGTGAATCCCAACGATAGTCGTTATACAGACTTTATCGGTAAAAATGTTATAAATCCAGCTAATAAGCAAGTTATCCCTGTTATAGCAGACGAATATGTCGATATAGCATTCGGAACTGGGGTTATGAAGTGTACACCCGCACATGATATTAACGATTTTGAACTTGGCTTAAAATATAATTTGGAAATGCCAATTTGTATGAATACAGATGGTACTTTAAATGAGCTAGCTAAAGATTTAGAAGGATTAGACCGTTTTGAAGCAAGAGAAAACTTGGTTAAAAAATTAAAAAATGAAGGAACATTCATAAAAAAAGAAGATATTGTCCATCAAGTAGGTTATTCTGAAAGAAGTGGTGCTATTGTTGAACAATATCTATCAGAACAATGATTTGTTAAAATGGAATCTCTAGCAACAGAAGTTATTAATTTACAAAATTCTGAAAAAGAGATAAACTTTTATCCTTCAAGATTTAATGAGGTTCTTTTAAAATGAATGGAAAACGCTAATGATTGAACTATCAGTCGTCAGTTATGATGAGGGCATCAAATACCAGCTTGATATCATAAAGAAACAGGTGAATTATATGTTAATACCAATCCACCAACTGATATTGAAAATTGAGTACAAGATGAAGATGTTTTAGATACATGATTTTCTTCTGCTCTATGACCTTTTTCAACAATGGATTGATCATCAACCAAAGATTCATATTTAATGAAAAGATATTTTCCAGTTTCAACAATGGTTACAGGTTATGATATTATCTTCTTTTGAGTAGCTAGAATGATTTTCCAAAGTCTTGAATTCACAGGTTATAAACCGTTCGAAAACGTTCTAATACACGGACTTATTAGGGATGAAGAAGGCAGAAAAATGTCAAAATCACTTGGCAATGGCGTGGACCCTATGAAAGTTATCGAAGATTATGGTGCTGATGCATTAAGATTTTTTCTTTTAACTAACTCAACCCCAGGTCAGGATTTACGTTATAGTGAAGAAAAAATAAGATCAAGTTGAAACTTTGTAAATAAAATTTGAAACGCTTCAAGGTTTGTCATGATGTATATTGATGTTATTCCTGATGAAACAAACTTTATTTTAAGTACGTCAAACTTTTCTTTTGAAGATAACAAACTAGAAAAATGAATATTAAATCGCTTGTCTGTTACTAAAAAAGAAGTTAAATCTGCTATGGACAAGTTTGAGTTCACAATTGCTGGCAAAGCTTTATATAATTTTATTTGAAACGATTACTGCAGCTGATTTTTAGAGTTAGCAAAAGCTAAAATTGGTGAAAATAATAAAGCTGCAGTAAAAACTAAAGAAACTCTTGGATATGTACTTAAACATATACTTATAATGTTGCATCCATTCATGCCTTTTGTGACAGAAGAAATTTATCAGAATTTTGATTTAAAAGAATCTATAATGTTAGAAAGCTGAAGTGAAGTTAATTTTGCATTTGAGAATGACTTATTTGAAGAAGTTATTTTAGAATCAATAACAAAAATACGTGAATTTAGAGCAATACATAACATAAAAAATTCTATTTCATTATCTTTTTACCTTAATTGTTCAACCTCTCAGGAGTCAGAAAAAATAAAAAGTCTTGTAAATATTTTGAATAAGTATTTAGGTTTATTATGTAATTCAAATGTTTCATTAGAAAAAGCTCCTTCAAATGATATTACTTCTATACCTTTATATGATTGTTTTTTAGAAATATTAAATAGTGATTTCATCGATAAAGAAAAACAGTTACAAGAACTGATTTCTAAGAAAATAGAATTAGAAAATGAAATTACACGAAGCAAAAACTTATTAAATAATGAAAACTTTCTAAAAAAAGCTAATGCTTCTAAGGTCGAAAACGAAAGAAAAAAATATGATCAGTATGAAATTCAATACAATATAATTTTAGAAAAGCTTTCGGATATCAATAAAAATGATTAAATGAAAACCAATTAAGTTCATTGGTGGTGAAAGAATTAATTTAATTCGGTGTGAAGAAAAATATAAACATGATATATTTGAGTATTGTAGTGACGAAAAGATAAATTATTTTCTTTCATTTGAAGTTCATAAATCAATTACTGATACAGAAAAAAATATTCAGGAATATTATTTAAATGAACCAGAAGGAAAGTTTCTAATTGAATTAAAAAATAATAACAAGGTTATAGGAGCGATAAATATAAGAAGTTATGAGAAAGATTATGCAATAGGTTATGTTGTTAATAAAAGTTTTCAAAATCTCGGATATTGTACAGAGGCTGTAAAAACTTTAACTGACTTCGCATTTGAAAAATTTAAATATAAAAAAATATATGCTTTACACGATATTGAAAATGTACCATCGGAAAGAGTCATGGAGAAAGCAGGATTCATAAAGACTGGAATGTATTATGATACTATCAACAAATACAATAAACCCGCAAAAGATTGTGTGCATCTTAAAAAAATACAATCTTAAAATTTTATAAAGATAATAAAAAATCCTTAAATAAGCGATGATCGAATTCTATCAAAGGTCTATCTCGCCTAAAGGTTTTTTTTTTTTTTTTTAAAAAAAAAAAAAAAACGTACGAATATATTTGTGGAGGTTACTTTGAAAAAGATTCATTACTTTTTTATTATTTTAATTTTGTTATTAATTGCATTTTGTATTTTCTTATTTACTCGTAACAACAGTACAGCAACTATAAATAAAATTGACAACAAGATTACTCTGAAAGTTAAATATAACATACAACTAAAGGATAAAAATCTTATGCCTGATTATATTGAAAATATAAAAGATGCAAAAGATGAGTATGATTTATTAAAGAAAAATAAACTCCTACATTTGTATAATATTTTTTACGTAGAAAGTAACAAAGATTACAAAAGTAAAAAAATAATAAACTTATTGCCAAAAGAACATATACAAACTATAAAAGTATCAAGATTTAAAACTACCGTAGGGTTTTTTGAAACTAGGGGAATATCAACCAATGTTAGTAATAAAACCGTAAAAATATTTACAGATTATTCATTAAGTTTCGAAATGTGTTTAACAAAACTTAAAAAAATCTATGTTGGGAGTGATTATAATAGGCAATTTTTTAAAGAAGCTTTATGGCGTTTGGTTAACTAATGTTAACTACATCATATTGACAGCTATTAATATTGTATTAGTTTGTTTAACAAAGAAACTTAATTCTGATTATTTTATTTGATCAATTTACTCGATTCTATTTTTAACATACCTGATTGATATCAAAAATAGCTATAAATTCCTAATAGTGTGGGTTATATTTTTGTGTCTATTTTTAATTTTCTATAAATACAATCTGTTTGTAATCAATAGTATAAATTTTTACCAAGTCTATGACGTCAAAGATAACTATTTTCTCTTATCGAAGGGACTAGATAAATATTATTTAAGAGTAGGGGAGATAAAATTAGCGGTAGGGGAGTATGTAAAGATAGTAGGGGAGTTTAAAAAACTCAATGGTTATGCTAACTTTTGAGAGTTTGACTTTGGTTCTTATTTAAATGACAAAAATGTTATTTATGAAATAATGAATTATACAATTGAAAAGTATAGCTTCCATAATTTACGTTATTATTTCTTTAATAACAATCAAGGTACTGAATTGATGAACCTATTTTTCTATCAACAAAGAACAAATGACCCTATCTATAAAAATCTTGTTGAGTTAGGTTTAAGTTTTATGTTAAATCTGAGTGGTTTTTATTTATACGGTATAGCTTTGATTTTTAATAAAGTTATTTTTAGAAAATGCAAAAAACTTCAAAATTATAAAATAATTTTTACTTTTTTACTTTTGATTTATTGTTATTTATTAAGGTGACCAAGCATTTTACTAAAATTTATTATATTTTCATTCATAAATTGGTTTGCCAAAATAAGGGGTATCACTCTGAAACGGACAATAAAAAACTCCTTGGTATGGAGTATAATGCTAATTTGAGACCCTTTATATGTATATAATATTGGTTTTATATACTCATCGGTAGTTATTGTGTTTTTAAAAAAGTTTCAAAATAGAAGAATGTTTTCTAATATAGTATTGAATTTTATAAATTTAAATTTAGTGTTTATTCCTATTCAAATGTACTTAGATTATAAAGTTTTTTGAATAAGTGAAATACAACAAATGTTCTTGCTTCCAAATATTTCTATTTGCTATTTTTTATCTTTTTTTGGGTTTCTTCAGTTTCTTGATCCTATATTTACTTTTTTTTATTCCACTTTAAATGAGACAGTCGCTTTCTTGAAAACTAATAATGTCATTACTCACTGTGGACATTTCAGTGTTTTTTTGATATTTGCTTATTATTTGTGTTTGTTTGTTTTCGTGAAAAGTGAATTAGCTCGTAGAATAACAAAAAATTTAATAAAAGTGACGTTACTATTAATCATATTTTTTATGATTCAATGAAATCAATTTAAATTAAACTATTCATCAGTTGATATGTTAAATGTTGGTAATGGAAACAGTTTTGTATTGATACATCGTGGTGAAGCTTTTTTATTTGATACAGGTAAAGGTAAGGGTGGTTATGGTAAAAATCTTTTAAAAGATTATTTGAACTATCTCGGGGTTCGTACTGTCAATACTGTTTTTATTTCACATAATCATGAGGACCATTATAATTTATTGGAAACTATCAAGGATGAATATAATATTGAAAATATTTTTTACAACTATGACAAGGTGCAATATTTTAGTTATAAGGATTTAAAAATAGACAACTTTGTCGAAAATGGAAATAAAGATGAGAACGATAATTCACAAATCTCAGTCGTCAAAATTGGAAATAGAAAAATGGTGTTTACGGGTGACACTACTAAGAAAAGAGAATATAGAGTTATAACGGAAAAAAGATTTATAGAATCTATTGGAAATGGAGTGGATTTATTTCAAGTGGGTCATCATGGAAGTAAGACAAGTAGTTCAAAAGAATTTATAAGCTTATTAAAACCAAAGTATTGTTTTATTTCTGGTGAAAATATTCCTAGTAGACCTTTCCCTAATATAGAAACTATCAATACTTTGAATGAAGTTCACTGCAAAACTAGTGTTACATATTCTAGGCATAGCTTTAGATATGAAATTGATGACAATATTGTTAGAGAAATAAAAAAAGAGTTATAAAACTCCCATAAAATAATTATTTCATCAATCTTGATTTTTCTCTAGCTGCTTTGTTTGCTTTTCAAATTCCTTTAGTTACTGATTTATCAATTAAGCTCACTGCAGTATTGATTAAAGTTGTTTGTTCTTCAAGTCCATCTTTTTTTGCAAGCGCTGCTTTTTTGATAGCAGTTTTGACTTGACTTCTAAAAGCTTTATTAGCCAAACGAGATTTTTCGTTAGTTAAAATACGTTTCTTTTGTGATTTAATATTTGCCATCTAATTCACCCCTTTATAGTAAAATTTCACATATACAAAATGATTATAGAGTATTTTGGACAGCAAAACAAATAAAAATACAATATTTTACAAAAAATAGTGTTTAATTATATTGAAAGAAGAGTGTTAAGTATGTTTTTTATCTATTCTAGTGACAATTATTTAATAAAAAAACAAGTAGAAAAAATAACTAAAAAACTAACGTCTGATCAAGATTATGAAATATATACATATTCTTTGATAGATCACTCAATAAGAAATATCGATGAACAAGCCAAAACATATTCTTTATTTAATACCAAAAAACTAATAATTATTAATGATTGCTGGTTTATGAATGAATCAAAAGTTAAATTAAATAGTGACTTTGATTTAAAATATATTGAGAATTTTCTAGAATTAAAATCAAATAATGTTACCTTTATATATACCTTAAACAGTGAAAAAATCTCAAAAAGGCTAAAAATAGTAAAACTTTTTGAAAGTAAAGTGAAAATTATCAAACTTGATCAACCAACATTTGAAACAAAAAAAGAATTAGTTATAAAAAAACTGACCACTTTAAATAAGGAGTTTGAAGAAGATGCAATTTTAGCATTTTTAGAGTTAATACCGATAGACATGTCTATTTTTTCAAATGAGTTGAACAAATTATTGAGCATAGAAAAAAAGATAACTAAGGAAGTTATTAACTCATTTTTCAACAAATATATGCAATATGACACTTTTGAAATAGCCAATGCATTTTTGACTAATGATATTGAAAAATTTTTAAAAAGCTGAAAAGATTACTCAGAAAGTAATAAAGATATATTCGGGTTTTTGATGCTTTTAGCAAATAGTTTTATAATACTAAGAAACGCAATAATATTAAAAGAAGAAGGGCAAAGCAATTCACAAATAGCTTCATATTTGTCTCAAAACCCCTACAGAATACAAAAATTAATGGAGCAAAATAAGTGAGATATCACACAAATTAATGATAAAATCAAATTGTTATATATATTAGATAAAAGTATCAAAGAAGGTATTATCGATAATAAGATTATTCCTTCTGTAATGTTGTTAAAAATGTTTGTTTAATATAATTTGAAAGGTAAAGATTGTCTTGGAAGCACAAAAAATATATGATAGCACTGTAATTTCTTTATTTAATATCGTAAAGAATGAAAAATTAAGAACAAAAATTGTTTTGGATGATAATTTTAAAGAACAAGTAATTCAAATGGTTAACAATCTACTTTTTTTAGAAGTAGAAGAAAAGACTTTGTATAAGGATATAAAATGAAGTCCTATTTTTGGAAAGTCAATTGTAAACATCTTAAAACAAAAAATTAAATTCGAAAAACCAGATAATAAAAAACTTGAAGACATATATGCCGATTATTCTTATACACTTACTTTTTGTTTAAATAATTACAGTGTATCTAGAAATGAATTGAATAATAGTTTGATTGATATCAGTGAGAAAGAAATCCAATTAAATAGTAGAGTATCAGAAGAAATGAAAAATCTTTATAATGAAGATACAAAAGAAAACCCAACTGTTGAAGTGGTGGAAAAATCTAATGAACAACCTAATCAATCAAATAGTAATGCCAACCAAAATTTCAACAACAACTATAACTATCAGGGTGAAGCTATACCGATCCCACCAATGCAAGATCCAAGATTTTACCCATATTTGACTAAACCTAAGTATATTAGGTGAGTGAAATTAGTATTTGGTGTTATGTTCGGCTTGACAGGGTTGTTCTATCTTGTTCTTAATCTATTATTTTTATTTCAAAAACAAAATGTAGGAGCATCTGTTGATGAAATTAAAGATTTATTTGAAAATTGAAAATTCCTTGGTGGAAAAACAGGGATTATCGATAGTGGTTCTTTACTAGGAATTAAATCAGGTCAAGCCAATTACGTTATGATTATTTTAATAATGTTACTGCTTTCATGAATTGTTTATACAATAGTTGCACCACCGAAGAGATACAGAGAACAATTTGTTTTTCCAATTTATAACCTTATTGTTCCAGTAATATTCCTTGTCGCTATCGTTATAACACCTGGGATTGGCGGGTTTTCATATATTTTTGGTATGAATGATTTAGAAAAAAATATTACAAATCTCCTTTCTACTCAAAAAGATATTCAAATAAATGATGGAGATATAAAAAGATTAGTAGATTTCTTAGTAGGTAAATTTAATCTACCTTTAATAAAAGCGGTTATTTGACTATTATTTGTATTTTTAATAGCATCATTCGCATCATTAATAGTGTTGATTTCAATTAATCCAAGATTAGATAGACAAAAAGTTATCAGAGCTACACAAGAATACCAAAAACTAATTAATGAAGCTCTTCAAGGTCGCAAATATCAAATGGACCCAACTTTATACGAAAATCAAGAAGAGGTTGACAATTTCTACAGAAAAATTAAAGAGAAAAGAGAAGGTCGTAACAAACCTAAAAATGATTAGACAAAAAAATCAAACTATATAATTTAGTTTGATTTTTCATTATAATAATATTATAAAGTAATTAGAAGGTGTGTATTATGGGTTATTATTATCGTCATCAGTTTAATTTTTCAACCCACAGCATTCACAGAATTCGTCAAAGACTTTTACTTCCTAATGAAGAAGAGTTTTTATTAAAAGAAAAGGTACTTGACTTGATTGAAAGCTCAACTGAACACTTTGAAACTACAAAATACATTTATATTAAAGTTAATAAAAAAGACATTTTTTTAGTTATAGATATAGGTACGAAGACCATAATTACAGCAACACCGATTTCTCCAACTAAACAATTATGATTGATTGAGAATGAGTAAAGAGGATAAAAACATGTTCGAAAAGTATAATGAAATTTCAGAAAAAAAAAGGATCAAAAAGAACTTAATATTACCAAGTAGTTTTTTAGATAAATGAATAAGTACCAAAGAAGATGGTACAAAATGTTTTAAATATATAGATTTTCAATCAGATGAGATAATTGAAGTTGATGTATACAATGAACCTCTCATAAATGTTTTGTTCTCTTGAGACACGAGTTTTAACATTGATAGAATAAATAAAAGATATAATCAAATCTCAAAAATTGCAAAGTCTATAATCGAAAGAAGAGTAGATAAAGAACATGGTTATATTTCTTTGACAGGTAAAGAAGTTCTTTTTATAAAATATTTCTATTTTTTAGTTAGTTTACTAAATGGCGACTACAAATATTTTTTTATGTCTAGGGATAAAAGATATAGACTTTTCGATGCTGTAAATAAAGAAACACCATCAGAAGTTAGAAGAACAATCTTATCAATAATAAGTTATGTTATATTTGAAATGTACGATTACATATTTACTTCTAGAACTTTTGAAAGTTTATATGATTATGTAGAAAACTCAGGAATAAATTTTAGTGAACAAGAATATAAAAAACAAATAATAATTCCTAATGATGTTGATCTTGAACAAAATTATAAGTTTGTCGATTATTATTTTCACAATATTGTAAATAATACTTTTTTAAAAATGTATAAAATCTCAATGTTGGAAAAATCTTCATTCCTACTTACTAACAAGACAATTGCACATTTTATGGATGAAAAAACAAAATTAAATGTTTTGAGCGTTTTTGTTGTTGATCCTAGATTTGCATTTGGTTTAGTTAATATGGGACCTGGTAGAGGTGAGTACCGACCTATGTTTAAATATTTAACTAGTCAAAATAAAATGGATAGAGAAAATATTTCTGCTTGTGTAAAACCTGAACATATAATTGAAGAAGAGGGTATCTATTTAGGAGAAACTCAAAAATTCTCGTTTAAACCATTCGAACTTGTAGAGAATCAAATTCGTTTAATTAATGATTGTCTTACTTATCGAGATCTAAAACTTGACTTTGAACAATTCTTAAAATATTAAAATCACTAGTTAAATATTTTTGCAATATTTGTGGAGGACCTTATGATTATCAAAGATAAAAAAATGTTCAGGTTTATTTTTATTCCCGGAGCAATTGTGTTTATTTTAAGTTTCTCTGCTTTTATTTATGCAAGCCCTTGAGAAAATGATTTAGAGTTAGCTAAAATATTTGAAAAAGCATTGAGTTATGAAGTTTGAAAGTATTGGTCACAGTATTATTTGATGGCTGGTAATATGGATTTATCTGTCTTATTTTTATTATTAGGGTCGATATTATTACAAACGCATTTTCAATATATGAGAATAAAAAAACCAGCATCTTGATACTCTAATCAACATTGATTAACAAAAAGTATAATCATTTTTGCTGGGACTGCTTGATTAAGCGCATGAGCATATGAACTTTGTACTTTGTTTTTTGTGGACAATGGAATTGGTTTAGGTAATGATATAGAAATATTTGATAGTATAAAATATAAAATTGTTGGTAAGTTAGTTGCTTCTTCTTACGAACTACCATTTTTATTTTTTATTATGTTTTATATGATCGTAAGGTTCCCAAAGCGTAAAGATATTTTTGAACAAGAGTATTGAATTGACGCCATCAAAGGTTTGATGTTTCTTTTTTTAAATTATTTTATTATTGTTTTTTTAAAAGTTTTATTTGGTAGACCTTATTACTACAATATCTTCTTTGGTGATTTTTATTCTAAATTTAGCGAAGATTGAAAACAAAGTTATTTGAATTCAGGCTTAAGGTTCGGCAGTTTTGATGAATTAACTAATGGTTATACGAGTAATATAAACGGGGAATGACCATGATGAAAAGTTAATGCATTCTTTTTACGAGACAATAACTCTTTTGCGGGTCGAAGTTTTTTTGATTATGCTTTTCCTTCTGGTCATGTTGTATCAGCATTTACTAACGGAATATTCATTTATTTACTTGTTGGAAAAAATAAAAAACGTAAGTTATCAAATTATAAAATAATATTGATGTATATCATAACTTTACACGCAATTTCAATGAATTTTGCAACGGTTGTTATGAGAGGGCATTATATTACAGATACGTCATTCTCTATTTGTTTGTGTTTGGTATCAATACCCATTATTAATAGATTGGTGGACAAAAATGTCTGAAAATTTGTAAACAAATCAAGAATGAAGAGACAACTTGAAAACGAAGGTTTATTTATAAATAAAGGGCAAAATATAATTTTTTATGTAATCAATAATAATAGAAATAATTATATAAGTACTTTTAAAGCATCTAATGAGCATAAAAAAGAGAATTTAATTAAAAAATATTCAATAACTGAATCTAAAATTAAAAAGAATAATTAATATTAGTTATATAATTAATAATTTTTTATAAACACACTTAAATTAATTATTTATTACTCATTTGCTTATATAAAGTAACTTAATATTATATAATAACTTTAAGATAGTTTTGGAGGAAATGTTTTGAAAAAAATAAAGATTTTAAAAAATAATAGAAAATCTAAATTTATGTTAATTTCACTAGCTATTTTTGCTTTTTTATACCTCTTATTCGGAACTCTAATGTTTTTCTCACCAGCAGTTATTGGTGAAACAGGAATTGATGAATCATTCGAAAAAATATACTCATTATTCTATGACAGAGACTACAAGAGAATGCCAAGTATATTAAGTTTTATTTTTTACAAAGATGGTTATTTTATTTTTGTACCAAATAAATTTACATTATTTTATCTACCGTGGATTATAGGTGGCTCAATTTTATTTTTGATTCTAACCAGAATTATTATTCATAATGTAGGTTATAATAACAAAACTAAAAAAGGAGTTGCAAGAATAGTTAAACCTATTAGGGGTTATCAACTAACAATGATAATTTGTTGAATAGGTATAGTATTATTGGTATTAGGAAGTTTAATCACCTTGAATGCTTCTGCACCATTCTCGATAGGACTTTTATGAGAATATAGTTTTAAAGGCACTCCTATGGTTAATTCAGAAATTGTTAAATCCTTGTCAGATATATTAACAGAATCAGCAGATAAACTTTATAAAGCATTCTACTGACCTAGTTTAGTTTGGTTTTACGATGGTTTAATTTACATGGCAGGTGATAATGAATTATTGAAATGAGGGTGAATTCTAATGCCAACATTATTAATATTGCCTATATTATTTATATCTTTTATTGGTGTTATTATAGGAGAATGTGCTTGATGAAATATCAATATAGCTGTTTTAAAAGATATTGATGCATACGTTGGGACACAATTAACTCCTGAGTATGAATATGTTAAAAAGCCAAATCTGAAATCAATAATATTGGAAGCTAAAGAGAACAAAAGTCAAACAAGTGAGTTGAGTAACGAGAAGGAAGAATTGAAGCGAAAATGTTTAAATTATTATAGAACATTATTGAAAATGCTTGAAATATCTAAAAATACTAATAGCAGTCTTTATACAAAAAATAAGAATAAATATGATTTTATTGTTAAAACTAAAGACTCACAAAACTGAAACTTTATTTTTGAGGAGATCAAAGAGAATTTTCAAGATTTAACACATACTGATCAAAGATTTGTAAAAATGATTGAAAATTTAACCAAAAGAAAAGATTTAAATATTTTTGGAAGGTATCTTGATGATTTAACAGAACTAATTAATGATTATTGAGTTGCAATTGAAACATGAAATATTTTAGTTGCTGAAAGTGTTGTAGAGCAAATATTTGCAATCGCATTTAGAAAAGAAGCATTACTTGCAAAGGTTGGATATTGCATCAAAGAAAGATTGACAACTCATTTCAGACATATACAAAAAGAAGCTAATTATCTTAGAAGACTTGATGAAGCAAAGCAAGCTGAAGACTATGAAGATTATCGAGATACTTGTCTAGAAGTTCTTCAATTAATGTCTCCTATCAAAACAAAGCTATCTAATTATGCCAATAAAATAATATATAATTAATCTAATCTAATGTAAATTAGATTTTTTTGTGGAGGGTTTATTTTGAAACTGGTAGGAGTAAGTGGTTTTATTGGTAGTGGTAAAACAACTTTATTAAAATATGTTAAAACTATGAAAAATGTTTTAGTCATCGAAGCTGATGAAATAGCAAGAGAATTTTTATATCACAAAGATGTTGTGAGATTTATTGAAAATAATGTATCAGAAGCAATAAAGGATAATATAATTGATAAAAGTATATTGAGAAATATTGTATTTAATAACACATTTTTAAATAACCAATTTACATCTCTCATGTGACCGCTTATTTCAAATAAAATAAAAACAATAGTTTCTAATAATATGGATAAAGATATGATAGTTGTTGAAGCTGCTATGATCAATGGTATTGATATGAAGTTTGATAAGAAAATACTATTAAAGAAAAAATGAACTAAACGTTTTTCTGATACTTTGAAGCGAGATAAAAGGGGAATGAATGAGTTTAAAAAAATAACTAAGTATCAAAAAGAACAATTAAAAAATTGTGAGTTCGATTATGTTATTAAAAATAATTATAATATTTCACAATTTCATAAACAAATAAAAAAAATTATAGACGAAATCTTAATGAGTTAGTCTATAATTTTTTACTTTTTGTTTTACTATTATTATTTGTTATTTTTTCTTTTACATTTTGTGGTTTGGTTGTTTTTTTTGTATTACTAGAAGTTGTCTTAACTGTCTTTAGTTTAGTATCATTCAAATACCCAACTTTTTTTAAAGCTTCTTTAACAGCGTTTTGAATTAACTCTTGTGTTTCTTCTTCTGTGAATAATTTTTTACTTTTGTTTGATTCTTCTAACTTTTCTTCTTTAATAGGAGGTGTAGATTTTTTTTGTTTTTTGGGTGAAGAACTTTTATTTTTCTTTGTTGTTATAGGCTCAACGATAGGGGAGTTATCAGTTTTGATAATATCTTCCCCTCCTAACATTTTTCTTCTCAGTGATGCCATTCTGTCAGATATTTCTTCTTGAGTAACTGGTTTAGAGTCGGTATCACTATCAATCCCAGTTTTTTTAGTGTACTCTTCCTTTTCTTTTTTTATTTTTTCTTTAGCTCTGGCTAAAATATCTCCCAGAGTACCTTTTTGTGGCTTTCGCTTTGCTTCTTCTTTAAGTCTTTCTTCTTCTGTTTGTATCCCGTGCAACCTTCTTACCTTAGCTCCTAAATCATTCTCAATATTAGAAACCTTTTTAGTTACATTTTGTAGCTCACATACGTGAATTTTTAAATGTGTGGGACAAAATTTTGGTGCGAAACCTGACATGTGCTTACCTCCAGTAGTCTTAAAGTAGACTTTAATATACTAATTTTACCATTTTTTTTAAACTCAAAACAATAGGGGGTCAAAAAAAGTAACTTATAATTATATTATCCGAATAAACCAAATACATCAAATAAAGTGTATATTTAAATATACACTTTATTTGATGGTAAGAGTTAAATCACAATCTAAACATTTTAAATTTAGTTCTTTTGAACTACTTATCTTTAAGTTGCAACCTAAGCAAGTGTAAGTATTTCTACTACTATACCCCTTTTGTGCTCTATTTATTGCATAGTTATGTTTAAGACTAAATACAGATTTATTAAAATCTAGTTTTTCGTCTATTATTTTTTTTAAACTTTCACTAGGTTCTGTAAACATGAAACCTTTTTTAGAATTTGTACCATCACCTCTCACAGTTTTAGGTAACGAAAGTTCCACTCTTAATGCCGCATCTCTAAATTTTTTATTATGTCTCTGATTGTTTTCAACATCTTTTATTCCGTTTTCGTAATTGAATTGATGTACCATTTCGTGTAGCAAGATGGCTATTATATTATAATAATCACCGTCTAATGAAGATGTTCATATTGTGATTTGACTCTCTTTTGAACTTCAATTATCATTTGGTTCGAAAGTACCTTGGGTTAAAACTTTTCTACGTCTAATGTTATTTTCTATATTGATTTGAACAGAATGCAGCTTTCCTTCAAAAAATATTTGATTAAGTTGCCTATGAATTGATCTCAATTCTAAAATGATATCATCTAATTTAATATCTACTTGTGACATGTTATTCACCTTTTCATTTATCCATTATTTGTTTGTTTGATAAATGTACATCATCATTTTTTAAATATTTACTTTGACTTCGATTTTTTTCATTATACATCAATAATTTATTACCAGTGAAGATAAATTCTTTACCAAACTTGATATTTAAATCATAAATTATTCTTTCAATAAAATTTAAATTAGCAGTATCGTTTAAATCAATTTCATCGAAGGTTATTTGTTTCTTCTCTTCTATCTTATTTGATAACTTGGTTAATCGAACTCCTAATAACAAGAGTGGATCACCTTCTCAAATATCATAAAGACATTCTTTCGCAACTGAATAAATAACTTCGACATCATTTGTTGGATCGGTGATAGTTTCTTGTCTTATTAAGTGTTTCTTTCTTTCCTTCTTGTTGTATTCGCCATGACTATCACTTAAAAATTTTACAACTATAGCAATAGTTTTACCAACCAAATATCTTTTCTTTGCTCTTTCACTAACTTTTAGTGATAATTCGTATATTATTTCTTCAATTTCATCTTTGTTGGTTGTTGTAAAATGAAGTGTCATCTCGTTTCCAATAGATTTCAACTCACTAGACTCTCTAGTTACTGAATCATCACCTATACCATTCGCTCAATTTCATAAAACATAGCCACGTTTTCCGATGGAAGATATTACAGCATTGACATCAGCTTTCGCTAAATCTCCAATAGTATTAATATCTAAGCTCTTCATAATTTTTTCAGTAGCTTCTCCAACCATATGCATTTCTTTTATTGGTAATGGTCATAATTTTTCTGGTATATCTTTTTCTAATAAGAACGAAATTCCAAAAGGTTTATTGAAATCAACTGCAGTCTTTGCTAAAAATTTATTTGTACTAATTCCAATTGAACAAGTTAAACCTGTTTCTTCGAATATTTTATTTAAAATCGCTTGAGCTGTTCTCTTTACTGTGCCATGTTTTTTTCAAATATTAGTCACATCTATATAGCATTCGTCGATTGAAGCTACTTCAAAATTTTTTGTAAAGTGTTCGTATATTATATCAAAAACCCTATGAGAGTATTGTATATAAAGATTAAAATCACTTTCAGCAATATATAAGTCCGGACATAATTCTTTAGCTTTAAACACTGGTGTTCCTGCTGAGATTCCAAACTTTCTTGCATTATAACTTGCAGTTGTAATTATTGCTCTTCTATTGGTTGATGCCACAACAACATTTTTATTTTTTAAACTCGGGTCCTTAACCATATGACAACTTGCAAAAAAAGCATCCATATCTAATAAGAAAATAACTTTATTCATTGTTAACCTCAAAATATTTTCAAGCAGTTTCAACTATATCTAATATGTTATTTATTGTAGGTTGTTCATGACTAACATTACTTAGTTTTTCGATGTAACAAATGTATTCAATATTTTTCTTTTTATTTCCTAAAATAGGGGAAAAATCAATTCCGTTTACTCTGAAATTATTAGCATTACAATAATCAACTACCCTACTTATCGCTTTTTTATGATCCATCTTAGAGTTGATTTTTCCTTTTTTAACATCTTCTTTGTCTAATTCAAACTGAGGTTTTATTAAAAGTACACCAAAAGTATTATCGTCAACTATATCTTTTAAAGGTTTTAATATTTTATCTAAGGATATAAAACTCACATCACAACAAAAAAAATCAATGTTTCTATTGAAATGTTTTCTTGTTACATTCCTAAAATTAGTTTTTTCCATAGAAGTTACCCTTTTATCGGTTCGTAACCTATAATCTAATTGATTTGTACCAACGTCCACAGCAAATACATGATTTGCTCCGTACTGTAAACAGCAATCTGTAAAGCCACCAGTAGAGCTACCAATATCTAAACAAACTTTGTTTGTTATATCTAATTTTCATAAGTCTAAAGCCTTTGATAATTTAGCTCCAGCCCTACTTACAAATTGGTTATCCTCATTTACTAAGTTTAGCTTTATTTTTTCACGATCAAATAATGTTCCTGGTTTAGTTATTTTTTCATTATTGACAATAACCTTTCCATCCATTATTAAACCTCTTGCTTTGCTGCGAGTCTCAACTAGTTTTAAGTCTAATAAAATTTGGTCCAACCTTTCTTTCATCCTTTCACCTCCTATTTAAATCTTTTTCTTTTTGCATTTATCTTTTCTTTCTTTAAATTCAATGCCTCAAGTTTTTTTTCTTTGTCAGCATTGTGGTAAAGAATATTTTCTTCAATTATTCACCCTCTAATTTTCTTAAATATTTCTGAACCATATGTATCAATAAAGCCTTGTTTAATTTTATTTAATTTTTTCATATATCTATTGCATGTTAAAGACATTCTTCTATTTAATTTAAGTTTATTATAATTACCTTTGTTTAAATTATTTGCTATTTCATTTAAACACTCTTGTTTTTCTTCTTCTGAGTTCAAATAAATTTCTTTAACTTCATCGGATAAAGTTTCATTTTTATTATCTGATTCTTCTTGGTCTATAATACTTTGTGGAGATAAAATTGTTTTCATATCATCAGAATTTAGTTCTTTAGTGGTTTCCTGTATATATGGTTGAGATAAATTAAAAATATTTTTTTTAATTGGTTTAGGTTTAGTGAACTCCTTTTTTAGTTCTTTTATTTTTTCTGGAAAATCTAAATTATAGTGTTCTGGAAAATCATCATACATGTTTTTGTTAAAAATATTTAACTCTTCAATTAATGTTTCTTCACTACCTGTTGGTATGACAATTTTATTATTGTATTCTTGAAATATTTTTTTATCATTCTTTTCTTTTATATGTAGTATTTCTTTTATTTGATTTAAATTTTCAAGAAAGCTTTCTAATTTTTTTTCAGATTTTGAGTCTAATAAATTATTTAAAAGTTCTTCTTCTGCTATTTTTTTAAGTCAGAACTCTTTATCTGTATCATTCATAATTTACCTCCTATTGTACTAATTGTTTTTTAAAATTATATTCACTATATCTTCTGAATCCATTTTCAAATAACTTAGCAAATCTTTTTTAGAACCGTGATGAATATCATTTCTATTTAAAGCATAACTATATATATTATCTTTCTTTTTATAAAATAAATCTATGTTTGTAAATAAATTATTTTTATTTATAACTTGTTCGTATACATAAATTTTATTTTCTTTATGTTTTTCCAATAATTTTTCATCTATGGGGTTTATAAATCTGGCATTTATTAAATTTATAGGATAGTTGTTATTGGTTATGATGTCGTAAAACTCTTTTAAGATCACACCGTATGTAATTATAGTTGATGAGTTATTTTTATTGTAAATAACTTCCACTCATCCTTGATCATTTTGATTTTCATTATAATTTAAATTTATCACTTCTGCTTTTTCATATCTTATGAATAATTGTTTTTTGTTATTAACAATTAAATTTTTTATATTTGAAATATCGCTTGAAGTAGCTGGACAATAAATAATTGTGTCATTGAAATTTTGGATTAAACTAACGTCATAAATTCCGTGATGACTTATACCTGTTGTATAATTTATACCTGCTCGGTCTATTAGAAAAATAATATTTAAGTTATTTCTAAAAATATCGTGTGTTAACTGATCAAACATTCTTTGGAAAAATGTTGAGTACACTGATATAAAAACCGTTTTACCCAAATTAGCCAACGAGCTTGCAACTAGTGCTGTTAGTTCTTCGTTTATACCACAATCTATGACGTTTTTAGGATAATTTTCCCATAGTTTTGTGAAGCCACTGGCATTAATCATTGCAGGACAAATCAAGTAGGAGTTTTTGTTAAAACAACTTTCAATAAGTTCAGGTATTTTTTTTTGAAATGTATTATTTTTATTTTCTTCTATTGTGTGATTGAATGTTAATTCCTTTTCACCATTATATTTAAATCCTTTTTTAGTTATCACATGTATGATTACATGATTGTTGTATTTTTCACATTCATTGAAAGCATCAAATAATTTGGAAAAGTCATGACCATCATCACAATATACATAGTTGAATCCAATTCCTTCTACATATGATCTTAAGTTCTTTATTTTGATGGAGTTTCTACCAATTGCTTCATTATTATCATTAACAATAGTTATAGTTTTATTTTCACTTTTAATCAAGTTTAACAACCCTGCATTGGTATATGAACCGTAAAATGCAGCATCTCCAACAATAGATATAACTTTTTTTTCTGATTGCCCAACGCTATATCCCATAGCATATCCAATTGCTGTTCCGCTATGACCTGTTGATATATAATCAAAATCACTTTCTGAAATCTCTTGAAAGTTAGAAATACCATTAAATTTATTTATAGTTTCAAATGTTTCTTTTCTATCTGTAAGAAGCTTATAAACATGAGATTGATGTCCTGTGTCAAAAAGATAAATATATTTTTCTGGACTATACCTCGAAAGTAAGGCAATAGTTAGTTCTACTACACCAAGATTACTTCCGATATGACCACCATTCAAGTTTGTAAAATTAATAAGATAATTCCTTATTTCCTCAGCCAAGGAAGCAAGAGTATCAGTACTTTCACAACCTGATAGATCATTGTAATTATTGATTTCCTTTCAGTTCATAAACATCAACCCCCCTCTCTATATTTAAACATAAAAAGACCTAAAAAGGTCTTAATTAAAATCTTCTAACTCATCATTATCTAGAACTTTTTTTATTTCACCTTCTAAAGTTTCTAGTTGAGTTTTTGCTTGAGATATGATCTCCTTACCTTCTTTAAATAAATTAATTGACTCCTCCATTGATGTATTTGGGTCGTTTAATTTATTAGATATTAACTTAATATTTTCTAACATTTCATTAAAACTTTTATTTGACATTCTTTAATTCTCCTTTAATTTTCTACTTTCAAATTGATTTTACCGTCAATCAGAATAGCTTCTATGTTATTTTGTTTGTTGATACTTGTGACTGATTTTATTATCTTTTCATCTTGTTTTAAAATTGCAAAACCGTGTTCTAAAGGTTTTAGAGGGTTTAATAAATCTAACTTTTCATCTAATTGGAAAATACTATTTTTCAATACATTATAGTTTTCTAATAATTTTTTGTTTCATCCTTCATTGGTTGCAATTAAATAATTTTTTGTTTTATCAAAATTATGTTTGAATAGGAATCTTACATTGTTGATGTGGTTATTTAAACTTGTTTTTGCCATTTGGAATTTTCTAATTAAACTTTCATTCAAATAGTTATCCAAGTGAGATAATTCTTTATCCATGAATAAAATTTTATTTATCAAAACTTTCTTTTGTTCGTTCTCAAAATTTAATATTTTATTTTTTTCAATATTTATTTTATTTGATAACACATTACCCAACTCTTTTAGTTTATTATTTAAAGCTTGGATCAAGTTAGTTTTCTCAGGCGTAGCTCTTTCCCCTGCGGCTGTTGGTGTTGAAACTCTCAAATCAGCAACATAATCGGCCAATGTTACATCAGGTTCGTGTCCTACAGCAGAAATAATGGGAATATTAGATTTATAAATTGCTTCCAATACTGCCATTTCGTTAAATGTTCATAAATCTTCATAACTTCCTCCACCTCGACCAACAATCAGTAAATCTAATTTTTTATGAAATCTATTAGCCTTCATTATTTTATTAGCGATATCATTAGCTGCAATTTCTCCTTGTACTGATGCTGGGAATAAATAAATATTTACTGGTGGATATCTTCTTTTAGCTGTTGTTATAAGATCCCTTACTGCATCTCCCGATGCAGCTGTAACAATACCGATATTTTTTGGAATTTTAGGAATATTTTTTTTGATTTCATTATCAAATCAACCCTTTTGTTTCAACTCATTATATCGTTTATCATAAATTATCGATAACTCACCTATACCATCGAGCTTAACATTCACAATTGTAAATGTTAATTTTCCTGTTGGTTTATAAAAACTAAGTGATCCTGATGCGATAACTTCCGTACCTTCTTGTGGATTTAAGTTGATAAACTTTTGTGCATTACTTTTTCAAATAGCACAATCTATTTTCGCTTCATTATCTTTCAAAGAAAAGTATATATGACCTGATTTGTTATAAGTAAGGTTTGCAATTTCACCTTTTATATTGATATTTTTAAAATTATTTGATGACTCTATAAAAAATTTTAAGTTTTCATTCAAATCTTTAATTTTTAAAACTTTTGTTTCCAAAATGTATACCTCTAATTATAGTTTTCTAAAATTAATTTGATTTCCTTCGTTGTCGTTATGACTTTCATGTATAACTGATAATAATAGTGATAGGAATTAAGGTCTAAGTTATTTGTCTTAATTATTTCTAAAATGCGTTCGCAAGAATTGTTGACTAAGACATGCAATTCTTTCAATGTGATACCATCTAATGATGAATGGTTTCATTTATTTTCTGTGTTATTCAAACTCACATTAGTATTACTTTTTCATAATTCCTTAAATAGATCAATATATCGATTCAAACTTTCCTTCAATTTGTTGGAGTCAAACTTGAATGAATCTATATCACTATAATTATTATCGCTTAATAATTTATCAATTAGTAAGGTGTTTTTGTTTTTAAAAATATTAAATTCGTGAGGTTCATTGATGTCAACAGTTTTCAAAAGATCACTATCTTCTCACATACTTTTTTCTTGTGCAGAAAAATTATCATCATCTTTTAAAGTTTCTTCTAATAGTGTTTGATCTTTTAAAATTTCTTCTCAATAATTATTTAAGATATCAGTTGGCTTTATTGGCTCTGAAACGTTATCTTGACATAACAACTTTTTCAAATCTTCTAGATTTTCAAAATTATATATTTCTAAAGTTTTAATTAAGTTGAATAAACTAGTATTTCTTATTGAGATTACGGGTGTATTATTTTTTAACAATTTTAAAAACGTACTTATATTATTCAAATACAAAGATTTATAAAGTGAATTCATTTTAACATTATTGTAAAAAATAACTAGTGTGTTTTCAGTAATTGCATCCTCACTCATTTTTATTTTTTTCTCTAAAGAATCACTATCGACTTCTATGTATGTATTCATAAAAATTTTAAATTCGGGTATTATATGAGAATTTAAGTAGTTTTTTCAATCGTTTTCAAAGTTTAAACTTGTATTTTTAAATTTGTAATTTGTAATATTGTTAAATAATGAAACATCGTAATTTGCAAAATCATTTAATAGGTCTGTTTGCAAGTAATTCAACATCGAGTGATGAAATATGAATTTATGAAAGTAAACCTTATTGTATCAATTCATATTTTTTATACTTAAATTCTTATTTGTATGTTTTGCTATTTTATTTACGAGGTCAACCATTTTTTTATTTTCTTTTGTTACATTATTGGCTCCAATTATAAGAATATTATCATACTCTTTATTCTCAATTTTTTTTGTTGCTTTAGAATTATAATTAGTTAAATATTTGTAATTGTTTTCTGTAAAGTTTTTTTCAATTATTTTCTTTAAATAATGAACAGCTACAAACTCAGAAAAGCCTTTATTCAAAAAACTTTTTTCTACATTATCAAACTTTTCTAATTTTGTTTTATAGATATAGTTCTTGAAATCAATCATAAAAAAAACCCGTATTTTTTCTTTAACTTCAAGAAAAAGTTTTTGTGCTTCTGAGATTAAAGTATCATAGTTTTTTAATTCCACAATATTAACCTTCCTTAATAGGATTTATTTGATCTAAAACTGCATTGATGAATGTTGGGTTTCAGTTTGGTAAAAATTCTCTTACTAACTCAATTGATTCGTTGATAATAACAGGTTTAGGAATATCTGTTTCGCTTATTTCGTAGACACCATTTAATAATATAGCCTGAATCATTTTAGGTAATCTATCTCAACTTCATGTTTTACCAATGAAAGGTTTGATGATGAAATAAGCTTTCTCACAATAATCTAAGTTATTTAACAAATACTCACTAGTTTTATCATCAATATTTTGTAATTGAAATCCATCAAGAACGTCTTGCTTTACTCTATCAATATTTTCATCGAGAATAAGCGCTCTATAAATCATTTGAATAGACATTCTTCTTCTTTTTTTCAAAAAACTAACACTAAGAGCCATTATATTTACCTCACTCAATAATTGTTTATATTATAACAAAAAAAAGACCTTGAAAAAGTCCATTTTGTTTATGAAGTTATTTTATTTTACTATTATTTTACTATTATTATACCTTTGATACATTTTATAGTAAATTTTTGACCAAAGATGGTTGCATCAAAACTTTTTTTAGCATCTAATTGTGAAACTGAGGTTGTTTGAATATTATCCCCGATTTTTTCCTTGTATCCAATTAAATAGTTTATTAACATTTCAGAGCTAAAGTTTTTATACTCTTCTGTTTTAGATTCATCTGTTGAGGATTTTCTTGTGTCTTTTTTTATTAGACTATTTATGAATAAGGTATGATTAAGATTCTTGTTTAAAGCTTTTAAAATTTCTACTTTCAAATCTAACTCTGTTAGTTCACCCTTGACATTTTCGTCTAAATAAAATGTTGGATTATTAGTAGTTTCTTGATCTGTTGATGCTTTCATATTGTTATTTCAATTTTTTAATAATTTTAAATTTTCATTTCAACCGATTACATATGTGTAATTATCATCAGCGCTTGACTTTGAATTTAAATAAATTGTATGTTTATTTGTAACATTGAAATCGATAATTCCCAAGTTGTCACTTTTTAAATAGAATGTAGCCATTACAGGTTCATTACTTGATAAACCAGTATATTCTAAATAGTCTTTTAAATTATCAATATTGATTTCTTCAGCTTCTTTATTTTTTTGTGGATTATCAAAGTAGACTTTAACATCTTCCTTATTGAACTCGGTATATGCCTTTTCTTGACTACTTTCATCACCATCTGTTGCACTAAATCGATATGCAACTAGTTTAGATAAAGATAGTTTTAATTTATCTTTTCAATTATTTTCATTTTGAAAACTTTCCTCAACTTTTGATTTTACATAAAATTCTGATAAAGATATAGTTTTGAAATTATTTGTATTTCAAAGCTTTCCAATATCCGAGATGCTATTGAATTTTTTATTTGATGTAGATGTGTTGCATGAGATTACCATAGAAGTGATTGGAGTTGTAACAAGACCAACTGATGCAATTAGAGATAGAATTTTTTTCATTTTTTCACCTATTCTTATTTAGAATGATTTTATCATAAAAGTAATTTAGTAATCTTATAATTTAATTTCACTAATTTCTTCAATGTTGCTTTCATTTAATAATTTTTTATATATATTTTTCAAAGATGTTTCCTTTACTTTTACTTCTTCATAGCTTTTCGAAAGTTTAACAATATTTGAGAATAACTCTTCCATTTTGGCGTCATAATTTTCTATATATTTCATTGTTTTAATAAGAACTTCTACCTTTTTATCGAATTTACTAATATCATCGAATAATGACATATACTTGTCAACCGACTGAAGAATCGCCATCAATGTACTTGGACCTGCTATTATTACTTTTTTCTTGTATGCATTGTCTATTATATCTGTATTAGCATTTATGTAAGAGAATATTCCCTCACTTGGGACAAACATTATGGCATATACAGTGTTATCTTCGCTACTAACATATTTTGATGTTTCTTTGACTCTTGCATTAACATCTTTTTCAAACTGTTTAACTAAGTCTTTATAGTTATTTGAATCGACTTCTGCATTTAGAAGCGCTGTATATGCATTGAAAGGAAACTTAGAATCAATCGGTATATTAACAAATTTTGAGTCATCACCTTTAATGAAAAGATCGACTATCAGTTTTTTACCTTCATTAAGTTTTTTCATTGTATATTGTCTTTCATAGATCAAATTGTGATTTTTGATAAAACCTGTTAAGTTAGAAAATATTCTTTCTAGTAAATACTCCCCTGAACTACCCGCCTTATTATTCTGACTTAATAGATTGTCTAATTTATTAACTTTTTCTTTTACTTCTGCTATTGGTAGCGATTGTTCTGCCACCTTAGATATCATTGACCTAACAATTTCGTTTGCGTTTACTAGTTTATCTTGTGTTTCTCTGGTTTTTTCTGCAATGATTTCTCTAAAATTATTTTGAACATTGTATAAACTTTCTTGTTGTTTATTCATATTTTCTAATAACATTACTTTCAACTCACTAGAACTCTCAGAGTTAGTTTTGTCAAACTCTAGTTTTAAATTTTCTAGGTCAGTTTTTCTAACACCATCAGTGCTTTTTACTGATTTTTTAAAAACAAATATGAAAATCAAAACTAAAACCAATACTATTAGTACTATCAATAACGATAATGAAGCTGTTTGCATTATAAATCTCCTTTATTTTCTCGAATATTATTTTACTCGCATAACTTAATCATAATAAAAAAAAGTAATATAAATTACTTTTTAGACAATTTTAACTCTCTTTTTTCTTTTACTTTGATTAAAAAATTCTCTCACCAAGTATTATGAACTTTGGTACCTTCTTTTATATAAATTGGTTTGAAAAAGTAGGTAAAGCTCAATCCAATAAATACAAATGGGACACCCCCAACAAATGTTATCAATAATTGTAAAGGTCTTTTTAGATGAGTGATATTAAATGCACCAGCAACATCACCAATTATGAAATTTTGATCAAAGTAAAGATTATATACTTCAACACCAAATACCACTATAAAACCTGTAACTGCGCTTCAAACTATTGAATCTTTTGAAAGTTTATAGTCTGTATAACCATATAAATAAATATACATTGCAGTAAATAGAGTACAAGCATGAGATAAGTAGAAAGTGAAAAAGTTTATATCTCACAAAACTGGTTTTTCTGTTGGAAAAATAAATGTCACAACAGGACCCATTATCATATATGGGAAAAAGCAATTTAGAGTTCTTTTATTTGGATAGATCAAAATCACAATTGCAGCTCATGCTGATAATGAACAGAAATACAATAAGAAGTAGTCTGCAGGGTTACCTCAACCATTAACTCTTAAATGTAAATATCATGTTCTTTGGAGTTGAACAAATAGTAAAAATACTATTAATATAAGTCTTATTGATGTGTAAGTTTTTTTATTTTTATAAAATTTCGGAAATAATGATAGTGAAGTTCATAAAAATAAAGAGAGAAATATTGCTAATAATCATGAAAATATAACCATAACGGCCTCCTTGAATACTATAAGTTTACTTTTAAAAAAGTAAAAAAAATTTTCATATGTTAATATTTGTGATATTTGGTTATTAGTCCTAATACCGACCTAAAGTCAGAAATAACTCATTTTTCAAATATATTATTAAATATTTCGAATTGTCTTATTTTATTATTATTGAATAAAATAATTACTAGTAATAAAGGTATTAGATAATCAGGTAATTCCATTATAGTTGTAGCTGCTTGCAAAATTTCTAACACTAATATCGATCCAAAAGTTAGGATTTTTATTAAATATGCATTAAAAAACAATAAAATCACTCATTTCTATACTAATAATAAAATAATTTATGAGAATATTATATAAAAAAATATATTTTATAAATAATTTTTAATTAAGTAAATTATTTTAAGTATTTTTCTCGTTATTTCCATCTATTATAAAAGTTTCTATTTCAAACAAACTATCTTCCTCTTTATTTGATGTCATTGAAAGTTTTCTTACAGTCAAACACTTACTTTAGTTGATTCACCATGGTTATTTTTTTTGATTTTTCTTCAAATTTGACATTAAACAAATTTGTTTTTGGTTTTTTAAATAGTAAGACTGAACTGAAGAAACGATCATTAAAACAATCGCTAAACTAGTAACTAATTTTGATGTCCTTTTCATTTTATGACCCATAAACTTAACTTATAAAATTACACACTTATAAAAAAATGTGCAACAAAAAAACACTTTATATAAATATTATGACAACAGTCGTAATTTTTTATATAAAGTGTCTCAATAATTTTTTTATATTGATTGTAATCCTAAGAATACACCTGCTGCCAATGTAGCACCTAGTAAAGGTCCTACGATTGGAACTCATGCATAGTTTCATTCTGCAGATTTCATTGATTTATTTGGTAGAGGTAGAATTGTGTAAATAATTCTAGGGGCTAGATCACGAGTAGGATTTAAAGCTGGACCAGTAATTCCACCAGCTCCAATAACTAAAGTCATAACTAAAAGTCCTGCTGTGATTCCAAAAATGAAGTTTTTAGAACTTTCAGTTAAATCGAATGTCCCTTTTCCGGCTGCGAAATATAAATCTGCACCCTTTAATCCTATCAATAGAATAAAAGTACATACTGTTTCTACACAAAAAGCTATTAAAAATTGTCCTTTTACTGAAACTTTATCGCTTTTGATTCTTGTTGTTGCGTGCATTGCAAAAATTTTGCTTGAGTCATCAGTTTCTTTAAAACTAATATAAAATAAACCATCTAATACTAATTGTGATGCCATTGCTCCAACAAACTGTGCAAGCAATGCAACTGGTACTAGTCAATAACCATGTTCAAATGTATTTCCTTTACCTCCAATTTGCAATATTATATCTAAAAGTGTTGCTGCTGGGTTTAATTGATGGTTTGAAAAACCTGAACCAATTACCCCTATGAATACAGCAAGTCCATAACCAATACCAACACCAAGTCAACTTAGTCCACCTACTGGTCTTTGAGTACCTTTTGTAGCTTTTAGGTCGTAGCAAGCTACTGCACCATTTCCTAAGAATATAAGAACAAATGTTCCTAGAAATTCACTAAAAAAGAATTTTAATGCATAATGATAATCCATAAATGTTACCTTTCTATAAAAGAGACAAAAAAAATAAAACTAAATACCGTTTAATTTTACAAATTTTGACCAAGATAATAATAACATTTTTTTGAGTTTTTTTCTAAAATAGTATTTTTTTTCGTTATTACAGTTGTATAATATTTTGCTTTTTTTAAATAAAAAAAATAAAAAAAAGATTTGCTAAATCTCAATGTCAAATCTTTTCTCAAATGTATTTTGTTTCAATAGTTCTATTTCATCTTTGTATGGACTGTACTTGCCATCAATTCAAGGTGTTTCTAAAATTATTGGAATATCTTTAAAAAGTGGATTATGCACAATACTTGCTAATGCTTCAAAACCTATATGTCCATAGCCAATGTTTTGATGACGGTCTTTGTGTGCTCCAATTGGATTTTTTGAATCGTTTAAGTGTATTACCAATAGTTTGTTTAAACCAATCATTTGGTCAAATTTTTTAACAACTTGATCAAAGTTATTTTTAATATCATAACCAGAATCATGCATATGGCAAGTATCAAAACAGACCCCTATTTTTTCTTTATGTTTCACATTATCTAATACATACTTCAAATCTTCAAAGTTAGTACATATTTCTGTACCTTTGCCACTCATTGTCTCTAGAGCCACCTTTACTTCTATATTTGGTAACTCATCATAAACTTTATCTAAACCTAAAATTAAGCTATCAAGAGCCTTGTTTTTAGGGGCGCCAACTGCCGCCCCTGGATGTAACACTAAAAGTTTAACTCCTATTTGTTCTAATCTAATCAATTCCTCTTTTAATAATCTAACTCCTAAATCAAATGTCTCTTGTTTAACGGAATTAGCAAGATTGATGGTATAAGGTCCATGACATACTACTTTTTCAATATCTATGTTATTTTCTTCCAAAAGCTTTTTAAATTCGCTTATATTTAATTTTTCTACTGCTGTTCTAATGGTATTTTGCGGTGCACCAGTAAAAAACATTAGTGTATTAGCGTTGTTACTCAACGCTTCTAAAACACTTCCAATAAGATATTTATTCTTTGAATTCATACCTACATGACTACCTAAATAAAATTTTTGTTTTTCCATTTTTATCTCCTTAAGAAATGTTTATTTCTCTTTGTCTAACTTTTTCAACATCTTGTTTTAAAAGTTCCTTTAATTCTTCTATTGTATTAACCTTTTTATTATTACGAAGTTTGCAAATTGGTGTTATTTCAACTTCTCAGCCATAGATATCCTTATCAAAATCTAAAATGTTTATTTCTAATACTTTTTGATTTAACTCATTTATTCAGTAACAACCAGCACCTTTATAGTTTTTTGCAAGATGCTTTATATGCACATCACAATCGTAAACTCCTTCTGATAATAAGATTGGCTCAGGGGTTAATAAATTTATTGTTGGAAACCCAAGGTTTCTACCCATTTTTTTACCCTCAGAGACTTTCCCAGATATTTTGTAATAAAGACCCGTTTTTTCTTTAAATTTTTTGAAATCGGCTTCTAATAGGATTTTTCTTAAGGAGTTTTTTTGCTCATCAATAGTTTCTTCGATAAGAAAACAATTATTATTCCAGAATTTTTTAAAGAACTCACTTGAAAAAACTATCTTATTTTTTATTTTAAAATTATCAACAACAATTATTTTTTTTATATTTAGAAATTCATAAAGATTTGAATGCAGATACTCTTGATTATCGTTGGTTGTAAAATCATTAAGAACATAAAATATAACGTTAGTGATATTCTTTTTATCTGCTAGTTTTTTAATATTTTCGTAGTTTCATAGTCCAGTATTGATTTCGCTGGTTACTGGTACCAATAAGGTTGTGTTTAATTCATATTTTTTTGCCCACTTTTTAAGGTTTGATACTAGTTCCTCTTCGTAATTAGATCAATTTTCAAAGTCACAAACTAATGCCATACTTTCTTGTAAATTGATCATTATTCTAGATAAGTTATTGTAAAAAAATGAATTAACCATTAAAACCTCCTGATTATTATTTTTCTTTATAATTTTCTATTTTAGTTTTTATTATCATCATTTCTAACTCAACAAATCCTAAATTATTTTTTATTTCGTGTAGCTTTTCGAATATTTCTGGTTTAGATTTCCTTCTTGTTAGATGAAAATAATAAGCAAATAAACCAAAGACTGGTAATATAAACCAAAAGTATAAATTCTTTCTTGCTTTTTTTTCGTAAAAATTTTCTTCTTTAGTTAAAACTTCTTGCTTTTGCTTTTGCTTTTCCAACGAGTTATTAAGATCGTCTAATGACATATCATTATATTTTTCAAACATATAATTCCCCTATTCTACTTTAACAATGCTTAGCAATATTTCGTTTATAATATGATTCATTGATTGAAATACTATTTTGATTTCGTTTGTGTGAGCTAAAAATTCCTTTTTTTCACTTTCAATACCAACAGCTTCAAGTGATGCGTAAATATTCTTTGTATCTTGCAAGAATTTTACTAAGTTTTCTGAACTTGCCAATCCTTCAACGAAGTCATCCTTATTATTAATATCATTGATTATATTTATTAAATCTTGTCCAAATTTTTTATTTCATTTCAATATATTAAAAGATTCGATTAAGTTCAAATAATTATATGTATAATTTTTGATTTGAGTTTCAAAGAAAGGAGCAACGTATTCCAAGAAAAATGTACCAGGATTTATTTCCATTGTCATTTCTATCCCAATAGAATATTTCTTTCACTCATTTTCTGTAACAAAGAAATAATGATACCTTTGTAAAAATAAAGTCAACATCAAGCTCAACTCAAACTTATCGTCGGTCAAGTTTTTTTCGAAAACATTATTTAATCCCTCGTAAAGAGTTTTCAAGTTATCGGTTTTAGCTAAAACAATTATTTCAGATACGTCTTTCTCGCTAAGTTTGTAATCTTTAGATTCTATTAATGAATGAACATCTTTTTTGTATAAATTAAAAATTATTTTTTTTAAATCTATTTTGTTGTATAAATTCATTTTTTATTCCTTCTTATGATTTTTTGGTAAATCACATTTATTTTATCTTATTTTAATATACATAACCACCCTTTTGTAGTATCATAATTAATAGTTCAAAATAAAAGTATAGGAGTGTTAATTTATGTTTGTGATAGGTACGATTTTAGCATCAATAATTGGTTATTTTGTTGGTAGTTTCTCATTTTCAATTACTGTTGTTAAAATTAAAACCAAAAAAGACATAAGGCAAGAAGGAAGTAAAAATGCTGGTGCCACTAACGCTAGTAGGATATTGGGTAAAGCATGAGGAGTTGTAATTGTTTTTTTAGATGCTTTTAAAATACTATTCACAGCAATTATTGCAATGCTATTTTCTTACATACCGTCTCCAGCATTCAATGAGACTAGTTTCTTTGTAGCATCTTTTTTTGCGGTTTTAGGTCACTGTTTTCCAATTTATTATAAATTCAAAGGTGGTAAAGCGGTAAGTTGTTTTTTTGGTTTAATGATGGTTACAAATTGAGCTATCTTATTAGTGTTTTTTGGTCTTTGATGATTAATATTACTAATAACCAAAAAAGTAAGTGTTGCATCAATATTTTCATCAATTATTTCTATGATTTTACTTTGGGTCCCACAAATAACTGGTGGAAGTTCATTCATAATAAATGGAATAGAATTTTTCACCCCTATTTATGATAATGGTAATCATTTGTGTTGATTCAATTACTTATATGTTTGAAATAAACATAGCTATTTCGAAAGTTTCTTAACAATGAACATTGTTGTGACAATGTCAACAATAGTTTTAATTTTAAGACATATACCTAATATAAAACGTTTAATCAAAGGTGTTGAGCCAGCTTATTTAAAATCTAAAAAAGATAAAAAAGAACAAACACTTTCGAATGAAAAGAAATAAAATTTACATAATCCTCTTTGAGTAAATAAATATAGTGATTCGTCAACTACGCTCATTGAGGATTTTTTTTATTATTAAATATCATAAAATACATTTTAAGATTTAAGTTCAATTGATAATTAGTTTTCAAATCATGTTTATAAAGTATCGTAGATATTTCGGTACTATAGTAGTGATTAAAAATAATTCTCCCTTAAAGTAAAAAAAAAACAAATACTTTAAAGTATCTGTTTGAATGCTATTATTTCTCTTTGTTTTTTTTGGGAAAAATGTATTTAAAATATCTTTTTTTTATTATATTACTTTTTTCATATACATCACGAATCGTGAATCCACAATCAAAATGACCCGGATATATTGAGTATTCTCGAGAATAAGTTTCTAAGATTCATTTAATATTTTCTAAGATGCTTTGATTACTTTTCTCAGAAGGTTTTGAATTTAAAACATCAAACTTTAAAAACAATGAGTCCCCATTAAATAAACTCTTAAGATCAACAAAATCTAACATTATAGAACCAATTGTGTGTCCTGGTTTAGTATAAATTTGTAAATTATAACCATTTACCATCATTGAACATTGTTCTGTAATAACTCTTAAGTTTTTTATTGGTTTTGCTGCTCAAGGTTTTTCAAGAACATCATAAAGACCACTAGTGTTTTTGCTTGGATCAAATAATGCCATTAAATCATCCTTACCAATATATACATTAGGATAATTCAATATTTCTGTTATTTCATTTATTCCATAAAAGTGTCCAAAGTGTCCATGTGTTATGAAAATATCTGTGATTTCAATATTGTTGTTGATAGCAAAATCGATTATTTCACGATATTTTCGAAAAGCTGTATCAATTAAAATTCCTTTTTTGTCCTCATTATAAATAAGATACGCATTTGTTCTTTTAAAATCTATATCGCTAAAAATTTGTATCACAACATTCACCTTCTACTTAACTTTTATAAGACCTTTATGATTATACATATTATTAATCTAAAAAGTCTTTTATTTTAATTTATTTTTTTTAAAAATACATTAATTTTCTTATGTGTTTTATTCTTTAGTAATTTGTATCAATCATCGCAAAGTATATTTTTTGTTACCCTTCAAATGATTGCATTGAATTAATAAACAAAACTCAGCCATAAAAAGTTTAAAAAAAAAGCACATTGGTGCTTATAATTATTTACCTCTTTTAACGGCATTCATTGTTTTTTTGATATCTGCTTCAGTTGGTTTACGACCCATGCTTCTATACATTGCTCTGATTTGATTTTCATTGATTGGGGGATTATCTTTTAATTGTTTTTGAATTATTTTTCTTGTTATTATAAAACCTAAAATTCCACCAACAAGAGCGGCAACGATAGCTATTATAAGGACTCCTCATCATACCATAATTTAAATTCCTTCCTATGTAAATTTTACTTTAATATTAATATAACATAAGTTTATTGATTTATAAACTTGACGATTTTTTCTGCTATTGACTTAGCGTTAAAATCTAAGTGATTCATGATTGCATCATAAGGTGCAGAATATCCGAAATTATCGATACCAAAGGCAACTCCATCATCACCTAAAAATCTATGTCAGCCATAAGTTGTTCCTAATTCAATTGAGAAACGTTTGGTTTGTTTGTTAATGATTTTATTTTGATAATTTACATCTTCTTTTAAAAATGCATTCATATTAACCATAGAAACTACATTTACTTCAAATCCTTTGTTTTTAAGAATTTCTTTTACTTCTAAAGCGATTAATACTTCACTTCCTGAAGCGATTAGTGTGATAGAAGGATCATCAACTTCACTAATTAAATAGGCACCTTTTTTTACATCATCAAAAACATTTTTGTGATCAAGTTCTTTCAAGTTTTGTCTAGTTGCTAGAATTACACTTGGTTTTGTTTTATCTTCCAACGCATGCAGATAACTTGCTTGAACTTCAGCCATATCACAAGGTCTAAAAACGTTTATGTTTGGTATACTTCGTAACATTGCTAGTTGTTCAATTGGTTGATGGGTCGGTCCATCCTCTCCTACCGCTATTGAATCGTGTGTGAATATAAATAAAGTTTGTAGTTTCATCAATGATGCAAGTCTTATTGCTGGTTTTAAATAATCAGCAAATACAAAAAACCCTGAAGAAAACGGAAGAAGTCCACCATGCAATGCTATTCCGTTATTGATAGCAGCCATAGCAAACTCTCTTACACCGTACATAATGTTTCTACCCAGTTTATTTTTGTAATCGTAGTTACCATCGGCTCCCTTGGCCTTAGTTGACTCTGCTAAATCGGCGCTCCCACCAATTAAAGAAGTTATATTAGAACTTAGTAGATTTAAAACTTCACCAGATGATACTCTTGTTGCTTGATCGACTTTTTTATTTAAAGATTTTAACTCCCCTATTTCTATTTTATAATCCTTGTTTAATGAAACTTCGAATTCACTGGCTAGTTTTGGGTTTTCTTTTTTGAACTCCGCAAAAGTTTTAACCCACTCTTCATTCGCTACAACTCCCCTATCGTAAACTTGTGTTTTATAGTAGTTGTAGACATCTTGATCAACATTAAAATCATCATTTTCTCAGTTGAAATATTTCTTTACATTTACGATATCTAGTCCTAAAGGAGAACCATGAACCTTAGTTGTTCCTTTGTTTGTTGAACCAATCCCAATTATTGTTTTAACTTCAATATATGTTGGCTTATCAGAATTTTTTGCAATTTCGATAGCCTTCAAAATGTCGTCTAAATTTTCACCATCTTCAATTTTCAAAGTATGTCATCCCGCTGCTTTAAAACGATCGGCTATGTTTTCTGATTGGGCAATTTCCACTCTTGCATCTAATTGAATATCGTTAGAATCGTGTAAAACAATTAGTTTATTTAATTTATATCTTCCAGCAAAAGAAATAGCTTCATTTGTAACCCCTTCTTGTAAATCTCCATCACCACATAAAATGTAAGTATAGTGATCAACTATCTTATGTTTTTCTGTGTTATATTTAGCTGATAAATGGCTCTCTGCAAGAGCCATTCCGACACCCATAGCCATACCTTGCCCCAATGGACCTGTCGTAGCGTCTACACCCTCTGTGTGTCCGTATTCTGGATGTCCTGGAGTTAAAGAATTTAACTGTCTAAAATTTTTTAAATCGTCTATTGATAAATTAAAACCTGATAAATGTAACGCAGAGTATAACAATGCGCTACCATGACCAGCACTTAATACAAATCTATCTCTATTAATCCAACTTGGATTAGAGGGATTAATATTCATCACTTTAGTGAAAAGTGTGTAAATAATAGGAGCTGCACCCAATACTATACCTGGATGTCCTGAGTTTGCCTTATTAATTGATTCAATACCTAGAATTCTCATTGCATTTAAATTCTTATTGTTTTTGTTCATTATTCGAATACCTTACCTTCTAAGATAATTATATATTTAGATACATATAATATAGATTAAGAAATAAAAAAACTTCTAATTAATTTTAGATTCAAATTATTTATTGTTGATGCAAATTCTGTTTCATTTTACTTAAGTTTTTTCATTATGTATAATGAAAAAACTTTATTTTTTATTTACGCCTTAAAAACGTATGATAAAAAATAAAGTATTGCAATCTATTAAACTTGTTGCTTTAAATCCTTGATTTTTTGTGGCGTTATATCTTCACCACTTTCATTTACAACTTTTATACTTTTTAATTGCTCTAATAATCCCTCTCTGAACAAACTAATATACTTTTCTCTTAAGAAATCTCTTTCTTCTAATTCTTCATTAGTTAATTCTCTTTCTTTTTTTATTCTTGCTAATTCGTTAATTCTATCTAATAATTTTTCCACAAAATTTTCCTCTTAAAATATTTTTCAGTCATTTAAGGCATAATAAGCTGTTCCAATCACTGCTGCATCATTTCCTAATTGACCAATTTCGACAATGATTTCATCGGCGAAGTTTTTTATAATATATTTTTTTATATTTTTATAGATAATATTTACTAATAAATCACCCATATTACCAAGTCCACCAGATATTATTATTGCTTCTGGATCTAATGCATTTACCATCGTTGCCATATGCATTATTAATGGGTTCAATGCTCTTTCTAGTAGCTCTAAAATAGCGACCGGCTCATTGTTTTCTTCATAAGTTGATACGATATCTTTTGTTTGGAAAGATTCTATTTCTTTGAAATAAATTGCAGCAGGGTGATTTGGTTCTTCTCTAAAGGTATCTTCAAAAAACTTAGCAATACCTGGTCCTGAAGAAACTGGCTCAATACATCCGGTTAATCCACATTTACAAATGTATTTATCTTGGTATACACCACCACCGTGACCAAATTCTCCTGCAAAACCTCTTGCTCCAGAAATTAATTTTCCATCTAAAACAACAGCACCACCGATACCACTACCAATTGTATAAAAAATAATTGAGTCATGTTGTTTTGCAGCCCCAGTTCAAAATTCTCCTAATGCAGCTGCATTAGCGTCATTTAAAACAAATATGGGTTTTTTGAAAAGTTCTTCAGCTTTGTCTTTTAAATAAAAGTTACTTCATTCTAGGTTTGCAGAATATCTTACAATTCCTAACATGTGATCCACAAAACCAATTGCTGCTATGCCAACTTTATCAATATCATCTTGGTAATTGATACCTACTGTTTCGATGCCTTGTACTATTTTTTCATATAAGTTTTCTAATAATCTTGAATTATCATGTTCAACATAAAATTTAGCTTGTATATCACCGTATTGATTAACCAAACCAACTTTTGATGCATTCACGCCTAGTTCAATGGATAAAATTAATTTCATAGTATTTACCCCCAAAAAAGAATTTCTTCATATTCATAAAAAATATCTATTACTATTATATATATAATTTCCTAATTATTAAATCATTGCAGGTAATAGAGATATTTTAACCCCGAATTCTGTAACTGGTACAGTTACAGATAATTTCAAACCATTGTAAGATCTGAAATTTATTCAGCCTAATCCTGAAATGTTTATATCGTAGTAACTTTCATCAATAAAATCAAATACTTTTGTTGTAAATTTAATACTATTATCCTTCAATCTAGGTGAAAGATTGTGTCTATTTTTTCTAAAATACCTATCAGTATTAGCTTCTTTTGTTCTATGTAATGGTAACTGTTTATTGACGTAAAAATGAAAATTCGTCTTTAATACTTTATTTTTTTTATTGTCAATATTTTCACCTTCTAAAAAGGTAAACCATCCTAAACCACCATAAAAAATAGTTTGACCAGCTAGTAACTGATATGTAACTTGTTTAATTTCTTTTTGAAAGAAAAAATAATCTCAATAAGATGGTGCTGTTGCTATAGCTATGTGATTATGTTTTACTAAACCGGGTGTATCGTAAATGAAATTAGATTCTGTGAAGTTTATTTTTATTTTATCTAATGTAGTGTTTACGTATTTTGAAGTTACAATTGAAGGTATTTGACTGTTAGCCTTTAAGCAAGCATTGATCAAACTAGATTTTCCAGCATTTGATATTCCTATAATGTATTGGTCATATTCAACAGATTTTAATTCATTAATTAAATTATAAATATATTGATTTTTTATTGAAGAAGTTAGAAGTATTTTTGAATCTTTAAGTGGCGAACTTGAAAAAAGACTACGCACATATTTATAAATTTTCTCTTTTTTTACCGCTTTTGGTAGTAAATCTATCTTATTTACCAAAATTACAACTTCTTTTTTTGATATTAGTTGCTCTAATCAAGTTAATCGGCTTCCAGGTAGATCGAATATGTCAACCACATAATAATATCTTATTTTATCTGTGGTTCTATTTATATTATCTAATATATCTATGAAATCTTTGTCATTTATTTCTTGTTCAACTAATCTATTATAGTGTTTTATTTTAAAACATCTTAAACAGTAATCTTGATTTTTAACATCGATAGCAAAACCAGGTTTAGTATCGTCATTTGTCTGTAGTTCTTTCCCACAACCAACACATTTTTTAGGACCACCTGAGTTGATGTTGGTTGTATTTCCGATTCCAGGTTTTATTTCATGTAAACTAACTTTATTTTTTTGTTTAAATTTTCTTTTTTTTGGACTTTCAATATGATCAATGAGAATTTTGTCTTCCAAAATATCAATATCTTTTTCAATATCCTCTAAATTATTATCGCTAGAGTATTTCATAATTACCTCCTAAATCTCCTTCATTATAAAAACCTTCGTGAAGTATATTTTTTTGTGCTAATTTTTTTAATAAGTGTTTTTCTAAGAACTGAACAAATTTTCCCTCACTATTATTTCTGTTTATTGGTGACACTAATATACTTTTAATATGTGCTCTATTAGCTACTAAGATATCAGTAACTACTTGATCTCCAATAAGCACCATTTCGTGTTCCTTATAAGACAATAATTTTTTAACAAGTCTCATTTTACCAAGCAAAGGTTTTTTACAATCTCAAAAATAGTTAATAATACCAGCTTTTTTTGCAAAATTTTCTACCCTACTTCTTATATTGTTTGAAAATAAAACAAACTCCATATTATGGGCATAAACATTCTTTACAAAGTTAATTACATCAGTGCTTGGAATTCTCTCATTTCATCCGATTAATGTATTATCCATATCGCACAAAATCAATTTTATTCCATTATTTTTTAATGAGTCAAGATTAACTTTTTTGTAATTTTCTAGGTAGATAGAAGGTTTGAAATAGTTTAATAGTAGAGAAATACCATTTGTTTTCACTTTATTTTCCAAAAAATAACACCTCTTAACAAATATAATTATACATTAAATTGATTTCCTACTTCTTATTTGTATTACTTAGTATGTCACTTTTTTTGATATAACTGTTTTTAGACAAAGGTAAGTAAGTAAACTCGTAAACAAACGCTAAAAAGAAAAGTACTTTTAAGACATCGTTGTAACAATGGTCTATCACTTTTTTAATGATCTTATTCAATTCTCGATATTGTTCGAAACTCATTTTTTTATTTACTGGGTAGGAATAAAAATTATAGGCACTGCAACACATACTGTAAATGTCTTCATTTTCTTGTTTTAATGTATTTTCAGATATTAAAGCAAATCAATCAAAGAACTTTTTACTACTTGTTAAAGCTATAGAGTCGTGTCCCTGTTTACCAATAGGTAGATAATTAGCGTTTCAAAAACTTTCTCCATCTTTATTGGTATTTGTAAAACTCATAGAGTTTTCTAAAATATCATATATATCGAAATAATTTGCATTTAACTCACCTTTTTCTTTGTTATAAAAAGCTAAATTTAGTGTTTTTCGAGTGAAAAAATGTTTGTTATCGTTTATTCATTTATTAATTATTTTTATGTCATTTGTTGCACCAGCACAAACTATGGTTCTTATTTCTTTATTTCTACACATATTAAGAAAACTTGTTATCATTTTTTTATATTGTTTATGAAAGTCATAATCTGTATCATTATGAGCTCTTTTGATAGTTATAGATTTAATCGCTTTCTTATTATCTCTATGCGATATTTCTTTTAAAGATTTTGCAAAACTATATTGTATTACATAAACTAGGTCTTTATCATTCTCGTTATACAATTTTTCTGATATTTCGCCATTGTCATGTGAGTGATTGAAAAACTCTGTGTCTAATACTATTATTGGAAACTGTATGTTTTCTAATAACTTCCTTGCAACAGTTTTATCAAATCAAAAGCTTTGGTGTTTATTTAAAAGAAAAGAACCATCATCAAGATACTTTATCAAATTTCTTTTCATTATTTTACCTACTTTAATAGTATATTATCATAATATATATTAAAATAAATCAATAATAATATATTATATAATTGTTAGGCGGTATAAATTAAAATGAAAAATTTTAGTATTTTGAATGAGTTCACAAACAATGTGAGTTCACAATGATTTAAAAACTTTTTTACAACTAAGATGGATGAACTTAAAGTTGGTTTTTTTGATGTAGGTATCGATGAAGATGCGGATTTCACACCAAATTTAGCTACATTAAATAAAATTTTTACAAATCTTAAGAAAGATGTAAAAATTATTGAAACTCTTGAAGAAGTTAATTCATTTATTGACAGGATGATACTTAAAACAGCGGATGGTAAAGAAGATGTTAAAGGAAATACCTTGCAAAATGAATTAATAGAGGCCTTTAAAACCAATGCCAGTGATATAAATGAAAAAGTTACTGAAGTAATCGTTAAAATGCAACTAGGTAGCATATCGAAAAGTACTCAAAAAGCTTTGAAAGTAATAGAAGTTTTAAAAAATAAGTTAGGTAAAGATACAATCTTCGAAGAAATTGAACGAGAAGATATTGAGTATATATTAGACAGTGAATTAAAAACAAGTATCGATAAATTATTACATTGGTCGACAATCCACCCTACTCATGCAGAAAATTATAAAGAAGAATTAGATATACTTCAAAATCATAATAATGAAATAAAGGATAGAAATGAAGCAGCCACTATAATTGCACATTATTTTGGTACAATAATTGGCAACGAAATTGATCAATTTGATATAGAAGAATTAAACACTGGTGTTATTGATAAAAGATCCAAAGTTGTAATCTTTAATCAAGGTATATCAATATGCGATGAAATATGTGCAAAAATCGACTTAATTATCGATGTATATTCAACTTTAGATCAACATTAATTTAAAACTTGTAATTATTGTTATAAGTTTTAAATTTTTTTTGTCTCTAAGTTAGTGTCTTTGTCTTTGATATGCATAAACTTTTTATTTAAAAATATAAAATAATCTTTATTTAATTCAATATCACTTTTTTTAACAACTAATCCATTCAAACTTTTGCTTTTTTGAATCAAGGTTGTTATAAGTCCTTCATTTTCAAAGGAAAAATCATCATTAATATAATAAATGGCTTCTTTATCGTTATACTCTAAAACCTTAAAATTATATAAAGTGCTCTCCATTCATTTACAAATAAATGCATAAGCATCTATTTCTGAATATGGTTCTGATGTTTTTACTTCCAACAGCATTTTTCCTTTAGTTTCTCAACCTTTATTTACAGTAACCGCTAATGTTGTTTGTGTATTTGTCTCGAGAATTTTTTCTTTATAGTTAAATGTTAAGCTATCAACAAAAATATTTTCTATTACAAAAGTTAACCCTGTAAAATCATACTCATTATTAACTAAAGGAGTATCAAATATCTGAGCTAATGATGTAAAAAAAATTTTCTCAGCAATTTCCTCTACTGTTTCGCCATATAAATTTACAATGTGATTGTTTACTTTATAAGTATCTAAACTACTTTCAAAACCATTGTGTTCTCAATAACCATTTATGTATTCTAGATATTTAAAATTAACCGGTGTTATTTTATTGTCACCAGAAAAAAGTTTTTCTAAACCATCAGTTGTTATACGTGAACTTATAGAAGGAAATGTTTGTATCGGTTCGCAAGAAATAACTGTAAGAGGCGAAAAAGAAACTGGTATTAACGAAAAAAGAGTTAAAAACTTTTTAAACTTCATCTTTGCTTTCCTCACTTACTTTTAAAACTTCTATTTTTTTTATTAATTTCTTTTCAAATGAAAATGGTTCGAATTTTTGAGATATATTTCCTTCAAAAACTAAAGATTGATCGTAATTATTAAAAATTTTTTTAATATAATTCTTTACATTATTTATCCTTGAATCTTTTACGGTAATAACTATTTTATGTCCTAAATTTTCATCTTCTTTTATTTGTTCAGACATTGAATTATCCTTCTTATCTTTATCCTCTTCTTCTTGAATTTTGTTTTTTTGAACTTCAATGTTTTCATGACCTTCTTTATCAATATTTAACAAGCTTTTCAAAGCTTTTATGTTTAGTATAAAAGAAGTGTTGTAAAATGCCAATCTTTCTCTGTGGTTATTATTAGAATTATAAGTCACGTTTTGTTCAGAAAATAATATTAAATCTTTACTTTCTTCCAATGCGTTGAAATAATATGTATTTTCTGTTTCATCGATAGTAATTTGTTTACCTTCCGTCTTGTAAAAGATTTCACCATTAGATGGCATAACATTTAATGATCTTGCTAACTTGTCATAAGAGAACTGTATTTTTTTGATATTGTCAAAATCCTTCTTATTTTCTTTTAAAGGATTATTATAGTCGCTACTCATTATGTTTTGAGCTGTGTACTCTTTTTCTCTTTCGCATTTCATCGCATCATTGCAATTCAATCCAAAATAATTGTCCTTCATTACAAAATTTTTTAAATTATCAAGATTATCATTGTTAAAATCTGGAAGCATTGAAAATTTTTTATCATTTGTTTTTTTTGATGAGAAAGTGTTAACATAGACAAAATTATTGTTAAATTCTTCGGCAACTATAACTGGTTTGCTAGTTCCACAAGATGTGCTTAATAATAAAGGTAAAAATATAAAATTTCCACTAATGATTCTTCAAAATTTTTTCATATAAGCACCTCATTCAAATTATAACAAATTGAAACCTAACATTTAACTATTACTTGTTTGTTGGTTAAAATAGTTAATTCAAAATAAAAAAAAGGTATAAACCTTTTCATAAACATTATTTATTGTTATTTTATAGGATCACTATTTTTTGGATTACCTTCTTCTCAAAAATTTATTGCTAATATATTTTTTACAAATTTTACAGTGATTTCAAATTCCCTAAATGGTAAAGATAAATAACCATTAGTAAAATTTATCGCTATATGAGCTAAGGTTAGTGGTGTCATTTCAGGTTCTTTTTTTATTCATTCTATTGGATCTTGATTTAGAAATTCATCAAATCCATATTTTTCAGCCATTCTTTGTTTAAAGGTAGTTATACCAGGATCTAGTCAATTTTCTATTATTCAATTCGTAATTTCGTTTCTCATAAAACCTTTATCTTGAATATATTTTGAAGTTAAATCAAAAATTCAAGTTGGAAGTCTCTTAATACCTTCATCAATTGACCCTACGATTAAAACCTCATTAATTTTTTGTCCACTGTCTGAAAGGAATGACACCGCTAAAAAAGCTGTGCCATCTAAAAATGTAATTTTACCCAAGCTAGACTCTTTTAAGTTATAAATTTTATTTTCCAACTTATTCACCACACCTTTAATTGAGTTGATTATACACCACTTTTTATAATATTTTTTTCCATTTTTAAAAACGATTGTTTATTTTTTATATTCTTTCTTCTATTTCTTTTCTTATCATTGATATAAAATCATCTATTTTATATTTGATTTCTGTATTATTTGAGTATTTTTTCACTGTTAATATATTATTCTCTTTTTCGTTCTTTCCAATAACTATATAGTATGGTGTTTTTTTTATGATTGAGTTTCTAACCTTGTAACCAATTCTCTCATCACTATCATCCAATGATGTTCTTATTTTATTATTGAATAGAATGTCTTGGATAGATTGTGCATAATCATTCACATCTTTTCCTAAAGATAATATATCGACTTGAACAGGAGAATATCATGTACTAAATTCCCCGTTAGTTTGTTCTAATAAAACAGAAATAAATCTTTCGTATGTACCAACTAATCCCCTATGTATCATAATTGGTCTAATAAGATTACCATCAGGTCCTACATATGTAAGGTCAAATTTTTGTGGTAGTAAAAAATCTAATTGAATTGTAGAAACAGTTATTTCATGCCCTTGAGAAGTTCTAGCCTGTATGTCCAATTTTGGACCATAAAATGCAGCCTCTCCTACCATTTTTTTATAATCGATTTTTAGCTCATCTAATAGTTGTTCTAAGTTATTTTCTGCTTCATTTCACATATCATCATCATCATAGTATTTTTCTTTATCATTAGGGTCTCTTAAAGATAAAGAAATATAGTTGATAGTTATATTGAATTTCTCTAATACTTCATTGATAAGTTTGTAACAATTTAAAAACTCGTTTTTTAATTGTTCCTCTGTTGCGAAAATGTGAGAGTCAGTTAATTCCATCGCCCTAACTCTTTCCAATCCTGTTAAACTTCCAGAAAATTCATATCTATGTTGTATTGCGTGTTCAGCAAACCTTAGAGGTAATTCTTTATAACTTCTTTTTTTATAGTCATATACCGAAATGTGATGAGGACAATTCATTGGTCTTAAAACAAGATTTTCTTTATTATCCATCTCAATTGAAGGAAACATATTCTCACGATAATGGTCTCAATGTCCTGATGTTTTATATAGCAATTCTGTTCCTAATACAGGTGTTTCTATTTGTATAAATTTATATTCGAACTCCTTTTCTAACAAGTATTTCTTTATCTCGCTTTTTAAAATTGTTCCATTCGGTAATCAAATAGGTAATCCCTGACCAATTAATGGGTCTATATTGAATATTTCCCATTTTTTACCAATAACTCTATGATCTCTTTGTTTTTTTTCATCTAAAAGCTCACTTTTTTTTAGAATTTCTTCATTATCGAAACCGTAGATAAATTCAATTTTTTGTATTGATCGTTCTTCATTTAAATGAAAAGCAGAGATGTTTATGATTTTAAATATTATTTCTTTATACTGAATATCTGTAAAATCAAGTTCTTTTGTATCAAACAAATTCTCATTTTGATCTTTTTCAATCTTGTCACTTATTGATAAACTTTTTATAGGTTTAGCAATTTTTATAATAGTATTATTAACTCCGCTTAAATTCTCTGTTGTGTCAAATAATATAAAATTGTCATTTGTAAAATAGTTATAAATTTTAGAATTGTATTTAGAAATTAATAAAGAGTAAAGATAATTTTTTGCTATATTGTTCATAGTTATTTCAGTTAACTCGTCATTTTTTTCGCAAAGTTCTAGTGTGCATCCCATTTTTATTATCACTTCATCGTTTAGTATTAAATCGTTGTGTTTTAGAATATATTTTTTTCATTCTATATTTATATTTTTTTTAATATCTTTAACAGACATGTTTTCTTCTACAATTATTTTTTTAAAATTAATAATATCTAGTTCCATACATATACCTCATTATTCTATAAAACTTTTATTATCAAAATATGGTCTTAAAACATCTGGTAATACTAATTTTTCTCCATCATAATAATTTTCTAAAATGGCTGCAAGCAATCGGTCAATTGCTAAACCTGATCCATTTAGGGTATGTAAATATTCCAATTTACCGTTAACTCTATATTTTGAGTTCATCCTTCTTGATTGAAAATCTAAACAATTTGAACAAGATGATATCTCTCTATATTTATTTTGACTTGGAAATCAAACTTCTAAATCGTATGTTTTTGCTGATGCAAAACCCATATCACCACTACACAACATCAATACTCTATATGGTAAATTGAATAATTTTAAACACTCTTCAGCATCTTCAACCATTTTTTCTAATTCTATAAATGAACTATCTTTATCAGTGATTTTGACCATTTCAACTTTATTGAATTGGTGTAATCTAATTATTCCTTTAGTATCCTTACCAGCACTTCCTGCTTCTTTTCTAAAGCATTGTGTAAATGCAGTGTAATATAATGGAAGATTTGAATGTTCTATTACTTCTGAATTTAATAAATTTGTTAATGGAACTTCTGCGGTTGGAATTAAATATTGGTCCCCTTCTTGTAGCTTATAAAGGTCTTCTTCAAACTTTGGTAACTGACCTGTTCCAAACATAATATTATCGTTAACAATTAAAGGTAACCAAAACTCTTGATATCCTTTTTTTGAGTGTTTTTTTAACAATATATCAATTAAAGCCCTTATTAGTTGTGAACCTTTATTTTTATAAACAACATATCTAGATCCAGCTAATTTAGTACCTAATTTGAAATCAATCAATCCTAATTTCTCAGCAATTTCTCAATGACTTAAACTTGATGCAACTTTTTTGTCATCCTTTCAGTTTCTTATCTCTTTATTATCATTTTCATCAAAACCAGTTATTACACTTTTATCAGGAATATTTGGTATGTTGATATTAATTGTAAAGATCTTAGACTCTATATCACTTAAAATCATTTCTAAGTACAAAATTTCTTTTTCTATTTCTTGAAGTTTTACTTTTACAGATTCTAAAACAACAATTTTGTTTTGTACATCTTTGGTTATCTTATTTTTCTCAAACTTTAAGTTTTCTAAATCATAAATAATTTTCTTTCGTTTTTTATTGAGTAACAAAAGTTCACTAATCTCTTTTGTATAATTTTTTTGCCTAGTATTAAGCAATCTAATTATTTCATCTTTATTATTTTCTATGTAATCAATACTTAACATTTTAATGTCTCCAGTCCATGAGAAAAAATATATACTTTTGGAATTTTAACTATATGGTACTACCGCGACAAAATTCAAAAAACTTTTTTCTAGTGTCTTATTATTAACAAGGCATTTGAAAAAGTTTTTTTATTAAGTTTTATAATTTACTTCCAACTTTTTTTCTCTATTTTATTTTTATCAATTTTTAAATTGATTTTAGTAATATCAATTTGTTTAGAATCCATAATTGATGAGAAATTTTTATCTAACATTTTTAAATAATTAGTACCATACTTCTCGTAATAATTTTCTGGCTCAGTTTTAATGAGACCGAGCGATTCTTTTCTAAGATCTAAAAACTTACGAAATAACATAAATGATGCGTAATACATAACTATAACAGCAAATCATTTTAAGTAATATGTAAAGTCATTCATCTTGATATTTAAACCACCTTGAATACCTACAAATATAGCGAAAAATGCAAATACTGTACCAAATACTCCACCAATTAGCAAACCGTATGCTACTTTAGGATTATAATTATTATCTCTGTGGAAAGTTCATGCTGTTGTTGGCAATGCAAAACCAGCTGCACAGGTCATTATAGGAAATGCAATAATTGTTTCCATTCCTAATAACGAAACTATCGCTAATGCGGGTGCATATAAACCGATACCAAAACTTTGTAAACCACCAATTATAAAGAATGCTAATATACCAACACCTAATTTTCAACCAGATAGCCCTTTAGTTCCTGCGTTTTCAAATAAACCAACTTGTGCAAGAATCATTAATATACCAGCAACTGCTAAGCAAACTGATACAAACAAAGCTACTACTTTTTTATTAACTAAGTTAACTATTTTAGCTGCTAGAAATGCACCTATCATAGCTGATATTACAAGACTAATCAATGTCACTAATTCAACTTGTATAGCACTCACGAACAAAGTACCAGCTAATAAGTTTGGAATAGTTAAGCCAATATTTAAAGTTCCAGGTAAATTCTTCACATTTTTTACTGTGTTAGTGGCATTTAATGCAGCAACTGTAACAGCAAATGAACCAACACCAATTGTGTCAGTAAAACTACCTATGAATCCAATAGAAGAAGTCTTGAATAGGTTTTCTTCTTTATCTAGAAAAATTCTTTTCGTTGTTTTGGTAACTATAAAGACTAAGAACCCTATTATCAAACAAACACCGATACACATAAATATAAAGGCTGTAATCTGATCCTTATCTTTAAAACTAAATGTTTCTCCATTATTAGCTACTTTAAAATAATATAAGTAATTAACAATCAAACTAATAATCAATAAACTGATAGTCCCTAAAATCGCAATAAAAGCTATATTTCTAGGTTTTAGAGTTTTCTTTAAAATTAAGTAATCTTGCTTTACTTTCTTGATACTGTCTTTGTTATTTTCTTGTTTTAAACTCTCTAGTTTTACTTGAAATTCAGCTTTCAATTCAATATAGTTTAAATTATTTTTTATTAAATTTGATTGATTATACTCTCAAATAGCTAGTGAATAATTTAAATCTAAATAGTCTTTAATTTTGGATACATACTCAGAATATAAATTTGTTGACTCCACAACTTTTTGATCAAATTCTTCTTTAGTTAGCCTCTGATTCTTAAATTCTTTTCTTAAAAATCCTAGTTGCTCTTTGTAGAATATCTTCATTTCTATTTTTATCTCTGCTAAATTATAAAGGTTAGATATATGAGTTTGTAGTTCTTCTTCGTTTTCCATAACATTTTTGATTAACTTTTGATTACTCATTCTTTATGCTACTTAAAAGCTATAACTTCTATTTCTATTAGACTATTTTTTGGTAAGTTTTTTACAGCAAATGTACTTCTTGCTGGTTTATGGTTTTCGAAAAAGTTCTCATATAAATTATTAACTTCTGAAAAATCTTTGATATCTTCTAAAATAATAGTTGTTTTAATAACATCATTTCTTGTGTAACCCGCTGCTAATAATATTTCAGAAATATTAGCAAAAATTTGTTCAGTTTGACCTTTTAAATCAGATTTCAATTCCACAGTATTAGGGTCTAAACCAATTTGACCTGAAACATACAAGAAACCGTTATCTAATTGAATTGCTTGTGAATAAGGACCAACAGCTTTTGGTGCTTTTGGGGTATGAATATATTTCATTTAAATGATAGAATTTAAAAATTCTTTCTCCATAACTGAATATCCATCTTTTTCCAAGTCATTAATCACATTTTTTAACTCTTCTTTAGTATTGATATCAACTACTAATCTTATAATTTCTCTATTAATTCCCAAAGTATTTTCCAATTGTGAATCTGAGATTTTATGTATTTGCACTCCATTATTATCTACAATATTAGTAATTTTTGAAAGATGTCCTTTTCCTAGTGGAGCATCTATTTTGATAACCACTCTACGATTTAAATCAATCAAGGCTCTGTTTGTTATATTTAAAAATGTTGTAACATCAATGTTACCACCAGATAATACACAAACAACTTTTTTACCTTTTATGTTTAGTTTATTAAATAACATTGCCGCACTCGAAACAGCTCCAGCACCTTCTGCAACTACTTTGCAATTTTCAAATAAGAAAAGAATTGTTTTTGCTATTTCTTCCTCAGTTACTAAAACCACATCATCAACATATTTGTTTAGTAATTCAAAAGTTACGTCCCCTGTTTGTTTAACAGCGATACCATCTGCTATAGAAAGTTTACCGTCAACCATGAATGGTTTTTTGTTTTTTCTAGCTTCATAATAACTTGGTACATTCTCACTTTCAACACCAATTAGTTTACAATTAGGGTTTACATTTTTGATATAAGTAGCAATTCCAGCTAATATACCTCCACCACCAATTGGAACTAGTACATAATCAGCATCTTTCACTTGTTCCATTATTTCTATACCAATACTTCCTTGACCCATAACAACATCGATATCATTAAACGCATGAACTAATGCCTTATTTGTTTCTTTTACAATTTCCATTGCTTTAGCATTTGCGTCATCAAAGAAATTTCCGTGTAAAATTACTTCCACACCGTAATTTCTAGTTGCATTTATTTTAGCTAACGGTGCAGTTTTTGGCATAACAATTGTAGCTGGCACTTTTAACAGATTAGCTGCAAAGCTTACCCCTTGAGAGTGATTCCCAGCACTGGCAGCAACAACCCCTTTTTTCAAAACTTCAGGATCAATTGACATCATTTTAGACAAGGCTCCTCTAAGTTTAAAAGAACCTGCTTTTTGTAAATTTTCTAATTTAACATAAATTTCGTTCCCGGTAAGTTGACTCATTTTGGTCGCATATATCATAGGAGTTTTATTTAAGAAAGGTTTTATTTTTTCGTATCTTTTTTCAATATCTTCTTTTGTGATATTATTACTCATATTAACACCTCTTTCATTCGTGGTTTCTCAACCACCTTTATAATAAACCCATTTTCGGTAAAATTTCCAATATAATACTTTATTTTAAAAATTATATCTATTGACTCATATTAAGAAAGTTTTCTAAAAAACTTACTCCCTTACTTGTTAACTTCCTTCCTCTTGCTGTTTTTATTATTAAGTTATTTTTTAAAAGATTTGGTTCTATTAAAGTTATAATAAGTTGTTGCGACATATTTATGATTTGTTGAATACTCTCAATCCCTAAACAACCGTTTTTCCATAATATTATTAAATAATCTATTTCTAAAGATGTTAAGCCATACTTAAATAAATTCATTTTTTTGAAAGTATCTTTTATAAACTCAATATTAATACTTAAAGGTTTTTCTATCACAACATAGTCATTTATCCGCTTTAATAAGTTGATAGCTACCCTTGGATTTAACTTACAGAAACCAGATACGAAACTTGCAATCTCATCATCTATGTTAAAATTCATTTTTTTAACATTTATTTTAATTATTTGAGAAATATCCTCATTTGTATAATTGTCGAATGTAAAGTTGATAGGAAATCTATTTACAAATGGATGTATTATTTTGTTTATCTCAGTTGTGGCACAAATCAAAGTAAATTCTGGTAGCTTGATATTAACTATTTTAGAGTTATATTCTTTACCTATTATGATGCTCAATTTTCGGTCTTCAAGAGCAGGATATAAAATCTCAAAAACCTCTTTTGATGCAGAATGTACTTCATCAATAAATATAATTTCATTATTTTTTAGCGCTGTTAACGGTGAAATTATATCGCTAGCTTTTTGCAAACTAGGACCATTTAATATATAAATCTTTTGTTTTAATATTTTAGAAATTAAATAAGCTAAACTAGTTTTACCAACTCCACTGCCACCACTTAAAAAAATATGATCTACACATTTACCTCGAATTCGTGCAGACTCAAGGCACACTTTTAAATTTTCAATAATATTTTTTTGACCAATATATTCGGAAAAAAACTCAGGTCTAAACTCATTCATTTATATTTTTCCCCAACAAAATAAGAGATTCTTTCAATATGATGTCTTCTTTTTGACTAAAATTTACCTTATTTACAACTTGATAAACATCAGAAATTTTATACCCAAGTCTATGTAAAGAATTGATGACATTCATTTGTTTTTGTGAATATTTTTGCTTGAAATACTTCTCGCGCAATTTGTACATGATGTTTTTTGCATTTACTTCACTTATTCCGCTAAGATCTGTTAATCTAGAAATGTCTCCTGACTTTATATAAGCTAAAAAATCATCTAGTTTGACATTATCAAAGATATTTTCTATAGTTTTTAAACCTACATTTTTTATTTCTAGTAATATTTCAACTAAATCACGTGTTTTAGAATTATAAAAAAATAATATTTTATCTGTAAAATCATTTCGATAATGTAATATATAAAATAAATCACAATCTGTTTTACAAACACTTTCGTCTTTTGATGCTATTAATATACCTTTATAACCGATTCCATTAACCTCAATCAACAAATCCTTATTGTTATGTTCAATAACTTCCCCTTTTAAAAAATACATGTGAAACCTCCAATATGTATAATCTAGTTGGGAAATAAAAAAATTACACTTGCGTGCAATTATTTACTAATATTTTTCTTTTTTGTTGTAGTAGCACTTTTCTTAATTGTTGATGCCACTTTGGTTTCTTTTTTCTTAGTTGATACGCTAGCTTTTTTACCTTCAGCTTTTTTGCTTAAATTAACTACCTTGCTTGTTTCTGTTTCGGTTGGAACAGAAATTGTTTTTTTATTTCTATTTGAGTTGAAAAAACTATTTCTTTCTTCGGTGATCATCTTAGCTCTTTTTAAAGTTAAAGGTTTACCGTCGATGTCATATTTATTTTTCATAGAATCGACTGAGTTATTATTTTTTCTATTTATAATTGAATCTATTCTTTCTTTATTTTTTATAGAATCTTGAACCCCTTTAGGAAGTTCAGAAAGATTACTTTTACCACTTTTAGAAGATGCAACGATAGCTGATTGCTTCAAAAGGTAAATCTTTGAGTGTTTTTCTTCTAACATTTTTGGTCTTGTAATAACTTTACCAGATGACATTTTATTTTCTGTATTTTTCTTTTTATCATTGACAAACTTTTGGTTAGTGCTTGCCTTAGTTGCTTTAATCATAATCGATTCTCCTCAATACTTGTAAACATATTAATTATATCGTATTTAACACTATATTAAAACAAAAAGCTAGATTTAGTAAAATTATTTATAATTTACAAAAATATGAAAATAGTGGTAAAAAGTAAAAAAATTGGAATTAACCAAATTTTCTGTTTTGTTTTTGTTTGTAAATACGTTTTTCTTTTTTGCTTAAGTGATATTCTCTTTTTCTCGCTTCTGCTTTAGAAGAGGCAGCTACTTTTTGAAAACGTTTAAGTGCTTTTTCGATTGGTTCACCTTCGCGTACTACTACACTTGCCATCTAGATTTCAACTCCTAATTCAAAATTATTATACATATAAATGTATATCTTGTGAATAATTTTACATATTTTTTTCATTTTTTTTTATAAATTATTACTTTTGGAAAAGAAATATAGTTAAAATAACTATAAATAAGGGGTTATATAGATATGAAACGTTTGAATTTGATTGTTACAGGTGGAATAGCGGCTAGTAAGTCAAAAGAGTTATATCATTTACTAGCTAAAAAATATGATGTGAAATTGATACTTAGCACAAATGCTGGAAAGTTTGTTGATTTTGAGTCGTATGAAACACATGACAAAATTTTTACTGAAAGTTTTTATGACCCACATCATTATGGTAAACATATTAAAATGTCTCATGAGTCTGATTTGAACATAGTTTATCCAGCTAGTTTTAACTTTATTGGTAAAATAGCTAACGGTATTGCTGATGACCTACCTTCTCTAGTTTTTGCTGCTTCTAAGTCAAAAACTATTCTCTTTCCAAGTATGAATTCCAACATGTATTTGAGTCCTATATTAGAAAAAAACAAGAAAACTCTTTTAACCCATACAAATATAAGATGAATTGAACCAACATATGGTAAACTGGCAAGTGGACATGAAGGTATCGGAAGATCATTAGAACCAATTGAAGCAATCAAAATAATAGATGAAGAATTAACTGATTATCTTAATATCAATAATAAAAAATTTATGTTGAATTTCGGAAGAACAAGAAGTTACATAGATAAGATAAGGTATATAACAAATACTAGTAGCGGTAAAATGGGATTAGCACTTAGAAATGCCCTTCTCAATTATTCTCAAAGTGTATTCAGTGTCTTTGGTGATACAGATTTTAATCTTCAACAGAATGAAAAAAACATTTATTGTAACACCAATGAAGAAATGTTGGAAGTAATGAAAAAAAACTTTTTCGATAGTGATGTCGTTATTTGTTGTGCTGCACTTAACGATTTTGAAGTTTTAGAGTATGTAGATAAAAAAATTGAAAAAAGAAATTTGAAAAATAACTCATTGAAATTAGATTTAAAATACTCAATAGATGTATTGAAAGAATTAGGCAGTATAAAAAGAAACCAGTTTTTAGTAGGATTTAGTTTATCAAATGAATTCGATTTTCAAAAAGCTAAAGAAAAACTAGTCGAAAAAAATTTAGATATGCTTGTTGTTAATTTATTAGACTCTGTTGGAAATGATAAAACGAGTTTAAAAATTATGTTTAATGATAATACAAATATTATTCACCTAGATAACTTACCAAAACATTCAGTGGCATTTGAAATAATTAAAGCTATCAATGAAAAATTAGCGGTGCATAATTAATTTGTTTGTTACTTGAAAACTTTCTACAAAAGTTTTCATTAATTTTTTTCTCTCTTCATTTATTTCGAAATAAAGAAATCCGTTTTCAATTCTAAAATTCTTAAATCATTTATGATAACCTTTGAAATTAGACAAGCTTCTCAACTTTACTTTCAAAATATCATTATTAATTTCTATACTCAAAATGTTTTTTGCACCTTCAAAATATTCAATAAGTTCTAAACACTGTTTTTTTATTTCTCATGAAGATATTTTTTTTGTCTTCTCAATATTGATGTCAAAGAATTTAAATCATAAGTAAAATGAGAAATAACCTATTAGCGAATAAATGATCCCTACTAAAGGAATTCAATATATACCAGTCTTCTGACCATTTATTGTTGGTATAACTCCATTCATTACAAAATCAAAAAGTCCAGTTGAAAAAGTTGTACCGACTTTTACTTGTAACAATGATGTCGTCATTCCCATAAGCCCTGTTAACGGTGCATAAACAAGAAAAAAATAACCAGGCATTATAAAACAAAACATATATTCTACTGGTTCAGTGATTCCTAACAAGAAAGAAGTTAATGCTGCCGAGATATAATAACCATATTCTTTTCTATTAGAGTTTTTTAAAAATAAAAACAGCGCAAGAGTTGGTAAAACAAACATAGAATTTACAAATCCACCAGTTAAGAAACGAGTAACTCTAAAACCTATATTTCAACAATCATCAATAGAAACATATTTACTATTTAATATGGCAATAGATATTCTTTGGTCACCACTTATTTCCCAAAGTTTTTCTACGGAACTTGTTTGATATATTCATTCTTCAATATTATTTAGTAAGTATTCAATGTTATTGGCTCTTAAAATATCAGATATTGAGTCTATATCCAAAGATCCTAAATTATAAATTTGATCATAAATTTCTCTTGATATACCATTAGTTCTAGATAAATACTCTGCTAATAATTGACTTTGATATTGTGAAAGGTCTCCCCCTATTTGCGTATACCACATCGGAGCTTGCCACAATAAACTAGATCCGAATGGTATTAACATTCTTTGTATAGTTCTAAATACAAATGAATCTAAACCATTTGGTGATTTTGCAACTTGCGACCCAAGTCAACTTAGTAAAAATCCTAAAATCGGTCATATCATAATAAAAATTAAAGAAAATACAAAAGAGTAAAGCGGCATAATTAACAATGCAAATTTTTCTTTTTCAAAAAAACTTAAACTTTTTGGTAAGCTAACATTTTTTGTAAAGTTAAAAAAAATAACATTTAATGAACCGATCAATATTCCTCCAATAACTCCAGTATTGAATGTTTTATAGCCGAACAAATCAGTTAAATATATTTTTTGATTAAGGGCTTTTCAAAATAATATGCTAAAAGTATTTTTGTTGTTATCATTAAACTTTAAAAATGAGTTAATGATTACAATAAAAATAATATAACTCAATAAGGTAACATAAACAGCTGCACCTTTATTCTTAGAAAAACCAATACTAATTGCTAATGCAAACCAAACACCAATATTTAAAAAAAGTATTTGTCCAACACTTGTAAAAAGTTTAGACAAAACATTATCGCTACCACCAGGCAAATATATTCTAAAAATATTTCCAAATGTAATTATCAAACCAAATATTGGCATTAGAATAATTACAAAAGAAAAACTGGCACCCAACTTTCCTACAAAACTTCTAAAGCTTGCTTTTGTATAATAGGATATATCTAATTCTTTTTTTCTTAAACCAGTTATTTTCATTTTGCATTCAACTCTATTTCTTTAAATACATTTTAACCTTTATTTTTTTTGAGTTATATTTTTTATTTAATAATCCTTGATTACTATGACTTTTATATTCTTCCAATTCTACTTTTTCTTTTTTGGTAATGGTGTTCAAAATTTTTTTACGTTCTAAATAACTAACTCTTTTTTGTATTTGTAAGTTATAAGCATCATTTATTAATAATTTCAAGTTATAAAACTTATAATTATTTTTATTTGTTTCCTCTTTTTCGAAATCAAAAATATTTCTTGCTTGAGTTATTTTCTCTTCGAAAGTAAGTTCATCCATCAAAGGAGTTTCTACTAAGTCATCATTTGATAAATATTCTTTATTTTTTAAGTTATTATTTTTTTGTTTTAAATTTTTTATTGCTTTTACGAACAAATGTTTTGTTGCTAAGTTTATTTTCATGTTGAACGTTTTTCATTTTTTTTCTAAATGTTTATAAGCTAAGGATACTTTGTATTTATCTCTAAATATAATATAGTCTGTTTCTTTTTTTAAACGTTCTCTATCTATTAATATTCTCTTTTCTTTTTCAATCTTATTTTGTTCTTTTAAAAGATTTAATTCTTTTAAAAGTTTTTCTTTTTCCTTGTTTAGCTTGTCTAAACTTTTTTCTTTTTTATTTACTGTTGACTCTAACGTAGTAAAAATATTATTTATTTTTTTATTAGTTGCTTTTTTTTTACTGTATCAGATTCAATTTCATCCATTATTGCATTATACTTCGATGTAAAATTAATTCCATCTTCACTAAATATATTTTGTGAATCACTTTCATAATTATCATCAAAACCTTCTACAGTAAAGAAACTATCTACATAAGGTTTGTTAGTTTTTTTGTTTGTTGTATTTTTATTTATTTTATTTTGGTTAAACCTTATCATATCTTTTTGTAGTTTTTTCAAAGCTACATTATTTTTTTCTTTTAAATAATCCCTAACGTTTTTTTCATCTCTTTCAATGTCGATGGTCAGGTCATCAGCTAAAAGTAAATCTAATGGTAAAGATTCTACAGTTTTATATGTTTTAATTGCGTCATCTATCTTAACTAATTTATTATTAGCTTCATTTATTAAATTTAAATTTTTTTGTTGTAAAGCAATATCATTTTCTTTTTTTGCTTTCAAATAATTTTGTTTTGCAAGTTTAATTTTTTTATTTTCATCGTCTATTACAACTTCAAGCATTCTCTTTTTATTTGCTAACTCTCTAAACTTTTCTTTCTCTCTTTGCTCTGGAGTTTTATTATCTTGATTAGTTACCATGATCTTTTTGAAATCATTATTCAATAAAGAATTAGTTTTTTCTTCAGTTGCCGAGTTCTTACGGTTGTTATAGGTCTTATTTTTTTCGTTATTAAATAATTGTTGTATTCTTAATAAATTATTTTTTCTTTGTTTCAAAACAAACTCTTGCTTATTATTTCCAAAAATGTTTTTCTCTTTTAAAAGATTTAGGTGATTTTCTAATAACTCGTTTTCAATTATTAATAATCCTTCTATGTATTTTCCAATATTGCTTCTGATTTCTTCATCGAAATTAGAAAACTCATATGTAAGCAAGTTTACTGTTGTAGGATTTAAATTCAAATTCACTAATTCATCTATTCTACTTCTTATAGACTTTGGTAAACCAAATGTATTAACTTCATTTTTTCTTATTTTAGCCATTATATTCTCCTTAAAATAAGTGATTTAACTTAATTATAACAAAAAAGCTCTCTAATCCTGTAAGCCTTTTGTGTTTCGTGTAAACATATGATTATGATCATTAATAATCATAAAAAAAACTTCTTATCCGCTTTGATAATATCACATTATTCAATTATAAAACACATAAGTATATTGCTATTACTATTGAATTATTGAGTAGAACACTGTTTTTAGATATAACAAGTTGGTTTTTTTGAAATTATAGGTTTAGTTGTTACCTATCACTACATGTTTAAATTTTAAAATAAAAAAACCATCAATATGGTTTTGATTTTGTATTGTCGTAATACTAATATTCAAGTGTTTTTATTCTTTCAGAAAAGTTTACAACTATAATACTTACATAAAATAGTAAAGTAAACACCAAAATTCCTGAATAAACAATGATAGTTCCTATAGAATAACCAACAATTATTGGGTATAAAATAAATAACACAATAACCAGCAATGTATACACAAAAGATAAAATCAAAGAGACTTTTAACTTTTGAACTTTTTTGAAACAAAAAAGAAAATTAAACATAGCTGCAACTATTATTAAAAACCCAGTTAGTAATGATGGAATAATAATAGTTAATGAACTTCCTGATATAAGTACAATTATTGTAGATAAAAATCCCAAAACTGCGACAATACAAGAAATAACTAAAATAGATAATTTTGCACGATTCATATAATTCTCCTAAATAAAAAAATATCGAGTTTTTTCTCAACATTTATAAGTTTATTATATCATAAAATACTTATTAATAACACACTTCTGTGTTTTGAAAGTGCACGTAATTTAATGTAGATTAACCTTCAATAAAACAAGGAATTCCAATTTTTTCAAAATTAAATATATTTTGTCAAGTATACAAAATGTTTTTTATAAAAATACTTAAACCAAGTTTGAAATATTTTTTTTCATAATTTGAAATATTAATAAGTATACACTGGAGGGCTCTTGTGTTTAATCATTATTCTTTCATAATTGTAAAACTCTATATAATGGTCGATTGCTAATTTCAACTTGAGAAACTCATCCTGCTTTAGTTTTATTTTTCACTCTTCTTTTAATGATGAAAAAAAGGTTTCACACATTCCATTATCAATAGAATTACCTGGTCTAGATAATGATATTATAATATTATTTTTTTAGCATAACGCTTTGCAAATATAGATGTATATTGATTTCCGTTATCAGAATGGATAATAAGTTTCTTAGATAGATCTTGTCTATGAAGCGAAGCTTTCTCAAGTGTTTTTCTGTAAATATCTATGTCATTTTTTAAAGATACCTCATTACCTACTATGAATCCAGTGTTTGCGTCTTTCAAAACACTTAAATATGCGATTTTTTTATTGAAAGGTATATATGTAATATCTGTAACTCAAAGCTCATTTTTTAAATACAAAGATCAATTTCTATTAACATGATTAGGATCATAAGTTATTTTTTTGACTTCTTTTGGTTTTCTATACATCTTTTTTATTCTTATAACTGAATATAAATTGAATAATTTCATTATTCTAGCAACTTTAGATTGAATTACTACTATGCCTTGATTATTTAAAATTATTTTTATTCTGGGTGCACCATAAATTCCATTGTTTATTATGAATATATTTTTTATTTTATATGCTAAGTCCATATCTATTTTTGTTTCATAATCCGGTTTATTTTTACCACATTAGCGATAATAACTTGCTCATGTGACATTAAATAATTTACATAAAGAAAGAACCGTATATTTGCTATTATATTTATCTATAGTTTTATAATACGTTATAATTTTTTTTGAATCCTCCATCAGTTCATTGAACTTTTTTAAAACCTCATTCTCCATTTCTAATCATTTCAATTTTTTATTAAGTTCTGCAATTTTCTTATCTTTTGGATCTTTTGAATTGTTTCTAATCTTTCCGTTGTGCTTATTGTGTTTTCCAGTTTTTGAAATAAGCGACTCATCACCAAAAACTTCTCAATCCATACACATTCTTCTAGCTGTTGAATATGAAATATTGTACATTTTTGATAGGTCTTTATAAGATAAATTTTTATCAAAATGCTTGATAATCAACTCTTTTTTAGTATCAAAATTTAAGATGTTTGATTTGTTTCCTTTTAAATTAGCCATATAAAAAATTCTCCTTGTATAATTTTATGTTTTTTTTAACATAATGTATACTTAGAGAATTATATTCACTTTTTATTTTAATGTAAAGAAAAGTAGTTTTTTTAAATGTAATTAAAGCTTTTTTATAAATTATTTTTCTATTATTGTTAATCCAGTGGTATATGCTCAAATACCATCAATTGTAAAGTTAATATTTAGAAAATCTAAACTAAAGTTAACGTCAACAGCTTTTTCACCATTAGTATAAATTCCAGAAATGTACAACCCGGTATTATTTATAAAAATTCTAACATCAAATGCCTCTTTTAAAAATTTTCAATTAAAAGTTGATTGATTTCCTTCCAATAATAATTTATCTAAATATTCTTTTTGATTAGGAAGTTTTAATGACAATGATTTATTTAATTCCGTTCTATATTGATTATCTTGTGCACTAAATAAATCCCATAAATTAGTTTTTATTCCAGGTGTAGAACCTGTAAATGCCGACATTGCTCTTTCATTTTTGGGACTTTTAATTCCAAAGATTTTATGAAATGATTCGATACCATTCAATGTATTATAGTAAACAGATGACAAAGTTTTTGATGTATCTATTGAAGCGAATCGAGTATCATCTCAGTTTTTATCATCAAGATCAACTGCATATCCTGTTAAAATTCTAAACTCAGGTAGTTCTTGAGAATAATCATTACCAATTTTAAATTGTAGACCTTTTAAGTTGACATATCCTAATTTAGATGTGCAAGATAAATCTTTTGTCAAAAGTTTCTCTTTTTCAGCTTGATCAAAATAATCTAAATTGTTTATAAATGTTTGCAAATCCTCCTTATATTTTTTTAACATAGAAGTTGTTTCACCAGACAAATATTTATATAAAGTAGGTATCTTATTATCATTATTATTTGAAGAATCTGATTTAGGTTCTACATACTCTTTTTTAAAAATGAAATCATATATGTCTTTACCATTATCTTTTTCATCTTTTCATGCATAGGATTTAGGTGATTTATTTTGTAATTTTACAAGATAATCAATTTTTGAGAAAGTATCTATGTTAGAAGCAAACGATAGGTCAAGTCTTTGAATAAATTCATTATTTTTTGTTGAACTTAGATCATTTTTGATAAATGTTAGCAAATCATTTTTAAAAGACTCATTATTGAAATAACTTGCAACAAGAGAATCCTTATTGAAAAATTTATCTTTTTTAGAATCTAACCCCAAAGCTGATGCATCTAATAATGAATTTTTCTTTGTTTTATTAGATTCAATGAAGTACTTATTTTTTAATTCTTTTATTGTAGTTTCACCAAAATATTTTATAGCTTCATCATTAGTTAGCGAATAAATAAACGAACCATCAATTTTATGTTCCTCTAAAACACCCTCTTTATCTTTGTAATTAATAACTAAAGCGAAATTAAGTTTAACATTTGATGCAAACCCCTTTTCCTTATTTTCCGATGTGCTTGTATCTCTATCATAATTTTTGTAAGTTATGTTCAAAGTATTCCAATTTATTTCTAATTTATCAAATAAATTATCAACACCATCTAAAATAATGTTGTACTTTGTATCATTCTTGATAGTGTTAAGTTTACTTTTTATATCTTGGATAAATAATTTATTATTTAAGTCTACTAATAAACTATACTTATTTTCTTTATTTAATGTATTTTCTTTACCTGCAAAAGTTGTAATATTTGACTTCTTCAAAAATTTATTTCTATTTTCATCTTTTGTAAGTTCAATTAGTTTTTCATTAGCTTTCATTAATTCGCTAGACACCATTGAATTAACTTCTCTTTTGAATTCTTCGATTGTTTTTAAATAATCTTTATCCTCTATTGGATTAACTGGTTTATTTGCAGTATTTTTTGTGCTGCAAGATAAAATTGTTAATGAGGGAATTGTTGCTAAAGAAATTGTTGCTAAAATGTTTAATAACTTTTTCATACTTATGTTTCCTTTCATAATTTCCTTTGTCATAGTAACAAAAAAAAAAAAAAAAACAACTTTTGAAAGACAAAGTAAAAAGTTTAACAACTTATAAGTTAGTTACATTATCTTTAAAGGTAGGTTTTATAGGACTTATATTTAACAATCAAAATAAAATAAAATATTTTTAATTTGAACTTTTATATTAAAAAACCAACAAGTGTTGAATATCATTTTCAATAAAATAAAAAACCATTTATTAAATGGTTTTACAGAAAAAATATAAATTATCAGTTATGATAATCATCATTTACAAAATGTTTATTATTTTTTTATCTTTAATATATAATAAAAAAAAATAAAAATATTTATTCTGCTCAGGTTCATTTTTGAGCCAACTTTCTTTAGCTTTTTTTATTAATCTTAAAAAAATTTTTGTAACCTTGAAATTAAATAATGTCTCTTATATTCGTTCACAAGATTAATCATAAAATAGGTGTCATATTTATTATTACAAAGCCCCCTGCTAAGGGTACATCTTGCTAATATAGATCTTTTTGTTTTTTCATTTTTTATAACCACCATAATTATGTATGATTTCAACAAACTTCAACCTATGACCAGTATTTTAAAATTATATTCATCATCTTGGACTTTATCTTTAAGTTTAATATTTTTTTCGTATGATGGTAGTAGATTTAATTCATTATATAAGTCATTATCATTAGTGCATCTTTGTCTAATAAATACGCTATATAATTTTATTAATGACTATTTGAGAATCTAAACCCTTTTTTTGTTTAATACATTGGATTTTAAATGTAGTCAAATATATATTCTATTATATTTTAGCTTTTATTTACTATTTTTTTAATCCATTAATCCCTATATTAATGTCGTGTTTCTTAGGAAAATATTGAGAAATATAGTCAACTAACTTTTAAAGAATGTTTCCTTCATTAAAAAAAAAAAAAAAAACATATCTTTTATAATCAAGTAAATATATTTTGTCAAGTATACAAAATGTTTTTTTATAAAAATACTTCAACCAAGTTTAAAGTATTTTTTTTTCATAATTTGAAATCTAAATAAGCATACGCTGGAGGGCTCTTGTGTTTAATCATTATTCTTTCATAATTGTAAAGCTCTATATAATTGTCGATTGCTAATTCAACTTGAGAAACTCATCCTGCTTTAGTTTTATTTTTCACTCTTCTTTTAATGATGAAAAAAAGGTTTCACACATTCCATTATCAATAGAATTACCTGGTCTAGATAATGATATTATAATATTATTTTTTTAGCATAACGCTTTGCAAATATAGATGTATATTGATTTCCGTTATCAGAATGGATAATAAGTTTCTTAGATAGATCTTGTCTATGAAGCGAAGCTTTCTCAAGTGTTTTTCTGTAAATATCTATGTCATTTTTTAAAGATACCTCATTACCTACTATGAATCCAGTGTTTGCGTCTTTCAAAACACTTAAATATGCGATTTTTTTATTGAAAGGTATATATGTAATATCTGTAACTCAAAGCTCATTTTTTGAATACAAAGATTAATTTCTATTAACATGATTAGGATCATAAGTTATTTTTTTGACTTCTTTTGGTTTTCTATACATCTTTTTTATTCTTATAACTGAATATAAATTGAATAATTTCATTATTATAGAAACTTTAGATTGAATTACTACTATGCCTTGATTATTTAAAATTATTTTTATTCTGGGTGCACCATAAATTCCATTGTTTATTATGAATATATTTTTTATTTTATATGCTAAGTCCATATCTATTTTTGTTTCATAATCCGTTTTATTTTTACCACATTAGCGATAATAACTTGCTCATGTGATATTAAATAATTTACATAAAGAAAGAACCGTGTATTTGCTATTATATTTATCTATAGTTTTATAATACGTTATAATTTTTTTTGAATCCTCCATCAGTTCATTGAACTTTTTTAAGACCTCATTCTCCATTTCTAATCATTTCAATTTTTTATTAAATTCTGCAATTTTCTTATCTTTCGAATCTTTTGAATTGATTCTAATCTTTCCGTTGTGCTTATTGTGTTTTCCAGTTTTTGAAATAAGCGACTCATCACCAAAAACTTCTCAATCCATACACATTCTTCTAGCTGTTGAATATGAAATATTGTACATTTTTGATAGGTCTTTATAAGATAAATTTTGATCAAAATGCTTGATATTCAACTCTTTTTTAGTCTCAAAATTTAGGATGTTTGATTTGTTTCTTTTTAAATTAGCCATATAAAAAATTCTCCTTGTATAATTTTATGTTTTTTTAACATAATGTATACTTAGAGAATTATATTCAGTTTTTTCATTTTTTTTTTTTTTTTAAAAAAAAAAAAAAAAACTTTCACTTATAAAGAAACATTGGTAACAAAAAAAACAAGTAATCTAGTTGTAACTACTTGTTTTAGATAAATTACTTTTTACTTAAATTAGCAAATAAATCGGACATATTTTTATTGTTAGAAACAAAATCTACTGAGCTATCTATTTTATCTATATCAATTGTTAAAATATCCGTATTTTTAAAATTTTCTTTTGTTATTTCTACATTATTTTTTTTCAATGTGATCACTCCTTAAAATAATCTCAAATACGCTTTATCATATAAATATTTGTATACATATAAAAATAATTCATCTTCAGAAAATACTTTACTTGAGTTCTTTTCTAAATTAATTTTACTTTTTTTCTTTACATAAATATATTTACAATTGTCTATAATTTCTGACACTAATTTTCTCATTTTTTAATAAACTCATTACTTTCGAAAGAGTTATATAAGTAAATACAATATTTATGTAGAAAAGATGTCGTTAATAAGACTGCGCTTCGTTTGTTACCATTAATTAGAAAATGGTCTTTACAAAATCTAATTAATAAGTCGCTAGCTTTGCTAATTCAATTACTTTCTTGATTTTGAAACCATTTATAATAAATAAATGAGTTAATGCAAGATTCTTGCAATCCTGATGGTTTATCCCCAACATTTAATTCATACCCTATGCGTGTTTTTAACATTGGCAATTTTTTCATAACTGTTTCAAGTAAAGCATTACATTCGTTGTACAACTTACTACATATAAAATCATATCTGATAAATAAAAGAGAGTGTAGTCAATGATTAATTCCCAGATTTATATTTAGTGAGAACTTTGATAACATTTTGATCTAAATGAATTAATTTATTATTAAAATAACTCGAATTTAATGTTTTCTGTAATAAATCATTAAATAATTTGATATCCGCATCATTAGTAGCGATATAGTTAAATTTATTTACGATCATATAAAACCAACTTTCATTATTGAATTAATTGTAGTATATATTACTTTGTATTTTGCAAAATAAAATTCTAAATTAATTTGATATGGAAAACTCGATAAACACATAAATTCATATAAGATATAAAATTTTAGAGCTGAATCTAGCTTTTATCATTATTCTTGTTTGGTTATTTTAACACAAAGATTAATAGCTGTTATTCTCGATAGAAATTCCTTCTATTATTTTTACCCCAGAACTTGTCCCTATTCTAGATACCCCTAAATCTATCATTTTTTTAGCATCTTCATAAGTCTTTACACCGCCAGCTGCTTTTACTTTTGCTCTTCCCTTTACAACTGAAAGCATTAGTTTAACAACTTCAAATGTTGCCCCTTGTGTCGAAAACCCAGTTGATGTTTTTACATATTCAACACCTGATTCCAATGCTAACTCACAAACTTTTATAATTTCCTCATTAGTTAATAAACAAGTTTCCAAAATTACTTTAACAATATTATTTGGAGCTTGTTTTTTAACTTCTTTGATATCCTCTAATACAAGATCTCAATTTCCATCTTTTACAGCGCCAATATTAACTACCATATCTATTTCATTAGCCCCTCTATTTAATGCTTCTTTTGTTTCAAAAGCCTTAACAGATGTTAAGGTCGCACCTAAAGGAAAGCCTATAACTGTTGTAATGCCAACATTACTTCCTTTTAAGGTTTGTTTTGCAAGTTCGATTTGAGTAGGGTTGACACATACAGTAGCAAAATCATATTTGATAGCCTCTAAACATAACTCTTTGATTTCTTTGTTAGTGGCTGTTTGTTTTAGTAAAGTATGATCTATGTAATTATTTATTTTCATGTTATATAACACCTCTTTCGTCTTGGTTTCTTTCAATTACATTAAGCACTTTAATTGCCTCACAAGAAATATTCAATAAATAGTCTCTTAATTTGTAATCGTTATTTAATATCATTTTTGAAAAAACTGCTAATTCGTAATCAAATAAGTTTACTTCTAACGGAGCATTTTCTTCATAAACAGTATTTTTGTTCATATTTTGATGAGAAAGAACAGAAATATTTTTTAAACTTATACAATCATCAAATATAATCGTAGCCATATCAGAAGATATTTCATTTTTTATTGTTCCTGCACTAGCTTTACTACAAATTATATTTACAATTGCTTCATTTTCGTGTCTTAATAATACACAATCGTTTAAACCACTACCATTAGGTAATTTCAAACCCATTGCTTTCACTTCTTTTACAGGACCGAAAAGCGATATTGCTAATTCAACAGGATAAATAAGCATATCATAAGTTGAACCTTTACCTAATTTATCATCAAATACAGAATCGTATATTCCTTTTTTTACATTTTCCATTCTTGATGAGTATTGCTTTAAATTAAATGTTGCTAAAAAAGGATTTATATTATTTGAGTATTCGAATAAGATTGCGAATTGAGGTAAATGGATTGTTTTATATGCCTCCATTAAAATGACATTGTTCATTCTTGCTAATTCTGATAACTCGAGTGCTTGATTATATTCTAATGTTAAGGGTTTTTCTAATAAGACATGTTTTTGCAATTGTATGAAATATTTAGCCTGTTCAAAATGTAAACCATTAGGTGTTGCAATATAAACAGCATCAACCTCATCAATCATTACATTAAATGAATCGACTGCCCTTGCATATAATTTGTATTTTCTAATGATACTTTGTGCTTTGTCTTTTTTTCTTGAGTAACAGCAAGCAATTTCAAGATTTGGATTTTTTAAAGCAGCCTTGATAAACTCTTCAACAACTTTTCCTGTCCCAATAGTTCCAATTTTTATCATTAATTATCATTCTCCATAAACGGATTGTCAACCTTTTTTTTATCCAAAACTTTTTCTTCTATATTTTTTGTTTTGTTCATAGGGTTAACACCTGTTTCTTTCAATTTAATTTCTTCATATCAAGTTTTATTAATGTGATGTTGTTCAGTTAGTCTTGATAATGTTTCTAAAATCGAAATAGAAACACCAAATATAAATAGTACTATAATTACTACAATTGTTGATATTAATCTTGTTCATGGGTCTAGATTTTTGAATAAAATAGTAGCTAAACCAAGTAAAAAAACAACAATCATGAAGCAACAAGACATTGATATGTATATTTTTTCATTCTTTGTAAACTTTTGTTTAGTTAATTTATGTATATAAAATCTTAAAATAAAGTAAATGATGCCAGCTAGAATTGCTAGAAAATAAAGTGTAAATTGAATTTTGTAATAAATTTCACTAAAGGCTAGCAAATCATTGTTTTGAGTTTTTATAGCATATACTAGACTAATCAAACCAATTGAATACATCAAAATTAAAGATAAAGTCAATAAAAATTTAATGAATACAAACGTTTTTGGATTTATTTTATTTTTCATAAGCTAATTCACCTTCGATAATGGTTTTAATGACATCATAATTATTGTCTAAAACAACCAAATCTGCCAACTTACCTACTTCAATGCTACCTACTTGCCCGTAGATGTTAAGTTGTTTGGCAATATTGATAGAAGTCATTTTGATCAAGTTATTTAATGTTAATCCAGGTATTTCTTTCATCATTACACGTACATTATGATCATATGTTGCCCCTGCTCCAGCAAGTGCACCCCCCTCTTTTAAATAAACTTTCATGCCTTCCTTAATGACATCTAAGTTTCCTAATTTGTAATTACCATCACTTAAGCCTTTTGCACTCATCGCATCAGTTATAATACAAATTTGATCGGGTCCTTTAACTTTATATATAAGTCGTAGAGTTTCTGGTTTTATATGAATTCCATCTGATATGACTTCACACAAAATGTCATCAAAATATAATCCTGCAGTTGCTAAACCTGGTTCGTGTTGTGAAACACCACTCATACCATTAAATAAATGAGTGACATGTTTGACACCAAGATTATAATCTTTTATAAAATCCTTCAACATCAAATTTGTATGTCCTGCAGAGGGTAAAATATTGTTTTCTAATAAATACTTTGTAAAAGTACCATCTTGTAAGTCAGGAGCATAGGTAACAATTTTAATATTATTATCTGATGCTTCTATAAATTCATTTAGAGTATTGATATTTGGAGTTTCTAATAATGCTAATTCATGAGCACCTTTTTTTGAAGGCGAAATAAAAGGACCTTCTAAATGGCAACCTAAGTTTTTAGAGTTTTTTGATCTTTGATTTTTCATAAACTCACTAAAAGCTTTCAAATACTTCAAATTGTTGTCTTTTGAATTTGTAACACTTGCTTGAATAAAACTTGTTATTCCTTCGCGTTTTACAATATTTGCAAATTTATGATATGATTCTATATCTCCAGATTCAAAGTCGACACCATAACCACCGTGTACGTGACAATCTATAAAACCAGGAAGTATAAAATTGTTGTCTAAATCAATTCCATCTTTTAAACATTCTCCCTTGTTAATAGACTTGATATTCTTATTTTCAATTTCTATTCAACCGTTTTCGATAATTTCATTTTCTAGAACAATTTGTGCATTTTTTAAAATCATTTTTACTCTCCTAACACATTAATTTTAAGGTAAATTTCTTAATATTCCGTTATTAAATAAAAAAAATCTTTTTTTAAGATTTTCATTTAATGAACCCAAAAACAGATGCGGTTGAGAATGATATTAATACTAATGGCCAAGATGTCATTAACCATGTCGGCGCTGCAATCTCTTCTCTAAATAAAGTTCAAATAGTTAATTGTATAATTGTTGTTACAGTTCATAATATTATCAATTGATTAAACATCAATTTATTATAGTTAAAACGTTTTATATTTATTGCCATAATCCACCCTACTAAAATAGGAGTTAATGCGAAAGGCATAATTACAATACTTAAAACTGCAATAGTTATTTGTGTTGGACTTTTATATGGGTGTACTAACCCTGGTAAAATCATTGTTAATATGTAAGTTATAATCAAAAATCAAAATCAAGTATTTTTTAATATCATGCTTTTGAATTCTCTTTTAGAATCTATTCTAACGTTTCCGAGTCATCCTGTGAATTTTGACATACCATTATTTCTTGTTGAAATAAAAGTTGCTGCTCACATAGTTGAAAATATTATCAAAGAAGATAGTGATATTGGTAATAAGATTACGATAAATACAAGAGATGCTTGTAAAAGATTTAAAGAAACATTACCATTATAAGTATTATTAATTTCGTTAATACCATTAGCTAGCAAACTACTTAATCCATTTTGGAAATGATATCTTATTATTGTTAAGTAAGTAAAACTATTCTTTAAGTTAGATGAAAAATAATTTTTATCTAGACTGTTTCATATCTTATTAACATTTTCTAATTGGTTTAATTGTCCTTCCAACAAAGAAATGGTTATCAAACCAACAATAGCTATAAAAATAAAGATTCCAAAAGATATATACATACCATATTTACCAACAGTTTTGATTGCGTCATATTTGTATTGTCTTTTTATTTTTTCTATTATTGTTAGAAATACTGAAATTGATAGTAAAAATCCTAAAATAATACCTAACATTGGTAGTAAAAAAGACCACATAACAGCAATAAATACTAGTAATGATGAATGAACTTTGATCATTGTTGGAAGCCCTTCCAATCCAAAAACAAAATACGCTAAATCTACTGGGTTTTTAAGATTGTTTTTTACACGTGTAAAATATTCTTTGCCTTCATGACCTAAAAACTTCATTATATTATCGATTTCATTAGAAATGTTCACTTTATTATTTAAAACTAAAGAAATGATAAGAAATGTTAGAAAAGTAATGGCAAATGAAGATGTTATTATTATTAATGTTTTATGCTTCATAATTTGACCTCTTTAAATATTATATAATGTTTGATTTGTAATTAATTTATAATTTTCTCTTTTAAAGTTGATTTTCGGTGATTCATTTCTCTTGAACAAGCTCTCAAAAATAACTCTTTATTTGATAGGATAAATAAATTTTTCTTGGCTCTAGTTATGGCAGTGTAAATCATTTTTTTATTTGTAAAGAAGTTAGTAGACTTATTTGTGTCATCTAATACTAAAATTACTGTATTATATTCACTCCCTTGAGTCTTATGAATACTACAAGCATAATTTAAATTGATTTTAGAAAAACCCTCAGGTTTAAAGAATTTTGATCTAGTATTGAAATTTATGTAACCATATTCTAGTTTTTTATTATCGAAAGTTAATTTTTCTATGAAACCTACATCTCCATTTGATAGCTCTAATTTAGGGTCGTTTTCAATATACATTACTTTATCATTTTTTCTATATTCATATGCACCACGTTTATAAACATTCTCGTGTAGACGAGATGGATTTACGAGTTCTTGAATTTCTTCATTCAAATTAATGATCCCCAAGTTATTTTTGTACATTGGTGCCACAATTTGAATGTCTGTTAACTCATCTTCCAATATAAGTGGTCTATATTCTGAATAAATTTTTTTAATTTCACTTAAAAGAGCATCATTATTTTCATTAAAAATAAAATGTAGATTATCAGAATCAACAAAATCAAAGTTTCTTATAGTTGATTCTTTGATGGAGTTTGCCAAATTTATTATTTTATTTTCTTTACCTTCATGATTTGTTTGACGATTATTTTTTGTCAAAGTGATAATTTTGAACTTATTACTTTCAATTAAATCTTGAAAAAGGTTACCGTAATTTACACTTGGAAGTTGGTCAACATCACCAACAAGCACTAGTTTTTTTTCTATCATCACACCTTTTAATAGACAAGCGAACAGATGATTATCAATCATTGAACATTCATCAAGAATTACAAGGTCCTTGAATGTAGGATTTTTTTCATCTAAATCAAATTTATCGTTACCAGAGTACTTCAATAGTTTATGGATTGTAGTAGCTGAATAGCCTGATGCTTCTTTAATTCTACCAGCAGCTCTTCCTGTTGGAGCTGCTATCGCATAACTTTCTAGATTAAACATGATTTCATACATTTTAACTAATCCCATAATCACAGTTGTTTTACCAGTACCTGGCCCACCTGTAATTATAATTAGGTTGGAAGTATAGAAACTTTCTAATGCTTCAACTTGTTCCTCATTATATTTAAATCCTTCAATATTTAATGTATTTGAGATATGTTCTTCAACTTCGGTCAATATTTCATCAAAATTTTTATCACATTTATCAGATGGATATATTTCGTTTGTTTCATTAAGAATTTTTGCTATGTATTCTTCATCTTCAAAGCTTTCTTTTGTATACACCTTTTTATTTTGAAAGTATAATATTTTTTCTTGTTTTGCATACAATAATTTAGAGTCAATATTATTAATATCAGGAAAATGCTTAATAAGTTCTTTTCTAAGTGTTATTAAATCAGTATAAGTATCTCCTGTTTTAAAAAGTATGTTGGTTGTCAACATATTAGCTCATCAAGATATTCTTTTTTCACTATCGTAAGGTTCACCGAATGCCAAAGCTACTTTGTCTACCTCTTCAAATGGACTCAATCCGATGTTATTTGCATATTTGTAAAAATCATTTTTTAAGACTCATGACATCTCTTCTTTGTTTTCAAAATCCATTTGCAATCTGTTATAGAATTCAATTTTCAAATTATTGTTTAAAAAAGTATCTAAAATTGGGTTCTCATTGAAATTTTTTTTAACTACATCTTGAATTATTTGTGATTTTTCTTTAGTCATCCCTTTTACTAACATAAGATCATTTGGGTTATCAAGAATTTTTTTGAATACATCGTCTTTAAAGAAATCAAAAATATTTTTGGCAAGAGTTTTACCAATAGTTGGGAATAAAGATGAACTTAAATAATGTATTATTAAATCACTTGTAAGTTCTTTAACCTGTTTAACTGTTTCAACAACAAAACTTGTCTTATTCAATTTGTTGTTTATAAAAAGTTCTCCTTCTATTTCGTATATTATACCTAGTTTCATAATTGTAATAGGACCTGTGATAACAATAGATTTCTTTTCATTATCTATCAAGTTAAAAATGGCAACACCAAAATTATCGCTATTATATATAAATTTTTTTACTTTGCCTTTAAGTGTTTGCATATATTAATATTCTCCCATAGTTATTTAAATTAGTTACATTTATTTATAGAAAAAAAATACTCCCTGAGTATTTTAAATTAAATCATCAAAATCTATTTTTAAGTCTTGAGTTGAATCTTCTTTATTATCATCAGTTACTTTATTGTCAATAATATTCGATTTTTCTTCCTTAGAGTTTGTTTGTTCTGATTTTTGTTTTGCTTGTTTATTTTCTAAAGGTTTTTTTATAATATTTTCCTTAGGTTTTTCTTCGTCTGCTGATTTTGGAGGTAACGGTATATCATTGTTTTTTATGATAAATGATTTTTCCAGGGTTGTTGTTAAAATTTCATTCATGTCTAAGTCTTCTGGAACATCTTCTAGATCAGCGTATTTGAAAGTGTTTACATTTAATTGGGTAAGGTTATCTTCCTCATCTAAAATGTTTAAAATATCTTTTGAATTTACGTTATATAGGAATGTTGCAAACTCATCACGTTTTTTATTTCAAGGATATAACCTAATACCTCTTTTTGGTCTTGTCATTATAGGAACTAAATCTTGTTTAATTTTTTTAACATTTCCTTTATTTGTTAGGATCAAGATATCTCCTGAGTCAAATGCCTTCCCTGCAATTATGTCTTCATCCCTTACAACTGTTGATTTAACCCCTTTTGCATTAGGACCAGCACTTGGAATTTCAGAAATATCATATCTAACAGAAAAACCAGTTCTAGTTAACATAGTCACATATTTAGTTTTAGAAGTAACAAGTGATGCAGAAACCAATTCATCATCTTCTGCTAATTTCATTATTCTAAATGATTTTGAGAACATCTTTGTTTCTAAATCTTCAACAGGTGTTCGTTTGATCATCCCTTTTTTAGTGGCTAATAATATTTCTTGTTTTGCATTTTTATAATCTCTAACCACAAAAGCTGCTAAGATTTTTTCAGATTGACCACTTAATGTTGCTAATTTATTAAGGTGCATACCAATTTCTTTTCACTTACTTGGAATTATTTTATAAACAGGTATAGAATAGTAAGTCCCAGCACTTGATACTAATAAAATGAAATCTAAACTAGATGCTGGAAACTGTGATATTCAAATATCATTAGGTTTTCTTTTAAAGTCATCTGGAGAGAATTTTCCAAGTTGTGATTCCTCAATCGATTTTAGATATCCATCTTGTGAAACTCAAACTGTATAGTTCTTTTGAACAATTGTTTTTTTAATTTCAACATCGATATTTTCGATTTCATCTACAACTTCACTTCTTCTATCGACACCATAATTTTTCTTAGTGTCTTGCAATTGTTTGATAATTTCTGAATTTAAAACTTTGTTATCATTCAAAATTGCTTCGTATTGTGAAACTAATCCTATTAACTCTTCTTTTTCCTCATTAAGTTTTGTGATATCTGTTGAAGTCAAACGATATAATCTCAAATCAACGATTGCAATTGCTTGAACTTCACTGAATTGATATTTATTTACTAAATTTTGTATAGCATCAGTTCTGTTGGTTGATTCACGAATTATTTTAATCACTTCATCAAGAATTGAGATAGCTTTTATCAAACCTTCTATTATTTCAAGTCTTTTCTTTGCTTTATTTAAATCAAATTGTGTTTTTCTTGTAAATACTTCTTGGTAATGTTTAATGTAAGCATTAAGAATTCCAATAATTCCAAGTTGTTTAGGTTGTTTATCAACAATAACAACATTATTGTAATTATAAGAAACCTGTAATGGTGTATTTTTCAGTAAAAATTTTCGTGTTAATTCATAATCTGCTTTAGGAGATAATTCAATAACTATTCTTAAACCAGTTCTATCTGTTTCGTCTCTAACTTCTTTTACTTCTATTTGAGGGTTAGCATCTACAACGTCACCAATTTTTCTAACTAAATCTTGTTTTACGATTTCATAGGGAATTTCATCAATCACAATTGCATTTTCCTCTTGATGCATTTTTGATTGTAAAATTATTCTCCCTTTTCCGGTTTCAAAAGCATTTAAAATACCTTCTTTACCCATAACAATTGCCCCTGTAGGAAAATCAGGACCTTTAATAATTTTTGCAATATCAGTGATTTTAGCTTTTTTGTTTTTAATTAAGAATATAGTGGCATCAATAATTTCATTGATATTATGTGGAGGCATATTTGTAGCATAACCAGCAGCAATTCCAGTAGCACCGTTAACCAAGATATTTGGAAAGTATCCTGGTAAAACTGTTGGTTCTTTTTCAGAATCATCAAAGTTTGGTGCAAACAAAACTGTATCTTTTTGAAGGTCATTTAATAATAAACTAGCTGTTTTTGACAATCTTGATTCAGTATAACGCATTGCGGCAGCGCCATCACCATCAATTGAACCATTATTACCGTGCATATCAACTAACGGTATATTTAATTTTCAATGTTGACTCATACGAACTAATGCATCATATACTGATGTATCACTGTGTGGATGATATTTACCAATAACATCACCAACAATACGAGCAGATTTTTTATAAGGCTTGTCATGCGTTAAATTTATTTCATTCATCGCATATAAGACACGTCTTTGAACTGGTTTTAGTCCATCTCTGACATCTGGTAATGCCCTTTCTTGAATAATGTATTTAGCATATCGTCCAAAACGATCACCCATCAAGTCTTCCAATGAATAATTCAATATTCCTTTTTCATTTTTATTGTCAGCCATAATTGTCTCCTTTAGTTAATTTCAAAATTTATCTCTGATATATCATTGTTTAAAAAATCCATTATATTTAAATTTTGCATAGTATTTCTACCCTCAGTTGTTAAAATTCATAATTTAGTTATCTTATCTTGGACATACATTCTTGGGTCATTTTTCGATATTAAATCTCTTGCTATCTCGATCATTTGTAATGAGATATCTTCAACAAGACCGATGTAGTTATACATGTTTTCTACTTCCGATGCGATTGTCTTGTTAACTTTTAAGTTATTTTCATTAATTTTATTGTACTCTTCAATTTCTAGTCCGAAGTCAGTTGTTACAAAAGATTCAAAATAAATAGTATCGTTATCTTCTTTATAAAAACAAATACACCTAGGAATTCCTTCTATCTTACGTAATCTGGTTTCAATATCAATAATTTTATTGATTTTTTCTTTGCTTTTCTCACAAACTACATCAAGACTATCACCAATAATCTCAGATACTCTATCTTTTTCAATCAAAATGGATCTTAGATTAATGAAAATCCCAAAAATATCAATTCTTGTCGAAGCTATTTCTTTAGCAATTTCCTTTGATTTTAAAAGAACAGGTCCAGAGGTTGGATTTAAATAATATGAATCGGTGAACTCATCATATACCAAGATTCCTACTTGTGGTTTTGCTAATTCACGGGCCTTTTTCATAGATATTTTTGATTTTTCAATGAAACGGTTCATAGTTTTAATTAATCAATTAAACTCTTTATCGTTTTCAATATTAATCATTATAGATTGTTCACTTGAAGCGGAGGTTACTAAAAGTTGGTCTTCATCATCTGTATTTCTCATTTCAAAATAAAGTTTACCCTGATCAAATTGATGAGAAACACTAAAACTGTTGAAAATACCAAACCGTTTAATGTCTTTATTAATTTTGTTGTATTCCAAGAATTTCTCTAAAATTGCTTGCACCTTTTTTTCGTAACTTAGTTGCTCCAAGATGTATACCTCCGGAATAATATACTTATTATACTTCTACATATTCATTATTATCTTCTAGTGTAAATTTAACATTCTCTTCAATTCACTCTTTTCTTTTTTCTGCATTATCTCCCATCAATGTTCTAAAAGCATTTTCTGCAGCCAATGCATCATCAATTGTTACTAAAATTAATTTTCTTGATTCGGGGTCCATTGTAGTTTCTCAAAGTTGTATGGCATTCATTTCACCAAGACCTTTATATCTTTGAATTTCTACTTTTGTTTTTACCTTTTTCATATAATCAACTAATTCATCTTCTGTTCATAAATAAATGAATTTACTTTTGTTACTTGCTTGTGTGATTTTAAATAAAGGAGGCATTGCTATATAAATGTGTTTTTCTAAAATAAGTTCTTTCATATATCTATAAAAGAATGTTAACAATAATGTTTGAATGTGTGCTCCATCTGTATCGGCGTCCGTCATTAAAATTATTTTTCCATAATTAATATCTTCAACATCGAAATCACTTCCAATACCAGCCCCGATCGCGTTAATAATTGTAGTTATCTCTTCATTTTTTAATAAATCTACTAACTTTGTTTTTTCTGCATTTATTACTTTTCCTTTAAGTGGTAAAATCGCTTGAAATTTTCTATCTCTACCTGATTTTGCACTACCACCAGCTGAATCCCCCTCAACTAAGAATAGTTCATTAATTGCTTTGTTTTTCCCTTGAGCTGGTGTTAGTTTACCAAGCATTGTTTTTCCTTTTGTTTTTGTTTTTTGATCTCTTATAGCTTGTCTTGCTTTTCTTGCTTCTTCTCTTGCTTTTCTTGCTAAAAGAGCTTTTTCAATAATTGCAATTGCAATTGTTTTATTTTCTTGTAATCAGAAATTAAAACTTTGTTCTGTTATTTTTTCACAAGCTTGTTTAGCTTCGCTAGTTCCTAATTTTCCTTTTGTTTGACCTTCATATTGAATTAAACTTTCAGGAATTTTAACTGTTACAACAGCAATTAATCCTTCTTTAATATCTGATGAATCTAATTTTTTGTCTTTTTCTTTAATTAAACTATGACTTTTTGCATATTCGTTAAGTGATTTTATTAACCCAGACCTAAAACCTGTAATATGTGTACCACCATCACTTGTTTTAACGTTGTTAGCAAATCCAAGAACTGTTTCTGAGAAATCATCTGAATATGTAAGAGCTATTTCAACATCAATGTCAAGTTCGCTTCCTTTTATTATAATTGGATTACACAAGGTTTTTTGTTGACCTTTTAATTCATTTACAAACTCAATTAATCCGTTTTCGTACTTGTATTCAACATACTTCGTACTTCTTTCGTCTTTAAGAGTAAGTTTTAGTCCTGAATTAAGTAATGCTGATTCTTTCAATCTTTCTGATATAGTTGAAAAAGAGAATTTTGTTGTAGAGAATATCGTTTCATCTGGTGTAAAATTAACCATTGTACCAGTAGTTTTAGATGTTCCTACTTGTTTTAGAGGTTGAGATAGTTTACCACCCTTAGAAAATTTAATTTTTGATATTACGCCATCTCTATAAATTGTTACTTTAAACTTACTTGATAAAGCGTTTACAACTGATGAACCAACACCATGTAAACCACCAGAAGTTTTGTAACCATCGCCCCCAAATTTACCACCAGCATGAAGCACGGAGAAAATTATTTCAGGAGTTGATTTATTGGTTCCTTTATACATTCCAATTGGAACACCACGACCATTATCTTTAACTGTGATTGAACCATCTTTTTCAAGAGTTACATTTATTTCTGTACATACACCTGCTAATGCCTCATCAATTGAGTTATCAACTATTTCTCATACTAAATGATGTAATCCTTTTACATCTGTTGAACCAATGTACATTCCAGGTCTTTTTCTGACCGCATCTAAACCTTCTAAAACTTGAATGCTATCTTCTGTATATAATAAATCTTTTTTTGTCTCTGCCATTTTTTAAAACTCCGTTAATTTAGTTAATAAATTAAATATAACACAAAAAATTTATAAATGCTAAAAATTAAAAAAATGCGATTAAATCTTACTTTTTCTTAAAAAAACCGCTAAATTTAATAAAAAAACATTGATTTTCAAGTGATTTAAGAATACTTTTTAGGTTTTTTAATCGGAAAAATCAAAATACAACAAGTTTTTTAGACAACTCAAATTAAAAAAACATCTTAATAGATGCTTTTAATATGACTTTTTATTTCAATTACTTTAAATTTCTTTTATTTTTTCTACATATACTTCTTATTTTCGTTGCAATCATATCAATAGCGATATAATTTCCTTCGTAATAAGGAATTATTATATCTGCAAAATCAATAGAAGTCTCCACAAAGTGCTTATACATTGGACGAACTGTTGTTAAATATTGGTTAACAATATCATCAAGTTCCCTACCGCGTTCTTTAACATCTCTAATCATTCTTCTAATAAACCTGATATCGTCATCAGTTCTGATGAATATTTTTATATCTGCTCTCTTTCTTAGCTCTTCGATATGTAAAGCTAAAATACCATCTAAAATAATCACATCACTTGAGTTGATTATTCTGGTTTTTCCTGATTGAGAATGTGTTGTAAAATCATAAATTGGAACATCTACACTTTTACCTTCTTTTAATTCATCCAAATGTTTGCATAATAATTCTATATCAATTGAATTTGGATGATCAAAATTGAGATTACTACGTTCTTTTTTGGATAAATTACTATAATCCTTGTAATAACTATCCATACAAATTCTAACTACAGATTCTTTATCTAATATTTCATCGGCTATTTTTCTAGAAACAGTAGATTTTCCGCTAGCACTTCCACCAGCAATTAAAATTATTGTGACTTTTCTCATAAGTTTCTCCACAATATAGTTTAGCAAAAAAAATATTAAAATGTTAAACTAATGTTGCAAAGGTTATGAAAATCACCAGGTCACATGACTTTTGGGATTTAATGCCTTATTGTATGGTCATTTTCTATTTGTAAATAAAATAAATTTTTCTATAAATAAGTTATAAAATAGTTACAAAGGAAGAGGTAAATATGTCAAAAAAAGTATTAGTAATTTCTGGTACAGTAAGTCCAGCTGATAAATCATATTCAATTGCTTTATCTGAAAAATTTATCGAAGAGTATTCTAAAATAAACAAAGAAGATGAAATTATTTATTTAGACTTGAATAAAGAAGCGATGGCTCAAAAAACTTTAACAAGAGATAATTTCAAAGAATTTTTTAATGAAGAAGATTCAATAAAATATATCAATCAATTAAAGTCAGTTGATAAAGTAATCATTTCTAGTCCAATGAATAATTTTGCCGTTACTGCTATGATCAAAAACTATTTAGATCATATTTTGATGGCTGATCAAACTTTTTCGTATAAGTATGTTAAAAAAGGTGATGCTAAAGGTTTGTTGGAACACTTAAAAGTTCAAATCCTAACAACGCAAGGAGCTCCCTATGGTTGGTATCCATTTGGAGATCACACTGCTTATCTTAAAGGCACATGGGAATTTGTTGGGGCAAAAGTTAATGAACCAATATTATTCGCTGGTACTAAAGTTGAACCAATATCAAAACAAACACCAAAAGAAGCAATTGAAAGCATTTCTTCTAAGATAAAAGAAATTGCTGCCAAATTTTAACGAGTTTACTCGTTTTTTTATCTTTGGTTTATAAAAATAATTAATGTATAATTTTTTAGGAATGGAGATATTAATTTATGTACGCTTTTGATTATGAAGATATCCAGTTAATACCTAATTTATGTGTAGTTAACTCAAGAAGTGAATGTGACACATCGGTAAAACTAGGAAATCACACTTTTAAAATGCCTGTAGTACCCGCTAACATGGCATCAGTTATCAATGAGGAGTTATGTGTTTTATTAGCAAAAAATAACTTTTTTTATGTAATGCACAGATTTAATATAGATACTTTTGAATTTACTAAAAAAATGAAAAGTATGAGTTTGATAGCATCAATCTCTGTTGGTGTTAAAAAAGAAGATTATGAAATTATAAAAAGACTAGCAAAAGAAAACTTAATACCTGAATATATAACTATCGACATTGCTCATGGTCATTCTATCAATGTGAAAAAAATGATCGAGCATATTAGAGAATATATGCAAGATAAAACATTTATAATTGCAGGTAACGTAGGTACCCCACACGCTGTTAGAGACTTAGAGTATTGAGGAGCTGACGCCACTAAAGTCGGAGTTGGACCTGGAAAAGTTTGTATAACAAAACTTAAAACCGGTTTTGGAACTGGTGGTTGACAACTTGGAGCAATTAAATGATGTAGTAAGGCTGCCAATAAGCCTATAATTGCTGATGGTGGTTTAAGAGTAAACGGAGACATTGCTAAATCAATACGTTTCGGAGCTACTATGTGTATGATCGGTAGCCTATTCGCAGCTCATGAGGAATCTCCTGGTAAAAATGTTGAAATTGATGGCGTTTTATTTAAAGAATACTATGGTAGTGCCAGTGAGTATAATAAAGGTGAAAAACGTTATGTTGAAGGAAAAAAAGAACTTATTCAAGTAAGAGGAAAGTTATTGGAAACTTACAAAGAAATGAACGAGGACTTGCAATCATCAATTTCTTATTCTGGTGGAAAAGTTGTTAGTGATATTAAAAAAGTAGACTATGTAATTTTAAAAACAAGTAACTTTTAATAAACTATAGTACTATAAGTAATTATGAATGTAATTAATAACCTTTTACTATAAAATAAGATTGTAAAAGGAGATGTTATTTATGGAAAAATGTTTATTAAATGGTTGTGGAAAAGCAATCAATCAATTGAGCCCAAAAAGAGTATATAAATATGATGAGAATATTGAAGATGAAGTTGCTGTTCCAGTTTGTGATGAGTGCTATGATAATGATAAAAAAGAAGAAAATGATATCGATTGACTACACTCAGTAGAAGAATAATTAATTTACTAAATAGGTAATTATGTAAAAAATCGCTAATTAGCGATTTTTTTCTTTTTCCTATTAAAAAAAGTTGTTTCCTTTACTAAATCCTGCAAAGAACTTCATTTTGATATACTCTTGACCGATACTAGGATTTTCATAACGGAATTTATTTAAAGCAGAATATAATTGCTTATCTTCATTTTTTAATTTATCTCATCAATCTTTATTAAATAAAATATTGTCGCATAATATTAAAGAACAATTTGAAATAAAGGCAGTCTCATTTTTCAATTTACCTTTGATCTCTTCCATATATTGCTCAAAAAAACTAGAAAGTCTATCATCTTTTGAATCATAAACAATTGTTACATACGAATAATTATCATGATTCTTTAAATTTATTGTTGCTGCCCTATTTTTTATATAAATATTATTTACTGAATTTACAAGTAGATAATCTTTTGGACAAACTTGTGGCTGCAATATATCTGATATTTCAAATATTTCAGTTTGTGGAAGATTGAAAGTAAGCACCTTAAAAGTTGGTTTATTGTTAAATATATTTTCTATAAAACCTGTATATAAATTAATCAATGATTTAACATGGTTAGAAAGTTTTTTTAATTTATAAATTTCTAAAGCTTTGTAACCATCTTCTTTAATATTGTTAAAATTTTCAACAAACTCTTCTTTAGCTACTTCTAATTGAACTCTACTAATAAATAATCTGTAAAGGACTATTTTAAAATGTACTTTATAAATATCAACATTTTTAGAATTCTTATCTAACTCAATTTTTTTAATCTCGTTATCATGTTGTCTACACAGACCAAAAAATTGGAAATTATTGTCTGTTACTTCTGAAAAAAAGTTCTCACCCATTTTATAATTATTGTCGAACGGATTTACTTTATTTGTTGTTACCATAGGATTTTTATCAAAATTCAAATTGTATAATTTATTTTCTGTTGCTTTATTACTACAATCTTTAAAATTACACTTCTCTTTTTTAGCTAAATCATTGAAGTGTTGCGTAAATAAGTTACTTGAATAATTCAAATATGTTTCGTAGTCATTTTTTGATAATAGACTCTTAACAAAAGGAACGTACTTGCTACTTACAGATGACTTCATAGATTTTTTACAGCAATCTTTGAAAACTAAGGTACTCAAGCAATAGCAAAGTTCTTCGTTTTTAAATCTGAAGAAATCGATATCATTTGATTGCAAGAAATTAATATTATCATTATCTAAAAAATAATTTTCAAAAATAGAGTCTACAAATTTTTGTGCTTCCTCATTTGATATTTTATTATTTTTAATTGAGTCATAAATTGCGGTTCTGTCGACTAGAGTATTAAAATTTTTGTCTTCTTTTTCAAATTTTTTCACTATATATTAACCGCCTTTATTTTTTAACGCTTTTTAGAAAGTCTTTTTAATTGTCTTTTTAAATCTTTTTTCTTATTTTGAATGTTTCTTTTTATGTCTAACTTTTTCTTTTTTTCCCTTATTTTATTTTCTTGTTTTATTTTCTTTCTTTGTATTTTTCTATTATCTTTCTCTTTTTTTATTCTAATTTTTTCTTGTTTTATAGCATTTTGATTCTTTTTAACTTCTTTAGGTTCATCAACAACTATTTCTTGATAAACAAACTTTTTATTTTTCTTATCAAAAATATTAAATGGTTCTTTATCTTGATCAAGTAAGTCATCGTCATTTATTACTAGTTTTTTAAATAGTAAAGCTTCTTTGTCTGAATCATGGTGCAATTTGAAGTTAAATAAATTCATGAGCTCCTTAGTATAAATTGCATTCTCACAATATGAGTCAAAAACTAGTTGTTTTATTTCTAAAGCATCATTAGATGATTTTATTGTATATATTCATTGAATATCTCTAAAATAGCACTCATATAACATTTCGCAAAAATCTTCTCTTATTTTTGGTTCACTTCTCATAAGAGGAATTGAATCAATGAACTCTTCAAAAGCTTTATTCTGAAAAAAGAATTCTGCTTGATCTCCGTAGTTTAAAACATCACCATCATCCATATTAAAAACGATTTGTCCTAACTTTTTAATAAATTGTTCATCATTTCTAAATGTTGATTTTAAGACTTCTAGATATTGCTTATGTAATAAAATATCTGTTTTTTCAATCGGCATTTTTGAATACTCAAAATATTTTTCTCTCAATAAACCAACTGCGTTCATACCTGTAACTGTTAATAAATCCTTTTTACTTGAGTTGTATTTAGTAAATTTGTCGTAATGATTCCCTATTCCGATAGTTTTATCAACTGCAAATTCTGCTGGTTTTAGTGAAACTATAGGGAATATATAGGGATATGTACATTTGATTGAATAAAATCAAAGTTTTGATTTGATAAGTTTCAAATAACTTGATTTCATAATCACATTTAACTTCATAAGTTCTTCGTCTGTAAACTCAATAAGAGCATCTAATTGAAGATCCATGTCTGGTATTTTTTTCAGAAATTTTGGATAATACTTTTCGAAACTAAGTGTACTTTCTAATCACTTACCGTTAAACATTTCATTAATTAATTTTAAATCTTCTACATTATAAAATTCACCATCTATAAGTTTTTGATCATCATCAAAAACAAAAGTTTGTTTTCCCGGCATAATAAAATTATTAACAATTATTTTTCTTACGTACATAAAAAGACCCCTTTTACTATATTTGTATTATTATATCAAAAATGAGTCTTTATTTGAAGGGATATTTCCTAAGGTCAATCTAAACAGGAATGTATTAGTATTATTGGATATAAATTAGAATATATATAGTTAAGTAAAAGGTGTTCTTTGTATGCTAATTATTGAATGATGCATACAAATATACGATCATGGTTATTTACTATAAATATTATGGGTAAATACAGGACAATATCTTATGAAAGTGAAAGCCTTTTAGTACTTGAGTTAATATATATTTCAAGATTCAAATAACATCAAATATGAAGCACTTTTTATGATTATTCTTATTTAGCCTATAAATTAATTTTTAATTTCTTAGAGATTTATTAAATTTGCTCACATAGTAAACTTTACTTTTAATAAAACTGTATATTTATACAATTTTGAATCTATTTGGTAAATAAATTTAAGTTATTCAATAAATATTATTTAATAAAATTAAATGCCGTACTAAATACAATTCTCTTATATATAGATTATATTAGAATTTTCTTATTCTAACTAAATACATAGAGAATTATAATCATAAAAAAACATATTCTATACTTGACAGAATATGTTTGTGACAAATTATTAATACATACTTTAAATAAAGTTAATCTCCTATTGCTTTTTTTTATTTTTTTTATGCTTTTTAACAATAACTAATGTAATTATAGTTATAAAAATTATTACTCCAGGGACTATTGTAAAAACCAATAACAATGTTGTTATTGTTCAAGAAGATAACCCATTACTTTGTGAGTTTGTGTTTGGTGGTTTAGGTTTAATTGGTGGGTCTGGTTTAATTGGTGGATCTGGTTTAATTGGTGGATCTGGTGGTATAGGTTCAGGTTGAGGATAACCTTCTGGAGCAATTGTATCTAAACCTAAAATAGTTTTTTTAAAAAGATTTCTATTATTAAAAGAAGTTTCTAATTTCTTTTTAAAATTTTGTTTTTGTATAACTTCATATTGTTTAGTTTGACCAAGGAAATAGTCCAATGAGTGCCCCATTTCATGACTTATTGAATTAATGACAACTGGTGTGGAAATAATATTATTATAATACTGTGCGTTATATTTTTCACTTTTATATCTAGTGAAAGAATCTTTTGAATACAATTGATATGTTCCAATACTAGAATCATTAGATGTGTATATGAATGTATAGGCGGTTGAAGCAGCTCCTTCAAAAAGCGGTCTAGATGACGTATATATATTTGTATATATAAAATATGCAAAATAATTTTCATTTTCATACTTTGTTATATATCAAGCTAAATTATATACTTTAAGAAGTAAGCTTTTAAATTGTTCCACTTTTTTAAGATACCAATTATTAACATATCCTAACGCATAAACGCTTTTTTCAAAATCTATATTAGAGTATTTATATTTTTCTATATATGTTAAATTTTTATAAAAGATTGAAAGATCTTCAAATGTTTTAAATTTTGAATTATCAAGAATATTGTGAAAATTTCTGATTGATTCTGGAGATGCTTTTGTATAAATATCATTATTTAGTTTTCCTGAGTTCATCTATATTAAAACTTTCTTGATTAAAACTTTTTAAAATTTGTTTGATGTTTACACTATTATATTTTTTAAAAGAGTATGCAAAAGAGTATTGATGCAAATTATTATTTAATGTATATGTTCAAGCGTTTAAAGAATAATCAAGAATGTTTGGTACAAATCCATATCAATAAGCATTGGAATTAAAATTTCTCATTCCAAAATTAGCATCTTCATAATAAAGATCTTCATAAGTTAGATCGGTTTGCGGTTTTTCTAAAGTTGTACGATATATTAAACTTTTGCTCTCCTCTTTTTTAAAATCTTCATCGATTATATTCTTTATGTAATCAAAATCTTTTAAAGCTCCATGAGTGTTTGCTTTTAGTAGTTTATAAATATTTAAGAAAAAATAATTTAAAACCTCTCATGATTTATTTTTTATATTATCGTTGAATGTTTGTCATTTTGAATTAGACTCTGCAAAAAATTCAGTATAATCTGTTGTTGAATATAGTGATAACAATAAAGCACTCGAGACTATGCTTGAGTAAAATATGTTTTGTCTACTAGTTAATGTTTTTTTATCTTCAAAAGATTTTGTGTTTAAAAAACTATCTTTTAATTCTGTTATATATTTATTTTGCAATATATCTGAATGTACAAAAATAAAATATTGAATAGCAAGTCCGCCTCATCCAAATGAATCGACCTTTTCATCTTTCCTTTTATTATATAAACGATTATCGTATGAATTATATTGCTTTTCATTTGTGATATTTGATCCTAATATAAAAAATTGCAATGTGGTTAAGGTAGTCATTATAAATACTAATAAAATTTGTAAAGTTTTTCTCATTTGATTCATTCCTCATTCATTCCTATTTAAAATTTATACAAATTATATTAAATACTTATATGTGCATCACCTAATAATTTTTATTACCATATTATAAAAGAATAATATTTTTTTACGGTTTCAAATTTACAAAAATTGATAAATAGGACTCAATTAAAATAATAAATTTTATAATTATATTAATAACTATCTTACAAAATTATTTATTTTTTTTGATTACTATATCTATTTGATATATTTTAGAATCATTGAAACTTATTAAGAAGTTCGATTTATAATAATTTATATTTAAAAGATTAGAGTGAACACAGCTCATTGGTTAATATTATCTTTAAAATATAAATTATTTTGTAATTAAACTTAAATATTTACACTTTAAATAAATAATACATTATCAATTTCTATATATGCTGCGGCCTTTGCTCAATAAGCATTTCACGCTGTTGCATATGAACTAACTTCTACTCAACAATTTATTGATAAAGTAAAGTCATCGGTCCAGCTTATACTAATGTAACCAAAACATTTCATTCAGTTTGTATTTGAATAAATTCTATCAAAAACTGTAGTATCATTTGTACCTCTAACTCCTATTTTTTTTGTTGTAAATTCGATGTTATCGGTAGTACCACTAAAGTGATCGTTATTATGTCATCTCTCACTATCCTGATTGTTTCAAGAATAACCTTTTCAATTGATACCTATATAATCAAATGAGCCTGCTAATGCATCTTTTCCTAGTGCAATGTTAAAATCTAAGCTTGCAGATTTTGTCATTGATTGTTCACTATTATATGCTTCCACTTGTGCTTTTTGAGTTCTAAAACTATTATTTTCATTTTGTTCACTAACAAATTTGCTATCAAAATCAACTAAAACAGATCCATCATAAGTTTTTGAACTTATCATTTCTTCTTTGTAGCTAATTGAGTCAATATTTAAATCATTAACAACTAAATCATTATTTAATTTAACATCATTTGTTAATACAAGTTTCTCACTTGGATTTTTTATTGTACCAATGTGGGTATTTTTTAAAATATCTTTTAATTTAGCTTTTTCCTCTGTGTTTGTTTCTGGTTTTGTTTTAGAACAACCTTCTTCTCCATTTGTTCTACAAAAGTTTACATTTAAAAGTAATGAATTATCAAAATTTAAGCTTTCAATCATAGGAACAAATGCTATTGTGGTTTCTACTTTTTGGTTCGACTGAGTGGGTAGTGAATTTGGTAATCCTATAACTTCTCAATCTCTAGTATTTCTTACAAAACTATTGAAGAACTCTTTCATACCCTTTATTTCTCTATTTTTATTATAGGCATTTAATGAGACTTCTTTAGTTAAATCTTGAGTATTAAATGAGCCATCTTTATTATATTTATCTACTATAAAGTCAGATGTATCATTATAAATTTCACCAAGATCTATACGTTCATTAATATTAGATATATTATTAATGACATTTGCGCTATATGTAGTTGCTAATGGTTGGCTAATTAATGTCATTGAGTTTAATAAACCCATTATAAACATTCATATTCCTCCATTCGTAGTTTTCATACATGTTGATTATAGCTTATAGTAATATATTTTAATGAATTATAAAAATTTAATAATTTTTCCATAATACTTATTATCGGTTTTCTATTCAAGTGGCTATGATTATTAAAATGAGTTGTTTTAACTCTGATAAAATTATAAAAAAAGTTGTTTTTTTATAAATAAAGTTAATTTAAGTTATTATCTTTTTATTATTAATAGCACATTATTAATTTTTATCAAAAATAATTATTGATTTATTGCTTTTATAATGCTTAAATTGTGTGTTTTTTATTGAGTATGTTGATGAACGGCTTTAATAGTTTTCATCTTTCTTCAGTAATTAATTTCCTTTTAAAGTGTTAGTTAAATCAATTATGTAATCCATATCAATGCTAAATTTTATAACCTTAGTTCTAAATGATTATTCATGCTTTCGCTAATCTTAGATTTTCTTTTAAATTAGTGTGAATGTAACATAAATATCACATACTTCTATTTATACATGTTAATTTATATAATTCTGAGTTTCCTTAAAGTAACAGCTATTATCAAATCAAAATTGATAAATTTTATAAAGAGCAAATTTAAAATGAAGTTATCAGTATAATTTAAAAATAACTGTAGATCTGCGTGACCTTTAATTGAAGAAATTTATTTAATTGAATAACAGAAATTACTTTTATATCCCCCCCCCATTTAATATTGACCATAGTTATTTTTATATGATAATATGAAATTGGAAGATGTAGTAATGAGAAAAGCAGCATATATAATTTCAATTATTAGTACAGTGTTATCTGGTGTAGTGTTAATACCGTTATTGTGATGTATTCCAATGACATTAGCTACTAAAAAAGCGATGGATGATAATCAAGAACATATAACATTAGGTATTTGCCATATATTCTTTATGCCACTTGGTTTGATCTCTGGGATTTTATTATTAATTCCAGAAAAATAATATAGTACGAAATAAATGAAAAATAAAAACTTCTTTTTATGTAAAAAGAATGTAAAACTTATTAAGTATACAATGTGTTTTAAAAGAATACTTCTATAAAGTTAGAAGTATTTTTTTATGTTAGTTAAAAGATAAGCAAAAGTTAGTTAGTTACTATGTTTAAACATTATATATATGTAAAAGTAAAAATTAACATATTTATAAAAAACTCTTTAAAAACTATGAAAATAATTTTTTTTCAGATTAGATTATTATTTCCTTTTATCAGCGAAAAATAGTGTCCACACATTAAATTGTTAATTTGATTTCCTTGTACTGATAATGACATTTTATAATTGATATTTTTACTATACCATTTTGTAAATATATAGTCATACTCTATTTCTTTATCAAGATAAATAGCTGTTTTTTCAATAGTTTTCTATACAATTAAGTATCCTTTTTTCTAAATGCATTATGAGACACATTAAATCTAGTTTTAGAGTCCTTGATCACTTCTGAGTAAAAAAATGATGTAATATCCATGAGAGAAATAATTTAAATTAAAAGAACAATAAAAATAATTAAATATCATGGACAATATTAACACAAGCACATAAGTTCTCTGGGAATCTAAAACACATACATATACACAATTTAAAGAATATAGAGATTTGGATTATAATGCTTTTGTTCATAAAAATAATGGAGAAATAGGTAAAAATAAAATAAATAATGAGGTATATATAACAGTAAAGATATGTTTAACCTGAAATAAACAAAAAAAGAGAATTACATCCTCTTTTAGATAAGCGTTGTTTTAAACACCTTTTTTCAATAAAATCAACTTTCGGCAAGTACGTCTACTTATCTCATTTTCATATTAACAAATGTTTTATGAAACTTATGTTTTTTTCTTTATAAATAGGTCTCAATGTATTAAATAAACATCAAACAAAATTTGTAATGAGTCTAAAACTTTTATAAATCTCTTTAAGTTAACTATTTAATAAAAGAATTATGCTAATTATTATTTTCACACCTATAATGAGTTAGATTTATAGTACCCTTATACCAAGTTGTTAAATTAACTATGGCTTTCAAACCATATTTAAAATTGTTTTGTATTTTTTGACGTAAAACTTCTACATCTTTTCCTAATAATAATTTATTATCTGGATTAGCTTTGTTTCATGCAACAATAATTTGTTCTTCAGTTGCTTGTTCACTAGAATTTCAAGTACATTTGATAGAAGTATTTAGATCGCCCAAATAAATTCTATTCACAGTAATTTCAGTATTCTTAGTTACTCCTCTATATTTAAGTGACATTGTCGCTTTAATATTATTTTTTTCTTTTTCTACATCCTTAGCTATATAATCATTAACTTCGTAATTAACTATGTATCTTGATTTATATTTATCGATAACATTATTTTCTTCCAACTTTTCAATAGAAGCTACTGTAATCATTTTTTTATCTCTTTCATCTTCTATAGTTGCTTCTAATTTAGCTGTATCAATACTGTTTTCTATATCAACATAAATTTTATCACTTTGACCAACTTTAAGGTTTTCTCTTGATGATGATGGCCAAAGTATTGGTTCTTCAAGTTCATAATTATAGTTAAATGTAACTGAACCAGTGATTCTTGCAGAGCTTTCTAATGCCTCTAATGTAGCTTTAGATTTTGTTGGAGTTCCTACAAACTTAACATCATAAACGGTAAATAAATTGTCTCCTGTTTTTTTCACATATCATTTAACAATTGTTTCTAGTGTTGGGATGTCTTCAACACCTTTTATTTCACCTAAATCCTTTATAGCTAAAGAATTTAAATCTCTTTTTGAGATTCCTGAGCTACATGATACAACACTAACACTTAATGGTGCTACTAAAAAAATAGAACCTAAAATACTAATTAACTTTTTCATATTAATACCTCAACTTATTATGGAATTATTTTAATATGAACGGGATGAAAATTTTTTTCAAAAATAGTTGCATTAATTTATGTCGATCTTTGTATATTATTTAAAAAATCTAAGTAGAAGTCATATGTCCTTTGACAAAAAGTCGAAGTTTTAAAATCATTCATATATTATTTTTATAAGATAAATAAGCATATTCTAACTATTAAATAAAGGTTTTCCTTTGTGGTTATATATGAAAAAAAAAAAAAAACTATTTTCATCATTGGAAGCTTGACTAATACTTCAAGCTTTACCAATTCAATTTAGTCCAGACATTAAATTTGAACCAAAACTTCTAGCTTTATTATTGTCTAAACCCTTAAATCCCATACCTTTATATATATTGATACTATTATCTCTTATTATATTTTGATTTTTTACGTTAATATTATTCATTGATTTATCTATTTGTTGTTGTGAAGTGTTTTTATTAGTAAATGTATCTTTTATATCGTCTTTAATTTTACTTATATTTTCAATTGGATTCATAACGATTTCAGCCAATTTTTGGAACTTGGTTACAGCATTCAATATTTTTTGATTAACTCCACCCTTGTTGTAAAATTTGTTTACATTTATAAATAAAGAGTAAATATCTTTGAAACTAGCATCTTGTAAAACTTCCAATCCACTTTGCGAATCATTGCTAAAAATATTTGACACCATTTTATCTTGTTGATTGATTATATCAGCCAATATATGAACACAATATCTTTCTAATGGTAAATCATATTGAGTACTTGATTGATTAACTTTATCTAAAAACAAGAATTTATCAAAAACTACTAACAATTTATGGAAATTTTTAAACTCAGGATCTTTTATGAGTTCCAAATCGACCGCAACCTTTTTTAACTTATTTACATTAGAGTCCTCTAATAATATTTCTAACCCCTTTTTCCCTTCTTTGCTTCATTTAATTTTATTTCCTAAGTAATTTAAATATTCAATTGGGTTATATGAATTAGGTCCCTTTCCGTTTGATCATGGTGATGTCAACTCAAGTGAAGTTGAAGTCATAGATGAAAAAGTCATAGCATAACTATATGCAATAACTGGATTGATATCAACAGAATCAATCTGCTCAAATGAAAGTTTTGTGTTATCTATTTCTTCGCTTGATTCAAAATATTTTGGTCCAATTAAATAACCATTGTTCAAATCCAAATCACTTACTTGTGCTCAATAAGATTTCATATCAGCATTAACTACTTCTTTTATATATTCTCTTGAAATTTTTTGGTCTAACGGCTTCATACTATTCAAAAATTCTGAATAATTATACTCCGAAAAGTTTTTTCCTTGATATTCATATCCTTTAACTATGTTTTTTCTTAATCAACTTTTTATTTCTTGTTCTGTTTGACATATACCACTTTGTAAATAACAAGTTGACTTACCACCATTTTTTTCAAGTTCTTTTATTTTAATATCTTCATAATATTTTCTTGCATCTGATTCATTGTTGAATTCGATACCATCTGCGAATACAGAAGATTCGTAATTCATATAACTTTCTAATGCTTTATCTTTTGTAAGATATGCACTTTTATCATATCCCTTATAGACTTTTGTTTTGTATTCATTTTTTGAAGTTATAACATCAGAAGACAACTCGCCAGAACTATTAATAGTAAAATCTCGAGGATTTCTCATTGTGTACTCTTCTGTTATTTTAAATTTTTGTTTGATGTAATCATTCATACTATTTTTTGTATTGAATAACTTATTATTATATTTATATGTATTTGTATCATACTTGAATGATAATTTATTAGAATTTTCATATGCATATTTATAAATATCGTCTTTATTTTTAAAGTTTTTTCCTAAAAAATCGTAACTCTTGTGTTTTTCTTCTTTTTTAGATGTTAATAGGATGCACCCCACAGTTATTGGTGTTATGACTAATATGGAGGTTAAAATTGGAATATAGATCATTTTACTTTTAAATTTTCTTCTAATATTTTTTTTAAATAGTTTGTCAACTAGTTCTGTTAAAGCACTTTTCTTTTCTTTCATATATTCACCTAAGAAATAATCATATTAATTAAAATATTTGATTTTTATTTCATTAGTTTTCCTTTCTGGAATCAATCTTTATTTAACAATCTTATCTTTTGTTAATTAAAAATTTATTCCATTGAATTAAACAATTTTTGTTGAGATTATATTTATGGTTTTTTTAGTTTTCTGTTGAAGCATCTGTATAGGTTCATACTTTGATAGCTTTTAAATAATCCTTAGTTTTATTTGTTATCCCTGAGTCAGGTTTATTTTGTTGGATCACATATCAATCATCAAAAACACTTTTATTATATCTTGGGGTAGTTCAAACATTTTTTTCAGTTTTTGATTCAAATGACTCGATATTCAGTTGAAACAATTTATATGAACAATATGCTCTAATAAAACCTTCTTTGATTTGAATATTTTGAAAGTCTTCACTCTCATATAAAAAATCTAGTCAATTTCGCCTTTCCGAATTACTTCATGCTTCCCCTAATTCATAATTCAAAGCGGATTCCTCCAAAAATAACTTATCTAATGCTTGTCCTATTTCTTCGCGTGTTTTTGGTTGTTTTGGAAGAAAATACTTTTGATATTTTTTTGTTTCGCTTTTACATGATATTACTGAAGTTCCAGCCATAGTAATTAAACTCAAACTTGAAATTATATTTAAAAATTTCTTCATTATTCTTCTCCTTTAAATAAGTGTATACACTGTTTATGTGTTAGTTTTATAGTATTTATATTTTTAACATTAAATTAAATAAACAAAAAAGCAATATAATTGTGTATTATTTTAATTAATTAACACTTATCGACAAATTAAGAAATTAATAGTAATACATAAATATGAAAAAAAGATTTAACAATTATTTAGTATCAAAAAAACTTTTATAAAAAATGTTCAATATAAGTAATAAATAAGTTACATCATTTTTAAAAGTTGATCAAACATAAAAAGACGATATGTATCGTCTTTTTATTATCTCTTGTTTAAATCCATAAAAGATATGTACACATATTATTTAATTACTATTTTATTCCACCATTATTTTTTATTGTCTTCTGATATCAATAAAAGGAGTCCTTTTTATACCTCATCATTGTGCCATTTTCTTGATCATCTTTATCCACATAAACAAAACCATATCTTTTTTCCATTCCTTCATGAGTAGACACTAAATCAATGGCACTTCAAGGTTGATAACCAAACAAAGGGATGCCTTCATCTATGATTTCAGGTATTAATTTGATATGTTGCTCATAATAATCTATACGATACTGGTCGTGAACTTTTTTATCTTCTGTTAAACTATCTTTACCACCAATGCCATTCTCTGTTAGTAACAATGGTAATCTATATCGATCATACAACTCTCTACAGCATTGTTTAAAACCATCAGGATCGATTTCTCAACCAAATTGTGTTCTTTCCAAGTATTTGTTTTTAACAACTTTATACAAGCCTGGCATATCATATGGATTTTGTTGATCAAAACCTTCAAAATTTATTTTTATTTCATTGTTATCAGCAACAACAGTCATTGTGTCGTAGTAATTGAATGCAATAAAATCTGGTTTACCCTTTTTAATTATTACCATATCATTTTTCTCGATCTCGGGTTCGTATTTTTTTTCAACCAACCAGTTTCAAACTAATTTATTGTATTCACCGTAAACAACTATATCTAAATACATTCAATTTCTTAGAGCTGAAGTTCTGTATGCAGCGTCGATATTTTTTGGATTAGAATCAACTGCATAAACCGGAGCGATATTTGGTGCAGGTCCGATAAAAGATTTTTGGTAAGCAAATTTAGTATGTAATAAGTTTATTACATGCGCTTGTGCTACAAACATATTATGTGCTTCTTGAAATAAAACTTTAAACTTATCTTCGGCATCATTTATTTTTTTAGCTGACAATACATGACCATACAATACCATCATATTTAATTCATTAATTGTTAATCAATATTTAACACGATCACCAAACAATTCAAATAAAGTTTCTGCATACTTACAATAAGCATCTATCATAAGTTTTTTATTTGATCAGCCCCCTTGTTTTTCGAGTTCTAATGGAGTATCAAAATGATAAATAGTAACGATCGGTTCTATATTATATTTCAATAATTCATTTATTAAGTTATTATAAAAATCGACTCCTTTTTGATTGACTTTATCTTTACCCGTTGGAAAAATTCTTGTTCAAGAAATGGAAAACCTATAAGACTTTAGTCCTAGTTCTGACATCAATTTTATATCTTCTTTTCATTTATTGTAATGGTCTGAACAAATATTGAAACTACATACATTTTCTTTAGCTTCTATTACATCGTGAATATTTAATCCTTTACCATCCAAATTATAAGCACCTTCCACTTGATAAGCACTTGTTGATGCTCCTCATAAAAAGTTCTTTTTTCAATTTTTATTTAACATGATTCACCTTTACATCTTTTTTGATGTATTCTAATTTTTGATCTAGTATTTGAAATGAAATTTCAACACAATATATAGCATTATAAAATATATTCTTAAACTCTTCTTTTACTTGACCGATATCTTTAAGTTTTGTAATTGTGTCAGAATAGATTTTATTTTTCTTTGTTGTTAGTGCGTTTACAAAGTTTGAATTTTTCTTTTGTAAACTACTGATATTATTTCGTACATATTCTTTTTTTAAATCTAAATTGTAATGATCGTAAAAATCATTTAGCGTTTTAAATTTATCAAGGATTTTTTTGTTTTGTTTTTTATCATATAATGTTTTTAAATGATTTAATTTTTTAAATAATTGTTCTTTCTTTTTTTGTTCTCTTTCTTCTAAAAGTTTCAATTTTAATTCAAGTTTAGATATCTGTGAAAGATATTTTTAATAATTGTTGTAATCTTTTTTAAATTGTGAAATATCTTTTAACTCAACATCAAATCTCTCAATTAATTTTAAGTAATTTTCTTTTTTTTCTTTTTTTTCTTTGAATAAGATACTTTTATTTATTAAGTTAATTCCTTTTTTCATATGCTTTAGTTCATTTTTTCTTTCTTTATAGAAAAAGAAATTTATTAGCAAGCTACTACTAAATGATAATATTCAAATAACTATTATTTGTCCTTTTTTGAATGTAGTCTCATAACCAACAATTTCAAATACACCTCAACCAGAAGGATAATCAAGTTTGATTTTTAATAAACCAGATAGGACTCCAATAGGAAATGCAACAAGACAAGGAATAACAAATGGTTTCAATTTAGGAAGTGTTACTCCATAAATAATTGGTTCTGATATACCTAAGAAACTTCCAGCAGTAGATGCAATTGCTACTCTTTTAAAACTAAAGTTTTTTGTTCTAATTGTAATTGCAATTGCTGCACCAACTTGAGTAAATATTGCAATATTATATGCTAGGTACAATAAACTTGCATTACCTTGTTACAAGCTTAAATCAATTGGCGTACTAATTGCAATATGAGTTCCTGTTAAAATAAGAGGTTGTCAAAACATTGCATATAGTCCTACCCCTATTCCGAATGGTATTTTTTCAAATAAACTAAATATTTTAAATATACCAAACTCAACCAATCCATTCCCTAATGTCCTCGACGCAAAAACCTTATCAGAGCATTTTTCAATTTCTTTTATTTCGCAATCAACTGGTGCATATATTTTGAGTTCAATATTCTACTTCCTTTCAGATATCATTATCCACTATTTATATAAAATTTATGTTTTGCTATCACTTTATAAAAGTAGTTTCTCTATAAAAAAAGTAGTTTAGTTTTCGAACAAGTCTTAAAACTTTATAAAATCCTTTAATAATACATATCAAGTAATACTAAATGACTTTATTATCAACGAACTTATTATTTATAATGGAAAATTATTTTTTTTTATAGAATATTAAGGATAATTTTTGCAAGAAAGAAAGTGTTTACCTGAAAATTTGTTATACTCTCATTAATAGGAAGCTAAGAACTTTAAACAACTCATACATTTAAAAAATTAAGAGTATTATTCTATATTAGTTATTTATTTTTATTGAGAAATGCTATTTCTTTTTTAATTTAGTAAAAAAATTTATTATTGTTTGCTTTGTTGTAACATTATCAATATTATTATAGTGAGGTTAAAAAATGGAAAAAAAAGAAATTGGTTATATTATAAGAATATACGAATTCAGAAAGTTAAAAGAAAGATTTGGCAATAACTTATTAGTAGACTTTTCTGATTATTTTATTACTTCTAATTCAGTTGAAGAAGATGTTAATATTGCTAATGAGAAAATAAATAAAATACGAGACTATAATTTTTTGTTTCTTGACAAGTACACAAACATTAAGGCTTCGCAAGTCTTTGAGAATATAGAAAAACTATTGGTAGAAAAATATGGCAAAAAAAACTACCCTCTAAGAGTAGCTATTTCATTTATTCCTGAAGTTGAAAATTATTTAAATCAAAAACAAAACTACTGAATGATTTTTATTCAAGATAACTTAAAAATAAAAAGAAGTTAATAACTTCTTTTTATTTATTTTAATTATTTGTAAAGTAACTTATAAAAATTCAAGAACAAGTTCAATAAATGAACAATATCGAGAAGTTAGCAAAGTATAAATCAATTGGTAATGTTTTAAAAACAATCATGAAGTTTATTACTGCAGTTAGAATGAATATACTTAACGGTATAACGAACATATAGATAATACTTAACACATTATATTTTTTTTCTTCCAGCATTGAAATAAGTTGTGCAAAAGAATAAACAAGTAACATTGTAGAAAGAACAATGTAAAGTAATGACATCAAGAATTGAATCAAGTTTGACTTATATCATTCTTCACCAATTTGATATTTTGGAAAGAAGACTATATTGATAACAATATTTATAAAAATCAAAGCAATAAAAAAGTATAGAACTAACATATTCAATCAATAAATTGTCAAATTATATTTTTTTGCTGCTATTATGATTCATATATTATAAATAACCATGGTTGTTAAAAAGATTGATAATATAAATGAATAGAAGAAAACATTTCCTAAAGTAATGTTACTATAATATAATCCTAACCCTGTAAATGTAAACATAACAAGATTTAATATAATAGATAAATTTAATGCGCTATAAATTTTAGAAATATATAAACTTGATATTTTTCATTTATTTAAATTTGATTCCCCGTTTACTTCCAGTAAGTAATCAATTGTATTTCAACTATTTTTTGAGTAATAATCATTGACCATTTTGAAATCAAGAAAGGTTTCATTTTTTTTATTTATCTTTCTTTGTTTTTCTTTTTCAAAGTTATTTTTTATTTTTTCCTCGACTAAAGTACATGCATTTTCAAGACCAACTAATGATTCCTCAGCTAAAACTTTTGAAGTTATAACTTCTATTAGATCAACTAAATAATGAGGTCGATAGCTTAATGATTGAAATTCCTTTAGTAATTTTTTAGCTTGTGTTATGTCATCATCTTTAACAGTGCCTTTTAATTTACCTATAAAGTTTATACAAATCTCAAAATCATATAAAATATAATTTTTTAAATTTTTTTTATAACTCTTTATATTTACAAAACGAGAAAACAAAAGATTTTTTATTGCTGCATAAACAATTGAAAAGATAACCCCTAATATTATTAACTTAAAGGGGCTGAATATTTGATAAATTGTTGAGTCTAGATTAGGTTTTTGTAAACTTTCAATTCATGAACTGTATAAATAATACATGAATGTCATAATTGATATAAATACTATTTGGTATATTAATTTTTTCATACTTAACCTTTCTAATTATTTGAAATATCATTCAAGGTTTTGAATACTCCGGGAGTATTAGATAATTCGTTAAATGTTCCTTCTTGTACAATCCCCTTTTTGGGTTCTATTACAAAAATTTTATCAAAAGATTTTATTGTTGATAATCTATGAGCAATGGAAATTGTTGTTCTTCCAACCATAAGTTTTTCTAACTCCATTTGAATTTCTTTCTCTACTATATTATCTAACGCACTAGTAGCTTCATCGAGCACTAGGACTTGAGGATTTTTAACAAACATTCTTGCTATGACTAGTCTTTGCTTTTGTCCACCAGATAATTGTGAGCCTTTTTCAAATAAGACTGTATTATATTGTTCAGGTCAACTCATTATTAAATCATGTAGCTTTGCTTTTTTACATGCTTCAATAATTTCTTCATCGGTTGCTGAATACTTTACATATCTAACGTTTTCAAATATGTTCCCACTTAATATTTGTGGTTCTTGACCGACATATCCAACCTGATCTAATCAAGACTTCATTTCAAAACTCTTTAATGGTTGATCATAATTTAAGAGAATTTCTCCTTTTGTTGGATCATAGAATCTTAAAAGAAGTTTGGTAATCGTTGATTTACCACTTCCAGTTTTACCAACGAAGGCAAATTTTTTTCCTTGCTTTAAAGATAAACTAAGATTACTTATAATTTCTTCTTCTTTATTCGGATAAGAAAAACTTACATTTTTAAAAACAATGTCACCATCTAGTTTTTTAAATGTTTTCTTACCTTCCATTTTTATATTTGGTTTACTATTAATAACTGCTTTTATGTTGGTACATGCACTTTCACTAATATTTAATGTAGCTAGTACATCTTTCAATTGCAAAACAGGAAGAACAATAATAATAACACCAGTAGTAAATGAAGTTATAATACTTAGTAAACGTTGCATTTCGTTGTTGTATAAGACAACTCCAAAAATTAATGTCGCCATAGCAAAACAACCAACCCCACCAACTAATATAGCTGTTGACATTTCATTTAATCATAGATTGTTTTTAGTTTTTTTGGCATTTTGTTTATTTAGGTTTTCAAATCTTTCAATCTCACTATCTCAAGTCCCAGATGCTTTTATCAATTCCATCAAATTTATCTTTTCACTTACTTGACTATTGATATCTGATTTAAAACTTTCTAACTTAATAGAGTTTTTTTTGTTTATAAATATTATTAAAGATACGAGAACTATTATCGATAACAATAGACCATAAACTATTACTGAAAGCTTTCAATCGATAGTTGTCATTATAACAATTGAAAAGAAAATGGTTGTAAAGACTTGATAAATTACAACTGGTGCATTTTTTAATTGCATTCCGATTATTTGAGTGTCTTTGACAACAACTGAAATCAAATCACCGCTCTTATGTACATTAAAATAATCTAGATCATTTTTTAACAAGGCTTTAATTGAGCTGTTTCGTAATTTCATTTCCTCGTTAGCAGCAATCGCTCCACTAGTCATATAAGCAAAGTATGTAAACAAGACAACAAACACAATTGAACCAACCATACAATAACATAAATCCAACATATTCAGTTTTAGACCGAAAAGTTCCTTATACAAATCATTGCCATCATAATTGATATATTTAAAATAAAACTCATGAATTATTTTTTCTAATGTTTCATTATTAATTTTATTACTAAAAATAGGAATCAAATTTTTATCTAAACCTAATATATCGAATAGTTTCTCTAGATTTGGTGTGTTGTTAAAAAGATCAACAATATTTTTAGAAATCAGAATAGCTGTAATTCATTCAACTAATTTAACATTTATAACTAATAAAAACACAACAAATGAAGAAAAGATTATCGTCAATAATGCAAATATTTTATTATTTCATCATGTTCGTAACAGTAGTTTAAAAAACTCATTTTTTTTAGTTTTAGTTAGATTCATAGTTATCTCCTGAATTACGTCTAATAATTTATTCCAAGTTATCAGTTACTAATACTTTATTGATATTTAAATTGTCATTGATATCACACATAGCCTCAATTTTTACAAATAATTCTAAAACAACTCAAAACTTATTTGCGTCATCTTCAAAGTAATTTTCTATTTGTTTTGAATTTTCGTATTTATCTTCATAGATATTTAAAATAAATTGAGTTCCCATCCCTCACTCTTCCATATGTTTCATATTGAACATATCTCTTAATATGTTTCTTTGTTCATTAGTCAGTAAAATTCGCTTCTCACTTACTATCTTTGCAATTAAAGTCGCATAATCTAAAATATTATCTTTTAAAATAACTTTAATTTCTTTTAGCGAAAGTACATCCTTGCCAAAGTTAACATTATTATAAGACTTTTTAATTAGATAATCAATTAATAAAAAAACTTCCTTAATTGAATAAAGTAGTCTTTGCAAATCCAATCGATTATAGTCATAATTTTCACGATCCCATTTATTGAATAAAACAATTGTCTTTTCAGTAAAATCTAAAAACTCATCTTTATATTCTTGAAACTCATCGAAATATTCCATATTTATAATTCTAGTTTTCAAATTTAGAAAACCTTCAATCAATAATTTATTCCTTTCTAAATAATCTTCAAATAAATCTAATGAAGCATAAATACTTGCATAAATCGGGGTAAAAAAAACCATAATTTTATTTATATTTTCCTTAGAAAAATCATATTTTCCTAACATTTTTTCACCTTCTTTAACTATTTAAATATGTTATATAATACAAATGTATTTTAATAGAAAGTTGATAAGAATGATAGAATATTTTAAAACAAATAAAATAACTAATAATGATATAGAACACTTGAAAAATATCAATCCTTTCTGAGCAAAAGATTTATCAAAAACAATAAAAAAATTGCAATTATGATTATTAAAGTTTAACAAAAAACAAGAGGATTTCCCCCTAAATAACGAAAAAGGTATCAATGGTTACATTGTGTTATTCCAACAAATCAATAATTACAGGAATTTTATAAATCAAAAGTATGATTATTTAAAAACTAATGCGAGAGTTTTAAAAAAATTTCATAAATTGTTATTCGATTATTGTAATATTTTGGGAATAGCAAAAGCTATAGAGATTATTGCGCAATTTTTTGAAGATTTCTTAACCAAGGATATTGTCAATAAAAGAAACCATTTGGTTTCTTTGTCAAATAGTTTTATTGAAAAAAACTTGAATATCTATAAAAAAGAGCTTGATAAACAATTACCAAATGATAAATATATTGAAATGTGTTTTGAAGGCATTGTGATAACTGAAGTCGCTATATATAATGTCCAAAATTTAATAAGCAATATGATGAAATATATGAAATTATTGAGAAAAAAACAAAAAATATCTGAGAGTATATTTTTAGAAAATAGCATCAACTCTATTGAAACAGGTGTTTACTTAATGACTATTTCAAATATTCTTTCAAGGTTCTCAGAAAATTTATAATTAAAAAATCAGTTTTTTAAACTGATTTTTTTTGTTTTTCTAGAAGTAACTCTAATTCTTCTATCAAGTTTTTTAAATAACTTATCAATGGTACATAAGCTCTTTCTTCATTTGGATCAAAACCATATTTTTTAAATAAATCTATTGTTTTCATTGAACCACCATCTTTAAGATAATTTAATATATTTGTGTAGTCATTTGTTTTTTTAAAATCTTCGTATAATTTAAAAGATACTGCAATCGATACGGCATATTTATATATATAAAACGGTTGCTCAAAAATATGAGAAATTGATGTTCATCCATATTCAATAACTTCATCGTTATATTTATCAAAAATAGATTCACCAAGAACCTCTTTAGATGATTGTTTTAATAATGATATTATTTTTTCAAGTGTTAGAGTATCCCCTTTTTCGACTGTTTTAAAGCAATTGTACTCAAATAATGATTCACTAACAGCTGAATAAAAATTAGAAATTATAAATTCTATTCTATTCTGTATTAAAACAATTTTGGTTTGAATATCAGTACTTTCTTTTATTAGATAATCAAATAAAATATGTTCATTAAGTGTTGAAGAAACCTCAGCAATCAAGTTACCGAATGTATTAAGAGGTTCCTTTTGATACTTTTCTGAAAAACTATTATGAACTGCATGTCCGATTTCATGAGCTAAAGTGGAAATAGATTCGTAATCATCTGTATAATTTAACGAAACAAGTGAACCATATCCATTACTATAAACAGTAAAAGCACCCGATGATTTATTATCATCTTCGAAAAAATCAATTTTGTTATCAGCGATGCATAAATCTAACATTTCAGAGTACTCTGAACCTAAAGAAGACAATGCTTTTTTTAAGATAGATATCCCTTGTTCAACTAATATTTGTTTTTTCTCTATATTCGCTAGTGCAAGACAAGAATCTGTTGAATAAAATTTGTTATCAAATTGAAAGTATCTCTTTATTAGTTTATAAAAATCATTATATGGCTGATTATTATTAGAAACAAGCTTAATCAGGCTTAAATAATTGTCTAAGGAAAAATTATCATCTTCAAAATAGTTCTCTGTAAAAGATTTCATACCAACAAGTTGTGTACTTTCTACTTCTTCTTTTACAATAGAGTCATAAAGTTTAGCTAATGTAAACTTTTTGTTTTTTTGATTCTTTTTATAAGCAAGACTTAATTCAATTCGAAGTTGTTGATCTTCTTTTGGTTTAGAATAGGTTAACACATCACTTAAAGTGTATTGATCTAGCTTATATTCTTTTCCTTTATAAGTCAAAGTTTCAATTTTGTTATCTTTAAATCTTAATGTTTCGTATAATTCATAAATCATTGAGCTTGAGTTAGAAACTTGAGCTATTAATTTTCTTTCGCCTTCTGGTAATAAGTACTTCAAATTTTTAAAAAAATCTTGGTAATGTAGCTCATATGACATTAAATCTTGATCACTCTTGATTCATTTTAAAAAAGTTTCTTCTCCTATTTCCTTTATTTGCTCTGTGATTCATGTAAACTGACCATCGAATTCTTGCAATTTTAAGTAGTATAGAGATTCATTTTCGAGAGCGAGCGCGTTATTTTGTTCAACAAGTAAGATTTTTAAATAATGATTTATTTTGTTTCCTAAGTCAGAAACTTTTTTTGATTCTAAAAAAAACTCCTTGAATGTGTCAAAATCATTTAAACGACCTTTATATTTTTGAAGCTCACGATAGTTTTTTAAATAAATTTCTAAATCACTTTCAAAAGTTTTTTTATCTTTGTACAAGCTACCTATATTTCACTTATATTTTTCTGAAGCACTGTTACGATTCATACACTTCCTCATTTATTCTATTTAAAATGATAGTTTTTTTAATTTCTAATTAATAAATATACTCAATATACTTCATTGCTTTAATCAAATTGTGAATATCTTCTTTGACTTTGTTTGCTAATTTCTTTTTGTAACTTTCATAGCTAAATACTGTGTCGAAACTGATAACACCTAAACTTTCTTGAGGAGCATTATCTCGGAATGAAGTGTGTTCTATCTTAAAATCATTTTCTATAATTAGATAATTAAAATCCTTATGCTTTATATTTGAAAACCCATCGATTAATTTTGGAGTTAGAAATTTCGCTGCTCTAATATCACCTTTTTTTAAGTTGATATCATATAATTTATTAAATACCACTGATTCAGTTTGATAATTCTTATCAAACATTCTTCCACGAGTTATTTTTAAGCCATTGAAAGTGTTATCATATAAATTATTTTCACACTTTAACAAAGTAGAGTTTTCATAATAGACATGTTCTTCGGTTTCACCATCAACAGTGTGACGTTCAACATGTCTGATTGGTAATTTATTTCTAAAGTTAACGGGAATATCTTTATATGAAAAAGTCACATAATTAACTTCATCATCTCTTTCCAAATAACTATTATTTGCAATAGTTGTCTTTGGATTAACAAGGAAAAACTTTAAATCTTTAATGTAGTCTTTCCCCTTTTCTTCAATTATAGAAATGCGATAAACTTCATCAAGTTTACCTTTTGAAAAGTGATGATTTATAAAGTTTTTAGTTAGTTCCTTTCGATCGCTATTTATATGTATTTTAATTGCTGATATCAAGAAAAAAATACCTACACCTAATATAATCAATCCAATACATAAATATGGTAGTGGTAAAAGAAGACCAAGAGCTGTTGAAACACAAACCCCCACCATTAAAATTAGAGAAGCAACACCAGCGTAAATATAAAATTTTTTATTTACTTTACTTAAGGAATTAATAATATTAACAAATTCTATATCCTTATCATAGATATTTCCTATAATTGTTTTCAAAGCGGCTTTATCCATACTTTAATTCTTTCTAATTAAAAGATACTTTAATATCTTCACGTTCATTATCTGTGATTTCAAAAAAAGGTTGAAAACACAGACCAAGTTGCCTAGCTGCTATATTTGTTGGATAAGAGTTTATAGATTGATTAAAATAACTTACATTAGAGTTATAAATCCTTCTTGCTGCTGCAATATTATCCTCAATATTACTTGTTTTTTGCATTAATTCTCTAATTAATTCATTAGATTTTAGATTTGGATAATTCTCTACTTGTAAAGAAATAGTTTTTGTTATTTTATCTAAATCATTTGAGTTTTTTATCATTTGGTTGACATCACCACCAACCCTCATTTTTGTTAAATTCATAAGCATGTCTTTTTCGAAGTGAATACTTTCTTTAACTTCATCTATCAGTTTTATTAAAGTATCTCTCCTATTCTTTAGTTGAACATCTATTCCTGATTCTGCCTCTGTTATTTTTATATTTAGAGATCTTAACTTATTTAAGTTAACTAAATGTACTATAAAAGGAATTATTAATAATCAACTTATCACAAAAAATACCTTACCTATAAAAAGTATTTTTGGTTTGTTTCCTACTTCACTATTTAAAGTTTTATTATCTGGATATACAATCATATTTCTCCTTACAATGTAAATTATACATTAAATTAATTTACACTTAAATTTATAATTATGTTAATTAATATCACATTAATCTAAAAACTTATATATTTAATAAAATACTATTTATCAAATTTTTATTCTTTTTTAAGTGTTAACTTTTTTATTATAATAAAAAATAAGTCAAAAACATTAAAAAAGACAAGATATATGTTTGTATATGGATGTTTCGTTAATCTAGATTCGAGTAAATAAATGAGTTTAAAATTAAATCCTAGTTATTATAATTTAAATTTGTCACAAACGTAATCAGACAAGATATAAACTATTTAAATCATACGGCATTCTTATTTCAAGCTTTTCTAACATCAAGATTATTATTGTCAAAATAATTATTTTGTATTAAAGAGCACAATTGATAATATTTATAGAAAATTTTCTAAAAACATTTTAATTTGTTATTAATTTTTCTTTATATTAGTTAGAATATCAATGAGAGAAAGAAGAGTGAGAATTTGAAAGATATAAACTGTATGGGTGGTTGTAGTTCTAAATTAGATAATAATAGATTAACTAAAATTTTAAAATTGGCTAGCACAAATTTAATTGGAAACGAAGACTCTAGTATTTGAAATTTAGAAAACGGAAAATCCTTAATAGAATCTTTGGATTTCTTTCCACAAATTTCAGATTCATTATATACCTATGGGCAAATAACGGCTTGTAATTCTATAAGCGATATATATGCAATGGGTGGCAAACCTGAGTTTGCTTTATCCATTTTAACAGTGACAAAAGATATGTCAGATGAAGATATTGCCTTAATTATAAAAGGAATGAAGTCAATATTGGATCCATTGAAGATCAAAATACTAGGAGGACATACAATTATAACTAATGACTTATTATGTGGTTTAAGTGTTACTGGATTTGTTGACAATATTGACCTTAAATTAAATAACACTCCAAAAGTCGGAGATATCTTAGTAATTTCTAAGCCTCTTGGTTTTGGAACAATTATGGCATCTAAATCAATTAATATGGTTAATTCAAATGATTATGAAGAAGCTATTAGGTGAATGACGACACCAAATGAATTAGCTAGTCTTCAATCAATTAAATATAATTTTAACTCATTAACTGATGTCACTGGTTTTGGTCTTGCTGGACACTTACTTGAAAAACTAAATAATAAGTTCACAGCATCTATTCAATTCAAAAGTATCCCATTAATTAAGAATGTTTTGGATTACCTAGGCAATTATATTGTTAATGGTGCTTTGGCTAATAATAGACGTAATTATTCAAAAGATATATATTTTGATGAAGATACCCCTTTTGCTATGAGACAAATATTTTTTGATCCTCAAACTTCTGGCGGACTTTTAGGAACACTTTCTGAAAAAGAGTATCTTAAATTGATTCAAGACCCTAAAAATGTTTTTACTAAAATTGGTGTAATAAAAGAAAAGAGTAACTATCTTATAAAGGTTGAAATTTAAATATGTCAAATTTATTTAGAGCTATTCCAAGCATTAGCGAACTACTTAAAAATGAAGATATTAAAAGCTATCCAATTGATGAAGTGAATAAACATTTTCTAATAGAAGAATCTTTATATGAGTTAAGGTACAGTATTGGAACAAAAAATATAAGTACTATTAGTTATCAAGAAATAGTTCTTGAAATATTAGAAAAATTTAAGAATAGTATTCTATTCTCCTTAAGGAAAGTCATCAATGCTACTGGAGTTATTTTACACACAAATTTAGGAAGAAGCATTTTACCTACAAGCTCTATCAAGAATTTTATTGAAGTAAATTCTGGATATTCAAATATTGAATATAATTTAAAAACTATGAAACGTGGTGACAGAGAAACGCATTTAAATAAAATACTGAGCGAGTTAACTAATTGTGAAGACTCATGTGTGGTAAATAATAATGCAGGAGCTGTATTTTTAGTTTTAAATACTTTTTCTAAAAACAAAAAGGTTCTAGTTTCAAGGGGTGAAAATGTCAATGTATTATTAGAAAGTATTTCATTTTCAATTCCTTGTTTTGATTTGTTCATATCTATTTGGGCATACATATATTCATTACCAACAACAAGACCACCTTGCACAGCAGAATAAGTAACACCAACAACTTTGATTCCTCGTTTACCTATTTCTCTATGATGTTCTGCATAATCAATATGATTGTTACCAAAACCTTCTGTTGTAATAATCACTCCATCTGGTTTTATATATTCAAACATCATTCCAGCTCTTCTTGCTACATAAAATTTTTCGTTATTTACTTGTGGAGAACCTACAACAACAAGCCCTACAAAATCAATATCTTGATCATTTAAGGCTTCTATAATTAATGGTTCTCTAAAATAATGTCGTGAAGTTTCTTTTGAAGCTGGACCGATACAAGTTAATGCATGTATTCCACCATCTAACAATTCTAATGGTGAGATAGCAATTGGTAAATTACCTAAATCAACATTAGGTACAGCACCAATAGTTCCAATAGGTTCGACAGGTAATATTAAGTTGTCATGCATAGCACCTTGACCCATTATCTCTTTTAAAATTGCAACTTTTGGTTTACCTGCACGGGAAGTTTGTTTAAATTCTTCGGTTTTTGTTATGGTTAAATCTTTCGCTTCTTTTAGTGCATCACGTATTTCTTGCACAATAACATTTGAACATAAGTGAGCAGCAAGTGGACCGGGTCTTTCCATACCAGCGTTAGCTTTAATTACAACATGACATCTTATGAATATATCACCATAATCTGGTGCACCGGGTCGACCTCACATAATGTTTCGTTTTATTTCACCTTCTGATGAACCGAACTCCCCTATTTGTTTATTCTTTTCATCAACACCTGTTAATAAAAGAATTACTTTATCTAATACTCTTGTTTTCCCTTCTCCAAGAACTCCTTCAACCTTTACTGCTATTGGTTGAATGTCCATAATTGTGTCGATAACTTTTCCATAATCTTCTTCTGTTAATATATCGTACTCTAATTTTTTAACTAAATTATTACCTTTTGATATTGCTAATTCTGACAAGTTTTTATTTATAGTTAATACGTTATTTTCAATACTAGTTTTTTTACCTAGAACAACTTTATCAACTTTAACATACTCTTTAGTCAAAGATCTTACAACACTTTCTGTTGCATCTTCTTTTATTTTATCCAAAGGTTTCTCGTTAAAAGATTTATTAGAATTATAATCATAACTTGAATTAGTAATTGGAAATGATATATTAATATTTTCACCTTTACCAATTTTTATATTTACAATACCGTTGTTTATCAAAGGTTCATTTATCATTACATTTGTATCTGTTTTTTTATCTTCGACTATTTTTTCATCTTGTATTGATGCACTTGTTCAACCCTCAACATTATCAGAGGTAAGTGGTGTTAAAGCATCAACAGTCATTTTTAACTTACCACCAATTACCTGCCCAATTTTTAATACATTGTCTGGTAGTACTACTAATCCAGAATCAATAAAGTCGGGTAATAAATTTGGATCTTCCAGTATTTTTTCATCTACAAGTGAACCTTTTTCAAATCTACAACAAGTAATTGCTGGTTTGTCTTTAAATTTCTCAATTTTTTCTTTACTTAGAGACATATTTTCCTCCTTTTTTGAAATGTATTTGTTTCAAACCGTTTAATCTTCAATCTTTCGATAAAGTTTATGATTTGAAGCTCTTAATACAAAATCTGTCTTATGGATTAATTTCAAACCCATATTTGGAGTTACCTTAGCAACAGTATTAGTCCGGGACTCACAGGTACCAATTAATATTGCTGTAGCTCCTTCTTTTTTTAAAGCCAATACTGTTGGTGCTTGACCTGGACATATACCAGGTAAATTATATCTTAGTCTTCCGTTTTGATCAGGAAGCATTCTTTTACAATTTCTTTCACCAACAACTTGTCCACCCATAATATTTGCTAGTTCTCTCAACTCTTCGAGTTGAGCGCCACACTCACAACCAATAAGTCCAAATTTTTCTTTTTCAAAATGATAGAATGGGGTCGCAACTAAAAAACCCCCACTAGTTTTAGTGATGGGGGTTTCCATATCTCTAATTTGTCCTGTAAATGGTCCTCCAACATACAATGGACCAGACGAATCTATAGAACCAAAAACTTTTTCCAAAATACTTTTGGCAGTTAATCCTATAGGTGTATCTAAAAAAACTTTTCCTTCTGAAAGAGAAACTTGATTTACTCTGCCACCAACGGTTAAATCTTTTGTTATGACTGGTCTGAGTTCATCGATTGCTCTACTAACATTTTTAACAGTCTCCACATTGGTTACAATCGACTTGGTTTTCCATGGTAATTCGCCTGGTTGCAATTCAATACCGGTTATTTCACGTATGATAACTCGTTCATCTCCGGCAGGATACATATCTGTTAAATCAAAAATTTCAATATTTTCTTCTTCTAAAAGTGCTTTTCTTATAGTTAGGAATACTTTAGTGTACTTATGTTTAGTAGCAAAATATCCTTTTTTAGCGTTAGTGATTTCCATCAAATGCTTTAGTCCTTTAACTAAGAAATTTATATTGTTTTCAACATAGCTGATGTTATGATTCAATATCGGCTCACATTCTGCTGCATTAACAATAATTTTTCCATTATCATCATCACTAAATTTTATTTTAAATTTTTCATAAGTAGGAAATCCCGCTCCACCAGCACCTACTACTCCAGCACTTTTTATTAAGTCTAATTTAGATAGTTTTTCGTCTAGTCTTATATATTGCGAATCATCTTCGTTCAAATCATAATTAAGAAGCTCAATTGACTTTTCATCAATCTTACCTATTTGCGCACTAAAACTAGAATGTATGTTGGAACCTAATCCATTTGGAACGGCTATTAATTGTCCCCTTTTTACCATATCACCAGTGTTGACGATTGGTTTACAAGGAACACCAACGTGTTGCTTTAATAAAATTTTTAAAGCCGTAAAAACCATCTCCTTCACAAATATGATATACCCATTAGTGAAAAAAGTAATTAAAAGAAAAAAAAGATTTGCATCTTTTTTTACGTATATTTACTTTGGAAGTACTAGCTATTAAACATTTTTACTATGTCTATTTTTACAGTAGTACCATTTATATAGAATCCACCAAAAGTATACTTAATTTCCTTAGAAACATTATTTTGACCTTTTTTAGCTTCAATAACGACACTAAATTGATTACTAATAACTGCAGTTCCTTTTCTTATTTGAATATCTTCAAGCTTCATTGGATTTAAGTCTTTGTTTAAACTCATAAATTGTTTTAATATTGATTCTTCAACTTTAATAGGATTATCAACATCACTCATACTTAGAAAATCTTGGGTAATAAAGTTACCACTTTCTTTTATTTGGTTTGCACTATCACTTAAATCTAATGGTGCAACTCTTATGAATACATCATCTAATGATCCATTAACTTTTGTAGAGTTTGAGTTTGCTTTTAGATTAAATTTCCTATTTATTTTTTGTCCTTGTATAACATGGAAGTTTGATAATTGAATTTGACCAACTATATCATCTGAAATATCAGCGTAACCATTTTGTTTGAAAAACTCTTTTATCAAGTTAGATTTATCTGTTGAATTTAGGTCTAAATCAGTATTTTTATTTGCATAGCCTTCAACATATCCTAATATAGGATCAAACTTAGAAATATTAATGCTCTCATAAACTTCTAAATTAAAGCTTACTGAGTCAGCGTTTTTATATGATATCGTAACAACTGTTTTTCCTTTAGATAAAGGAGTAATTGTAATTGCTTTAAGATTAGAATTGTATTCGACTTTAGCAACTTTTTCTACCGAACTTTTAATTACTGGTAACTCATTTGCAATTGGATTCTTAATAGATAATAAAACGTTTTTTGAACCATCTTTTTCAAATAGCGCTTGATCAGCAACTTTTTCAATAACTGGTTTTTCTACTACTTTTTCTGTAACTTTTACTTCTACTGTTTCATCACTAACTGCATTATCACTTCCAAAAATAAGAGATGCTGAACCAGCTTGTTTGACATTTAATTTTATCTCTTTATTTGATTCGTTAATGTTTATATCTAAAAATGAAGGTTTTTGTGATTTTAATTTAAGGTTTTTAATTTTATCACTGTATGTTATTGTTGCAGCTGGCAAGATATTATTTTCTATGATCAAATCAATTTTATTTTTACTTAAACCTAGATCAAATTTTTCCTTTTTAATACTTACAATTAAAACTTCTTTTAACTGATATTCTTGACTAAAAAAAGCAACAGAATAATGATCACCACTAAAGTTTTTATCGATTTTAATAGTGATTTCTTTTAATTCATTATTTATATCTACTGTTATACCCATAGTTGTGAATATTTCTACAACTTTGAGGTCGTTTATTTTTTCGTTAAAGTTTATAATTTTTTTAGTTTCATTAGTTTCATCGAATGCTATAGTTTTTTGAGGTAAAATATTTCCAATAATTGGCACATTTTCATTAATGTCTGGTGAAGTATTAGGTTTAGATAACCCTTTTCAAACCCCAAAGCTTATAGCTGAAATTAAAGGAATCAAGAGGACAAAAAACATATAATACATTTTTTTAGGATTTACTCTCCTTATTTTAGTTTGCATATGAGATTCATAAGATAGATTTGAAGGTTTTCTTTTTGAAATACTCTCTTGTATCTTTGTTTCTATTTGGCAACTTTGGATACTTGGACTTTCTTTAAAATCATATTTACCAACAATTCGTGACCTAAAATGTAAATATTGTTTTTTATTTTTAAAGTAAAATTCTGTGTAACAATTTATACACTTGTAATGCCCACAAATTTTATCATAAGCAATTTTTAAATGTTCACACATGTCACCGTCATTTTTTGAATAAAATGAGTTAAATCTTGTACTCATACTTTATTCCCCCTTTCCTCAAAAAAATTTGTAATTAATTTTAGCAAAAATGCAGCTAAATATAAATAAAAAAAGATATTATTTCTTATATTATAACATTTTATGTGTATAAAAAAATCTCTTTGTAAGAGACTTTTATGTTGTTTAAATTATGTTGATATTTTTAAAAAATAATAATTTATATTTTCATTCTGTCACACTAATTTTCAATGTGCTTGAGTATGAATATGTAAATTTATAAATATATATTTTGAAAGTTGTACTATTTTTTTGACCTTCAATAGTGGGTATATAAGAAACACCATGTTCTTTAATATCAGATAAGTTATTTAGTTCTGTGAAGTTTTTGATGAATGGTTCAAGAGTATCAGTATACTCACCATCTAAGGAAATATCTTTAATTTTTAAAGTGTCATTTAATTTGATTGAACTAGTCTTTGTATAACTGTCATTTAATTTATCCTTTTTTTCACTTAAATTGAATACTTTCTTTTTTGAACAATCAAAATCATTACAAAATTCTGCTTTGCTGTCTTCTAAGTCTTTTATGAATGTTTTATCGTTTTTTTCGTTCTCAAAGTTTAATTCCTTAGCAGGATCTTTAATCCCACAAGAAATAGTTAAAGATGATGTAGTACCTAAAGAAAACGAAAGTGATAATATACCTAATTTTGATAAAAAAATTTTCATTTTATTTCTCCTTGTTAATTATATTTTATAAAAAAATAATGCAAAAAATCAAATAAAGCAATGAATAAATAGTTATTTTTTCTTAAAAAAAGCCTTCTATTAAGAAGGTCTTTTTAAGAAATAGTAATTGTATTTTTATATATCAAGGTTGATTCCCCTTTAATTCCTGATTGTTTACCATCTTCTGATAATTTTCCATTAAACTTAAAGTTGTATAAAAAAGTTGTAAAATCAGAACTATTTTTAGTTCCTTTAATGGTAAAGAAATAAAAACTTATAGAAACAGTTTTTTCTACATCATTTGTAGTCTTTTCATTTTTAAGACCTTTTACTTCATTAAATATTTCATTAATAAAATCGGGGAAAGCCTCAGTTGAATTTGCTTCTTCCCTATTTTCAAAACTTTCTTGACTAGGGAAAACTACCATTGTTCCTTCAAAGTTTCCTAAATCAAAGTCTTCGTCTTCAACTTTCTCATCAATATAATCTCTTTGTAATTTATTACCTTCTATTAATAATCCTTTTGTTTCTGCATTAGTTCCTATTAAAGCTTTATTTTTTAAAACTTCAATAAAATCGTTGTCCTTCTTTCCTTCTTTGTAAGTTAATGATTTAACTTCTTCTTTTTTTGGTGTCGAACAAGAAACAACATTAGAAAATGTAGTTCCTGTTGATGATACTAAGCCAATTGCGGCTACAAAACTCATTAATTTTTTCATTTTTTTTATTCACCTCAATTAAAATTATAACACAATATAAGTGTTAATACACTGCATATTATGAGTTTTTTCTTGTTTTTGAAGTGACTTAATTTCTTTCTAAGTTAGACACGACAATTGTGAGATAACAAAAAAATAAAAAAACTTTTTTATTTAGATTAGAGTGTAATATCAATAACTAATTATGAAATTACATACTTATGTAATATAATAAGTTTTTAGGGGGCTTTATGAGTAAAGAAAATAATTACATAAAAGAAAAGCGACAAAAAGCGAAACTAGAACATAATCAATATGTGCAAGATAAAATAAGTCAAGTCCTAGATAATCCTATTGAAAAACAATTATCTTTTAGGAATTCTAAAAGGTTAAGATATTATGATTACATTATAATTATTTTGGCTTGTTTGTTTGCTATTGGTATATCTTTTTTAATTTCAATATATTTACTAAAGAATATATCTCGAACAGAGTGAGTAACAGCAGCTTTTACAGTTTTTTCTATAATCGGTAGTCTCGTAACAAGTTGATTAAAGAACAATTATGTAGCAAATTACTATAATGATAAACGTAAGAGATATCAAACAACTCTTTCTGATGAAGAAGGAACTATGAGAAGAATAGCAAAAATTTTTCTCATAACTGGTGCAATCTTATTAATAGTAAGCATCGTTTTTATATTTGTGCTTTAAATAATTACTCTCATGCATATAGTATGGGAGTATTTTATTTAGAATCGCTTTTCTTACTTAAATAATTAAGGACCAAAGTTACTCACCTTTAAATTGCGACTCAACGTCTTTATAAAAGATAACATTATTTAATAATAGATAGCTCAAATCGTTGCTTTTAACCTTTTTTTTAGTATCATAAATTGCGACTCAATGTCAAATAGAAAGGTAATAAAAAGATGAACGGATTAGCCAAAGGTGGAATAATATCATCAATTATAGGAGCTAGCATTTGTTGTCTGGTTGGTATTCTATTACTTGTCGAAGGATCAACAATTGCTAAAACATTTAAATTTATGAGTGCAACATTATTAGTAATGGTCAGTGCTTTTTTAATACTTGGTCCTCTACTTGTAATTATATTTGGTGGGTTGGCATTATCAAAAAAATCAAATACATTCAAAATTATTTGTGGTATTTTATCTTTAATATGTGTAACATTTGCATGATCAGCTTATTACGTACCATTAATTTTATTTCTTGTTGGTGGAATTCTAACACTGTGTGGAAAAGTTAAAAACGCATAATAATAAAACTATAATTATATATAAAAAGAATTTCTTAAATAGAAATTCTTTTTCTTTTTTAGCTACTTTTAAAAATATTTAAATATCAACAAAAAGCCCTATTCATTTAAAATATTTACTTTTGTCTATAATGATAATTAGATAATAAACACATTTTAAAAAAAGGAGTTACCTCCTATTTTTCTAGATAATCAAGGAACGTTAATGCTCCTAAATGTCTAACTGTTTGATTAGCAAATTTATTAGACTTCATAACTATTTCAAAAATCTTTTCCTTGCTTGAGTCAGAATCTATATTTTCAGAAACAAATTCGTTAATAAGACTTGAAACAAAAGCATCGCCAGCCCCTGTTGTATCAACCAATTCTTCACATTTGATTGTTGGTACATATAAAATCTCATTATTTCAACCACACATTGTATCTTTTGAGCCACGAGTTATACATATTAATGCCTTTTTATTATTTTCCATTAATTTTTTTAAAGCTATTTCTTCATCCTTGATACCTGTTAAAAGTTGCAACTCTTCGTCACTAAGTTTGATTAAATCCGCTTTTAATAAAAACTCGTTTGTGAACTTACAAAAATTATTAATATCTTCACTTGTCAACCATAGCTTATCTCTAAAATTAGGATCAAAACTGAATCTTATATTGTTTTCTTGAGCAAATCTAAATAAATCTCAATAAGATTTATTTAGATTACCTGGCAAAAAACCTGTGGCACTACCGAAATGAATGAAATCAATTTCTTTTAGTGATACATCTTCAATCAAGTCAAGATTGAATTCAGCATCACTATTTCTAATAAACTCAAAAAATCTTTCTTTATTTTCATCTAATGTAACTCTAGCTATAGTGGTTTGCAAATTTGAATCTTGGATAAAATTTGTTTTAACATCAAATTTTTTTAAGAAAGAATTAATTGTTTCTTTATGATCATCATTACCTAAAGAACCCATAAAATAACTTTCATTTGTTCCTAAAGCAGCAATAGAACATGCAACATTAAAACTTGCTCCCCCAACTTCTGCCTTATCAATACCATCAGCATAATAGACATCCATTAAGACTTCACCTATTGAAACTATTTTTTTCATATCTTATTCCTCTATTTCATTTTTAAAGATTATATTATTTCAAATGTACTTGTTTGAAATCAGCTGATACGCTTCAAATTCTTTTAAATTTAATTTTATTTTACTATGATTTTTTATGAAAAATCTTAACGAAATTGCATACTGACCATTATTTATAAATAACTCTAAACAACTTCTATCAATCATTATTCTAATATCTTCGATGTTTAAATCACCAAAATTTATTTGCGAAGGTAAATTAACTTCATCGATATAATCCATTTTTAATCTATCTATTGAAAAAACATTGTTTACGTTTTTCAAAATTACATAGTTACTATCATTACCTATAGAGATTTCGAAGTCATTATTATTTATGTTTGTTGATAACAATTCCACAATTCCATTATAATAATTTATTTCGTTATTGTTTGTTTCAATTTTATTAGAACGTAGTGCTTCTAATTCTTTTATTGGTAGTTGATGAATGACTCCGTTTTTTAAAAATAACTCTCTTGGAACTGTTAAATGATTACTTCAAGTCGTTAACTCATTAGGATATGGATTAGATTTTGAATTACCTAATCAACCCATCATAATTACACGCTCATTTGTATTAGCAAATACTTGAGGAGCATAAAAATCATAACCTAAATCAATTTTTATTAGTTTAGATTTGTATTTGAAGTTTATTTCATCATCTAATTCTATTTCTCTATATTTTACAAAATGACTACCTTCATTTAAGGGAGCATCTTGTTCAAGGCAAGCAAAGATAAATTCCTTACCTTCCAATTTGAAATAATTAGGGCATTCTAACATATATGAGTTTTGTTCATCACCAGAATCAATATTAATATCTTTAAATCATTCTCAAGTTGTTCCGTTGAAAACGTAAAGATTAAGAACACCTTCTTTTTGTTTAGTTTGTGCCCCATTTAGCATATATAGCTTTTCATTTTTCTCAAATACAACTGGATCTCTAAAATGACCAGTATATTTATCCAAATCACACTCGAATAATAATTCTTTTTTCACAATCTTTTCTTTTAAATCTATGAAAGCTTTTAATGTGTAACTTGTTCTATTAATATCATCAAACTTTATGTTTCCTGTATAGTAAATTTCTATTTTTCCATCTGAATTAACTCTAGCACTTCCTGAAAATACACCATTTTTATCATACTTATTTGAAGGTATTAGTGTAAGACCTTCATAAACATAATTAATGAAATCCTTAGTTGTAAATAAAGCCCAAGATTTATTATGGTGTTCAATGCTAAAAGGACAATTTTGCATAAATACAAAATATTGTCCTTTGTAATAAACTAAACCGTTTGGATCATTTGTAGAACCACAATAGCCAGATAAATGGTATTGGTTATTATATCAGTCTTGTTCTTTTTTCATATGATATTCTTCAAACAAGTTTAAGTGATCTTCATTAATTAAACTATATTTTTCTCACTTCATTTTATATACCAACCATTCTATCGTTGACTTCTTTTACTTTCAAGCTTTTCTTTTTTGATTTTATCCAAGTGAGCTTGTCATTTTTGAGGGTCTTTTTTCAGATTTTTTAGTTCTTCTTTGTTTTTAAGTTTTGCTTCTTTTTCTGCTTTTTCATTTATTTTTAGTACTTTAACTTCTTCAAGATAACTATCGTACTTTTGTTTCGCATTTTTTAGTTTTTCTTCTTGTGATTTATATTTTTTTAATTTACTTTCTGCTTTTTCTAATAATTTATCATGATTATCAACAGAAGTATCTTTTTTAATTCTCTTAAGATCTAATTCAGCATTAACAACTTTAGTTGAGAACACTTGCAATTGTTTTTCTGTAACTTTTTTTCCTGATTCTCAATAAAAGAAAATAGTTAGTGCAAATGCAGATGAAAAGGCAACAATATTAACTAAGATTATCAATAATAAGTTTCTTACATTGTTTGAATATAATAGTAATCCAGGAAGTACTGTCACTCCCATTCCAGAACAAGTTACTTTTAGTAAACCTGCAACAAATCCACCAACAAATCCACCAACAGAAGCAAATATAAATGGTTTAATTTTAGGTAAGTTTACTCCAAAAATTGCGGGTTCAGTTATTCCGAAAACTGTCGAAACAGCTGATGAAATTGCTAGATTTTTTTCTTGCTTAGCTTTTGATTTCAAGGCTACTGCCATTGCAGCACCTCCTTGAGATATAATTGAAGCTGTTCAAATTGCATTAAAGATAGATCCTTGTGCAACTCCATTTTCAGGAATGCTTCCATCAATTACTAATTGCATTTCAAGTCCTTGTAAAACTTGATGACATCCTGTTATAACAATTGCTTGTAATAGTCCCGCAATTAAAGCAGTTCCAAATCCAAATGGAATATTTAAGATTGCTTTTGTACCGATTAGTACCCCTTTTTCTACTAACAATAGGATTGGTCCTAGTGCTAGTAATGCGACAGCAAGTGAGATTGCTATTGTTAAAAACGGTGTAAATATGATATTAACTGATTTAGGCATTCAAGTCTTTATTCATTTTTCTAAATAAGCGACTCCAATCCCAATAATTAAAGCTGGTAAAACAGATCCTTGATAACCTGTTATTGGAATAATTCATAAATATAGAGGTTTAACTGGAGTATCCATGATACCTAAACCAGTAGAAGCCATTCATTCTTTTTCTCAACCTTCACCATGTTTATTTTGGAAGGCGCTTTGAGCATCTCAAGTAGCGATAGCTCCTTTATCAGGTAGTAACGGACTTATTAGCATCAAACCAATAATTATTCCTAATACAGGGTTACCCCCAAAACGTTTTACAGTTGATCAACATACTAAAACAGATAATGAACTAAAAGCTGTTTTAGTTACGATGTCAATGATTTTTCCAAATAATGAGCTTTTATCGTAATGAAAAATATTTTGAAATAAAGCCGCAAGTCCCATTGCTAAACCAGCAGCTACTATTGCGGGAATAATTGGTAGGAATATATCCCCTAAAGTTTTCATACTCATTTGTATTCATGCAAACTTGCCCCCTTTGTTTCTTAAGGCTTCTTTGTTTGCTCTTGCTTTCATTTTGAATTCTTCAAAGTCAGTATTTTTATTAGTTTTTGAAGCATTATTGCTTTCAATAGTTGTTTCTAGAAGTTTTTTAACTTCTGCATAGGCAGCCTCTACAACACCTGTACCTAATATAATTTGTAATTGATTTTGACTTCAATTAATTCCTTTTGTAATTGGTGAGCTTTTGATTGAATCTATGTTTACTTTTTCTTTATCATAAACATTAAATCGCAACCTAGTGACACAATGTAAGTATGTATCAATATTTTCTTTTCCACCAACTGCATCAAGAAATCTTTTTGCCTCATCAGCATAATTAATTTTTGCCATTGTTTATTAACCTTTCTTATTTTCTTCACTCAATAAAGTTTCATTCAAAAAAACTTGGTTGATAATAACTTTTTCTGAACTCTAATAGTTCACCAAAAATATCGTAAACCCTTCCTTCATCTAATATCAAACCGTTATTTATCTCATCTTTTAAAGCGAATTCTTGTTTCAAAGATTCACTTTCAGTTATAAATGAGATTTTCTTAGAGGAGTGGCTCAATATTGACTTTGATTTATTTTCAATAAAATAAATCAAACCATGGTTATTTAAGTCATCTAATGTTAGATTTTTAAATTTTTCTTTAGCTAAATAACTTTCTTGAAATAAGATTAATTCATTTTCTAATGTAAATCTAACACACTTATATTTGATAATTCTTTGGCCCACTTGATAACCAGTAAGTTTCGAGATTTCTTGATCACAAACTACTTCAATAAAATCTTTGTAAATATTTTTAGATCCTGGGAATAATTCTCGAAAGCTAAATAAAAGATTATTTGCAACTTTATCTTGGACAATGAAACCTTTACCATTGACAGCTTTTACTATTTGTAATTCTATTAGTTTATTAAAAGCCATTCTTATAGGTTGTTCAGAGTATTGAAACTTGGTTTTTAACATATTTTGACTAGGTAATGATTCTCCAGGTAAAACTTTATTTTCTCTTATCAAATACATTAAATAGTCAAATACTATTTCTCATTTTTTGTCCATTATACGTTTCCTTTATTGAAATTATACAATGATTATCAATAGTTTAGTGTTAATCAATCATTTTATCTAAATATATAATTTATTTTGTGAATTGATACATAATGATTATTTAATAAATACATCAATAGAGAAACACCTATAATCATAAGTTTTGTAAAATAAGGTCAAAAAAAGAAACCTTAGTGAATTAAGGTTTCTTTATTTAAAAAGTGAAACTTTCTATAAAATTAATTATTAATTCTTGGAATTTTCTAACAATTATCTCTCGATTTTTGGTAATATCAGCAACTTTATTTATGATAGTTTTTTCATCACCTTCAATATTATTTATACTTTTTTGGAACACTGATTTAAATAATTCAAAAGATGATGTCTTTCATTTACCAAAATCATCCATAACATCATTCGAAGCACCTTGATTTTTTAAATTATTTTCCATGATGATGATTCTTCTAATCATTCCTATAACGAAGGCAAAACTTTCTGGATCTGCTATGAAAATGTTTTTATTTTTATCTGATACTAAAAATGGTATTTTGAACTTGTCAACAACCGAAGTTGCCACTAATATAGCATAAGAACCAGATTCCTTAGCCATGTCTTCAGCCAATTTAGTCTCTCAACTTTCTTTTCACTCTCCATTTTTACATTCAAACACTATTCTTCCTATTTCTTTGTCATCTACTTTAACAATTTGTAGGTAATCAGCTTTATTACCTACTCTTGTTATTTTTTTGATTTCATCATTCGAAATTGCAGCTAACTTTCTTAATTCAGTTTCAACTTCTAATTCTCAATTTTCCCCTTTTATTTTATTATTTAAAATTCTATTTGTGGCATTTGCTAATTTTAATTCATTGATTATTTTATCTTTCTCTTCCAATAATTCGGCATTCATTTTTAATAGTTCTTGCTCTTTTAAAAGTAACTCAGTTTTTAAAGAGTTTTTTAAGTTATTAACTTCTTCTGTTAATGAAGCAATCATATTGTTTTTACTTAACTCAACTTCCATAACTTTTGATTTTAAAATATTATCTACTTGATCTTTATAAGATTGGAATTCTAGTGTTGTAGTGTTTAACTTATTTTCAAGATTACTATTTTTTTTATTAACTTCTTCTAATAATTTTGAGTATGTGTTATTTATTTCTAACTCTTTTTGTTTTAGAGCTAATTCTTTAGTTTTGTCACTAGAATCAAGAGCTTTTTCAAGTTCATTAATTTTTGTTAGATATTTATCAGTTAATTCCTTTTCCTTATTTAAGATTGATTTCTCTTTTTCTAGTTGTAATCATTCAATTTGTTTTTCTAGATTGTTGATTTTGTCTTTGTTTTCGCTTTTAATGTTTAATTCCTTTAACTCAACTTGTTTTCTTAATTCTTCTTGATAGTTTCTTTCAAGCTGTTTTTTAATCTCTTGATAATGCTTTTCTTCGTACTTACTTACTATCGAATTCTTGAACTCGTTGAATTCAGAAGTGTGTTTATCTAAATTTTCATCCGATATATTTACTATTTCTAAACAGTTCGGACATTTAAATTTGAATTCCATGTTTTTTTCTCCTTTTTTTTTACAATAATACTTATTTTTAGAAATATCTATATAAATTGCTCTATCGCAAATAAATAATAAATTACTTGTAAAATTTTACTTTTCTATTTTTTAAATAATAACAATATTATATAAAATAATATTTTTTAAAATTATGCTAAAAGTAATGTTCGATATTTTAGTTACTCTTTTAAAAAAGTGTAAATTATAAATATTTTATTTAAATAAGCGTTACTCATCATGATCTATTTATCAATCAGATATAAGTTATTAATCTTTAAATATTATTTTAATATTTATTATTATAGGTTTTTTCCTAAATATTTTTTTTAATTTTCTTTTAATAAAAAAATACATATTAAATCCTCCTTTTGAGTGTAATAGACAAAAGTTTTATTTGTTTTTAAAACTACTTACAAATTAATTTAACAAACACTCAAGAAAAGAGGAATATGAACTTAAATTTTTAAAAATAAAATATTTTGAATGATATATAAAGGAATTTTGTGACTGATGTACTAAGGTGTTAATTATTCCTTAATAATGATGGTTATATAAATCCTTTAAAAATATTATCTTTATAAAAATAAGCATTACTCATCATGAACTATTTATCAATCAGATATAAGTTATTTTTGGGCTATTACATATTTATAATAACATATAAGTTGTCTTTTCTTTTTTTTTTTTTTTTTATTATCATTTAAACCTTTAATAATTGATAAAAAAGAGATAATAATTATTAATAATCATATATTTAGGTAAAATGTTTCGATATTTCAAATTATAATTTATCACTAATCAACAAACTTTTACTTATTTTTTATAAAACTATACATATTTGTTTGCAGTAATTATTTTAATAATCTTCTAAGATGTTTAAAATAATAGAAAGTTCATCAACGTCAAATTCTTCAACTTCCTTATTATTTGTAAGTGACATATAAATTTTTTGAGATAATTTAACCTTATCTTCAGCGGCAAAATGAATAACACATTTGTCAGTTTGATTGAAGTTTCTTATTTGTTCTTTTGACAAGTTAAATAAAAATGATAAGGCAACAATTTTAATATTATAGTTTCTAGCTTTAATTTTAGTATTCTTTTTATATGCTTCAAGTTGTCTTTTAATTTTTGCTTTCTTACTTTCTAAGTTAGTGTTATTTCAGTATTCAGATCACTGTTTTAATTCTAAAATCACTATATTATAATCATCTGCTGTTTTGGCAATTAGCATTAAATCAGGTCTAAGAGGAAAATATGTTTCTTTAGCTCTTTCATTTTTACTTTTTCAATGTACTTCTTTTTCAAAAACTAATCAAGTATTTTTTATAAAGTTTTTCTTATTCTCGTTATAAAATAAAGCTTTTAAAGGCACGAAGTTTGCAAATCAAGATTGTTTTTCTTTATTTGAAATATCATTTATTTGATTACATGCTAGTAAACTCATAACAATCATTCAACCATTATCTGATTTAAAATCCTCTAATGTCATGATAAATTTTGCATTATTTTGTGTTCCTTTTTCTACCTTATCAAATACAAATTTTAATGCTTTTCTATAATTACTATTGCTAATAAATTGTCGTTCTAATCTTTTGAAAAAGCTATCAAAATGAGTTTCCTTACTATTATTGTTATTTAAAAAGTTTTTAATTGATTCTTGTTGAAAAAGTAATAATTCATTTTCTTTTTGTCGATAGCGACCAATTATTATTCTATTGTTTTGTTTTAAATTTAAATTTTCACTAGATAATTTAGATAATTTTTTCTGATTATTTTGTAATACTTCCTTAATTCGCTTATTCTTATTTTTATTCCAAAAAATATAAACCATTAATACAAATATTATTAAAGTAAAAAATATTATAACTCAATGTAAATAACTCATCTTTCTTTCATCCTTTTTTTGATTATAGAATAAAGTAATTGAAAAACTTTTTAAAATTGTGAATATAAATATAATGTTCGTTTATTTATACCTTTAGAAAAGTATTTTGTATATTTCTTTAAAATTAAACTCCAATAAATTTTTAATTTTGAATAATTAATATAAATAAATCATTTACATAATGATAATAATCATCTATTAAGTTAATGAAAAATCTATTTATATGATTATCTACCAATAATTTTGAATATGATGAATTAAGAATACAAATCTAACATGTTAAATCTTGAAACGTTCATATCAAGTAGAACTTTAATAAAAAATGCCTCAACATAGTCAAGTAAATATATTTTGTTTTAAAATAAGAAGTATTTAATTCTATTTTTAGATTTGTACCATCAACTCCAACTACATTAGGAGTATTGTAATTCATTTCAATCAAATCATCTCTAACATAAGAGTTATGTTTTTTTGATTCATTGAAATAACTTGATTTTTTGTAATTGTCCCTATTAAATGAGTTTTAAATACCTCAGGTTTTTCTCTTTTGATTAGGTTAATCATTTTTTCAGAGACTCTTTTATTCTTATTAACAAAAATTCATTTCCTTATTAAAAGAGAACCTGTTTTTAAATCATTATTTGCTTCTTTAAAATCTTTTACTAAGTCTACTGCATTTTCAAATCTTTCATTTTCATAGCTATTAATAGTTGGAATCTTTAGCTTGAATTTGTATAACAAAATAGGGTTTTCTAATTTAATCTTGTTTTAAATTTCGAATATGTATTTTTATGAACTTTAAAATAATTTATTAACCTATTAGTTCCCATACCATAATTAGCAACTAAATAATACATTTGAGAGCATGCATAATATTTATAAGCTTTTGTTGCCATTATCATTATCTTTTCATTCTTACTCATTTTCAATAAATTCATCAATATTGTTACCGTGCAAGAAGGAATGGACTTTTCCAATATTTCTTTACTCGCTATTGCTAACAATTTTTCTTCTATCTCAAACTTTAAGTTTTTTCTAATTATTTTATTCAGTCCTTAAGTATTTTATTTTCCTTATTTTTTTTAAGTTCCTTAGAAATAAAATCTTTTTTTAACTTTTGACTCATCAATTTAACATCTTTGCAATCCTTATATATACTATAAGAATAACAAGATTTTGAGGACTTATATCAGATTCTTATTAATTGCGATCCTGCTTTAATATTTAAATCATTAGTTATTTTGTCTATATTTTCACCGTTTTTGTACCTTTTTACGGCCTCAGTTTTTATGTTCTTATCATAAGTTTTTGGCATTATTTCTTTTCTATCAAAAAACCAGTAATTTTATACTGGTCTACTTAGCTTCCTTTTTGCTAATTTTATTTAGTTATAATTTAATAGTTTTTTTATATTTTAGATAACCAATATACCACAAAATAATCATTGATATAAAGTACATAAAGTACAAGTAAATATAATTTACAAACTCAATGGTTTGTTCTTCTAAATTTTCAAGTTTTACTGGTCCTTCCTCATTAGAAGTATCAATAAAATATTTATATTGTAAAGGTGTGGTTGGACTTTCAAATAAATTATTTGGTGAAGTAATTGAAAATTTATCATGATAATATTTATAGTTTTCTCGAAAATAATTACCATATGAAAGTTGTGATAGTTGATTAAATGGGTTGATATGTGTAATTAATTTTATTTTATTTAGTAGCTCTTCACTTGGTGTTAACTTTAAATCTATACCTTTTTTGTAATTTACTTCATAATAGTTATTTCAATAAGTTATTTCAAAAAACATTGAGGAAATAAAATAATATAGGTCAAACTGATCTGGTGTTTTATAATTTATAAGTGTGTTTTTAAAATAACCCTGGTTGATGCTATAATCTATAAAACTATTGGCAGGATATGAAACATTCCCTTTATAGGTCATTATAAATTCAAAATAATTATTTGAAATATCTTTAAGAGCATTTAATATATTTTTGTATTTACTTTCATTTGATAAACTAATAACTTTATTTAATATGTTGTAAATTCTATTATTATTTTTCATTAAATAGTTAAAATTAAGAACAATGGGTCTGAAGTTGTAAGTAAGAGTGTCTTCCATTTTAAACCCATTTAAATTATAGTTAGTAAATTTAGTATAATTTTCATCAAACAACTTATTTAAATAAACTATGAAATCAATATAGTTAGTTCCAAAAGTATCAATTGCCTCTTGTTTATATTTTTCTAGAATATAATCATAATTTCCATATTGATATTGAATGAAATCTGGACTTGTGTAATTATATGCTTTTTTGAAACCTTCAAATATATCAGTAAATATATCATCATTTTTAAATTTATTTATAAAAGAAGTTTGTTTTTCATACATAAATGTATTTGCCTGATAACGATATAGTTCATTGATTTCGCTATATTTAATTCCTCCAACTGCCTGAGAAATAGATATTAAAGAAGCTAATATAGAAATTAAAGTAAGTGATATTTTTGCTTTAATTAACATTAATAATATAAATGCTAAAGCAGAAACAATAATTATTAATAAAAACTTATAGGCAAAAAAACTTAAAACTTTTAATTTTGCCTCTATAAAATAGTTACTTATAGAAAGCATTAATAAGCTTTGGACTATTAAATTAAATATAAGTATTACAATGCATGTAACAAAAAATATAATAAATCTTGAAAAAAAACTTTGAAATACACTAATTCCACCTTTTATTTCCAAATCTATTTTACCTTCTTTTTTATCTACATAAAAAAGCAATGTTATAATATAAATAACAATGATTGACAGTAAAATTACATCAAAAATTATTTTTAAAAAGAAAAAACAATCAAAATAATAGTCAATTTTATCAAAATACTTGTTTGTGATATCAAAATAATTGTAAAAAGATATTATTTCAAGTAACGTTGAAATAGATAAATAAACAACTGTTAGTATTATTAAAATTCTATTCTTTATTAATTTCTTAAAATTGAAATTAAATATTTTAAAATTAATATTTTTCATTTTGTTTTCCTCACACTATTTATAAATTCTTTAAAATTATCATATAATTTTTAAATTTTTTAATTAATAAATATTTTTTGGATAAGTTTTAAAAGTCAACTAAGTAAAAAGAAAACTAAATACACAAATATAAAAATTCATTTACTATTTTCATTTTTTCATCTGCAGTAAATAGTTTTGTTTTAGCTATAAAAAAGACACCCTCCTATAAAAATTATATACATAATTTTTGTGTAGTTTGGGGTGACCCTTTAATTTAATGTTTATTTTTTATTGTAAATTAAAATTTCGAAAATTCCATTAACAAACGGATTTACAAATTATAAAAAAGTCTAAAAATAAAATACTCAAAAGGAAAAATCTGAATTATAATACACCCCAAACAACAAGTTTTATTGAGATGATAGACTAGATAAAATCTTTTACGTAATCAGCGATATGATAATATTTAATTTCATATTTATCCATAGCTTTTGAAATATGATCTGAAAACACATATTTTTCATCAGTTATGATTATTTTTTCAACATATTCATTTACTAGAAATTGATATGATAACAATTGACCAATAGCTTTATATACTTCCTTTTGAGATGTCTTAATTTCAAAAATGATATTTTTTTCATTATTATGAGCATATAAATCTATAACTTGGTTATATTCCATAAAAGTTTTAAAACCTTTCAAAATCATAAAACTATTTAAAAAATTTTGTAATTTATTGTGTTTCACACTTAAATCTCTTTCACGAGTTATTGTTAATAAATCTTGTTCAACAGTACTTAGATTATGTTCATCTATATAATCTAAGAGCTTTTGGTTTGTAGTGTCTTGTTTATAAATATATAAATCACTTAGTGCTTTCTCCAGTAATACATCATCGACAACGTGATCTATCTCTCGTGTTACTCTATTTATTCTCAATGTAACAAAATTATAATTTGTACCATTATATTCTCCGCCAAAAAATCCGCCAAAGATAAAGTTTTCAAACAACTTATCATCATAAGTAATTTTTGGACCATTACGCATAGGACTTTTTTTTCCAAAATTCAATGTGAATTCTTTTCTGTAACCCGCTCTTAGCCCGAATGAAATCGTACCCAATAACGTTTTTTGTTTAAAATTTCCTAGTTTTTCAAAAGAAAAAGCGTTTCCTTGAAATAAACTATTGTGAAATTTAGCTTTTATATAATCTATATGCTGTCAGAATTTATCTATATCAATATAAAATTCACCCACAACTTGAAATACATTCTCTTTTGATAAATTAATAGTTTGGACATTAAAAAAATTCTTAAATTTTTCCAACTCATTTTTAGGTAAAGTTGGGGATTTCATATTATTAGTATCTTTATCTTCATTTTTAAACTGTCTTGATTTGTCAACTATCCTTTTAGCATGATATCAAATCATTACATCGCCATCAATAATAAATCTATTGCTCACTTTAATCCACCCCTATTCTAAATTAGATGATTACTTTTATAAACTCTTCTAGCGAGTATTTTTTTACTTTATCAGCTTTAAATTTGTAAGTAATGTCAAAAATACGGCTATCTAAATTTTCTACTTTCAATAACGGTAGATCTGTTTTCTCAAAAACATCTATATGTACATCTTTCAAATTTATTTTGTAATCTAATACCTTCGGAAACTTATCAACAATTGACTCTAATTCCTCTATCTTGGCTTTTAGAAAATCATTTTTTGAATGTCTAAATTTGTCAAGGAAGTATATAAGATTCACACCATTGTCATCTTGTTTGAATGTAACACCTATAATATAGGGATTTTGATTTTTTATTTGATCAAACTTTACTAAGAATTCTTCTTTGTAACTACTGTTTGTTTTAACCTCTAAATAAGCATTTTTTTCTTTAATATAAAAATCATATTCCATCAGATCGTTATGATGAAATCAATACTCTGCTGAGTTGCTTATTTTCATAGCCTTCTCTAAAAATACAAATTCTCCTAAGTAACCAATTAGTTTTTTTTCTTCCAAAACTCTTTTTTGTTTTTCAAATATCATTTCACATTCTTTAATAATATTGTGTAATGATAATAGTTTGTTATTTTTCTTGATGGATTCAATAATTTTAAATAGATTATTAGTCATTTTAACATCAAGTAAATTTCTATCATTTACTTTTAAAATTTTTATAATTTCTGAATTTAAGATTTTAATTTCCTCTTCAGTTTCTACCTTAGCAATAGTTGAATGATATTCTCAATATTTGTATTTCTCATAAACTTCATTTTTAAAGTTCTTCTCTTCATTTCAATATATAATTAAATACTCGTCTAAATTATTTCTAATCAACTTTAACTTCAATTCTTGATTTTCATTAATAACATCATAATCTAACATTTTTTTACTCCTCCCGTAATATCTATTACATGAAAAATCATATTTTTTAATTCCTCGATAAGTATATTATCTACTATTAATTTGTTATCTATAGCTTCATTTTTCATAAATGTATTTAGTTCTATTATTTCGTTATATGCTTGTATAGAATTTTTAGGCATAAAAATAATCATATATTTATAATAGTCATTACGGTAACCCAACCATCTTGCTCTTTGCGCATGGGTGTCGGCACTTATTTTTCCGTTAGGAACGTTACACATAACCTCCATCAAAAGATTTTTGAATGTAAATCCCCTAGAAATCAAGTCACCGCCTATAATTATTCGATTCTGAGATCCGTCTGAAACATACTCGTTAGTTTCATTATTATTCAATAATATTTGATTTTCTTCTCTCTTTAATTCCTCGTAGATTGATATAATCTCTTTGTAAAGTAAATCTTCATCAACTATCAAATCGGTTCTTATTCTTAAGAGTTCTAACTCATCCTTAAAGTACTTTTTTCAATTGAAGAAAGATAAATAATTTGATAGTTCTTGAAGACAATCATTTATTAGTAACATTTGAAACTTTTGCTTTTTATTTTCTCTATTAATATTGAAAACTAACTCAAACTTTTTTTTCTCTTCTAGAACATTATATCCCGCATTCATTACTAAGAAATATTTAATCACTCTTATTACGATGTCTCAGATCTCTTTTTCATTTAAATCAGAATTTTTTATATTTTCAATTTCTTTATAGATGAAGTTATTTTTCTTAAAAAACTCTAGACCATTATATGTTGATGGTGGTGTCAAAAGATATATAACTTCTGCTTTCAAATCATCACTTAGAGAATTTACAATATTTGCATAAGGGGTGGCAGTAAACATACAATATTTATTAAAATTACTCAAGTTTAAAATTTTTCTAATAGTTGAAAAAACTGCTTTTGCTTCATTTGTTTTAGATGTATTTACAGAACCAAAATCAGATTCATCATCAATAACTAAAAGTCTTTTGTCTTTTATAGCTGAAACGTTTAACTTTTCAAATAGCTTAGTTAAATTAGCTCTTTCCTTCATTGTATTTATAAAAATAGTTTTATTATTTTCTAACAATAAGTCAAAATTACAATCCTCAATATTTTTTTTATCTAAATATACTAATCCATCTTTTTGGGTTTTGGAAGTATTGAACCTTGATTGTGTTTGACTCAATAGTAAATTGGAAGTACCTCCAAATAAAACCACTATATCATATTTATTAGAGAAAAGTGAAATTTCTATCAAACTCAAAATATTTTTAGTTTTACCTGATTGCACATCACCGAAAACTAAAACCTTGTTATTAGTTTCTAGAAGTTGAATTATATTCTTGGGGTCATTAATAGGATATTCTGGTGGCTTGTTTTCAAACCCAAACTCAATTTTAATTTTCTTATTCAACTAAACAAATTCTATTTGATATATAAGAAAAAATATCTGATATTGAGTTTGGGTTATCCACTTCAAAAATGTCAAGGTCATTAAAAATACTTCTTTCATCTTTTTTAAGAACTTCAAATTCTTCTTTTTTCAAAACAACAAAATCTGTTAATGCAATCACTATCGCAAACTTATGCATTTCAATCATAATGTTATCATAGATTTCTTCACCAACAATTGGTGATCATATTGGATGTTTGGAGTTTAAACTTAACACACAACTATCAATGTCTTTTCAAAAAACATCGAACAGTTTATCTTCGTTCTTCATTTTAGTTACTATATTTATTTTTATATTTACTCTTTTAGAATCATCTTTTAAAAGTTTTACTATGTAATTAGCCTCTAAACTTTTATTATCCATCTCAGAAAGTGTCACAATATTTTTATTCATTGAATTATTAAGTTGTTCAGTTATTTTGTTAGATGTTTTATTTGAGACCTTAAGACTTTCATTTTGTGCATTAAAATAAGTTCTAAAAACTAAGTCATATTTTTCTATGTGATTTTTTAAAACTTCGTTAAACTTTAGTCTAGCTTCTTCATCTAATCATTGTATTCCCGACTTGTTTGAAGTTAGGTCTAAATAAATACGTTCGCCATCTTCGTTCTTAGCATCGTATAGATTGTCTAAATTAATATAACCAAATCAACGTCTTTTGTGGTTATTCGAACCACTAATGTCATCATCAAAAATATTTTCAATGTAATTAGACATACCAAGTTCTTTGTTATTAGGTCCAGACATTATGGCTCTATTAGCCTGAAATAAAGTGAAACCGTAATACTTAACATATGTTTGACTAAAACCAAGTATATGTTTGCTAATATCTTTATGAGCTAGTATACCGATTTTACCGCTTATTTTTATTCCATTGAGTATTGTTTCATCAATATCTCAAACGAGATTTTCACCTCTCCTTATTTTATTAATAAAATCTTCCTTCGATTCTTCGGAAATTGTTTTAGATAACTGAATTTTATCAATTATATATTTAATAAAATCTTTAATTGATTTTCCAGTTAAAATATCATGTTTTTGTGCTTCTTCTAAAAATATTGAAGTATTATCAAATAAAGGTAAACTTGGTTTTAAATTTTCTTTTAAAGTAATCTTGTTCTTTTCTTCTAAACTAACATTAATTGACATACCATTTAATAAATAAAAATAATATTTTGTTCTTAAATTGCTAACCATACTCTCTAATTTAGTTTTAGTCAATTTTCCTTTTCTTAATTTTTCAATCTTTATTCTTGTACCTGACTGACTTTCAAAAGAAGAAGTTACGATTTTACCTTCTACGGTTTCTATATCATATCTAACGACTTGATCATCACTTCTCTTGATTTCATCGATATCAATTATTGTTTTCAAACCTTGATTAGTACTTTTTGAAAAGGTTAAAATACTTAATTTTTTACCTAAGAAAAAACTAGCTTGTTTTAGACCAACTCCATAGATATTCAAAGGTGAATCTTTTGCTTCTTTATTTTTATCACCAAACTCTAAACATTTATCTAATTGGCTATAATTCATTCCATTAGCATTATCGATTATTTCTAGTCAGCTATTGTTTATGTTGTTCCTATTAATATTAATTTCTATTTTCAACTCACTAACATCACCACTAGGGTTGTGTTTTTGGTTTATATAACTGGAAATTGAATTATCAATTAACTCACACAACATCAAATAGTCATTAGAAGGAAAACTTGCATACTGTTCCAAAGTAGCATAAGTCATCTTGATTTCTTTACTATTATTTTTCATATATTACTCTCCATTTATTCTATTATAAACAAAAAAATAAAGTTATTTAATAACTTTATTTCAACATTTTTAGGATAGCGGTTGCAATTGCCTTGGCCATTAATGGTGGGACAGCATTACCAATTTGAACAAGTTGTCATTTTTTGGCACCTTCAAATACAAAATCATCAGGAAATGATTGTAGTGCTGCCATTTCCCTTGGAGTTAGAACTCTAGGTAACTTAGGATGAATATTAACACCACCATGATTCTCTTTGATCGTGCATGATGGTTGTTCTCATGGAGATTTTTTTCAGGCATCTGAATAATTTTTGTAAAGGGATTTACCTTCTGGAACTTGTGATAATTTTGTTTTCATATTTTGACTATGTTTTGTAAATATATGATTATTTTCTTTTTTTTCTTCCATTTCTAAAAATCTTTCAATTTCTTCACCTAAAGTTTTATAATTTTGTTTTTCTAGAATTGGTTTAGGAAATAAATTAACTTGGTCTAAGCAATTTGCTATAAAAAAAACACGTTTTCTTATTTGTGCTACACCAAAGTCAGCAGAATTGATTGTATGGGCTGAAATTTTATAACCAATGTCTTTGTAGTCGCTTAAGATCTTCTTCTCGACTTTTCCACCAAGCATATTTCTAAGACCCTCAACATTTTCCATAACAACAACTTTTGGCCTTACCCTTTTAACTATTTCAAGCATATCTAAATACAAAGAATTTCTAGGATCAATGAATACTCTATTTCCTGACATGCTAAATCCTTGACATGGAAAACCACCAATAATTAAATCAACCTTGTTTTTTAAAGCATTATTAATAATAAATTCCTTAGTTTCTCTTAATTTAATATCTCTTGTTTCAGTATTTTCATGTGAAAATTTGTTAGAATCTATGAAATTTCGTTTATAAGTATTAACTGCACATTCTAAAATTTCTACATTTCCAACTGGTTCATAACCCGCCATTGCAAAGCCACAACTCATTCCTCCAGCTCCTGAAAATAAATCAATAAATTTTAAGCCATTACGATATTCAGAATTTCATCCATCCTTTTTTGAGAATTCCTTCTTTATATCGATAAACTCATAATCATCATTATATACTTCCTCGTTTATTATCAAATCATTTGAAAAGTCTAGATTATATGGATTCTTACCTTTTTTCCACTCGTTATAATCTCTTTCAGAAACTAATATTGCACCCTTATTACTTTTCTTATGAACTTTTATTTTTTGAGCTGATATTACTCTTCTTATCATTTTGATGCTCTTGTTTTCTCTATTAGAAATTTCTTTTATAGTAAGTAGATTTTCTTCCATATAACCACCGTAATTATTATAAAACAAAACAAAATTTATATAAATAAAAATAATTATATAAATAAAATAAATGTATAAATAAAAATTATTATTAAATGATTAGAACAGTAATATCGAAAAAATCAAGCTATTTCTTAGTTAGTTATTTTTCATATTTCTCCGAAATAACAATTTCAATATATGTTAGACACAAAGTTTATCCTCTTATTACACTCTACACATAATGTAGTTTAATAAAACGAGTATTCTAAAATATTTGTAATGTTTCACCAAAATATATATGATCAAGTGAAATATCTTAAAGCTTATTTAACAAAAAAAGTAACTTCTAACTTCATACTACTTTTATCAACTTTAACATGATATATGCTTAGAATTGTTATATGAAACCTTTTTTTATGTGATACTTTACTAAATGTATTTCTTTTTATTCAAATGCAATGATCTAATTTTTGATTTTTTTCTTTAAAAAGGTTGCTAATTTTTTATTTTCACAATAAACATAAGTTCCTTTTATACCTCTAGTAAGTAAAACTTTATAAGTGTTTTTAATAATTTTATCTGCAATTTCTTCTGCATATTCTTTATTAATTTTATGCATTTTTTTTAATCCTTTTAATGACTTATCTGTTTTTGCTCTTGCAAATAAATTTGTTTTGATATCATTATCATAAAATATATCATTACCGATAATTACACCACAATAATCTATTTCCAAGCCTTGACATGTATGAATACAACCGATTTGATCAATTGATGAAGGATTAACCATTCAATAATTGTCTGTACTTAGATTTCACTTCTTTTGAAAATCACCAATGATGATATCATTTACATTTGGATTATTTTTAGATTCTCAATTTCAGCAATAACCAGCTACACACCTAGCATTATTATTTGTATTTTTTGCTTTTACAGCATCAAACATTTCTTGAACATCATCAAATATTTTAAAATCGTAATTATGTAAAAAAGATATATCTATAGGTAGCTCATCACCATATATTATATGATTAACAAAGTCAATATATTTATCAGCACCAGATGTTCTAAATTGAGTTTTCAACTCAGGAAGTTCTTTAATTAATTTAACATCAATACCCTCTTCATAAGCAGCTCTTTTAATAGTTTCAATTGTTCCTATATCTTCTGTAGTAACAATCTGACGTTCATCTACAAAAAACACAGAAATTAAACTCTCACATATTATTTCTCTTATTTGATTATTATATCCTTGACCTTCTTTAACATATTGTGATTTGCTAATCAACCTATGTGCTTCATCAACAATAGAGGCATCATACTCATTTTTTCTTAAAGATATAAACGATCCAGAACCTTTGAATAAATTAGCAATTCTAGCTTTTGTGTATTTTTTATCACCATTATTATCAATGATTTTTTTCTCGTAAATATTTCTTAGATTTTTATTTTTTGAAATATAAAGAGAATTCATATCGTATTGTAGACATTTAGATAGTAAACGTAATGCAATCACTGTTTTGCCAGTTCCAGGACCACCAGGTAAAATTAATACTCGTTTTTTCTTATCATTTCTAGATTTCCTAATATAAGAAAGAATTTTCTCAAAAACTATTTTTTGATCATCTAATAACGTAAATATCTCATCTCCATCAATTATGTTTTTTACAAACTCCTGAAGGGACTTTCCTGGTCTAATTTGTCCTTCATCTATGTCTGTTATCAATTGACCTTCATCACCCTTACAAATTAATTTTTTTATATACTCTTTAAGCTTTTTTTTATCTTTTTTAAAAAATAAAGGTGCTTTTTCAATATATTCTTGATACTCATCTGCAATTATATCGGGATAATTATCTATATCATAATTATGCAGAAAAGCACAAGTGTTAATACCTATATCATTGTTTGAGTAAACAACTTCTGAATAATCTTTTAAAAATACTCCATATGAGTGTGCTTGATAAGAAGGATGAGTTGTATCACGATATGATTTACTTAGAAAAGTTCTCACAATCATATCTTGTTCTTGTACTTTTTCACATTTCTCTCATTGCTTTAATTCAATAATAATCAAGTTTCTTTTATTTTCATTAATTCCTGTTATTATGAAATCTATTCTTTTTGAAGTTCTTGGTAAGTTATATTCTAAAGCAATTCCAATATTGTCATCAATTTCTTTATCACTTAAAACAAGAGCCATATCTTTTAGAGAATTATCTCAACTTCTCATTTCTCCTTGAGAAGTTGATCTATTTAATCTGAATTTAATCTCATTTTCTAATTTTTCCGTTAACTCACCAGAATTAATATCTTCTAAAAAACCAGCTTTATTCGTTTTATAAATTATCATTCAAATACCCCTTTTTTATCTTTTTAATATTATAATGGTTTAAAAAATAATTGAGAGTTTACATTAAAAAAAATAATACTAAAAAAACACCTTGTTTTCAAAAAAAAAAAAAAAAAGACTACAAGAGGATTCTTGTTGTCCTTTTAAAACTAGACGTTTCATTAGTTATTTAGCTATCTTAATTGATAACTCTTTAAGTTGTGTTTCAGTTACTATGTCAGGTGCATTTGTCATCGGGTCAATACCAGAAGAGTTTTTTGGAAATGCAATAACTTCACGAATATTTGGTGCACCAGTTAATATCATTGTTATTCTGTCTAAACCTAGAGCACACCCAGCATGATAAGGAGCCCCATAATTATAGGCATTTACAAATCAACCAAAATTCTCTTTAATTTGGTTTTCGGTTAACCCGATAGCATCAAACATTCGTTTTTGAATAGTTTGATCAGTAATTCTTTGACTTCCACCACCAATTTCAAAACCATTAAGAACTATATCATATGCTTTTGCAAAAGCTTTTTCTTTATTTATGTCAAAATCTTCTAAACAATTTTCTGATGGCATTGTAAATGGATGATGAGCAGCAACATAACGGTTCTCTTCTTCAGAAAACTCAAATAACGGAAAATCAACAACCCATAAGAATTTCAATTCATTTGGGTCTAAGATATTCAATAAGCTTGCGACTGTGTTTCTTACGGCACTAAGTGCTTTACTTGCACGATAATATTCATCAACTACAAATAGAATTGTACTTTTTTCTTTAATATCAAACTCTTTGATTAATGCTTGTTTTTCTGCATCATTCAATTTTGAACCAATTGAACCAGATCATTCATTTTGATCAAATTTAGCAAAGGCTAAGATATTCACGCTATTTTGCTTAGCTACTTCGCTTAATGTTTCTAAATCTTTTTTAGTTAAAAGTGTGTCAACACAAATCGCTCTAATTTTCTTATCTTGAATATTAGAAAATAAAGGTATTTCTGTATTATTAAATATATTATTTAAAGTGTGAATTTCGTATCCAAAACGAATATCAGGTTTATCATTTCCATATTTTTCCATAGCTTCTTGGTAAGTTAGGCGTAAAAAACTACCTTTTATGTCAACACCTTTTAAATCTAATACTAATTTTTTCAATAAACTTTCAATTGTTTGCATAACATCTTCTTGTTCTGCAAAAGCCATTTCCATATCCAATTGAGTGAACTCTAATTGACGATCAATTCTTAAATCTTCATCTCTAAAACATTTAACTATTTGAAAGTAACGATCTAACCCTGCAATCATGAATAATTGTTTATATAATTGTGGAGATTGTGGTAGAGCATAAAATTTACCAGGATTTAATCTTGAAGGAACCAAAAAGTCTCTAGCACCTTCTGGTGTAGACTTACCAAATATTGGTGTTTCAATCTCGATAAAATCGTTATTTACAAAATAATTACGAATAATATTATTAATTTTACTTCTTGTTACTAAAATATTTTGCATTTCAGGGCGACGCAAGTCTAAATAACGATAAGTTAATCTTGTGTCTTCTTGTGAGTCAATGTTGTTTTTAATCTCAAAAGGAGTTAATTCTGATTTATTAATTAACTCAATTTTATTTACTTTAACTTCAATTTCACCAGTGATTAAGTCTGCGTTTTTTGATTTTCTTTCAATAACAACTCCCGAAACTCTAACAACATATTCAGGTTTCAAAAACTCTAAACTCATATTTTCATCTACCACTAATTGTGTAATACCATAACGGTCCCTTAAATCCACAAAATTCAATGCTCCCATTTTACGAACTTTGGCAACTCATCCTTCAAGAACGACATTTTGGTTAATTTCCTTAATTGTTAATTGACCACAGGTGTGACTTCTTCTCATTATTTTTATTTCTCCCTTATTGTTTCTATAATTTTATCAAAAGGTACAGTTATTTCCTTTTTGGTTATCTGATTTTTAATAACCACAACATTGTTTTTCAATTCATTTTCTCCAATAATTATTATATTTTTAGCCTTAAGTTTTTCTGAAAACTTGAATGCTGACTTTAAATTCCTCTCTTGGTAATTGAACTCCGACTTTATACCCGCACTACGCATCATTAGTAATAAAATACTTGAAAATTGTTTAGCTTTTTCACACAAAGTGATAATATAACAATCAACACTTTGTTCTTCAGCTAATGATATTCCTAGTGTTTCCAATTTATTGATGATTCTTTCGATACCCATCCCAAATCCAGCTGCCTGTAACTCAACATTTCCTAATTCTTGAACTAAATTATCGTATCTTCCACCACCAATAAGGGTGCTTCCAGTATCATCAATAACTTCAAAAACAAAACCAGTATAATAGTCTAATCCACGAACAAGCATACCATTTTCTTGATAAGTTATTCCTAAGTTATTAAGATTATTTTTAAGTTGTTGATAGTATTCTTTCTCATCATCACTCAAATACTCTTTCATATCTTTTAAATTTTTGAATTTAGGTACATCAATTTTGCAATCTAAAACACGTAAAGGATTTAATTCGATTCTCTTTTGACAATCTTGACATAAATCTAAACCACTTAATGTTTCTTTTAAATATGCAATATATGTTTCTCTTTTTTCTCCCGTAATTAAGTAATTTAAGTTTACTTGAAACTCTTCTATTCCAACAGTTCTTAATATTGAAACAGCTAAACATAGTATTTCTGCATCTAATTCAGGGGTTTTTTTACCAAAAACTTCAACTCCAAATTGGTTAAATTGCCTTTGTCTTCCTGATTGGGGTCTTTCGTAACGAAACATGCTACCAAAATAAAATAGTTTCAATGGTAAGTTTTCGTTTATATAAAGTTTATTTTCAATAATAGATCTAACTGTTGGTGCAGTTCCCTCTGGTTTTAATGCTAGTTCACGGTTTTTTTTATCATTAAATACGTACATTTCTTTAGAAACTATATCAGTTTGCTCACCAACACTTCGTTTAAATAGCTCTAATGACTCAAAAATTGGTGTTCTTATTTCTTGATAATTGTATAAATCAACTAAATTTCTAATAATTAACTCTAACGCGAAGAATTCTCTCACCTTTTCATTAAATAAATCTTCTGTTCCTCTTGGTTTTTGAATCATATTAATCTCCTATTTCTAACCATATAATTTTACACCATTTTTAAAAGGTTAAAAATACTAATTGAGCATAATAAAAACCTTCATAAAGAAGGTTTTAATAAATTATTTAATAGTTTTATACTTATCTCTAATTCCATCAGTACCCAAAAATACTAATTTTAACTTTTGATATCGGATATAATTGCCACAATTAAGAATGCATTACGAAGTACTTTTGATAAGGCTACATCAATAAATACTAATGAATTTGTTAAAAATGCTACGAATATTCCGTCAAGTGAATCTGTTATATTTATTTGCTTTTACACTCTAAAATGGTGCATAACACCATCAATTAGTTTTTTTTCGATCTTTATACCATTTTATATCCGCTTGTTTGATACAAAACTAGCGAAATTTTATTGTCAATTCTTTTCTTTTAATATACTTAAAAATTTATAATATTTCATTTTTTTAAAAATTTTTGACAGTTTAAAAAAATAATCAAAAGTATTTACTATCAAGTTGGTTGTTAGAAATTCACTATGCATAATAATTTAAATCGTTAACAGACGAACGAAATCTCTTGTTTTGTTACAAATAAGATTCTTGTCGAATCTTATAAGTGCTATTTTGTTTGGTCTCTGAAGTATTTTTCTCATTTCAAAGCAAAAGATAAAATTCAAGTAGTTTGACTTTCAAAGAACAATCACTGAAAAAATATACGCAACGAGTAAAGAAGATTAAGTTTTTTTAGCAAGCAATAAAAAAATAAATTTAACTAGAGGTGTATACTAAAACTAGGTGATGATATGAAAATAAGGCTAAATAATAAAATAATTATAAATCATAAAATGATATCGATATTCTTCATGATACTTTTGTCTCTAACACTTACATTTATATATCATAATTTACAAAACTCTTTATTATTTTTATTTACATCTTTGATTAATTTCTTTAGTCTTTTGTTTTTTGTATCTACAATGTTACTTTTTATAAACTTAGTTAAAACAATGTCTTCATATTGTTATGAAATAATATATTGATTTAAATATTATTTAACTATTTCTCTTATATCTATGTTAAATATCATCTTTTATTTGTATACAAATAATAAACAAGTTGATTTATTTGTTTTTTTTAATCTTTTAACAATTTTACTTCTGATTACATATGCTTATACTTTTTTGATTTTGCAAATAAGTTTTGCAAAATCAAATTTAATAAAGATAAAAGTTATAGAGAATATTTTTTCTGTGATTACAACTTTTTATGAGTATATTAAATCTTTAATTTTCTTTATGTTTCTGATTAGTTTTGAGATTTACAAAAGTTATAAAAGAATCACATATTTAATTGTAAGTTTTTTGAAAACACAATTTATAAAAAGATTAAGATTATTTTATGGTGATCAGTTTGCTTAACAATTTTTTGAACATTTCACAAATTATTTGTAAATAATTTTAGAAAGGATTAAAATTGTGAAACTTACAAGATTAACTAATAAATATTGGTATTTGATTTTCGCTTACTTTTTAATAACATCCGTTTCAAACGGTTGTATGGTTTATGCAGGATATCAATTATCTAGTGTTTTAAATAATGTCTTTGAAAAAAATATTCAAGGTGTTACAAAAGATACGATAATAGTGGCAATATCGTTTTTATTATCAATAATATCAAACTATATATCTAACATATTAAAAATATATACTGTTAAAAATATAAAAATTGAATTAAAAAACCTTATATGCAGAAAAATAATTTCATTTAGTGATCAAGAATATAACAGTTATAAAAAAGGAGAACTCATATCATGATTTACAAATGATGTCAATTCAATTGAAAATTTATGCATAGAAAACTTGTTCAATGTGATCAAAAGCTTGTCTGCTATAATTTTAGCAACGTATGCTATTTTTACATTTCATTGAATAATAGGTTTATCACTTTTAGGGATAACAATACTTATGATAGTACTACCGACATTAGTTCAATCAATTGTTACTAAAAAAACTGAGAAAATGTCAAAAGAGAGAGAAATTTTTTCAAGCAAGGTTGAAAACCTACTAAATGGTTATATAGTTTTTTCGTATGCAAATGAAAAAAGAAAGTTTGCAAACTTGATAAACATAGCTAATAAACGCGAAGAAAAAGCTGTCGCTTCTTATCAATATGTAAACGCTTTTCAAGGTTTAATCTTATTCTCTTTATTTATTTCTAGTCAAATGATTATGCTATTTGTTTCAATTTTCTTATCATTAAATAATTACACAGAAGTTGGTTCAATACTTGCAGTCACAAATATATCAGGTACATTTTTTAATGGTGTAAACGGTTTATTCGGTTCTGCTTTTATTATAAAAGCAGGAACTATCATAATCAAAAAATTTAATTATAACGAGAAACAAGTACATCCAAAAAAATTTATTGCTTTTGAAAAGTTAGAAGTAAAAAATTTAAGCTATAAAGTTGCTGAAAAAGACATATTCAAAAATATTAATTTAACTTTTGAAAAAAATAAAAAATACTTGATTGTTGGTGATTCTGGAAAAGGTAAAACTACTTTACTAAATATTATTTTCGGTTTAATAGATAACTATCAAGGTAATTTGATAATAAATGAAAAACACGATTATAAATCATTGAGTAAGGAGGATATTAAAAATTTAATTTGATATATGCCCCAAAAAACTATCATTTTTAATGATAGTTTGAGAAATAATATTTCTTTGTTTGATCCAAGTATTGAAGATGGAAAACTATTCAAAGCTTTGGAAAACGTTAATTTGAATGAATTAGCAAATTCCGCTAGTTTGGAAAGTGATTTAAATAATGACTTCAGCAATTTGTCTGGTGGTGAGTTACAAAGAATATCAATAGCAAGATCTTTAACACAAAATAAACAAATATTGATTTTTGATGAAATAACTTCAAATTTAGATAAAGGAAATAGAGAAATAATAGAAAATATTATAGGTGGTTTAAAGAAAACTATTATATTTATTTCCCACACAACTAATATTTTAAACAATCAAAATTTTGATGAAATAATAAAATTATAACTACAATTCTCCTTATATACATTTATGTTTATTTATTCATAAATTCTATATATGGAGATTTTTTTTATGACTAAATATAACATTATAAAAAAAATAAAATATCTATACTACATTGAGATATTTTATTTAATCGTATTTGTGCATTAATTTTTTGTTGTTGTAAATACAAAATGGAATCACTAATAAAGTAGTTACTAATAAAATTAAAATATTTATTATTGCTATATTTTCAAATAACTTTAACAAGTTAAAATTTGAAGCATTAAATCCATAATAACAGAATATAAATATTGAGAAAAATAATGTTGAAACAAACAGACTTATAAGAGTTATTACAAAGTTTGTAATAATAATGACGAACATTATCTGCTTTTTACTAAAACCAATTTTGTATATCACCTTATAATTACTTTCTTGACTTGTAAAAAATGCTACTAACGTGTTTGTGAATACTATTAAACCAAATATAGAATTTATGATTAAGAGTATATAAATCCCCCTATTGTTTTGTGAGTTATTTTTTTCTACTGCACTAAACGAATATGTAGAATAAATATAATAAGCAAACATTGAAAAAGCCATTAACAAGTTAATAAGAACAAAAATTTTATTAATATTTTTAATTAGAGATTCTAAAACAATTGTTTTATAAATGCTTTTTGATCTTTTGTTAAATAGTTTTAAAAAGTAACATAAGAGTTTTTTTCCTATAAGACTGAAAGCAAAAACAAAATTTATAATAACTATTATCAATAAACCTAATCCTAAACCTCCTCGCATAGTGTAACTGTTTGACAATAATGCAATGAATATCAAAGAGAAAATAGAAGAAAAAATAATACGTAGATTTCTTTTCTTCTTACTTTCTGGTATATCAAAACTCACGCTCGTTATTTTTCTTAATCTTTTTGTTGAAAAATATGTTGAAAGCATTGTAATTAAAATAGTTGCTAGCACAAATATATAATGATATGAGTACTCATTATATATTTTAAAATTACTTTCAATTACTTGCTTATTTTTTAACTCCTTTAGAATAAAATTTGCAAATGGAATATTTAAAAAGAAGGAAAATAAAATTGCAATAGTCATGTAAATAAAAATTTCAAGAAAAATAAATACTCTCAGTTTTGTGTGACTGATACCAATAATTCTAAGCAATTTAAAACTAGAATCTCTTAAACTTATAGATAATGTGATAAGACTAAAAATAGAGAAAATTGATACAAAAAATATTATACCTACTATTCCATTAAAAAAAGTTAATGGACCTAAAGGGTTTGTTAATTCCAAAACATCTTTATAAGCATATGCATAAATAGTATTAGCAAGTAGTAAACCAAAAGTGAAAATGAGAAATGTTGATAATATCAATGTTAATAAAACCCCGATTGATATTACTATATTCTTTTTAAAATAAGATAAAAATAGATTATTCATTTATTTGGAGTTAAGTAGATATCTTTCTACATTTTCAACATTTTTTATTCCATTATATTTCTTTAAGGTTTTATTATCAATTATAAATATACTATCACTTTCAATTGCAACATAAGGATCATGAGTAACTAATATCAAGGTTTTATTATACTCTAAGCAAAGATCTTTAAGTAGTTGTGTGATGTTATTTCTATCCTTTATGTCCAAAGAACCCGTTGGCTCATCAGCTAAAATTATATTGCTATTGCACATTATCGATCTTGCGATTGCTACTTTTTGTTTTTCACCACCAGATAAATAATTTATTTTATTCTCGAGTTTATTTGCTAAATTTAGTTTATCAATTACATACTCAAATTTTTTTAAATCAAGCTTTGTTTTAGTTAATTTAGAAATTAGTAATATATTATCTCTAACGTTTAAATAATCTACTAAGTTTAGATCTTGAAATATGTAGGTCATATTCTCTCTACGATATTTTGTTAATTTTGATTCCTTTAAAGTATTAATACATTTATCATTAATATAAACTTCGCCTTTTAAAGGTTTTTCTAAACCATATAAAATGTTTAGTAAAGTTGTTTTTCCAGATCCTGACAAACCAATTATTGATACAATGTCACCAGCATAAAAAGTACAATTTATGTCTTTTAAAATTTCAACGTTTTTTATGTGGTGACATATATTTTTTAACTTGATGGTTTTATTCATGTACTTCAACTCTCTTCTTTTTTTTAAATTTCAGATAAAAAATTTTATATGAAATTCTGTTTAAAAAATACCAAATATCAAAGATTTTAAAAATAGTATTTTTAAATGGTTACGATTTTATTTATAAAACAAATCTAATAATTTAATTAAATTTGTTTTTCAATACTAGTATAAACGAATTTCCTAAATTTACTTTTTCAATTTATGTTAACACTAAATATGAACTAACAAAAAAGCAAAAAAATAGTGAAAAGGTTGATTAATGGATATTATTAAATACAGTAAATATACTTTGACAAGTAAAGGGTCACCCCAAACTACACAAAAATTATGTATATAATTTTTATAGGAGGGTGTCTTTTTTATGGCTAAAACAAAACTATTTACTGCAGATGAAAAAATGAAAATAGTAAATGAATTTTTAACATTTGACATAAGTGCAGAAAAATAGCAGAAAAATATAATATTAAACAACCATGTACTATTTATCAAGGACAGAATAGGTATGTAACTAGTGGGGTCCCTAGTTTATTTGATCAAAAAAGAGGTAGAAAATCCAATATTGATAAACAAAAAAAACATCGAAAACATCAAACAAGAGTTAAGTTTTTTAAGAAAAGAGATGCAAAATAAAAATAAGGAAAATAGAGAGTTAATTAATAAGGTCGAAATTATGGAAAAGTTCACAGCATCTCTGGTAAAGGATTTTAAAAACAAAAAATAAACATTGAATTTTATAAAATAATAAGTAAATACTTGCAAAAAAAATATAAAACTTTCATGACTATTAAATTTATTAAACATTAATTTTAAAACTTATAAAAGTTGAGTTAATAATGGTTCGAAAGATTATAAAACAAAAAGAAATAATTCTTATGATCTATTCATAAAACTAGTATTTAATGATTGTGACTTAAAATATGGTACACACCGTAAATGAGGTCATAAAAAAATAGCTCTAAAATTCGGTATTGGTAGAAAAACAGTTTTAAGCTCAATGAAAAGTCAAGGACTTTTTCCTGATAATTGTGAAAAAAGTAGAAAGTGAAAATCTTATGTTAGTGGCAAAAAAGAACCTGTAAATACTGCTCCAAATTTATTGAAAAATCCAATTACTGGTAAAGTAGAATTTTTTGCTTCAAGACCATTGGAAAAAATATGTTTAGATATATCAGAATTTAAGTTTAGTAACTCTAAATTATATATGTTTGCATATATTGATGTTTATTCTAGATTACCTTTAAAAACTTATTTTTCAAGTAATCAAACTACAAAAGAATTAATAAAATCGCTATATATATTAAAAAAATAACTACAATATATGTAATTCAATTATCCATACAGATAGAGGAGCCCAGTTTAGAAGTATTAGTATGATGGACTTTTGTAAAGCAAATAAAATACAACAAAGTATGACGGATGGTTATGCTTCATAACAAAACGCAATAGTAAAAATTTTTTTTAATATTATTAAACAAAATTATTTTAAAGGATACAAATTTTTAAACAAAACAGAATTTCTATCTTGAATGGAAAATTGTATCTGAAATTATTCAAACAATAGAATAATAAATAAAAAAAATACTCCTATAGAAATGTACAAGAGTAATTTGTTAAAATAATTGTAGTTTGGGGTGACCCTTTATTAAATGTAATTTTTTTTAATAAATTTTATATATAAAATGCAAAAAAATCATAAACACTTATAATATAATAAGAATTGAAGATTTGTATAGATAATGTTGAATCAGCAACTTTAGACTAATAATAATGTATTAAAAATTATTTTTAATTGACTTTAAAAAATTTTAAAATGTTATATTTCTTTTTATTCAATAAATAATAAAATTAATTTCATTGTATAATTATTTATTACATTTCATAAATTAATAATTAATAAAATTGAAACAAAATCTATTAAACATTTAATAAATAATTATTTTGGTTCTAACAAAGTTTCAAAATTAAATCCACTTTTATTATTTCGTTTTTACACAATTGTTCCATCATTTAATAAATTTATTTGTTTTATCAAACACTTATCTGTTTGAAATTTAATTCGTATTTCTAATTTATTTTTCACTGTGTAATTTTCTGTTAGTATCTTTAAACCATAAATAGTTAAGTTAGTCACTATATTATCATCTCTAAGCAAGAAAAAAATCAATAAATAGAATCTAAATAATTGCTTTTACCTGAACTGATCTCTCCAAATAAATAATTTAATTTATTATCTAAAATTTCAAGTGTTTTATGGCCATTAGTTCAGTTTCTAAAATTTTTTATTCAAAATTTAAATTTTCATTTTTTGTTACCTTTCTAATAGATTACCAAAAAATTTTATCAAATATGTATAAAAGAAAGAATTTAGAAAGTTTTATGTTTTAAAAGTGAATATAGGTAGCTTTTATAAAACTTAAAAAAATTTATTCAAAATTAAAAAAGTAGATGAAAATCATTCATATGAATAGTTTTATAGTTTTTATTACCAAGTATTGAGTCCTGACTAGGACTATCATAATAACTAATATTATGAATGTAATATTTAAATATATGTTCAATGAGATCGCATATATAATGATTGAATTTCTATAAGAAGCGGTTTTATTTCCATTATATTGATGATTTGGTAAATTAACATTAAATAGTATTGAATAAGTTTCAAAGTTAAAAAAACTTATTCTTATATTTTTATGACTTTACAATTATTATTATTATTATTAACTTGTTTGTGAAAGACATTATAAAAAAAACTTAGCACCTTGTAATTCATTAAACTCTATCTACAATAAAAAAACATATTCTATAATTGACAGAATATGATTAAAATTAATATTGACTGTTTTTATATTTTAATTTAAATATAAGTCTAATTAGCATTATTTTTTTGAAAAATTTCATACGCATTGCATCAAAAGTTTTTAAAAATAATTTCTGGCATATTTTTAAGTTTTGCTTGAATTTCGATACTTAGATCAATAGATTCTTTTACTAAAATTTGGTTTAAAATCCAGGAATTAGCTCTAATATATTTCAAAAATAATTTGTATAATTTTTCATAATTTAATGAATAATTAATTTTATTTATATATCTTTTTCGTGCTAGTTCTAAATATTTTATATAATTATTAAAAGGTAATAAATTTAAATCATATGATATATCTTCGTAGTTTTTAGCATTTATAAATTGACTATTTATAAATTCTTTTACTTCGTTATAATTTGAAAACTTGATTAATTTCATTCTTTTAGAGCTTATATAGATAAAATACATTATAGAAAAGATTGAAATTGTATAAACAATAGAATTAGATAACATATATTGTAAATAACCATTGTCATTTTGTGAATATATAAAACAACTTCCAATAAAAATTATTGAATTTAAAATAATGAAAAAAATATAAGAAGTATATATTTTTCATTTTTCATTTTTTATGTAAATTGGAAAAACTGTTGTAAGGGTTTCTTTATTAAATATTTTTTTAACTGAAGTGATATTTCTTCATAAAATATATTGAAAAATCATAAATCCAAAATAACCTGAAGATATAATAGGAATAATACCTAAAGAAATATAGTATCACATTCTAAAATTTTACCAAATCTATTCATGCAACTATTGCTCCAATTGTTGCACATAAAGCAATTAAAGCAGGCATACATCAGCAAAGAGGAGTTATACATGTCAATGTGGGTAACAATATATTTCTAGCTGTTGATGCTAACACTTGACCTAATGCAATTGTAGCAGTAAGTGCTGAACCAAACTTACTTCAGTTGTTCATTTCGTTGTCATATTCTACCAAGGCTATGCTCAAACCACCTGCTGTAGCACTCAATATACCCGCTGCAGTTGAACACCCAATAGCTCAAGGAATAGTTGAACCAAAACTTCAGAAAGCACCTGCTCAAAAACCTGCTGCAGCTATCGCAGAAGCTGCGGCTAAACTAGCTATAGTAACTTTTGCTATTTTTAATTTTGAAACTAGTTCACTATTTTTTTGATATGATGATAATTTTTCAATATAATTAATATTCTCACCAAAAATATTTGAATTAGTTTTTTCATATTGATTCAAAAAATTTGTATAGTCTTTTTTTTGATTCATGTCCTTGAATTGATTAAAACCATCTTTATAGGAATTTTCAAATCTTTCATTATTCAATTTAATATAGTCTATAGTTTGTTCCAAACTTAAATTCTGATTTGAGAGTTTACTAAGAATTTCTTGTGATTTACTTTGTGAAAATTCAATGTATTTTATAATTTCACTTTGATTTATTTTTTTAGAAAAATTTGAATTGTTTTCATTATTGTACACTATGCTTTTTTTTACATTATCGAATAAGCTTATAAGTGCTTGATTTGTTTCACTTCAGTTTAATTCATCTTTAATTTCATAATTTGAATTATTTTTCTGAACTTCGCTTTTTGAACTTATTAAATAACTAGCTCCTGAGGCTGTTATAGAAAAAGTTCCTACTATGCTTAGTAATTTTTTCACATTATAATACCTCCATTAATTACTTAATAATATAATAACAATTAATTGTTTATATTTGTGAAAAAAAATAAATAAATTTATTTTTTTCTACCTAAAATTGAAAATTTTTGGTGGCAGGATAAGCGTGGTTAGCTCTTTTTTCAAAAAACCCTTTAATAAAGGTTTTTTTTCTCAAAAATTGTGCTAGCACTTACCATTTTTGCACTAGCATAAATGCAGCACAAAAAAAGTTTGGAAGACAAGTTGGTTTTTTCTTATTTTTGCAAATTTATTTGATACTTTTGTTTTATTTATTGATTAAATTTCTTATTATATCACCATATAGGTTTTTAACAGCTTTTATTATAGGTATATTTACTCTATATAAACTTTTATATTTTGATTTAATAACTTCATCTACTAATATAAAGTAATCATCAACTATTTTATCTTCAAGTAATTTATCACTGTAATGATATAAATATGGATATATGTTTACCCCATTAATTCTTGCTACATTTATATTAATTAAAAATTACTCCAATAGAAATGTACAAAAGTAATTTGTTAAAATAATTGTAGTTTGGGGTGACCCTTTAAAGTATACGAAATGTTTTTTATATGATTACTTCATTAATGTTTGAGTTTTTTTAGTTATATAAAATTATATGATTATCAGATGTTTTTTGACTAAAAAAGTTATTATGTTTAATTTCATTTTAATTAAAAATTTATGTGCTGATTTTTAAATAAAGTACTTGCACGGCAACTTTTTAGTATCGAGATTCAATTTGTTTGATTTGGTTTTATGAATTTTATATAATAAAAATTCTCCTTGTATAAATTTATGTTTTTTACATAATAATACTCAGAGAATTATATTTACACTTGTTTTATGTGTAAAATTTTTTTTAAAAGATATACTTCAATAATATTATTGAATAAATTATTTAGCTTTCAACTTTTGTTTTTCAGCCAACTGTTTTTGATATTCATTTTGTTTAATTTTCAAGTTTTCCTCGAATTGATTATATTTATTTAGTTTGCTTTCTAAAACAGCAATTTTTTTGTCATTACCTGTATACTTAGAAATTCTATTTTGAATTGATTCTCTAACTCCATTAGTACCTGAAAGTACTAATTTACCGTTTTTGATATCTGCCATTCTTCAGAATCCTAAGATTATACCCATAATTATTGAACCAACCATAAATGCTGTAATAAAGAAGGCAATACCAAGTCCTTTTGATAAGGCTACATCATTAAATACTAATGAATTAGTTAAAGGTGCTATGAATATTCCACCATGTGGAGCTGTAATAGTAATTTGCATTGCACCAGCGATGGCTCCAGCGATTGCACCACCAACCATAGCTGATACTGAAATTCTTTTTGGATCTTCAATCATAAATGGAATTGCACCTTCTGAAATGAAACATACTCCCATTAATCAGTTAGCTTTTGCAGAGTCTTTATGTTTTGCACTTCATTGTCTTGGGAATAAAACAGTTGATATTGCTATTCCGATTGGTGGAACCATTCCACCAACTAAGCTTGCTGTCATAATCATAGTTTGTGATGAATATGCTGCACTATTTGGGTCTTTAACCAATTGATTTCCAACAGCTAAAACTCCAAGTGAGTAAGCGATTTTATTGATTGGACCACCCATGTCAACACACATCATAAATCCGATTAATGTACATACTATGAATAATAAATTTTTGTCTGCTAAGAATACAATACCTTCTTGTAGCCCTAACATTACGTATCCTAAAGGAATATTAATTGCTAACATAATTAAAGCAATTGCTGCTAATGATAACACAGGAACAAAAACAATGTCTCTAGCTCCTTGTAATCCTTTTGGTAGATTTTTCATCATTTTTGCTAAACCAAATACTGCTAAACCTCCAAGGTAGGCACCAATTAAAGCACCAATAAATCCTGATGAAGGAACTTTTGTGATTGCTTCAGGAAGGAATCTTGATCATCCTCCACCTCATGATTTAACAGTACCATAAACGAAACCATCTCCATTAGAAATAAGTCCAGCAACTGCTCCAACCATCAATCCTTGTGCTCCTACTAATGAGTAACACACGTATGCTGCCAAGATTGGAATCATTAATTCCATTCCTATTTTACCAACAGCAGTGACTGCTTGAGCAACTCCCCAAACAGAACCAAAACTGCCAGAATAATAATACTTAGCACCATCAGATGCTACTCAATAACCAACCGCGTTTTTGAAATCATCAAAAACTTTTCCGTTAAATATTTGATTGAATTTATTTTCATCAGCGATAGCAGTAATTCCTAAAGATGCTGTATAAATATAGTCTAATAGGAAACCAAATCCTAGAATAATACCACCTGCAACAACAAATGGTAACATTCTTGATACACCTGCTAATAAATTATCTTTTACTTTTTTAAATTGCTTTAATGTTAATTCTCCAGATCCTGAATCCTCATCATCTTTTGCATTTTCAACTTTTTGAGCTCTTGGGTGATTATCAAATCCAACGATTAGATCTTTTCCCTTATAAATAGCTTCTTTAGTTGTTGTATCGATTACTTTGTAACCGTTAAATCTAGCCATTCCTTGAATAGCCTTATCATGTGCTAAAATAATAACTTTTGCATTTGCAATATCATCTGCAGTAAGTTTATTTTCTACACCCCTACGACCTTGTGTCTCTATTTTTACACTTAAACCTTGTTGTTCTCCGTATTCTTGTAACTTTTCAGCTGCAAGATATGTATGAGCAATTCCAGTTGGACAAGCAGTAATTCCGATAACATCATATTTACCATTTTTTGGTGCGTTATCTTTTTTTTCTTTTGGTTGACTAAATAAAGTTTTTACAGTGTCAACACTTTTTGCACTTCTTAGTCCTGCTTGAACTTCTTGTTTTATTAAATAACCTGATAAACTTGCTAAAGCATCTAAATGCTCATTTCCATCTTTTCCATTTGTCATGATCATAAAAACCAAATCAACTGGTTGATCATCTAATGATTGTCAATCAATTTTATTTTTTAGTTTTACAAATGCAATTGCTGATTTTTCAACAGTTGGATTTAATACGTGTGGAATTGCAATTCCATCACCAATACCTGTTGAACCTTCGCCCTCACGTTTGTAAACTGCGTCTTTAAAATCTTTTTCGTCTTTTATGAATTTTTGTGATTTTAATTTTGAAGTTAAAAATTCAATAACTTCGTCTTTTGTATTTAAATCTTGTTCAAAAAAGGCGATTTGTTTATGAAACAGTTCTTTTAATTCCATAAGAACCTCCTTATATTTTTTCTACTGTTATTTTATTAACTAATGATTGTATTTCTTCTTTTGAAGCTAATCATTCATTAAAAGCTGTTGCAGCACCACTGGCAGCTGCATATTGTAGTGTTTCTTCAATAGATAACTTTTGGCCTATCCCATGAACAAAACCAGCGAGCATACTATCTCCTGCTCCAACTGAGTTTACCAACTTACCTTTTGCTACACCAACTCTATATATTTCACCTGACTCTGTAAAGTATAAACTACCTTGTGAACCTTTACTCAACAATATGTTACGAGCTCCCATATTCTTCAATTGAAGAATAAGTTCTTTTGTTTCATCAAAAGTAATGTCTTCTTTGAATTCGATATTTAAAGTTGAGCAAATTTCTTCTAAATTAGGTTTAATTAAAAATGGTTTCTCTTTTAAAGCATACTTTAATAACTCGTTTGTGGCATCACAAACGAGTGTTGCATTGTGTTTATTTGTTAATTTTCCGATTTCTTGATAAATTGTTTTTTCAATTCCTCTTGCAACACTTCCTGTGACCATAACAATGTCATTAGGTTTGATAACTCCATCTAAATATTTAATAAGTTCATCAATGATAGAACTCTGAGTTTCAAAACCTAAACCGTTAAGTTCTGTTTCTTGTTTAGACTCAAGATTCTTAACTTTATAATTAACTCTTGTTTTGCCTGGATTTAATAAAAATTTATTATTTAAATTTACTTCATTAAATTTTTCTAAAAATATGTCTTTATTTTCATCACCAAGGATACCTATTGCTTGGACATCAGAACCTAAATTGTTCAAAATGATACCAGCATTAATTCCTTTACCACCGACTACTTTATACTCATCATTGTAGTAGTTTGTTACACCCAATTCAACCCGCCTATCTGTTAAAATGATATGATCAATTGCTGGGTTTAATGTTATTGTATATATCATATTTTATACCTCTTCATTTATAAGAGCTATTTTGCTCTTGTCACTAAATCTTACAAAGGATTTAGAATTCATTTTACTTGTGTCTGCTAAACCAAAAGCAAACTGTGCGTTTTTGATAATTTTCATTTTAATCTCTGCTTCGTCATCGTCAGTAGTATAAAAATTAAATTCCTTATCTATGGCGTTAATTCCTAAGAAAGCTACATCAAAGTTATACTTCGAAATTGCAGCAATAGTTTCAACCCCACAAATAGCACCCGTCGATAGTTTTAATTTACCAGGTAATAAATAAATGTCTCTTATTCCATTATTTGCTAAAACCTGAGCATTAATTATTGAGTTTGTGTAAACCTTAACATTCAAATCCTGTGTGATAAGTTTAGCTAAAAAGTAAGTTGTTGATCCTGCATCTAAAAATACAGTTTCAAAAGGTTTAATACAATTTAAAGCCTTTGAAGCAATTAGTTGTTTTGCATCAATGTTAGAAGTTAGTTTTTCATCTAGTTTTGCCTCTAAAATAGACTTTTCTTTAATGGATTGAGCTCCACCATGAACACGTTTTAATTTTTGTTCATAATTCAAATCCGTTAAATCTCTTCGCAAGGTGGTAAAAGGAATATTAAGTTCTTTAGAAATTTCTTCATTTGAACAATAACCGCTTTTATTTACAAAATCGATTATCAGTTTAAGTCTTTCTTCTCTCAACATATTTAGCACCTCACTCATATAGTACTCTTATAAAATAAGAAAAACAACCAAAAACAACCAAATTTTCTAAAATACAACCAAAAACAACCGATTATATTGTTAATCTTTTTTAGATTTATTAATTTCTCATATTTTGAATGTTAAAATGAAACTTGCAATTATAAAAACTATTACATTAGTTACTATCAAGGGATAGTTCATAATCATGACAGCTGCTATCAATCATAACAGTGCAGCTAGAACTGCAATAATGTACATTATCAGGGAAACATCTTTTGAAGATTTTGTTACTATAATTTTAATAAGTTGTGGAATAAATCTAATACAACTTACTATAGTCGCAAATCATGAAACTATTTGAATAAAAATTTCCATTTAGAGTTCCTCTTCTTTCAGTTGGTTCTTAGGTACTTTATTTTTCAAGATTGAAATTGACTTCAAAATCATCAAAATAACACCAAAACTAAATAAAAGTGTGTTTGTAAAAGCTAGTTGAATCAAAGTACTTTGACCATACAAAAAAATTTGTAAATAAGCATAAATACATCAACTTCCATTCCCAAATACAAAACACAAGATTGTAAATAAACTTACATCTCTGGCACTTTTTGTTCTTCACATTTTAATTATTTGTGGTATTAGTGACGATGCTAATAAGATTGATGCAACTCAACTAATTATTAAATAAGCCATATATAATCTCCTAGTAAATTCATTATAATTATTAAACTCTGAGTTTTTTTTTTTTTTTTAAAAAAAAAAAAAAAGCCTCCGAACCTTTTATTTTACAAATTAGAAACGGATTTACATTATTATTAAATATTGAAATTTATATATCGTTATTTATAGAAAAATATAAATTTATTATAATAGTTATTACAAATACACGAAACCTAGATAGTCATAAAAAAACTCCTTACAAAAGTTGTAAAGAATTACAATGAACTATTTTTGATAATTGTTATAAAAAAGTAAAACTAATTTAAAGTCTTTATATTTTAAGTATGGCGATTAACTCCGTTAAAGATTTTCGTATAAAATCTCATGAACTCCTTCTTGAAGTATGTTTTTTTCATTAAGTAATTCAAAGTTATTTAACGAACCTAAATTTTTTTCCTTAAGTAAGATTGCACATCCATACCTGATTTCTTTGTCATTTCTATTAAATAAATCATTACAAGTTACTCTCAAGTAGAACTTATCAGAATGGCTTACATATCCATGAGGGTTGATGAAATCCTTATTAATTAATACTTTGTTTGGATCATATTTTTTAAAGTGTCTTATCAATTCTACTTCAAAAGCATTTTTGCCGTTTGTTTTTGAAGTTGTTTTAGATTTAAATATATCCTCTTTGCCACCATCTTTTTTTTGATGCACTATTTTAAAAGTTATATCAACAGAGGAATATTCGTCACCTAGTTTATTTGAAGGTATAACAAAATAAGATAATCCAAGTGCATATGTAAAATCTTGTCTAATTTTTTTTGTATTATCAACATCATTAATAAAAGTCGGAAGTTTAATTTCAATAATATTATCTTCCTTAGGTTTAATTTTTCCTTCACAAATTAATAATACTTTGTCTAAATTATTATCAAAGTGAATGTTTGGTAACTTGTAAGTTGATATTTCTGATAATAAATTTATGATGGCCTTTACTGATTCTAAACTCAAATTATATTTATTCATTAAGTAGCAACATTTTCTAGCTGTTAAAGGTGCTGAAAAAGATGTTCCTGTATCTCAAACTAGATAGCCATGGCTATCAATAGTGTATTGAAAATTGTTAGAGCTATTTTGAGCTTCTAAATCATTAGAAATCTCATATGTATTAGGTTTTTGGAATCTTCCGAAAATATTTTTAGAACCAGAATAACTAGCTATTTCTAGTTTACCGGTATTTGTTTCATATAAAGAACCAACAGTTATTGCAGACAAGGAATCAGCTCCCCCAGCAATTGCTCCTTTAATATTGCCAGCAGAGATTACAAACAACACATTATGTTTGCTTTGTAAAATATCAAAAAATTGACCTAATAATGAAATACCATTTACTTCATTTATAGAATCGATTGATAAATTTCAAATTTTTATTTCACTTGAAAAGTCTTTGATAATTTTTTCTAATTTTTTCATAAAATAAAATATATTAATTTTTCCAAGGGGTAAAACTCCAAATAATTTCACTTTGAATATTCCTAAATCATCTTTATATCTTGGATTAATTATATCGTGACCTACTATTAAAGTAGATACAGATGTTCCATGACTATAGTCTTTTTGAAACATATTACCTTCAATTTGAGGTAGTGGTTCTTCAATATAATCAACATAATTTTCTCAACCTTTACTAAAGGAACCGTAAGTATCAATAACACCGATTGTGCCATTTGTTTCTAAGTTAGGTTCAATAGAAATGGAATCATTCATTTTATTATCACCTTCTGATATCTCAATCATTAAGTTTCTTGAAGCACTTGAAATCAAAAAAGGAAAAATTTGAATTATTTTATTTATAGTTATTTTATCTAAGTTTATAAATTTATCCAAAGCTATTAAAGAATCATCAATTTCAATACCTTTAGTTTTTAACTTCTCAATCAAATTTACAAAAGTATCTAACTCAAAAAAAGTTATAATTTGACCTTCTTGAAATAAATTTTGATTAGAAAACTCAATAAATGCTATTTTATAAAAATCATTGTAAGATTTTTCAAATCAATGAAGTTTATTGGTTTTGATGTAATTATTAATTTTAGCATTCATATTCTTTTTATTAATTTTAGAAAGTAGATAATCTTTTTTTAGTTTTTTAATCAACCCAACTAATTCACTAGGTCAATATTTTATTAGATCTTCTAATTTATTTTTCGTATCTTCCACATCAACTTTAGAACATGAATAAACAATATCTATTTGATCTTCTAGTTTACCATTTTCAAAAATATAGTTCGACCCAATTTGCATTGGTTCTTTTTTGTTGTTTTTGAAGATGTGTTTTATTCTATCACTTTTTGGTAGTAATCTATTGAATCTAATTTTTATTGGCAGCTGATAAAAGTCTTTTTCATATACTACAAATTTATCTATAACTTCATTTAGTTGTTTGCGAAATCTTAATAATAAATCAAAATCTAGTGTTCATTTAAAATAATCAGGAGATTGCCTTTTTATATTCTCAATCCTTAAATTTGGATTTTTAAAGTGTATTAATTTCATTTTTTTGTCTCCTTAAAGTTGAATAACTTTTATTAAGAATCTTTGCTTTGTCCTTATCAGAAAGTTCCTTAGATAATAGTATGTCTTCTTCCTTAAAACCTAATATTTGAAAAATAGCGTGTTCAAGATTAAATGCATTAAACAAGGAGATTGTAATAATATCTTCTATTTGCGAATAATATAAATCCACATTTTTGAAACTCAATATTTTACTCACAACGTTTTTATCAAATTCAATATCTTTTTCGGTTGCTAATTTAAACAATCTTTCTTTGAACATCTCAATTTCAATAGAATAAAAATGTATTTTTACATTAAACCTTCTTAATGTAGCGGAATCAATCATATCAATTCTATTTGTAATTGCAAATAGAATTGATTCTGGCAATAACTTATCAAGCATTAAATTAAAACTTCCGATCATTCTGTGATATTCCTTATTCATATATTCATCTCTTGATCCTATAACTGAATCAAACTCATCAATAATAAATATGCTATTTTTATAATGTGCGAGAATATCTTTAAAGAGTAAATCAATATTTTTTTGGGTTTGTCCAATTAAAGAAGAAACTAATGACGAGGCATTAATGCTATAAAGTTTTCTATTTGTTAAGTTGGCTATATCTCTTACAAAAGTTGTCTTTCCTGTACCAGGTTTACCATAGAGAATAACTTTTAAACATCCAAATTGTCTTAATTTTATTTTATTATTGATAATGTCAACAAATTTATTCAAATCTTTACTATTTTTATTAAGAATTTCATCGCTGATGGGGCTTTCTTCAAGGATATTCAATTCACCTATATCGTTATTATTTGATGAACTCGATACTGTTTGTTTTGATCCCAAAATACTTAATATATATTCTGCATCCTTATATTTTCCTTCACCTCTTAGTAATTTAGCGTAATTTTTTAATTTTAGTATTGCTTCATCAGAATTTGATAATAAAGCAAGATCAATTATATCTTTGATTGAATTGTCCATATAATTCGCTCCTATCTAATCATTTTGATTTTAACATTATATAAAAGAAATGAGTAAATAATAATTATTTGTGGTCAAATAATGAGTGAATGTGAGTAAATATCAATCAGTTTTGAGTAATTTTCTTAAAGATTTGAGTAACATAGCAGGAATAAACATTATCAAGAAATTAAAAAACTCACGAATAAAAAGTAGGAAAAATAAATCCAAGACCAATAAAATAATTTTAAAAAATAGTTTGTATTTGTTTTATTTTACTATAGATAGTAATTTGTCATCAAAAAAAACATCTTTGATAAAATTTCACAATAAAAATCTCTCTTTTATTGTTAACTTTATTTCGGATGTTTAATGATTAATAATTATAATTTGTATCGATTTTTGAGTAAAAAACTTTATTAGGTATACCTGATTTATTAACTGGTTGTATTCCTATATAGATAAAATGGTCTTCATTATCGTTCAACTCTCTTAAATAGTACTTATTGATGGTTGTCTGACCAAGACGATATCAATTAATCCCATCATTTGAATAAAAGATATTGAAGTAATCACTTTCCTTGTTGTCTATATCTCAATTAAATCTTATATTTACATTGTTATTGTCAGATGATCTTTTAACAACATACTCGTTTTTTATTTTTTTTACCGTAGTTTCATTAGTTAATTGCTCAGCATCCAAGTTTTTAGAAATGTTAAATCCACCAACAGAATATAAAAACTTAGTTTCATTAGCAGGATTTATTTTAAGTCCTAATTTAGCAATCCTATTTTCACTATTAATACCTGATAGCTTACTCAAATCAGCTGTAACTTTATACCAACCATCATTAATTTCTGTTATTTTTGTATCATCAATGACTTTTGGTCCTTGATTTTCATTTGATGTTGTATAAGTTATTTTGGTATTTTTATCATTAATGATGTCATTTGACTTTGTATCACTTTTACTTTTTTTGACAAAATAACTAACATTGTAATTGTTTTTACTTAGATTAGTTCCCATTATATTTCAATAATAATCTTGATTTGGATATCATATACCTGGTTTTACAACTCCATCATTATCAAAGTCATAACCCATACCAACAGAAATGGAATTACCTTTCATGTAAGGATTGTAATAATCAAAATATGGTGCTAATTGCCCTTTACTTGTAATTGTACTTACGTTTTTCTCACCATCTAGAGTATTAATTTGAATTGTGTCATGAACTTTTTCTTTACTTCAAAAATCTCATTGATATGTTGGCATAACATCTCCTAAGCGAGAATTTGTTCAAGGAGTAATTTTGTCATAAAGTGCTTTGCCTTTACTATCTCTGTTAATAAATTTAATTCCCGAACCAGTAGAAAAATAAGTTGTCATCGATGGATCATTTTCAATTTCTTTTGGTTCTTTGTTACTGTAACTACTGTAATCGTTATCAATAACTGTATCTGCTACTACGGTTTTCTCTAAAAATGAACTCCCTACTCCAACACTATATTTGTAAACATTATTCTCACTTCGTTTAAATAAATAATCGATAGGAGAAATTGATAAACTTTTATTAAATTTTTTGAAATTGATTCTTGGATCGTATTGATAAAGTTCATCAATATCTTGTTGTCCTTGCGAAATCATATCAGTAAAACCTTTCTGATCGTTTTCAAGATAACCATTTTTTCCAACCATTTGATAAGTTGAGTATAAATTTGATAATTCTTGTTGCATTAGTAAATATTTATACTCGTTTTGATCATTTATTAAGTTTTCTGAATTAGTGTTAATACACCGCTTAATGTTATTGGTAATAAATATCTACTTCTTATTTTTTTCTTTTTCATTTAATTTCTCTTAAATTGTTTATATAAGTTTACAAGGACAATATCAATCATAAGTTTCGTAACTTTTTTAGTGTTTTATTAAAATTAATATCGTTTTGGGTAAGAAATATCCAAAAAAATCATGATATATGCGTATTTTTGCTGAAAGCTTGACAACAGTTGCTCATAACCCTTTCAAATATAACCTAATCTTTTAAAAGTGTTCACATTTGATTGATTAAACATTTAGAATTAATAAATACAAGATTATTTACTACTATATTATTAATTCTCACTTGTAATTAATAGGCTCAGTAATCTTACAATTTTATTAATGAGAGCACTTATATATTCTTTAATTTTTTTTCTTAGCTTAGAGTTAGATTCATCATTCGTTATTATACTTATATATAGTCTTGTAATACTTTTTATTATTTCAGAATGTTCAATCAATTCATTAACTTTTTAAAAACCTTATTCTCTATTTCTAATGAATACAATTTTATGTTGTATATGCAAATTTTTTTATTTTTTAAATTGCTTTTAATCTTTATGTTGTGCTTATTGTGTTCTCTGGTTTTTGGAAAAAATAACTCATAACCAAAAGCTTCTCAATCTACAAATATACTCCAAACTGTTGAATATGAAATGTAGTACATTTTGATAGATTTTTATACAATAATTTTGATCAAAAAACTTGATTATCAAATATTATTTATTATCAATATTAAGAATATTTGATTTGAATTCTTTCGAATTTACCACATGAAAAAATTTTATTTGTTAATTTCATGTTTTTTTAACATAATGTATACTTAGAAAATTATATTAAAAACTATTATATAAAAAATTATTTATTTTAAAATATAAAAATATATTCTCTAGTGTATATTGAAAGGAAAGTTATTTAGCAAACTCAACAGTTTTGAAATTTTTATTATTTTTGTGTGGTTTATAATTATAATTCCGTTTTTAAGAACTTTATATTTTTACTCATAAAAGCATTTCTTAAAATAATAACCTTTAAGATTTTTTTATTCATGCACGTCTTAAATTTGACAAATTCTTATTTAAATATTATCGTATATGAACTTTCTTTTTTTTGTGACCTTATACTAAATTTCTACTGTGATACTACCATATATTCTATTTGTTATTTAATTCTTTAAAGGTTACTAGTTTATACATTGTTTTTTACTAATTATAGTTTCAGTTTAAAATTTAACAAAAGTATTTTTTTATTAAATTTTTCATATAAAAATCCTCTATTTATAGATTATATTAGAGATCTTTTATTCTAATTCTATAATCAGAGGATTATATTTAGTTATATTTATTTTATTTTTTTATGCATTTCAATCAACTAACTTATTTTGATTATTTTAAAATATAAATTTTCGACACTTATTAATTCAAGTGTTTCTTTTTCTTTATTATGTTTTACTTTTATAAAAAAGTAATTTAGTTTGAATTCAGTATCACCCTTATTACCTTTAATTGTAAAAGTGTTAAGCTCATCAAAAGTTTCATGATTTTCATCATAGTTAATTTCTTTTAAATTTTTTGTTTGTTCAAACAGAGGTGCATGTTCATCAAAATCAGTCATTGCAGTACCTTCCAAAGAAAATGATTCACCCAAACCAAACTCGAATAATTTATTTTTGGTATCACCGTAATCATCAGCTAGGCTTTTTTCGTCTGCACTTAACTTAAATTTCCTATATGTATCATCGCCTCCCCCATTAGATAAATGTAACTTACTATTAGATTTTAACAAACTAATAAAATCGGAGTCTTTTTTACCTTCAATGTAACTTAATTCTGTTGCTTGTTTTTTTTCTAACGGTTTATTTGAACAAGATATTGCAACAGGTGAAGCTGATACAACTACTCCCATTGCTCCTAATAAACTTAATATTTTTTTCATATTTTTTTATATTTCCTTCCTTTATTACTATTTTTATTTTAAAATATAATTTCACTTTTTCAAGTTTAGTAAAAACTTAGAAAAAAATTTTCAGAAATAATAAGTGAATCTATACCAAGTAATTAATAAAAAATTATTTCCATAATTATAACAAATAATTGGAGAAACTATGAAAAAGAAATTTTCAGACAATAAAAACTAATGTTATTTTGGGATCTTTCTCTAAACAAAGAAAAAAAAGAAAGAAATACTGCACGTCAATTTGGATGAGTCATTAGGCTCATAAAAAGAAAGTTAAGAAATTATCAAAAAAGGACGCAAAGGATTTTATTAATAAAAAATCTTGAAAACGCCAATCAATAATATTTAACAAAGTCTTAAAAATGAAATCTTTAAATTTTTTAAAAAGACTTATATTGACTTTAATATTAAACATTTTAAGAAAATAGTTTGAAGAGATAAAGATAGTTACTCATAAATTAAAAAACTTCTCAAAGCCAAAAAATCAATAAGACTTTACAAAAAACAATTATAAATTTGAGATTCTTAAATAATATTTTTTTATGGTAATGTCTTTAAAATCACTTATAACAAAAAAGCCCGATCCAAGTCAAAAAAAGCAAAGAAACTTTTCTGATTTTATATCAAAAATTATTGCTTTATTATAGGATAAATAATAAAAGACTTGAATTATATTTACTTTATCATAGATTCAAATTTTTTTATTTGAAACTAAGTTTTTTACAAAAAGCATACCTTTATTTTCTTATAATAACTCTAGAGTTTTAATAATAAGATTACCCGGTCCGCAAGCAACATCTATTAAGTCTTCTTTATCATAATTTTCTTATAAAAATTCGCCCATAAACCTCGCAACATCTTCCGGTGTATAATATTTACCTAAATCTTTTTTATATGATTTGTTTATATATGCTAAACCATATTCATATAAGTATGATAAATTATTATAATTTAAAAAATCATTTTTATTTTTACTATTAGTTTTTAATTTCTCTAAAAATATATTTCAGGTACTTTTTAATCCTAACTTATTAAATAAAAGTAAATTTATGTCCATCGAGTAATTTTCAAGTCCCCATTTATTTAGAAAAAAATCTTCAAAATTTTCATATTCTATTAGAGTATCCTTAATTTTTTTCTAATGAAATAATTCATAAAACTAGTTCGATTCATAAATACTCTTTTAAAAATATATACTTCTAAAATTAGAAACCAGCAAACAAAAATTAACTAATGTTCTTATCAATAAAAATAAACTATACATTTCAAAACAAGAATCTGCAAATATTCCAAAAGTGCCTTATGAAGTTTGAATTCTTTTTTATGTTGAATATTTAAATTAATTTCAGTATTCTGCAAACATGAAAAATACATCATTAATTCAATGCTTTTACCAAATACTTGTGCTTAATGCTAAATTCTAACATTTACAAAGTAATATTATATTATGACAACCTTTCATAAGTTATTTTACTACAAAAGATAAATTTAAATATTTTAATCCATTTAAATGATTACAAAGTCAGCTTCGTAAATATTTAATTAATATAATGACATCTATAATATTTTCATATTAATTTTAAGTTTTTTGCTTAAAGAAATATTATACGCTATCAAATTATTATCAAATCAGTTATAAGCAAATTATCCAATCAATTTAACATTTTTTATCGCAATAACGAGGTATAAATAGTAAACATTTGTCCCTAGCTTATGTAAATCAATTTTTAAATTTTTTCAAATATTTATTGTAGAACTTTACTTTTTTGTCACATGTATACACTTAATTTTATTATTATTTTTTTAAAAAAAAACATACTTTATAATTGACAGAATATGTTTATAAAAATAATTTATTGGCTAATTTTATTTTGTGACGTATCGAGTTATAAATTATTTTCAAAAATAAATATTATTATCAGATTTTTAGATTTTTTACTACCCTCTTATTAATCAAGTGCTACTTTTCTATATCTTAAGTAAGATAGACCTCCAATCATAATAAAAATAGATAAGTAAGAAAAATATAAGGCAAAATAACTTGAAAAACTTACATTTACTTCTTCAAGATCATCTAATTTAATTGGACGGTCATTTTCATCCCTATTTTTAAAATATTTAAACTCTAAAGGAATAGTTGGTGATTCAAAAGTATTATAAAATACTCCTCCCGATAAACTATTGTAATAATATAAACTGTTTTTTGAAAAGTAATTACCAAACTGTAATTGTGCTAATTGATTAAAAGGATTGCTATTTGCATTCCTTTTTAAACCATCAACCAAACTTTGTTCTGGTGATAAATCAATTTTTATGTTTTTTTCATACTTCTGTCTAATGTTATCTTGTCAATTAAAAATATCATATGCTATCGAAGACAAGAAATAGTAAAAATCATATTGATCACTTGTTTTGTAATTTTTAAAAGTTTCATCAAAATAACCATCAAGTACAGATCTAGAAATAAATGATTGATTAAGGTATGCAATGGACAATGGTGATTTTTCTAAGTATTCTAAAAAGTAGTTAGAATAATCTTTTAATATATTCAAAAAATTAGAATATTGTTCATTTTTTGATAATCCTATAATTTTATTAATGATGTTGTATATTAAGTTTTGTTTTAATGTTTTATAACTAGCATAGTTTTTTCTATAATTGTATACAAAACTATCTTCTAATTTAAAACCAGTTGAATCTGGATTATTAAATAAATGATAATTATCATTAAATAACTTATCCATATCTTTAATAAAATTTATAAAATTATCACCATAGAACTTTTTATCATCAGAAGTTAAATTGTTCATAACATATCAATAATTTCCATAAGCTCATTGATACTTGTCGAAACTACCTCTATTTTCATATATTTTTTCAAAGTTTGGTAAAAAATCATTAAAAGTTTTATCTGATTTTAATTCATTATTAAAAGACGTTCATTTTTGAAATGTTGTTGTGTATGACCCATATCTATATAAATTTATACAGTCATTATATCTAAAAGAACTAAGTGTACTAGATAATGAAATCAAACAAGAAATAATACTAACAATAGTTAAGACAACTTTTGAATTAAATATCATAATAAAAAAGAATGTTATTGAAAATATCATTATTGCTAAAAGAAAGTAAAAATACATAAAGTTAATAACTTTATGTCTCGTTTCTACAAAATAATCATTAATTGTTAATGTAAATAGCGATTGCATTGCTAGTAAAAATAATATTATAATTAATATGAATGATGTTATTATAACTATTCTTTGAAGATATGTTTGAAATAAGCTTATCCCACCTTTTAATTCAAGATTTATTCTGCCTTGTTTTTTATCGATATAAAAACATATTGTTGTTAAATAAATAACAATTATTGAAAGCATTAGCATGTCAAATATTTTTTTAAAAAAGAATATTTTGTTAAAAAGATCATTCATATTGTCGAAATAAATATTAGAATTAAAATAATAATTATAAAAAGAAGCTATCTCTAACAAAGTAGATATTATCAAAAAAGTTATTGTAATTGATAATAGCATTTTGTTTTTTATAACATTTTTATAGTTAAAACTTAATAATTTGAAATTTAATTTATTCATTTTATAACTTCACTCTCTAAAATAATTATAAATGTTTTTTATAAGATTACTTCAACAAAGTTTGAAGTATTTTTTTTCATAGTTTAAAATCTAAATAAGCATATACTGAAGGGCTCTTGTGTTTGATCATTATCCTTTCATAATTGTAAAACTCTATATAATTGTCAATTGCTATTTTCGACTTGAGAAACTCATTTTTCTTTAGTTTTATTTTTCACCCTTCTTTTAATGATGAAAAAAGGTTTCACACATTCCATTATCAATAGAATTACCTGGTCTAGATAATGATATTATAATATTATTTTTTTAGCATAATGCTTTGCAAATATAGATATATATTGATTTCCGTTAGCAGAATAGATAATAAGTTTTTTAAATAGACCTTGTCTATGAAACGAAAATTTCTCAAGTGTTTTTCTGTAAATATCTATATTATTTTTTTTAAAATACCTTATGAACTAATATGAATCCAGTGTTTCCGTTTTTTAAAACTTTTAAATATGCATTTTTTTTATTCAAAGGTATGTATGTAATTCCTGAGACTCAAAGTTTATTTTTTGAATACAACGATGAATTTTTGTTAACACGATTAGGATAATGAGTTTTTTTTGTTTTATATACATTTTTTTATTCTTATAACTTAATTTTAATAATTTGTTATTCTAACAACTTTAGATTGACTTACCATTACGCCTTTATTATTTGAAATAATTTTTTATCGACGTAACATAAATTTCACTGCTTATTATAAAGATTTTTTTTTATTTTATAAACTAAATTATTTTTAGCACACCATGATAATAACCCCCTCTTGTGCAATTGAATAATTTGCATATATAAATAAATGTATATTTGTTATTATATTTATCTATATTTTTGTAATACTTCATTATTTTTTTTCTGATTTTCCATCAGTTCATTAAACATTTTCGAAACCTCATTTCCCTTTTCAAATTACTTTAAATTATTGCTAAGTTCTGCATTTTTTATCTTTTGAATTAATTCTTATCTTTCAATTGTGCTTATTTGTGTTTTTTGATTTTTAAAATAAGTAAATCATCACAAAACTTTTCAATATAGACACAGTCTTATAACAATTAAATATGAAATGTTGTACATTTTCGATAGTTTTTTATAAGATTATTTTTTAGCAAAATTATTGATTTTAAACTTTTTATGGTATCAAAAATTAAAATATTTGATTTGCTATACTTTTAATTTGCTATATAAAAAATTCTCCTTGTATAATTTTATGTCTTTTTAAACATAAATCGAACTTGGAGAATTATATTAACATTTATGAATTGAAACTTCTTAAAAGATTGTTTATTATAAAATATTTTATTAATTTTGATATGTAAATGTTATTTCAGCAAAGATTTTATCATCGTTTGTTTTTAATATTTTACCTACATTTGAAACATCAAAATCATTATCAATTTTTAATATCACTTGTGATGGTATATCGGTTAAATAGTCTGTGTCGCTATTATTATGCGGTAAAATTTGATTATCTTTATTTTTGTATTCTAATTTAAAATTTGTTTTATTTTTATAAAATTCTCTAAATTCTTTTATTACACTTGTGTTCATTATTTTTGTAATTTCAGCATTGATGTTTGCAATTTTTTTTCTATCTTCCTCAGATAGATTACTTAAAGAAACTTTTGTATCTTTAAATATAGCTTTACTTGTAATAATTGTTTCAAAGTTAACAGTTACTTCATTTTTGAAACTTTCATCACCAGATTTTGCGCTTATTTTTGCTGTTGTTCTAGTTTTATTGCTTATAGTAACATTGTCAGTAGTTAAATGTATATTATTATTTTTTTTATTAATAGCTTTAACAATATACTCATCTGAAACTATTGTAGTATCTGTATTATCCAAGAGCACATTTCCTATTTCTGAATTAATTTTAGAAAGATCTACTTTTCCATCTAATATCTTTACTTCAAATGAATCACTAATAGCTTCATTATTCAGTTTAACAATTAATTTTTCTATTACATCGTTCTCTGGTAATTTATTATCCTTTAGTTTTATATTAAATGTGTAAACTTTTTTATCTTGATCATTAACAATTAGATTGTCATAAGTTAATAATGAATCACTTCCCTTGTCAGAAGTTATACTTAATATTTCATTTTCTTCAAGTTCATTATCAAGAGTAATTTTACCTTGTAGTTGTTTTTTAGACTCATTAATTACAGCGTCACCCTCAAATTTAATTTGTGCTTTGTTTTTTTCTTTAGCAGAAATTTTTATAACAATATTATTGTCAATAATAGAATCATTCAATTTGACACTTATTTTTTCAGTAACTAGAGTGTTTGGTAATTTTTTGTTTATAAGTGTAATTGATGCGGTAAAGGTATTTTCATCATTATTTTCAACAATCGGATCTGTTATCTTTAAAAGCGATGAACCCCCTTTATCAGAAGAAACTGATATTTTATCAGTATCCTTTTTCTTTTCATTTAATTTAATTTTTAATTTTAAAGCATCATTCTTATTTTCTATGATGTTCTTATCGATTGAGACTTCCCCTAACTTTGTTTCGTCAACTCCACATGCTACTGCGCTAAAAGATGAAGTTGTTATAAAACTTGATATTGCAAGTAAACTTAATAATTTTTTCATTTATATTTCCTCCATTTTAATTAGAATAAAATTATTTTATTATATTTAAAAAGGAGTGTATACGTGTTATTTAACTTAAAAATATTTTATTTTTACTAAAATATTTTTAAGTTTCAAAAAAAGTCTGTTTTTTTTAAAAAATAGTATCTATTTTTAAAAAAACTCTTAATAATAAGAGTTTAAAAATATTTATTTATTTTTTTGAAAGCATCTCATAGACCATTTATATAACTTAGCCCCAGTGCACGATCATTTAAACCGTATCCTGGATTATTTGGTTTTTGTTCTTCTCCTCAAATCATTCTACCGTGGTCTGGTCTAGCACACCCTTCATAGCCGTTTAAATAATATGCTTCTACTATTTTTTTTTAAGTCCAAAACACCATTTGCGTCTGCATGAGCTATTTCATGAAAGCTATGGTCAGTGTCATATCTTATATTTCTAATATGTGTAAAATCAATTCTTTTGTGAAACCTATTAATTATTCTAACCATATCATTTTCCAGGTTTGTTGACAGTGATCCTACGCATAATGTTAAACCATGATTAATTGAAGGATTAATATTAATAAATCTTTCAATATTCTGGGTTTTAATGTTAAACAAAAAAATAGTTTAAGTAAATAGTGAGTTTAATACATTTATTATCGTTTTGCAATTCTATACTTTTATAAAATGATGAGTATTTTATTTATTTTTTATAATTAGTGATTAATACTTCTTCTATTTTCCCTCTTTTTTGGCCATTAGAATTAACATTTCTCTTCGCCATAACAACATCTATACTATACTCCTTATATGAGTTTTTGCAAATTGCTATTTTCTTCAAAAACTAATTTAAGTATGTGTAAAGGTTCTTTTGCTAAAATTGCTTTATTTAAAACTTCTATCTCTTTTTTTGTATATATCTACATTTTTTATAGCTTTGTCATAATCAACGTAAAAATCTAAATTAAAGACTTTATCTTTAAAATTATTGATAAAATTATCAAAATTTTTTTTCATTTTAATTTGCCCCTTAAATCTTTTTTAATTATACAATGAAAAAAATACTTAAATAAATAGAAAATAAATTAGTTTATGATAAAAAAATATATTTATATGATTTACAAACAAACTATATAAAATAATTCATTTCTTTAATTTTATTGATTTCATCTAAAAAGCTATCTAAGTTTATTTCTACATTATTCATGTTTTCTTTTATAAACAAAATATTGTAAAACATTCTTTCTAAGTCTTCATATTTCATACTGATACGTTCAACCTTATTTTTCTTTAAGTTAAATAAATAGTATTGAAATTTATCAAATTTAGATCTTAAATCACTATTTTTTGAAATAATTAATTTATATAAAAGTAACTGTAATCTGTGGATATCACTTAATTCATTTGTAAATTTAAATTCTCATATTCTTTTATTTTCAAAATCAACACAATCAAGTATTCCTATGTAGTTTCTACCATTTATATTTTCCATTTTTATATTATATTCGAACTTAAATTTCTTGCTTAAAACTCCTGAATTATCTCCCAATATGATTTCAAATACATCATTGGCTGTTTGATCATCTTTTTTTGTAATTCAGTCTATTTCTTGGATTTGATTTATTCTTGAAATGTCTTCATTTTCTATTGCCGAAAGCAATAGAACTACTTTTAATATATTAATATTATTGTTTTCATATTCATCAATAATACTTTTAACCCAAGCTTTTTTTGGTTTTAGAAAACTTAATAAGGTGTCAGAGTCGGATTTAGATTCAGATATTTCTTTTAAAACTTGTTTAATGGATTTGATTATGTCATCAAATTTATTTACTTTTTCTAGAAACATAATTGGAAAGTATTTACCGTTAAAGATTGATAAATTTTCAGAGTATTCTTTCTTTTTTTTAAAAAAAGTTTTTGAGTTTGGCACTTTCTCCAAAGAATAACTTGGTTTTATGACAAAACGCTCAACTTTCATTTTATCTAAATCTTCTCTTAATTTTTCTAAAGGTAAAAACTTCAAGAGATCACTAACAGATGTGTTTAAAACTGTATTTTCAATTCTCCTATTAATACTTTTGTTAGCTTCTTCTCAAGTTCTTTTTTTATCTTCTTCTACTTTAAAATCAATAAACTTATTCAAATTATCAAAGTTTAAAAACTTAAATGCTGAGTTTTTATAGTGGTTGATTATTATTGTTTTTTCAGTTGCTCTTGTAAGAGCTACATAATGAAGATTACTGGGTTTCATATGATCAGAATTTCTATCATAATATTCAAAATAACTATGTTCCATAGAAAAAATGATGGCTACTTTTCTTTCTCTTCCTTTTGATTGGTGAATAGTTGAGAAAGCAATTTTGTTTTTCAATTCTTTGTCACTTAAATTTTCTTCCTCACTTAAAGATATATAAACTAAATGACCTTTTTCCGATAAAAGCGTTGCTAATCTTGACAGAGGAGTATTTGTCCCCTGAACTTTATTCGATAATATAAAAATATCTTCATCTTCGTATTTCTCAAAAACAGGTTTCAAATATTCATATAAAGCCTTAGTATTAAATGCGTCAATCACCGTATAAAATAAGTTCTTTTCGTTGTTTTCTTGATTTGAAGTAATGAAATTTTCGTTAAAATAAACTTCATTCAAAAAAGTTGCATTATCTTTTGTGATTCTGTAACTAGTACTTAACTTAGTGCTTTTTCAACTAAAATTATTAAGATTTCCAAAAGCAATTTCTGCTTTTGATAAAAAAAGTGGATTAGCCCCTCTAAAACTATATATTGATTGTCTTGAATCTCCTAAAATACATAGTTGTGAATTAAAATATTTTTCTTTGATAATCTTGACTAAAGGTTTAAAAATATTGAAGGACATATCTTGAACTTCATCTAAAATAAGTAAATCAAAGTGTTCTAGATTTTTAATTACTTCAATTTTATTGATTATTATATTATTTAGAGCTTGATCATCTTTACAAGTGTCACCAAAACAGTTTCCAATAAATGAGTGAAATGTCTTGCATTTAATATTTGTTAAACTATGCTTCTTAATTTTTTTATTAGTTTCATCAGCTAACTTTTTATTATAAGTTAAAATTATTATATTTTTGTCCTTAAAAGCATCTGCTATAAATAAGCTAGTTGTAGTTTTACCACTTCCAGCTACTGCTTCAATTTTTAAATTATAATTAGCTTTAAGGTAGTTAATTATTTTTTGTTGTTCATCACTAATTTTAAAATTCATATTTTTCATGCTCCGCATTACACATTTAATTATGATTTATTATAACCTAAATAAATAAAAATATAATACTAAAAGTGTGAATATAATTCTCTAAGTATACATTATGCTAAAAAAACACTCATTTATACAAATGAATAAACCCTCATGTATAGAGTTAAATAAAAAAATTTAATATAATCTATAATTTGAATATAATTTGTCAAGTATGCAAAATGTTTTTTATAAAAATACTTAAGCAAAGTTTAAAGTACTTTTTTTTAGTTTGAAATCTAAATAAATATATGTTAGGTGGTCTTATGTTTGATCATTATTATTTTATAATTGTAAAATTCTATATAATTTTCGATTGCTATTTTTAACTTATTAAAATTATTCTGCTTTATATTTATTTTTGCACTCTTCTTTTAAAGAAAAAAGGTTTTACACATTCCATTATCAATAGAGATACATGGTCTAGATTATGATATTTTTTTTAGCATAATGCTTTGCAAATATAAATGTATATTAATTTCCGTTATCAGAATGGATAATAAGTTTTTTAGATAGATCTTGTCTATGAAGCGAAGCTTTCTCAAGCGTTTTTTTGTAAATATCTATGTCATTTTTTAAAGATACCTCATGACCTACTATGAATCCAGTGTTTTCGTCTTTCAAAACACTTAAATATGCAAATTTTTTATTGAAAGGTATATATGTAATATCTGTAACTCAAAGCTCATTTTTTGAATACAAAGATCAATTTCTATTAACATGATTAGGACCATAAGTTATTTTTTTGACTTCTTTTGGTTTTCTATACATTTTTTTATTCTTATAACTGAATATAAATTGAATAATTTCATTATTCTAGCAACTTTAGATTGACTTACTACTATACCTTGATTATTTAAAATGAGACAATATATTTTGAAATCTTTTAAAATATATGCAACCATTTTTTTCTATGAAACTATACAATATTATTTTTTGATTATTTTAAAGACACTCATTTGTTTTCCTTTAATTTAAACACTTCCATCCCTAGTTCACTTGTATCAAAAACTTCTTGAAAAAATACTTCTTTTTTATTATATTTTAATATTATTCATCTTCTTATTATATTACCAGTATTTCAACTTTCGCAATAACAAACATAATATTTAAAAAAATTCTTTTTTCTATCATTATTAGGTATTTTGAATCAAGTTTGTGAATCATCATCGAAAAAAACAGTCCCCACTTTTGTCGATCAATTGATTCTTTTTTTGGTCGAGGGATTTGATGGAAAAAAAATTTTTAATTCACCGTTATCATTAATACAAATATCTTTATGATTTAAAAGTTTCGAAGAGAATATTGTTTCTGAATACAACTGAATTTGGAATATGAACTGTTCCTTTGAAAATTCTGATACTTCAAAAGTATCTATGTAACAATTATTTGTTACAATATCATAGATTTTTTGATGATAAAACTCCTTTTCGAACTTTATCTCTTTAAAAATGTAATATATTTTAAAACCCGTCTCTAAACTAACCTTATTATTAAAGGCGTAAAATTTATTTTCTAATAAAAATTTAATGAAGTTATTCGTAATCTTTCTAAATTTTTCTTTATCTAAAGGATAATATTTTATATTTCACATTTTTTCATCAGGAATTTTATTATCGCAAAAAATTAAATTGGAGCATATAAAAAAATTATTGTTTATCAATGGTCATTCAATTTTTAAGTTATTTTCTAAATATATATCAGAATAATATATTCTATTCTTTTTTGCGTCGCATTTTTTCTTTTTAAAATACTTTAAAATAATAAAATCTATTAATTCAATAACTTTTCAATCAAAACTATTATATATTTTTGTAGATGTTGTGTAATGGAGTTTAAAATAAGAATTAATTTGTACATTTCTTGGAAATGAAAATTTATCATTTATTAAATTCATAATTTCTTTTATCTCTTCACATGTATGGTATTCAGTTTGTTTGAAAAAATAACATAAAAATATATACGCATTTTGAATTAGGCTATTATTTATATTGATTAAATATTTTTTATCATGAATGTTTCCAAAGTTGTTATTTACAGGTGTATTTATTAAATCTAAGTGCAAAAAATAGTAATTATAAAAGACATATTTATATGTCAATGTTTTTTTATATTTATAAAATGTTTTTTTTAAGTGATATTTTAAAATATTTACATGACTGTTAGCTTTTTGAAATATCTTAATTCTTAGAAAAATATTGGCCCATTTAACAAAGGTTTTATAACAAGAAAATGAGTTAAATAATCTTTTATAAAATATGATTGCATCATTTTCAGATAAATTTAATATACGATTTGTAAAATAACTTATATAAAAAATTTCCATATTTCTGTCATTAAAATCTGTCAAATCAATAAAATTACATAGAATATTTTCAAACTTCATAATATTTATATTATCTATTAAAAATTTGATACATTTTTCATAATCTTCCCTTTCCAACTCAATACATTCATTTAAATCTTGAACGTTGAAGTTTGATATCAAAAAATAAAAAAAAGATATTTTATATTCATGATTCTTATTGAGTACTAGTTTTTTCCTTTTTTCCTTAAAAGAAAAAAGAAGCATAAGTTTATTCAAAATACTTTTATTAATTCTTTTTACTAGTAAAATATCATCGTCTTTATTTATAATAAATTCTATGTTAACTTCTTCCATTTTTTCAGATTTTAACAACAGAACAAAAGCTGTATATCATTCCTTCAATTCTACGTCATCCCTATATTCTTTATCATCCTTACATTTTCTCATATGCGTTAGTAACAATGGTAGGTATAACATTCTATCTTTCAAAACAAACTTTTCTTTTTCTTTTGCCACTATACTTCGAGAGTTAAAAAAAATTATTTCACTTTTATTTTTTTTAAAGAATTCTGATTTCTCATCAATACCATAGTAAAAAGTTTTAATATTATTTTTTAAAAAAGTTCAATAACTTTTTCAGTCTACACATTTCTCTCCTTCGAAGTAAAACTCAAAAAAGTGCTCCAGAATATTTCTTCATATAAATATGAAGTGATCAGTATTTTTTTTGATTACAAATCCTTTATTAGATAATATAATTAATGAATGGATAAAGTAATTAATTTCTCTTAAAGACAGTAAATTAAAAGAAATAGTTTGAATTATCTTATAATATTTCTCATAATTACTTGGACTTATAAGAGTAGACACTCTATACATATAGTTACTTTCCAAAGAATTTTTAAATTCAATTGTTCCTATATTTAAATCAAGTTTTTTTATTTCCTTTTCGCAAACACCAGTAATTATAACTTTGATACTAATAGCTAAAAGATTTATTATGATTTTTTCAAAAATGCGTTTAAGAGAAAAATCAAATTCATTTATCCCATCAAAAATTACATATTTTAAATTATTGGTATTTATGTTTTCTTCCAAGTCTTTAATTTTTTCATAACTAAGATCTTTTAAATAATATGCTTCAATATCTTTATGATTGGCTGAGTTTTTTGTGAACATAGTTTTACCACAGCCTCTGCTACCATAGTAATAAATGCAATTAAAATTCAAAAAAATTTTAACATCTTTTTGATAGAGTTTATCAGTGTTTTTTGTTATCTCATCAATAGCATTTTCCTTATTTTTATTATCTTTGAAATTTATAATTGCTTTTTTATACTCATCAAATGTGAATATTTTCTTCATAGGATACTTTATATCACTTGCAAATAAATTAAAACTAAAAAAATCAATAACTGAGAAAATTTTATCTTTATTATTTAATAATTCATCCATATTTTAAAACTCCATTTTTAATTTTTTTTTATTATAAATGAATTTATTAACTTTTGTTTGTTGAATTAAAAAAATATATTTTTAAAGCATTCAACAAAATGATATAGCTAATAAACAAAATGCTTTTTAGAAAACAATATATAACTTTAGACAGATATTATAAGTTGAATATATTAAACATCATGAAACTCGTAAAAGAGAGGTTGCTAAAATTAAAAAAAACTGATGTTATTAGAAGAACTACAATATGCACTTCATTATGCTAATGGCCACACATATAGAAAGCTAGACTATTGAAAAGTATAAGTCTTCATAACTTTATACATATAAATAATGTTAATGCAGGAAGTGAGCTAGTGAATAAATAACAAGGTTGAAGTTTGCTAGTTAAATTATTGAGTAAAAGATTGAATAAGCATATTTGTTACTATTTGCAAGAAAATTTATAGATTAAATTTACAAAGTAATTTCCCCAATATAAAAAACTACATAAATAATGAGTAAATTTATAACATTTTATTTTTTTATTTATACTCATTATTAAATGTATTTAAAACAAAAAATAATCAAATATAAATTATTAGGATGGTATATTTTATAAAATTCTGTTTATATTTAAATAAAAAATTTAAAACTATAAATTTTATATGAAAAAACAACTATGATATTTTTATTACGTTGACGATGTAATAAAACACATTTATAAAATAACAAAATAGGTTTGTATAAATTAAAAAGATTATAGAGAACTTATTAAAAATTGTTGTTTGAATAAAAATTTGAATTAATTTAAAAACATCTTATGTAGTTAACAAATATATTTAATAGTTTTCTATCAATGCTTTCAATTTAATATTTTCTATATTTCAATCGATTTTTTTTGAGAGTTCCAACTCAAAAGATAAAACAAAAAGGAAAACAATATCTTTGTAGTTAATATTTAAAGTTAAGGCATTGTGATCAGCATTTCAGTTACTTACATCTTTACTTTCAATTACAACAATTTTTCTAAAGATATGAGTCATATATAAGTAATGTTCAATTCTCTTCTTGTAGTAACTATATTCAAAATGTAAGTCATCATTATTAATTAAACTAGTAATTTGTTGTTTGTATATTATTAAATCTGTGCTTTTAGATTCAATAAATGAATAGCAAACTGCTATGTTTTTAAAAATACTTTTTAACTTTTTTAAATTGATAATCTTTGAGTCAGATATGAAGTTTATTGATCGTAAATCAGGGTTGAATAATTTTAAGGTAAAAGAACTGTTAACGGTAATAATAACATTAATATTGTATTTACCAATCCACTCTAATATAGTTGCACTAAGTTTTAGAATATTATTATCATCTGCACAAGCATCGGGAAGATCTAATAATAAAAATATTGGTCGTTCTTTATCATTGAAATCAATCTCTAAAAACAAGATCTCTAATATCAACATTCTTATAGTAAATCTGCTATATGATTTCTCATCAACTTCTTTAGATTCATCTTCTTTATATAAATAAACTTTTAATAATTTATCAATAAGGCTATCTATTGCTTTGGTATCAATATTGAACTTAACAGATATTTTTTCATCTAAGTCAAACATTTCTTTGAACTCTAATGAATTAATAACCTCTTCTAAATCATTGTAAAAAGTATTTAGTCGGTTTTGAAAATTCTCATTATCTTGTTGCATTATTATGTGACTATTAATTTTCTTCAAAATACAATTACGTAAAAGATTAGATTTTGTTAGTTTTAATTCATTTTGTAAATCAAATAGTTCTTTTAAAAAAACACATTGATATCTAGCAACACACGAGCTAGAGGAATTAAATGAAAGTTTGTATATTTCTTTACCTTTAAGACCTTCATAAATTTCATGTAATAATAAGCTTTTTTTAGAGTTATTAGTACCATATAAATATGCTATATTATTATGAAAATTTATTGTGGTTTTTCCAAAAAAGTTACTATTAAGTACTAAGTTAGTTTCCACTATAATTCCAATATAAAATCAATGTTTTGATTTTCTTCTTGAAAAGTCTTGCTACCCACTAAAATTTTCATATCTTTATATTGTTTTTCTGTTATACCTATCATTCTAACGTCTCCTTTTTTAGGCTTAAAGTTCTCAATCTTTTTTTGATAGATTAACATTTGATCATAATTTATACATAACTTTACATATATAGAAAATTGAATCATATAGAAACCATTTTGAATTAATATTCTTCTAAACTTAGTGTATTCTTTATTTTCACCTTTAGTTGTATTAGGTAAATCATAAAACACAAATAATCTCATTTGTCGAAACCTACTCATACTCATAGAAATCATCTACTTTTTCTTCATAATATATTATTGTAGGAAGCTTAAGTTTTAGAGAACTTGTTGTTTTTAAAACTGTTACATAACTTCTAACCATTATATCAATTGCATTTGTGATAGTTTGAAACTTACCATCAACTGATACAAATTGATTAAGTAAGTTGATTAATTCCAGTCTTTTATTATAACTAAGGTTCTCCCCTTCTAAACCATCAAGATTTTTAATTACTCATAAATCAACAAGTGGTCTAAACGGTTCCAATAAATCATAAGATAGGTTTCAATTATTAGTTTTACCAATATGAAAGATACCTAGAAAACATAGTAATCCGTATTTAACTAAGGTTCTAGATATTGCAGAAGCTAAAATTGTGTAACCATAATTTAAAGTTTTGTTTATGATATCATCACTAAATCTAATAAAATTACTTCCATATAACTCTCTAAAAAAGACTTTAGCAGCAAGTCCTTCTCTATTGGTTGTATCGTTTAATTTAACTGTTTTTTGAAAGTTCGATACCATTTCGATTGATCTATCACTACAACCAATCATGACCATAACATTCAAAGAATTTTCAATCTTTTTTTCAATTATTTGTTTTCATATTATTTTTTTATAATCTGGATTGATACTTATTTGCTTTTCTATAATAGCTAATGGTTTTCAATGATTGTGATATGAGAGCATAATTCCATTAGGTTCATAACTATCGTTACAAACAACTAGAAACACATTATTATCTAATAATTTAGAAATAAGTTGTGTAGAAATTAGTGTGTAGTTATTTTCTAATATTATACAATTAATATCACTTAATGAGAATGTTAATGATTTGTCAGATTCCTGTTTAGTATTTTCTATTTTTAATAAATTATTTTTAAGCGATAATTTATCATACTTATTTATAATTATTGTTTTCCAAGACAAAACGCTATTCCTTTCCTATATACATAAATATAAGTTCATTTTATGTAATAAAAAAGTAAAAGACCATACCACTATAGTTTGAAAATGTTAGTTTTCAAATAATATTTTCAAAAACTAACAAAATTAGTAAAATTTTAAAGGTAATTTTGTAAGGTTTTTTAGTCCTTATGTATTAGATATGTCAGATAACTAAAACGGTGCTGCCAAAGTTTTTATAAGAAAAGATGTCGTCTATTCCTTAGATATGTCAGATAACTAAAACTAGTGTTTGGTTCCTAAATGATACTTAATCGTCGTCTATTCCTTAGATATGTCAGATAACTAAAACTATGTTACACCACCAACACCCTCGGCTTCGGTCGTCTATTCCTTAGATATGTCAGATAACTAAAACATATCAGCTTTAATTGAAGTTACATCAATTGTCGTCTATTCCTTAGATATGTCAGATAACTAAAACGCATTGGTTGCGGGTAATTAGTCGAGAAATGTCGTCTATTCCTTAGATATGTCAGATAACTAAAACTTTGATGGAGAGTTCTTAAAACACTGATTAGTCGTCTATTCCTTAGATATGTCAGATAACTAAAACAAATGAGCTTCATCAACAATAACTCTTTGAGTCGTCTATTCCTTAGATATGTCAGATAACTAAAACTCTAACAAAAGAAGTTGAATCAAAATAATAGTCGTCTATTCCTTAGATATGTCAGATAACTAAAACTAAATGGAAGCAATTGGTAAATCATATTTTGTCGTCTATTCCTTAGATATGTCAGATAACTAAAACAATGTATGTGTACCTTCATAACGGAAGTTGGTCGTCTATTCCTTAGATATGTCAGATAACTAAAACTTCAAAAACGTTGTCTACAAGGCCCAAACTGTCGTCTATTCCTTAGATATGTCAGATAACTAAAACGTCAATTTTGCCTTTATTTAATAAAACTATGTCGTCTATTCCTTAGATATGTCAGATAACTAAAACAGATGTATAAGCTCACTCTGCAGTATAAATGTCGTCTATTCCTTAGATATGTCAGATAACTAAAACTAATTTTTTTTAGATAATGTTTAAATACCTGTCGTCTATTCCTTAGATATGTCAGATAACTAAAACACTCTCAACAACCTTGTCGATCAAGTGTATGTCGTCTATTCCTTAGATATGTCAGATAACTAAAACTTATTAGAAAGTTTTTCCGTTAGATATCAAGTCGTCTATTCCTTAGATATGTCAGATAACTAAAACACTCCATAATAACTATTAACTCCGATGTTAGTCGTCTATTCCTTAGATATGTCAGATAACTAAAACTTGCTTCGTCTTCTGTTTTAATTTTAGAAGGTCGTCTATTCCTTAGATATGTCAGATAACTAAAACACACAACCTATGATTCCAATATCTCGCCAAGTCGTCTATTCCTTAGATATGTCAGATAACTAAAACAAAGCATTATTACTTTTCGACAATATTTTTGTCGTCTATTCCTTAGATATGTCAGATAACTAAAACATATCGTGTATTCTTTTTTGAAGCTCATCCGTCGTCTATTCCTTAGATATGTCAGATAACTAAAACCAAACGATGATTCTAAATACGATTTATCTAGTCGTCTATTCCTTAGATATGTCAGATAACTAAAACTCGTGAACTATGAGGAATTAGAAGCCTTCTGTCGTCTATTCCTTAGATATGTCAGATAACTAAAACTCAACAATATAACAGTTAGTTCAATATTCAGTCGTCTATTCCTTAGATATGTCAGATAACTAAAACTAATGCAACTTTATTACATATATTTTGCTGGGTCGTCTATTCCTTAGATATGTCAGATAACTAAAACATCTATTTCTCTATCTTTGCAGAAGTACTTGTCGTCTATTCCTTAGATATGTCAGATAACTAAAACATTGGTATTATATGTGTTAATATAGAGGCAGTCGTCTATTCCTTAGATATGTCAGATAACTAAAACGTTACACCAATTAACTCAAATAAAAAAATAGTCGTCTATTCCTTAGATATGTCAGATAACTAAAACAAGTTGGCACAAAACAATAAGGTATATCCAGTCGTCTATTCCTTAGATATGTCAGATAACTAAAACAGGTTCTTTTATTATATTATTTAAAGAAAAGTCGTCTATTCCTTAGATATGTCAGATAACTAAAACCAAGTACGGGGCAATCGATACAACAAACGAGTCGTCTATTCCTTAGATATGTCAGATAACTAAAACGAAATGGAAGATTTAGAAAATTATTTAACTGTCGTCTATTCCTTAGATATGTCAGATAACTAAAACGATATTTGAAAATCTTAATTTAGCTGAACAGTCGTCTATTCCTTAGATATGTCAGATAACTAAAACCTTTATAATGGAAGTTGGGATATCGATTGAGTCGTCTATTCCTTAGATATGTCAGATAACTAAAACCCTTGGAAAACATAATTACTAATTTAGCAAGTCGTCTATTCCTTAGATATGTCAGATAACTAAAACAGTTTAGCGCAGGGAAGTATGGATGTAGCCAGTCGTCTATTCCTTAGATATGTCAGATAACTAAAACACACCTGATAATAAGCCTACCGAGGATGCAGTCGTCTATTCCTTAGATATGTCAGATAACTAAAACTGAAAACATATCATTAAAACTCATTGTTGTGTCGTCTATTCCTTAGATATGTCAGATAACTAAAACATACCTTTGTCTTTCCGTTTAAAGTATATAGTCGTCTATTCCTTAGATATGTCAGATAACTAAAACGCATATAAACTGATTGAAAAAGAAGAAAAAGTCGTCTATTCCTTAGATATGTCAGATAACTAAAACATCGATATCTCTATCTTTGCAAAAGTACTTGTCGTCTATTCCTTAGATATGTCAGATAACTAAAACCTCAAATTATGCTTTACCTAAAATATCTATTGTTATTATCTTAATTTCTTTTAAAATATTTGATAATGAGTCATAACAGTTTTGTGTACCGAATATCTCTTTATTTTTGTGTAACGTTGAAATATATGTAGTATTTATTTTTGTTGCACAAATTTGTGCTCCCATTTTAGATTTAAACACTTTATACTCATAATTGTCGTCTTTATTCTTATAGAATACTGTGTCATTTTGTCTCAAAATCAGCTCATTATCTCTTAGTTTTAGAATGTTTTTATTTTTAAATATATCTATTTTTTTAATTCATCTAGGTTTATTAATACCTTCTTTGTCTATTATAACTCCATAATAAACATTAGTTTCTCAGAGGTTTCCATGTCTATCAGTGTGAAATTGATCTTTGTTGGAATCTTTTAATAATTTTTTTGCAGCCATTTTTTCACTTGATGTAACAGATCCAGAAACTTTATGATTTACTTTATAGGAAACAAAAGGATAATGGATATCGCCAGCAACATTAGCATTCTTTAAAGTTTCAATGTATTCTTGTGGATGTTTAACCTTCACAAATACAGGTCTTTTAACTTTTATTTCTTTTTTAAAGTCTTTTTCATTTAAAATAGATAACTCGTTTAAATTTTTGAAATTTCTCTTCAATTCTTTTTCGGTTAATTTTACTATATCAACATCAACTTTAACTGATAGTTCAATCGGCATTCTTAAATCAATTAATTTATCTAATTTTTTTACTAAAGGAAACATCTTAATTGCTTGGCAATCTGAATTTATAAAATCATCAATTCTCTCAATTGGCTTTGAAATTTGAAACTGTCACTGATAACCACTATTATCATGTCACTTACTACATATTTCTTTAACGTTATTATGATATTGTTCTAAAGAAATGTTTTTATATTTAAAACTTTTAAATTCATTTTCAATAGCTATCAAGTCAGAAGCAAAATCAACACTTCCTTGGTTTTTAAACTGTGATAATACTATCGCATCAACAGCATGATGAAATGGTGTTATATCACGAACTTTTATATCTAATCCTCATGGAGAAAAGCGTAACCATTTTCTTCTAAATCTTGAGGTGACAACCCCTTTAATCATTAACACATTAGATTTGTATTCTTTATTTTCTTTCTTATATTTGTGAATTAAATTATTTTTAAGTCAATTAGCAAAATATCTAGCAATATAAGAATTATCTACTAAATTTCTAGAAGAAAATTTATTTTGATCAATATCTAAAACTGATTTAACTAATAGGTTTTCATACTTATTTCAAGTGATATTACCCTTACGATATAAATCAAGACAATTTTTTTTATAGCTATTTATAATATCTGGATTTTCAGCATTGAAATATTCTAATGGGGTACGATTTTTTTTAAGTTGATTCTCTGTTGTGTAAACTAACACTTTATTATCAAATGAGTCATCTGGAAACTTCGAAATCGGTAATATATGATCGACTTCAAGTTCATGTGAGTTTAATTGTTCTATTTTAATATCTCTAAGTGAGTACAAACATTTTTTATCTTGAGCTAACCATAGCTTATATTTCAATATTGAGGTTGTGTTAGCTACAATACCAATTTTTTCAAGTTCAGATTTTATTACTTCATTTTTAGCTCTTGAATCAAGATTTTTTTTGTTCAACTCGTTTCTGACTTCACCAGACTTACCAAGTTCACGAGATGTTTCCACATTTATTTTTTCGAAATCATTATACTTTCTGAAAAGTGCTTTTAACACTTTTCTTGCTTCATTGATTGCTCTAAAAACTACTGGATTTCTTACCAAATCTCCGTCAACAATAGGTTGTAAGAACTTCTTGATGTTTAAGTCTGTATACTCATTTGCTTTTGCTTTTAATTCATCTTGATAAACACCAGCGATTTCACCTTCAAGGAAGTGTTTTATTACCATTAACATCGCCTTTTTACAAAGATTACTTGTTGTAGTTACTTTTGAAGGAGTTAAAAGTAATTGATTTATATTTTCGTCGTCAATTGTTACATTATTATCGCTTGCTCATTTTTTTATGTTACTTTTTCTCAACTCTGGAGTTATATTCTTATTTAAAATATTCCCTAAATCATCTATTATATTTGAGTCTAAATTATCAATATTTAATTCTTTTAGTTTTTCCATTCCAAAAACTTTGATGAATCTTTTGGTAAATCCAAATAAATCAGTTTTTTTAGCATTATCTAATGCCTTTAAGTTTTTTAAATCTTCTGATTTGACACCAAAATCAGTTTTTAAAACACTTTCAATTTGCTTTTTATTATTTGAAATAAATTTTTCATCGGTTAAAGCTAAGTTGAATAGTTTATTATGAAAGTCTTTTATTGTTTGTTTATTCTCCAAAAATGAAGAAAACTTAGAGACTTCAACTGCCATTTGATATAAATCAAAAATTATACTTGACTTAATATATCTCTTTTCATTAGGGAAAAATGTACAATTTCCTACTAATTCAGTAAATGGTTTATATAATTTATATGCCCTTAAAGAATCTCTTAATGCAATATAATGATTATTTTTGTCTTTAATGTTTGATAATTTTTGTTTAATTAATTCAATGTTTTCTGCTCGAGAGATATTTTTAGGTCCAAAACCATCCTCAAAGAATCTTTGTCTTAATATAGTATCGATGATTTTATCAATAATTTCATTGTTTAGTTGAGGAAAATACTCTGCTTGTTTATTTAAAATAAGTTCTAGTTCGTATTTATATGCCGCTCTTGGAAAAAGAAATCTATAATGTTTTTTATGATTACGAACATTTAACAAATTTTTATTTTTATCAAACCTTGTAGAACTTTCTTCATCAATGAAAGCTTCTGCAATTGTTTTTTTACAAGTTTTTGTGGCTATATCGTAACCTATCAATTTTCTAGCAAATATAATTGAATTTGCATATTCTTCTTTTTCGTTAATTTTAGCATCATCTTTTAATTCGGATTTATCTTCACCTTTTTCTGGATCAAATAAGTTTTCAAAACCTCTATTTTTGGCGATGTGTACAAGCGCAATAGTTAGTTCTTCACTACTTAATTTTTCTTTTAACCCTTTTATTCTAATAACATATGGATTGAAATATTTCTTTTCATCATATACAATTTTATTTGTTGGTTTTAATGAAGAAATAGAAAAATCAAAAGTTTTTTCATATAAGCTCTCAGTAATGATGCCCGAATCTATTAATATTTTTTTCAATAATTTTATTCTAGCTTTTTTTCTTCTTTTTAATCTTCTCGAGCTTCTAAATACTCTTCTTTTTGCAGCTAAAGACGTTTTTTTCTCTGGATCCTCAGGCACTTGGAATAATCTAACACCAAAATCATCTAATCAAGGTTCTATAGCATTCTCATCATCATAACCTGTGACAGCTCACCCTACTGATGAAATACCAAGATCAAGACCTAATATATATTTTTTCATTTTTTCATCCTTTTTTACTTTCAAAAATATTTTATCAAACTTATATAAATTTGTTTTGAAAATAAAAAAAAGAGCAGGTTTAGGGATGCTCAACCCTTCACTAAGAAGTTTATCTTAGTTTCTGACATATCTAAGCAATAGACGAATAGTTGCCTGACAAAAATATAATAACATAAAATATAAATTTTTCAGCATTTTTTAAAAAAATATTTAAATAATTCTTAAAAAATGTAATATTTAACAAACTATTCCTTTAATTATATAAAATATAGAATTTTTTTAAAATCGTGTAATTAAAGATAATTAATCAAAGAGATAAAAAATATCAGAAACTGAACACAGAACAAGTTTAATATAAGTTATAAAGCGATAAAAAAACAAGAAGTTAATAATACTCCTTGTTTTTTAACATAACTAATGCTTCAAAGCAATATTGTTATTCCAAAGATTCAATGAATTTTTTAAATCAATAAAAACTTTCTTTTTTATATCTATTTTTTGTTCCCTTACCATAATCATCTTGATCAACATAAATGAGACCATAACGCTTAGACATCTCATTACTTCCACTAGATATTATATCGATTGGAGTTCATGTAGTATAACCAAATACATTAACACCATCTTCAATAGCAAAACTTATTTGTTCTAAATGTGACTTTAAATATTCAATTCTTTCATTATCAATTACTTTGAATTCATCATTTAGTTTATCATTAAGACCAATCCCATTTTCTGCAATGAATAATGGTAGTTGATATCTATCTCATAGATCATTTAATGTAGTTCTTAAACCAACAGGATCAATTTGTCAACCTCATTCACTTTCTTGCAAAAAAGGATTTTTTCCCATTTTTACTAAATTAGCTTCTACTTTAGATGTATTTTCAGTTGAGTTAACTCCACTCATATAATAGCTGAATGAGATGAAATCTATTTTGTATTTACTTATTATTTCCATATCTTCATTTGTATAATTTATTTTAATATTATTTAATTCTCAATATTTGAGAATATAAGACGGATAGTACCCTTTCGTAAACACATCATAATAGAAGTATACTTTTGTTTGTTGGTCTTGAAGATTTAAGAAGACATTCTCTGGCTTGCAATTTAACGGATAACATGTGAATTGAGCAAGCATACAACCAAATTTAAAATTCTTATCAATTTCTCTACCAATTTTAATAGCTTTTGCATTAGCAACAAATTGATTGTGTAACGCTTGATAGCAACTTTCTAATACATTCACTTCTTTATCAACTATTATACCGACACTGACCCAACTTGAAAATATCGCAGCGTTAATTTCATTAAAAGGAATTCAATATTTTACATAATCTTTATATTCATTAAAAACGACTTTTGCATATTCTAGATAAATATCAATTAATTTAGGATTTTTTCACCCACCATATTTTTCTACTAATATGTAAGGTAAGTCAAAATGTGATATTGTGACTAATGGTTCTATGTTATATTTTTTACACTCTTCAAAAACCTTTTTATAGAAGTTTAAACCTTCTTGGCAAATAATACCATCATCACAATTTGGAATAATCCTGGCTCAAGAAAGTGACATTCTAAATGTATTCATACCCATCTCGCTAAATAGTTTTATATCTTCTTTATAGTTGTTGTAAAAATCAACACCCATTCTTTTAGGAAAATATAAATCTTGTTCATTTTCAATTGCGTAATTGATTTTTTCGCTTGTTACTTCTTTAGAATCTGTAATATTTTTTCGATTCTTAATATCTTCAAAATATTTTAAATCAGCCACAGTCAAAGATTTACCATCTTTGTTGTACTCTCCTTCAAGTTGAGGTGCAGCAGTTGCACCACCCCATAAGAAGTTCTTAGGAAATTTCATTATTAACCTTCTTTCTTTGGAAACTTAAAGTATCATCTTTTCTTTGATTGATTTCAAAGTAAATATCTAATGAATGTACAGCATTATAATAATTATTTTTTATCAGATCTATTTTTTTATCATACTTTATTTTACTTTCTACAATGTTATTGATTTTTTCTAAAATTGTACTTTGTAAAGTTTTAAGCTTATTTTTACTATTTAAATAAAGCTCATTTAGTTTCTCTTTTTTCTCTGTTAGTATGATCATTTTGTTATTATTTTCTATTTTAACTATATTATTTTCAACTTTTTTTACACTCATTAACTTATTTTTGCTTTTTAAAGCAACTATTTTTTCATTTAACTTAACTAACTTTTCATTTTGTTCATCTTTCATTTGTGAAATCTTGGCTTCAAAGTGTGAGTTATTTTTGAATACTTTTTCAATATCTTTAAATTGATGTTTTTCATCTTTTGAAAATTTTAAATCCTTATTTAAGTTTTTTAATAATTCTTTTTTTTCTTCAAGTGAAATATAGTTATTTTTAAATAAATATTTTGTAAATCTTTTATTAACTTTATTAATAGATTTGTTTTCTTTTTCTCTTTCTACAAAGAATAAGAAAGTTAATAGATAGGCAGAACCAATTGAAATAAATGACCCTAACACAAAGAGACCAATTTGATAGGCTCCACCAGGTAGAAATCTTGTTACTCCTAATACACCCATTCCTCCTGCAACAGTTGCATTAATTCCAAGTAGTCCAGATGTTAAACCACCAATTGCTGCTCCTAGACATCCAGTTAAGAATGGAGTTACTCTTGGTAAAGTAATACCATAAATGATTGGTTCGGTAATACCAACAATTGCTGAAGGTATTGAAGAGTAAGCAATCTCTTTAGTTTTATAATTATTTGTACTATTACCAACATAAATTACAGCACCAAGTTGTCCACAAACTCCAAACACTGACACCGCATAAAGTGGACTTGGTAAGTTTTGTATAATGGCCATAATAACTGGAACATGAGTTCCAGTTAATACAAGAGGTTGTCATAACATAGCGAATAACATTGTTCCAATACCATAAGGGATGTTACCCAATCATTTTACAGCAACACCAATCAGTCCCTCAACAACACCAAGGATCGGTCCTAAAACAAACATAATTGAAACCATAACAATTAAAAATGCTATACCTGTTCTGAAACAAATATCTATTGAAGTTGGCATTCAAGATTTAACTCATTTGTCTATGTAAACATATAATGCTCCTGCCACAATTTGAGGAATTATTGAATTGTAATAACCACCTAGCTTAATTTTAATAAAACTTCATTCTATTAAAGTGAAGTTTACTCCTCACATCAAATAAGGACTAGCTACCGCAACACCAATTAGGGCTCCAACAATTACATTTCCTTTTAAATATTTCACTGTGCTAATACATAGAAATATTCCTAACATTCCAATCCCTACTTCTGCGATTATATAAATGAATGCTGAAAATAGATGTGCATTTTTCATTTGATCATAATTTTTTATATCATCAATAAGATTCGATTGTATTAAAATAGCCTTTAGTGCCATCAATAATCCTGCTGCTAAGATAATTGGTATTGTAGGGACAATAACACCACTTATAAATCCTAGTGCTCTATCTTTAAATTTCTTTTTGTTATTATTTTTAGTTTCAAATATGATCTCTTTATTCATTATTTTTTGTACTTCTTCGTTTACTTTATAAACATCTCCACCAATTATAATTTGTAACTCTTGACCACTTCAGTTTATTCCCTTTACTAAGGGAAGTTTTTTTAACTTGTCTTCATTAACCAATTTTTTATCGATGATACTAAATCTTAATCTTGTCATGCAATTGTAACAGTTTTGAAAGTTTTTTACTGTTCCAACAGCCTCATAAACTTTTTGTGCAGCTACTTTAAATTTACTTTCTTTGACAATTGATTTATCATCATTTTTTTTAGTCTTATTTATCGTTAATATTCCTATTTCCTCACCATGCTTTACATAACCTGTTTTTGTTAACTCAAATTCCATATCATCATCGTTATCAAAGACAACAATAGTTTCAGTAGACAATTTCTCTTTTTGAATCATCTTATAATCCACATCAATTAAGGGTTCTTTATAATTAAAAGTATCTTCAACTTTTTTCAAATACTTGAAAGGTTTTCCTTCTAATCTTACAGTGTCGATACCAATATGTATCATTGCTTTTAATCCAGAAATTGTTTCTAGAAACACTGCATGCTTAGTATCAAAAATCATCTTAATCTTGGACTCTTGAAAAATACTATATATAAAGTTATTTTCGGGTTCGACCAAAAATCCATCACCAAGCATTTTATCAGCGAAAGTTTTATCTATACATTTATCAATTGATTTGATAGTCCCGTCAACCGGGGCAAAGATTTTAATTTTATCCATGCTTTTTTCCTCCTGCATTTATATAATGCGGCTTAAAAGCGATTTTTGATACTAAAAATGATCAATAACTAAATGGTTTCCAAAAGAGAAAGTAGTTGGGTACTTTTGATGTCTAAACTATCAAAATATCAAATTAATATTCTTAATTTGAATAATCGAGTTTGTAGTTTTATATGAAACACTTGATAATATAAAAATCTACTAACTTAACATTTACGTCAAATTAGTAGATTTATTTTTTATCCTTATTTAAATTGATTTAGTTTTTTTATTTTCTTTTCCTTTTTCTTTTTTTGTAATATTGGATGTCATAATTTCATTAATCTCAGTATTATTTAAACTAAGTTTTTTATTTTTTCTTTGAACATTTAAGTATCACATCAACATTGCAAATCCCATAAAAATAACTAAGCCACCAACCGAAAGTAATAAACTAGTTAAAGAAGTAACTCAATCACTTTTTCATGACACTGGTGAAGGAATTGCTCCAAATATTATTGCTATTATAATAACCATTAAGGATATTGAGGTTATTGTGATCGCAATATATTTATTTTTGAAGAACTTAGTAGTTCTTTCTGTATCTTCCAATTTTCATCTTAATTTTATATACGATATAAAAAAGAATAAGAATGGAAAAACCGACATAGTTGTAGTTGTTTGAGTTATCAAAGTCAAGAAATTAGAAGAACCTTTTCCAATAGCTCCAGTTGTAGTAACTCCAACAATTAATAAAATAATTGTCACAACAATTGCCTGCGCAATAATTCCATTAGTAGGAATTCCTGCTTTATTAGTTTTTTGTGATCATTTTCCCATTACACCTTCTGGTATTTCTGAAAAGAAAACTTTAACTGGTCCTACAGTTCAAAAGAACAGGGCTCCTAATCCATTTAATGCTGTTACTAATGCAACAACTCTGATTATTATTGTTCCACCAATTGAATCAAAAGGTAAATTAAACATATATGAAAATACGTAATAATAAGTATTTGAAAGACCTCATTTAGTAATTAATCCTTGTTCAATTACAAGACTTAATGCTAATCCTCCACAAACCATTAAGAAAATAACAATCAGCATTCCAATCAATGTTGATATTTTGAAAGCTTTTGGACCTTTTTTAGTATCTCTCATAAATACAGCCATTGTTTCAATCCCATTATAAGAAATCATAATTCAAGGAAAAGCTGACATAAATCCTCATCAGTCACCATCAAAACCTCAAGAACTCATTGGATTTAAATGTTCTTTATCAAAAGAACTTGGTACTTGTCCATTTTTGAATACTGGTAATGCTACAAATAAACACAAAACAATAAATACTACTCCCAACATTAGTGAAGCAGTTCCACCAATGTTGGTAATGATTCCGATCCAACGTGCTCCTTTTTTTGCAATAAATGAACCAATTCAAAATATAACAATGGCGATACAAGCTAATAAGATAGCTGATACTCGACTAGCATTATCTTCGTCCATTCCGTTTTCATTTAATTTTAAAGCCAACAAGTCAAAGCCATTTGTTCCTGTAATAACAAAACTAATTGCTATAACAGTAAATGGTGCCAAGGTAGCAAAGTAAAATAGGTTTGTAAAAAATGATGATCAACTTGCTAAGAACCCACATTTTTTACCAAGGATTAGGGAACAATAACTACCTAATCCTGCTTCAGCATTTTTTAATTTTTTGATACTTGCAAATTCAGAAGATATGAATACTATCGGAATTGCATAAACAATTCCCCCTACTAAAAATAGTAACATTGATAATAAACCAAACTGAACCTGATTGTTGATAATATTTCTTAAAGCGAAAACTGTCGCAAATACCATAAATATAATGGTGAGTTTCGACAAGGTTTTTTTACGCTCGTTCATGATATTTTCCTCCTTTAAAAATAAAAAAATATAAATTTTATTTAAATAAAATTTATATTTCCATAATATTTGAAAACTGTAACTCTACACAAAGTGTTTGTTACATTATTATTAATAATATTATTTAAGATAACTATAAAAGGTTTCACAATAAATACTATGAAAACTTATCTTAGTTAAACTACAGATATATAAATTTAAGTTTTTGATTTTTGATTTACACTTTATCTTCTTATCAGTTATCATAGTATTCACCTCCAAATTTTTTTGCAACTCTATGAGTATAACACTCCAGAATTAATTATTTTAATTTAATTTCTATTTAATTTACTATAGAAACTTTTGTTTTTGTTTTTATAATTTTCGATTGCTTCTAAACGATTATAAGATTTACCTCAATTTTTAGGATTTATTTTTAATATAAAATCATTTTCATCTATGTTAGCTTTTGAAATTCTCAACTCATTTATTAAGAAAATTAATAACAACAATGTTGTAAAGATAATAACAAATATTGGTTGTAATATTTGACCAACATCATCTGATCATAATTTTTTAAATATATCATAATAAATGTATATCAAAAATAAAATCATAATACTTGAAGCTATAACATTATAATAAACACTACCTTTGACATTTAAAACATCATCAACTTTTTTGGTCTTATGATTAACAAGTGCTGCCACCATCAAAGTTAAATAAGTTGTAAAAGCAATAACAACTACTGAGTCAGATATTTTGTCAATCAAGAATGTCACTGCTTGACCAACATAGTAATAATCACTCACTTGATTAGTCCTATCAAGTGAGTTTCGATAAACTAATCATGAAGTTGTTGTAATAATGACTAGAGTTAATGAAATAACAACAGCATTTATATAACCACTCATTTTATGTGAAATCATTGCTTTACCTTGTTTGTAATATATTAATTGCGGACCATTATTGTCAGTTGTGCTAGATAAGTTAATTACTCCAAAACTAGTGAATCCAGCAACCGATCCTAGTACAACTACTGCAATTAGTAACTTACAAAATAATGCTCAATCTTTAGGAATAATTGCTGATATCAATGAAAATGAATCTGCATCTAATGTTCCAAAATATAATGAAACTGCAAATAAGATATTTACCATTACCACTAAAATAACACCAACAACTTGTCCAGCAACTAACATTTTTTTATGTTTGATTTCTTTTTCAATACTAGAACCATACATAAATCCATCTAGTTCAAATAAAAGCATTGGTATAACAAGAATAAAATAACTAAATTTTCATTGTGTAGTATTTGCTTCATTGAAAGCTGTTGTACTTAAATGGAACTTTGCATAAAAACCTAATCCGATGACAAAAACTAGTGGTAAAAACTTTAAGTTGTTAAAAAATATATGTAAATATTTAAATCATCCATTTGAAGCATGAGCATTTGATATACACATGAAAAAGATAATTAATACCGCTATAAATATTATCAAGAAGGCTTCTGTATCTGGATTGATTCAAGCTTCATTATTGTGGTAATCATCAATTACTCTAAAAATATAGTAAGAAACTGTTATAGCCATTAGTCCAACATAAACAGGAACATATATTATTGAATAAAAGAGCGAGAATAAACTTCCTGTTCTTCTTCCAATAAAAGTCTCTGCAAAACATGTATGCGTATGATATCTATTTTTTGCACTAGTTCCTAACTCAATAAATACAAACACCATTGAAATACCAATAAACGCCATTAATCCTAAAATAATTAAAACAATATATGGGTTATGTGCTGCTAACAATGCCTGTTTACTTTTTAGATAAACTCCAACACCAATTGAATTTCCAAAGACTATTGAGAATACTCTTCAAAAATCAAAAGCTGCAGAGTTTCTACTTTTTTTGTTAATAATTTGATTTTGCATACTTTCAGTAGGATCAATCCTTTGGTTTTCTGCATTTATACTCTTCATTTAATTCTCCTCGTTTTCTATTTGATAAAAAAATATAAAAAAAATATAAATTTAATTTTTTTAATTAAATTTATATTTACTTCTGTATTAAGGTGGTTTAATTATTAGATATTAATTGACAACCTTTATAAAACTGTTTTCATCATTACACGCAAAATAATTCAAAAAACGTACCAAAAGTAAATACTTTGTGTTTCTTAAATGCCATAAACTTATTTTTAATGATGTTATATTTACGCATAACTTGATCTCCGTTTCTAATAATTTTTTTATCTCTTTAATCAGTAGATAAATTAAACTCATTGTCTCTTTTATAAAGTTATAAATGAATTTTTTAAAGTTAGTACATTCTTAAACATTAGTTTTAAGTAAAATTTTGTATTAAATACAAATAAATTTTGTTCTAATAAAGTACCAACTTTATTATCTTTTTTCATTATACACTATCTAATAAAATTAATTTATTAAGTTATAGTAATTTTAATTTATAAAATTATTTTTATAAATAAAAAACAACCTTGAAGAAATGAATAGAATAATAATTAAATTAATTCATTTCTTTAAAAGGTTGTTTAGTTTTTTATTATCTTCTTCCTTTTTTATTATTTTTAGTTTCAATACCTCTAACTTTTTTCATAGCATAGTTTAAATCTTTGAATTTCTCTTCTAGTTGAATTGCTTCATCCCATAAAGGGTTAATTGCCTCACGTTTTTGGCTTTCTTTTTTAGCTTGTTCTGCAACTTGTGCAGGATTAGCACCTTGTTCAATTTTAACTGCTTGTTCCATTGTAAGGTATGGATCTTCAGGTCTTACCCCTTTATTAACTAATGAAGCTATTTGCATTCTAATTTGTGAGCTAGATAATTTTTTATCTTTAAAATCAACTTGTCATTGAACTGGACTTTTGTCTTCAAATTTATATGGTTCTTTAATTATTGCATATAACATATTAACAAATTTTTCAAATCCAGATTCACCTTTTCAAAAACTTGCTTCGTCATTCAAGACTAGTTGTCCACCATTAATCAAATCATATTTTGAGTAATGCATTTCAAATACTTTTGAAGATCAATCAGATTCTGGTATTAAATAAAAATTAGTAAATAAAGTACAGTTGAAGATATGATTATCAAATTCATAAATAGAGAAGTTGAATCTATCAACAGTTGTTGTATCAATTGAAACATTAAAGTTTTTAACATCAACAACTTTTGTTAATCATTGTAGAACTGCTTGTGCATACTTTAGTACAAACTTAAGTTTTTGACTTGAATAAATCAATGTTTTTCATCTTGTAAAATTAAAGTCATACTCTGATTCTTTTCTTGTTGAGGCTAAATTGAAATCCAAGTTTGCATCAACAAATTCTTGAATAGGTAAATAAATCATTTCTCTTCTCATTACTTCGTCCCCTTATAAGTTACTAAGCTTATTATATCACAAAAATACCAACTCTTAGTTACCAATTACCAAACGGCTTAGGGGATAGGTTTCAAATAAATGATGTTATTAAACCTCAGTGCTGTCGTTTCTACTCATAATGTCGTTATCTGACTCATTAGGTTTTTTTACATCAGTGTAACCTTTTTTCTTAAATCATTTGAATTGTTTTTCTCATGGATAACTTTCATTAATGTATTTTTTTAATTCTTCATTATTTTCTAATTGTTTAATGTTATGTCATTTATAAATTTTAAAAAAGCCTAACTTAGTGAAGAATTTGTTTTTATATTCTTCCATTTCTAAAATATCCAAAGTATTGGTTATTTGTTTTCCTTTGTAAGTACCAAAACAAATCTCTCTATTTCTTTTAATTGCTCCATAAATTCCTAAGGTTATAAAAAATAATAAAAATAAGCTCAAGAAACCAGCTTGTTTTAGTAAGTACAAGGTATCTATAATGTTAAAACCATTCTCGCTAATACTAAAGAAAATAGCTCCAAATCCACTAATGGAATAACTAAATATTGCGAAATGACTTAAAAAATGAAAGATACCAAATTGCAAGATTGCAGGGAAAGTTCCTCAACCACTCGAAATGTTCATAACCATATATAATATAACCATAAATCTCCCAACCGTCTCGTCTCTAAAACTAAATCATAATGCTTGTACACAAATAACTATTATCAATTCTATGAATAACATTCATAATCAGGTTGATAATAAGGCACTTGAACCGATTATATTAAATGGTGACAAAGATAATGTTGCTAAAAGTAAAGTCGCTTGTAAAACACCAGTCAAATACATAAGTAGTGTTTTTGAAAAATACCATTGGATCGCATTTGCTTTAATAAATCTTTTTGCACGATCGTAAATGAAAGTTTGTACAAAGGCACCAACAAATAGTCCAAGAGTTATAAATAGTTGACCTAAACCAATTCCATAATATCCCTCTTTAGAACCACCACTTTGAGTGTCAATGAAACTATCTAACTTTAATTTATCAGCTATTTCACTTCATTGAGGAAATAATCCACTAAACTCACGTAATGTTTGTATTAAAATACCTGCCATAAGTGCATCTTTATTTTTTAATATATTTTCAAAAAAGTAACCTACAACATAATTTCTTTCGAAAGTTGTGTATAACTTAAGTTTTTCTGTTGTAAAATCCTTTAATTGAATAGAGTGCGATAATATTCCATAAAGTTCTTTTAATAAATGTGCAGAGAAATTCTCAGGTACATAAACTTGCACAAAATCGGATTTGTTTTTATATTCTTTTTTTGCTTCCTCACCTTGCAAGTAGCTGAAATTATTAAATGTAATATTTGATAGATTTTTTGTTGACCATTTTGTTTCTTCTTTATTTTTGTAATTCGCATCATTTGGTTTAAATACACCGTTTTTAATTAAAGTATCAAAAAGACTTGTTTCACTTGTGAGTTTATCATCATACATGTAAGTAATATTTTCATTAGTTGTATTTAAATAAAGATTATTACTATCCTTAGCTTTTACTATTTCATCTTTAGTTTTGAATACTTTACCATTTTTATCAACTAAAACACCATATTTTTTAGCAGCTAAATTCTTATAGGTAAAGTATGTTCCTTCGTTATCCAAAAAAGAAGCTGGTACTCTTCCTAAATTTGCCATTGGATTTCAAAATGCCATGATTAAAACAAAGGCATATAAAAAAGGTACTATTAATACACCAAAGAATTTAATAATTCTTTTTGGTGATGATAATACCCGTGTTTGTATTTCGATTGATAAACTTTTAAATAAATTTCTCATAAAACCCTCTAAACTTAATATTTTTACAATTCATAAATACTATGTTAATGGTTGATAAATATTATTATTCAAAATTATCTCCTGATGTTAATGCTCTTGTCACCTTAGAAACTCCAGCAATTTCAGCAAGTGCTGTCATAGTTTGGTTCAAATGTTCAGTATTTTCAACTTCAATAATTAAACTACCTTTTCCTAAAAATTCTTCTTCCACTGTTATTAACTTTGCTTCTGTAATATTAACTCTACGGTTTGTAAAAACTTGAATTATATCTGCCAAGATACCGACTCTATCGTAGGTTACTAATCTAATTTTTGTTGCGTATTTTTTTCCAACTACTTTTTTTGGAACTCACTCAGTTGGTAAAAGGTTGTGGACCTTCCTGATATTTACAATATTAATACATTCACTCCTATGAACTTGTATTCCTTTAGTTTTTGACATAAAACTTGTTACTTTTTCCATTGGAATTGGATAACAACATTGAGCAATTGAACAACTAACTTGTTCAATCCCATTGATTTTTAAGTCATCTCTTCCTTTTACAGAAATATATTTTCTTGTTTTAAGATCATTAATTTTTTCAACATCTCGTAATTCTTCTTTAGAAACATAAACGACTTCAACGGCTTCAGGAATCGAAAAATCACCTTTACCAATAGAAAGTAAGAAAGCATCAATATTCTTGTAATCTAGTACTTTAAGTTTCTTTTGAATTTCATCTATCGAATTTATCTGTCATTTTAAATTGTTAGCTACAATGTATCTATCGATTTCTCTTTTAGTATTTCTAATTATTTTTTGATTAGTTATTTTTTCTTTTTCTTCTTCTATTTTTTTACGTTCAGCTAAATAAGCTTCAATTGCCTTACGGGCAGTAGAAGTTCTAATAAAACGAAGTCATTTTTCTGTTGGAGCTGCTTCTTTTGAAGTTTGAATCTCAACCATTTCACCAGAGTTTAAGGTTGTATTATAAGGAGAGAAAACCCCATTGATTTTTGCACCGATTGTTTTATTACCAATTTCAGTGTGTATTTTATATGCAAAATCTAAAACTGTAGAACCAAAGGGTAACGTAACAACATGACCATCAGGGGTTAAAATATATATCAACGGAGCAAGATAGTCTGATTTAACAGTTTCTTCAATTTCTTGTTCTAGATTACCAATTCCACTTTCGTTATATTCGACTTCCATACCATCAGAAGCTAGTTTTTCAAGATTCATTAGTCTTGTAAACATATCTACTTTTTCATCTATTTCTCTTTGTTTTGTAGCTACGTCAACATTTCCTTCGCCTTCTTTATATTTCCAGTGAGCTGCAGCCCCGTGTTCAGCGATATCATCCATTTCCTTAGTTCTTATTTGTACTTCAAAAATTATACCGTCCCTGTTGGCTAGAGTTGTATGTAAAGATTGATATAAATTATTTTTAGGTGTTGCAATATAATCTTTAAACCTTCCTGATAAAGGCGTATACATTTGATGAACTCAACCTAATAATTTATAACATTCATCAACAGTATTGGTTATAATACGAACAGCTAAAATATCATTAATATCTGAGAAAGACTTTCCAAAGATAGACATTTTTTTATAAATAGAATATATTGTTTTCGATCTACCAAAAATAGTTAATTGTTCATCTTTTAATTCATTTTCCACTCTTTTATTTATATCATTTATGATTTCACTAATCATTTGTGTTCTTGCTTCTTTACTTTCTTCTAAAAGCTGAGTTATTTTTTCAAATTCTTCTGGATTTAAAAAATAAAAACTGTGGTCTTCTAAAAGGTTTTTCGCAGACTTCATTCCAATCCTGTGAGCGATTGTTGAATATATATCCAGAGTTTCTTTTGCAATGATTTTTTGCTTTTCTGGTGTCATATATTTAAGAGTTAATAGGTTATGCATTCTATCAGCGATTTTTACAATAATAACTCTTATATCCCTTATCATAGAAACAAAAAGTTTTCTCAAATAATTTGCTTTCATCTGTGCGCGATTTTCTTTAGTAAAATAACTCACCTTAGTAACTGCTTCAACAATATCAGCAACATCATTTCCATATAATTCTTCTATTTCATCAAATGTTACGGGTGTGTCTTCAATGACATCATGTAATAGTCCAGCAATTATTGTTTTGGGTCCCATTCTTCATTGAGCTAAATAATATGCTGTTGATAATGGATGTATTATAAATGGATCTCCATTTTTTCTTTTTTGAGGTCTATGTTTTTCTTCGGCATAGTCATAAGCTTCTTTGATCTCTGCAATAATTTTTGGATTATGAATGTACTTTTTTATCTCAGTTATTAAAATTTCAACGTCTCGACATTCTACAAAATTAAAACTACCTGAATCTTCGAACATCTTGACACCCCTCTCAATAATGCTTTTCTTTGATTAATTATAACTAATTATAGTGAATAAGTCTATAATTACCCCAGTGCCCAAAAAATAAAAAACCAAACAAGTTTGGTTTTAAGATTTCATTTTTTCCAAAAAGTTATCGATGTCTTTTTTAGACAATCTAAGTTCACCAGCGCTTGGAGGTTCCATGGTTTCTTCTACAATCCAATCATTTGTATCAGTAACTTCTTTTTTCTTGTTTAATTTTTTTTCTTGTTTAACAACAAATTCATCATCCAAGCTTTGAAGATTTAATGTGTCATCAGAATCATCAAATGAAGCTTTTGATTTTTTAGATTTTATATTGTTGTTGCTTTCAACATAGTCGTTTTCTTTTTGTTCACTATCAAGATCTTTTTGTTTTGGAATCTCTTGATTAAATTGAACTGGGTTAATTGGTTGTTGCAAGAAAGGCATTTGTTGAGGAACAAAATCACTAAACTGTTTAGGTTGTACAAAAGGTTGTTGACCATATGCTATCGGACTTGATTGTGGATATGGTGAACAATTAATTGTTATGTTACCGTAACTAACTGGTAAATTTCTCGCTTCAATTCCATAAGGTGAATCTAATAAATTTTTTTGTATTGTTGGGAAAGAACTAGGTAAAAAATTTGCAATTGCATTATTTCCAAAACCTCCTTGGAAATTTGTGTTTAAACCTTTAGATTGAAAATTTAAAGAGTTAGCATAGTTTTGTGCTTCTGAGAAATTAGTGAACTTAGCTACTCTGTTAAAGTTTCTGTCAACTACTCAAAAATTCATACCGTCTGCAAAAACATAATTCATATGCGCGACCTCCTTAATTTATTAACTATATTATAATACAAAATACAAAAATAAGCAACCCACTCCTAGTGCTAGGTTACTTCACGTTCAATAACTAAATTAGCTTTAGACTTATTAATTTTATTATAGTTGGTTTATTTGAATTTAGCAAATATTTTATCTATATTTTAAAAAAATTATTAGCTAAGTGAATGATGTTTATTTTAGTATTGTGAATACATCAAAGCTGATCATCTAGTAAAATAACAGGAAATAAACAATAATAACCATTTACAAATAGGTTTATAATGGTGATAAATGATTATTGATACTAATGTGTTTTCATACAAATTAATATTAAAAAACACGAATAAAGAGACTAAATTATTGAGAAAATAAAAATAATAAATAATAAATATACTTTTTCTAGTATTAATTTACTAAATTGCGTTTGTTTTTAAAACCGTTGCTATTTTGAGTGTAAATGTTAATATGAAATAGTAAAAAAATATTGTGGTTTTTTTACACCTATCAAAATTTAGTATATAAAAAAATATTATTCAAATAAAAATGCAAATAAATTATTTATCGCAGAAGATAAGTAGTTTATTTAAGATACCATAAATTGCACTTCTATTAGTAAATTCAACACATACTTTTTATGTAAGTATTAAAGTTCAATTAGTCTGTATTATAGTGTAACTTGTATAATAAGTGATTAATTAACTGAATTTACTTTATTTTAATAATATAATCAAATTTTGACAAGGAATTGTTACAAAAAACATTTCCACTCTATTTATAAGTTATTAATAAAAAAAAGCCCTTTATAAGGGCTTTTTTTAGTAACTAACTAGTGTTTTTCAATCGTATTTATCAAATATTTCTGGTTTATGAAGTGAAGTTATATCAGCTAGAAAGACAATTCCTTCAACTGAAGCATTGCTATCTTCGACTAAGTTTATAATAGCCTCCATAGTTCCACCAGTTGCAAGAACGTCATCAATGATAACAACTTTATCATTCGCTTTAAGATCGTCCTCATGAATTTGAATATGACCAGAACCGTATTCTAAATCATACTTAATATCTTTTACTTTTCTGGGTAGTTTGTTTGGTTTTCTTACTAAAACAAAACGGCAACCAGTAACATATGCAACAGCACTTGCGAAAACAAATCCTCTTGCTTCTGGAGCTACAATTACGTTTGCTCCTCTGTTTTTAACATATTCAGACATTTGGTCTACAGTATATTTAAAAGCTTCTATGTCGTTTAAGACAGGTGTGATATCTTTAAAAGTTATTCCTTTTATTGGAAAATCTTGAACATCTCAAATATATTTTTTTAAATCCATAATATTACTCCTAGTTATTAATCATTTATACCTTCAATAATTTGCTCTTCACCAGAAACTTTAAGGTTGTTGATGAAATGTTTTCTTGAAAGATGATTTCTAATTCTTAATTGTTCTAAACCAATTCATATTGGTATTGCTACAAATAATACAACTAATGCCGATGATAATATACCTATAATCAAACTGATACCAAATGCTAATAGTGGTGATAATGTCATCGCCAATAGTAAGGCAACAGCTATATATACCGATCCAATTAAATAAGTTCGTTTAACACCAAACCTAAACGTTTGAACCATCACTTCTTTAAGGTAATTATTCTCTTTTGCTACTCTAGAAATTTTGATTTTGTTTTCTTTTTTAATATCTTTGAATGATAAATATTTTTCTTGTTTTGTCTTACTGAACTGTGCATACAGTTCTCTTTTTTCTTTAACAGTTAAATCTTTACTTTTGAGTGCTAATTTAAGATCTGCTTTAATTAAGAAAAGTTCATCCTTGATACGTTTTTTTTCTGATTTAGTGTTAAATGAATATTCAATTTCTTTTTTGAAGTATTCATTTAAACTCTTTTCGTCTTTTGAAACAATTAATGACCTTGCTTTTCCAAAAATTATAAATAATGCCATACATACAAATGAGATAGAAGCAACAATAGATATTAATGAGCTCATTCCTAATGGTATTTGTAATGCAACAATAGCACCAAGGGTAATTGCAGGAGTTAATATGATTGCCACAATCATCGCAATATAGTATGTTCATTTGAATCTTATCAATATATAAATTAATAAGCCTAATATAATAGCTAGAACTGTTCATAGCATTTGGAATGACATTCATAGCATAGTAGCTGGTCTAATTCTTTTTGAAATAAACCCTCTGTCTTCACGAGCATTCGAGATGTTGATTCCCATTCTTTGGAAAACGTTTTTAGCAATTGATGATTGCTCTGAGTTAGTTGTTGCTACTGATAAAGAAATTCATGGATAGTTTTCTTCATCAGATGTTTTAGAATTATATTCAAATTTAGAACCATATGAGACACTGTGATTATGATTAACATATGTAGTTATCGCATTTGTAGTATTCGCTAGGTAGTTTACATATTCTTTGTTAAGAAATACTGTATCTATGAAATTACTTACTAATTGAGTTTTCTTAAGTTGTCTTTTAGATGAACTAGGTTCTAGATTAGGATTCTCAATTTCAAAATCATTGAAGTTTTCAACTGTGTTTTTCGCAATATTTATTAATTCATTATTTGGTTCATCTTTATTAGATACCGCTTCGATATTTTGATAGAACTCATCAATGTTACTTCCTCAAATTGTATACTCGGTTCTGTTACCAAATGTTGCGTCATAATTAGGTCCTCATAAACCACCAACCAAGGCTGCTATTGAAGTTAAAATAATTAAAATAAATGCGAGTAGTTTAGATCCGTGTTTAATAACCTTTTCATAAGTTTTTACTTTCAACTTTTCTCTAGTTGAAGTAACTATTTCACTTTCTTGCTCGATAATTGTTTCTGTATTATCGTTCAAAACATAATTTAGTTCTTCGATAGCTAAATTTAATTTATTTATCTTAGTAATATATTTTTCTTGATCTAACTTAGAGATTTTAGTTTTGATTTTAGTTATTTTTTTGTTTATTTTTTTGTTATGTTTCTCTTTTATTTTTTCAGCTTTTAATACATGCAGTTCTTCGTGTTTCTGTTCTTTTTGTGCTAATTTAGTTTCTAAAGTTGCTAATTTAGCTTGTAAAGCTTTTCTCTTATCTATATCTTTTGAATCTATTTTGAAACTCTTTAGATTTAATAATTTCTTTTCTATTTTCTCTATTTTTTTAAGCGTAGCTTTTTGACTTTTACTTGACAATGAATGAACTGAGTCATTTAAAGAAGACTTTTGTCTTTCTAAAACTTCAATTTTTTTATCATTAATTGTTGCATAATCTAGCTTTTGAATTTTATTTTTCAAAGTGTATATTTTGTAATTTAACAACGGTTTACCATTTTTGGCGAAACTAGTGTTTAATGCAAATAATCATAAATTATTATTGAATATATTTGTATTTATTAACATTTTGAATAAGATTACAGCAAATAAAACTGTCAACAATATTGAGAAAGCCATCCCCATTGAGATTATTATTGCAAATGACTGAAGTGCATTAGAAGTAATTCAAAATAAACAAATACTTGGCACAATTAGGGCAACTATAACATCAATGGCAATACCAAGGTTTTCTTTAATTGAAATGTTGAAACTTGTCTTGACTCCCCTTTGTTTATTGAAAATATTGTACTTAATATTTTCAAATATAAGGACAAATATTTCAAGGTTGAGAGCGATAATTAAAATTATTCCAATGATTGTTTCGGGTCCTAAAGTTAGTCCAAATCAAGTAGTAGATAACAATGTAAGGCCTGTAATAGCTAATATTATTGCAATCATGAAAATACCTAATACCCTATATAAAAAGGCTATATAAATCATCAATGCTAAGGCGATAACACCCATAAATATGATAGCGAATGAAAGCATCAAACTAGTAATTGAACCAGATATTTCTGAAATTTCGTTTACTGTGAAAACAAAACCTTTTGTAGAAGCGTTAAATACAGATGCACCCATTTTAGCTTTAGATTCAGGATCTTTAGGATACTCTGTAATAAAATGATTATCTTTTATATAACCATAAGCACCATTAACTGATGTAGAAGCTTCATTTAATTTTCCACTATTTGAAGCAGTACCATCAAATAAGAAGTAATTTGTTAAAGAATTATAAATCTTTTTATTCAATGAGTTAGCATTTGTATTAAGGAACTTAGCCATAACAGGGTTAAACTCATTGAATAATTCATTTACTTTACCTAATTTTGTACTGTGGTCATTACCGCTTGATAATGAATAACCAATAACGTCTTCGGCATATTTCCCACCTTCTTTGAAATCATCAGTCTTAGCATTGGGATCATAAACATACCCAGAAGTATCTGATAGAAATTCAAAATCACTAAAGTGGTCTAAAAAAGTTTTTCTATCAAAACTTTCGTTAAGTAAATTAACATAATAATAAGATTTATTATTCCCAGAAGTTGTAATTGTATAACGACCTTTAAAAAAGTCAGCTAATATTTTCTTAGCGTTGTCACTTGTCTCGCTATTTTTATAAATATTTCTAAATGGTTCGATTATTTGTTCGAAGTAAAGATTTACTTTTTCTTCATTTTTATCAGCCTCAACTAAATTATAGAAGTTTCTAATATCATTATAAAAACCATCAGCATCAATTAATACTGACATTTTTAACTTAGCAGATGTTTGACCTTCTTCTGCTTTAAATAAAGAAGAAAAGTTTGAACCTTTTAATTCAAATGACACAGCTGGGTTTTTACCTCTAGCTGTAGTTATAGAAGTAGATTTAGCACTTGAGAAAAAATCATTAATCCCAGTTCTCTCTTGATCTTTGAATTGTAAATCTTTGTACTCTTCATTTAAAAGGATGGCTCCACCCTTTCTTTGAATTTGATTTTGGAAAACAATTTTGTTTTTATATGCTTCTATTGGTGACAAAACTTTTAAATAATTCAAACCAGCAGTTTCAATTATTATTTGATTTGTACCCATAGGGTTTAATCTTTGTTCTAATACCTTGGCTGCCTCTTTTGCATCACCATTAGGTTGGTTATTGGCTTTTTTTTCATTATTTACGTTATCAACTGAAACCAACGCTGAATAATAACCCCTAAAGTCATTACCTAGCTTGTAATCTTTTGAAAAACGTCATGTACTAAATAAAATTCCAAGTGCTAATGAACATAATAATAAGAAAATTGTTAAAAACCTAAAAACATTTTTATTAATATTTTTTTGATTTGTTTTTTGATTTTTTTTCACTTTGACCACTTATCCCTCTAATATAGATTTTAAATCTGTTTCTATCGTATTGGTTTTATCCAATAAAACATTTATGTTCATGTATTCAAACAACTTATTAACTTTGATATTCATTATGTAGAAAGAAGCATCATTAACATCCCTTATTTTATTTTTTTTAAAAATGACATTTTTTAAATAGTCATATATATCAACAATTGTGATTTGTTTTATTTGTTTTTTTACCTCAATGAGTTTTATTTCTAACATTTTATAAATAATATCTTGTAAATAATTATTTCACATTCAAATCACCATACTTATTTATTATAAACAAAAATTTTTAAAGAAATGATAAAATCTTATTTTTGTTATAAGAACTACACTTTATTCATCATAGATATCTTTTTGAGTCATACGGTTATTTTTGTGCTTATTTGCCCTTACAAAACCGTTTTTATCGAGGCTTATGTTATCTCTTCTTTTCTTATTATTTTTACGATTCTGTCTTTCGGTTTCTCTATTAAGTTTTACAATTGCTATTTGTCTGATTTTTTCCAATTCCATTTCATCAGAGTTTATTTTTCTATGAATGAAATCTCTTTCGTCATTTTTCTTGATTTCGTAGTTAAATATTCCTTTAACAGCCTTCGTTTTTAAAATGTTAATTTTAGCCTGTGGATCAATTAGAAAAACTTCTTTTTCTAAGGAATCTCAATCCATAACTGACATGGCAACCATAATAACACTTCTGTGTAAGTAGTTTTTATTTATTCGGTTAGTACCATCTCAAGTTACAATATCATTTTGAAAACCACGCTCTAGGAAAAAATTGTTTATTTCTTTTGGTTGGTTAGTAGTAATTAAGTATGTTCTTAGTTTAAATTTAGGATATAGTGCATTTGTTGTTGCTGAACTGCACAAAATTAAGACAATTGATGCAAACAATGATGGACCAAATATAAAAGTTAATTTCACTTTTACTAGTGTTCAACCAGCAAGATTTTCACCAAAACCGTTGTTGCAAGCTAATTGAACTAAATAGCGGTATAGGTAATTATTATCAGGTTGCTTACTTACTAAATAATCAATTAATTCTGAAACACTATAAATTTCTTTTGCTTTTGCATCTCCCAATAAATCAAAATATTTTGAGAATGCAGGGTCCAAATATGCTGGTCCACGATTGTCTTTACCAAGAACATATTCAAATAATGACTCTATTAGGTTTTTACCATCCTTTGTGTAAGTTTGAAAAGCGTCATCAACTGAAAGATTGTACAAGGCATTCATCTTTTGTTCTGCACTCAACATACTAGCTGGTAGAATGATTGAGTTCATTATGATTATGAAACCTAATATCATGAAATTAGCATTCCTATTTAAATTACCAACTGGTTTATTCTTAATTTTTGAGAAAAAGATAGTTAAAAAATCTGCTCCTCCTGATGAGGAACCGATTTTATAGACAATTGAATATGAAGCACCTAACAAAACTCCCCCTAAAGATCCAAAAATAAATAACCATATAGAAGTATTTCAAGAATTTGAAAGGTTTTGAATTAGAGAAAAATTAATAATTATATGAAAATCTGTTGGGTTGAAAAATGGTATGATTTGAAGGATTTGGTCAAATGCTATTTGCAAAATTATAAATAAAACAGTAGTAAAAGTGAACTTTTTACCTAGCTTAAAGTATCCAAAAATCATCAATGGTATGTTTATTGTAAAGTAATAAATGAAATAAAATGAACTTTGAAGTCCAATGTCGGTTGGGAAAGTTAAAATTGCCAGAAAACGGGCAATCGCACCAACTCCAGCGGGAAATAAACCTGTTCTACCAGTTGCAGAAATAAAGTAGTCAAAAGTTATGGTGATCATTAGGGCAGCTAATGCTAGTTTTCCTAGTTCTCTTCAAAATTTACTTTTGAAGTACTCTTGAACTAATAACCTTTGCTCCCTTTTGGACATAACTATGCTTTCAATATTACTTAATTCTATAGTGTTACCTTCGTTTTTAGCTAGTTCTTTTGCTGCTTTTTTTATTGTTCGTTGTTCGCTTTTTGAATGAAATGATTCTTTTGGCTCATCAATAACCAAATCTTCTAAAGTTTTAGTTGCTTTGTCATTTAAGATATCATCATTCATTTTGCAAAATTCCTTCTTTTTTATTTACAAGTATTGTATTATAAATATTTATGTTTTAATATTTTTTTTATTTATTATAGTCATCTTTATTTTTTTTAACATCATTTATTAAACTTGACAAATTATTTGAGTTTCTTTTTTGTTTTTGTCGATTTAATATCAATTCTCTTAATACATCCGAATCATAAGCAGATTTACCTTTTTGGCTTGCACGCATTATAATTTCCCTTTCATCACTAGACTCTGGCGTATATTTTATTTCTTTTTTGATATTAGTATTTTTATTTTTCGCGTCAAAAATAATCTTTTGAATTCCCGATAAGTTATCATAAGAATTTTTATTAGGTTGTGGTGTTTTTTTAGAATTAGTTTCAATACTGAAACTTAAATTTTCTAACTCCATTGTTGATAATTCTAATAACTCTTCAAAAGCGAGTTCAACCGTTTTATCATTATCAATTAAAGTTTTTTTACTCATTATTGTGGCCACCTTTAATATAAAAATAACATAAACAAATAAAAAAAATCACATAAAGTGATTTTATTTTGTAATTATCCTTTTGTTTTCAAACGAATTGTAACTTTGAAAGAACCAACTTTCAATGGGTCATAATCATTTCTTGTAATATCAACAACAGTGAAATCTTTTTGATCTTTTGCTGAGAATCCACCAAAAACAACTGGTTGGTTGGCTTTTGATTTAGTTTCGATAAATACAGGAATTTTGATTGCTCCCATTGCAGGAACTTTAATGTATACAACTATTTTTTCAAATGGTGAGTCAACATCTGCTAATTGTTCATTTAAGTGTTTAATGAACTCGTTAGCAACAAGACTAGAACCTTTTTTTCTACCTTCTACAAACTCGTGAGTTTGGTTGTGAGTAATGTAGAAAGAGATAGCAGCATCAACAGTTACTAACAAGTGTTTTTTGTTAACTGTTGCACCATCATAAGTATATGAAGATTTATCTTGAGAACGTTCTGCAATTGCTTTAGCAATAGCTTTTGAAACTTCTTCGATTGAGTTTATTTTACTTTTCTTAACATCATATTTAGCTGATTTATTTCATAATAATTCATCATCATTAACATGCATATTTTGTAAGAACATTAATTTACGTAATCATTTTTTAGGAGCATTTTTTCACTCATCTTCTCCTAAAATAACTTTTGATGGACCTTCATCCTCAATTTTTGATTTCATAACTTCAACAATGTCAAGTGCTTCTGGTTTAAGACTTTTTTTGTCAACCAACATAACTGATGGTCCCATACCTGAAATGATTGAAGCTACATCACCCTTAAAGCGTTTAACTCATGAATCGTGTTCTAATTCAAATAACTCGTTAATTACTTCTAATTCATCGATTGAGTTTTTTGTGAAGTCTAACACATATCTTGATGATAATAAGTTGAATAATCTTGCTAATAAGTATTTTAATGTATTTGCAGTTTCATAGATTTTAAATTTGTGTAGTGGATCGTTATCTCATGGAGATAAAGCATTGTTGTACATAATTTTCATTGCAACAAAGTTTACACTAGATTTTTTAGCAACTTGAGCTAATGCTCCAGCTTCTGTATCTATAACATCAATAGTTTGACCATATTTGTCAACCATTTCTTTAAATTGTTTTGAGTTGTAGATTAACATATCTGATGTTCCTACAATCCCATCTGAAACTCCAAGTTTGAAGTTTTTTACTTCATTTACAAATTCAGTGTTGAAAGTAAATGCTTCTGGTTCATGAACAATTTGTCCATATTTAATATCTTTGAAAACAGTCAAGTCTGCATCTCTATAAATAAATTTAGTTGCCATAACTGTATCTGTTGTATCAAATTTGTCGTTTGTTGATAATGCCAAGTCTACGTTTAGTACTGTTTCTAAACCTGGGTATTCTTCCATTAAGTATGTAATTGCCATAGCAGCATTTGCTTTACCATATCCGATAGTAGCTATAACAAAAAATTTTCCTCTATATTTAACATGTTGAATAACCATATTTCTTCATCAGTATTTTTTTACCGTTCTAATTCCAGGACGATCTTTAACTGTAAAGTAGGCTGTCGAAATAATTCCGATCATCTTGTGTCACCTCATAATTTCCGTTTTTTACCTCTATAGTATGTTTAACATATATAAAGATTATTATTATTATACTAAAAAATCGATAAAAGGGGTTGATTTTTTTCAACAAATAATTATTTGCGGAAAATAAATACAAACTTCTAAACGATTATTATTTACTTTAAAAATATTAATTACTCGGTTTTCAAAATATCTAAAGTCATAACAAACGACTCAATTGTTTCAGCAGAAAATAATTTGCCATTGTAGTTATTTTTTTCTGCGTCAACTCCGTGAAACATAATTGAGACATCTCGATTATCAATCAATCCTTGAACCCCTGATACTGTCACTAACTTTTCTACAAGACTTTTACCAAAAAAAAGTGGTTCTGTTTGAGTTAGAATACCAAACTCCATTCTTTTAAAAAAACCAAAGCCAGTTATTTTTGCATCGATTATCATATATTCACGAACGACATTATTTAGCATTGAAAACAAATCTTCATTTTTTTCAAAATAAAGAATTATCAAGTTTCCTTTTTCTCTAATTTCCATATATATCCCCTCAAAGAAACTTAACCAAATAGTTCTTTATTTCTTTTCTCTAACTCTTGAGCTTTTTGTTTTGCTTTTTCTAATTTTTTAAATTTTGGTGAAGTCTTATGAACTTCTCGCATTCTTTTTTTATCTCTAATAGCATTCATTTCAGCTAATTGCTCATCACGATAAGCAACTTCTTCTTCTTTAAGTTCTCTTAGGTCTCTTAAAGTTTCATTTAATGATTTTACAATTTGTTGAGTTGCATAAGGGTCGTTAGGATCATAGTACATAACATTATCAAAAACTTCTTGTGTTTCAACATTTGGCATTGTACCAACCACTAAGGAATGAAATCTATTATAGTTTTCTTTTAAATTAGCAATTTGTAGTCTAGTTTTATTTGGAACAGAATCCATCATGAAATCTGAAACCATTAGAAGATCAGCTCTTTTAAATTCTTCGGTTGTCATTTTTTGTATTGCTTTTTGAAAAGCAGGAACAGAGTTTGTTCTACCATAAAATGAATTTGCAAGAAACTCTAACATTTTTTTAATATTTACATTTCTTGCTTTGACAACGAATTCTTCAACATGTTGATTTGCAAAGTTTAAAAAAATTAAATCCCTGTTTTCTTTTAAAGCTACTTTTGCAACCGCCATTGATAATGCTTTGGCGATATATTCACCAGCACCTTCCATCGAACTAGAAGTATCTATACAAATTATAAACTTTCCTTGTTCTAATGGAATTGGAGCTTCGTATTCAACCTCTTCAATCTCATGCTCAATAATTCTTTCATTTGACTCAAACAAAAATGATTGTAATTGTGATTCAACAAACTTTTTAAAAAATATAATTTCTAAATCTTCATCAAAAAGATTTGCAAGCTCCATTGGTAATAATCTTTCAATATCTTTTGACATTGTTATACCAACTAACTCTTCTGGGTTATAAGGTAATTTAACTTCTGTAGGGTAAGTTGTTATTTGTTCAGTAATGTTTACTTCCATTTTGTCATCTTCACCATTAAGCCTACCAAGCATTTCGGCAATTTTTAGAATTGATGGATCTTTAAAAAGGAACTCAGTGAATCTAGAGATTGATTCTATATTTTGATTTTTTAATTCATCTTCGATATTTGCAACCTTACCAAAAACGTCATACATAGTTTTATAAATACGGGCATACTTTCCGTAGTTTTTTATTATAGAATAAATTTCAACTAAATAGTTATAGCGCAAATCTTCGACAGTCTTCATACGAAAATCTATTATTCTTTTAGTTAACATAAATGTTCAAGTACTAAAAAATTCAGTTAACCATTCGCGTCCTCTTAGTTCAACATAGCCATTATCAATTTTTCATTTCATTGTATCAATATATGTTGAAAATGGAGAGTCAAACTCCATCAACTTTGTTTGTATTACATTGATATTCTTAGCAAAACTTACTTCATCATATTTATCGGAAATAAAGTTGTAATAGACAATTTCTTTTCTAATTGGTTCAGGTAATTTTATTTGATTGATAGTCGACATTTTAGAGGCGCTATAAAAATTATTAATTTTATCATCTAATTGCTCTGCGGCATGTTCATGGTTTTTTTTGAATAACAAAAATTCGCTGTTGTGAAGATCTTTCTTTCTTAACTTTTCAAGCTCTTTGTTTATTTCACTTTTAGGTTTTTCTATATCAAATTCCATAATGCCACCCTCTTTTAACGATTAATATTGTTCAATTTCGATGTCTGATTTTTCTTCGTTAGAAGTTTTCTTATTAAAAGTATCAAATGCTTCAGATATTTTTTCGTTATAAATATCTTCAAAGAAAATACAATTCATACCTGTATATTTTTTATATTCTTTGTACATTTTCTTTGAAACTTCTAAGACTTTTTTTTCAACTTCTTGAACTTCTTGACTTAAAGTTATCATTTGATTATTAAATTCTCCAGGATTATCATTCTGAACTTGATACTTTTTGTTTTCATTAACAAAAAGTATTTGATCAGATTTGTAAGATTTAACTAATGTAACTTGGCTACCAACATATTTATTTATGTTTGGTCCAAAGTGTAGTTCCACTTCGAAAGATTCACTAGTTAATTTACTTATTTTATTTCAGTCAGCAGCGGAAATAAAACAATATCTGTAGTTGTCACCACCGTCTGTAAAGTTAATTAAGTAATAGGTACCAATAAGTTTTCCTCTAAAGGGAGAGTCGTATGGAGTTAATCTTAAATATTGTGCTTCTACTTGACCAATTTGAGAGTTAATTGTATCAAGTTGATTTAATAAGTTTCTTTTTTCATTTCTTCAATCTAAACCAAACTGATCCAAAAATGCTTGGAAAAAGATTTCTTTATAGGTTTTTTCTTGTTCTTCATTATCTCATATACAAAAAGGAATAACGAATAAGTCTGGGATGTCAGTTTCCCCTCTTCCATTAAAAAATGCACTTGTTTTCATCAAACCAGCTATTTTCTTTCATCTACGGTCTGATATATAAGCTTCTCCATTTGTGTCTTTTTGCATTTTTTTTCTGAAATAGTGTATAAAGTCTAAAGTTTTTCTACTCATATTGACTTGTCTAGATTGTTTTTTTCAAGCCTCTAATTCAACAATTGAGATTTGTAGACTTGGATCAACATCAACATCTAATGCAGAATCTGAATTTAATAGATCATCAAAGTTATTTTCACTTTTTAAACCCTCTGCAATGTATCTAATAATGAATCTATCGAAAAGGGCTTCTAATCCTTCACCCTCTGCTGGTAGTTCGTTTGATGCTGAAATTAATAATTTCAAAGGTACCTTAATATCATTTGGTCCATTTCTAAAAAGTTTCTCATTAATAATTGTAAGAAGTGTATTTTGAATACTTGGTCCAGCTTTTCAAATTTCGTCTAAAAATCCAACATTAGCTGATGGTAAGAAACCATCAATAACTCTAACATATTTTCCTTCTTTAAGTAACTTAAGATCAATAGGACCATATATTTCTTCTGGAGTTGAGAATTTACTCATCAAATACTCAAAATTTTTCCCGTTTTTAATTGCGAATTTCATTCTACGAGATATAAGCGACTTTGCTATACCTGGCTTACCTAGTAAAAAAATAGACTCTTCACCCAAGAGTGCTAACATTGCTAATTTGAAAATTGTTTCTTTTTCATAAACTTGATAAGAAAGTACCTCGATCAGCTTTTTAATTCTTTCTGTTATATCCATAATTGCTCCCCTTTAAATATTATGATTATAGAACATATAAGTTCATTTTTAAACTTTAATATTGTAATTTTTTAATTGTCAAACAAATCTTCACGTCTTTTTTTGTATTTTGCTTTTTTAATTTTAGCAATTGATTCTTTAATATGTTTTCTTCGGATGTCTTTCTTAATTTTATCGATTTCTGCCTTACGTTTCTTTTTGTATCCAGGTTTAATTGATTTAGCTTTATATTTGCTGATTATTTTTTGTTCTTCGATGTTAGCTGGATTATTTTTATTTATAACTTTCTTTTTACTTTTTTGAGTTATTTCAACTAAATCGTTTTGTACAAGTTTTTTATTTGTAAAAGTGAACCCCATTGATTTCAAAGTATCGATTTGGTGTTGGTTATTTGAATTAAATAAAATGTAACTTTGACCAGTATAGTTATTTCTACCTGTTCTTCCACTCCTGTGAACATAATATTCCAATTCTTTTGGTAAATCTATCGAAATTATATGACTAACACCATCAATATCCATACCACGGGATGCAACATCGCTTGCAACTATTCATTTAAACTCCATATTTTGGATTCTCTTTTGCATATTTGTTCTTACACGAGCATCTAAATCTCCGTGTAATTCACCAACATTTTTTATACCAAACTCATTTAGTCATGAAATTATTTCTTTTATTTGATCTTTTTTATTTACAAAAATCATTGCAATATATGGATTGATTGAATCTACGATTATTTTAAGTACATCTTTATTTTCTTTGTTTTTTGTTCATACTAGAACGTGTTCAATATTTTTATTACTTGGTTTTTTTTCAGTACTCTCTATAAAAATAGCTTTAGAAAGATATTTTGATAGAAATGGTTTCAAACCATTACTAATAGTTGCTGAAAATAAACTTATTGAAACATTCTCATTCATTTTAGATAATATGAAGTCCAACTCATCAATGAAACCTAGGTCAAATATCATATCACACTCGTCGATAACGACATTTTTAGCTGTTGTAATTTGCAAAGCATTTTGCTCATACAAGTTTTTTAACCTAGTTGGTGTCCCAACCACTATTAATGGTTGTTTATTTTTTAAAGATATAGTTTGTTTCTCGAAGTCATCTCCTCCAACAAACAAGGCAACTGAGCTTTCAGAGTTAAATTCTAATAACTCTTTAACATTTTTATAAATTTGTCTTGCAAGTTCTCTAGTTGGCGTAACTATTACAAACTGTGTTTTTTTACTTGCATAATCAATGTTGTTCAAAATAGGTAGTAAAAATGAATGTGTCTTTCCAGTCCCTGTATGTGATTGAGCAATCACTGATTTATGTTTTTTAAGTAAAGGTATTACCTTTTCTTGTATTTTTGTAGGACTAACAAATCCTATTTTTTCTAATGCATCATTTAAGAATTTTTTAAATCCAAAATCTGAAAATTTCATTTTTTACCTCGCTTTTTGATTATACCTTTTTATAATTTATCTTTCTAAATAATCCTCGCCCTTTTCAACTTCTACTAGGCTAAGACCTTCATAATCTCATTGTCTTAATACTTCATAAGATGCTATCCCTACACTATTTGCAATATTCAAACTTCTACCAGTTGATAACATAGGGATTCTAAAACATCTTTCAAGATTCTCTTTTAGAATATTTGTTGGAATTCCAGTAGATTCTCTACCAAAAACTAAAAATATGCTTTCAGATATTACCTTGAAATCAAAAGAAGATGGCGGTTTTTTTCCATATCTAGTCATAAAAAATAATTCTTTTGGTTGATTTATGTTGATGAACTCATCTCAATCTTCATATCTAGCAAACTCGCACCCTTCAAAATTATTTGCACTACTTCTAAGAAAATTTCTTTTATCAAATACGAAACCAAAAGGTTCGATTAAGTGTAATTTAGCCCCAATTAATGCACATGTTCTCATAATTGCCCCAACATTTGCAGCTATTTCTGGTTCATATAAAACAACATTTAATTTACGCATAATTCCTCCAAAACAAAAGAGAGCTAGAAACTCTCTACGATTATCATTATAAAATATCTTAATAACTTTTCGAATTACTTATTAATATTTTAACAAGTTTCAAGGTTTTTCTACATATTAATTTTCTTTGTTATATTCTTTTAAAAAATTTTTCATCAGTTCGATTGCTTGTCGTCTGTGTGATATAGAGTTTTTTTCTTCAAATGTCATTTCCGCAAAAGTCTTAGTATAACCATTAGGAATAAATATCTTATCATATGCAAAACCATTTTCGCCTTTTTGCTCGAATGATATAATGCCATCAACTCTACCAACAAATGTTTTATGAATATTGTTTTTTTCATCTAAAAATGTGATGCATGAAATAAAGTGAGCTTTTCTGTCATTTGGTGCCAATAAATTTGCTTCTTCTAATTTAGATAATAACTTATCGTTTATCTTGGACCAATCAGTCAATGGTTTAGCTCACCTTGCAGAATAAACCCCTGGAAAATTATCAAGATTATCAATGCAAATTCCAGAATCGTCTGCTATAACTTTTTCATTAACAATTTTAGCTAAGTACTTTGCTTTTGCTAATGAGTTGCCTTCAAAAGTGTTTTCATTCTCAGGAATATCAATATTATTATCCAAGTCTTTTAAAGTCTTAATTTCATAATCAGTTAGTATAGTTTTAAAGTCTTTTATTTTTCCTTCATTATTAGTTGCCATTCATATTTTTTTCATATTTCCCTCTTTTTTTAGATTATATAGAATAACATTAACTTGAGGTGGCAAAAATGAAAAAAACTTACAAGGGGTTAACAAATGATATAACTGTTGAAAAAGGCTACATAGTTAAAAAATCGAAACCAATAACCATAGAGTATCTAGATAAGAAAAATGAAAAAAACGTATTATTAGAGTTTATCGATGCTGATCAAAAAATTATGTTAAAACCTGCAGCTTTTTCATTTGAAAATGGAGAACTAACCTCAAAATTTCAAATTTTAACAAATCACTTTGCAATAGAGGAACTTGGACTTCAAGAAAATCATCTCAAAATGGTTGCATCAGCTATTAAGGAAATGCATGAAGTTGATGTCAATAAAAAAAATATAAAAAACTTTGATTATGAGTTTTTTTTAGATTTTTTTTATAATGGTATCAAAACAATGTTTTATAACTTAACTCAAGAATATGAATTAATTAAGCAAAATTTGAAAATCATCGATAACTTGGAACAAGTTATTAGTCATAATGATTTGGTTCCAGGAAATATCTTAATTAATGACCAAGAGTTAATATTGATAGATTACGACTTCGTTATGTTAAATAATAAGTTCTTTGATATAGCAAGTTTCATTACAGAAACTTGTTCTAGTAACGATGACTTTGTTAATATTTTTATTGAAGAATGTTTAAATGAGGGGATTTTAAAGAAAAATGAAATGCATATTTTAAACTTTGTTATCAAATATCAAGATTTATTGTGGACTTTATGAGCTAATTATATGTATGAAAAAACTAAGGAAAAAATATATTACAAAATTGCAAAAATAAAATACAAAGTACTTAAAGAAAGAAAAGATATAAAATAGTAACTATTTAAAGTTACTATTTTTTTTATTTCTTTTTTTATTTTCTTTTTCATCAAGTTTATCATTTATATTTTTGATTCTTTGATTTTTTTTGTTCTCACGTTCTTCTAGTTGTTTGTTGATTTTATAATCTAGTTCCTGTTTAAACTTTTGTAAATCTTCTTGTCTCTTATTTTTTTTGAAGATGTAAGTTTCGTACCTTCTTAATTTTATCTCTTTATTAGTTGGTATTTTGTCACCATTTTTTCATGCTTTGTACATGATCTCTAAATTTTCTTTTCGTCGAAGTTCATAATTTTTAAAAACTAATGTAGTAAAAACAGAAATACTCATGCTTAATATAATTGCCACTACCACTATTATGAATTTGACTAGAATTCAAACATTTTTATTAGGTAACTTATATCCAATCAAAATAACAGTTATTATTGCTACGGTAATTGTGATCGAGAATGTAAAGTTATCAGCTTTATGAAATTTACAAAAATAAAAGATTGTTGTAGATAAAAAAGTATAAAGAAAATAAACAAAACAAATAAGTGCAACAAAACCGATTACTGGTTGTGGTAAATTTTGGTTCATTGTTACACCAAAATCAAACCCTACAAGAATTCAAATTGTGATTCCAGGGATCAGTGATTCGATAGATACGAATAAAATACTTAATAAAAAGTTAGTTCTATCATTATTAAACTCTCTTATAAAATTTATTTGCTTTTTATTTTCTTTCATAACTTACCTTTCCAATTAATAAATAAAAAAACCTCATATTGAGGTTAACTTTCATAATGGAGCGGGTGAAGGGAATCGAACCCTCACAGTCAGCTTGGAAGGCTGAAGTTCTACCATTAAACTACACCCGCGAATCAAACACAAGTAGATAATATATCATTAATACATTTGTGTCAATAAATTTTAAAACTTTTTTGATATTTTTTTTATGTTAGCAACCTACAAACAATAATACACCAAATAAAATAAATAATTGTAAATAAAATAATAATTATTTTATTTTAGCATTTAAAAAAACTTTTTCTGAGATTAGAAAAAACAATATCATCATTGCAATTGAACGGTATCGATAATCATTTGTGCTTATAGGATAATTAACCATAAGTTTTTCTCATCTACTATCGTCTGGAATTTCTGTTATGTGGTTTTGTGTTGTGATAATAAATACATGAGCAGTCAAAATTTTTAAGAAGTCAAGCATTCTAGAAAGTGTATCAGTATCTCTCCCTGTGAAAAGAATTAAAACAACTTCATTTTTAAAATCAATATGTCTTACAATTTCAAGATTGATAGAACTATCCATTATATGAACTTCAATGCCTTGATTTCTTAAAATTGTTTGAAGATAAACTGCTGATTGCATTGATTGAAACGAAGGTGCAATTCACAATTTTCTTCTTTTATTAATAATTTTTGAGAAATTTAAAATGAAATCAGAAGACTCATAAACTCAGGTCTTAATAGCCTCAAAGTTGGTCAAATCAAGATTCTCATAATCTATTTTTTTTGGTGCATCATGACGATTACCACCAAGAGTGTTTTCGTATTCTATTTTCAAACGGATTGTTAATTCTTTGTAACCTTCACACAAGGTTGCTTTAGAAAATTGAGTAATTGTTGCCAATGAAACAAAACAAGTTTCAGCAAGTTCATTTTGTGATTTAAATATCCCTTGCTGGAAATCAAGTAATAACTGTTTAGCTATAATTTTAAAAGTGGTATTTCTGTTATCTTTGATTAGGTTTTCTACACGTTCATACATTGAAATCATAATATCGCCTCATTTTTTTTATTATAAATTATTTAACTTCAAATGTATATAATTTGATACATTTTCAGTCATTACTTGAAAGTTTTGATAATCATGATTAAATCATTTTACGTCCTCAAATTGATTTTTAAACCATGTTAATTGTCTTCTTGCATATCTTCTATTATTTCTTTGCATCAATTCAATACATCTTTCATAATTGATTTCATTTTTTAGATAAGATAGAATTTCTGGTCCACCAATACACTTCAAAGCTTGCGAAGTCTCATTGTAATTATTATCTGATCATGCTTTTTTTATTTCTTCGAATAAACCTTTTTCGACTAATTTTAAAACCCTATCTTCAATTTTTTTATGTAAAAGTTTCCTATCTGGTTCAATACCAATAATAATTACTTCGTCATAAAACATATGTTTATTATTTTTTATTATCGTTGATTTTACTTGTCCATTTATTTCGAAAATTTCAAGCGCTCTTAAAACTCTGTATCTATTGTTTGGATGTATTGAAAGAGCTGCTTCTTTATCAACTTTTTCCAATACATTTCATAATTCTTGATTATCCAAATTACTATATTTATTTTCAAAATCAGGAATATGTTCTTTACTATTAAAATTATAGTTCATTATAAGTGCATTAATGAAAAGTCCAGTGCCACCAACAATAATCGGTAGTTTTCCTCGTTCTAATACCTCATTTATTATCTTTCGACCATCTCTTTGGTAATCAGCAACGCTATAACTTTCATTAACTTTTTTTATTGAGAATAAATGATGTGGAATGCCTTGCATTTCACTTTCTGATATTTTATTAGTTGCAATATCTGTACCTTGAAAAATTTGGGTAGAATCTGCATTGATACATTCTCCATTAAATTTTTGTGCTAGTATGACTGACAAATCAGTTTTACCTGATGCGGTTGGACCAACAATAACGACTATTTTTGACAAGTTAACCTCCTTTTTTTGTTTTTTTAACAACTATTAAATTTTAATTTTCATTAAAAAAACAAAAAAAATATTTCCACCCGCTATGAAATGCATGAGATAGGAAATACTAATTTATAGAGCGGTTTTGGACACTCACGCAAACGTAAGAATAACAAATATTCTTGGTGTCCCAAAGGACAAAATAATTATAATATAAAAAATATCCCTCTCGGGGATATCTTTTATTATTTCTTAGATAAAGGAGCTTTTCTAATTTCAATATTTATTTTTTTTGGTTCAACAACTGATGATTGGAACAAAACAGTTTTTCTTGCTTTATCCAATGCATCACCAGGAACTTTTACTTCCTTCATGTAGTTATAAATTTGTTGCATTTCTCTAGCGCCAGTAACTGCAGCAACCCAAGGTTCACCAGCTTTACGCTTAATTTTAGCATTCATTCAGTGCAATGCCACAATGTTGTTTACATCATCGTATTCACCTTCTGGATCAACTAGTGCATGAACTCAACCGAATTCAGATTCTAAACCGTATTCATTGTGTTTAATAATTGCTCCCGCTACATCTTTTCTATATATAGCTGAGTTTGTTGCTGATACTGGGTCTGCTTTTTCTCATATAAATTTTTCTTGACCTTCTGTTAACTTAATTAATTTATTAACAATTTTGTTTGGTTTTGGATCAGTAACTTTTTTTCTTGTTTGGATATGTTGTGATCTTTTTGCATTAGAGGCAGCTCTTTTAACTGCTTTTATTTCTGGTCCTTTATTTGTTGTATTTGCCATAATTTTTAGCACCATCTTTCTAGTCTTAAAACATAATCATTTTAATATTCTTTTTTGGAACACCAAAACATATTACTATTATACACCAAAAAATAGTTTTTTTCTATTTAGCACTCTAATTGTTTTCAGAATTTTTTAAGGAAATTGTTAGTTTTTCTTAAAGTACTCTTTCATACCATTAATTGGATTTGCTTCTTCCACTTCTTTAAAAGTGAAATTATTGTTTGATAAGTTCTTTAATTGATTGTTGATATCTTTGATTTTTAACCCTTTACCACTTATAAATAATTGGCATTTTTTGTTAAGTTTCAGTTCAATATTTGTTCGAAAGTCATTAACTTTGTCTACAATTTGAGAGATTATTGTGAAGATTGTATTTTTTGTAAAATTGTAAGTTAAAACTTTTTGTTGATACAACAAGTAATCATCTTCTTTAAAAAATGATACTTGTCCATCTTCTATTGTTGAGTCTGAGAAATCTAATTCATTTAATTTCTCATAATCTATATCCAATTGAGAAAGAACAAATTTTATGTTATTGATTCCGTTTTTTGAAAAATACCCGTAAATATATTTACCATTTGTAATTGGATAACAGAAATCTAATTTGTCATCTACTTGTATAGCTTTATTCACGATTACTTTCGAACAAATAAAGTCATCAATAGCCGAGGATATATTATTTTCTTTTTTGGTAATTGCAAGATGTTTAGCATATACTTCAGAAATTCCAGTGCCTATCAAAAAGTTATAACCCTTATATTCAAATTTGTAATTTATATCCTTTTTGGAAATACTAGGGTAAATCAGATTTTTCTTATCAACCAATTTCATAATTGTTTCTGAGAAACACCTTTGTTTGTAATCTAAGAATCCACTTGAGGAAGCATCTGTTATTTCTATAATATTTTCTTGAATTAAATTGATTAAAATTCATCCCTTCAGCGTTGTTCATTCGCTAAGATTCTCATAATTTGCATTTTTAATTTTAAATATAGGTAAATATCCACCATTTATCAATCCGTTTATTTTTTTAAGTTTTTTCTTTAGATTTTGTTCGACATTGGATGAAACATTATCAATTGGACAATATCCTTTATCAATTGGTCTCTTATCTTTGTCCAAAAGGATCAAACTATGACCAAATGATGATAAAAAGACTTTCGTATCTCTCGGATTGTTTTTCAACACTTCATCAAATATATCATAGATTTCAGGGATAATATTCTCTACGATTATACGATTGTTATAATCGTATAAAAACTCATAGTTAGGTCTCCTTTTTTTGAAAATCAACTTGCGTTTTTCGTTGTAAACTTCAACATTTAATGCAAGAGCACTGAAATTAACATAAACTTCGTTCATTTTTTTTACCTCGATTTTAAATATTTTATAATAATAAAAGATAAAAAAAACCTTTTTTAAAGGTTATTTTCTTATTTTTAATCTTTCGATTATTGATTTGTATCTTTCAACATCTTTTTTTAATAAGAAGTTTAGTAAGTGTCTTCTTTTAGCAACTTTTTTTAATAAACTTCTTCTTGAAGTTATATCTTTTTTATGAACAGACAAATGTTCAGTAAGGTTTGATATATCTGTTGTAAGCAAAGCAATTTGAACTTCTGCTTTTCCAGTATCTTTTGGATTGCTACCAAATTCGTTTAGAATATCTTCTTTTTGTTTTTTTGAAACCATATTTCTTTCCCCTTTTAAACTTGATTGAAAAAGTTTAAACAAAGCTATAATTTAGGGAAAATCATAGCAATGTAAAAACATCAATACCGAATAATTATAGCAAATTTTTTTATTTTTTATAAAATTTTAATATTTTTATGCAATATTTTTTAGAGTGCATTAGATTATCGATTTTAAAAAAATTATTAATATATTGAACTTTTAACATTTTGTTATCAATTTCAATTTTATAAGTTCCTTCTCTCAATTCTAAATTGCTATCAACTATTGAAAACATATTTTTTTTGTTCGAATTACGAATGATTTCAATTTCTAAATCCCGTTTGATTTGTCTCCGAACTTTCCTTATCAAACCATTTTTTAAATAATATTTGATGTTCGATGTTGAGTACTTTTCACATCGTCTGTATATAATTATATTTTCAGATTTAAAAAAATTTATTAAATCTGAAACATTTCCTGAACTCTTGTGTCCAAAAGTAAAATCACTTCCTACAATTATCTTTTCTACAAGAACCTTATCTTTTAAAAAATTAATAAATTCTTGTTTTGAGGTGGCGATTGTTTTATCGTTTACTTGAATCTCAAGAATAAAATTTGGTTTGTAGGAAGATGAAATTAAATCATATTTTATGTGATTTGATTGAATGATAGTATTTTTATTCCTTAAATAATCTCTTATTTTTTTTGAAAATGTAATTACACCTCAATCAAGATCATATTTTTGGGCTATTTTTTGAGCTCTACTTAAAATTTTTTGATGGTATTTATGTAATCCATCGAAAAAACCGATACAAACTACAGTCCCCTTTTGAAAACTAAAATTTTCTTTTTCTTCAAGGTTGGAGTTAATTAATACCATTAAAATTTGACCTTTCAGCGTCTGTTAAAATTGCCTTATCTTCAACTTCTCATAATCCTCTTTGACATGCATAAAGTTGGTGTGCCACTCATCGATATATTGCTATGACATTTTTTTTGTCATCAATTATAAAAACAATTGGAACGTTTATATTAACTAATGTGATAGCTTTACCTTGTTTTATATCTTCAATTTTATGGTATTCTATCAGAGCTTGTTTATTTTGAATTAATCCATCATAGATAGAGATGATATCGTTCTCAGTCACTTCCTCAATAGCTTTTGCTTCAGTTAAGAAGAACTCACCAGAAGCCAGTCTTTCTAACTCCTTGACTGTACTAATTGTTGATAAGTCTTTTGCAATATCTTTTACCAAACTTCTTATGTAAGTTCCCTTACTACAACTAACACTAAGCTTAATTGTTCCTAGTTTTGAGTTATAATCTAAAAGCTTACAACTATTTATCGTCACGGTTCTAGGTTTTATTTCAACAGATTGATTATTTCTTGCATATTCGTATAACTTCTTACCCTCTACTTTAACAGCAGAATAGATTGGTGGATATTGTTCATACATATATCCATCGTATTTATTGACAACATCAGTAATTTCTTTTTTACTGAACTTTCTTGGTGTTTCTTCTTTCAATACTGCTCCAGTGATGTCGTCAGAATCTGTTTGAATAAATAATTTCATTGTAACATTGTAAATCTTATCTTTACTCAATAAGTAATTTGATATTTTAGTAGCTTGGTTAACAAGTATTACCATTATCCCTGTCGCCAATGGATCTAATGTACCTGCATGACCAATTTTCTTTATTTGGAATTTTCTTTTTAATTTTTGTATTAGATCATTTGAAGTTATACCGCTTGGTTTATTTATTAAATAAATACCTGATTTTTGAGACATAAATACCTCCAAGTTGTCTAATCATATTTAACTTAATTATACCCTCTACTGTCCTATTTGAAAAGGAAAAATGGTCATATTTATGTTATAATATTTACAATTGATAAGCGGCGGGGTGATATTGTGCGTATAAAATCAGATTTTTATCGTGAAATCGAAGCAGAATTTAAAACTATTGCCGAAAAAGAAAATTTAGGTGGAGGAGCAAATCCTGTAAGTAATTTGAGCACTCAAATGTTTTACTTGTCCAAACATCAGTTCAACTCTTTTGATGATTTTGATCAAGCAGTTGTTAGTGAAGTAGCAAATACAATTCAATCACTTGAAGACATAATTGTTAAAAAAGCTTTATCTTACCAACAATTGGCTAAAGAAACCTATAATCAAAACATTGACCCACAAAAATGAGTGGATTATGCTCAAAGTGAAGCATATAAACTTAGTTATGAAATGTATGATGAAAGAGAATTAAAGTATTTAAGACATTTTCATATCATTTGATTAACATGAGTGTTTTGTGATGAAGAATTGAAAAAATTGAGAATAAAAGCTAGTAGAGATCTTTATAGACATATTGGAAAAACAGCTGAAAATGTTCATATCAAGCGAAGAAATGACCTAATGAAGCAAAAAGATAAGTAAAAACAACCTTAAATTAGGTTGTTTTTTTCTTAATTATCATTTTCAATAATCCAATCTTCTGGGTTGATTTTTTCTAGTATTGTAAGAATTGCCTTTATAGTTATGTCGAAATTAGCTTGCGAGTTGAATGGATATTTTTTATCAAAATAAGGTATTAAATAACTTATTTTGTTTTGATAACTTGTTAATCAATTATGAGCAATTATATTAAGATCTTCCATAGCTTCTCTTTGATATTTAGTTCTAATGTCTTTTTTCAAATCATCTGATAACTTAGTATATAAAGAAGCTCCTAATTTTGTGAATCATTTTTTAAACATTGCATAATTAGAAAATCCTGTAATAATTTTTGGGCTTACAAAGTATCTTTTACCATCACTTTTAGCCTTGTCCCAAGAAACTTTTGAATATCCATCGCTATTAGAGTATTTTGATGATATATCATTAAGATCATCATAGTTTTCCAAGTCAAAAATTCTAAAGCCATCAAAATATGTGATTGGTTGTCTAAATGAAGTTTTTGTATTTAGAGAATACCTTGAAACACCTTGAAAGATTTCGTAATCTTCAAACTCTAAACTATTGAAGTAATAAGTATTAGTATCTTGAAACTTTATAAGTATAAAATAGAATAAATTATTAATTTTTATCTCTTTAGCAAATCATTTTTTTAAATTCTTTCTATTCATAAATTGATCAATATTAAAACTAGACCCTTCCCTTGCAGTTTTACTCTCTACATAAGTATTTATTGTTCTACATAAATATTCATAAAATCAAGTGATAATCGCATAATCGATATTATAGGTGTACTTAAATTGTCCACCAAGAATAAAATTTAATAGTTTTTTGAACTTAAACAAGACTCCGTTACTAATATTATTAGCTTTAATAAAATCATTTGTTAATTTTGAACAATAATCTTTTTTTATGTTCCCATTTCGATTTGCATAATCAATATAATTTTTAGAGTCATGATTTCTAATCATCAGAATTATTCTAAAATATATTTTTATATTTTTAAACTGAGTTGAGATAACTATATAGTTATCGTTTCTTTTGATAGAAAACTTATGAGGAAGTTTTTTAAAGAAATCTAATACTTCATCATGAGCTTTTTTCATATCAAAAGAGTTATAAGTTATGTATTTTATCAAAGCAAGATCTAAATCTATTACATCATCATTTAAAATATAAGAGTTATAACGAAAGTCACCTAGCTTTTCAAAGTGATAATCTGAATTATCCGTAGTAGCTTTAATCTCAAAATAACTTTCCTTAATGTAATTGATTAACTCTTTATTTAAGGATAAATTTTTATTTATAGCTATCTTTCATTGGGCACATAGATTTGGTTTAGACATTAAAAATCTCTCCTAAATTTATATCGTATTTATAAAAACTTATAAAAACAAGAAATAAACCAATATTATTATCTGATGGATAAACGTTTTTGGTAACTATACGTATCTCTAAATCATCATATAATTTTTTTCTTTTTTTCATAGTTATATTAGAATTTCCAGTTGTATTTTTTAAATATGGTGTTGTATCATATCAGAATAAAATATCGTTTTTTTCGTTACCATCTTCAAAAAAGGTTTCAGCCATTTTCATATATTTTTCCAAAAAACTTTTTGTACTAGAATAACTATTATTATATACTCATTTTAAATTCTTGAGTTTTACTAAAGAATATAACTTATCAAATGGTTTACTTTTCTTATAATATATATTCTTAGTCTCAAATAACTCATCTAAAATTTTATTTTTAGGAAAAAGTTGATAGAAAGCATATGCTAATCAGTCTTTAAAATAATTATTATTAATCAGATTCCATTGCAAATCTTCCATTATTTTTAGTTTTATAAATCAACGTTGTTTGGCAGTATATTTTTCTCGAAAGTTTAACCTTATATAAAAGAATAATATTTCAAGTTTTCTTAGGGTTAGTTTGTTTAGTATTTTATAAGTTTTAACAAAGTTTAGTGAAAAAGATTTTGAATACTGATTTCTACTACAAATGATTAAAGGATATTCATTGTGAGTAAGAGCACCACGTATAATTATCGAAAAAACTATTTTATTTTCTTTAATAAAATCTATTTTGACTGAATCTGTATGATAAATGAATTCGTTTTTGATGTATTTAGCCGGATATTTTTTAATAAAATAGCCAACATTTATATTATCATTAATGCGATATTTATCTCTTAGTGCCTTAAGTACAATTTCGTTCACTTTACAAATTTCACAATCAAAAAAATGATCTTTTGTTTTTATTTCATTTTCATAGACAAAATAATTTTTCTTGCTTACATATTTTATAGCTAACAAGTCGACTTTGAAAGGATTGTCAAAATTAAAAACATTCTTGATAGCATAACTACCATGTTTTTTTATTCTTACATATTTCTTAAGCTCATTTTGAATGAACCTGATATTTTTATCGATAAACCTTTTTAGTTCATTAGGTAAAGAAACTGTCTTTAACTGTTTGTTTATCAATTTTATATCCGTTGTAACAGAAAGACTTTGTTTTTTCTCAAACATAGTTTACCTCATCTCAATACTTAATTAATCATTCTTTTCATAAACAATCGCACTAAGCGCATAAATAGCGGCAGTTTCCGCTCTTAGAATATTATCACCGAGCGATACTGTCCTATAATTCATTTGTTGTAGTTTTGATATTTCATTTTCACTAATTCCGCCCTCTGGTCCAATAATTATGTTGATAGTTTCTCAATTAGTTTTTAGAAATTGTTTGAAACTCTTTTCATTCTCTTGTTCTCAAGCAACTAGTTTTAGATCAGAGTTGATATTATTGATCTTATTGATATCTCTTATTATCGAATGTATTTTAGGGATAGTTAATCTTTTAGATTGTTTTGCAGCTTCAACACAAATATTTTGCCAGCGAGATAATTTACCTTCTTCTTTTTTTGGATCAATGTTAACAACATTTCTTGAAAAAATAACAGGATAAATATTATCAATCCCTAACTCAGTTGCTTTTTGTAAGATTAAATCTCATTTTTGTTCTCTAATTACTCCAACAATTAAGTTAGTGGTCATTAATGATTTTTGGGCAGAAAGTTGTTTTTTTATAATTGCTGTACATTCATCTTGAGTTACATTAAATATTTCGCATAAATATTTTTTTTCCTCAAAAATACAATAAATTTCTTCCCCTGTCTTTAATTTTACGACATTTCTAAGATGATGTAGATCGTCACCTTTGATAACAAACTTATCATCAAATTTTTCTTCCAAAAAAAAACTATGCATTTTGTTATCTCCTATTTAGAATATTATATAATAATTATCGAGGTGAATAAATGAATTGAATTCTATTTAATAAATTTAATTAGAATGGAGATTAAAATGAAAAATACTGATGACATAAATCAAGAGGTTGATAATCAAAAAATAACTGTTCAAGATAAGATAAGTTATGATTTAGATAATATCGACTTAGATTATGAAATCAGCAAACTTTCTAAATTAAATAAACGAGCAAGAGTTAAGAGTGAAACACTTAATATAGCCCTTGTCAGTTTGTTACTAAGTATTTCTACAGCTGTTAGCTTAATCAATGTAATTATACCTTTCCCATTAACAACTATAAATTTGGGATTTGTATTAAAATATTTTGTGATAGCTATAAGCTTTCAAGTAGTTGGCGTATACTGGGGTATGATAACAGGTTTGTTAGATGGATTATTACAATTTTTAATTTGGGGATTAAGCCCTTTATTTAGGTTTACATCATCATTAGGTCTAATGATTTGGGTCCTAATGTTTTGATTGTTATTTGATAAAATTTTTAGAATATATTATGTTGAAAGTCGAATATATAAAGTTATGTGTTCAGTTTGTGCTGGAACAATAATTTTATTTGTTCAACCATTCTTTTCTGCTTTGCTTTCTTTGGGTAGAGCAGCCATTGAACAAGACACATTATATGGAATGTTCGTCTTTGTTAATACATGAATTAGCTTAATGGTTTTTGACTTATTTGCTATTATATTATTCACACTCACAACTAATAGAATTCAGTTCATTGTATCAAAGTTTAAAACATAAATTTATATTTAAACAAACGATTATAAACAAAAAAATCTAACTGGAAATTAATCATTACGATTTAATTTATGGTTAGATTTTTTTTAAAACAAATATGTTATCGTTATTATTTTATGTCCTTCAAAATTTCTTCAATTTTGTTAGCATTTTCCAAAGATTTATCGTATTCAAAAACTAGTTCAGGAACTGATTTCATTTCAACTTTACTTGCAAGAATCATTCTGATTTCTTTAAGGTAATCATTGATTTCTTCTTGAACTTCTTCTTTATCTGCATTTATATCTAAAAATGAGTAAAAAATCTTTGCGTGACTCATATCACTAGATAATCTAACTTCATGAATTGATAGAGTTTTTACATATTCACTATCTGGAAACTCTCTTTGTAAGATCAAATTTAATTCTCTTAGGATTGTAGATTGTGTTCTTTCTAGTTTAATATCTTTTGCCATACTATTTCACCTCTTCTACCTTGTATGCTTCAATGATATCATTTTCTTTCAAATCATTAAAGTTTTTGATAGTTATTCCACATTCTTGTCCCTCACGAGCCTCTTTGATATCTTCTTTTTTTATTTTAAGTGAAGATAATTCACCTGAATAAATAACTATACCATTTCTTAATACGTGTACTTTCGACGCTCTTGGAACAGAACCAGAAACAATTCTACAACCAGCAATAGTCCCTACTTGTGAGTGTCTAAATAGTTGTCGAACTTCAGCCTCACCTAGTGATTTTTCTTCAAAAACTGGGTCTAACATACCAGTGGCTGCTTCTGCAATTTCTTCGATTAATTTGTAAATAATATTATGCAATCTGATATCTACACCATCTTCTTCAGCTTTTTGTCTAACTTGAGCATTAGGCCTAACATTAAAACCATAAATAAGCGCATTAGATGCTAGTGCTAAGGTAACATCACTTACAGATATAGCACCAACAGTTGCACGAATTACATTGACTTTTACTCCTTCAATACTGATTTTAAGCATTGAATTCCTTACGGCTTCAACAGTACCTTGCGTGTCTGCTTTTAAAATTATATTAATAGATTTTAGCTCACCAGATTCAATTTGATTTTTAATAGAATCTAATGTAAAACTTTGATTTTTTTGTCTAGCTTCTGAAGCTTGTTTTTCTGCTTGAGCTTGGGCAATAGTTCTTGCCATTTTTTCATCAGAAACTACCATGAACTTGTCTCCAGCTCTTGGTACATCGTTTAATCCAATTATCAAAGCTGGTTGACCAGGTAATGCTAGTTTTATTTTGCTTTTATTTTCATTTTCTATATCTTTAATTGCACCAAAAGTCCCCCCTGCTATCATTATATCTCTCAAATTCAAAGTTCCTTGTTGAACTAAAATTGTTGCAACAGGTCCTCTTGATTTGTCTAAATGAGCTTCGATAACTGTTCCTTTTGCATACTTATTAGGATTAGCTTTTAAATCTTTAAGTTCGGCAATTAATAGTATTGTCTCAAGTAAAGAATCTAAACCTATTTTGTTTTTTGCAGAACCTTCTATGAATGGTACTTCTCCACCGAATTCTTCAGCAACAATACCATATTTCATCAATTCAACCTTAACCTTATTAGGGTCAGAATCTGGTTTATCTATTTTGTTTATAAATACTATAATTGGAACTTCTGCTGCTTTAGCATGGTCAATTGCTTCTTCAGTTTGGGGCATAATACCATCATCTGCAGCTACAACTAATATTACAATGTCAGTAACTTCACTCCCTCTTGCTCTCATTTCTGTAAAAGCTTCATGACCTGGAGTGTCGATGAATGTAATTTTGTTATTTTTTAATGTAACTTGGTAAGCACCAATATGTTGTGTGATTCCACCAAACTCACCTTGTGTTACATTGGCATTTCTTATTGAGTCTAATAATGTAGTTTTACCGTGATCGACATGACCCATTATTGTCACAACTGGTGGTTTATTTTTTAAATCTTTTGGGTCATCTTTTACATCAAATGTCTCAAAAATATTTTCTTTTGTGACTGCTGTTTCTTTCTTGAAATCGTATCCAAACTCTAGACACAACTCTCCCATTTGCTCTTCTGTTAACATTTGATTTTGTGTGACCATACTCCCATTAGTGAAAAATCACTTAACAATTTCGGCTGCACCTTTGTTTATTTTACTTGCAAAGTCTGCAATTGAAAGTGGTTCTGTATATACAAAAATACCATCAATTAAACCGGTTTGTTTGGTTTCTTTTAACTTGTTCTTTAAGTTAGCGGTATGAGCTTTAGACTTATTTTTGGCTATTTGTTTATTTTTTTGATTTTTTTCATTTTTTGCCATAAAATCATCTCCTTGCTTATATATTTTTTTTGATAAGTTTAATAAAATTGATGTCTTCTAAACCAATAGCTTTCACATTTTTTCTTCCAACTGACTTATTTAGTTCATCTGAGTCGAATAATCCATTTATGATTTCAGTATCATAGAAACTGCACTTGTCATTTATTTTTTTTAATTGACTTTTACCCATATCCGAAGTTGTTAATACTAATTTAATTTTTCTTTGTTGTATTTTTTTGAATAATTGTTCACCATAAACCAATTTATTTGCAGAAGATGCCATACCTAAGCAATTAAGTAAGCTTTTCATTAATCTCAATTGTTTTCAATTTCTTCAATTAATAGATTATATATTTCATCTTCAACTTTAGTTTTCAAACCTTTTTCAAGGATTTTTGTTTTTTTGATTTTCTCTACTGAAGCTATTGTTGGTCTAATATAGATTCCTCTACCATTTGCTTTTCTTGTATTATCTATAAAAATTTTACCTTCTTTATTTTTAACAATTCTAATTAATTCTAATTTCGGATACATTTTATTAGATGCAACGTCTTTTCTCAAACTAATATGTTTATTTTGCATATTATTCTTACCCTTCGTAGTAATTATCATATTCATCAGGATCGATTGTTAAATCATCGACATTGCTATCTTCCAAATCTTCAAAAGCAGCAATATTAGATTGAATTTCATCTATCGAAGCGTTGCTTTCGAAAAGTAGTTCATCTTCAAGATCATCTTGGAACTTATTATCATTGTATTTAGGTTTGTATGGTGTTCTTTCCCTTTTTTTATTTACTTTATTTAAAAAATCAGGATTTGATAATTCATCTTCTGTAATATTTCCATTTCAGTGAATTTCCATACCTTTTTCTTTTGCGTTATCTAATGAAAAAATATTAATTTTCATGTTTACAAGGTTTGCAACCAATCTAGCTGCCATACCTTTTTTACCAATAGCTAATGATAATTGTTCATTAGGTACCACGATAAAACACTCATTTTCTTCTTCATCAATCTCGATACTAATCACTTTAACTGGTGCCAAAGAATTCATAACGAAGGTTTTGCGATCCTCATTTCAAAGAATAATGTCAATCTTTTCTCCATTTAGCTCTTTTGAAACGTCTTTAATTCTACTTCCAGCAGCACCAACACAAGCACCTATTGGGTCAACACCTTCTTCATATGAATAAACAGCTAATTTAGAACGTTTTCCAGGTTCTCTAGCTACTGATTTAACCTCAATAATACCTTCAGCAATTTCAGGTACATATGTTTCAATTAATTTAGATAAGAATTCAGGGTGGATTCTTGAAGCTTGTATTTGAGAATGTTTATTATCCTTAGATACTTCCTCAATATAGAAGCAAATTCTATCACCTTCATCGAAATCTTCCCCAGGAATCATTTTTTTATTTCAAATAGGAATAATTGAACCATCAACGTCTATCAAATAATTGGTTTCTGTAATATCTTTTACAAATCCACCAACAATCTCATGATTTTTAGGTAAAAATTCTTCATATATTTTATTTTTTTCACCTTCACGTATTTTTTGTTTTATTATTTGACCTACTTGAGCAACTGCAAGTTTAGAAAAATCTTTATTGAATAAAACTGGTTCATAAATATTTTGACCAATAGTTACATCATCACCATATTTTTCTTTAGCAGCGTTTATTCCTATTTCTAATCATTCATCTTCAATTTGTTGAACAACAGTCAATTCTTTGAAAACTTTAATTTGTCCAGTTACTTCATCAATATCAACTCGTACGATAGCTTCTGGATCGAAGTATTTTTCATAAGCTTTTTGAAAACCTTCTCTAATTCCCTCAAATACTAGATCTTTTTCAATTTTTTTTTCTTTTGCAATTGTATAAATTGCTTCTAATAATTTCGCACCATCAATCATGGTATTTTAATCCTCCTAATATATTATTTATATATATTTTGTCATTAAATTACCCAAGAAATAGAAAAGAAGACTTACGTCTTCCCCTCCTTTTTGAATCTGACTATTTAATTATAAATCAAAATTTCTAAAAAATTAAAATAATTTAGTGTTTTGTGCATACTTTTGATAAACCTAAAATAATTCAACAATATATGTATTATTTTTTAAAATAAATATTCTGAAATTGAATTAGTTCAACAATATATTAATATTTTACTTTGATTTTTGAGGTTTAATTGTTATTTCTTTATCAGCAAATATTCTTTGTGTTCAAATATTTTTGAATCCAATATTAAGTTTTACAACTTTTTCTTCTTTTGGGTACTCTTCATTTGTGTTAAATGTTATTTCACCATTATAAATTCTATTGTTATCAGGATTTTGTTTCAATTCAGAAACTTTTAAAGTTTCATCGCTCTTATTATTATTTCCTATATTAAAATAAGATTGAAATTCTCAATTAGAGCTTAATACTTCTGTCAAAATAATAAATATTGTTATTTTATCCGTTTCTGATGTAAACTCTGTTTTATCCAAAAAACCTAGTCTTTCAGTAGTTGAAAATTCTGGTATATTTTCACTACATGATACTGCTAAAGTGCTTGATGAAGCGGTTAAAGCAAATGCCCCTAAAATAATTAATTTTTTCATTTTCATTCCCCTTTTTTTAATAAGTAAATTATATCATATTAAAATTAATTTTCTATTCTTATTAACTTATGGTAAATCCTTTATGAAAAGAAGCAAAGTAAAAACTTTTATTTATTGTAATAGGTACATTCACTTATGTTTATAAATAAAAATGCAGTATTCTTTAATTTTTTTATTCAAATATAAAAAAATTTATTTATAAAAATATAAAAAAACAAAAATCCTTAATTTAAAATGAAGGATTTTTAAAAGGTTGTTTTTTATTTTTTATTTTTCTTATATATTTTTTCATATAAATTAGGGTTATTTACATTATCATTAATAAACTTTAAATACAATTCTTTCAAATTTTCTTTTTCACTATTGACATATTTATCTAGTAAAACTTCGCCCTTATTTATCAATATTAAATGATTGGTTATTTTAGCAAAATCTTCTATTTGATGTGTTGTAATAAAAAATGTTACTCCTTTTTCGTTCAATTCTTTGACTAATTTCACAAAATAATCTTGCGAAGCAATATCTAAATTAGCTGTAGGTTCATCCATAAATATATATTCTGGTTCATTAACTAGAATTGCTGCGAAAATGGCTCTTTTTTTTCAACCAGCAGATAATTCTTTTAATTTTTTGTTAAAATGTTCCTCTAAATTGAAGGATTCTTTTAATGATTCTAACTTTTCTGCCAAAGTTTTTTTGTCCACTTTATAAATTATACCGACGTACTCAATATATTCTTTTACAGTCAAAGATAAAGGGATATTGTTGCTATCAGGGAAAAAAGCAAACTTATTTAGATCTTTACTAGTTAGTTTATTTTGGTTTGTTTTTATTTCTCCGCTATCATATTTTAGCTCCTGGAAAATTGATTTAATAGTTGTGGTTTTACCTGCACCATTAGGTCCACAAAATAAACATATGTCATTTTTGTTTATTTTGAAACTAATGTCTTTGATTGCGGGGTTTTTATTTTTTTTAAAGCTTTTACTTAAATTAATTACTTCAATCATATTTATCTCCTTATTCTTAACTGATTATTGTTAATTTCAATTTATAATAGTTTAATCAAATTATAAAAAAGCTCACAATTAATAAGAAAAAGTAAAATCCTTCATAATTGAAAATGCCTCTTTTTTTGCCTTCATAATTTAATATTTTATAATCTGTATTTATTATCGGTATAGTTTTTTCTTTCAATGATCAATATTCACGTCCAAGAGTGAAATTATTATCATCAAAGAAATTTCCAATATTTTGATAATATAATCCTTTATTGTAATAACTTCCTAATCTTATTTGATTAAATAATTCTATTGGATTAAGATACAAAAGTGTTTTTATACTATTTATTATTTTACTATTTTTATTATCGATCAATATTTCTATACTATCAACACCCTTTTCACGTTCTATCGAAAAATTATCTAATGACTGATAAGATGTTGAAATCAATCAATACATAGCAATTTCTTGGACTGAAGTGTACTTATTTAAATCTTTGTATTCTCATAAATTTATATCTATTTTAGCTGAATTATCATCGATATATAAATTATCGTTAAAAGTATTATTAAATATAAACTTTTTTGAAAATATTTCTAGATTTTCAAAAAAATCTTTGTAAAGTAAGTTATCGTCATAATTATTGAAGTCTTTTAATATATTGAAAAAATAATATGGGTCAAATGTTTCGATGGTTATAACCTTGTTGTAATAAAAATCATTTAACTGTGAATAATTCGATATTAATGAATTAGAATTTATTGTTTTATACCGATCATGAATGTAACTTATAAAATCAAAAAACTCATGATTTTCATTTTTTATTCTATTTAAGTAATTATCATTTAAAAAGTTCCCTTGACTTACAGTTTTATCTTTAGTTGAGCCTATATCAAACTTCAAGTTTAATGAACTTTTCAAAAGATTATCTTCAAGTATACTATTGGATAGTTTATATAGATCATCAAAAATAATGCTTTTTGTATTTATTTCAGCAGAGTTTTTAATTGTATTAAAATATGTTTGATTTGATTTCAACAGGACCGGCATTAAATACGAAACTAATGGCAATATTAACAATGATGATCCAAAAAGTATGTAAACGACATAATCTTTTATAAAGTTAAATAGAAGAAATGTAAAGCTGACTGTAATTATAATATTCAACAAGTAAAAGCTATATTTATTTAATGTTAAACTACTAATATGCTTGAAACTTTCTTTTATGAACAATGTACAAATATATTCACAAAATAAGCATATTAATAATGTACTAATACAATAAGTAAAAATAATAATTAGCCTATATAATATTCCATATTTTAGTTTTACTCCAGCCTTAATCTCTAAGCTTAAAATTCCTTGATCTTGATGCTTTTTAATAAAATAATATGTGAATACAAAGCTTAAAATCGTAAAAAGAATATTTGATACTATAGTTTTAAAATAAATAATGGAAACAACATATTGAGAAAGTTCGGAAATAGAACTTTTGTATTTGATATTATTAGAGGTTGCTAAAACAACTATAATTTGCATTACAGTCACAGAGATGAATAATAAAAACATTATCAAAATGAATTTATAGTTCTTGATGATTTTCTTAAATAAGAAATTCATTATTGAAATATTATCTCTAAATTCTCTCATTCTAGCTCCTCCTTTAAATATCTAACTTTATTGACTAACTAAATATCTTCTAAAACTTAAATAACTTGGAGCTATTAATAAAATAAACAAAAGTAAATATACTAAATAAGTCTCTACATAGTTAGTGATAGTAACTTCAACTTCTTCTATATCATCGAGACTTATATTAGAGTTTTCAGGTTTACTTGCAACTTTATAATATTTGATTGAATTTGGTATTATCATTATAGGTAATGAACTTTGGTAAACTGATTTACCAAAAGTTTTGTAATAAACATCACTATTATCTTCTTTATAATCTCCAAATTGTAAAGAAGATAATTGATTAAATGGGTTATAATTTGCTTGTTTTTTTATCTCCGACAGATTTTCTTGAAAGCCATCATCTAACACTAAATTAGAAAGATTTGTTTTAGCAATACTGTACATTTCAAAATAAATTAAAGATAAAAACCAATAAAAATCAATTTGATCTACAGTTTTATAATAATTGTCAGAATCGTTCAAAAATGAGTTTTGGTGGTTTTCGTTTTCATTAATAAAATTTTCAAGTCTGACTCTGGAAATATCTATTGAAGAAAAACTAATTGAGTCAAAAAATTTTAAAAACTCTAATGAGAATTCTTCTAAAGTTTTCAAAAATAAGTCATACTTCGGTTCTTTATTTAAAACACTCACTTTTTTTATTAAATTATATAGGTAATTATCATTAACTTCTGATGATTTCATGAATAAAATATTCATTTTATAGATATAACTTTGTTTGATTTTATGATCATTTGATTGAGAATCATACTTTTTAAAACTACTAATATTGTTTTCAAAAATTTTGTCAAAATGTTTGATTAACTCAACTAAACTTTGTTCATCTTTAAAAATATCTGTTTTTTCAACAAGATAATGATAATTACCCGTTAACAAGGCTGTGGCATCATCTGTTTTAGTACTTGAATAAATTTTATAAAATGATTTATCAATATTTTTAAAATTTTCATCCTTTTTCATATTTTTATCGTAATTATGATAACGTTTCAATCCAGAATATTTACCCATCACTTCATAAATTTTATTTGTTTTGTCATAATTTGAGATACCTATTATCGGAGAAAGAGATAATAAGGTTATAAAAAAAGAAATTACAGGTAAGCTAATTTTTTTATTTATGAACAAAATCAGAACTAATGTTATAGAAAATACAATTATTGAGTATAAAAACAGAAAGGGAAAAGTTTTAAAAATTTTTAAGGCTGCATCTTTATAGTTTTTAATTATTGAAATAGCAATTAAAGATTCCAGTATGATAAATATAGATAGTGTTGACAAAAGATAAATTATAAAAGTCGATATTCTTTGTAAGAATATGAATTTTCAACTTATGCCACCTTTAATTTCTAAACTCAATTTACCATTTTCTTTATCAATCAAAAATAATAAAACAGTTAAATAGATAATTAAAATGCCTAAAAATATTAAATCAAAAATATTTTTGACAGAAAAAAATGAATTAAAAGTTGAATATCCAGAAGCAATAGTTCTAGAATCATTAAAAAAATTTATAAATGAAACAAGCTCAATTACCATTGATAAAACCACAAATAGTGTGCTTAAAATTCAAGTTCATTTATTTTTAAGTGGTTGTCTCAAATTATAAAGAAATAATCTGTTATTCATACTTTCACCATTTACGCTTTCTTTTTTATAATATATAAATTTCCACTAAATTATAAAATACATTTATATATTTTGTAGTGGTTGAACCATTTTTAAATCTATACATTCCATTATATTTAACTCTTAGGTTTAAATTATCCTCAAGGACAAAAGCAGCGTTTAGAAATACCCACTTGTCATATGTTCCTACTTCCTTTTCGAAAGTAAAAGTACCAGAACTTTCAAATGAGATTAAACCGATTTCAATATTATTTCCTTCTTTGATCTTTAATTCCGTTTTTTTCTTGCTATAAGGATTATTTAAAATATTTGCATCACTACTTATTGAACTTAATAGAACTTCTAAATTCAAATAACTATTATAAAAATTGTAACTATTTCCATTATATTCGTTAATTCCGATTCTAACATCAAATCTCGCAGTTAAAGATGTATATTTATTTTTTAAGTGAGCATTGTTATTCACACCAATGTTATTTGTGTATACTTTAACGTCTCTTGATGTAAGACCACTTTCACTCAAACCACTTCAACTATTATAATCACCTTCTGAAATTGGTGTCTGTTTATTAAAATTTAAATTAATTTTGCTATTTTTAAAATTTGATTGAAATTCTTGTTTACCAATATTATTATTTAAAACACTTTCATTTTTGAACAAACCAATACATACGTAAAAAGGCAAAAATAACATCAAAGCTATTCTAAAATTTTTTTTCATTTTGACCCACCTTTTTTTGTTATTATACATTAATACAAACAAAAATAATCATAAAAATTTCTTTAATTAACACTTGCAAAGTGATATATTTTATAGATATTTAAGACTTTATGTGTTATTTGATAAAATTATCAACGAAAAAGTAAAAAAGTTTGCAAAAAAACTAAATAAGTATACAAACAATCTTAATATGAAATACTTAACTTTAATTATAAATTATTAAAATAGTCTTTGAAATGTAATATCTCACATTTTTTAAGGGCCTTGTAAAATATAATTCCTCTTATTTACAATAATGTAATCAAAATAATAAAGAAAGCAAAAAAAGCAAAAAATAACCAGACAATAATAATTTTTTTAATATAAAAATAACTAGATAAATAAAAAATTATTGTTACATTGGAATATGTACAATGTGTTAGTAAGTTATTAATATCGATTTCAGAACAAATAAAAATATGTATTAATGAGGTAAATTAAAAAAAAACAAGTTTTTTATAAAAACTTGTTTTTAAAATGTTATTATTATTAATTTTTTAATCCTCGACAGTATAAACACAATCTAGTTGACGATAAAGATCATCAATTTCAAAACCATACCCAACTATGAATTTATTTGGTACTTCAAATAGTGCCTTATAAGGGTATTTGAATTCAGGATGATTTTCCTTCTTAGTTGCCAAAACCACAATGTCTAATGTTTTTGGATTTAAATTATGTAGATATTCATAAACTCCAGTCATTGTTATTCCAGTATCGATGATGTCCTCAATTATCAAGACATGTTGGCCTTCAATAATTGGTTTTATCACTTTTTTATGAAACTTTAATTCCTTAGTGGAATTAGTACCTGAATAGCTAGAAACAACAATTGTATCCATTTTTATAGGCATTTCAAATAGTTTTACAAGATCTGCAAAAAAGAATACAGCTCCATTCATAATTGTTATAACAGTTAAAGTCTCATTCTTATATTTTTCATTTATTTCTTTAGCAAAAACTTTGATTTTTTCTTGTATTTCATTATTACTAATTAATAATTTTAGATTATGTTTAAATTCCATATTTCTCCTTAATAGTTTTTATATTTATTGAATGAATGCGTAGGCAATAAAGTATAGAATAAATACTACATCCAAGAATCATAATAGAGGGTGTATTTCTTTAGTTTTTTTAGTACCAATACATCCGATAGTATAACCCATTAACCCAAGTGCGATACCATTTGCTATTGAGTATGTTGTTATCATAAATATTATTGACAAGAAAGCACCAAGACTGATTTCTGGTTTTTTTCACTCAATGTCTATAATTGATTTCATCATTACAGTTCCGATGAAAACAGTAGCTGCACCACTTATACAACTTGGCATCATTTTAAATATTGGGAACAATGCTAAGCTTAATGCGAAACAAAGTGAAGTTATAATATTTGCAAATCCACTTTTTGCACCTTGAGATATACCAACACAACTTTCTACATAAGCCGACATATGGCTGACACCAAGTAAAGATCCACCAATTGTAGCTCCTGCATCGATAATCAATGATTTTTGTGTTAACTCAGTATTTAAACCAGTAATACGATTATATTCGATGTTTATAGCTTTTAATGTTCCAGTTGCATCGAAAAAGTTTAATATAACAAATATAAAGATTGATATATAGATTATAGGTTTATTTCATATATTTGCATTACCAAATTGAGTAAATGTATTTTTTAAGTTATACCAAACTCCATCAAAATCCTCATAGTTTCAACCCACTCATTTAGCAGATTTGAATGATTCTTGTACAGCTTGATCATCTGTTGTATTTGCTAAAATGATAGCTAATATAAATCCAGCAAGCATCATAACTGCTACTGGTGCAATAAATTTTTTGAAATATAATAAAACTGAACCAAATAAAATTACTGTTCCTAATATTATACCTGGGTAATTTAATTTAAAATTTGATAATTCTGCCGAAGGAATTCCTCCATTAGTTTTAAATCAACCAATGTTTGTTAAACCAACATATGCTATAAAAAAACCAATTCCTACACCAATTGCTAAATGTAATGAGTGAGGAATACTTCTTATTAAAATTGCTCTTAATTTTGTAATTGATACGATTGTAAATAATATCGAAGATATTAGTGTTGCAATCAAAGCACCTTCATATCCAATACCGTTGTTTGCTATGTTAAATGTAAACATCGCATTTAAACCCATACTTGGTGCTAGCCCAACAGGTAAATTAGAACATAAGCCCATTACTAAAGTTGCAATAAATGCAGAAACGGCTGTTGCAACAAAAATTCCACCAGCATTCATGTTTGCTCCACCTTCTACAACACTTTTAGCTTTACTTAATATATCTGGTTCTACTGAAAGAATGTAAAGCATTGCTAAAAATGTACTAAAACCACCAATTATTTCTTTTTTGAAAGTAGTCTTTAAATAATCAAATTTAAAGAAATTTCTACGCTTGATTGACTCATCAAGCTCACCCTTTGTTTTATTTATTTTAAAATCATCATTTTTTTTGATTTTATCCATAAGTCCTCCTTAGACTATTTTATTTGAAATGCGAGATGAAAAAAACGTCTCACACAAATAAACAAATTTATAAGTGTAATTAATAGAGACGTTTAAAAATAAATGCTTACAGTAATAGCACTAATAGAGTTAGATAGGTCTAACGTAGAGACGCCTACCCTTTATGTAGGCTTATAAAAGTGACTATTAATTACTCTTTTATTATAAGGGTATTTTTTAACAAATTCAATGTGTTAGTTATTTTTAAATAAATGAACAGCTCAAATTTAAATATTATATTTTGACTTTAATTAATTAAATATCAACTTTCTCAAAAATAGAAGTATTGTATCTTTCTATGCTCCCTGGGGTTGTTGGTTTATAACGCCAACCTTCTTGTGAATTAAATTTTAAGTTTACAAAATCAAGTTGAAAGACTATATTAATACTCACATTACCAGCAGCTCCACCACCAGGTACACCACTTAAAGATGGGTTACTTGCGTAAGCTTTAAAATAAAGTCCTTTCTTAGTACCATCATCGTATTTTAGAGAAATATTATTTTGACCAAAATTTCAATTATAAGTATTTTGGTTACCATTCAACAATAAAAAATCTTTAAATTCTTTAAGTTCATTTAAAACAAGACCAAACGTTTTTGAAATATTATCAGAAAAATAAATAATATTTTTATAATTAGGTCAAAATTTTTTGCTAATATCTCATAAATTATTATTTAATTTTTTGTTTTGTCCTGTGAACGCACTTAAAGCTAAATCATTCTTAGTTTCTCTAATACCAAACGTTTCTTTATAAGATTTTATTCCATTATATGAATTGAAATAAATTGAAGCAAATAATTTTGAGTTTTCTATTGTTTTATTATCTTGATAAATATCTTCTTTTTCATCAATTGCATAAGAGGTTAACAATTTAAAATCTGGTAATTCATGTATATAATTATTGCCTATGTGGAATTGAAGTCCAGTAAGTTTAATGTAACCAATCTTATTAGCTGATTTAACAGCATCACTGTCTGTTTTCAAGTTATTTTTTTTCAAGAAATCAAAAGTCTTTTGTTTGTGTGAATCAACTCACGTTGGTGCATTCGTATTTATATAGTTATATAGATTCTCATCAACTATTTTTTGAGAACCTAATACTGATTTTGTGTCAGTTGATTTTTTATCTCTAAAAATGTAGTCATATAAATTTTGACCTTCTTTATTATCTTTTCAATTGTAGTCTGTGGTTTTGTTAGCAACAAGTTCTTCAACTCACTCTACTTCTTTATAAAGATTTGAGTTATCTTTAAATTTTATTTCACCTTGACCCTCTAACAAACTATTTTTATCGATATATTTAAGAACTTGACTAGAAAAAGTGTTTGTATTTACGTAGTTTGGTAGCAATTTACTACTTTTATTAAAAAACTTATCGTCTTTTTCTTGTTTTATTCCTAAAAGATTAGCATTCAAGTGTGTTAATTATGTGTTTTCAAATACCTCGTTTTTTAAACTTTCGACTAAGTTTTTTCATCACCCTACTATTTTAGTATCGTTTGTTTGAGAGTATTTCATTGTATTTTTTACATCAAAACTTTCAATAGAATGATCTCTTGTTTCGTAATTAGCAACAAATTTATAATCACAACGAACGCTAATGATTTTCAGTTTTTCATTATCTTTAGGAAAATCTATTTTTAATGTATAAAAGTCAAATACTAAATCTTTCAAGACTTTTTCTACGTTCTTTAGAATTAGATCATAATATGCTTCATTTTTTAGATTTTGTATATCCCTTTCTATAGTTTTATAATCTACAAGCTGTTTTACATCTGTTTTTAAGTCTTTTTTTTTTTTTTTTGATCTGTTAAGTTATTATTTTCAATTTTTGTTAATAAATCATATTTTAAAAAACTATTTTTTATTGCATTTGATTCATATTCGAAAAAATTTGAAATAGTATTTTCAACTTGTTTATTGATAATAGTGCTAACTTCATACTTAAACTTTTCTATGATTTTATTCAAAGATTCCTCTTCTTCGGTAGTTGGTGGTTCTTTATCGATTCCATTCTCACCCTTATTGTTTGTGCTGCAAGCAATAATTTGAATACCAAAGTAACTTGCCATAGACAAGGAACCAAGAATAGTTAAAAGTTTTTTCACGATTATCTCCTTTATTTATACAATGAAGGTTATAACAAAAAAAAAAAAAAAAACAAGTAACATTGTAGTTACTTGCTCTCATAATCAAATTATAAATTAATGACACAAAAATGACAGTTATTATTGATTTAATTAGAAAACTTCTATTTTAGAATCAACTCGTAGTGTATTATTAATTTACTTATTTAGTAAGATAATATATAAAATTAGAATGCTTGTTCAAAAATAGAAGTACCATATCTTTCAAAAGCATCAGAATTTTTAGGTTGCCATCTTCATCCATCGGTAGAATAAAAATTTAAATTTAAAAAGTCTAGATTAAATCTTATATTAATCTGCTTTTCTCCACCCGCTGCACCGTTAGGATCATTTTCTAATGCCTTATGGTCAACGTATCTATAAAAGTTTATTCCCCTAGCAATTTTGTTGTCATATTTCATTACAATATGATAATCCCTATTAAAATATCATTTAAATGTACTTTGGTTCCCTAACATTAACAAATAATCCTTATATTTGTTTAACTGATTTAAGTTTAGACTCATAATATTAGACATTTTTTTATCCATAAATATTTTGCCTTCATCTTCAGAAGCCGCTAAGTTAGGAATTATATCTCATAAATTTTCCTTTATTTTATCACTTTTACCAGTAAAAGCAGCTAAAGCATATTGATATTTAGTCGGTTTTATACCAAATATTTCTTTGAAAGCATTTATACCTTTTAAAGAATTATAATAAATAGATTGGTTAAGTGGTGACTTTACAAAACCTCTATTATTTACATAAATATTTTCTGTTTCATCTATTGAATATGAAGTAAATAACTTAAATTCTGGAAGCTCTTGTGTATAGTTTTCTCCAATTGTTAATTTAAGGCCAGCGAAATATATATAACCAAATTTTATTGCAGAATTGAAATAACTTGTTGTATTATCAATTTTTAATTTTTTGGAGTAATTTTCTGCACTTTTTTTAAAATTAGAAGTGTAAGAATCTATACTTAAATTTAGGTGCTCATATAAAGGTTGCTCAACTCTAACAATATTTTCTCCCATTTTCTTTGATATCAAATCTGATTTATTTCTAAATATCAAATCATATAAACCTCTACCATTAAAGTTTTTATTTTTTCAATTATAAAGAGTTCACACATTATTAGCAGATAATTGTAAATTTCATTCTACTCTTGAAAAAATGTCTTTTTGATCATTAAAAGAAAGTTTACCAAACTGACTTAATTCATTGTTGTTATCAATAAGTTTTAGAATTGTTTCTGCAGATTTGCCGTTATTAATATAGTTTGAAATATATTTATTATTTGTAAAAAACTTATCTTTATCATCATTTACTTGTAAATTTTTAGATGTTAAATGTGTAATATCAGATTTATCATAGATAACATTAGAAAGTTCATCCATTAAGTTCTCTCATCAACCAGTTATTTTTTCATTATTTGTTTGAGAGTAATTAAAACTATTTTTGACTCCATACTCTTCGGTTACTTTATCTTTATTTTTGAAGTTAGTTAGTATTGAATAATCGAAGGTGATATTAGAAATTTTGATTGTAGATTTATCTTCTGTATATTTTATATTAATGGTGTCGGTACGTATTACAATTCTTTGAAGAACTTTTTCAACATCTCTCAATAATATATCATATTTTGGATTAGATTTAAGTTTTTGTATTTGAGTGTCCATAATATTATAATTAATTTTATTTTTTAAATCTTTAATTAGGTCTTCTTTTTGTTGGTCTGTTATGTTATTTTCTTTTATTGTTTTTAAAATATCATTTTTTAAGAATGCACTATTTTGTGAATGACTTTCAAGCTCAAACAAATTTGTTTTTGTTGCATTCAACTCATCATTCACAATTTTATTTATATCACTTTTAAATTCTTCTATTAGTTTATCTAGTGACTCTTCTTCACCTGTTCCTGGTTTTTCAGGTTCGGTAGGAACTACTTTAGTATTATTTTTTGTACTACAAGATACTATTTGTGTACCTATTAACCCTGTCAAGGATAAAACCCCCAACATCGACATAAGTTTTTTCATAAAAAATTCTCCTTATATGAATATGTTTTTTTGATACAAGGCAAGTATGACAAAAAAAAAAAAAAAAATCTACCCACAATAATGGTTAGATTTATGCCGTGGTTATTTGCAAAAAATGAGCTAAGGAATTCAGATTAACATAAACGAAAATAAATGATATTAAATCAAGCATCAATAACTTTTTTACAAGTTATTTATTTTGTTATTAGCTATCATATTTTTAAATGATAAAAAAGCGTTTAAAATTTTTTAGGTAACTCTTTCAAATATACGCGTACCATTTCGTTGAAAAACATTTGAACCAGCTGGTTGCCAACGTCAACCATCATATGAATTAAATATCAGGTTCAGAAAATCAAGCTTATAATCTATTTCTACCGATTTTTCTCCAGCAGCTAAACCACCGGGTACACCTTCTAAAGATGGATTCACTACAAAAGCCTCAAGAAAAAAACCTTTTTTGTCAGTGGTATTTCTATAACCATAAGTAAAATAGGTCTTTCTTCCAAAATTTCATTTATAGTTATCTTGATTACCGTTTTTTAATAAATAATTATATTGCTCTTTTAATAAAGAATGTGTTAGGGATAAAACATTATTTATTTCTTCATAAAGACATCAAAATAATTTACCATCTGTAAAGCCAATTTCATTTACGGCTATATCTCATATATTTTTATTAAGAGAAGGATTAGATCCCGTGAATGCGCTAAGTGGATAAGAAAACTTTGATTTTCTAATACCAAAAGTATTCTTAAAGGATTTCACTCCGCTCAAAACATTGTTATAAATCGATCTTAGTAAGTCGGAATTTGCTACTTTTTTGTTGTTAACATATATATTTTCATTTTTGTTAATTGAATACGATGAAAATAACTTAATTGTAGGTAATTCTTGTGTATAATCATCAAAGCTAATTTGTAAACCTTTTAAATATATGTATCCAAACTTATTTATAGAATTTGTTTTATTGCTGTTGAGAGATAATTTATTAATTTGAACATCAAGATCTTTTTTATAATTTATTAATCATTTTTCTGACTCCGAATTTATATAGTTATATATTCCTTCCTCAAAACTATAATTTGAGTTACCAATAACTTTATCTATTTTTGATGAAGTATCACGAAATATAAAATCATAGGTTTTTTGACCTGTTTTTCCATCTTTATAATCATAAGTGCTTGCACTATTAGCATTTAATTCCTTTGTTCATTCAACATCAGAATAAATATTTTTAAAATTTTTAAAACTACTTTTGATTTTATTTTTTGAGTCTAATTTCTTGTCAAAATATTGGGTAACTTCTTTTGCAAAAACTTCATTATTAATATAATTTGGAAATAGGTTTCTATTTTTAGAAATGAATTTATCATCTGTTGTGATACCCAGTTTTTCAGGTGTTATGAAAGTAAGATCGGTTTGATTTCAAACTTCTGTTACTAAATTATTAACAATATTTTCTCATCATTCAACCAAATCTTTGCTATCGGTAAGTGAATAATTAAACTTATTTGTAAACTTAAAGTTGTCTCTTGTGTGTCAATTATTAAAATAATTTATTTCAATTGTATAATCAAATACAACATTTATAATCTTAAGTTCTGTGAATTTCTTTGGCATTTTGATTTCAAAACTTTCATAATCAATTGATATTGGACTAATTATATCGTTAATACCATTTAAAAATAAATCGTACTCAGATCTATTTTTTAAACTTTCTATCTCATTAGACATGTCTTTGTAGTTTATCTTATTTTTTAAATCCTTAATTAAAAGTGGTTTTTGTTCATCTGTAATCTTATTACGACTAATTTCATTTAAAGTATCGCTTCTTAAAATGTCATTTTTTTGTGCGTTACTTTCATACTCAAAAAGTTTAGACTGGGCAGAATCTAAACATTTTTTGATTATTGAACCAACTTCATTTTTAAATTTAGTTAGTAAATCAGCTATGTTTTTATCTAAGTCACTAGGAATAGACATATCGATATTAGGATATTTATTTTTTGTTGAACAAGCAATAGTTTGTGTCATTGTAAAGCAACTCATATAAAAAGCACTGAATAAGAATAAAATTTTCTTCATTTTTCAATCAACACCTTTGTAGTATTTTATCAAATAACTTAAAATTTTCCACACTGATTAATGTTTTGAAAATAGTTTCTCACTAATTAAATAAAATAGAAAAAAATATCCCCATAAGGGATATTAGTAATTAAACACTAATGTTTTGTGGATGTGTAACATTTGTTCAGTAGAAGTAAAATGGTCGACTATATGCAATCCAAATTGTAAAGCACCACCAATTGAACTACCTGTTATTACATTACCGTCTGCAATAGCACTCATATGTGGTTTTTTTATCGCTTTATCTAAGTACTTATCACATCCTGGGTAATGAGTTACTTCTATGCCATCCACTAAATCTAAGAAACCTAGAATTTGAGGTGCAGCACAAATAGCTGCCATTACTTTCCCTAACTTTGCTTGTTCTTTTAATCCTTTCAATAAGTTATCACAAGACATTAAATTATCAGTTCCAGGTTGTCCACCAGGTAAAACAAAGCAATCATAATCATCAAAGTTTATCTCTTGAATTGTTTTATCAGCCATAACTTCTATGTTATGTGATCCTTTAATATTTTTTTTATCATTTACTGAAATAATATCAATAACTGGAAAAGTTCCTTTAAAAATTTGTTCTGCTCTTCTTAATACATCCACAGTTGCTATCATTTCAGTTTCTTCAAAACCAGTAGCAACAAAAACCGCTATATTTGCCATATTTATACCTCTTTCTTAATTAATTATAACTAAAAAAAATAAGTTATAATTAAAACGGGTGATTAAATTGACTGTTTATAGATTTACTAAAGAGTTTCTAAAGTTACTGAAACCAGAAAAAAATTATGATCAAATTTCTAGAAAAGATGCTACACATCAACTTATGCATAATAATCGCTTGAAAAATGTATACATAAGGACTATAAAAAATTACAAACAAAAAATGGAAGCATTATTTTTCAAAGATAGAATAAAAATGGAAGCTGGATTTAGAATAATCAACTCTCATGGTTTTAACTCTTTTGGTTTTAAAGAAGAAGTCGATTTAGTTTTTTGCGACAAAAGACACCAAGTTATAGAAACATATTCAAATTTCAGAGTGAATAAGATGACTAGATATGTAGAAGGAACCTACTCTATTTATGTTTTAGCACCAAATTCCAATAAATATTTGAATATAAAAAATAATGACATATTAAAACTTTATAGATAAAAGTCCCACAAATAATATTGTGGGACTCTTTTATTTCTTATTTAGTGCATCTTGTTTAACTTTGTCTCAAAAGTTGATAGCTAAAAACTTGTCAACTACTCTTCCAGAAAAATGGAAACCCTCAAAATAAAAGTGTAACTTATTAAATCTTAAAGCAATATGACCTATTACAACCGCCATGAAATTATAGCCCTCATAAATCAATTCTTCACCAGTTTTATCTCTAAACTCAGGAAAACCATATTGTTCATACATAGCTTCTCTCATAGTTTCTACTCCGGGATTGAATCAGGTTGTTAATAAGTAATTTCTTAGTCGTTCAATTTTTTCAAGACCCATTGGTCCTAGTTTTAATCATTTACTAATAACAGTTTCTTCAAAAAATAATGCGATTTTTTTTACACCTAGCTCTAGAGTTGGGAAAAATACTTGAACAGGTTTTTCGCCCTCAATTTCAAAGTGACATAGAAATCAAGGTTTATCAAAATTAACAACGCCGATTTGATTTGAATTTATTTGATAAATTTTTTCACTCATACTTTTCTCCTTATTCAAAGGTAATTATAACATAATATATAAAGTAAGTATTGTGTGGTTATGACGATAAGATTTTGACGATAAACAAAATTGAAATGATATTTATTTTATAATTATACATTTATCTTAAATTATAAAAATAACCGTTTAGTAACTTATAAACATATTATGCCAATTATAAAAACATTTTGTATAATCGATAAATCATATTTACCTATTTTTAGTGTAAATTAATTTTTTCCCAATTTACACATGGTTATTTATTACCTAGCCATAACATTGATTGAAATAATTTGATGTAAATTGTTAACAATTAGAGGAACCAAAAATTAATTAAATTATTTAAACATTGCGTTAAGTGGAAAATTGACATTTTGTTTAAAAAATATTTATATTTAAATTTTAAGTCTTAAATATAATCTATTAATATTTCTAAACTTGTTGCATATTTTATAATATTAGAAATTTGTTACATTACATCGATTAAATTAACTTACAAATAGTTAAAACTTGATAAAAATTAACTAATATAAAATATATATAATGAATAAATATTTATTGTAAAAAAAGAAAAAAGTTATTTGTGGTAATTACAAATAACTTTTAACTAAATATTTGATAACCATATTATAATGGTAAGTCTTTTTTAGTGAACACGAAGTAAGAAGTAGTATATAAACCGATTGAAAGGATAAACATAGATAAATATTGTCCAAGATACTTTCCAACTTGACCAACTTCAGTGTAATCAATTGTAAATAGAGTATTCAATGAGAAGTATTTTAAAAATTCTACTGATTCATTAATTTTACTTACGAAATATAATACATAAAATATAATAGCTATTCCTCCAGCTGTTGCTAAAGAGTAAGCCGATTTATTAAAATAACAACTTGAAAGAAAGCTGATTGAAGACATCAATAAAATTATTAGAAATAAACCAATGAAATACATCCCTATTAATCCGAAATTAATTTCTGACCCTTTTCCTAAAATTCCAATTGTACTAATAGAATTTATGAACAGAATAAATATACTTAGAACTAAAAATGATATGTAAGTTAACATTTTTGTTAATAGAACACTTTTTCTAGATTGGTTAGTTGTAAGTAAATTTACCATTGTTCCTTTTTCAACTTCACCTGCTACTAAGGAATTACCAGTTACAAGAAGATATACTAAAATCAACAAATACGCAATTCCTGTTGTGCTTGTAATCAAAGATGTAATTGCCCCATTTATAATAATTTCTCAACTAACCCCGCTTGCAACCTTATCTAAAACCGACTGATTGTTAAACATAACCGAAAACACAACAATAGACATTATAGTTGGTATTATAGTCATAAAGAATCATAGCCAAAATGATTTTCTTGAAGTATCTTTTATAAGTTCGAATGAAACAAATGATTTTTTGGCACCCGACTTTAGTTCTATATTATCTAATTTCTCAATAACGTCCTTTTCAATTTCATTTTGGTAATATTTCATAAAATATTGTTCTAGATCTAAAGGATGCTCTTTGATAAACTCAATATCATTATGTGAAATAGTTTGGATAAAATCATTGATATCCTTATTTTCTACGACAACAAACATTATATTATTTTCAAAACTTTTTACTTTTCATTTATGAGAGATTATTTTTTGTTTATCTACTTCATTTTTGAATTTTATTTCATAAGTCTTTTCTTCATTATATTGAATATCTTTGACATCAACAGTAGAAACTATTTTTCCTCTTTTTATTATTGCAACATAATCACATGTCTTTTCTATTTCTGAGAAAATATGTGAAGATAAAATGATAGCTTTACCTTCTTCTTTGGATTTTTGAACTAACTTAACGAACTTGTCTTGCATTAAAGGATCAAGTCCGGTTGTTGGTTCATCCAAAACAATTATCTCTGGATTATGCATTCATGCAATAACTAATGCTACTTTTTGTTTCATTCCCTTAGACATTTTTTTGATTTTCATATTGGGATTAAACTCTCAATAGTCAATAAGTTTTCTAACATCATTTCAATTTGACATGTTTCTTAATCTAAATATTTGTTTTAACAAATCAATTCCTGTCATATGAATTGGGAATGATATTTCTCCGGGAACATAACCTAGATTTCTTTGTACTTTGTTTGAATCAACTCAAGAATCGTATGAAACAATATCATTAATTAATTCTTCATTTTTATTTTTATTTTTATATATTATATTTGAGCTCCCACTATCCGCTTTTATAAATCCCATCAAGCTTCTTATTGTAGTGGATTTACCAGCACCGTTAGGTCCTAAATAACCAAAAACTTTTCCATATTCAACTTTGAAACTAATATCAAATATACCATAGCCTGATTTAAATTTTTTATTTAAGTTTTTTACTTCGATTGCTTTATTAAGCATATTAAACCTCCTTCGAAATATTTTTTTCTTGTTAATTAATATATGAAGGTTTAAATTTGTCACCCCTAGAGACGTTATTTAATTTGGTTATGCTAGTAAAAAAATATTTGTAGATGTTATTACCTTTAAAAATATTGAAACGCAGAATAAAAATTTCTTTCAGTAACAAAAAATGAATGTATGTACTTAAAAAATGACTATGGTTTTCATTTTTATAGTCTTTAAAATTCTTTTCAATTGCAAAATTAAATTCATAAGTTCAAATTTCTTTCAATTCAAAGTTTTTGTAATATTCATATAATTTAATTCTAATCAAAAAATAGACCAACAAAGAGATATTTACTGGTAACCTATTAATCAAGACCTTACTGTAATTATTATAAGAGTCTTTGATATTCATAAAGAATAATGTAAATCATAGCAATAGGTTTAACAACAACAAGATGACTTCGTTCAAAGATTTTTTATATTCTATAAATGTGTTTTTGTAAACCTTTAGTAGCTTGAATCTTTTAAAAATTAATATTCAAAACATAATTTGAATAAATCAAATGAAGCCAATTGCAAAAATATAAATCGCAAAAATATAAGGAAGATCACTTAAAAGTAAAATAACTAAAATATTAAAAATACTTCCTAAAAGGAGTATAAATTTCAATGTTAAATTTAGATTATACTTTTTCACACTAATCACCTTAAAAGTTATATTATCACAACTTTATTAAAACCATATAATTTTCATAGAAAAAACTACTTAATAAGTAGTTTTTGAAATATTTTTTATATTAATTGTTTTATCCTGTCATTAATGAACTTGGAGGTTCCTTACGAATCTTTCTGGTTGTTATAATTGTTGATAAAATAAACATACCAACGACTAATATTGTTGAGACAAACGGTGCCCACCAAGTGTAACCAAATGGAATTGCAATGAAATTATTATTTATATATGTTGTTATTCCGAATATAACTAAATAACTTGTTAAAACACCCGTTACATAAGTAATCATAGAGAATAAACTTACAAATCCAAATGAGTATTTAATTATTTTTCAGTTAGAGTATCCAAGTGATTTCATTATGATCATGAACTTTTTGTATTGGTTTACATAAAGATCAGCAATCAATGTTGTTGCTAACGAAGAAATAATAATTATCATAGATATAAATAAGGTACCTATTGAAATAATCAGTTTAGATATTTGGTCAATAAGTGCTTGTTGTTGTGATAAGAACTCGGTATCTGTCGTTTCAACCCATAGTTTATAAGTGCTATCACCGTTTATAGTATCTTCACCAATTTTTGGATTTCTTGAGAAAGATGCTTGAGTTGTTAAGAAATAAGGTTCTTTTGCATTAGAATAAACTCCATTGTATCAAAGATTCGGTCTTATGCTTCTTTGTTTATCGTTTGTTCCATATATTAAATTGTTTGAACTCTCATTATTTATAAGATTATTAGGATTAACATAGTCATATGTATTAACTTTTACTCCATTTTCTGTGTAACTACCAGTATTTTGTGAGTTTTTATCCTCATATTGATAATTGAATGGCAAGTACTTGTCAATAGAATATCCATGTACTAAGTTAACGATATTTTGATCAGCGATGATTAAGTTATTACCATACACTTTAAGGTCTCCAACTGATTTAAGATTAATTTTTTTTATATTACCGCCAGATATTTTGTTTCAATCCATAGTTTTGTTTGCGATGGCAAATGGATTATTTTGAGATTTAAATGATTGTCACAAAAAGTTTTTGTAAGAATCTGTTAATTGTGATAATTCGATACCTGTAAGGTTTGCTTTTGGTTTCTCATATTTACCCCTTACATCGTAATACAAAGAGTATGGTCTTATTCAAACATAATCATTGCTTTTTGTTGCAGGATCGATATTTTCCCATTGTTTAACTGTGTCTTTTGGAACATTATCTCTATTGATATAACCAAACCATTCAGAAGTATCTTTATTTCCTAAATTTTTAATAGCTTCAAATCTAGTTGCTTTTGATTTAGGTATGAATAATGTTATATTGTCATATTGATAATAAGGTCTTATTTCAGCTTTAAGAGTTTCATGTTCATTTTCGTCATATTCACTTTGTAAATTAAAGAATCCATAAGAATCTTTAACCAAAGAGTTAGGAATAACATCATCATATTTTTCGAACCCTTTTTTAGTACCATTATTGTAATTGAAAATAGGTGCATAAGTCATCTTATTAGCTGAAAGAGCACTAGCTCTGAGTCAACCTTTATCATCTTTTAGGTCATGATTTAAGAATTTTTGATAATCTCTATCATCATACATTCAAGCTTCATTAGGTATATTGGTTTGATCTTCAGACAATACTAAACGATCTGCATTGAAAGTTAATTTATCTAATAAATCATCTTTGAAAGGATAAATTAATTTTGCTTGACCATTTGTAATAGTTGGGATTGTTAATTCCCCGTTATCTTTATCGTAAACTTTAAAATTATCAATATAAATATCTTGATTTTCTTTGCCATAGATGACATCTTGCAATTTTCTTGCTTTATACTCACTTAAAAATATATTATTTTTAATATTAGAAAAGTTGTATGCATTTTGTGTTGATTGAAGACCAATAATAGACAATTTATTATTATTAGTCTCAGCATTAATTTTTGTATATAGATTATCTACAGTTGGAATATAATTGTTAATTGTTCAACCAAATTCGAATTGATTTTGTCTGTTTTCTGACTTGTTAAAGAAGTTTTTAATGTATGAAGGTGTTTGAGAAACAATAACATCTAGAATTTGCTCTTTTCAAGTACCTTCTCCTTTTGCACTAGTATTCATAAGTTGAGCAATTATTGGTGGAAATGTACTAGACAATAAATCTGATGCAGTTTTTACCTTTTCTTTTCTCGCCATAAATTCATCACTTTTGAATTCATTAGAGTGAATAATTCAATCTAATGTTTTTTGTATTTCTCCAAGAGATATACCTTTTCCTAAAAGTTGATTGATATTATTACCAAATATGCTACCAATAATTGATACTAGGCTGTTATTGTCTTCATTTTGGTTGTTATTGATTGAGTTTGATAAAGTTTGATAAAGTCATTCAGATTCTAATTTACCATCCTTAACATTTAGGGTTAAATGTGGTAATACGGAAGTATCTGAAACTCCACCTAAATTTGATGGTGCTTCTGAAATAGATTTTACTTCATCTCCAAAAATACCTTTTGAATCATATAAATATTTATCATATTCTTCCACTCCCTGCCAAGCAGATAAAGATGTTTTTGACATCGGTGCATTACCAACTGACTCAACATTTTGAATATTATTCGCGTATTTTACATTTTTGTAATAATTGCTTAGTGCAACATCAACGACACCAAGAAGTGTTAAACAACCAGAAACTATAAACGCTGATAGAAACACCATTGCGCCTGTCAATAAGGTTTTTGAAAATCCAGAAGCAGCTAACTCAATACTAAATCTTGTTGTGAACTTAGTTCTTTTTGTAAGTTTAAATTTAAGATTATCAAGAAATTTTATACGTTTGACAACGTCTTTTTTATCCATAATTGTAAGGGCTGGTTTTCTAGTTAAAATGTAAGCTACTAGGTATGACACTAATCCAACCAACAATCCAAACAATAGAAATGCAATCAAGAATGATTGTCAATTAAAAATAACTTGTCAATATACACCACCCATATAACTTAAAAAGAATCGGGCAATGGTTTCTTGGGTAAATGCAGCAGTTAATCAAGCTACTGGTATAACAAAAATCATTATAAAGATCCCATATCAAACATATGATAATGAAATTTCACTAGCTTTTGCACCTAATGATTTTAAAATTCCTATTTCACTTGAATTCATTTCAATAGTCTTTTTAACTGTAATACCAGTTGCAACTAAGGCAATTAAAATAACAACACTGCTTAAAATTATGGAACATAACTTGAATATTTCGACAACTTTTGGAGTTAGTTCTCAATTATAGGCAAATGGTGAACTTGAAAATTTAGTGAATTCCTCACTGCTTTCAGAGCTATTGAATTTTACATCCTCATCGTTGCTCAATTTGTTTAAAGTTGATAAACTTCTAACGATTTCAGATGGGTTATTGAATTTGCTAGCTACGAATCTAGACATGTTTTTATCCAAATTTTTTTCGTTTGATTTGTTTGTTACTAAGGTGTACAAAGTTTTAGTAATTTGTTTTTGAAAATCTTTTGAAATAACACTTTCAAAAGTCGCATCATTTCCATAAACAATCGCTGTTTTAGCACTATTAGGTATCGCTTCTAGAGTATCGCTAATTGGAAAATAACTAAGAGGATCTGATGCTAAACCACTTACAATAAATTCACCACCACCAATAGTTAGATTTTGTCCTAATTTTATGTGTTGTGCTTTTGCAAATTGACTATTTATAATAACTTCATTTTTATCTCTTGGTTTTCTTCCTTGGTAAATTGTTAATCGTTCACTTCAAAGAGGATCCAAAACTACCATACGATATCTTATTTCAGTTAAATTATCTTGAAAAAGAAACTCAGCTCTTTCTTCAATATTTAAATCACTAGCTTGCCCAATCAATTGATTACGCAAGTAATAAAGTTTTGGTGTGCTTACTTTACTTCTTGTAATGATATTTCTATCTGTAAAACTATTAAAACTTGTATCATATGACAATACCTCATTTAAAGTTTCATTTGGGCTTTCATTTTTAAGTATTATAGATTGATTTGTTGTTCCAACACTTCCAGCAACTCTATCTTTTGAATCTAATTGAACTAAAAATTGATTTAGCGAACCTCTCGCACCAAATTCATAAAGATCTTTTGCCTCTTGTAACACTAAACCCTTGTAATTTAAAACAGCCGACTCATTTAGATTTAAAGTTTGTATTCATGGTTTGTTATCTATATTAACTACCATTTTATTAATTTTTGTGATATTTTTGCTTTTTTCTACATTAAAAACTCTACCAAATATGAATGCAAAAAGCACATTCGCAATGGTATCGTTATTGTCATTTCACCCAAAACCAGCTTCTTTATAATTTTGATCAAAATTATCTTTGACACTTTCTAAAGTATTGTTTTCAGCAGTTGAAATTGCTTGGTTAACATAATATTTTATATAATCACAAGACATATAAAATATTTGACTTAAAACAGTTTTTAAAGAAGTATATAGATAAATGTCATAGGGATTCAAATTTTCTTCATTGTAACCCTTTACAGAAAAGTCTTCAAACTTGATTAAAGATTTTTGCTTTAATTGGAAAAATGGAGAGTTTATCAAATATGGTGCGGTTTTTTTATCACTACCAATACCATCTTCGCCATCATATTTAAATAGATCATTTAATAACAATCTTTTAAGTTCTTCTGAAGAATTCATAAAATAATTTTTTATTGGTTCTGGTTTGTTATCAAATTCACGGTACATTCAACTACCATCTATATGATTAGTTCAACCATCTTGATTTGGTGGGTATATTGCATTACCATTCAAACCATCATATTTATAATCAAAAAAACTCTCTAAAAAATCTTTTGATTTAACCATTTCAAAATAATATTTTTTAAGTTCTCAATTATCAGAAAAACCTTTTGTTAAAAAAGTTTCTCTATAAGTTGATTTATAATCATTGGTTAGACTTTTAAAATTCTCATCGTCTTGATACATACTGAAGTCAAAATTACTTATATTGAAATTGTAATTAATTCCAGAATCAAGACTATTATATGAACTACCATCACCAAAAGTTTTTGTTAATGATTGAAAATTAATGAAGTCCATCATTGGTACAAATTTCGCATCTTTTTTACCATTGGCCTTAACACCGACATCTTTACTAGAAATATAATCAAAACGATCCATTTTTTCCATAACTTTGTCATACTCATTTGTTAATCTCTGTGATAGAGAAAGTGAAATAGTTAAAACAAAAGTTGATATAAATCCTAAAATTATTATTATTAAAAATTGTATTCTAAATTTAAATATTCCTTTGAAACCTTGTTTTAAATATAATGCTAGTGTAGATTTTCTTTTCTTAAACATATATTCCCCTTATATTTTTTAGTATTTACATATGATTATTATAAATACATTTTTAAATTATTAAAGTTTTATATTAAATAAAAATATTATAATATAAATATTAAAATTGCTTTAAAAGAGGTTGAAATGAAAAAATTACTTATTATATTGTCATGTATATCAATTGGAACATCAACGGTTTCAGTTACAGGGTGTACATTAGTTAATTATGAAAAACAATATATTGCCAACAAAATAACAAATCTTGTTAATGTTTCTAGTACACTTCTACGAAGTGCTGTAGTTAATGATTCTTCTGGATTAGACAACGACTATTTACAAAGTATTCTTCTACCTAGTAAAGCAAAAGATATGAATACTGCTTTTGGTGAAACAAAACAAACAACTATGGAGTCATTAAGTAAATCTTATTTCAAAAGTTCATTTAACACAGATAGCATAAAAAAATTGGGAGAAAACTCAAATTTAACACTTGGAGGTAAGAATGCTAATACATCCATAGATAAAGTTATTGATTATGGGTTAATTTTCCTAACCGCTATTAAGTCTAGTGGTGGTATAAATACTCGCTTAGCTGGTTTTTTAGAAGGAGCCCTTCCAATTTTAGCTAATCTTATAGTGAAAGATGGCAATGTTAATCTCCCTATTCCTGATGATATTTTGACTAACATAAGTAAGAATGCAGGTTCACTTGCTAAAGCAATTACCTTTTTATCTAAATCTGGGCTATTAAAAGGAATAATGGATAACTTTTTGAATGTACCATTTTTAAAAGCAATCGAAAATAAAGAGATTGGGAATATTATTTTAAGTGTAATAACAGGATTATTCAAAATATTTAGAAATTTCAGAGAGTTTGAAAACTACATAAATAACGAAATGTTCAATGATTTTCCACAAAGAGAAAAATTAACAAATAAAGACATACAAAACTCAATAGTAATAAGAATAAACAACATACTTGTTGATTTAACAGGTAAAGGAAAAATAGAGTCAAATAAATATAAAAATATTGTAGGTGATAATGATTTTCTAAATAATATAAGCGATTCAGCTTTAGAGTTAATTAAAAATATAAACAGTGTAAAATTTCTAAATATTATTTCTCATATCGATGACTTATTTTTCATAATCGGTGGGTTTTTACAAATAATTGGTTCTATTGATTTTGAAGATTACACTCCAACTGATTCAAAACATTTATATGCTACAAATGAAAGTAATAGCGTTTATCTAGAAAACTTACGAAATAAACCTTTTGAGAGTTTTTCATTTAATAAAGTGGTTAAAAACTTAGCAATCGCAACAAGTAACATTGATAACCCAAATGGAATTAACATGCAAAAACTATTAAATTTAATTATTTACTCAGGTGGTAGTGATATAGAGATAAAAGGTAAAAAATGAGATTTTAATAGTATTTATAATTTACTAGTAAAAATAAAAGGTAAAAAACAGGGCGTTCAATCACCATTAGGTATATTAATAACTGGTCTAGGAAATGGGTTAGTTGGTAGTTTACTTGATCCAAATCTAGCAGAAAAATTAAAAAGTTTAAATCCAGGTTATCTTATAACCCAAGTGGTTGATAATATTACTCAGAATACTAATACTAGTGGTTTATTCTCGCTTATAAAATCATTATCATCTTCTATAAATTTGGATTATAGTCAAAATAATGAGAAAATGGTTCAACCTTTTAGTGCTCTTTATGACGAAGATTCGACATTATTCAAAGAGTTATTAAATTTAGAAATAAATAATAAAAACTTTAATCTAAGCAATTTATTTAACGCTAACATAATGGATGGCATGACTATATCTGATTACCTTAAAAAATTGTATGAAGAATTTTCTACATATGCACTAAATAAAGAAACAATTCAAAAAAGTACAGATAAAATCAAAGAAGGAATTGAAAGTATTTGCAAATTGCTTACAGAAAAAAATATCGAATTAAAAGAGAATGATAAGATTTTTAAAACTGGCCTATCTTCTTTAGAAGCAGCGATGTACACAACTCAATATAAAGGACTAATATATAAAAGTCCTGATGGTGATTTAAAAGGAACTAAAGCTGCAATGTACCTTTTAGGTTATAGGCAAGAAAATAATACATTTGAAGGAAACTCTATTTTGGGTGGAGCAGAAAAGATTTTTGCAGATGAAAATGTGAAAAAAATCGTGAACGATGCTATTGATTCATTAAAGTTAATGCAAGAGAATAAACGAATTTATATTAACGACAATTTTAAACCATATTTAAGTGAAAACAACTTCATAATCGATGAAATAGAACATGATGGATTTGAAAATAATAGTGATGCAAAGATCAATTACAATATTATATATACCGATCCAATAACAAAAAAGGTAACCAAATATGCAGTTAAAATTAAACAAATGAATTATATGGAAGCTTGGGAACTAGAATCAATTTTAAAAATAAATTAAAAACTTGTACAAAAGTACAAGTTTTTTTAAATGAGAATCATCATTGATATAATTATTGAAATTAATCCAACGGGTAATAAAAATCAACATACTCATAGTTTTGATTTCCACTTAGATGCATATCCTTCTTTTCTAATTTTTGGTTTCTTTTCTTTTTTTGGAGGAACAATTTTTATTTCTATCTCTTTTTGTGAATTCAATGGAGGTGCTTTTCTTCAATTTGGGTTTTCTTCTATAGGTTTTAACTCTTCGTGTTTTTTTTCATATTTATGTGGAACTATTTCTTTTGCCTTTTCTAAATCTTCGTCAATCACTTGTTCTTTTTCATTATTAGCCAATAATGGATCATCAGATTCAGGTAATATTTCTATCACTCCATTTGTGGAACCTCTCAAGGTGTCAATAAAGTGTTTGGCAACATCTTTGTTAGGTGTTGCAAAAGTTATTCCATTACCAAAACTATCGCTTTGTAATGAAACGTAATTAAGTCCTTTTGGAGTCTTTGCTAGTTGTAGTTGAATTTTTTCCAGTCGATATGAATCAAAAGGCAAATACCTTATTTGTGTGTTACTATCATTATCAAGAACTTCCAATGTAAAAGTTCTTTTTGTGGTTATAAAAACAACTCCTAACATATCATCATCATATCTTTTAAAGCTTGCTCAAAGAGCAGAAAGTACTTCTTCATTTTCGTTGAAGTACGTTTCCATATTACTTCAAACTTTTTCTAGTATGTTCTTGTAATTTGGCATTCAATTATAACCATTCTTGGCTAAATCTTCTACTATTTCTAAACTGGTTTTCATCTTAAATGCCTCCTTTACTTATTTTATTATTTTTTATTAGTAAATTTATAATAAATTTCTTTTAATTTTTTCTCATAAGCTGAGTGTGGTTTGAATTTAAAATACTCACGGTTTTTTATTTCATTAGGAAGATATTGTTGTTCTACTCAATCATTTTCAAAATTATGAGGATATTTATACCCTAAACCATAACCTAGTTCTTTTGCGTTTTTATAACTAGTATCTCTTAAAAAATTAGGAATTGGTGGTGTATTACCTTTAGCTACATCATCTAGTGCTTCATTAATGGCTAAATACGATGAGTTAGACTTTTCACTTAAAGCCATTTCAATAATAGCCATTCCCAAAACTAATCTTCCTTCTGGCATACCAACTTTTCTAAAAACCTCACATGCTTGGTAAACCCTAGTAGCTATAGCTGGATTTGCCAAACCAACATCTTCATAGGCAATAATTATCATTCTTCTCATCAGGGTTTCGTAGTCACCTAATTCCATAAGTCTAGATCAATAATGTAGTGCGGCATTAACATCACTTCCTCTTATTGATTTTTGTAGCGCACTCTTTAAATCGTGGAATTCATCACCAACACCACTACCTCTAATGTAAGACTTATTAAATATTGCATTTATAATTTCAACATCTATTTTTTGATCTTTGTATAAATTAAAAATGATTTCTATTGCATTAATTGCGACTCTTAAATCGCCATTTGCATAATTACACAAATGTTCAAATGCATCTTTTTCAAATTGCAAGTCTATATGGTTGTTCTTTAATATCTTTACTAAGCCTTCTTGCATTTCTTCCAAAGTGATATTATTTAATTTCATTATAGTACATCTGCTTCGAATAGCTGGATTGATGACAAAAAAGGGATTTTCGGTCGTTGTTAAAAATACAGTAATCTCACGCGACTCAATAAACTCTAATAAAAAATCTTGGATGTTACGATTCATTCTATGTATTTCATCAATTAATAAAACTATTTTTTTGTTTTTTGAATGTTCCACAATTTTTAAAAGTTTATCTTTTTTGTCATTAGCAGCATTAAAACAAATATATTCTAAGTTCAAGTCATTAGCTAATGAGATAGCCATAGAGGTTTTTCCGATACCTGGTGGTCCATAAAAAATGATGTTAGTTATAAAATTTTTTTCTTTCATTTTATAAATTATTCCGTTTTTTTTATTTAATAAATGTGTCTGACCAACTATATTATCCAAAGAATTTGGTCTCAACAAGAAACTAAGCGACTTAACCATATTTACCTCCATACACTATATGTATCATACCAAAATAAAAAAACCAATTTCTTGGTTTTTCTAATTAATGTGATGCTTCATCTGGTTTGTTTGAAATTGTTGCAATTGGTAATTCAGTTGTGAACTCTTTTGCTTTTACACCAAAAACGTGTTCATAAACTTGCTCATATTTTTCAACAGGAACAATTTCTAATTCATTTCTAACTTCCTCTGGAATATCATCTATATCCTTAGTGTTTTTAAATGGTATCAATATTTTTTTCAAACCACTTCTATGAGCAGAAATTGATTTTTCTCTTAATCCTCCAATTGGGAAAACTAATCCTCTTAGAGTTATTTCACCAGTCATACCAATATCTTTTGGAACCGGTTTATTTGTTAAGGCTGACACAATTGCTGATGTTATTGTAATACCAGCACTTGGTCCATCTTTTGGAACAGCTCCTTCTGGAACGTGGATATGGATATCGTTTTCTGTGAAAACTTCTTTAGGGATATCAAAGGCTTTATAATTTGCCTTTACAAAGTCATAAGCAATTGTTGCAGATTCCTTCATAACATCACCTAATTTACCAGTTAAAATTAATCCACCTTTACCAGGGAAATGATTTACTTCAATTGGAAGAATATCTCCCCCGAATTGAGTATAAGCTAAACCAGTTACTACACCAACTTGTGGTTGTTTTTCTTTTTCAGTGTGCTCAAATATTCGTTTTTTCAATAGCTCGTTAACTACTTGAGGAGTTACTTCAAGTTTTTCTAGTTCTTTATTTAGCATTTTTACTACAAATTTTCTTGTAATAGAAGCAATTCATCTTTCCAATTGACGTACTCCTGCTTCACGAGTATAATGCTTGATTATTTCACTTAAACTTTCCTTAGTAAAGTTTAATTGCTCTTTTGTAACAGCATGATCATCTAATACTTTAGGTACCAAATATTCATCTGCTATTTTTAATTTTTCTATTTCTGTGTAACTAGATAACTCAATAATTTCCATTCTATCGTAAAGAGCTTCAGGAATATTATCAGGATAGTTTGCTGTTGCAATAAATACAACATCACTTAAATCATATTCTTCTTCTAAATAGTGATCAGAGAATTTTGAGTTTTGTTCAGGGTCTAAAACTTCTAACATTGCAGAAGCAGGGTCACCTCTATAATCACTAGCCATTTTATCAATTTCATCTAGTAAGAAAACTGGGTTTTTAACTCCTGCTTTTTTCATACCTTGAATGATTCTACCTGGCATAGCACCTATATAAGTTTTTCTGTGTCCTCTTATTTCTGATTCGTCTTTAATACCACCTAAAGCAATTTTTACAAAACCTCTACCCATTGATTCAGCAATTGATTTTGCTAAACTTGTTTTACCAACACCCGGAGGTCCAACTAGAGTAATGATTTGTCCTTTAACTTTATTTGTATTTTGTTTAACAGCAAGATATTCGATAATTCTTTCTTTTACTTTTTCTAAACCGTAGTGGTATTTATCAAGTATGTCTCTTGCAAACTTCAAATCAGTTTTTTCTTCTGATTTTTCTCATCATGGAGTTTGCATCATTCAATCAATATATGACCTAATTATGTTAGCTTCACTAGAAGCTGCGGGAAGTCCCTCATAACGATCAATTTCTTGTAAAATTCTTTTTTTAATGTTTTCAGGAAATGGTTCATTATCAAGGCGTGAGCGATATTTTTTCATATCATCTCCTTCACCATCCATATCTCCTAATTCGTCTTTAATAGCCTTTAATTTTTCTCTTAAATAAAATTCTCTTTGTTGTTCATCAACTCTTGATTTTATTTTCTTGCTAATAGAAGTCTCGATGTCAGCAGATTGACGTTTTTCATCTAAAAAGTCATTAATAATTGTAATTCTCTTAACTGGGTCCAATTCTTCTAATATAGCTTGTTTTTTTTCTATTGGCATGAAAGGCATTAAATGTGCTGCACTATCAACTAAATAACTCGGATTTATGTGTGGACCAGTGTCTTTTAGTATGTCTTCCATTTCAGAAGGAAATTCATCTTGAGAAGTAATCATAACTTTTATATATTTTGTTATTTTATCTAATGCAGTTTTATCTTCGTTTTTGTTTAATTCTTTTTCCTCGTATTTTGCAGTGTAATAATCATTTAATTCGATTGATTTAATTTCTGTTCTTGAAATTGCTTTAATATTAACAGTTAAAGTACCATCTTTTCATTCTTTTTTAACGCTAACCTTCGCTAATACTCCAAATGTGAATAAATCTTCAATTTTAGGATCATCTTCAAGTGGTTTTTTTTGCGATACGATTAGGATTAGTCCTTCGTGATTAGCTACAGCTTCTTTAACCGCCAAGGTAGTTTTATCTCTACCAATTTCCAAAACTTGTTCAAATGTTGGATATACATAACTTCCACGTGTTACAAGTAACGGTAATTTTTTACTATTATTCATCTTTCTTCCTCCTATTTCGGTACAAAATTATATTATCACAAATTTTAGCACTTGCAAGGTTTAAGTGCTAAAAAATAAAAAAAAATACATTAAAAAATGTATTTTATCCATTATTTTCATATAAGAAAGTAACTAATTTTTCTCTTATAATTTCTTCTTTAACTTGTTCTTCAGGTAAGATAACATTTTTGATGTAATCTAACTCAAGATTAAATTGACTTGCTAGCAATTGATACTTAGCATCTAGTTCTTCTTTGGTAGCTTCAAATTTTTCGGTATTACGCACTTTATCAGTTACTAAATAACTACAAATTTTACGTTTTGCATCATCAAATAATTCTTCTCTAATGTCAGCATCAGTTAAACCTGTTTGTTTTTTATAGTCTTTCATTGTAAGTTTTTGACTTAAAACTTTACTTTCAAACTCTTTAAATAAGTTATCAATTTCTTTGTCAACTACTGACTTTGGTAATTGAATGTTTGATTTTTCAATGATTTTATCAATGATTTTATTTACAAAAGTATTTTTTTGAATATTAGTTTTTTGTTCTAAAATTTGTTTTTTAATACTATCTTCTAACTCTTTGTAAGTTTTAATATTTGGTAGATTTAAATCCTTTGCCAACTCATCGTCTTTATTTGGTAGAATTCTTTCTTTGATAGATTTGATATTTAATTCAAATTCCGCTTCTTTACCAGATAATTCCTTTGTGTAGTCAACAGGGAAAGTTACTTTTATTTTTGTTTTACCTAACTTTTTACCAATCATAGCATCTTCAAAACCAGGAATCATATTACCAGAACCAATTATTAATTGGAAATCAGTACCTTTTCCACCTTTGAAACTTACTCCATCAATAAATCCTTCAAAGTCAAACTTTACATTGTCCCCTTTTTTGATTTTATCTTCTGGTCCTCTTTCTTTTTCCATAACAAATTTTTCTCTGTATTGATCGATTGCTTTTTCTAAGTCTTCGTTTGTTACTTCAATTTTCTCTTTAACTAGGTCTTTTGATTTTAAACCTTTGTATTCACTAATCTCTATTTCTGGTCTTAAATCAAATACAAATTCAAGTTCACAAGAAGTTTCAGATACTTTTTTTGGTGTTGGAACCGGTGAATTAAAAGGTTGAATGTCAGTTTTTTGCTCTTTAGCAAAGTCTCAAGCCTTTGATAAAACTGATTGAACTGCTGCATTTAAGTACTTAACTGGTGTTAAATATTGTTCAATTTTCTCTTTGGGTGCCTTCCCAACTCTGAAACCAGGTATTTGAATCTTTGCTGCTGCTTTATTTTTACCTTTAGCAACTGCCTGTTTTCATTCTTCTCCATCAATTGTTACAGTTCATATACCTTGCACATTTTGTGCAGATTTTTTCGCACTAAATTTCATATTATTATTCTCCTTTATAATATTGACAAAATTAATTATATCAAAATAATACGATTATATAATAGTTTTAGCACCTAAGTTTAGCTCCGTTTTGTGAAGGTTTTCCTCTATATCAATAAGTTTTTCCTTGGTAGTTGCAATATAACTTGCATTTTCATCAACTACGGTTGTACGTATAAATAGAACCGCAATGTCACCAATTAACTTAAATAAAAAAGATATTCAGTTTTGAAACTCTATGTGAATTTCTTTTTTGATTTCTTCTGGTCCAAAATCTATATATAAGTTAATTAGTTCTATTAAATATTCTCATTCATTTAACTGAGCTCTTATCTTAAATCCAAAATCATTATCAACTTCTCTCGCTAAATTTAGAGACCCTAAGTTTTTATCGATGGAGTTTAAATAGTTTTTTGATAATAATTTATTATAAGATTTTTGATTTATTTCCATATCCTTTGATAATTGTTTGAATAACTTTTTAATATATTTTCCATGCTCGTTGCTTTTTATTAGATCATTAATATATGTGTTTAATTTTTCTTCGTAATTTGTTGTTTTCTTAAAGTTTTGAATAATAGAATGCAAACAGCATCAACAACATAGTTCAATATCACATAAATCCGATAGAATCACGCAATTACAACTTTGAATATATTTTGTATCACAATTACAACATTCCATAATGCTCCTTTTAACTTTTCTTTGTTTGAAAGTTATTAACCTTTTATATTATAAAGAAAATTTAGTACTTGTAAAATATCTTCATCAGTATAATCGTGTAAGTTCGAGTTTATTTCTCTTAGTGTTTTGATTATTTCATTTTTATCATCAAATGTAAGGAGCTTTGATATTAGTGTCATATCAACCTCAGATAAAGTTTCTTTTGGTTTCATTAATAGATTATTTTCCAGTTCTTGTTGATAGTAAATTATCAATTTCGCTAGTTTATTGAAATATGTATAAAATATAGTCTCAAATAGCTCCAATTTAGTTTTTATTTGTGGTTTAGAATCCGTGTTATTCTTTTTTAGAATGACAAAGTATTCTTCTAATAAAGCATAGATTAAAATGGGTAAGTTCAGAACCAACTTTTTTTCATCCATAGGTATCATTTTATTAATTGTTTTATGATCTTGTGTTATTGCAATAAGCATATTTCTTAATGGTATCTTTCCAGTATCTATTTCCCATCCCCCATTTGATCTAATCATCTCTAATGTAGAACCTCAAATAGAAGTTGTTTCTGATTTAATAAACTTAAAAATAAGAGTTGTAAAAAACACTCTGATAAGAATGTCAATTGTAACACCAAAATTTCAATATCTTGCGTCGTCAGGTAGGAACTCTATGGAACTCACGATATTTTCATATTTTAAGTAAATATCTATTGGTTGGCCTTGTAATAATTTTTTTAGTGCTATTGTTTCTTTAAACTTTTCGTATTTAATTAAGTTATAAGTTGTTTTTTCTAGATTATTATTGTCCATACTTGACATAAACTTGTTTATTGAATTCAACTCTTTGATCAAAATTTTATATTTACTATGATAATTTATTTCTTCATCTTCATTCATGCTTTTTAAGAGCGCTAATAAATTGTTTTTCAAATTTTCATCTTGTTTGAAATTATTATTATAGACCCACATTAAAAAATTAGATTCAATTAGTTTAATGGTTTTATTTCAATCAATGCTAGTTTTTTCAATTATAAATGTATTGTTAAGAGATTGATTATAAATTTTATTTAATTCTTTATTAACGTACTTATAATCTAAATAATAGTTTTTTGCTGGTTTTGTTAAATAATAATTTCGTAAAAGACTTTTAATATTGTCGGCAATTAAAATATCATTAGAAGCTTTTTTATAAGTTCAATTGAAATTTTCAAATGCATTAAAAACTTCTGCCTCAGTATTTAAGTTATTTTTATAAATAAAGCGATAAAACTCTTTAATGTCTAGTGTTATAAGTTCTTTTATAGATTTATCGTAATTAAAGGCTACTATCTCTGCTGAAAGATAACCAATAGTTTTATAAGCCAAGTTTATTGCTTCTGTTGCTGTATAAAACATAATTACCTCCAAGTTAGTATAATTATACATATATTTATGTACTTCAAAATAAAAAAAGCAATTGTGTGCTTTTTTTGTGTATTTAATTTTAATCTTGTTTTTGACTTTCTTTAGTTTCGACTTTATTATTTGATTTATTAGGAGCAACTTTTTTAGGAACGCCCATTTTTTTTTCTACCTTTTTTTGTAGTTTCTTACGTTTTTTTCATAATTTCTTATGCATTTTAGGAGTTGTTTCTTTCAATCAACTTGTTATATTGGAAACATGGTATTTATTTTTTATTGAATTTCAAAAAATGTAGTATTTATTTATTGGATTAATTAATTCATCAATTGGGTATCTGTGGCCATAAAGACTATAGTCTTCAAGTACTAGATCTTCAATTGTTGGTGTTTTATCGATTTCTTTTATTCAACTTTCTTTAGAAGTTGTAGTTGGCTTATCACCAGATTTTTGATCTCTTGGATTACCGTAAAGTTCTTTTCACAGCTTCTCTTTTTCTCTTTGTTCTTTTTCATAATCTCTTTCCACTGGAGTGAATTGATTATTCTTTGCAGCAAATATCTTTTCTTCGTAACTCAAAGGCTTCTTATTATCATTTTTAGCTTTTGTTGTAGTACTTGAGGTTTTTTTCTCAACAGATTCAGCTTTATTATCATTATTTAAAGTCTTTAGTTCGTTAGAAGAGTTTTTATCTTTTATATTGGAATTATTAGTTTTATTCTTTTGAAGCTCTTCTCTTTTTTTCTGATTTTCTTTTCTTTTTTGTTCTGCAAGTTTTTTTGCAGCTTCTTTTTTAAGTAAGGCTTCTTTTTCTTTTTTTTGTTTTGCTAACTTTTCTTCTTTTTCACGTTGTAGTTCACGTTCACGAGCTTCTCGCAACATTTTTTCTAATTTATCATTTATCTTTGGTGTTTCAGGTTTATTAAGTTTTGCTTTTTCAGCTGCTAATTTTGCAGCTTTTTTACGTTCTTCGTCAACCTCTTTTTTTATTAGAACTTCTTGGATTTTTTTGATGTTTGATTTTTTTTCACTGAATTCCATTTTTCTCATTTCTAAGAGTAATCTGGTTCTTGTATCTAAGTGTTGGGTATCTTTAGATTTAATTTCAGCTTCTTCTTTAGAAATTAAGAATAAAATAAACTCCATAATTTCTGATCTAATTGCAGGTTCATATAACTCATACTCTTGCGCAAATAAAGCGATGGTTTGTGTAGTAAGTTTTTTCTCAATCAAACCTTTGATTCTTAATTTAGTTTTTTCTGTTATTAATGTGAAGTCCTTGGGACTACTTTTCTTATCAATGACTATCATACTTTTATACCTCGGTTAGTTCTTTCTTTTGTAAAGATAAATTAAAAATGATTTTTTTAAAATGTTGCTTTTAAATATATACTTCATTTTTAGATTAATATTATTCTAATTATAAACTAATAAAATAATAATTACATTCTTGTTGATTTCATAAGTATGTTATAAAAAAATGGGTTTGTTTAAAACTTTTACCCATCTTTTTCTATTTAAGATTTTCGTTAAATTTTTTGCTAATTCTTTCAACTTTTTCTCTTCTTTTTCTTTCCTCAATTTGTAATAGTCTTTCTTCTTCATCATCTAATCTTGAAAGTTTTTTAGCTTTTTTAGCTAATTTTAATGATTCATCAAATAACTTTTCATCGTGAACTCTTGTAAAGTAAGCTTTCATTTTTAACTCAGTGTTTTTAATTAACTCTTGTTCACGTCTTATTTCAGCATCTATAGATGCTATTTCTGATCTATATTTAGCGTCTCTTTCTACTCTTCTATCACGTTCAAGTTTTAAGACAGTTGCAACTCTTTTTTCTTCAGATCTTCTCATTTGTCGCTCACGCATTAACTCAATAAGTTTTTGGCGTTCTTGCATCCTTCTTAATCGATCTGCTTTTTCAATTGCTTTTAAGTTTAACTCGTCACGTTTTTTGATTCTTCTTAATTCACGTTCCTCAGCAAGTCTTCTAGCACGCGCTACTATGTAACTGTTTGCTCTCTCAACTTTCATCATATTAATTCTATGACGTCTCTCGTTACGAAGTTCACGAAGATATTCGATTTTTTCAGTCATTTCATCAATAGCTTTACCTTCTCGTCTATTTGACTCAAGTAACTCTTGCATTGAAGGTCTTTTCATATAATCATAATTCATGTTGTAATGACCAATTGGTTTTATTTCATGATAAGGTTTTGATGATTCGCCTGTTTTGATATCAAAATTTTGTTTCCCATCAATAGAATTTCTTTCGGTATTAATAAAAACTTCAAATCCATCTTTTGGGATAATGTTTCTTTTATCAGGTTTTATAAGTTCATCCTTTTCATTATATGCGATAGGCTGATTTTTCTTTTTTAGTGTATGAATAGAATTTGGTTGAATTTCAGAATAGTTTTGAAAGAAATCAATTCCAAGTTCTAGTGCTGAGAGATCTTTTTCATTTTCATCTCTGATTGGTTCCACAGCTTCAATATTATTTCTAATATTGAACTCTTCTCTTGACATATTTTCATTAGCAACATAACCATTAACATTATTTTCAGTTACTTTTGACTCAGTTTTTGTCTCTTCTGATTTATTTTCATTATCTAAACTACCATTAACAAATGCTAATAAATTCGGATCTGGCTTAGCTTCTTGCGTCATTATCTCGGTCTCTTCATCAACAAATTTGTTTTCTTCGACATTTTGATTGTTTTTAAATGAATTATCCAAAATGCTTTCGGGCTCGATGATTTTTTCTTCTTCTTCAACTTGCATAGTTACATCATTTAAAATATTCTCGATTTCATGTAAGTTTTTACCAGTTTTAGGAGTTGCTGTAAAATTGAATTGTTCACTAGTTACTTTTGATTGATAACCAGCTCTACTCATAATTTCTTCTTTTGTTAATCTTCCAGAATTGTTTGCTCCTGGAGAAAGTCTAGACATAAAGTCTTTTCTTTTTTCAGCAGGAGATGTAGCAAGTGGTTTAACATCTAGACGTTCTTTTCAACCAGAAATTCCATCTGTAGATTTTTTTTGACCTCTTGTATAATTTTCTCAAAAGAATTTAAACAGTCTGTTAAATTCAGCTTCTCATAGTTGTACCAAATTTATTTTTCTTGGGTCTTCATCAGGTAAAGAATCAATTCTTTCAAATGAAGTTATTAATTTTTTATAACTCTCATCAGTTTGTAAATTATATTTATGAATAAGAGCTAAAGACTTTGGACTAAATGGTTGAAATATATATCCAAAACTTTCTACAGATTCTGAATTATTAGTTTTTTTTGATGCCGATTTTTTTGTTGCTGCCATGCCTTATTCCTCCTAATTATTTATAAACAATATTATTATACACTATTTTAGGTCGATTTTCCGTGTTAAGTTAGGTTTGAAGCTATAGCTTATTATATTATTTTATACTAAATGAATTCTTATAACCAACATAAATTGAACATAGTTATTTAAGTTTCTTTAATTTTAAAATAAAAAACTCTCTTTATAAAGAGAGTTTTTAAAGTTTTATTTTTTTCCATCTTCATCAGAGAAAATTAAATCAAAAGTAATATCATCTTTTGTCATTGTTGTGTATGATACTTCTCCATCTATCATGTAAGATACTTTAAATTGACAATTTCTAAATTTCAGTTTAAAACTATTGTATTTCTGGAAATCAGAAGTTGAAAGACCATAATTGGTTGGGACTCAGTTTTCATTTTCTTTTGAATAAAACAAGAAAGAATACTCCCCTTTTAATAATTCAACGTTAGAGTTATCTAAATCATTTTGGGGAACTCCTAATGACACTAATATTTGTTTTAAACTTTTATTTAGTAGTGTGGACATTTTTAACTCAGGAATTATTTTGTTTAAAGCTTCATTAGCGGTTGACAAGACTTTTTCTCTAATTGTTCCTGCAAATGGCTTAATTAATCCTTTAATGAAATCACTTAGATCAGATTCATCGATTAATTTTATTGCATCGACATCTTCAATAAAATTAACATTCATGTTAGGTGATAAAATTGAGTCTTCAATATTAGTAGCGCCTGATTTCTTAGGTGTAATTATAGAATTAAAGATGTTTAAAGCAATATTTGTAGGATTAAGAAGAATCTTGTTTAATAAATTATCTAAGTAATCATTAATCATTCTATTTCTTCCTGCTACTTCTACTGTATACCAAAATTCAAGTTTAAGGTACCAGTTTCCATTAACACCCCTTTTATTTTTATTAAAACCTATCAGTGCATTAAATAATAAACTATCAATATTTGTCTTAGCTCTTGATACACTCAAATTATCTTCGTTATTTTTTTTATTTATAAGTTTTAATGCATCACTCATATCATTAAAAAAATAACTTATCATGTTATATACAAAATTATGACTTTTTTTATAATTATCGGTTGAAAATAAGTATTTCAATAGTTCACACATATTGGGTGCAGCACTAATTAGTACATTCATAAGACTTAAATTATTCTTTCCATTAGTATTTCCAATTTCTAGTTTCATATCTTCATTACCTAATGAAGATAAATCTAAACCAAGAGTATCTATTAGATTAATATTTAGAAGGTCTTTAATTTTTACTTTAGTTTTGTTATCCCCTTTTATATTAGGTATTTCGATCTCTTCAGGAAGGCCAAAAGATATCAATAGATCGCCTAATTTTTTAACAAATTGCTTCAAGTGATCTTTGAATTCATTTTCGAAAGACTCATATTTATTTTTACCGGCCACAGAAGATGGATCAACTTCTGTTAAATTATTCAAATTCATATTAGAAATGCTTTTTATCGGTTTCATAATTTCATCCACCAATGGTATTTCGAATGATGACAATCTATCGAGTAACTCAATGAAACTATACAATGTTCCAAGAGTTATCTTAGTTACTGACCCACCAATATTGAAAGAAAATATAGCTAAATCAACTTTTGCCGAGTTGTAATTACCAACAGTCTCTAAACTATTACCATTTATTAGATTTATCATACTCATATAGATATCAAAATAACCAGTTGATCATTGGATTGAATTTGTTTTTAGGAGTGTATCTAAATAGTATAAATTAACTCTAGCTTTCCCATATTCAATTTTTATTTCTTTTTTTGTTGTACCATTTGCTTCATAACCTTTCATTATAGGCTTAGTGAATGAGTTATCTTCAACAATTTCTAAATGAAACTTATTATCTTCTAGAATAATTTTTTGTTTTAATTCCTCCAAAAGAGTTGCTTTTAAACCAGCTTCTGATACACCTTCTACTTTAGAATTGACAGTAAATAACTTAGAAGACTCAGCATTAAACTTGTCAACTACTTTTTTTGATGATTCCTTTATATATCTTCCGTCATTTTTCTCATTTTCATCACCAAAGAGACCATTATAGTCATTTTTTGTACCACAACTAGTTACTATATTTAGTGGTGCAGCAATCAAAGTCATTGATGTAAAATGTAATAATATTTTTTTCATAATTACCTCCTAATTATTTATCTGCAACACTAATGTCGGATTAACCCTTGAAATTTGTCTATACCCAAACAGAACGGTAAACAAATAAATAGACATTACTATCACAATTACTAAAATTGGTCATAGATAATAAAAGTTAAATGGTATTACAATAAAGGAATTACTTGAAATTGCATTTATTACCGAGTAAATTGAGAACCAAGCAATCGCAAATCCAGTAAATATTGTGAATGTTAAAGGTGCTAAGTATAATCACAAAACTTGTCCAACTACGTATCTATTTGTATAACCTAGTACTTTCATAGTTGCAATAAATTGTGAGTTTTCGTTAATTATTAAAATAGTTGTTAAGAGAATTATAATTGTCGAAATGAATAATGATATAAAACTAAGAATGTAAGTCATCATTTCAAGTAAACTTCCAAGTTGGTCTAATTTTGCTTTTTGATCATTCAAGGAGATAGTTTCTAGAACACCGGGTTTCTGATAACCCTCTTTAAAACTTGATGTTTTAGTACCATCATTGTTATAGATGGTAGTTTCTTTTCCAATAAGTCCCTGAGTACTATAATCACCAAGCTCTTGTGTTCTTGAAGTATTTATCCTTTCATCATTGAAACCGTTATTCAAAGTATACTTGTAATTGAAAACGGGGTATTGGTTTTTAAAGATTTTTCAAAGAATTGAAGCCCCTTCTTTATAACCGTTTTTGTCATTATAGTCTTCTGGTAAATTTAAGAAAGTTTTACAAAAGTCATCATAAGGATTTTTAGCGTCTGTGTTATAGATACCGTTTCTTCAAGAAATAACATTATCATCGAAATAAGTTAGTCAATTAATTCATTTTTCAGGAGTTAGATCTTCAAATATATCGATATTGTCAAAGTTTTTCAAAGCATCTTTTTTATATCATTCATTTATGAAGAAATTATTGAAAAAGAACTTTTCAGCTTCATCATATCCAAGGATTTTATTGGCATTTTCATTAGAAATTCATGATTTAGGTTCACCATATCCATCTTGTATACCAACTACAACAAATTTCTTTTGGCTACTTAATAGCGATGATTTTATATTTGATTTAGAAGCAGCTTCTTGTATTTCGGTTTGATTACTAATTTCAGATAGTGATTTTGGAGCTATACTTTTATCACTAATAGTTGCTGTTTTTATAGATTCATTAGTACTCCACCCAGTATCTGTCTCGTTATATGCATAATAATTTTTGTTATACTCTGTTAAATATTGATTATCACCATTCTTATTTTGAATACCCATTTTTACCGCTTCAAGTGAAATAGGTTCATTTGAATTATTTGTGATTAACTTTTGATTTATAGTTATTTCTAAATTATCTTTCACATTAACTGAGAGTTTTTTAGCAAAAGTTTGATTAACAATTATTGGTATGTACTCCTTATAATTATCATTAAGATTTTTAAATAAGTTTTCTTTAATGTCTCTATTTTGTGAATCTATTAGTGAGACCGCCTTAGTTGAAGGTTCTAAACCAATAATATTAATATTATTTTTACTATTACCAACTTCAACAACACCATGCAACATAGTTCCTAACTCGTCGTTTTCCTTATCAAAAGGAACAACATTATAGGTGATGTTGTAATCTTCATTTTTTAGAAGTGCTTTTTTCATATTGTCTTGAACTTGACTTGTTTCTTTTTGATATATAGATTGAATAAAAGAGGTTCCTATCTTACCTTCAAAATGAATTCAATATCAGAGTACCAAATATGTATTGATTTCTTGTAACTCATCAATATTTAAATTCTCAAAATCTGTATTTGAAATAGGTTTTCCCTGAAATGATAACTCACTAGTTTTTGAAGAGAAATCGTTTAAGAAATTTTTCAAGAGTTTTGTTCATTTAGTGTTTGTATTATCAATCAACAAACCGACATCTTCAGTAGATGCAAATTTGAATGGTGTTTTAATTTCCTTATTGATAACATCAAAATCGTCAATAGTCAGAATTTGAGTATTGTAATCAATTTTTTCTAGCAACTCTGCACTCAATGCGCCATCTTTTATAAAGTTAGAGTTAACTTTTAAAGGTAATGCATTTATGCTTTTTTTATAAAAGTTTATCAATTTTTGAGAAAGTGCAATACCTGCTAGTTTTTTATATTTTGGATCAATAGTATCTTTTACTTCATTTGATTTTTCATAAACAATATTCACTAATTCAGAATAGTCACTTCATTGATTAAGTATTGACGCTATTGCTTTATAAGGTCCAGGGAAATTATTAGAATCTGGTATAGAAATATTGTCCAAGAGTTCTAAATACTTGATTGATAAGTTTTTTCAGTTAGCGTAATTATTTTTTGATAATTCGTTTAACACCAGTTCAGAATCAGGGTTACTTTCAACAATTGGTATATTATATGAATAATAATTTCGACTAACATCACCAACTATTAAATCTTTTAATATTTTATTGAAATCATAAGTTGGTTTGCCTTCGATATCGATCAAAGGATAAGAAGTTATATATTTTTGTTTTTTCTTATTTGACTCACTAAAGTCTTCAACAATATTCTTACCATTTAAATAACTTCAGTCATCTTTTTTGTTCGGGTTATATGTTTTCAAAAAAGTCGATGGGTTATTTGCAATTGGGTTTGTATATTCAACAATATCTTGATAATTTAAACCTTTAAATGATTCTTTTTTATTATTAGAAACTATTGTTGGTAACATTACAGAAAATGAAATCAATATTGACGAGATAAGTAGAATCAACGTTGAACCTAACACTTTAACCTTAGAACTAATCATTAGCGCAGCATGTAGTTTTGCGCTTTTACTTGATTTTTTATAGAATCCTTTATAAAACCTATCAATTCAAGAAAGTTTTTGTGATGAATCACCAACAAGTAAAACGATGGCTTTATTATTCAAAACAAGAAATGCGTTATAAAAAGAAATTAAAACCAAAATCACTATTGCCCCCAATAAGATTACTGGGGCATATTCGGCACAATAAGTAAATTTTCCATAACTTATATTAAAATAACTCGAAAAGGCATTTACAAATACTTCTTGGAGTCCAACCATCATTAAATAAGCAATTATAAAACCACCCAAAGCGACTATGATTGGTGTAATCAAGAAAAAATTTATTAGGTTCATATTGCTGCAACCCAAAGCTTTAAATGTTCCCATCTTACTTTTTGTATCTGCGAGTTGCTTTTTGATAAGTAAAACGGTAACAAACAAACAAACTAAACTAATAATAACCGTTGTAACAGTTGATAATACTTTATAAATATATAAAACATTATTCAAGATTGTTACTCTTGAAAAAAACTTATACGAAGAGTCTTTATTCGAATAAAAAAGTTTCAAATTGTCAGTTGAAATATTACCACTCTTAACTCATTGATTATTAAAAGCAGAAATTTGTTCAATGGTGTTTTTTTCTCTATCTATAAAAGAACCTGAAAAATATATTTCACGTTCACTTTCTGAGTTTGCAACTAGTTTAGCTTTTGAAAAATTATAACTATAGAGATAATATTCTTCTGAAATACTTTCCAAAGTTAATCCAAAAACTTCTGGAGATAGGTAGGCAATCATCTCCTTAGAATTATTGGGTAATGATTTTGTATTATTGATAGATGGATACACAAAATCAATTGATGAACCTGTTCCGATAACTTGGAATCACATTATACTTTTATAAATTGATTTTTCTATTCCATTTATAGGGTCGTTTATATCCTTACCAATTCCGAATGGTAAATCATGAACATCTTTTTTCACCAATAATTGATTTCCATATTGGTCTGGTACTAATCTGATAATATCTCCTAAGAAAATATTGTTTTTCTTAGCAAACGTATCTTGAATTATTATTTGATGCAAAGCTAAACTTTTATCATTAGAGAAATTTTGACCTGAATAAACCACTAGTTTATCAACGTTTATATGCTCCTCTAACTCCTTTTGTTCATTAACTTTAACTATACTTGTTTTGGTAACACCCTTGATATTAAGTTCTGTCTCACCATTCTTTATATTAGTAAATAGTCTACTTTCTGTTCTTGATCAATCAAAAAAGTTCTTACCTTTTATTTCACCTTCTTCAAACTTTTTACCTTTGTTAGATATTACATTTAATAAATACTGTTGATATAAATCTTGATTTGAGTAATTTAAAATTGTCTCCCCACCGATAATATCATTTTCGTTAAATGATATTTTAGGACTTTTTTGAGAATCAACAATAAAATCTCTTAAATTAGATTGAGTTGATAAATTATGATAATTTTTTTCAATCCGTTGGTAAGCAACATTCATAAAAAGACAAGCAATTAAACTAATGGCTATTAAAAAACTAAGCCCAATTAATTGCAAGGGGTTTTTAAATGAGTTTTTAAAACCAGACTTGATTACTAGTCAACTTAAGTTAGATTTTTTCATATTAACTCATATCTATTGATTCGATAGTTATTTTATAACTAATATCGATATCATCACATGTAGTATAGTCATCAAGTTGATTAGAGACAAGTACCTGAAACTTTATTTTTTCATTTTTGTCAGACCCGTTTTCTTTTCAAAAATTAACTTTAAAAGTTGTTTTCAAATTTAATGAATCATAATTACTTGTACAAGCACCGTACCAAGCTCTTTTTCTATACGGAATTTTTATTGGATTGAATTCTTGCATTTTGTATTCTTTTTTATTACCATTTATGTCATTCAAAGGAACACTCAAAACTTCATTACGAGCTTGTTTATATTGATTAGTGTCTATTTGTTTTGAAGAATTTATTTTTTCAGTTTGAATTGAGTATTTAAATTTCAAGCTAGTTTTTTTAGCTAAATTTTTAACATCGTTTAATGTTAAAGGAAATTCATATTCACCAATGAAAGTTTGATCTCCGTCATCGTCTTTTCTATGACTTGATCCTATAGTTGGTGAGGAAGAAATTCTTGATTTAGTTTTTGAGCTAGTACCTTGAGGAGTTGTATTTTTAAAATCAGAAAAATTATAGTTATCTTCTTTATAAAAGATTGTTACAAATTTAACAATAACTTCTCCAAAATATTTTAAGGAATTATCTAACGCTGATAGTTTTATTTCTGAATAAGTTGGATTACCTATATTAAGGTTATTTTCATCGAAGTTTTTACCGTTCACATCTTTAATTTTGTTTATAATATCTTGTCTATTTCTTCAAAATACCTTATTAAGATTATCTCTTGGTATCATGTTTTTAATATCTTTTCTAATAATCTTGAAGTTCATTTTTTCGTTACCAGTCATATTTTTGATTCTTAGGTCAAATCTAGTGTTAATTTTAGAGTCTAACTTAGTAAATTTGTCTTTAACAATATTGAAAATATTTATATCGAAATCACTTTTAATGTAATTTAGTAACGGATTAGCTTGTTTTAAATTTGCCAGAATTTTTTCTTTAGAGTTTGAATCATCATAGTCATCAATTCCACCAATATCAGTTGTTTTTAATATTCCGCTTAGTTTATTACATTTATAAACTACGTTGATTTTACCCTTTAAAGCAAAATCAGAAATATGAAATGTTGAGTTATCTAACTCGATTTCTTTTTCAAGAACTAAACTCTTGTTTTTTTCTTGTAAATATTTATCTAATAAAGGATTTTTTTCTTTTAGTTTACTTAAAATTGTTGATTCATCAACTTTATCCACTTCTCCTATATTAGTTACCGGGATAATAGCTGCTATATCATCAATTGAATAATTAATTACTGATTTAGAACCCTTTTCGAAAGTTATGTCTTTTAAGTACAAAGAAACGTTATTTAAAGTTTTTGAGTCTTGGTTTAACATTACTTGGTTTTTATAATTTTTAAGAATTTCATTTTTTTCAATTACTTTACTAATGATCACATTATCATCCAAGCTACCAATACTTGATTCCAATGTTCTTTCTAAAATAACACCATCCAATGAAGTTGGTTTAAAATCTATATTTACTTTGTCACTGTAACCTTTTGCAGATAACACACCTTCATATATATTAGATAGTTCTAGACTTAAATCTTGATTTATATTTACATTTCTTAAGTTTTTATTCATTTTAATTAGTTTATTAAATATGGTTTCTGACTTGATGTTTTCTACACTTCCAATAGATGAAACCTTGATTATTTTTTTAAGAGAAGAACATCTAAACTTTATATTAATAAAGCCAGAATAGTTTTTTATAGTTATTTTTCCGCTATTTAAAGTCATTGAATTCAAATATACTTTCTCTTTTACTCCCTGATTTGCTTTCTTAAAGCTAGTTAAGATCTCTTCTTCACTAAAATCACTTATCAAACCAATATCAGTATACAATTTAAGGTCTTGTATTTTTTGATAACCTTGGTTGCTTTCTTCTAATTCCTTTGATTTCTCATCTTCTTTTTCTGAATCAGGTGTGATATTTTCATTTTTGAAATTATTGTCTGTTGTATTAGCAACATAAATACAAGGTGTGACAGCTGCAGAAGAAGAGAATGTCATCATGCTTATAAATAATAATAGCTTTTTCATAAATAAACTCCTTTAAATATTGATATTCAATTCATAACCTTACAAATGAATGATTACCTTGAATCTAACAAATGTCAGTAACTAATCTTATTGATAACTACATGTTTAATTACCAAACAAAGTAGTCTTTATTAGTTAACCTTTTCAGTAATCTACTTCATTACCTTTGTTATAGTGAATTTAAAGAATAAAATCAACTCTTTTGGAGATTTGTATTTTTCTTTTATAAAATAAAAATTTTTTTAGAGAAGAAAAAAAACAAGCCAAGCTTGTTTTAAATAGAAAATTAACGTTTTATATAGGCAAAAGCCACGTTTTTAGGTCTTATTAATAAAGTTTTATCCATTGAATCAAATATTAGGGAACTTAACTTTTTCTCACTTGTTGATAATTTGTCAATTGAATCTGTGTAAATTTTTACTAAAATGAACAATATATTATCGTAATGCAAGTTAACACGAGCTTCTACTTTAACTGGAGTGTTTACATTATTCGTTACAACATACTCAATAATTTTTTTAAGTATTTTTTCATCTATTTCAAGATTTCCTCTTGTATTTCTTTCCATTACAATATACATCAATTTTACCCCTTAGTTGCTAATTAGCTCTTCCTGAATATTTACCGTCATTAGTATTTACAATTATTTTTTCTCCATTTTTAATAAATAGCGGAACTTGTATTTCTAAACCTGTTTCAAGTTTTGCCTTTTTTTGGGCACCACTAGTTGTATCACCCTTTACGGCTGGTTCAGCTTCAACAATAGTAAGTTCTAGTTTTTCAGGAATAGAAATACCTAGCACTTCTCCTTCATATTCTGTTAATTTAACCATTGTTCCGTCTGTTAAGAATTTTAACTCTCAAGTTAATTTTTTCGAAGGTATTTCAACTTGGTCATAAGTTTCTGTGTCCATCAATACACAATTAGTTCCATCATTGTAAAGGAATTGCATATCTTTCTTTTCAATCATAGCTTTATCGACTTTATCACCACCGGTGAATGTTAATTCAACTCTAGCCCCTGATCTTAGGTTTTTAACCTTAACAGTTACTTTACCTTGTTGTCTTCCTGTTTTAGAAAATGAATTTTCTAAAACAACAAAAATATTACCTTCATATAAAAACGTGCTTCCTGGTCTTAAATCATTTACTTGCATAGTATCTCCTCATATATTAAAATCTACATTAATTATATCTAAAAAGATTAAACTTTAAAATATTAACCTAAAATTAAACCCATTTTAAATGGTGAATTAGGTTGGTTGTAGCTACTTGCCGCAACCATTTTTTTACCTGCTATTTGTAGTTCAAGAATTATGATAAATCCATTATTCGAAGCTACTACAATACCCTTATTATTTACTGAAGCTATTTCTCCTGGTTGAAAAATTTTTAATGGCATCGGAAATATATCATTTTCATCTAACAATCGCGCGGATTTAATTCTTAACCTTTCATTACCTAGGAATGTAAATGCTATCGGTTTAGGGCTTAAAGCTCTTATAAAATTGCAGATATTTTCGGATGTATCATCTCAATTAATTTTCTCTTGTTCATTTGTTAAGTTATAGGCAAATGTAACTTTTTTCTCATCTTGTTCCATTCCTTTGATTTTGCCTTCTAGAATGTTAAATAAGTGTTCTTCGATAATTTTTTTACCTAATATAGCCATTTTATTGAAGAGTATTCCTGAATCATCATTTGAGTCAATCTCAATTTCTTCTTGAACATAGACTTCACCAGCATCCATTTTTTTTATCATTTTCATTAAGGAAATACCGGTTTTCTTTTCGCCTTTCATAATAGCATATTGAATTGGACTTCCGCCTCTATATTTTGGCAATAATGAGGCATGTACGTTAATGGAGTTTTTAAATAATTCTAAAACATTTGAAGGAATAAATTGCCCAAAAGCGCAAGTTATTAAATAATCCGCATTCAAGGCAACTATTTCATCATAAACATCTATTACTTTTGCTGGCTGTAGAAGTTTATAACCCTTTTCAATTGAATATGATTTAACTGGAGAAAAAGATAACTCTTTTTTTCTTCCAATAAGTTTATCTGGTTGTGTAATTACCCCAACAATTTCTATATTTAATGACTCTAGCCCTTTCAAAATACTGACAGCTATTTCTGGAGTTCCACAAAATATTACTCGATATTTATTCACTTAATCTCCTCTTCTCTAATATTTTTTCAATTTCTAATAGGTAATCCTTATCGTAGTCTTTAACATATTCTATAATTTTTTGTAAAACAACTACCATAGCTAATGTGTCTCTATCACAATAAGCAAGCATATCTGGTTTAAAAAGTTTGTCTCATTTTTCTTGACTAAAAGAGCCATCGATAAATTGTCTAAATACCTGGCTAGCTTTGTCTCCTTTATTTATTCTCAAATCTTTATAACTTAATTTATCATCTAGCACTGGTTGGGTTCTTTTTATAGAAGAACTTCCCTTGAAATCTGGATGATAAATTAGTCAATTGTCTTGACTTAAATTAAAAAAGTCTCATAAATCAATAGTGTTTTGTCTAATATATTTTAAGGGTTTAGAATATTTAGGATATTGGAAAATCAATGATTTTAAAACCATTCTTTCAAAGTGTTTATTATACGCTACATACTTACCGGGACCATAAGAAAAAGAGTCTTTAATGAATTTTTTTACAAAATTAGGTCGTGGGTCTCTCTGAAAATCTTCAATATGATTAAAGTGTTTCATTGTTTTATTAGGTTTTTTAAAATCAAATTTATCATCCAAAATTACATGTATAGAATATTGAAAAGGAATTTGTTGGTAAGTTTTTGATTCATTAAAATTCGGCATTGCTCATTTTGAGGTTTCAAAGTCATACATATAAATCGGATATTCATAATAATGACTTAATAAATCTAAAAGTGTTTCATACCTTGTTAGGTCTATAATATCAAATGAATTTATTGTTTTGGTCTTAGCATACTTATTTGTCATTTTAATGATTCTGCAAATGACGTTATTAAAATATTTTTTTCCTTTTGAATCAACCCATTTTTTGTCTCATGGATCTTCAATATCTTCCATATACACTATATTTTTGGTGAAAAAGATTTCAGCAGCTTTTTGTTTAAAGCGCGATATATCAAATAAAGTTGCTTTATTTTTGTCAATTCAACGAATAACATGGTGACAATAGACCTCTTTTTCTTTGAAGTTAGCGTTTTTGTAGTCTATACTGTATTTACCACACTTGATATTTGCTAATATCTTCTCATTTTCAAAAGAGTTTGAAATTTCAGAAAACAAATCTTCAACGTCCGTCTCATCGATAAAATTTAGAAAAAATTCTATAAAAGATGATTTATATTTCTTATCATAGAATCTGTCCACAATGTTAAAAAGTAAATCATAATCTATGTCACTTACTTCCTCATATTTTTCATCCATAACTATATTATCGAGTATCGGCTTTATATTATCATCATAACTAATAATTTCTTCTTCAACACTTTTATCAATCTCGTCTTTATCAACTAATCCTACACCTCTATAATAGTCTTTGTTTATTAAACATAAACTTACTTTGTCAACAAAATAACCAGCTTGAGTTAATACATAATATTGATAAAATAAATCGAAAATATGTTCTGTTTTTCATTTTGAGGATGCTTTAACCTCTATAATTTCAACTCGATTGTTTCCCTTGTTTATCAAAATGTCACATCTTACTCGTAGATTACCATCACATGCCTCGAATGAAGGTTCGAAAAGCATTTTACAATTTGAGTCATTTAATAAATCTCTTGTTTTTTGGATTGTATCTTTGTATCCTAATGATTGAAAATCAAAGTATGAATAAGAAGTATTTTCTGCAATATTTTCTTTATATAGTTTTTCAATGAAATACTCTCTTGCAGCTTGACCAATTTGATTACCATCAATGATAGTTTCAGCATCCATCGGCAATAACTCGAGTCCGTTAATGCTTTCCATCTCTTTCAAAATCAAATCTCTTTGTTCTATTTCTTCTTCAGACAGATTATCACCTTTTAATAAGTGTTCATATAGACTTAATGGATCAAATCCACTAGAATTCTCAAAATCATCTTCATTGTTTATTTCATCATTCAAATAGCATTCATAAACTTTATTTTTTTTAAGTTTTAAAAAGCTATTAAAGTTTTCCAAACTATGATAGATTCAAGCAACTTTATTACAAGTTGTGAGATACCTTTTAAAATCTTCTTTTGTTACTAGGCCCTTTAATTGCATTAAAATTTCCTCCTATAGTTAATGATAATGAAAAATAACATACTTTCATTACGAAAATATGTTATTTGTTTCTTTTAGGCACAAACTTAACTGTAGTTGCTTTCACAACATCATCAATTTTGTTTGTATTATCTTTACGTTGTTTAGCTTTTTCTTCGCGTAAAGCTTGCATTTCTTCTTTTTCTTTTAGTTTTTGTTCTTTTGCTTTTTTAGAGTCTTCAATTTTCATTAATTTTCTTTCTTCTTTAGAAAGTTTTATTTTTTTCTCAGCAATTGCAATACGTCTTTTTGTATCTTCTAGATCCAATTCTGTATTAACTTGTCATGAAGTTGTGTATGATTTTTTACTAGCTTTAGTAGTAATTCCCTCAACTTCATATGCTCTTGTATACATTAATTTATTTGTTTTTGGCTCATACATTTGAACAACAACATCAAATACATCACGATATTTATACTCTGGTCCTTTTCTTGCGTATACTTTTTCATATTCTAATTTGATATTTTTCAAACTTTGTGTTTTTGCTAAATAGAATTTTATTTCATCTTTTACTACTCTTTTTCTATTTGCTTGCTCTTTTTTTTGCGCTTTTTTACTTGTTATCGATGAAACAATAACAAAAACTATTATAATAACAGCTACTACCCCAATAATGATTGAAGTCATCATGCTTGAAGAAAATAAATTTGGTGAAAAATTCATGTGTTTACCCCTTTATTCTACAAAGTAATTTTATCTTACTTTAAATCATTTTTATTGTTTAACTTATAACTTTATCAATAACACCGCCACCAATACAAATATCGCCATAATATAAGACTGCTTCTTGCCCTTCAGTTACAGCGCGAACGTCATCTTCATAATCCAGTTTAATTTTTTTGTCATCCAAAATAGTAACAGTAACTGATATATCTGGTTGACGATACCTAAATTTAGCAGTGCAGTTGAAAGTTTTTTCTTCAAAATAATTTTTGTAATCAACAATAAAATTCATATCAGTTATAATACACTGTTTCGACTTTAAATATCCATCATCAGACAATTTTGAAACGTAAAGTATTTTATTATCTATATCCTTACCTGCAACGTAATACGGTTCTTTTTGACCACCTAAGTTTAATCCTTTTCTTTGACCAATCGTATAGTACATTACACCAATATGCTTACCTAAAACTCTTTTATCTTTTATATCAACGATGTCTCCAGGTTGGTTTGGAATATAGTTTTGTAAAAAACTTGTAAAATTTCGCTCTCCAATGAAACAAATACCTGTTGAGTCCCTTTTTTCAGCAGTGGGTAAATTATATTTCGATGCCAACTCTCTAATTTCTGATTTTTTGTAATTATACAAAGGAAATAATGTTGATTCTAACTGCTTTTGTGTTAGTTGACACAAAAAATATGACTGGTCTTTATTATTGTCTTTTCCGCGGAGTAATTCAAATTGACCGTAACTATTTTTTCTAACACCTGCATAATGACCCATTGCAATATAATCTGCTTCTAATTCTACTTGAGCATAATTGAGAAACTTATCAAATTTAATATATTTATTACACAGTATATCAGGATTTGGAGTTCGTCCTTTTTTATATTCATCGATGAAATACTCAAAAACATAATCTCAATATTCTTTAATAAAATCAACTCTGTGAATTTTGATTTTCAATTTATCAGCAACTGCCTTAGCATCATTATAATCTTGTTCTTGGGGACATATATCACCCTCAAATTTATTCCCTAGAACGTCGTTATTTAAGGTACTATCTCAGTTACGCATAAACAAACCTTCAACATCATATCCTTGTTCCAACAAAAGAGCGGCTGTGACACTCGAGTCAACTCCGCCACTAAGACCAACTATGACCTTTTTTTTCTTCATTTTATTTACCTTTAATTCCTTTAGCTAATTTTTTTCTTTCTTTTCTTGATAATTTATTATTGTTTTTAACACTTTCAAACCATTCTTCAAAGTCATCAAAACTTGGTTTGTCGAGAGTTGCTTTATTTATATTTTGAGCATCAACAACTAGCTTATTAACTAATTGAGTAGTTTCCCCAGTTTGGTCAAAAAATTCTTGTTTTTGTTTTTCTTTATTAGGGTTAGTGTCTTGAGATTCAACAGCTTTATTGAAATCATCTGTGCTAAATGAATTATCGTAATCTAGATTATTAACTACTGGTTTAGGTAGACCTTTTTTGAGCGCTAAAAAACTATTGACTAAATCCATTGTCATTGATTTCTTTTTATCATTTACTATATCAAAAAATTGATCGATTTCAGTTGTTGTTGCTTTATCTCTTAAAGCTTTTTTGAAGCTTTCTTTTCTTAATTGTTTTTCCAAAAGTCTTTGTTTTTTTAATTCTATATCTTGGTTATGCTTTTGTTCTAACATAGCTTGTTTACGACGTTTTTCTTCGAAGTCCCTCAAACGTTGTTGTTCTAAAAGTTCTTCTTTTTTTCTTAATAATGCTTCTTTTTGTCTCTGTATTTGTTCTTTTTTTTCTTGTCTTTGTAGCAACTCCTGATTTTTATTAAGTAACTCTTTTTGTTTATTTATTATTTCTTGTTGATGCCTTATTGCTTCAATCATTTGAACTTCAGCTTCTTTGAGTTTACGTGCCTCTTCAAAAACACCCATTGCTTCTCTTTCAAGTGTTTCTTTATCTTCTATTCTTGAGAAACCTTTTGTTTCCTTTTTATTTCTATGTATATGTTTGTTGGCAAATGTACTGTCATTACTTTTTGAGCGAGGTAAATATAATTCTTCATTATTAAGATGATTTTCCAGACTCTGGTTTTTATTTAACTCTCTGTTTTCATATTTATCATATTCTCTAGAAGTAAGATTATAATTTTTATCAATACTTTCTTGATTTAAGTTAACATTTAATTTTTCAAGTAACTCTTCTTTTTGCAACTGCTCTTTTTGGTAACTTAGTTCTCTTAATTTTAATATTTCATTAGGTAGGTTAGATGGTCTACTATTGATACTTCGATCTAAAATATTAAGTGACTCAAATGTTCTGTCTTCAATATCATCTTTATTAAAATAAATGCTATTAGATTTATTTTTCTTCAAAAAATGTGAGTTTGCATTTTGCACTAATGATATTTTAGGCTCTGCCTTTTTTTTCTTTAAAGCAATTGTTTTATCAAAATCTAAGGAGATAGAAATACTGTCAGAGTTATCGTATCAAACATCTTCGACTGGATTAAAATTTTTTTTATTTGCGTTATCGTCATTGATTTCATTACGTTTGATTTGTAATACTTTTATTTTATCTGCCATAGTTTTTGTCTCCTTTTATTATTATACAATACATATTTATATTTTAGTCCATTAGTAAATAGGATAAACTTTAGTAATTTTACTTAAAAATATTGAGTGATTTAAAAAACCACTCTATAAATAAAATAAATTAATATTGCCAAATAAATGTTTGTTAAGAGAGTTAAAAAAATATATCCGTTATGGATATATTTTTAATTTTTGATATTATTGGAAGACTTGAACTGAGATATTTTTTGGATATCTTCTAAAAGTTCTTTTTCTTCTTTAGAAACTTCTTTTGGTATAACAATGTTGATTTCTAAAATCAAATTACCACGACTTGATGATTTAACACCTTTGAATAACCCGTGATTTTTCAAAATTAGTGTATCAAAGTTTTTTGATCCTTTTGCTATTTTCACATCCAATTGGCCATCTAAACTATCAACTTTTATAGTATTGCCAAGTAAAGCATCCAAATATGAAACGTTTAGTTTTGCTTTAATATCATAATTATTAACTATTTTTATATCACCTGTTACAGATAAATCTATATTAGCGTAAAGATGACCTTTTTCTCCACCCTCAACACTATAATTTCCAACATTTCTTAAAACAATTTGTTGACCCGGAGTTAAACCTTTAGGTATAGGTAACTTGATTTTTTCGCGTTTTAAGCGAGCTCCCTCTCCCTTACAACTCTTACATGGGTTTTTAATTGATTTCCCTTTTCCTTTACACTTAGGACAAGTTTGTTGTGTTTGAAATTTAGCTATACCCATGTCTTGCAGGATTGTGACCACTCCGTGACCATTACATACCTCACAAGTGATAATATCGCTTGATGATTGGGCCCCAACACCATTACATTCATCACATTTACATACAAGTTGTAATTCTACTTCTTTGTCTACACCAAATAACAACTCGTTTAATGTTAAAGTCAAATCAACAACTACATCTTGACCACGTGCTTTTTTAGAACTGCGTGAGCTAAATCCTGAACTGCGTGAGCCTCTACCAAAAATATTAGAGAAAATATCTGAAAAGAAGTCATTGCCACCACCCATATTTGAGAAGAAGTCACTAAATCCTGAGAAACCACCGCCAAATCCGGCACCCATTCCTTGAACTCCATCGTGACCAAACTGATCATATGTTTTTCTTTTTTGCTCATCAAGAAGCACTTCTGCTGCTTCTGTAGCTTCTTTAAATAACTCTTCGGCATTTTCTTCTTTACTTACATCTGGATGATATTTTTTAGCTAACTTTCGGTAAGCTTTTTTAATTTCATCTTCAGTAGCTGTTTTAGAAACCCCTAGAATTTCATAGTAATCTCTTTTTTTAGGCATATTGGGCCTCACTTCCTATCTTTAAAAAACAACTTTTGCGAAGTTGTTTTTTAAAACTATTTTTTATCTTCTTTATTTTCATCTACTGACTTTGTTTCTTCAGTTGTTTGTTGAGCTTGAGCGGCTGCCATTTCAGAAGCCATTTTCATAGCTTGCTCTAATTCATTCATTTTTTTCTCTAAGCCATCGTAATCTTCTTTTGCAATAAGTTCTCTAATTGATTTAGAAAGTTCTTCAGATTGTTTTTTCTGATCTTCTGGCATATCTTTTGTTGAATCTTCGATTATGTTTAAATAACTTTCTGCTTTGTTTTTTAACTCGATATTTTTACGTTTTTTGCTATCTGATTCAGCATTTTCTTCAGCTTCTTTAACCATTCTTTCAATTTCAGCCTCACTTAGACTTCCAGAGTTTGAAATTGTAATTGTTTTTTCTTCATTTGTATCTTTATCTTTTGCAGTTACCGAAACAATTCCGTTAACGTCAATTTTAAATGTTACTTCTATTTGAGGTACACCCTTTGGAGCAGGTTTAATTCCAGTTAATTGGAACTGTCCAAGAGATTTATTATCTGCAGCCATAGGTCTTTCACCTTGTAAAACGTTAATGTCTACTGCTGGTTGATTATCAGCTGCTGTTGAGAAAACTTGTGATTTTTCTGTTGGGATAGTTGTGTTTCTTTGAATTAAAGGAGTCATTACACCACCCATAGTTTCAATTCCTAAAGTTAAAGGGGTTACGTCTAATAGTAAAACATCAGTTACGTCTCCAGCCAATACTCCACCTTGGATTGCAGCTCCCATAGCAACAACTTCATCAGGGTTAATTGTTCTGTTTGGTTCTTTTCCTAATAATGATTTAACCAAAGTTTGAACAGCTGGTATTCTGGTTGAACCACCAACCAATAAAACTTGATCGATATCAATTGATTTTAGTTTTGCTTCTTTTAAAGCATCTTCAACAGGTTTTCTAGTTCTTTCAACTAAATCTTTAGTCATTTTTTCAAATTCACTACGTGAAAGTTTTGTACTAAAGTTAACTGGTCCATTTTCATTCATTGCTATAAATGGCAAGTTAATTTCTGTTTCTAACTGACTTGATAAGTTAATTTTTGCTTTTTCAGCTTCGTCTTTAAATCTTTGTAATGCCATTTTGTCATTAGAAAGATCAATTCCTGATTCTTTTTTAATTCCTTGACCAATTCAGTCCATGATTTTTTTATCAAAATCATCTCCACCAAGATCATTATCTCCTGATGTTGATAGTACATCATAAGTTCCATCTGCTAACTCTAGAATTGAAACGTCAAATGTTCCTCCTCCTAAGTCATAAACTAAAACTTTCATTTCTTTATCTTTTTTGTCGATACCATAAGCAAGTGCTGCTGCTGTTGGTTCATTTATAATTCTTTCAACTTCTAAACCTGCAATTTTACCTGCATCTTTAGTAGCTTTACGTTGTGCATCATTAAAGTACGCTGGTACTGTAATAACGGCTTTATTAACCTTTGTCCCTAGTTTATCTTCTGCATATTTTTTTATGTATCTTAATATTTCAGCTGATATTTGTTCAGGTGTATATTCTTTACCTTCTAATTTAACTTTTTTAGAAGTTCCCATGTCACGTTTAATTGATATCGCTGTATTTGGGTTTGTAACCGCTTGTCTTTTAGCTGCTCCACCAACTATAATGTCACTATTTTTAAATGCAACAACTGAAGCAGTAGTTCTTTGTCCTTCAGGGTTTTCCAATACTATTGGTTGTCCCCCCTCCATAATTGCAACAACAGAGTTTGTTGTTCCTAAATCGATTCCTATAATTTTTTCTTTTGCCATATTTTTATACCTTCCTTCTATTTTGCTACTTTAACAGCAGCATGTTTGATAACTCTATCATGTAATTTGTATCCATTTGATACCACTATTGCTATTTTTCCGCTTTCAACCTTGTCTGTTTCAACCTGTTCTATTGCAGAGTGAATTTCAGGATTTAAATCGTCACCAACATTTACTGTAATCATTGATACACCTGCATTCGCTAATGCTTGATCCATTTGATTTATAATCATTTCAAATCCCATCAAGTAATTTTTAATTTCAGGATTATCAGGAGTTGATTTCAAAACACTTCTAAACATATCGATAGCAGGAATAATTTCTGTGGCTATTTTTTCACCACCATATTTTCTTACTAGTATGCTTTCATTTTGAAATCTTTTAACCGTATTTTGATTGTCTGCAATTGCCATTAATCTAGATTCCTCTAGCTTTTCAACTTTATCGATTAAGTTTGCAAACTCTAACTCAAGTTTATCTAAGTTAGAAAGTTCTTTTTCCTTTTCATCCTTTTCCTTGACAGGCTCAACTTTAAATTCTTTTTTTATTTTTTTAAATAAATCCAAAACGTTCTTTTGTTCGTTTTTGTCCATCGTATTATTCTCCTTCTTTGAATTTGTCTTCTATTTTTTTGCTAATCCATTCTAAAAGATCAGAAACTTTATCATATTGAATCCTTTTAGGTCCAATTAAAGCCAGAGTACCTTTTCCCCCACCTTCTGTGGGGAAGTTAGTACCAACAACTGCTATATCATCGTTTCCTAGACCCGTCTCAAAACCAATTGCTACTGATGCCTTGTTGGCATTTTTATTTTGAGAATTAAACCATGCAAATGGCGAAGTACTCTCTATAAACTCTATAATTTTTTTTATTTTTATTGGGTCATTGAATTCAGGATTCTCAAGTAAATACTTAACACCGCTTGTTTTAGATTGTGAAGTACCTGTATGTAAAAGTGCATTGATAAAAGTTTGGAGAATGAATTCATACTTTTTAACCTGTTGTTTTAAAACTGGAATGATAGCTTTTGATTTAAATTCTATCTCTGAGATTTTTGAGTTAACAAGTCTTTCATTAAAAAGATCAATTGATATTTTTAACTCTTTCAAAGTTACTTTATCTAAGTTAACAATCTTATTTTCGATTTGACCATTTGACAAAACGAAGACTACTATTGAACTAGAACCAGACAATGGTACTAATTCTACTTTAGATAATACAACTTCTGTTGTGTTTCTAGATGTTGCTACAACAGTTGCTAACTTTGTCATTTCACTTAATATCAATGAAGTTTTTTCTAGAACTTGATCAATAGTAGAACCTCTTGTTTTAAAAATATTTTCAATTTGAAGTTTTACTTCTTCCATATCATTCGACTTCATGAGGTGATCAACATAATATCTATAACCCTTTGTAGAAGGAACTCTACCAGAAGAAGTGTGTGCTTTTTCTAAGTAACCTTGTTCTTCCAGAAATGCCGATTCATTTCTAATTGTTGCAGAAGATATGTTAATTGATAGTACTTCTTGAATTCTTTTTGATCCAACAGGAGAAGCTGATTTAATATATTCTTCGATAATGGATTGTAGAATTTGTTCTTGTCTTTCAGTTAACATATTAACCTCCTTAACAATTCTCTTTAAGTTTATCAATAGCACTCTAAATATTCAAGTGCTAATTTAATTTATTTGATGTAGAGATAACAAATCTACCATCTTGTACATCTATAACATAGTTTCTTTTTGGTTGTATGTCATTTGATACAATTGCTCTTGCTATTACTGTCTCGATATTCTTTTCTATGTATCTCTTAAGTGGTCTAGCACCATATTCTCTAATATAACCTTCATCAGCGATTTTTTTGATAGATTCCTCAGTGAAGTTTATTATATATTCATTATTTTCATAAACTCTATCTTTGAGTTCACTTAAAGTTTTTTCTATAATTTCTCTGATGATGTCTTTTGATAATGGATTAAATCTTATTACATTATCAATTCTATTTAAAAATTCTGGTCTAAAGAATTTTCTTAATTCTCCTTCAATGACTTTTTCATCTACTAGTTCGTTTTCTGTTGACATAAGATATTCTGAACCAATATTTGAAGTCATAATTATTATTGTATTTTTAAAATCAATAGTTTTACCTAGTGAGTCAGTTATACGCCCATCATCTAAAACTTGTAGTAATACATTAAATACATCGGGGTGTGCCTTTTCAACTTCATCAAATAATACTATTGAATAAGGTGTTCGTCTAACAGCTTCTGTTAATCTACCACCCTCTTCGTACCCAACATATCCTGGTGGAGAACCAATCAATTTAGAAACAGATTGTTTTTCCATATATTCACTCATATCGAGTCTTATCATTTTTTTCTCACTACCAAATAACAACTTAGCTAAGCTTCTAGCCACTTCGGTTTTTCCAACACCAGTAGGTCCTAAAAACAAGAAACTTCCTATAGGCTTACTTGGATCTTTAATCCCACTTCTACTTCTTAATATTGCATCTGCAACAGCTTCTATTGCTTGATTTTGTCCTTTTACCATTTTTCTTAAACTTGTAGGCAAGCCTAATAGTTTTTCTTTTTCAGATTCCATTAGATTTTCAGTAGCTATTCCAGTTCACTTAGCAATAATAGATGCTATTTCTTTTTCTGTTACTTCCTCAGAAAGTAACTTGCTTTCATCTTCAACAATAGCTTGTTTCAATTGTTTCTCAATCACAGGTAAAAGTGAATATTGAATTTCACCAGCTCTTTGGTACTTACCTTCTGATTGAGCTTGTTCAAGTTCTAATTTAAGTTGACCCATTGTTGAGCGTAGCTGATTAATTTTTTCATGAGCTTTCTTTTCTTCTTCTCATTTATCATTTAATAATTTTTGTTTTTCTTTTAAAGCAAATAATTCTTTTTCGTTAATAGCTGCTCTTTCAAGAGACTTTTCATCAGTCTCTTTAGATAATGCAGCTCTTTCTATTTCTAATTGAACTACTCGTCTATTTATTTGATAAAGTTCAGTTGGAACAGACGCAAGTTCTGTTTTGATTGTTGCGCTAGCTTCATCGACTAAATCGATTGCTTTGTCTGGTAAAAATCTATCTGAGATATATCTATTACTCAATTGAGCAGCTGCTACTAAGGCGTTATCGTGAATACGTACACCATGATAAGTTTCAAACTTCTCTTTTAATCCTCTTAATATTGAGATTGTTTCCTCCACTGTAGGTTCTGAAACATACACTTTTTGAAACCTTCTCTCAAGAGCTGCATCTTTTTCTATATATTCTCGGTATTCTTTAAGCGTTGTTGCTCCAATGGCTTTTAATCCACCTCTGGCAAGTGATGGTTTAAGAAGGTTAGAGACATCCATTCCACCGCCTCCACCAGTTTTACCTGCACCAACTATAAGATGTAATTCATCAATAAATAGTATGATTTCACCATTTTCTTTTTGAATGGCATTCACAATTCCTTTAATTCTTGCTTCATAGTCACCAAGGAAGCTTGCACCAGCCATAACACTACCCATATCTAATTCTAGAATACGTTTATTTTTAAGTACACTTGGAACATCTCCTTTATTAATTCTTTGAGCAAGCCCCTCTGCAATAGCTGTTTTACCTACACCAGGCTCACCTATTAAAACTGGGTTATTTTTTGTTTTTCTACTTAATATTCTGATGACTCTCATTATTTCATCATCTCTACCTATAATAGGGTCAATTTTTCCTTCTTTCGCGTCCTTTGTCAAATCCCTAGTATATTTACTTAGTATTTCAGGATCATTTAAAGGGTCTGGTCTTTGTGTAAAATCCATAATCTATTCCTCCTGATTAGCACTCTTATAGTGATATTGCTAATCATTAATATATTGACATTTTGTTTTAGCATTGTCAACAATTAAGTGCTAATTTTTTTTTTTTTTTTCGCCAATCTAACTAGAATAATAAGAAAACTAGCCAGATATTCTTGCAAAATCACAAAAAAAGGCTTATGCCTTCTTGTTTTTTTCAATAACTTATAGATGATATTGATATATTAATCAAAATTAGGGTTAATATTCAAAGAATCATTGTAAAAGGTATTAATTAATCCTCTAACTGAGCTTCCGGTTGCTCTATTTTCTAAAGAATGAGTTCCTGAAATATCTAAATGTATAAAGATAACATTCTTTGGAACAAACTCATTTAAAAAAGCCGCTATAATAGATGGATTATTACTATCTATATTTTTTGGACTACTTGTATAGTCTGCTAGAACAGAATTTTTAATTGAGTTTTTAGTACTCCAATGAATTGGTAAAATCCATAAATCCTCACCAACTAAGTTGAAATACTTCTCATAAATTCTTGCTCTTTTAATATTATTAGTGAAACACCCTGTTATATGCTTTCCTAAAACGGTTTTCATAGAGCTTCCTAAAGTGGCGATTGTAATTATTTCCCTTGGCTTGTATTCGGTGCATGCAAACGAAATTAGATCAGCAAGCACTATTCTTCCTTTTAAATTATTATCTTCAATTTGAATAGTTTTTTTATTGTGTGCAATAACAATATCACCCGACTGTATAGAGTTTATGTTATTAATTTTCTGTAATATTGGAATCAAACAAACAATATTTAGTTTCAAAGATAATTTACTACAAGCATCGATTACAGCAAATGCATTAGTAGCACCACTTTTATCTAACCTTAATATAAAGTCGTCAATATTATATATGTTTATAGATTCGTCACTAGAAGTAATTCCTTTGCCGATTATAACAATTTTTTCCTTAGAACAAGTGTCACCATTGTATTCAATTACAAGAACCCTAGATTCTTTGTTTATGGCTAATAAACTAGCCATTCCATAATCTAATAACTGTTTTTCATTATAGGTCCTTAATGAGAGATTTTTGTTTAAAATACAAAGTTTTTGGAGGGTTTTGTAAAAAATATCTGTATCTCCTTCTAAATTTAAAACACTGTCTGCTAAATTACAGGCTAAATTTTGAGCTTCATAGCAGACTTTTAAAAAATTAAAATAAACAAAGTTCTCTTCAGTAAAGTTGCTTTTATAAAATCAAAAGTTTTTAGGTTTATTCTTGTTTATGGTTTTCTTTGAATATCTTTTTCCATAATTCGAATAAACCAAATTAAATAGTACCGCAAAAGTAGAATTTAAATCTTTGTCTGCTATCAAATTAAAATCCAGCACAACATTAGAACTAATATCCATTACTAGATCATTAATAACATTATATTTTTCAGATAATGTTTTATTTTTTAAATAACTTAAATTGAAATAATTAAGATTATTCTTTTTATAAAAAACAAATTCCTTTAAATCCGCATCTTTTTGAAGAATAACTTTTTCTATATCTGATGGCAAATCTTTCACAATAAATATTTTCATAATTTTCTCCTTGACTCAAAAGTTGAGCAAAATGAGGATTGATTAGTTCCTTTAAAAAAATAAAGGTTGCTTAATCAAACCTGTCAAATTTAGTTCCTTTATTAATAATTGGTTTAAATAATATATTTAATCGTGCTTCTCAGGTAAGTGATTTAACAATGAGGCAAATACAAGATTCAAGATTTGAAATAATCCCTCACCTCTCAAACTATATAAATTTCAAAGCTGACTTTCATTAGATTCAAAAGTTAACATCATATCTATATTTGGATCTTCGAGTGAGTTTTTCTTTGTACCTATATGAAGTCATTTTGCATTGTTACTTTTGGCCAACTTACCAATAGAAAGAACAGATTTATTCAAGTTTGATAGAGAAATAGTAATAAACAGGTCATCTTCATTAGAAATATTCCCTAAGGAAATTAAAGTTCTGTAATCTTGTTCTAAAAAACAATTTAATCCAAGAGCAACCAATTTATTTTTAAAATCAATAGCTTGGTTGTAATTAATATTAGAAGCTGCTATGATTATTTTTTTCGCATTTTTAATAAGAATAGACGAAGCTTCAATTTTGTTTTCATAAATTAGTGACTTGATAGATTGTTTTTGAAATTTTAAAATTGAGAAATAAAAATCATAAAATTCATCTAAATCTTTTCTGTATAAATTACGGATTACTATTTCATGATTGGAATATATATAGTTATTATTTAAGTCGTTAACCACTTTTCTAAACTCTGCAAATCCTTGAAAGCCAAGGTTTCTGCAAAACCTAAAGATAGTGGCTTTGCTTTGACCAGTACCTTCAGATATTTCTTTTAAGTTTATTTTTTCACTGTTATCTAAATTTTCTAATAAATATTTAGCTATCGTTTTATTATGTTGATTCATATCAGGCATACTAATTTTAATAAGTTTAAATACACTTCTTAACTCCATCAAACCACTTCCTTGCAAACATATATTAACTAAATATAAAAAAAATACCTACTATTTTTTTAAAACTTAGAGTTTTTTCAATAGTAAGTATTTGTAAATTTATTTCAAATATGCTTTTTTTATATTTTTTCTAATGAATAAACAAATCATTTGCATAAAAGTAGAAAAAATAATCTTGTCCATCTTTTTTCTTTTTCTTGTTAAATTTTTTTCTTTCGTTAATAATTCTTTTTCCAATAGAAACATTTTTATTGGTAAATAAGAACCTTGATTGTTCATCAACCGCTCATTCGTATCTTCAAACGAATCAATCATTTTAATTTCTAGAAGATCCTTTAGTACTTGTTTTTCTTTTTCAATGAAAACAATTCCCATATCTTTCAATATATCAAAATCAAGTAATAGTAGTGCCATGTTTCAATCAAAATTATCTTTATTTTTTTTGTTATGCAAATTATGCCTTTCTTTTTTATCAATTGTTAATCAAAGATTAGGGTCATAGCGTATTTGATTAGTGAACAGTTTACAAGCTGCTTTTAATCTCACGAACTCTGCTATAAGGTCCAAACCTTCAAAATGCTTTTCAAATATGTTAACCGTTTGTTTTTTAATTATATAAAGTAAACCTTTTAATATGAAACTATTTTCAAAATCTTCGTTAATTGCTTTACTCACCTTTTTAAAACAAACATTCTTGATAGCGTCTAACAATAATAAATCATATTTTTTTTCTATCCTAGTTTGCGGTTCGTTTAAAAAATCAAGTGTTAGTGGTATTGGATTTGTCTTATTATTTGTTGTTAATAAATGTAAAAATATATAACTACTTGATAAATTTTCATACGTATTTATATTTTTCTCCATAATAAGCCCCCTATAATTACTATCGTGACTTTACAGATATGTTAACAATATTTTTATGGAATAAATTTGAAGTTTTTATCTAAGGGTTTACATAAGTTCTCATTAACTATTGAATTATATCCGAACTTTTTCGCATCTAAATATGTTTCTTTAACACAAACATCGAGCGCCAAACCACAAATTTCTATAAAGTTTACATTTCTTTCAATAAGTCAATCATTCAAAGTTGATTCAACATTTTCAGAAACATAAAAAGCGGAATAACTATCCGAGAAACGATCAGTCCCTTTTTTAATTATCAAGTCTGCATCACTAGCATCAACATAAAAGTTTGAACCATTTTGGCCAGCCAAACAATGCTTACCTCATAAATTAAAAGATACATGATTATTTGGATGGAAGTCACCTGAAAAAACAATGTAATCGTTGGAAGATTTGTAATCTGCTATTCTTTCTAAAATTCCATTTTTTAAAGTTTCACCACCATCAACATATAATTGTCCGTTAGGATCAGCGAAATCAAATTGATAATCTACTACAAGCAATACTTTTTTCATTATAAAAAATCTATTAATATCTCGTTTAAAATATTAAATCCTTTCGTTGTGCATCTTAATTTGTTATCTACAATTTCTAAAAGATTTTCTTTAATTTTCTTTTGAATTAAATCATAAAAATGTTTATAGGCATCAATGTTTTTGCTAACAGTAATATCAATGCCGTCAATCATTCTTAAACCCATCATTAAGATTTGAAAATAATAATCATCGGTGGTAAGTTTTTCATAGTTTTTGGAATACTTATCTACTTTCCCCTTGTTGGAAGTTAAATAATAATCACCATCAATTTGTTCAAAACCCGTAGCACCTACTCCAACACCAACAAAAAGGGAGTTGTTTCAATAGCTTGTATTGTGTTTAGAATATGCTCCATTTAATGCGTAATTAGAAATCTCATATCTTTTATAACCTAATTTAACTAAACCTTCATTAACAATATCGTCAAATAATTCATCATTATCTGGTAATTTAAGTTGTTTTTTTCCTCATGCTGAATCTTCTTTCATTATCAATGAATACCAAGATATATGTTCTGGTCTTAAAGATTTAATATAGTTTAAATCATTTTCAATATGTTTTTTTGTTTGATCAAATAAGTTGTACATCAAATCAATACTAATATTGTTAAAGCCAAAACTTCTTGCTAACTTAAACTTTTCTATCGCCATTTTATTATCGTGGATTCTACCTATTTTTTTTAATAACTTATTGTCAAATGTTTGAACTCCTATACTTAGACGATTTATATGATAGTTCTTATAAATCTCTAGTTTCGATTCTGTTAGGGATTCAGGGTTAATCTCAATAGTATATTCAAATTCAGTCTCTTTGACAAGTGGTTTTAATATCTCACATAACTTAATTGTTTGCTCCTCGTTTAAGCAACTTGGTGTTCCACCACCAATATAGATGGTTTTAATGAATTTTAGTTTCTTTCCATAACTATTTATTTCAGATTCTAATTTCTCTAAGTAATTAAAAATCGCCTTTCCCTCTTTTGGTTTAATAACCTTTACAAAATCACAAAAAAAGCAAATATGTTCACAAAATGGTATATGAACATATAAGCTTTCAATTTTTCTATTTTCTATTTTGCTGCTCATGGTTTAAGTGATAACCCTTTTTTCTTTCTAAATATCAGTCAAGGAATAACAATTACAAATAATATTAAAGCCATTGTAACACAAAATATAATTAAGCATCTTCTATTAGCTCTTTTTTTGATTTTAGTTATTTCTTGTTGTGGAATTATTTCATATCCATAATATGAAATAATATTATTCTTTCTAGATCTTGATGTGATTATATTCAAAATATGTGCAGATAGCATTACCAATAAAACAATTATATTAACAGTGATATCTGATGAAAATGATTTTGTAACTTTACCGATTTCCCAGAAAAAGAAATGTAATGGTTTATCACTATCATGCATAGCTTGGAAACCGTATAAAATACCCAAACTTATTGAACCACAAATATAAGTTGAGAATGCAATTCAATTAATATAAATACTTCTTGATAATAAAGAACGATAATTTCTAGTTATGAAATAAGGTACTTTTTCGATTCCATAAAGTAATCCCTGTTCATATTTCTTGACATTAGAATGAAGCAGAGTGTAATCAGATGTACTGATACCAAAAAAACATATCGATATGATAAGAAAAAAAATCGAAAAGAACGGATACATAACTTTTTCATAGTTAAATCCAAGTCATTTTGAGTCTTTTACACCAATTGTTTTGTAATAAATAGCTAACATAAATGATGTGACAATTATGCCAATAGTTCCTAATAAAAATAAAGCAAAGATTCGTAGCTTCTCACTTCTTATTTCACGGCCAATTGCCGCTGGTATGATGTTAGCTTTTTTCATTCTTGCTTTATAACTTAAATCATTGTACTGATTATAGTTATTTGAGGGTTGCATGTTATTGTTATAATTTTGATTATATCCGTATTGATTATTTTGGTTATAAAATTGTCTATTATTTGTGAATTCTTTATAACCATAATTCATATTATTGGCTGCATAATGTTGACTATCGTATCTTATTTGTTCAGGAAAATTAGGTTGAAATTGGGGTTGAGCACCATAAATTAAATTAGGTTGTAATTGATTATGGTAGATATCATCTTGAACATATCTATTTTGATAAGGTACATTTTGAGCATAATTATTTGGATTGTAATCATTTTTTTGTAAAGTGCTTGCTTCATTATTATAAAAGTTATAGTTTTCTTCAACTGGTCTTGGTGGTATTTGACCTCCATAAACATCTTGTCTTGGTTGGTAGTAGTTATAAGGTTCGTAGTTTAGATTCTGTATATTAGCATTTTGGTAGTTGCTTGGAGGTGTCATTTGGTTGACATTTGCATATTGTTGCGATGCATTGAACTGTTTATTATATGTGTCAACTTCTTTTTCTCTCAAAGTGTTATTTCTTGGTAAATAATAACCATCGGTCATATTTTTTTGATTTACAAGGCCGTTTTGGTAATTAGCAAGTTCATTATTAAAAGTGCTATTAAACTGAGGCGTTGAGTTATTAATTTGTTGAATGTTTTGATTAAATCCATATCCATTATTTGAATTAACGTCAAAAGCACCAACATTATTATGTTGGTTCTTACTTTCTTTGTCTACAGTAGATTTAAAAACATTGAATAAACTCATAAAAAACCCCCTTTTATGAGCTGTAATAAATTATTTTTGAGATTTCATATATTTTTTTATTTTAGCCAACTCAATTTCAAAGTCATTTCTTAGTTGTTCAAACTTTTCTAATCTTTTAAAATCCTTAGCGGTTACTTCAGTTTTTTCGTATAAATACTTTCTATTTTTTTTCAATAAAACGAAAATATATAAAATTAAAGAAGTTAAACCAATTATAGCGAAAATTAACAAAATAACCCATAATTGAACTTCGAAATTTAATACTTTAAAAACAGTACTGCTAGCTAATCACATATACGATCACCTTTATATTAAAGCCCATAATTGCAAACTACCCTATCTACAATCAATAAAATATTAACATAATTGAAGTTCATATTTCTATAAATTCTATCAAAAAAAATAGTTTTCAAAGTTATCAACATCAAATAAAAAAATTCCATAAATATGGAAATTTTTTACTCTCAACTAGCTACTAATGCATCAATAATATCGTTTTTTCATTCAATAACGTCTAGGTCATTAACAAAGAAATCAATGAATTGATCTTTAAAAGTAACGATTAAGTTAGCTGAAAAGTCTGATGCTTCTATTTCTAACTCTTTTAATTTATTAATTATTTCTTCTGGATATTCAGGATTAAATGCGATTGATTCAACACAATCTTCTGCGAAGTCCTCTGCATTATTTTCATCCTCTAATGCTCCCATTAATGCTGCATAAATTTCATCTTCGCCAACTTCATTAGCTTTAACTTCTTTTGCGATATCTTCTAAAGAACTACCGCTTTCTTTTAGTTTTTCATAAACATTTTCTATTTCTTCTCCGAATAAAACGACTGCAAAATACAAACTCATTCCAGCAATTAATTCTTCAAACATTTTATCAGCTGTTTCGTCAGGTAGACTGTCGATATACTTGCTAATTTCATTTGCTTGGGTTTCTGTCATATATAATTCTCCTCATATGTTTTATTATCTAATAAAAATATAATTTAGTCTATCAATTTACCAAAATATATTTTGTTACGCACAATTAAGGTCGTTTTAAAGTTGGAGGAACGGGTGCACTAGTTCTCTTATGACTAGATATTTTATGTAGATATTTTATTCGTTCCTCAACATCCATCGGAACAGGTTTGCCAAGTAAATAATCGTCTATTAAATCATAACCAAAGCCTATTTCTTCTTCATCTGTTTGATTTTCTCATAAACTAGCTGTTGGAGCTCTATTTATGATACTTTCTGGAACTCCTAATATTTTAGCAGCTTCCTTAACTTCCCTCTTCAAAAGATGAATTATTGGTAATAAATCAACCCCACCATCTCCGAATTTAGTGAAGTAACCTATATGTCATTCATCGGCATTATCAGTACCTAAAACCAAATAATTTTTGGTTTGTGCTATTGAATAAAGTGTTGTCATTCTTAGTCTTGCTTTTGAATTTGCTAATGCTAAAATACTTTGTTCAACCCCACTAGCATTAAGAGCTAATTTGATAGTTTCAAAAGTATTTGTCAAATTTACGTCTATACAATTTAAGTCGAGTTTTTCTATCAACTCATTTTTACAATTTTCATCCAACACCGATGAATTACATGGCATCCACACTGTCAAATAGTTATCTGGAAAAGCTTTTTTAGCTAATGCTGCAACAACTGCACTATCTATACCACCACTAATTCCAACAACTAAGCCAGAAACTCCTGTATTTTTAACGGTCATTCTAAGTCAATCTACTACTTCATTTAAATATTTTTCTAAATACATAATTTAATCCATCCATTCTAATTCAATATCATAAATTTTAACCAAATCACCTTTTTTAGCGCCTTTTTCTCTGAGTAAATCATAGGCCCCGATACGCTTTAACTTTTCATTGAATAATAATAAATTATCGTGAGTGGAGATAGGAGTTTTTTGGTGTATTTTATAAACATCTTCACCTTCAATCATTCATTTTCTATTACCTAAGTTTTTAACCTTAACGTCTTTGGTATCTCCTTCAAAAGTATAAAGTTTAAAGTCAGCTTTTTTTTCATCGGGAATTAACCACAAGGGTTCATCTTTCACAACTTCTAACAAAGAACCGATTTCCATTAATAATTTATCGATATTATACTTATTTAAACCCGAAACTTCAATTATAGTTTTATCTTTATACTTTTCTTTGAAATAAAGTAGATTGATTTCAGCTTCTTCAATATCCATTTTGTTTGCAACTATGATCTCAGATCTCTTTTCAAGATTTAGGTTGTAATTTAGAAGCTCCTTTTTTATCAATTCGTAATTTTTTATGACATCTTCAGAAGCATAATTACCAGACATATCAATAACATGACAAATAATTTTACATCTTTCAATATGTCTCAAAAATTCATGACCTAACCCTTTACCAAGACTAGCACCTTCAATAAGACCTGGTAAATCAGCCACTGTGAAGGTTCTACCTTTTTTATCTCTTGTAACCCCTAGCTGTGGGTTCAATGTTGTAAATGGATAATCAGCTACTTGTGGTCTGGAGTTTGAAATTGCTCTAAGCAACGTTGATTTACCAGCATTTGGTAAGCCAACAAAACCAACATCTGCTAAGACTTTTAATTCTGCTTTGATATTTATATTAACTCCTGGGTCACCGGCTTCAAAAATTGTTGGTGCTTTATTACGTGAGTTAGCAAATCTTGCATTTCCACGGCCACCCTTTCCACCTAAAGCTAATACTTGTCTTTGTTCGTTATGGTCGAAGTCTGCTATTATTTCGTTTGTATCTGCATTGAACAAAACAGTTCCAACCGGAACTCTAACTACTATATCTTTACCATTTTTCCCATGCATATTTTTAATATCACCCTTGTAACCATCTTCAGCAATATAATACTTTTGCAATTTCAAATCTAATAGTGAAGATTTTCCTTCATCTGCAACAAAAATCACATCGCCACCTTTTCCACCATCACCACCGTTTGGTCCTCCGTTTGCAACATATAATTCATGACGAAAAGAGACGGCACCATCACCACCTTTTCCAGATTTGATATTAAAATAAGCTAAATCTACAAACTTCATTCTTTATTCCTCTTCAATTGAAGAAATTTGTATCTCTCCATCTATTAATTGTTGATAACAATTATCGCAAGTAAAAGTTGGCATCCCGATAGATGCATTGTAATCATCAACTTCTTGTCATGCTTCTATTGGATCTTCCATCAGTTTATCTAGTTCTTCATCCGAAATGCTTGGATTATTTTCTAAAGCGTCAAAAGCCAAATCCCCCAATGATTTTGGTGAATTTGATGCCACATATCCTATTTCATCAATTCCACAAACTGAACAAGTTATTCCAAATAATTGCATCATTATATTTTTTGTGTCGTGAAACTTTATGAAGTCTTCTTCGTTAAATGTTGTTTTTTTCATGTTTTTCTCCTAAAATAAATTATCAAACTCGTTTAATAATATCATTGCTTTTTCATAATTGTAATCAATATTTTCGAAATCTTTTAATTCGTTATTTATTCCTAATGATTTTTTTGCAGTCATAATTACGCACACCAAAATTTCATTGATTCCATAACCTTCAAACTCAAAGTTCGGGAATATGCTGTAAAGATATGATTCTGCAATGTGTTTACAAATATTATATAGTGTTGGATTTTTATCATAAACCAAAATATTTAATTTTATATCGACCTCGTTGATAACCTGATTAAATTTTGAAACATCAAAAGTAGCGGGGTTTATATTAAATGACTTAGCACCTTTTTTTACAACTAAATCTACATCTAGTTTTTGTTCTAATAAAACCAAAATTAGAAAAGTTTTGAACTCATCCTTAACAAGGTCAGAAACTAAATAATCTTTAATATCAGGCAGTATCATTCTTGCATTAAAACTACGTAAAGCGTCGAAAGCTAGTAATTGAATTTCTTGGTCTAATACTTGCTTCATTACAGAAGATATTTTATTTAATGTTCAAATAGAACCATCGTTATTTAGTTTTGAAGATAGTTCGCTCTCAAGATCTTTCAAATAATTTTGCAATTTACTTTCTATATCGCTAGGTATGTAGGGTACACTTAGTTCTTCGTTTATTAATTCCAGTGCTTTCTCAAAATCTCTGTTCTTGATATTCTGTTCAATCATTAAAATTAGATTATCGTAAAAATTTGCACTCATCAAACCACCTACTAACACAACATATTATACAATACTAATATCGATTAAGAAATAACATACTTAAAAAAGAAAAAACCATTTATCATGGTTTTTATAGTTAATTACTTAACTGCTTTTTTCATAGAGTTTTTTAATGCAGCATCTTTTGTTTTAGAAGTAACAACTTCTTTAATACGAGCAGCTTTTCCTGATAATTTTCTTATATAGTAAATTCTTGCTCTTCTCACACGTCCACGTTTTAAAACGTCTATAGAATCAATAATTGGTGAATGAACTGGAAAAGTTCTTTCCACAAAAACACCGTTAGAGTTTTTTCTTACACAAACTGAGAAAGATATTCCACTTCCTTGAGTTTTAATTACAACACCTTCAAATGCTTGAATACGATACTTTTCACCTTCTTTAATTTTTACATTGACTCTTATTGTGTCACCAGATGTGAATTCTGGTAAATTAGAGTTTAATTGTTCATCAATTAAAGATTTTGTGTTTTTTGATAACATGTTCATAACTAATTTTCTCCTTTCGTATTTTTTAGATTATCGATAAATTCGATATCTGTTTTTGATAAATTTTCATCCTTTAATAGGTCTGGTCGTTTAATATAAGTATTTCTTAATCTGCCTTCTTGACGAAACTTTTGAATGTTTGCATGATGGCCGCTAAGCAGTACATCTGGGACTATTTTGCCCCTAAAATCCACGGGTTTAGTATAAACTGGATGATCTAATAGATTATTTTCAAAACTATCATTAATGTGTGACTCTTCAGAAATAACACCCGGAACCACTCGAGATATTGAATCAATCAATACAAGACTAGCTAGTTCTCCACCAGTTAATACATAATCTCCTATAGAAACTTCTATATCAACGTAGTCAAGAACTCGTTCATCAAAACCTTCGTAATGCCCACAAACTATTATTAGATGTTTATGCTTTTCTACATAGTTTCTAGCAAATTCTTGTTTCCAAGTTTTACCTTGAGGGCTTGTTAAAATTACTAACGAATCCTCAGTTTTACAAGCTTCAATCGCATTTACAACTGGTTCCACCATTAAAACCATACCTTTTCCACCACCAAATTGATAGTCATCTACTTGATTGTGATTATAGTTTGTGTAATTTCTTAAATCAACTACTTCAATCTCTATCTTTGTTTTATCTAAAGCTCTTTTTATAATAGATTCAGATATATAAGATTTAATCAAATTTGGAAATAAGGTTATTATTGAAAACTTCATTTAGATAAGCTCCGTTATATTCTTTAAAGTAATTGTTTTTGACTCGTAATCAACTTTTTCGACAAACCTGTCTACACAAGGAACTCATATAGATTGATTATCATTATTCAAAACTTTAACCAAATCCTGTGCTCCATTATACATAACATCAATAACTTTTCCATAACTACTATTTTCAAATAGTACATGAAAATCTATCAATGAAGTATATAGTTCAAATAAATCATCTTCTTTTAAAAAGTAAACTTCTCAGTCTTTATAAGTTAATGCCGTATTGATATTGTTGATGTCTTTTAATTTTAAAATATGCTTGTTATTTGAAATATGAAACTTTTCAACACAATAAACTTCAATACTATTTGACTTATCTTTCAAGAAAATCTTTTTATTGAGTAAATCCTTCTTTATTGATAAGTCACTATTAATTCATATCTTAAGTTCACCTTTAATACCATGTGTTGAAATAATTTTTCCAACACTAATTAGTTTTTCTTCAAGGTTACTCATAAAACTCGACCTCAATTTCAACTTTTTTTTCTTGAATCGAGAGATTCAGATTCATCGAATCTTGTAAAGATTTAATTATTCCCAAAATAGTTTCTCTTAAATTCATTTCAATTTTATCTTCGATAACTAAAATGAATTCGTAGGTTTTCTTAGTTTCAATTTTCTCTTTTAGAATATAGATAATATCTTTGGGTAAAAGATCCGAAATAAAATCATTCAAGATCTCGTATACAATTTTCATTATTTACTCTCGTCTTTTTTAGCTACTTTAGTTTTAGCCACTGTTTTTTTAGCAACTTTTTCTTTTTTTGGTGCAGCTTTCTTTTGTTCCAATTTTGCATTGTGCAAGTCTGTCATTACACCTTCTTTTGAAAGAATGTTTCTAACAGTATCGGTTGGTTGTGCTCCTTGTTGCATTCATTTTAGTGCTACTTCTTTTTTAAGATCTACAACACCATTTATTGGGTTGTAAGTTCCTATTAACTCGATGTATTCACCATCACGTTTAACACGTGAATCTGAGGCTACAATTCTGTAAAAAGCAGCTCTTTTTTTACCAGCTCTTTTTAATCTTAGTTTTACCATAAGTTCCTCCTTACTCTATATAAATACATTAATAATAATATATTAATAAATTATGTTGTCAAGTATTTTTACTTAACAAAGTATTTTATTTGAAAACAAAAAAAACACCAAAGGTGTTTTGAATTCATAATGGCGCCCACGAGAAGATTCGAACTTCTGACCCTACGCTTAGAAGGCGCATGCTCTATCCTACTGAGCTACGTGGGCATCAACAAGACAAAAATATAATAACAAAAGAAAGTTATTTTTGCTATCTTTTTTAGTCTTTTTTTCAATTTAATAATTTTAGTGGTAATTCAAGTGATGATTGAAACTTCAAAGTTAAATCATCACTCTTTGATTTTTCACCTTCATAATTTAAACATAGTTTTTTGAAATTTGCAAAGATATTTTCAATTAGAGTAGTTGTTTGTACAGTGTGTCCTAATGGATGTGGTCCAAAAAGTATAATGACATACTTTATCAATTCTTCCAAATTGTAATCAAAAGATCTTGCAGTTTCTGGTTCGATTGATAATAAAAATGTTAATACTTTTCCAAGTTTATGCAAAAGAACATTTTCTTGTAATTGTTTAGAGTTATCAAATTCAATTTGTGAGGCTTCGATCAATTCATCCTCACTCATAAAGAATGTCCCTTCATTCATATTTTCAAAGTTTATTCTTTCTTTAAATTTATTTTCCTTAACCTCTGTAAATAATTCTAAGATTTCGACATAAAGCTTTCGTTTCTGTTGAACATGATTATTAATAACTTTAGGTAAATACTCATGAACCAAAAGCATTGTTCTAATTTCAGAAAAAACATATCAAACAATTTCGTGAATTGTAACTAATTTATTGAAATCTACTTGTATATGTCTAGTTCCCTTTGATCTAATATATGTTTTCAAAATTTTGTAGTTCATATGTTGATGAGAAAACGGTGATAATACATCTTTAGATTCTGATGTATAGTCATCCAATATTTTGTTGTTTGCTTGAATTTTGTCTAAGTATAAAAAGTAAGGTAAATAATTTTCTAGCATCTCAAATACCTCTCCACCATCCGAAAGCATTGTAACAGCTGTTATTTCATCTTTCATTAAAATTGTTGTAACCTTAGTTAACTGGAAAAGTGCTTTGAAACGCTCTTTCATGTCAAAATCATCTCATTTAGATGCTGTAAAATTACTTAAAAATAAACTTCACTCTTCATCATTTTCAATCAATTCAATTGTTTCTTGAAGATATTCAACTTCTTTTGGTTTTCAGTCTCTGCCAGATTTATATTTTCTAATCAAATTATCTCTTTGGTAATATTTATGGACTCTTTGAAATAAACCTTGTTTTTCACCATTTTTTATTAGATTCAATGTAAACAAAAATGGATATAATGCACTAGTCTTAAGTTTTCCATCATCAGATTCATGATTAATGTCGTATTCATAATTAAACAAAGCTTCTCTTACATAGGCTTTTGATATTTTAATCAAATCTTTTGGTTTTCTAAAACAATAGTTATTGATATAAGGTAAAAGTAGACCTGAAATCAGTTCATAAACTAAATTTTCAGTTTCTTCATCTTTAATTACTAACTTTTTTGGTTTTTCTTTAACAAATCTATATCTTACTTTATGTAATTTTTCAATATTTTCAATAATATATTCAGCATATTCCTTAGTTTCTTCTAATGGAATTTCACTGATTTTTATACCTCTATAAAGGGTATATTGTATGACTCCAAAATATGTTAAAGGATATAAACTAGATATTAAGTCTTTTTGTGTAACAATATAGTATTTTAATTCTGCGTTATTCTTTGCAATGATATGCAAACCATATCAAAACAAACTTTCCTTTTCAAAATTTTTCATTTTCACCTCTAAATAGACTTGATAATTTTAGACCAAAGTTGTGTTCAATACAATTATTTTGTATAAATAAACTAATAAATGAAATTATTACCCAAATTTACAAAATATTATTTTTCTTTATAAATTCTTTCATACTAGAAATTGCTCTTTGTGAGTATAATTCTCTCTTTTCCTCTTTTTTAAGTTTATTATCAATCACCATATTTTCGACTAAACTTCAGTTTGCTTTCATAGGTTGAAAGTTTTTTTCACTAGTTGTTATTATATAGTTTTGTAAAGCACCCATAACTGTATCTTTCGGGAAAGAACAAAGCGGTTCATCATTAATCATTTTATAAATATTAATTGCAGCTATAATGCCACTACTACAAGACTCTACATATCCCTCAACCCCTGTAATTTGTCCTGCAAAGAATATATTTTTTTTAGTTTTCAATTGATTGTAGTTATTCAGTAATGCAGGAGAGTTAATAAAATTATTTAAATGCATAACTCCATAACGAACAAATTCAGCTTTTTCCAAGCCTGGAATTAGTTGAAAAACTCTTTTCTGTTCTTTTCAAGTTAAATTAGTTTGAAATCCTACCATATTATACAAATCATCTTTTGCATTATCCTGTCTTAATTGCACAACTGCAAAATTTTTGCTCCCATCGATATTACTCAATCCCGCTGGCTTTAGAGGACCAAATCTAAGAGTGTTGAAACCTCTTTTTGCCATAACTTCGACTGGCATACACCCTTCAAAAAACTTTAAATTCTTTTCTTTATCTAAGTGCTTTTCAGCCAACTGAGCATTTACCAACTCATCATAAAATTTTTTATATTCTTCTTCAGACATCGGACAGTTTATATAATCTTCCGTTTCTCCTTTATCATAACGATTTTTTCTAAAACAAATGTCCATATTTATAGTATCTTTTTTTATTATCGGAGCAACTGCATCATAAAAATAAAAATACTCTTTACCAAGTAACTTTATAATTTCATTCTGGAGATTATCGGTAGTTAGTGGTCCGGATGCAATTAATGTTATCTCATCATCATCCAAAGTGACTTTTTCCTCATCCAGAATTTCGATATATTTATTTGTTTCAAGTTTATTTGTTATGTAGTTTGAAAACTTTTCTCTGTCAACAGCAAGACTTCCTCCAGCTGGTATTTGAGCATAATAAGCCGCTTCTAAAATCAATGAGTCAAATAGTTTCATTTCTTCTTTTAAAGTACCAACAGCATTCTTATTATCTAATGATCTAAGTGTATTCGAACAAACAAGCTCTGCAAAAGAATCGAGTTTTTGCACTGGATTTTTTTGCACTCTTTTTATTTCAAATAATCTTACGTCAATTTCTCTTTTTGCTAGTTGTCAAGCAGCTTCACAGCCCGCAAGACCAGCACCAATAATATTAATTCTCTTTTTCATTACTTAATTATAGCAAATAAAAAAATGGCATAGCCATTTTTATTCCATTAATCCAGCTTCGTAAAGTTTTTTGAAGTGTCCTTCTTTAGTTTTTAGCTCGTTGAATGTACCTATTTGTACAACTCCTACATCTCTGGCTAAAACAATTATTTGGTCGCAATTTTTTATAGTACTTAACCTATGAGCGATTGATACGGTTGTTCTATTTTTCATAAGTTTATCTAGTTCATTTTGTATTTCTTTTTCAACAATATTATCTAGGGCACTTGTTGCCTCATCTAAAATTAATAACTCTGGATCTTTTAAAATCATTCTAGCAATTACTAAACGTTGTTTTTGACCACCAGATAACATAAACCCTCGTTCACCTAAAATAGTGTTATAACCGTCTGGTCAAGTCATTACTAACTCATGTAATTCCGCCTTTTTAGATGCTTCAATAGCTTCCTCTTCAGTTGCATTGAAATTTCCATATTTGATATTGTCTAGAACAGTTCCAAATAATATTTGTGGTTCTTGTTCAACATAACCAACTTTATCTAAGTAAGTAGAAAGTTTAACTTCTTTTAAATCTATATTATTGTTTATTAAAACCTTACCTTCACTAGGGTCGTAAAATCTTAACAATAGTTTAGATATTGTGGATTTACCACTTCCTGTTTCCCCAACAAAAGCATAACTCTTTCCATGTTCAAATTTGAATGTGAACTTTGGTAATATGATTTTATCTGGTTTTTCTGGATATCTAAATTCAACATCTTGTAAAATAATGTCTCCACTAATTTTATCTATTTGCATACCTTCTTCTGGTTCATAATGTGGATCTAATATAGATTTAGATCTAATAATTTCATCAATTCTGAACGAAGCTGTCGATGCTTGCACAACCCCAGCAGTAACTCTAGCTAGTTGCATAATAGGACCAACCATTGTACCAACACCACTTATAAATGATGAAAGTATAATCGAAAGCAATTGCGTTTGGTCATTGTATAATAGTGCCGCTGAGATTACAACAACCATTTGGATTGAAGAAATACCAGCAATCATAACAGTAATAATAGTCGACTGCATAGAGATAAGACTAAAAGATTTTTTATAATAATCATTGTGAATTCGCTTAAATCTTTCAGTTTCATAAACTTCAGTACCAGAAGCTTTTATTAGTCTAATAGTTGCAATTCTATCTGTAACATCACCGTTTATATTTGTTATAGAGTCTCGAACTTTAAACATAAGTTTTTTTACTATTCCAAAAGTTGAAAACATTGTTATTAATATTATTAACATCAATGCTACTAAAATTCCTGTTAATTTTAAATCTATTGTTAATAACATTCCAAGAGAACCAAAAAATGTAAATATAGCTGATAACAATGTAACAGGAACTTGTTGCGCTTGGTCACCAATAATTTGTGTATCTGAGACTATTTTTGTAAGAATTTCTCCTATTTTTTTATCAGAATAATAACTCATATCTTGTTTAACAAGTTTTTCAAGTGCTTTATTTCTTAGTTCTATTTCTATATTTTTACCCATAATACCAGCAATAAAATTGGAAATAAAAGTAAATAGTCCTAATGCTACAAAAAGTGCTAACTGAAAGTAAATTCACTCTTGTCAACCAAGTTGTAATCCAAAAAAGTCTGTGTAATAATTCTTTGAATCTAATAATTGAGAATTTTCGTATCCATTACCTCTATAATGAACACTTAATGAGTTTTCACTATTTTTTTCTAAAATCGAATTCAAACCATTTTCATCAATACTTCCACTACCAATGCGACTAGCAACGATAGCAGGAATCATAAGGCAGGCCATCATGTTTTGTATTATTTTTGGTCCTACAACGGTAGTTACAGCAGACAATCCAGTGATTATAAACAAACTAAAGGCAATTAAAGGGTGTCTTTTCAAATAATTGAAAACTATTCCAAAAAATGTTTTACCACTTCCTTTGTTTTTTTTAGTTTTAAAAGTTGGGTTTGAGGATGTTTTATCAGGGTTTTGAGTAACTAAAGATTGAGAGTTCGAGCTATTGTTATCATTATTATTCATAAGAACCTCCGCTTTCTTTCATATTTAATAATTATTATGAACCTATTTGTAGAAAATACAATTGAATATTAATTTTTATTAAAAATAAAAAAAAGAGATTTAAAATCTCTTTTTTCAATTATTAAATAAATCTATCATTTGTGTGTCGGGAATAAAATGATTAGTTAATTTAAAAATTATTAGGTATAAACCTTACAAGTGTGATATTTCTACCACGAAATTATTATACCACTTTAAATGTCGTTTACTATATCTTTTGCAGTTTCTATCAACTTTCCACCCATTTTGATCAATTTATTGGTTCCATTTAGCTCACCAGACACAGATGGTATAGCAAAAATATCTTTCCCTTCATTGAGAGCACAGTTGATAAGATTATTAAAATTATCAGCTTCTTTAAATTGAACGAAAACAATACCCTTAGAAAGTCCACATAATAATCGGTTTGAATATTCAATATAATCATCTGTTTTATCTTGACTAACCTCATAACACTCGCAAATGAATAGTATGTTTTTATGTTCTATATCTAATGTTTTATCTAAATAATCCTTGATTCCAGACTTTAAAATGAATATAGTTTCAAGTGACTTCTCTTTGCATATATCAAGAACCTCTTCATTTACACCCTCATTCTCGTTAGTAATTATTAATTTATTTTCTTTTTTCAAATCAGGCAATAATGTCGCTATTCTTGTTTTTCCATAGTCATCTATCTCTTTTCCACCAACTATACCAACATTTTTTGCATAATTACTTATCAAATTTATATCTCCTTTATAGAAAAGTACAAATGGTGGCTTATGTATATATTTTAATGAGTTTGGATAAAATGGGCTAAGAATCGTTATAAAATTACAATTTATTTTTTGCAATACATTTGTTATTTCTTCCTTTGAGATGCGTTCCTTTGTATCTAAAGCTTTGTAAATCTTATCTCAGTTTCCACTATATTTTAGTGAAAAGTATAGCAATACATTTTCCATTTAAGCTATATGTATAATCTTGTTGGCAACTATTTCATTACCATAGGTAACGCTATCAGTTGAACCAAAAGATATTATCCTTCCTTCAATTCCAACAAAAGATTGATCATAATATTCATACTCATCACCCAAAACATTACTTCATACTTTAACATTTATAAAATCGTCTGTTATTATTCCATCTTTATTTTTATAATTTCTTGGAACTCTTAAAATAAATTTAAACAGCTTTTTCTCTCCATTTTTTGAGTTGAAAACTAGCTGCGGAGTCCCCTCTATTTGTCCGATTATATTTACATTATTCATAATAATTTCCTCCCAATGAATATATCGTCTGTAAGCTTTGAAATATAGCAGGAAAATAAAAAAATCATTTGGACTTGGTAATAACTCAAATCTAAATGACTTTTAAAATACTGATATTTAAAATAAGCGTTTATCTGTTCACCTATTCTATATTTTCACCTTTTTTGTAGGAAGCAATTTGATCGATAAATGCTTCTTTCAAGTTTGCTCTATCAACATTATAAGAGTTTTCAAGTTCTTTTAATGCCTCTAGTTTTTCTAAATTATATTGTTCTTTAAGATCTTTTGTAATTTCTTTGTCTGATACTTTAGTTGCATAAGTTTTCTTTATATTTTGCAAGTTTTCGATATATGCTTCTTTCGTTTTTTTCTTAGACAAGATCAAATTTTGTTTTAGTATACCTTTATATCCGAGTAATGGCGAGTCTTGTTCTATGAGACCTTCGGACTTCGCTACAATTGGTGCAACAGCAACAGCACCAAGAACATTAGCCCCAGTTCTTCCCATGTCAAACAAACCATCTAACGGTGCTATGAAGGCTAAAACAGAATCAGTAAACCCAGGAAAACCAATACCACCAATTACACCAACTGTAACTACTGTAGCAGTACCGGGGACTCCAGCAATACCAAGAGAAGCAATAATAGTTACTAAAAGAGATATTAGGAAAAATCCGATGAACCCCATTTCATGAACTACCGAACTTGAATCCGTACCTGTTCATAAAATACTTGTTGCTAGGCCAGCTTGGACACCTGCACAAGCTATTAGACCCATTGTTGTAGAAATAGGTCCGATAGTATTTGCGGCAACTTCACCAACTTTTAAATCATTTTTAATAGTATCAATTGTAACTGGTAATGTTGCGTTTGATGATTGAGTTGCAAAACCTTGTATAAGCGGTCTTCAAGCACTTTTTCATCACCCAGAAACTTTCATACCAGATAAGAAAATTAATAATGTTAATCAACCAATAGAGATTAATATCCCTAGATAACCAACACCAATTACTTTACCAATTACAGCAAGCATACCTATCGGTCTAGTTACAATCGAAACAGTAATCATAGACATAACTGCTAATGGCATAAATTTCATAAATGTCATCAGAATTGATATGATTATATCTCATCCAGTGTCCATAGCTTTTCTAACAGCTTCCATCTCAACACTTTTTCTTTTAGATAGTATTTTTACAGATAAACCAGCAAGTGCACCAACAACCATAACTGGAATTATTGAACTTGCAGCCATTGTTGAGAAAAAGTTATCTGGTAAGTATCCTCAAATTATTGATGGCAAAGGAACTAAGCTTTTTCCTTTTTCAGAATTAGTATTATTATCAAAAACAGATAACCCTTCTACTTTACCGACATTTGTTAACATTCCAAGCGCAAATGTTACAACAAAAGCAAAGGCTACATTCAATAGAAGAAGTCCTATACCCTTGATTGTAATTATACCGACATTTTTAGATGAAGGTTTTGCTGTAATTTTAAACATTGCTATAAATACGATTGGTATAGTTAACAGTTTTACCCCGTTTATAAATATTTTACTAAAGAATTCAGCTCAAACTTTTAGTTCATATACTCAATATAAATTATGACTACTATTTTCGTAATCCTTATATGCATTTTGATTAGGGAATCCAATAATTGCTTGTAAACTTAAACCATAAACAAGCCCGATACCAAGTCCTATCAATACACGGTACATAAATTTTAATTTTATTTTTTTCAAGAAGATTCATAATGAGATTTGTAACGTTATAAAGATTAATATTGTAACAGCCGATTCTCATCTACTAATTGCTAAAAAATCCTTTAAAATATCAGTCTTTTCTGCTAAAAACATATTATCCCTTTCTTTCATTTTATTTTAATATATTAGATATTGCTATATGTATTATGTCAGTTGTTTTTGAGAACGGCGGCGAATAAACTAAATCAACTTGTTCCAAATGTTTATCGATAATGGTTTTATTCCAAATCATAGCTGCTAATGCATTAATTCTCAAAACAGCTTTATTGCTACCACACATTTGTGCGCCAATAATAGTTTTATCTTTATTATTCATAATTAATTTAAGATAAAGGTCGCTTTGCCCATTAACATAATGAGTGAAGTCTTTATCTTTTATAAAAATTGATTTTACATCCATATTTTTTTCTTTGGCATATTTTTCTGTTAAACCAGTTCTTGCCACCTCTAGATCAAAAATTCTAATAATAGAACTTTGAATTGAACCTTCAAAACTTATATTATTACCAACTATATTATCAGCTATAACCCTTGAAAATTTGGAAGCTACGGTTGCTAATGGGGAATAGATATCTTCACCTGTTATAAAATTTTTAGAAGTGGCACAATCTCCACCAGCATAAACATCTTTTATATTAGTTTCTCCCAGTTTATTCACCAATATAGCTCCATTATTAATTAATTTAAGATCGGTGTCTTTTAGAAACTCTGTGTTAGGTTTAAACCCTACACATAAAAGAACTGCTTGTGTTTGTATAACTTCGCCGTTTTTCAAGACTACACCAGAGACATTTCCATTCTCATTTAATATTTCTGTGACCTGTGCACCTAGAAAAACTTCAATTTCTTTCTCTATTAGTTTGTCTTTTATTAATGTTGTTATCTCAGAATCAAAACTTTTTGAAGATAATTCTTCTTCCATTTCTATAAGATTTACTTTTTTACCTATTTTAGATAATGTTTCGCACATTTCAAGGCCTATAAATCCTCCACCAACTATGGTGATCTTTTCTATGCTATCGTTATTTAAAAGTGCATTTTTAAGGTTTTTACCATCTTCTAAGGTTGTTAAAGTGAATACATTGTTTGTGTTTATACCTACAATGTTAGGAACTATAGGTTTTGCGCCAACAGCGATAGTTAAGTAATCATAAGAGTCTTCGCCATCTTCTAATATTACTTTTTTGCTTTCGAAGTCAATTTTTTTTACTTTTTTATTTGAATGAACTTGTATGTTCATTTTTTCGAAGTCATTGATAGTTCTTGCCAACATCAAGTTTTCATTTTCAAACTCGTCGGCCACATAATAAGGTAGTCCGCATGCTCCAAGTGAAACATAACTTTTATCTTGATAAACAGTAATATCTATTTTTGGATCATTACGTCTCAATCTTGCAGCGACTCCCATTCCTGTAGCACTACCACCAATAATTATAACTTTCATATCCATACCCCCTATGGTCTCCCTAACAATTATTATTATATCTACATAGGTAAAAAAAACGAAAAAAAAATATAAAATTTTAAATTTTATATTTCTAAAAACATTTTTAAGTTTTTAATAAGGTTCTTGCATTTTTCCTTAGCATTCTCTAAAGTTTTATCAATTGTAACAAAATAAATCTTTATTTTTGGCTCAGTACCACTAGGTCTAATGGCAAATCAACTGCCATCTTCAAAACAAAATTTCATAAGATTTTGACCTGGCATATTATATAAACCATTGATATAATCTTCGGCATATTTTAATTCTAAATCTCCAAGTTTTTCAAAATACTCACTTCTTAGTTTTTCCATAATTGGTTCAACTTTTAATTTAATTTCTTCTGGTTTGAAGTTCAAGTTTTCTGTATAAGTGTAAAAATATCCGTATTTTTCATATAGTTCAAAAAGAACATCAATTAAAGTTTTATTTTGTTTTTTATAGTATCAAGCAGCCTCAACCAACATAGTAGTTGCTTGGATGCCATCTTTATCTCTAGTTGAGGAATCCAATACATAACCGTAACTTTCTTCGTATGCAAAGACAAAATTTAAGTTCCTTTTTTCTTCTTTTAAAATTTCTGAACCCATTCACTTGAAGCCAGTTAAAGTTTTAATTACACTGACTCCATAAGTTTCACTAGCAATTCTATCACCTAGGTCACTAGTAACAAAACTTGAATACATTGCAGGATTTTTTGGTAATTTATTATGTTTTTTTAGTTGACTCAGTTTTCACTCAATTAATAATGGTCCTGTTTGATTACCATCAATTCTTATTCATTCCCCATTATGGTTAATTGCACAACCAATCCTATCTGCATCTGGATCTTGAATAATCATTATCGATGCATCGTTATGTTTTTTTCCATATTCTAATGGAATAGTTCAAGCTGGTTCAAATTCAGGATTGGGGTTACCAACGTTTTTAAAAGTTGGGTCTTCAAAAGAATGTTCTGCAACTTCGATCACATCATATCCAAACTCTCGTAATAATGGGGGAGTAAACTCAGTTCCTGTACCATTAACAGCTGAGTAAATAACTTTGAATTTGTTTCTATCTTCATTTTTGTAAAATTGCAAATTCTCAATCATTTTTTTGTAATTGACAATTACTTTTTCATCTACAATTGTCATTAATGATTCATCGCACTTATAGTTTCAATTAAGTATATCCTTTATTGTTGACATCTTATCTGCGATTACTTTTGTTTCTTCATCTATTAATTGGCAACCAAACTCGTCATATATTTTGTAGCCGTTATAATTTGCTGGATTATGACTGGCAGTTATCACAATTCCACCAATAGCATTCAAATCCTTTGTAGCGAACGATACAACTGGTGTTGGTTTCATATCATTGTTTTTAAATAAATAAGCTCTTATACCAAAACTGGTTAATATTTCAGCTGCTAGTTGAGAAAATTCTTTTGAGTTTTTTCTATTATCATGACCAATTACAACCCCTCTTGATAGAGAATCAGGGTATTTTTTTATTAATAATTTAGCGTAACTTATTGTTACTAATTTTATAGTATATGAATTAAATCTACCTGGTCCTGGTCCCAATATTCCTCTAATTCCAGCAGTACCAAATTCTAATTGTAAATTAAAAGCATTTTCTAATTCATAATCATCCGCTGCTAACAATTGTTCTTTTAACTCAGGATCCATATTTTTAGCATTTATTCATTGTGAATATAATTGACTATTTTTGTCGAACTTCATTTTTTTTCTCCTTTATATTAGCCACTGGTTTGTAAGATATCCGATGAATATCTAAAACTCCATATTCTTCAAGTCTTTGAATGTGTTCTTTTGTGCAGTAACCTTTATGTTTTTTAAAATTATACATAGGATATATTGTATCAAAACCCTCCATCAAACGATCTCTATACACTTTTGCAATGATGCTTGCAGCAGCGATTGTTTGACTAAGATTATCACCCTTAATAACTTTATACGTTTTATACCCACTTAATTGTATATCTTCTCCATCAATTAAACAAACATCTGGCTTTATTTTTAAATCTTTTATGCTTTCTAGCATTCCTAAAACACTTGTTGCTTTAGGATTCAATTTATCAACAATTTTAGCTTCATATTCTTTAATAGAGCAGTCTATAGAATTTTCTAGAATTTCGTTGTAAAGATTTTCTCTTTGTTTACTTGATAATAGTTTAGAGTCTCTTATTAGAACGTTATTATAAGAAGGTTTTAATATTAAACTCGCTACAACAATTGGACCTGCCATCGCACCTCTTCCAACTTCATCACTTCCTGATATAAATTCCACATTTTCATTGTTCCTTATTTGTTGGTCAAATAAATATCGTTCATTTTTTATCATTCAACAGTTAAATCACTTTCAATTGTTGAATCGACATCAACTTCATCAACCAAAGTTAAACTTTCATAGTTTACCTCAATTGGTTTTTCAAAAGAGATTTTTCCTAAATTAAGGTTCAATAAATCATGGACGAATAGTTCGATAGCTCTCTCTACATCAGCTATTGAATCTAAAATGATAAATTTATTTCTTTTAGCAATTTCTTCAAAAATTTTAAAAGTATCATCGTAATTAATTGGTCTAGATATAACTTTATTTATTTTATACACACCCTCAATCAATTTTGGATATGAATTATAAATATAACGCATAAGTTTAGTGGCAAACCTTTCTTTTGGAACTACTTCAATTCTTATTGAATTAGTTGCTGCACAGTTACAAGCAATTGTTTCATTTTCAAATTTTGAAGGTAGTATTCCTGGTGTATCGATAAGCGTTATTTTGTTAGTCATAATAATTCTTTGCATACCGCGAGTTACACCCGGTTTATTTCCTATTTTAAGTCGCTTACCTTTTGAGAGTTTAGAAATTACAGTAGATTTGCCAACGTTTGGAATACCTACCACTAAGACATTTATTTGTGGATTTTCTATTCCCCTTGCCTTGTCTTTTTTTTGCTTTTCAATTGTCATTTTTTCGATAAGTTTTAATATATCGTTATAAATAGGTTGTTGTTTATCTTTAATTACATAAACAACATTACCACAGTTAAAAAAATAGTCTTTTCATTGTTTAGTTACTTCATCATCAGCCAAGTCACCCTTAGACATTAAAATCAATCTAGGTCTATTGTTAAGTAACTTTCTAAATAAAGGATTTTGAGTTGAAAATGGTGCTCTAGCATCAACAATCTCGATCACTAAATCAACAATTGAGATTTTAGCTTCTATTTCTTTTATACTCTTATTCATATGTCCTGGAAATCAATTGAAACTTGATTTTTCATTCATAGAGAACACCTCCACATATCTTTAATTGTAACGATAAAAAATAATAATTAAAATTCTTTTTTAAATTGACAACTTATAATAAGTTTTACTTATGATACGGTTCTTTTCTAATTATTTTAATTGAGCGGTAGATTTGTTCTAATAGAACTACTCTAACCAAATTATATGGTAATGTTAGTTTACCGAAGCTAATTTTATTTTTGATCAGTATCTTGAAATTATCACTAAAACCATCGCTAGGCCCAATAATAAAAGTAACATTGCCACCCTTGAAGTCCTTAATATCACAAATTGTTTTAGCGAATGCCTCGGATGTTTGTTGAATAGCATCTATTTCCAATAAAAATATATTAGGGTCATTGATATTTTTAATCTTAGTTTTTATCGTTTCTTCATTTCTTGCCATGTTAGTTTTAATATCATTTGTACTACTCTCTGTGATCTCCACTATATTTATATCGACAAATTTTTTCAATTTATTTAAATATAAATTGTAGATTTCCAGATATTCCTTGCTCATTTTATTAAAACAAATAATTTTGATATTTATCATACATTTCTCCAAGATTTTAAATATACACTAATCATATAACATTTCGTAACTAACGACTAAAATAAAACAAGTTTATGGTAAAATATATTAAATTAGATTTTGGAGGAAATTTATATGTCTGAAAGAAAACACTTTCAATCTGTATTGGATCTAAGACCTCAATTTGAAAATATAATAGATGCATTAGTTCCTGATATTCAATTTTCATACTCAGCAATTTTGAACAATTCAACTATACAAACATATTTTAATATGATCTCATTAGAATATTATGGTTACGAATTTTATCAATTATTGAGATTAAATAAACTAGAGTTTAAGTTAAATGAAAGAACACTAAATTTAACAATATTAGAAATGGTATATAACATAGTTTTGCAAATCGTTTCTAGAAAATGAAGATACTCAGAGTATATTGCTTATGATATGTACATATTACCACTACGTATTCAAAAATATGTAAATGCAATGAATTACAAATTTATCGAAACAGAGATTGAAAATAATAAAGTGGTTTTTAAATTAGTAAGTCAAAAAGAAAGAATCATTTCAGAGAAAGTAATAGAAGAGTATCAAGATGATAGGATTAACAATATAATTCACCAATTTAGATCGGCTACAGAACACGAAATTGAACTAAAGTTAGCTTTATTTAAAAATATTGCATTATTTATTGAGGTTGGTAAACCTATAATGTATCAGAAATTTGGGAATAAATTTGCGGATGATTTTTATAGCCAAGTTACAATATTAGATAAATATAAATCCGATAGTTTAACCGAAAAGCAAAAAAAACACATTGCTAAGGTTGTTGATGATTTATTTAATATTTCAGTATTATTAATTTTATTAATGAGTGATTCTATGAGAGCTGGAGTCTGGTCTAAGATAAGTGCAGAAGAAAAACGAAAAAAAGAACTTGATAGAACTAGAAGAACTATTGAGGAAGCAAATCGAAGATTACAAGCTATTAAAGAACAAGAAGCTTCTGATGTAAAAAGAATAGGCTCATTCAAAAAGTAAATATTTTTAAAAAGTTATGCATTTAAAGTATAGCTTTTTTATTTTTAAAAAAAACTTTGCTTATATTTCAAAATTAAGCAAAGTATAAGAATATTAAAAACTTATTGATTTTGTTACCCTATTTGATAAATAACTTTAATACCAGATTTTAGAGATAATTCTTTATACACTTTCGAAGTTTTACCTACATACACCCAAGCTTCATCATCATATATTCAACCCACTTGTATTTCATTGACATCTACATTTTTATTCTTTTTTTTGATAGCAGCTAAAATAGTTTCTTTATTTTTATCTTTTATAATTCCTAAATCCGTAATAGTTAAGTCTGTTGATAAATCTTTAAGTGTTACTTTGATAGAAAACTCAAGAATTATTTCAGAACCAGTAGCGATTTGGTTATATACTTTTGAATCTTTTCGTACTGAAATTTTTGCACTTTTTTCTGTTATTGAAGATAAAACTAACTCTTCGATTAAGATGTTTTTATTTTTTTCTTTAATTGCATTCTTTATTGATTTTTCATCATTGTTGGGTAACTCACCTAATTTGGTAATAATTAAATCTGTTGATAAATCTTTAAGTGTTACTTTGATAGAAAACTCAAGAATTATTTCAGAACCAGTAGCGATTTGGTTATATACTTTTGAATCTTTTCGTACTGAAATTTTTGCACTTTTTTCTGTTATTGAAGATAAAACTAACTCTTCGATTAAGATGTTTTTATTTTTTTCTTTAATTGCATTCTTTATTGATTTTTCATCATTGTTGGGTAACTCACCTAATTTGGTAATAATTAAATCTGTTGATAAATCTTTAAGTGTTGCTTTGATAGAAAACTCAAGAATTATTTCAGAACCAGTAGCGATTTGGTTATATACTTTTGAGTCTTTTCGTACTGAAATTTTTGCACTTTTTTCTGTTATTGAAGATAAAACTAACTCTTCGATTAAAATGTTTTTATTTTTTTCTTTAATTGCATTCTTTATTGTTTTTTCATCATTATTGGGTAACTCACCTAATTTGGTAATAGTTAAGTCTGTTGATAAATCTTTAAGTGTTGCTTTGATAGAAAACTCAAAAATTATTTCAGAACCAGTAGCGATTTGGTTATATACTTTTGAATCTTTTCGTACTGAAATTTTTGCACTTTTTTCTGTTATTGAAGATAAAACTAACTCTTCGATTAAGATGTTTTTATTTTTTTCTTTAATTGCATTCTTTATTGTTTTTTCATCATTATTGGGTAACTCACCTAATTTGGTAATAGTTAAGTCTGTTGATAAATCTTTAAGTGTTGCTTTGATAGAAAACTCAAGAATTATTTCAGAACCAGTAGCGATTTGGTTATATACTTTTGAGTCTTTTCGTACTGAAATTTTTGCACTTTTTTCTGTTATTGAAGATAAAACTAACTCTTCGATTAAGATGTTTTTATTTTTTTCTTTAATTGCATTCTTTATTGTTTTTTCATCATTATTGGGTAACTCACCTAATTTGGTAATAGTTAAGTCTGTTGATAAATCTTTAAGTGTTGCTTTGATAGAAAACTCAAGAATTATTTCAGAACCAGTAGCGATTTGGTTATATACTTTTGAGTCTTTTCGTACTGAAATTTTTGCACTTTTTTCTGTTATTGAAGATAAAACTAACTCTTCGATTAAGATGTTTTTATTTTTTTCTTTAATTGCATTCTTTATTGTTTTTTCATCATTATTGGGTAACTCACCTAATTTGGTAATAGTTAAGTCTGTTGATAAATCTTTAAGTGTTGCTTTGATAGAAAACTCAAGAATTATTTCAGAACCAGTAGCGATTTGGTTATATACTTTTGAGTCTTTTCGTACTGAAATTTTTGCACTTTTTTCTGTTATTGAAGATAAAACTAACTCATCAATTACAATATTTTTATTTTTTTCTTTGATTACATTCTTTATTGTTTTTTCCTCTTTATTTGCTAAATCACCTAATTTGGTATTAGTTAGTACTGATGATAAATCTTTAAGGGTTGCTTTTTCTTTTGAACAAGCAACCAATGAAGCTGGACCTGCTCCTATAAGTGTTATTGACCCTAATATACTTAATAGTTTCTTCATATTTTCAACTACCTCCCAGTAAATTCGTTTAGGTTAAAACCCGTTTGTGATATTAACAAAAAAAAAAAAAAAAAACATATATTTATAAGAAAATATGTTTTTTTAGTTAGTAATAATTATTTTTAGTTTTAAACTGGTTGCTTTGTTGATGAAATAACTAATTCTCTAACAGCAACAGATTGAGGTAACTCGTATGTGTAAAGTATCATATCCGCAACTACTGACGGCTTTAATCCACCGTCCAACTTAGATTTTCATTCATTATATGTTTCGATAGAATCTTTATTTACTGTGTTTGAAATAAGATTAGTATCAACAAGAGCTGGTGCTATTGTTGTGATTCTTACATTATATGGTGCTAGCTCTTTTCTTGCTTGTTCACTAATAGCATGAACTGCAAACTTTGTACCATTATAAATTGCTCTGTTTTCAGAGGTTCATCTACCAGCTACACTACTAATATTTATGATAGTACCTGTTAATCTTTCTTTCATATCATTAATCACAATATGCATTCCATTTAAAACACCTTTTACATTAATATCTACCATTTGATATTGTTGTTCTATATTCATGTCAAATATTTTTCCTAAAGGCATAATTCCTGCATTGTTAATCAAAAGATCTGTTTTACCATAAGTATTTTCTGCAAATCGAACAGCGCTTTCAAACGCCTTTAAATCTTGAACATCAACACTTTTACAAATGGTATTAGGTAAATTCAACTCTATCAGTGGTTCTAATCTTCTAGCCAATAACAATAAAGGATAACCTTTTTTTGAAAAACACAACGCTAATTCTTTACCTATACCAGAGGATGCTCCAGTTATTACTACTAATTTTTTCATTTAAAACCTCTAAATATTTAATTATTCAAATATTATCTCATTCTACCTAAGCCACCCAAGTTTGGCATTTTTCCAGACTTCATTTGTTTCGCCATCTCAAGAACTTGTTTTTTTCCTTTGTCAAATTGATTAAGTAAGTCATTGTACTCTTTTTCTGTTCTTCCCGAACCTTTTAAAATTCTTTGTTTTCTTGTGATTGCTTTTAAAATTCTGGGGTCACGTCTCTCTTTTACTGTCATTGAGTCCATTAAAACATTAGCAACAAATAATCGTTTTTGCGCTTGTTCAATTTGTGTTTCATTGATCTTCCCATTCATCCCTGGCATCATTTTCATTAAGCCACTAATGTTACCCATTTTAGCAAGTTGAGCTAATTGGTTTCTCAAATCTTCTAAATCAAATTGACCAGCAAACATACGCTTCATTGTTTTTTCCATAGTTCTTTGGTCTACAACAGCCGCTGCTTTTTCGAATAAAGTATCAACATCACCCAATCCTAAAATTCGGTCGGCCATACGTTTTGGATGGAACTCTGCTAATGCATTTATACCCTCACCCTCACCGATAAATTTAATTGGTAACTTAGTTATATCCGTAATAGATAATGTAGCACCCCCACGCGCATCACCATCTAGCTTGGTTACAATTACACCACTAAGTTTAAGGGTTTTGTTAAATTCCTGACTAACATTTATAATATCTTGACCTGTCATCCCATCAACTGTTAAAATAATTTCTTGTGGTGAAACAGCTTTTCTAATATCATTTAATTCTTTCATTAATGTTTTATCAATTTGTAGTCGTCCAGCAGTATCCAAAATAATAACATCATAGTTATTTTTTTGAGCAAAATCAACTGCTTCTTTAGCTGTTTTTACTGGACTTTGTTTTCCTTTTTCAAAGGTGTCTAGATTATTTTTATTACCCAATTCAACCAATTGGTCAATAGCACCTGGACGGTAAATATCTAGACCTACCATTAATACCTTCTTTTTATATTTTTTTGATATTAAATTACTCAACTTACCTACAGTTGTTGTTTTACCTGCCCCTTGTAAACCAGCCATCATGATTATTGAGGGTTTTTTATTGATTTCAAGTGGAGTATTCACCTTACCTAAAATTTCAACAAGTTCTTCATGAACTATTTTTATCATTTGTTGATCGGCTCTTAAACCATCTTGAATGAATTCTCCTTGACTTTTATCTTCTATTTTTTTTATAAATTTTTTGACTACATCAACGTTTACGTCCGCTTCAAGAAGAGATAATCTAATCTCTCTCAAGACTTCTTTTATATTATCCTCATTTAAAGTTGTCTTTTTTAAATTTTTTTCAATAGACTTTTTCATTCTATTAGCTAAAAAATCTCCAAATCCCATTTTAATCAACTCCAATCATCTAATTAATTATAGCATATAAAAAAATGACTAAAATCGGCTTTTAGTTTGATAATAAAATAAAAAAAACCGTTTAAACGGTTTTATACCTTTAGAGATTGTCTGATTTCTCTAATTAAAGTGATAACTATCTCTCCTGGTGTTCTGTTAATAGATGATATTTTGTCCTTGATTTTGTAGACTAATTTTTTCAGTTCATAGTCATCTACTAAATTAGGATTAACAATCACTCTTATTTGGCGCCCTGCTTGTAACACATATGCTTTTGAAACACCTTCAAAACTTAAACAAGTTTCTTCGATCTCTCTCATTCTGTGCATATATTCCTCTGAGTTATTATTACGAGCTCCGGTTCTAGCGGCACTTAAAGTGTCTGCAATTGCTACAATTTCTGCATAAAATGATTTTTTTTCAACATCACCATGATGAGCTTCAACTGCGTTAACAATTATTTCATCCATTTTTACTTTGCGCAATAATTGGGCTCCCAATGAGATATGGGAACCTTCTTTTTCGAAGTCTATTGCTTTTCCAATATCATGTAATAATCCTGCCAATAATGCTGTATCTTCATCAAGTTCAAGCTCGACTGCTATTAATTTAGAAAAAGTTGCTACTTCGATTGAATGTTGCAAAACATTTTGACCATAACTATATCTAAACTTCAACTTACCTAAGGATTTGATAACCTCAATATCCAAATTATTGATTTTGAATAGCTCCATGATTTCATAACCAGTTTGTTCGAAAGTTTCTTCCAACTTTTGTTCTTGTAATATCAACTGTTCCTCAATAGCTACAGGTTGAATTTTTCCTGATTTCATCAATGCCTCTAATGCTTTGTAGGCGATTTCTCTTCTTATTGGATTGAAAGAAGATATGAGAATTCTGTTAGGAACCTCATCAATGACAATGTCAACACCACCATATTGTTGGAAAGTTTTAACATTTCTACCTTCCCTACCTATAATTTTTCCTTTTAAATTATCGTCTTCAATTTTGAAAATTGTGGTGTTTTTTTCTGTTGCAACCTGAACAGAACATTTTTGCATTGCATCAATCAATATTTCATTCGCTCTTTGTTTAGAATTTATTAAAAGTTTTTCTTCTTTAATTTTTAGTTCCTTTGCTAAATCTTCAATGTAGGTTTTCTCTGTATATAAAATTAACTTCTCTTTAGCTTCTTCGACATTCATTTCAGATGTTATTTCTAAAATAGAAACTACTTGATCAATCTCTGTTGATAACTTGCTTTTCATTTTTTTTACTTCTATTTGGGATTGAACAAGTTTTTCTTCTTTGTCAGCAACTTCTTCTAGTTGTTCAAAAAGAAGTTTTTTCTTTTTAATATAATCTTTTTCTAGAGATTCTAACTCCTCTTTTTTCAAATCGATTTCTTCTTCAGCTTTAGCCTTCATTGCAGCAATTTCAACTTTTGTATCTGCCATTGCAGTCATTTTTAGCTTTTTTGCGTCGCTCTGTGCTTTTTTTAAGACATTCTTGTACTTGCGACTAAACAGTATATATATTAGTGCGGTTGTAAGTAATACTGAAAGCACAACAAATACTGTTATTATGACAATGAATGTATCGTTTTCTCATGTAAATTTCATCTATGTTACTCCTAACTGATGAAAAGCGGTGTTGTAATTCAACACTTTAATTATATACCTTTGAATATCGAAAAAGCATATATCAAAGCAAAAAACTATTTCTATGAAACTTACATAAGGCTAATTAACAAAAAGACCTAGTTGAAAGTCTCTTTTATTCCAAAAGCCTGTAAAAGCATTAGAGTTTAAATAATATAAAATGCTTATATGAAATCTTTTTATTGTATTTTATTTGTATCAAGAACATTATTTTTAGATTTGTTTTTTAACAAAAATAATCCAAAGATTGTTAATGTAGTAGCTAATATAGTTAACACAAATACTACTGGAGATACCAAAATTATGAAAAGTGTAAATACTCACGAAATAATGCAAAGAACTATTTTAGAGTTTTTGAAATAAATGCTAGATAAGATTATTGAAACCAATGATAATGATATATAAATTGATATAAAAGAGATATTTTTCGCATTTAAATCTAAAATGAATATATTGATTATTTGTTTAATGATACATAGGATAGACGACAATATTATTATGACCTGTGTAACTTTAAAGTAAAACTTATTTTTTTGTTCTCGATTATAATCAAAACCTTCGTAATAATAAATAAATGTTATTAGACCTAAAATTAGTAACCCAACTGCTATTAGAGTTTTTATAACATTAACATCAGCATTTACAAAGTTATCTATTGCAATACAAAATGTAGCACTTAGAAAATTCAAAATCAAGAAAGGAATTAATGATTTATTTTTTTTATTAATTATTAAAATTAAACCATATATGAAGGTTGCAATTAATAAAACTAAATTAATGGAAGTCGCAGAGATTAAAGAAATGAACCTATCCACATTATCATTCTTATATTTATGATCAAGATAAACGGGGATATTAACCATGTAACCAAAGAAAACATTTACAAGAACTGCTACACCTAGCATGATTATTAAACCTACTAAACATTTTTTGTAGTTCGGTGTTTTTTTTATCATATTATTCCTCCTTTTTGATTAAAGTAATGAATTAATTATGTCCTCATGCCACAATTGTTCCTGTTAAAGCATAATAACCTATGTAAGCAGCTGAATAATAATAACTTTTCAATTCTTTAGTTGAGAGATATAAAGTAGTAAAGTTTATTAAAATAAAAGCTATTGCGATTATTATGAATGCAATCAAACCGTTCAGACTATAACGTTTTGCAATTTTTCAAACTTTTCATAAGAACTTTTTTAGAACTTCTAATGATGAGTAAGAATTTGAAACAAACTCTTTGACATAGAATTGTCTTCCTGAATCAGTCATTTCTAATCTTCTATAACCAAATCAATATCAGTGAGTTATCAATTCAAAATCGGAGTTTGAGACACCTAGGTATTGAGCTCTATTTTTTATTTCACTTAAGTTATATAAGTTGTTATTCTCTAGTTTAAAATCAGGACTAAGTTTTTTTATACCTGAAAAGTCATATTCTAATTTATTATTTTTTATGAAGAAATCTCCTCTTAAAAAAGAGTCATTTAATTCTTTTTTGAACTCATTTGAAGATAGAATATCAACAAGGCTTATATTCTTTGTTATAGAAGATATTTTATTTATGTCAATATCTATAAGATTTTTTGACTTATTATAAGCAAAATATTTTAACAAAGTATTTTCATCGAAATTATCTTTGTTATGCAAATTAATATCATATTTATTATTACCTAGTAATTTTGTTAATCTTCTGGAAATATTAGATATTTTGTGACCATCATTTGAATTACTAACCTTTGTATTATTATTATTATTATTTATTCCATATGTAGTAAAAGCAGTTGTCGATACAAACAAACTTACAACACTTAAAGAAACTATAAATTTTTTCATTTTTTACCCTACTCTCGTTAACACAACAATGTGCATAGATTTTATAATTCAATTATTAGAATATATTAATCTTGTTAGTTTAATAAAAGTAGTTATAAAATAAAGTTTTTAAAATTTTAAAACCACAAATGTGAAAAATTAAAGAAACTTAACCATATTTTTTTCTTATTTCCTCCTATAAATAAGAATTATTCCATTTAATTTAATTATTTTGGAATAATTATGATTTCATTATACTTGATTAAAATAAAAAAGAAGAGTTATAAAAGGGTTTTTCAAAATGAGCATGAATAAAACACTATCTAAGACTATCAAAACTAGTGTAAAACTTATTAATCAAAAGTATACCACTTATCAGTAAAAAAATATTATATTTAATAACATACACATTAAACAAATAACCATAATTCAAAACTTCTCGACTTATCGCTGATAATTAGATGGGTAAATTTTTACATGTGTTTTTTTAAATAACCAAAAAAAGTAAAAGATAAAAGCATGAGTATGATATACTATAAAAATTTCAAAACTCAAGTAGAAGTTATGTTTATCTATATAAAAGTTTTTAACATTAGATAATAATATTAAAAATAATAATACTTAAATATTTATATTCCGCAGAAATTGCAAAACTATTAAAAAAGATTTTTTGCACACCCGTTACTAATATATGTTTATTCACATTCAAAAAAAGTATTGATTCTTGAAAAACATATAATATCAAATGTCGAAAAAAAACAATTGAGACTTATGGTAGTTGTAATGATAAATATTGTTAATTACCTCTTTTAAATTTTGATTATTCTATTTTTAATAAAATACTAATTTGATAAATTGTTTTTATTTTTTAACAGGAAAAATATGCTATTTATTTTATGTAACGATCTAGGTATTATGATGAATAAAGGCACATTAGACAAAATATAGAATATCGATATTTATAAAAGATAGTATCATACAATTTAGAACTATCCTAAGTTATAATATTTATTTTTTATCAACTTATATAACTTTTTTAATGGAATATCTTCTTATATAATTTAGTATAAAAAAGATATTGTTCAACTACTTTTTTTGATTTACGTGTATTTCAAAACATAAAATTTAAATGAGAAGTTCATAAATAAGAAGCCATTTTTGAAAATTATAGTTCCATAATCCTAATACTTGCTATTTTGAGTTCATGTTCATTATAAAACGTCAACAAGATTTAAAAAAATAACATTCAATACCATCGTATTATTAACATTTAGCTCATATTATTATTTATAAAGTATTTATTTTGTACGTAATTTAGTTTGAACATAAATTAATAATTAGTAAATTATTATTAAATAAGTAGATTAAAAGATTTAGATATAAAAAAAATTTTCAATTTTAATTAGTAATTTATAGTTCATCTTTTTTTATCATTTATAATAAGTTATATTTCCACAAAAATAACTTCTTATAAAAAAATTAGTTGAATGAATAATTTGTATTAAATAAATTATTGAATACAATATAAACAAAAGATTTTTTAAACTAGGATTTGATAATGATAAAGATATATTTTAAATTCTATTTACAAGTTTCTAAAAGCTAAAAAAAAAAAAAAAATCACACTTCAAAAGTGTGAAATAAATTTATTTTTTAATAACAATAAGTTTCTTTGAATCAACAAATTTCAAAATCAATTGGTATTCTTTACATTGATTTATTATTTCATAACTTCGTTGATCTTATTTTGAATTTCTAGTAACTTGTCAGGATTTTTAATCAATCAATCTCGAACAGATTCTTTTCCTTGTCCTATTTTCTCTTCGTTGTAAGAATATCAAACACCAGCTTTTGTCAAAACATTATAAACAGTTGCAAGCTCAATAACTTCTAATTCTCTATCGATACCTCTGTTGTAGTTGATTGTTATTTGACAAGTTTTAAATGGTGGTGAAACTTTATTTTTTACCACTTTTATTTTAACTTTGTTAGCGCTTGGTTCACCATTATTCATAATAGTTTCCCCTTTTCGAACTTCTAATCTTACTGAAGAATAAAATCTAAGTGCTCTACCACCAGGTGTAACTTCAGGATTTCCAAAAATAACACCAACTTTTTCTCTTAATTGATTAATAAAAAGAACGGTTGTATTAGTTCTTGAAATAATCCCGTTTAGTTTTCTTAAGGCTTTTGACATCAAACGGGCTTGTAGACCAATTTGTTGGTCGGACATTTCACCATCTAATTCAATTTTTGGCACTAAAGCAGCAACAGAGTCAACAACAACAATGTTTATTGTGTTAGATTTCACCAACATTTCTAAAATATCGAGTGCTTGTTCACCAGAGTCTGGTTGTGCAACTATAAGATTATTGATATCCACTCCAAGATTTTTAGCATATCTTGGATCAAGAGCATGTTCTGCATCAATAAAAGCTGCTCTTCCACCTAGTTTTTGCGCCTCAGCAATGGCATGCAAAGATAAAGTCGTTTTACCACTTGATTCAGGTCCATAAATTTCAACAACTCTTCCTTTTGGATAACCACCAATTCCAATAGCTTTATCTAATAAGAAACTTCCAGTTGGAGTTGCTTCAATTAGAGAGTTTGCTTTGTCTCCCAATCTCATTATCGAACCTTTACCAAAAGTTTTTTCAATATCTTTTAATACAGCTTTAAATTCAGGATCATCATATATATTATTTTCCATATTTAAAATAGCCTCGTTTTTTGTTTTCTCAAAAATTTCTTTTATCATATCTTCCTCCCAATACATATATCGAGAGAAGAACATATTTTTTTACGTAATCCCTAATTTATTTTTAATTTTAGTTAATAATAAATTTAAAGCTTTTTTCTTATATTTTTTCCTTGAAATATTTTTGTAAATATTCAATTCGAAGAGAAATACTTCGTCCTTAAGCAGGAATCCAACATATGATAAACCACTTCTTTGATTATGTAAATCAATTGGAGTAGCATAACCTGTAAAACCAACAACCACATCTGTGTTTAAAATATTTTTGGTTTTGTGTAGCATTTCTTTCAATGCCTCTATTGATACTGAAGAATATTTTTTAATTATTTCTGGTTCAATCCCAAGCTGATTAATTTTAAATTCATCACTATAGCATATAAAACCACCTTTATATACCGTGCTTGCTCCTGAAATATTTGATAAATCACTACCAAATAATCCGCCTGTGAATGATTCACAAGAAGAAATTGTATAATTATTTGCTTTTAAAAAATTAAATAATTTTTTCATTTCCACAAATCCTTAAAAAATATAATGAGACTAATCTGTCATAACCCACGTTCTGTACACAATTGTGCATCAACTATCTATCTATCGCTAAATCAGCGATCCAATTTTTCAGTTCAATTCCCGAAAAACTAGCTCCTCTACCAAAATTTGAGTTTCTTGCTTGTGGAGTTTACCCGTTCCATTTCACTATTTCTAGTTAGTCGTCTCTGTGGCACTTTAAAGACATCACCATATGAAAAATCACTTAGGTTAGTCTTGTCGTCATCATAAAAGATGCCTAGGGTTATTTTTTCCCCTAGCACAAACACTACATCCATCTCAGGATGTGCAAGCGTGGAGTTTCCTCTATATTCTTTTTCAAATATAGCAGTTGATTTCAAACCAATCTCACCATATATTTTACACTATTCTTTATTAAACTTCCCTTTTTCTAAATTAGAAATTCTTTCAATTAATGCACTACTTCCCAACCCTTGTCTTGCAAGTTCCTCTTTTTGTTGTTCATTTAATTTTAAATGTGCCATTGTTGAACTAAGTTCTGACTTTAGTCTAGCAATTTTATCAGTAAGGTCTTTAATTTTCTTTTCTTGTTTTTGTTCTCTATCAGCAAATAACTTATAATCTTCTGCTATTATATCCAAGAATGCATCAACTTCTTCTACTTTATAACCCTTATATTCAACTTCAAAATCTTTTTGTAAAATATCTGTCCTTGTCAATTTTATAATGTTAGCCATAATTACCCCTTTTCTTCACTTTGAAATATTATATAACGAAATTTAGTTTTCAATCTATTTATTAATTTACAATAATAGCAATCAACATTGCTATAATCTTTATGGAGGTTTCTATATGAAAAATAGTGCGAGATTAATATCAATAATAGGATCAATAATATTTTTTATTTCAGCAATTGTCACATTAATAAATGATCATTCAAAACGATGAAGTTTAGCAGAAGATATTTTTGTAATCATATTTTCAATCTTTTTGATTGTTATTTTGATAATAAAAACTAATCGAAAATTATCATTGTTGTGGTTCACACTTGTCTTATTATTTGGTGTTGTTTATATCATATTATTATTTACAAACTTTAAAAACCTTTTATATTTATCACCAGGTATCGTTTGTTGTATTGGTGGGATAATTGGATTAGTAGCAGTAGCAAAAGATTAAAATGAGTTCTTAAATAACTCATTTTTTTTATAAAAGATGTAATTTGATAAAAGAAATCGTCGATATTAATTATGAGGTGATAATTTGATACTAAAAAATAAAGGACTTTACTTAGAAAGTGTCATAAACTATACACTTGAAAAATATTCTAATGATAGTTTAGCCTACTTTTATAAAATACCTTTGAATTCTACGTTAATTTCTGTTGATAACAATATCTTAAAGTCAAAGCTTACCAAAAACATTTTTTGTGATTATATAGGTATATATAAAGGAGCCTATATAGAATTCGAAGCAAAAGAAACCGAGTTAGACTATTTTAATTTATCTAACATAAAAAAAAGCCAATTTGAAAAGTTAGAGATTGTTTCTAAAAACTCAGGGGTTTCATTTATAGTTGTTTATTTCCATAAGTACGATAAGTATTATGGATTATCATGAAGTAGTTTGCTAAATTTCAACACAAAAAAAATCAGTTTTGACTGATTTGAAAGAAATGGTTTCGAGATTTTTTTTGATGGCCGTTCCCTAGGTTTGATTGATTTTATTAATCATTTAATCAATTGTATCTAGTCAACTTTAAATTATTTTTTTTAATATAATCATTAATTGTTTTTAATAAATCTTCAAAAGTTGTTATATTATTGTTGATTATTATTGATAGTAACTTTGGTTTCGAGATTCCTTTTTCGATATATGAAATTATAAGTTCAATTTCTTTTGCTTCTAGTTTTCTACCAATTAATTCTTCAATAAACAAATAATTAGTGTCATTAGTTAAATTTGAATTTTCTTCTTCAAGTTTAACTATTATTTTATTAAACAATGGAGTGAAGTCTAAAGAAGTTTTCTTACCTTTTTGTTCTAATTTTATTAAATTATTTACCAATAAGTTGTTAATTTCTTTTTCAATAATAGATTTTTCAATAGACATATATTTAGACAATTGAGATGGAGTAAAGTTTTTTTGTTCTTCGTTAGATAATTCCATAATTATTAATATTATTGCAAGTTGGTTTTCAGTTATAGATAGTTTTGAGTAATTGAGAATTAGTAAAGTTTTTTTATTGATTAATCCTTTTCTAAAAAAATCAAACACAGGGATTCCACCTTTCAAAAAAAATAAAAGTTGCATAGGCAACTTTTTTATTAGTGGTTAAATAAATTATTTAGCCACAGCTTCTTTAAGTTGTTTTGCAACTTTAAATTTTGCTACTGTAGTTGCAGGAATTTGAATTTTTGATCCTGTTGATGGATTAACACCTTCACGTGCAGCTCTTTCAGTAGTAACAAACTTTCCAAATCCAGAAATTGAAACTTCTTCTTTTTTCACTAAACATGAAACAATTTCGTCAAAAATGAAACTTACCATTTTTTCTGCCTCTGCTTTAGTTGAGTTAAAATTTGCTGATAGTTTTTCTGATAATTCTTTTTTAGTCATGGTTATTACCCCTTCTATCTATACCTATACTACCTTAGCGTATTTGAAAAAATCGTGTATTAATACACTAGGCTTGCCATTATTATATAGTATTTTATACATTATTTCAAAAAAAGGTGAGGAAATTTTATGCTTTTTGATGATTTTATAAGCTAAATCACAAGCAGCAACACCCTCCACTGTATTTTTGTGAGTTTTTAATACATTTTTAGCATTGTCTTTTTCTGCAATTTGTAAACCTAATGAAAAGTTTCTTGATTTAGGAGAAGTTGCGGTTAATATTAAATCTCCTAATGTGGCAAAATTCATAAAAGTTTCTATTTTAGCTCCAAAATGTTTAGCAATATTGTATATTTCGGCATTACCTATTGTAATAAGTGATGCTTTTGAGTTATCAGATCCGGCAAAACCAGTTAAAATTCCATTTGCGATGGCTACAGTATTTTTCAAGGCGGCTGCTATTTCACAACCTATAATATCTGTTGAAGTTTTAACAAAAAAGTATTCATTTGAGAAAATATCCGCCATAAATTGCGCAACTTCTTTATCTTCATTACAACTCATAACGCAAGTAGGTTTTCGCATTATCACTTCAATTGCAACTGATGGGCCATAAATTGCACCATAAGACTTCATTACACCTTTGTTTGATAACTTGGTTTTTATTTTTTTACTAAGTACATCTAAGTTTTCACTGTCTAACCCTTTTGATACATTTATAATGTGCATTTCTCTTTTTCCATACTTAAGAACATTATCTAAGGCATTATCTAAAGCAAATGTTGGTGTTGATAATATTACTATTTCAGCCTTTTCCATAGCTTGTGCAAAATCGTTGGTAGCGATAATATTATCATTGATTATAAGGTCTCCAAAGAACTTTGAGTTCAAGTGTTTTTCATTGATATCGTTAATTTCGGTATTATCAATTCCAAACATAATAACGGAGTGTCCATTATCCGATAAAACATTAGCAAGAACAGTTCCATAAGCACCGGTGCCAACTATTGCTATTTTCATATTTTTCATTCTTATTTTCTCTCCCTAAAAATTATGTTGATTGGTACTCCTGAAAAATCAAATTGTGATCTTATTTGATTTTCTAGAAAACGTTTATAAGAAAAATGAACAAAAGAAGGATTATTGACGAACAACACAAATGTTGGTAAATAGGCCTCCACTTGTGAAGCATAATAAATTTTCAAACGACCACCATTATGGTTTGGTGCTGGATTTATTAGTTGAGCTTTGTTGAAAATTTCATTTAATAAACTTGTTCTAATTCTCTTCTTGATATTATCTCTCACTAATTCAACTATTTCAAATATTTTATGAACTCTTTTATTTTCTTTGGCTGATATAAAAATGACTTTAGCATAATTTAAATACTTGAAGTAGGCTTTAATCTCCTCTTCTTTCTTTTTCATCGTATTAGATTCCTTATTTTTAACTAAATCTCATTTGTTTCCGATAATGATTATTGGCTTATTTTCTTCGTAAGCAAAACCACCAATATTGGTATCGTGATCTGTTACAGGTTGACTCGCATCCAACATTAATATAACAACGTCTGCTTTATTGATGCTTGTTAAGGACCTTAAATAACTATATTTTTCTAAATTTTCGTATATTTTCCCTTTTTTTCTCATTCCTGCTGTGTCAATAATAGTATAGTTTTTACCTTCTACTTTTATTTTGGTGTCAACACTATCAATAGTGGTTCCAGCAACTTCAGATACAATCATTCTTTCCTCACCAACAATAGAGTTTACTAGGCTTGATTTACCCACATTTGGTTTACCAACGATAGAGATTTTTATATCATCTGAGTTCTCATTCATAGCAAACTTCGGCATTTTAGCTGTTATTGAGTCTAATAAATCACCAACCCCAATACCATGTGTTGAAGATATGAGACAAGGTTCTCCAAAACCAAGAGTCATAAAAGAATATGACTCATCATATGTTTGTTTTTTATCGTACTTATTAACTGCTAAAATTACTGGTTTTTTAGTTTTATATAATATTTTTGCAACCACTTCATCTTCTAGTGTTATACCTTCTCTAAAATTAATTACAAAAACTATTACATCCGCTTCCTTGATGGCGATTTCAGCTTGCATTTTGATTTCTTTTGCGAATGCTGTATCTTGAAGAGTGATACCACCAGTATCAACAATTATAAAAGGCAAGGTCAATCACTCTGCATTTCCATACATTCTATCCCTTGTAACACCTGGTTTATCTTCTACTATGGCTTTTTTTTCTTTGATAATACGATTGAATAATGTGGATTTACCTACATTTGGTCTACCAACAATTGCTACAACACCTTTTCTTGACATGCTTAACCTCTTTCTTGTTTTATCGAATGAATGTGTTTTAAGACTTTATCGACAACTTCATTAAAGGCTAAATCACTAGTATCAATTACTCATGCATCCTTTGCAATTTTTAGCGCTCCAACTTCTCTATTCATATCAGATTCATCTCTTGCTTTAATTTGGTTAAGGAGTATATTGTAATCCACACCTGATAAATTATTTTTTTTATTTTGTTCCATTCTTCTTTGGGCACGAGCCTCAGGCGAGCAATCAAAGTAAATCTTTAAGTCGGCCTTTGGTAGAACTACAGTCGTGATATCACGTCCAACCATTATATTCCTTCCATTTTCTACCATTTGTTTTTGTAAAAACACCATTTTCTCACGAACTTCACTTATAGTTGCAATATATTTGATATTTTCAACAACATCATAATCATTTATATATTGCGAATAATCATTGTCATTAATTTTTATAAATGAACCATCTATATCTACTGAATTAAGTTTTTTCAATAAATCAATAATTTGATCTTTTTTAGAAAAATTAACATTGTTTTGTAAACATCATTTTGTAAATGCACGGTACATTAGACCAGTATCTATAAATTTAAATCCTATTTTTTCAGCCACTAATGACATAACCGAACTTTTACCACTACCAGCAGTTCCATCAACTGCTATATTATAATTAGTTTGCATAATAAGAACTCCTTATAAAAAATATGGTGTAATAATAGAAACTATCATTATTATTATTGCCATTATTATGAATATCAAAACACCTTTAAATCTATATTTTTTCTCATACATTTTTCAATCTTTCATCAGTAGTGCTTGAGCTTTTTCTGTTTTATCACTCACTTCGGATAACATTTGCATAGTACTTCTTGTGTCTTGACTTCTAACTTTTTGTACAGTAGCCATTGATATCTCTTGTTCAACCCTTTTATTTAATTGTTGCTTTTGTTTCAACTTATCAATATTTATAGTAAAAATTTCTTCATTTTTTTTCAAACTGTTGAAATAACGAATAAACTTCTCATTTCTAAGTTCAATTTGTTCCTCTATATCACTATTTGGCATATTATTAGCGGGTGTTTCTTTAGATTTTATTTGTTTAAGGTCGTGCATATCTTTTCTAATCTCGTATTTTAAGTCCTCAGATATTAAACTAGTGGACCTATCTTTATCTAAATACGGTTTTTCGATTTGATGTTTTTTATCAAATATATCCAATTTTTCTTTAAAATAATTTACATCTATTTGTTTTAACTTTTCAAAAGTTGCACTTATTATTGATTTTTCATTATGAATTTGTATGTTATATGCTATTTCTTTATTAACTTGGTCATGAATTTGTTTATTTCTTTCCATTCTTGAAATCATATCCATACTTCACCTCTAATCAACTTATATATTATAAATTAATTATGCCACTTTTTAAAATTTTGTTATGATAATGTTAGGTTAAGGAGAACTTTTTATGAAAAAAACTTGAATTGACAAACCTTTATGTATTGGTTGTATGGCTTGTATTGAAATTGATGAAACAGAAACTCTCTTTATGGATGAAGATGGTTTAGCCGAAGCAAAAGATAATGATCTTGAACTGGTAGAGGCCCAAATGGTATGTCCTACTGGTGCTGTAAAAATTGGATAAAAAAAATCTAGACAATGTCTAGATTTTTTTAATAATATAACTCTTTTTTATGTTTTTTTAACATCTCTCATATTTCAGATTCAAACTTTTTAGTACCATTTATTACAGCTAATAAAGGTGCTTCACATATTTTAGTAGGAAGTTGAAGAGTGTCTGCAAAATACTTGTCAATACCCTTAATTAAAGAAGTACCGCCACATAAGGTTATACCATTTTTAAATATATCACCAGCCAATTCAGGTGGAGTTTCTTCAAGAACTTGTACGATTAAATCCAAGATTTTAGCCACACTTACTTTTAATACTTCTCTAATTTCTTCTGGGTTGAGTTCTACTGTTCTTGGAAGTCCAGAGACAACATCTCTTCCATAAACATTCATTCTTCTTTCATCAGGATATTTAGCTAATGAACCAATGTTAATTTTAATACTTTCTGATGTTTTAGCTCCAATATCCAAACCATATTGTGAACGCACAAACTTACAAACTTCGTCATTTAGGTAGTTACCAGCAACTTTGATAGATTTTGATAATACAATATCACCAGAACACATTACTGCAATATCTGTTGTACCTCCACCACTATCAACTATTAGTCTGCCGGTTGGAGCATTAATATTTACACCACCACCGATGGCTGCCATTTTTACTTCTTCTTCGATAAATACATATTTCGCACCAAAGCTTTGACCTATTTTCTTAAGTGCATTTCGTTCCAAAGTGGTTACTATTGATGGACAAGCTAAAAGCATAACGCACTCTTTTAAAATTTTTTCTAATCTTAATCTTGAGAAAATAAATTTTAACTGTGCCTGTGTAGCTTTTATATCTGTAATTACGCCATCAACCATAGGTCTAACTATTCTTAGATTCTTGTTACCTTTTCCAATCATCTTATAAGCTTCTTCACCAACTGCTACAATTTTGTTCTCTTTAATTTTATAGGCAACGATTGAAGGTTCATTATAAACAATACCTTGGTTACTAATATAAACCAGTGTAAAAGTTGTTCCTAAATCCATTCCCACAAAAATGTGTTTTTTACTATTCATCATATTTACCTCCAGCGAAGAAATGAACAAATCAATAACTTCCAAGTAAATTATAACATTAATAAAAAATAATTCCGTTAAATAGGTTATGTATGGAAATAATTTCAACCTTGTATACATAAAAAAGCATATTATCAGTGACTAATTTTTATATAGATAGTCGTGGTGTAAATTTTTATTACAATCGTGTTTTATTGGATTCTTTTTTAAGTTATTTTCAATTATCGGCAAGCTAATATTTGATGTCAAAATTGAACTTAGAAAGCTTGAGAATTGATCTAAAAGATTAATTTAAAGGTAACTAAAAAACTTAATTTAAATTAATTAGGAAGAAAAATAAAAAACTTGATGCAAACATCAAGTTAGTTTTTAAAATTCTTTTATTATCTATTTTGAATTAGAATTTTGATTATGCTTTTTTAATTGTTCATAAATGTAACTTTCATGTCTTTTGGTTCCGTTGATAACTGCCAATAAAGGAGATTGTCCTATTTTTGCAGGCAATTGTAATGTGTCACCAAAGTATTTATCTATCCCTTTAATCAATGCTGTTCCTCCACAAAGTGTCATACCATTTCTGAATATGTCACCAGCTAGTTCTGCAGGTGTTTCTTCAAGAACTCTAACAATCAAGTCGATAACTTTTGATAAAGGTATTTTTAAAACTTCTCTAATTTCTTCGGGTTTGATTTCGATTTCTCTAGGTAAACCAGAAACTATATCACGACCATAAACTTTCATAGTTTTTTCATCTGGATACTTTGCCAAAGAACCCATTTTAATTTTCACAGTTTCTGCTGATTTTATTCCAACTTCCATACCATATTGTGATCTTATGAACTTCAAGATTTCTTCGTTTAAAACGTTTCCAGCAACCTTGATAGATTTAGAGATAACTATATCTCCAGAAGCGATTACAGCTACGTCAGTTGTTCCTCCACCCATATCTACTACTAATTGACCCATTGGTGCTTCAATATTAATACCACCACCAAGAGCTGCCATTTTAACTTCTTCTTCTACAAATACTGTTTGAGCTCCAAAAGAAGTTGCTATTTTTATTAGAGCACTTTTTTCTAAATCAGTAATAACTGATGGACATGCTAGCAACATAACAGAACCTTTTAAAATCTTATCCAATCTCAATCTTGAGAAGATGTATTTTAATTGTGCTTGCGTTGCTCTTATATCGGTGATAACACCATCAACCATTGGTCTAACAATTCTTAAATTTTTATTACCTTTACCAATTAGTTTATAAGCTTCGTCTCCAACAGCCACAATTTTATTTTCTTTAATTTTGTAAGCAACTATTGATGGTTCATTATACACAATACCTTGCCCACTTATATATACCAATGTTGATGCTGTACCTAAGTCCATTGATACAAAAATCGGTTTTTTTCCTGCCATATTTCTTCCTCTTTTCAATATAATTAAATAATTTTTAACTACCAATAGATTGTACCAAAAAACCCTTAATTAATGAGTTTTAATTAAAAATCTCGTGGTGCAATTTTATCAATTGTTTTATAAATTGATATAAATATTCCATAGTTTAAAGTAAATTTTAAATAATTAAAACCAATCAAAATTAATGCAAAAGGTAAAGTTTTCAAACCCTCAGCTCCATATAATTTAAGTAAAAAAGAGAAATTTAAAAAAGTATTTCATAAACTAGTTAGACTAATTACAATTAAAGATACAATCAATAGTTTTATATAAACTCCATACTTAACTTTTAGTACAACTTTAGTTCTGAAAATTCATGCAAAGAGAATAAACATACCCAAAGAGAAACTATCGCTTAAATTCATAGCCAATACTCCTATTGGTTCAGCTAATGGGTCAATACCGATAAATCTCATTCAAGTGGCAGGAAACACAAGTAACATTGCATAAAAACCATTTATAAGTTTTCAACAGATAAGGAATGAGAAAAAACTTATTTCAATTCTTAAAAAATTATAAATCGGTATCAAACTAAACAAAATAACACTAAGCCATGACAAAAAAAGATTAAAAGCCAGTAACATTGCCATAATTGTTATTCTTTGAGTATTAAGTCGAAAATAACTTTTCCACCTATCTCTTTTAAAATTATTCTCTTTTAAAATTATATTTTCTTTGTCTGTTGGTAAACTTTTAAAGTTTTTCATAATTCCCCTTTTTCAATAATTTCGCAATTAACATAGTAATTTTACTATAAAATTTATTTGTATAAGGAGAAATAAATTATGAAAAATAATGTTATTGAAATGATAGTAGAAATTCCAAAAGGAAGTTCTAATAAATATGAGTATGATTTGAAAACAAAAAGCATAAGTCTTGATAGAGTTTTATATGGGGCTAATTTTTACCCAGGTGAATATGGTTTTATAGATGACACTCTAGATTGAGATGGAGATCCTTTAGATGTTATAAGTTTAGTAACTTACCCAACAATGCCTGGTGTGAAGGTGAAAGTAAGAATCTTAGGTACAATAAAAATGATAGATGCTGGTGAAATTGACACTAAACTTTTTGGCGTTTTTAATGATGACCCAAGATTTGAAAGCTACCAAAAATTAGAAGACGTTCCACAACATTTAAAAAATGAGATTGAAAACTTTTTCTTACAATATAAAGCTTTACAAAAAAAAGAAGTGCGAATCGAAGGATGAGGAGACCTTGATCACGCAATTAATGAAATCGAAGAATGTAAAGAAAGATTTTTAGAATATAAAGACAGATATCTTAAAGATGGAGGAAAAGAGGAAATATTAGCAGAGTGGAAATCTAAAGGTTTAGGTCAAGCTTAAATAATCAAAAAACTTTGGAAATAATCCAAAGTTTTTTGTTGTTTATTTTTTATTACTAATATTTATATAATGTTTTTAATATTTATTTTTTAAGTTCTTCTAGTATTTTACTTGCATAACCTTTAATTTTATCAGCGCTTAAAGTAACATCTATACCTTTGTTAGCAAGTTCTGAGAAATAATATTTAGATGAGCCTATTACTTTTTCTCCATTTTTAAATAATTTCATAATAAGGTCATATAAATTTTTATTTACTTTATTACCATTATCATATGAAATTTTACCACCAAGTCATTTTGTAGTTCCAGATCAAGTTTTTTTATCAGCTAGATTAACATCAACAAATTTTCCGTCTTTTTCTTCTGTCACTCCAATATCTTTATACTTTTCTAAAACCTTGTTGAAGAAATTCTCATTTTTATTGTATTTTTCTAGGTGTGAGATTGCTAATACTGTTGAAGACACAATATCTTTTTCAGCTGATGTTATGAACTGATCATTAAACTGTGGGTATACTTTAATTTGATCAGTATCTACACCTATAACTTTTGTGCTAGCTTTACGTTTCTTAATAACATTTAGTAAATCCCCTGTTTGTGGACCAGCAACTGGTAAAACAACATTTGCCTTATCAGTGTTTACCAATTTATCAGATATACTTTGTCCAGATCCTGCTAAAAAACTACCAGAAAAATAATTAGATTGATCAATTGCAATACCTTCATTTTGAGAATTTGCTCTCGATACTTCTACATTCAATAATTTTTCAAGACTTCCGTCTTTCAAGTTAGGATTTATTGCTTTAATCATTTCTTCTATATATTTTTTATTTTCTTCATCTTTTTTAAATTCATTATAAAAATTTATTGAAGCCAAGAAACCATGCATAAAGTTATCAACTGCAAAACCATTAGGGCTACCACCAAATGTAGCCAACACTAACTTACCATTACCATCTTTATTATAATTTTCGGTTGCCAATGAGTAAATTATTGATGCAAACCCTGAGTAAAACGCTGAAATATCTGCTCTAAACAATAAACCAGTTACGTTATTATGGTTTTCATTACTATTATCTATAATAACTACATCATCTATCAATTCAGAAGCTTTTTTAAGGCGTTCACCACCATGCTTATAACCCGGCAATATCAAGGTTTTCGCTCCAGCTGATTTTGCTATTTTATAACGGTTATCAAATTCTTGTTCATCTTTTGGTTCACTATATCCTATACCATCATATTTTTTATCTAAATTATCATTAATACCAAGTAAGTTCATTATTTCATTACCTGCGTTATAACCACTCTCATTAAAAGATTTATCATTGATTTTACCTGCATCGGTTACCAAGTAAACATCCATTCAACCCTTATATTTTTTTCCACAAGAAATGGCAGAAGACGCACTTGATACCAATACTGTAGTTGCCATAAGACTTGTTAATAGTTTTTTCATATTTCAATCCCCCTTTTCGTATAGAAACAAAATCTGTTTACTTCACAAAAAACCTTAAATTATTTTACTAATTTAAGGTTCCTTTCCAATCTAATTATATGTTGATAAATGTAAAGAGACTTCATTTAACTTACGACCTAATTATACTTTCAAAAATTAGAAATTCACAAAATATTAAATAATTTAAAAATAATTATTGATTTTTCACAAAAAAAATGAGAACCATACTCACTTTTAATATTATTTAAATAAATTTGCTTAATTAAATGTTTAAATATTTGAAAGATATTTATTACATTAAGAACAAACACTTATTAATAGAGGATTTAAACCTCTGTGAATTCATCCTTAGCTACTCACGCTGTTGTACCCACAACCGCTATTGAGAACAATGAAATAAATGTTAAAAATAAAATAACTTCTTTATCAGATGACTTCAAACCAATACCTACTATCAATATCATAATTAGGTCAATAAATATAACAACTCCTACTAAAAGATGGGCATAATTTGCTATTTTATTGAAACTATTATTTCCATTAGCGTTCATGATGATAATTATAAGACTGACAAAAAGTCCTATTGCTGAAAGCGAAAGTAATAATAATGTTCAAATTATCATATTTTTTTCTAGGAAACTTCCTTTTTGATCATCTAAGAATGAGTAAAATGGGTCTCCATACTGGTCCTTTGCTGCATAAAATACTACAGTAGTAATCAGTAGACAAGAAAAGCTTGCAAGCATTGCTATTCATGATTTTTTCATAAAATTTTTCCTCCTATTAAATAAACATAAATTTACTTATAAATAAATTATACACTCTTGTTATTTTAGTAATGAAGGTAATTTAATGTTTTTTTGGTTTTGTTTTACAAGACCAAATTATTAAATAAGACTAATAAAAAACCTCAGTAATTGAGGTTTGAAACATTATTTAAATTGTTTTATTATTTACCATTTTTAAGCGGTAAATTCATCTTTTGCGACTCATGCTGTTGTTCCAACTACTGCAGCAGAGAAAACCACCACAAGAGCAAATATAGCTGTTGACATAGTTGACACAGGTTTAACAGTTATTCCTGATACTAAGATCATAATAGCAGAGAATAAAACTAATACCGCAACAAAAATATGAGCATAGTTTGCATATTTGTTTAATGAATCATTATCTTTAAAGTTTAAAAATAAAATCACTCCACTAACAATCAATCCTAGTATTGATACTGCCATTACCAAGATTGCTCAAATTTGCATTTGATTTGATGGGAACTTACTTCCTTTTAAATAATCATATAGAAAAATTGAGCTATCCTTTAATGCAAAAAATAAGATTGAGATGATTGTCAGTACACCAAAACTTGCACACATTGCTATTCAAGATTTTTTCATAAAACGTTCCTTTCTTATAAGAAACCATAGGCTTCTTATGAAAAAAATTATACACCTTTAAAGGTTTAACACTTTGATTTACACGGTATTAAAAATTACTTTTAAAATTTAAAATGTATTTAGTCACTAAATGCAAACAAAGGGTCCTAAGAATTTTGTGTTTTCTGTTTTTTGATTTAATCTAAAAATTTCAAAATTGAGTTTGTTAAACTCAAGTGAATACACTCTCGCTGCTATAATATCAGTTTTATAACCAACACACTCGCTATCAACAAATGAAACAATTTCTCTTTCATATTTTGTTTCTAATCAGTTTTTACCTTTTGTAGAAAAGTATAAACAAGAAATTATTATAAAAAAAGTTAAAAATGAAAGTGCTTGGAAAATTGGAATCCTTATTAATCACATAAATATTCCTTCAATCATTATTCTATCTTCTGAGAAAAAGAAATACATTATGAAAAGTATCATAGAGATAGCTGTTGTTAATGAGTAAATAAAATAAGCTAGTTTAGGTATTACCGACCAAAACAAATTAAATTTTTTCAACTCTTTATCGTTTTGATAACGTTTTGTATTATACCAAATACTTGCTAGTAGATAATCAATTTCGTATCCAACACTAGGCATCACCCATCTAGGTATCGTGATTTTTTTCTTTTTTTTGTTTAACATGTTGAAAATTCTTGAATAGTTATCTACTACTCCATATTCGATAGTCAAATCCGGACACTTTAAATACTTCTGAAAGTTCTTTATGAGTTCTTCAATTTTTGTAGTAGATATATTTATATCTGCCGAGTTTATTTCTCTTACTTTAATTCTGGAATAAACTAAAGTATTGTACAGTTTCAAAGAAAACAAGGTCAAAAGTGTTAATAAAACACCTATCAATAATATTTTATGTATATTTTCCATTAATTTTATTGCTCCTTTTTTTCTAACGCTTATACTTATCAAATAAATATTTAATTTCCGGCTTTAAAGTATTAACTTTTTTCACATCATAAACCGATTTTATATTCCTTACAATACCATGACTAGCCATGAAAGCATTCACAAAAAACTTCCCACCCTTATAGTTTATTGGTTTTAAAGTTCCACCAGCTGTTAAACCGGAGGCAAAAAACCTTGTTCTATTATCCGCTACTAAATCTATATCTGACAATATAGTTGTGAAATCGATATTATGTTTTGATAACCATGCTGATTCTTTTAATATTCTATTTTTAGTCTCTTCTTCATTTGGTCAAATATCTCCATAAGAAACTAAACGGCATTGCATCTTACAACCAGAAGCAATTGCCAAAGATGCCATCAAGCATCCTTCAGGAGCACCTCCAATACCATAAACTATATCAGCTTCACCATTCACAACATCAATAGCAGCTAAAACATCACCATCTTTTATTAGTCTAATAATTACACCAAGATCATTTAACTCTTTAATGATCTTTTGGTGTCTTGGTTTATCTAAAACAATACATTTAATGTCTTTTCTATTGACCTTTAGTTGCATTTGTTTAATTATTTCTATTATTCCTGAATTTAAATCTAATATTTCATTGAACTCATTGCTAACAAATACTTTTTCCATATACATTTCTGGAAGTTGTAACATTGTATTTTCCCTGGAAATTGCAATTGTGGAAATACTACCTGCAAAGTTATAAGCAGCGGGATTGGTACCCTCAATTGGGTCGACTGATGCATCAAATATTGGTGCATCATAACTGCTTGGACTACCTAATATTTGGCCCACAAACAACATTGGTGCTTCATCCAACTCTCCTTCACCATTAACTATTTTTAATTTGAAACCCTGCTCATTCTTAAGCATTACTTCAAAAGCTTCGACAGCTGCTTGATCAATCTTATTTTTATCTTTCAAACCAATATATTTATAAGAAGCAATTGCTGCTAACTCAACAGTACGCAATAAAACAACATCTTTATTCATTTAAACTCTCCTAATCAATTACTATTATAACAAAGAAAAAACCAAGTATTTTTTTAATAAGTTAAAGGAATATAAAAAAAATCTTAATAGATAAGATTGAAAAGTATATTTTTTTTAGAAAATGTTTTGGCAATGTCACTTTAATGATATTTGTTAAATCTTAGTCCTATTAAAGTAATTATAAATACCATCAAATCCTAAGTATCTTTTTTTATTTTATAAAAGCTCATCAAGAAACTTGAACCAAAGTATTTTCCAGTATCTAAGATTTCCACTTTGAAGTTAGTATCTGTAATATCAATAATATTTATGTCATAACCTAATATTAAGTTAGCTTTAGGATACTTTGCATTTAACAAGACTTTGATTGTTGGTCGATAAACTTTGTAACCTGAAGAAGGATAGGTTAATATTTCACCTAAATTTCTATCTTTTATGATTTCTTCAAGGTTTCCTAATTTATCTAGCTTGTTATAATTGTATGTTATTTCAACTTCACCTTTATATGTAGGATTATCATTTTTTGCTATCATTTTTACTTTGTTATTTCCGACCCAACTTAATAAATAGTACATAAATTGATAATCCAAAGATATATTATTCAATTTATTTATTTTCTCGAAAACAACATTAGCATCCCTATTAAAACTATCAGTATATCCATCGATTTCTCCGATGTTTACCATTTTGATTTCATCCTTCAAATCTTTTTTATTGAATACAGTTTTATCATTATCAATTTCAAAATATATATCACATCCAGTATTATGTATATACGGGATTACTGGATGATTATTCATCACACTTAAAGACACAAAATATTTCTTTTTATTTGGATTATAATAAGGTTCGCTACTTATACCTTGTATATATTCGGTGTTAATATGAGGATTTTCTATCATAAGTTGTTTTAAAAAAGCGTCAACATCAATTGTAACCTGCTCATTATAGTTTTTGGCTCCTTTTATTAAACCAAACTCTTTATTTTTGATTGAGTTTGTTAATGATACCTTCTCTTTACCTTCATATTCAACCAATACTTCTCCTCGGAATGTAGAATAATCACTATTTGATTTAATGATAGCTGATGTTGAGGTTATGTTTGTAACTGTTAAAGCATCTGAGATGGAGTTTCCAAAATTATCATTGTGAAATGATGCAGCTTCAAGTATCTCTTCACTTGTAAAAACACTCTTTCGTGAGTAAATTTTACCTAAATAAGTCTTCTTTATTAAATTATTGACTTCAATACTTTCCACTTTTTTGTAATTATAACTGATAGAAACTTCTCCTTCATACTTAGTTGACTGAGGGTTTGCACTTATCCTTGCACTTGATTCATTCACCTCTGATATAGAAATATCATCAAAGGTAAACTTAGTATTATTAATATCATTAATTTTATTTAATAAAATGCTATCACTAGGTATATTTGTATTATCTTTTATGTTTCCTAAATTAGTTTTAGTTATTAAATCTGTTAAGTTCCCTTTTTTATGGATGTATTTAAATGTTAACAAGCATTCTCCAATCACATTTTTTCCATTACCTTTTATTCTAGCATTAAAAACAGTTAGAGTTTCATCAACCAACGATATATCACTTGAATTCAAATCTAAGCCGGTATTAACCTTATTTACTCTAGCAATTAATAATGGTAATGAAGGAAGTTCCTCATAACCTTCAAATTCTCCTAAACTAGTATTTATTGTTCTAAGGTCCTTTAAATTTTGATCATCGTTTTTTATTTGAATACTACAACTTAATGTTTGGACTGTACCGATTAAAAATAAAAAGTTACTGCTTATTAATATTAAAACTTTTTTCATTACTTATCTCCTTTTAGATAGTATATCAATATATAAGTGTTTCTTAATTTTAGATTAACCTGATAAATTGAAAACAAATTTCATAAACTTACCTAATTATAAAAACCACCTTAATGGTGGTTTTTATGATATATTTACTTAAATTTCAACGTTGTGATAAACTTCTTGTACATCTTCAAGTTCATTTAATTTATTTATAAGCTTATTAAACTGTAATTTTGTTTCTTCATCATTAATTTTAATGAAATCATCAGCCAACATAGTAGTTTCTGCCAATTTATAATTCTTTAAACCCGCTTTATCTAAAGCTGTTTTAACTGCATTAAAAGATTGAAATGATGCATATACCATTGTTAATCCATCTTCTTCAATAACATCATTAACTTCTGCATCTGTGTCCATTAATAATTCTAGAACTTCTTCAACGGACTTTTCTTCAAACGCAAACAAACTAGTAGGTTGGAAGGAATGAGAAACCGAACCTGAGTTGGCAATCTTTCCCCCGTTTTTATTAAATGCATCCCTTATTTCTGCTATTGCTCTATTAACATTACTAGTTAAAGAATCAACAATTATCATTGAATTTCCGGGTCCATACCCTTCATAACGATTAGAAACGTAATTTTCAGCATCGCCACCCTCTGCTTTTTTTATAGCCCTATTAATTACATCTGTAGGAACTTGTTTTGATTTTGCTTTATCAATTGCACTTCTTAATGCCAAGTTTGCCTCAGGATCAGAGCTACCATTTTTTGCAGCCATATAAATTTCTTTAGAAGCCCTTCCATAAATAGCAGATTTCATAGCTGCTGTTTTTTCCATACTTTGTTTTCTTACTTCGTGAGCTCTTCCCATAAATATTCCTTTCACATAATTTAAACTAATTTATTTTACCAAATTGGGTTCAATTTCGTATATTTTATTCATAATAATTTCCATTTTTTCTTCTAAATCGTCACTTTCAGCATTGACAACTAAGAAATTGAACATATGTTTTCTTCTTTCAAAAAAGTCATCGTACCTTTTATTTAGTAACTCCCAATACTCATAAGGTGTTTCTAGTTCTTGAATTCTTCCTCTATCTTTAATTCTTTCGATAGCCTTATCTGTTGATAACTTCAAATAAATAACTAAATCAAACTCTGATTTATATCCAAGACTTGGTATTATAACTTGTTCGTAAAAATCGGTGTAAGTTTTGTAATCAATATCGTTCATGGTTTTTAAATCATGATTAACTGTAACAAAAATTGGATCTTCAAGAATTGTTCTATCAAAAATTACATTTTTTAATGATTTTGCTTCTAATAATTGTCGACTTCTTGCTGTTAACATATAGATTTGCATTTTAAAAACATTTGCTTTCATGTCTTTGTAATAATCATCAAAATAAGGGTTATTATCAATTGGTTCAGGAAATATTTCATAACCAAGTTGCTTTGAAATTAACTCAGAAATTGTTGATTTGCCAGCTCCTACAGTTCCAAATAATGCTATTCTCATAAATTACTCCTTATTATTTTTTTTAGATATTGAATTATAAATACCGTAGAATTGTTTAATTTCGTGTGGTTTTAAACTTCTAAACTTACCAACTTCAATATCATTGATTGTTAAAAACTCTATTTGCGTTCTTTTTAACTTTTTCAAATTTATATCAGCAGCTATTAACATTTTTTTAATATGATGTTTTCTACCTTCGGCTATAGTTATTTCAACTATTGACTCATTATATTGATCATCATATTTCAGTAATGCAGCATGTATTGCTTTTGTTTTATAATCTTCATCAATGATAACACCGTTTAATAAGTTTTTAATTTGTTGTTTAGTTACTTTACCATCACAAAGCGCTTGATATGTTTTTCTAAATTCATACTTTGGATGCATAACAAAGTTAGCAAATTCTCCATCGTTTGTCATTATTAATGCACCACTAACATCATAATCCAACCTACCTACTGGATATACCCTAATTTTGCTATCTTTAAAAAAGTCAGCAACAGTTTTTCTTTCTTTAGGGTCATACATAGTAGTAACAACCAATCTTGGTTTATTAAATAAATAATAAACTTTTTCTTTAACAATTTCTAGTTTTTTATTATTAATTTTAATCTCTACATCACAATTAAATTTCGAACCAAGTTCTGTAACTACGATCCCATTAACTTTAACTTTACCGCTTGTGATTAAAGTTTCGGCTTGTCTTCTTGAACAATAACCTCTTGTTGCTATAATTTTTTGTAAACGTTCCATATAACTAATCTCTTTTGAAAATATCTTTTTCTTCTTCTATTGTTTCTTTTAACTTTGGTAAATCATCAAGGCTATTTAAATTAAAGTACTTTAAGAAATCATCAGTAACTTTATACAACATTGGTTTCCCTAAGTCTGATGATTTACCCGCTTCTTCAATTAAGTTTCTTAACTTCAATTTATAAAATATTGTCTCGCAATTAACGCCTCTAATGTCCTCGACTTTAGCTTTTGATATTGGGCCTTTGTAGGCAATAATAGACAAAGTTTCGATGCTTGCAGTTGATAACTTCGCTTCTGTTTTAATATTAGATAACTTAGCATAATGCTCGGCATTTTCTTTTTTGGTTATCATCCTGAATTTATTTCTTGCAAACTTTTGAATATCTAAACCACCGGCTTCGTCCCCTCTATATTTATCTTTTAAAGCGTCAAGTATTTTTTCGATTATAGAGTCTTCTTCTGTGTTTAAAATAAACTTCAAATCATCTATTGAAACACCATCATCTCCATTAACAAAAAGAAGTCCCTCTGTAATTGCTAATTTTTTATTAAACTCCATAGGTATTATTCCCTTTCACTAACTAAATAATCAATTATCACATCATCAACTTCTTGATAAATATAAATAATTTTTTTAGACGCTAAATCTAAAACAGCTAGAAATGTAGCAACTAGCATTCTTAAAGTAAAATGTTTCTCTTCTATCAAATCACTTAGTTTTATTTTTTTTATTCTATTTTTTTCTAGAAAATTTCTTATTTCAACAGCAATTTCTTCTGGAGACACATCTACGTTTGTCAATGTGTTAGTTTCCATTACAGTTGATTGTTTTTTTTCAATAGCTTTTAAAAATATTTTTGCAAACTTATCGATATCAATATTATTCGGGGCTAATGGTAAATTATCATCATCAATTTTAGTTATCTTGAAAACAGATTTTGGTTTACTATATACCTTTAAAGAATCCTCTTGTTGTTCTTTGAAAAAGTTTGTTACTTCTTTGATCTTATGATATTCCATTAAGCGTGATAATAATTCTTGTCTTTGATTTTCTTCATAATCTGAATCAACCTCAACAACTTCCTTTGGGATTAATAATTTCGACTTCAGTTCAATAAGATATGCAGCCATCACAAGGTATTCGCTTGCAACTTCAATATCTAGCTCTTCACACTTTTGAATGTATTTTATATATTGATTTGATAATTCCAATAAATTGATATCCATAATATTCAATTGTTTTTCCTTGATCATATGAAGTAATAGATCTAAGGGTCCATTGAAATTATTTAAATTTAAAGATTGTCATCGTTCCATATTTATTCCTTAACTGTTTCGCCTTTTTCTTTAAGGTTTTCCAAAGTCTCAATTAGTTGTCTTTCGGGCTTTAAGTATTTATTCAGCGCTATCATTATTCTACCGACAATTATAAATAATAAGTCTATCGAAAAAGAAATATTGTACTTAAAACTAGGGTCTGCGAAATCATGTTCCAATACATTTCTTAACCTTCTAATATAATGTCAAGCTTTTGATATAGTTATTGTTTCGATACAAATAGTTAATTTTTTATGATCGATTAAACTATTAGTTAGAAATCCGATATCCTTTGGGAAATCTACAAAAAATTTCAAACCATTTTCATTATAATCACTTTTTATATTTTTGTAATATTTATCATTTAGGTGCCTAGCAATATATGTAAATTTATCAAAAACAGTATACAAATATTTGAATGTCTCGTTTTGTTGGTGAAACTCAACTGTATTTATGCCAAACAAAGTCTTATAATCAGACAATGAACTGTATTCATAGGTTTTTTCTAGGAAGTAGCGAACAATACTTTTAATTTCGACAAAGATTTTGAAATCGAATATATCTCGATCACTATATAATGCTTTTTCTAATGCTTTTTTACAAATTTTTATGTAGTCCGCAATATGTTTTATGGTTAATTTTATATTTTCGTTTTTAGTGATTTGTATATTTAAATAACGTGCACTTTTTTCACAATAATGTACTAGTCTCTCAATTATGGCATCTTGTTTGAAAAATGTTTCATCTAAATATTCACCTATTACATCAACATATGTCAAAAACTCATTACGAGATTCATAGCTTTTATGAATTAGAGCATCATTAATTGCAACTATGTCCCGCAATGTAATTCTTTCTGCCACTTATTTCAACTCCTATAACTTTAATTATACTAAAAAATCCTTGTAGTTAAGGTTTTTTGAACTATATAAATTAAAATAACTAAAATTTGTATTTAATTAATATGTGTATAATTAATATGAAACTTTAAAAGCAAGATTGCAATTAAAGATAATGTTAAAACTAAAATATAATTTGTAGGGGGTTAATAATGTATAAAAGAACTGAAACTAGGCCCGTCTATGTTGGGAAAATTCAAATTGGTGGTAATAATAAAGTTGTAATTCAATCAATGACTACCTCAAAAACTCACGATGTGGATGCAACGCTTGAAGAAATAAATAACTTATACAAAGAAGGTTGTCAAATTGCTAGAGTTGCTGTGCTTGGGATTGATGATGCAAATGCTCTTCAAGAAATAGTCGAAAAATCACCAATACCAATAGTTGCAGATATTCATTTTAATTATAAGTTTGCATTGATAGCTGCTGATTCTGGATGTGCAAAAATTAGAATTAACCCTGGAAATATTGGTATCGAGGAAAACACAATTGCAGTTGTACAAAAATGTAAAGAAAAGAACATACCTATTAGGATTGGAGTAAACTCAGGAAGTTTACCAAAAAAATTAGTTGAAAAATACGGATGAACTCCCAAATGCATGGTTGAGGCACTTAGAGAACATATAGAGATTTTAGAAAAGTATGAATTTTATGACATAATTTATTCTTTAAAAGCTACAGACCCATTAATGGCAATTGAAGCATACAGTCTTGCTTCAGAAATATGAAATTATCCAGTCCATATAGGAATTACAGAAGCAGGTAGTCTATTGAATGGGGCCATTAAATCTAGTTTTGGAATCGGTTACCTATTATTCAGAGGTATTGGAAATACCATTAGAATAAGTTTAAGCGAAGACCCTGTTATGGAAATAAAAGTAGCAAAAAGATTGCTGAATTCGATTGGTTTATTCGATAATATGGTTGAAGTTATAGCTTGTCCAACCTGTGGAAGATTAGAATTTCAGTTACGAGAAGTAGTAGCGGAGATAGAATCATTTGTTGAAAATTTACATTTTCCATTAAAAATTGCTATTTTAGGTTGCGTTGTTAATGGTCCAGGTGAGGCTTCGCACGCAGATATTGGAATAGCTGGAGGGAAAAACGGAGGAATCATATTTAAAAAAGGTAAAATATTTAAAACCGTTTCCCAAGAAAAACTTGTTCCCGAATTAAAAATGTTAATATTGGATTATTATGAAGAATGAAAGAGCAAAAATCAGAATAGTATGGACTAATTAGTATTGAATATCATTTGAAATGATATTTTTTTTGACTCTTTAGGATTTAATTTTAAGATCTTGTACTTATTTTTTAAATTATGATCACTATTTCCACTCTTGTCAGGCATACCACACCACGGTTCTATACAAATAAATCCACTATCATTATTATCTCTTCAAAGACCCAATGTTGAATAATCATTCAGGGGTAGTTTAAATTCAAATGAATCATTTTTATATAGTAAATAACCTGATCTTAGGGTGTCACAAAAATAAGACTTTGATTCAGAAAAATCAACATCCTTGATAATAATTTCCTTTCACTTTTTTTTATTTTGTTCATATTCTAAGTAAAGTCCTTCTGGAGTGAATGAATCAAAGAAGGTTTCTTCTGATTCTAAAACTATTTTTGAAGAATCATCAACTTTAAATGCTGGATGATGTCCGAATGAATAATACATATCAACATCCTCAACATTTGTTACAACGAAATCGATGGAAAAAACATTTTTAGCGACTTTCAAAATTAAATCTAGTTCAAACTCAAAAGGATAAATTTTTGAGAATTGACAATTAGATGAAAACGATAATACTGCGCAGTCGTTATAAATGCTTTTTATTGTCCAATTATTTATATTTTTCATAAAACCGTGTCTTGGTAAAGGATATTTAACGCCATTATATTTAATATAACCGTTAATAGCTCCACAATTTGGAAATAGCAAGGGTCATGTTTTTTTTCAAGACGAATTCTGTTGATAGCAAACCTCATTATTTTTGAACTTCAAACTAGTTATTTCAAAATTGCAACTATCGGCTTTAAAAGTAATATCTAAGTATTCATTCTTTATTGTATACATATTTAAACCTACATTTCATTATTATCTAACTCATCGACTTTTATTTGAGTTTTGGTTTTTTCAATAACTCTTTTTTTAAGAATTATTTTTAAATTTTGCACTGCTAACCTTGGGTTAATGTAGTCTGCAAAAATATACTTATGAGTAAAATAGAATATAAACATAGCAAGCAGAACTAACAGCGAAGAGAGAGTCATAATAACAGTGATAGAATCAATGAAACTCTCGTAGATTATACTATCGTTTGTTAATAGTTGCTTGGTTTTTAAAATTTCATCTACTGATTTAAAATACTTAAACACACCTACCTTAGAATTTAATAAGGTTTCTTCAATAACTTGATTCAAATACATACCACCAAATAAAGCCGATCCAAAAAAGCCTGTTACAGGATTTTTTGGTGCACGATAATTCCAAAACATACAAAAGCTAAATAAAGAGAAAATTATTTGTGTGTAGCATACCCCTATTAGGATATTTAAAATCATAAATGTGAAAGGATTTTTATTGAAGGCTAACACTACGTACAATAAGAATAATGTAAAAAAACTTGTAAATAATAGATACTTCTGATTGAAATGTGGAGTTGCAAATTTAAAGATAAGATAAGAAATCAGCACTGAAGGAATAATGAAATTGAAGTCATATAATCTTAATAGTGTTTCTACAAGGTCATTTGAGTAACCATTATAAATGCCTTGGAAGGCAATAAACATTTTTGTTGTTAAGGACATACTTAAAGTACCTGCACAAGAAACTAAAAATGTAATTATATAAATAGTGAGAAAATTTCAATTATTCTTTCTGGGTAATTGTGATCGAATACTTTCATCAAAAGAACTAGCTAAATTTTTATTCTCCTTTTGCGTAAAACTTAAATATAAACATATAGGTATAAAAAGTAGAACAAATAAATTGGTATAAGTAAAATTTTCAGAAGATAACACTATTGTTTGAAGTTGCCCTATAAATGTACCTAACAAACCAGAAAAACCAATAATTGTATAAATGACTCAAGTAACCGGTAGTGTGTTTATACGATAAAAATATTGTTCATTTAAAAACAAGTAATGTATTGTGGATGTAGAAAGAATAAAAGCATATAAAATTGAATATAGAATGAAGACGTATATATTGCTAACTTTTAGAAAATTCATCAGAAGTGTTAATAAGATAACACTAGCATAAGATAAATACATTCATAATTTTCTACTTTTTATTATACCTGTAATGAATGTAGCAAATGGTTTAAGTATTATGATAAATATTAAAGATATTATCAACAAAATTATTAGATATGTTCTGTTTTCTAAACTTCTCGCCAATGAGTCTTTAAGGTACACTAACTCGTAGCCTAATAAACTTGAACATAATCAAAATATTGCCACTTCCAAGCAAAAAAGTAAAGCATTTTTTGATAACTTCTCTTTTCGTAACATAAGTATTACAATTGTAAAGCAAATGCTAATGATGATTGGTGTTAAAACTGTAATGTCTCAATATTTCATTTCATACCTCGATACTTAATCAACTATTATTTTATTACAAATTTTCTATTTTAATGAGTAAGTTTTATATTGTTATATATGTATTATTGTTTTAAAATTAAAGAATAACTATCTTTTACTAGATAACTAGCTAAATTAACGTTTAATATGGTAAATACTTTCAAAATTAAAACATTAGCATTTAGTTAGAACAATATTAAAACGAAAAAGAGGTACACATATGGAAAAAGAACGAAAATCAAACGAAATTAACTTAAATAAAAGCGAAACTATTTGCAAATTGCTAGTAACAATTAGCGCTAGTATTATAGTAGCAATTAACTTAATATTTTTAATATGAATCATTATCTTAATAAATAATAAAATCACATTCAACTCAACAGAGATATTCTTAAGGAAATTTGCTCCATCAGCAAAATGATTTATATTTGGGTTTTTAATATCATCAATTATCATATCTACATTAGTTATTCTATTTATTAATCTTAAAAAGATAAACTTATACTTGCCAGCATTATACTTAGCTATCTTCTTGGGTATTGCATCAACTATTAGAGCATTTGTCTCAGAATATTATGGCATATTGATATATTTACCAATTGGTTTATTAATATTAATATCTAGTGGATTTTTATATTATAAAAAAATTCAACTTTCTAAAAAAAATAAAAAGGTTATTCAATAATGAATAACCTTTTATTTAACTATTCTTTGCTGAAAAATAATTCAAATATTTGTTCCTTGATAATTTTGGAAAATCTTTTCTACATTAGAAAGAATAAAATTATGGTCAGTATCAATAGTTTCTCTTAATTCTAAAATTGTTATTTCAATTGGTCTCTTTGAATCTTGTGTTAAAGATTTAAATGTATAATCAAAGCATTTTTGTTGATCTAAAAAACTATATCTTACTTTTATCTCCGTAATCATTCTTGAGTCTAATTTTATTTCCAAAATACTGTAACTTTTCATTATTTGATTCTGCCTTTCTTTTAATTTTGCTACAGATTATTAAAGTTTTAGGGGAAATTTATTTTGTTTAATGTGTCATATTATACGGTTTTTCTATGTTATTAACGTGTTTTGTTAATTTTTTTTCTGCTTTCAAGTTCTTAATTTCTTTTTTAATTTTTTTCATATCATTATGAACTTTAATTAAGTATAAACTCGATTCATTATTGAACTCTTGGATAGAATCAATTACTTCAATCTTAGATTGTAACTGAAAGTTATAGAATGCTAATTTCTTATATTGCTTATTACCAACTGAAACTCAATAAATTAGAGAAAAAGTAATAAAGACTAAAAATAGAGCTGGAGTAGCAATAATTATAAGTACATCTGCTATAAAATATACAAGATTACCATCATCATAGTTTGATTGAAAAAGAAAAATTTGCTTCAATATTTCAAACGAAATAGTGTGCTCTGGTGAATTAATATAGAAGTTAGCAACTTTCATAAATAAACCAACTATCGGCGTTATCAAGAATATAACAAACACTGTAATTAATCATCCGGACATATTTTTAAATTTTCTGTATATTTTAGAGTTATTTAACTCCGTTTTATCAAAGTTTGAGTTATTTCAAAATAAAGTATTACTCTTTTCGTTACTATCTTGAATAAACTTCTCGTCCAAAGCATCTTTTATATTTTTTTGTTTATTAAAATTATCTAGAAGTTTTTTTGTATTAAGTGGTCCAGTTTCAAGTGCTTCAAAATGTTTTTCTTTGTATAAATTAGCTTTCTTATTCAAACTTTTTATTACGGTGTTGTCAGAAGTTGAGGTATTATTAACTGTTAATTTTTCTTCAAATTTTGTCTCATAGTTATTTTCCTTCATTTTATTTATGAAATTACTATCAGCCATTCGTTTTTCTCTGTAATTTTCATTAATATTGGCAGTCTTATCTGAATGATTATTATTTTGTTGTTCTCTTACTATGAAATTTTGCTTCTGTTGACTTAAGTTTTGCTCACTTGATTTCATGTCAACTATGTTTTCGCTTTTCACATTGTCATACATATTTTGTGATTTGTCTAGATTTTTATTTAGAAGTTCATTTGATATATTTTCTAATGAAACTTGTTCTTTTAAATTATGATCACCTGAGTTGAACAAGTTTTCACGTGCCCGTTCTAGTTCACGATTATTTTCTACATTATTATGGAAAGTTTCTTGTGTATTTGAATTATTCAAAGTTCTTCTTGGAACATGGATGTTTTGACCTGGGTTAGAAAAATAATTTGAGTTATGTGAAGCCATTTTCTCTTCTCAAATACCACTATTTTTCATATCAGTTAATGTTTCATTTACTGGCGTATTATTCAAATATTCATATGTATTAAAACTTCTTCTTGGAGTAAAGTGTTTTTGAGAGTTAGGTGTTTGAAAATTTTCAATTAAACGAGTAGTTTCACTAGAATCAGTTATTTCAGAAAAGGTTATGTCTTTTTTGGGTATATATCTATCGAAATTTGATGCTTTCTGATTATTAGTTTCCAAACTAGAATGTTCGTCAAAATCAAAAAAATCGTTTGTATTTACCTCACCAACTTCATCAAATAATGATTTAATGTAGGCGGTATCACTCAAACTTTGATTATGTATATTTACGTCCCCGATATTTTCCCTTTGTGTTTTCTGTTTTATTTCAAATTCTCTAACATATCTTGAATCAATATTTAAAACCTCTTGTGTTAATATATTTTTGATTTTCAGAAAACTTATCTCTCCATTTGATATTTGTTTTGTTTGTATATCTAAAATAACTCAATTTTGATTATTATAGACTACTAACGCCCCTATTTTAAAGCCCATATTACACCCCTTGTTTTTAGTATATATTAATGTATATTAAATGTAAAATGATTTTAATTTTAAAATTTCGTTTTTACCTTTAAGTGCGATAAAATATACATATAGTAAAAGAGGGTAAACAATGAAAGAAATACGAGTATACAATTATCAATATGATAACTTTAAACTTAAAGTTGGATTAATAGAAGAAAAAATTGCATATATCGGTTTTGAAAATGAAGATCTACTAAATTGATTTAAAACTGATGAGTTTGACATAGTTGAAACTAATGAAATTTTAGACAACAAACATTCAAATTTGCTTAATAGTTTCTTTAATAAAGAAATCTTGGATCTAGACTTTGATGATTTATATGTAGTCGGTACCGAATTCCAAAAAGAAGTATGAAAAGAATTAATGACAATTCTTCCAGGTTCGACAATTTTTTGCAAACAATTAGCTGGAAAATTAAAAAGATTGGATTCAATTAGAGCTGTTACTAGAGCTGTACAAAAAAACCCAATATTATTATTGATTCCTTGCCACCGTGTTATACCTTATGAAAATGAGGAATACGCTTATAGGGCTGGTGAAGAATGTAAACAAAAGCTTTTAGAATTAGAATCTTAGGAATGCTTTAAAACTAAAATTATTACAATTGATATTATTTCGATAAAAAAGATAATTGCCAAAGAGATGTAGATTATATTTACTAACTTGGCTTTTTTTGTTACATTTTTAACTTCTACTTTGTTTAGTTTTTCATTATATTTATAAATATTAGTTCTTTCTTGGTGGCAATCTACGTGATATTTTTTAAAACAATCGTTTTCACCAAATAAATCAGTTATAAAAGCAGAGTTTTCTTGAATTATTTCTTTGCAATAAAAACAAACTTCCATTGTACTACCTCACTAAAGAATAAATTATATATGCTGCCATTCCAATAATAAACATAACCAACATAAACAAAAATAATACATTGAACGCAGAAAACCTATTTAATTTATCTTTTTTTATATTTTTTTTATACTCTAACATTTCAATCTGCTTGATATCACCAAATTTTTCGATATAACATTGAGTGTGATAATTAGCAATTTCACCCTCTATATTATCTACAAGAAATTTATCTTCTGACGTTATTATTATTTTACAAACCGAACAATTCATACATCCTCCTTAAAAGAAAAATACAAAAAATAATGTATGTTAAATACTTATTTTTTGTATTTTATATTGTCATCAAGTCTTTTTCTTTTTCTTTTGCCAAGTCATCTAAAAGTCCTATATATTTATCAGTTAACTTTTGAATGCTATTTTCTGAATCCTTTTTTACATCTTCAGGAACAGAAGAATCTTTTTTTATCTTATCATTAGCATCTCGACGTTCATTTCTAACTCGTATTTTGAAAGTTTCTAATTCTTTAAAAACTTTTTTTACTAAATCTTTTCTAACATCCTCAGTTAAAGGTGGAATTTTAATTCTAATTAAATCAGCTTCTGACATTGGATTTAGTCCAAGGTCAGCCTTATTTATTCCACTAATAATGTTACCAATTTGACTTCTATCATATGGTTTAACAACTATTTGTTGTGGTTCTGGTGTTGAAATTTGTGATGTTTGTTCAATTGGAGTCATAGTTCCATAAAAATCAACCATAACACCTTTTAACATCAAAGCATTTGCTCTTCCTGTTCTAACTTTTGCTAAATAATTTTTGAAACTTTCGATAGTTTCTAACATATTCATTTCTGTTGTATCAATTAAACTATTTATCATGTTTAAATCTCCTTATTTAATAATAGTGGCTTCTAATTCTCCATGAGCAACTTTGATGATATTATCATGTCCATTCATATCGAAAACTACAATTTCAAGATGTCCATCTCTTGATAAAGTTGCAGCAGTTGAGTCCATAACCTTTAAATTGTTTACTACTAAATCGCTATGACTTAATGAGTCATAAAAAACTGCTTCTTTGTTAGTGTTAGGATCAGAATCATAAACTCCTTTAGTACCATTTTTAGCCATTAGTAAAGCATCGGCTTTTATTTCGATTGCTCTAATACAAGCTCCAGTATCAGTTGTAAAGTAACTGAACCCTGTTCCACCAGCAAAAATAACAACGTAGCCTTCGTCTAATTTCTCTCTAGCATTTCTATAATTGTAAGCATTTGTAACTGTTTTGATTTCAAGTGAAGAGTAAACTTTAACTTTATCAAATCCAATTTTTCTTAAGGTTGCTTCAAATGCTAAAGCATTCATAATAGTAGCTAACATACCCATATAGTCGGCTTCAATTCTATGCAACTCAAGGGTACCTGCTAATTTACCCCTTCAAATATTTCCTCCACCAATAACTATTCCTACTTGTAGACCTTGGTTGGTTAATTCTATAACCTGTCGGGCAACATCACCAAGTTTATCCTTATCATAAATTTCTTCAGACCCTTTTAAAGCCTCGCCCGAGATTTTCAATAAAACTCTTTTAAATTTTAATGCCATATTTACCTCGCTTTATTGATTATAGCAAAAAATAAACTACATTTTGCTAAATCAAAAATAAAGTGTTAATGGAAAAAAACAAAAGAGTTTAATATACATAAAATATGAGTTGTTCAATTATTCCATTTCCATATTATTAACTTGGTTTTGAAAACGTGTTTTCAAGAACTTTAAGTTTTCGCAAATTATTGGAACAGTAATCATATAAATTACATAATCAAACATTGTATTAAATGAATTATAAATCAATGAGTAAACTAATGTGTTTTTTCACTCGAACGCATATGATGGATCAGAACCAATTGCATTAGGATTTAACCAAAACACAACTCCAGCAAGCACTCTTGATAAAAATATAATTATGATGGGTAATGTTATAAAACCACTTCAGAATATATAATTTTTAAATTTACTTTTTGTTAAGTTTGTAGGAACAAACAATGATGCTAATGCTATGCTACTAATTGGTATAAAATAGTCCAATATATATTGATAAGCAGTATAAATAGCAGTTCCAGGCATAATCAAAGGAACAATACCGGCAATCAAACATAAAGTAACAGATTGTGTAAAAGTTAGTAAAAAAGTTCCAAAAAATAAAGGTATATATTTAATTGATAAAGTAATTCAAAATGGCATTGGTGGTATAAATCCACTAACATAAGACAAAATTAGATAAACCCCTAAAAGAACACCCATTGAACAAATGTCGAATATATTTCATTTTTTTGGTTTTTTGATTATTTTGATCTTTTTGATTTGCATAAGGTTAAAAATAACAAGTTCAATGTTTATAGAAAAAATAGCTAATCACAATGATTGTTTATCTCTTATTGGTTGTAATATATATTTCATTAGACTTGATAATGAAAGAATTAAATACATAATAAAAATTGCTATAAACATAAAACATATTAAAATTGTTTCACCAGCATTAGGTGCCCTTGTGCCTCCGTCACTGTCAAAGATATTAACGGATAATAATTTTATTGTTCCAACGATTGATAGCGATAATACAAGTATACAACGTACTACAGTTAATAAAATTGATGTAAGTAATAGTTTATCTTTAAAATATTTCTTCATAAAAATCCTCACGAAAAAGCAGATTTTTTATGTTTAGGTCTTCCTACGCTAGTATTAACTAGATCAGGTTCTAAGAGTATTTCTCAAACTTCTATTTAGAAGCTACCTCTGCCTTTTACAAATTAATTCTATAACAAAATAAAAAAATATCTCGTTATTTGAGATATTTTTTTATTCATTATTTTTAGTAGTTTCTTTAACTTCTGCCTCATTAGAAGTGATGTTATCATTTTTTATTCCGTTTTCCTTAACATCATTACTAGGTGTCTCTTTTTTCGTAGCTTTTGATGGTGTGCTTATATCTGTAGCTACAAGTTTGATTTCTTTTAATTTCTTAGCAAAGTATTCCTGTTGGCTCATCTCTTCAACTTTATGACCTGTTAATTCAACATTTTGAGCGAAGAATTGACCCAAAACACTATTTTTAGAAAGTTTTATTTTTTTTAAGCTTTTTGTTCCTTCTAAATAATTTATAAAGAATTTACTACTTTTTGTATCACTAATAATGTTATTGATCTTAGAATATTTGATACTTTCTCCCATGAACATAATTTGATCTTCTTCAAATATTATTCAAATATTTTGCGGCATAAACCCTAATAAAAAATATCAAACGCCGCACATTACAAATGCAATTGCTATAAAAGTAATGGTTAGAACTCGTGCTAAATCTGGGTTTTCTTCTAAAAAGAATTGTCCGAAATAAAACAACATCCCTAAAATCACTGCTACAAAACTTAAAGCTTGCATTCCTAATATCGTAAATAAACTTATTTTATTTATTAATTTTTTGTTTTGATTTTTTGTGAACTTATACATATAAATATATGAACAAGCAGCGGGTATAATAATTGATAATAATAATACTACAAGAAGTATTAATAAATTATTTTCTTTAAGAGAACCATCTGTTCCTCATGTGGCTGACGCTAATATCATAAAAACTATCCTTTCAACTGAGCAGCAACTTCAGCAGCAAAGTCTGTTGTCACCTTTTCAATTCCTTCACCAACTTCAAATCTAAACATTTGTTTTAAAGTTGCTCCTTTTGAACTTATAAATTTACCCACTGATTGTTTCTCATCCATTACGAAACTTTGTTCAAGAAGAGTAACTTCCGCAAGTTTTTTGCTCAATTTACCGTTCAGAATTCCTTCTGCTATATTTTCTGGCTTACCAGTAAGATCTGTGGTTTCTTTAATAATGTGCATTTCTGAGTCTTTAAACTCTTGAGGAACATCCTCTTTTGCCAAATATCTTGGTGCCATAGCTGCTGTATGCATACATATATTATACGCATCATCAGCAGAAATATCACCTTCAAATTGTAGTAAAACTGATATTCTGTTATTAGCGTGGTTATAGATTGATAAAGTACCACCTTCAGCAACAGATAATCTTCTTAACTCGATTTTTTCTCCGATAGTTGCAGTAGCTTCAATGCAAGCTTCTTTTATTGTTTGTCCAGAAGCTAATTTAACTTCTAATGCTTCTTCATGAGTTGTAACATTAGAGTTTAGAAGCGCATCTCCGATTTGGTTGATTAAACTCATAAACTTTTCGTTTTTTGAAACGAAGTCAGTTTCTGAATTAACTTCAAAAATAATTGCTCTTGAACCGTTGGTTTTAGCAAAAGCAACACCTTCGGCTGCTATTCTATCAGCTTTTTTAGCTGCCTTAGCAAGACCATTTTCTCTTAGTCAAACTATTGCATCATCAATAACTCCATTTGTTGCTTCCAAAGCTTTCTTACAGTCCATCATACCAGCTGATGTGATTTGACGTAATTCTTTAATTAATTGTGGTGTAACTGCCATATATTTCTCCTTATTGATCAACAGAAACATTTGTAGCTGTTGAGTTTTCTTCGTTATTATCAGTTCTTGATGAATTAGTGTTGTAAATTCTTCCAGGTCCTGATGGTCTTTGACCTTGAGGTCTTTCTTCGCGTTTTTGTGCCACTACTTTTAGTGTACTTGGTTGCATTTTGAACCCAGCAGCGTCTGCATAAACATCAACAATGTAGTTTGTTATTATGTTAACAGATTCTTGAATATCATCATTTGCAGGAATTACAAAATCTACCATATCTGGGTCGACGTTTGTATCACAAATAGCGATAACTGGAATTCTTAGTTTTCTTGCTTCTTTAACTGCTATTTCATCAGTTTTTGGGTCTACCACAAACATTGCTGCTGGTAATTTATGCATTTGTTTAATACCACCCAAAGTTTTTTCTAATTTCATTTTTTCTTTTTTTATTAAAATTTGCTCTTTTTTAGGTCTTAAATTAATTTTTCCTGTTTTTTCTTCGTTTTCTATGTTTCATAAAGCTTTAATACGTAAAGAGATGGTTTTCATATTTGTTAAAGTACCACCTAATCATCTTGAGTTTATATAAAAGTTTCCGCTTCTTAATGCAGCTTCTTTAACAGCGCTTTTTGCTGATCTTTTAGTTCCAACAAAGATGATTTTTTCTTTTTTAATTCCAATGTTAGTAACGAATTTTTTTACGTCTTCTAACCTTCAAATTGTTTGTTGTAAATCAATGATATGATTTTTATTTTTTGCTCCATATATATATGGTTTCATTTTTGGATTTCAGCGTTTTGTTTGGTGTCCAAATTGCGCTCCAGCATCCCATAACTGTTCTCTTGTTAAATCTTTTGCCATATTTTTTGTTCTACCTTTCATGGTTTTATTCGTTAGTCTTCCATAATGGTTCGAACAACAACCACTTGTTTTATTAAAATAAACAAGCACTAGGTTGATGAATTCCCATATGTGATTGCATACCCATTAAATAAAATACACAACACTTTAAGTATAAAGTTTTTACTAATAAATATCAACAAAAAACCCATAGGGTTTTTTATATTTCTTTACTTTTTCTTTTTGCTTCGTGGCAGCTGACTGCTCATTTTATAAATAAATAACTACTATAAATAAAGAAAGGCTGAATTAATGCACTAGCAAAGAAGGTAAATAGCATATATAGTGGCATACCAACAGTTCTAAATTCAAAAAAACTATTTAAACTTTGAATTGGTAGCAATGTTATTGCGGTAACTAATATTGCTAAAATCATAAATGCTAACAAGTAGTAATTGAATTTATATTTATCGACTTTCTCAGATCTTTTCTTATACTTAATAGGTAAAAATGTATTGTTATATATTAATGCATAAAATATTGGTCCAAAAATTATTGCAATATACACACCAGTTTTCGCAAATTCTGCAGCGATTTCAGGTGTTTCATGAACCATTATAAGTGCTAATTGATAGTTTAAGATTGCAAAGAATGAGTTAAAAAGAGTTGTTAAGGTAATCTGCAAAATGATGCCTTTTAAAATACTCTCTTTTTTATTAAGTGGTGGCTTATTTTTCATTACCCCTTTTCTTTCTCTTTCCATTCCTATTGGTATTGCTATTATTGTTTCAACAATAAAAATATGGAATAAGATATTGACTGAACCGAGAGCTAGATTTTTATTGATTGCTAGTATTAGTAGGATTGTTATCATTTGACTGATATTTGCAGCAACTAAGAAAGAAATTGAGTACTTAATTTTTTCGTAAACGTTTCTTCCTGAATTAACACCTGAGATAATACTTTTGAAGTTATCATCCGCTAAAATAACATCACTTACTTCCTTAGCAACCTCTGTTCCACTTAATCCCATTGAAATACCTACATCAGCTTTAACTAAACTAGGAGTATCGTTAACTCCATCACCAGTCATTGCAACTATATTTTTTTGCTCTTGCAAATATTTAACAATGACCGCCTTATGATCTGGATTAACTCTTGCAAAAACATTAGTAGTTTTTAATTTCTCTTTTAAGTCTTCTGGAGATAATTCCTCAATTTCTTGACCAGTTATTACGTCATTATGTTCATCATCAACTATACCAAGTCTATTGGCTATCTCATACGCAGTTATTTTATGGTCACCAGTAATCATCATTACTCTAATACCACCATCTCTTGCAATTTGAACGGCTTCTTTAACTTCTGGTCTTGGTGGATCAATTATTGCAACAACACCTAAAAATATCAAACTGTTTTCGTATCTTTCTTTTGGTTTAGAAATCGTTTTTGTAGCTAATCCTAAAACTCTCATACCTTGACTTGCATATTTATTTAATGTTGTTGCTACGATTTCTCTGTCGTTTTCTGTTAATAATGTCACTTCTCCATCGATCAACTTGTGTGTACAATTTTTTAACAGATAGTCTAACGCTCCTTTTGAATAAACTGTTTTTTGGCCTTCAACCAAATTTAAAGTAGTCATCATTTTTCGTTTAGAATCAAAAGGAATTTCATCTAAGCGTTTATTGGTTTTTCTGATTTTTAAATAATTTACTTCCGCTTTCAAAGCTAAATCAATTGTCGCTAACTCAGTTGGGCTTCCAATTTTAGTTTTAGTTACGATTGCATCACTACAAAGTGAAATACAATTAAAAAGTTCTTCATTATCTGTGTATTTTATTTTATTGATCTCATACTCCCTAAAGTTGCAAAAAACTTTATCTACGGTCATTTTATTTTGAGTCAATGTACCAGTTTTATCTGTACAAATAACGTTAATATTACCCAAAGTTTCAATTGACTTCGGATTTTTGATAATAACGTTCTTTCTTACCATCTTTTTAGTGGCAATCATCAAGCAAATTTTAACTATAATTGTTAAAGATTCTGGGATGATTGAAATTGCAGCTGAAACAGCGATTAACATAAGTTTATTTCATGGTCTCATATTTAATGATAATTCATCTCTCATCAACCATGACATTACAAACAATATAACTCCTAATATTATTGAAACCAATCCGATTATAGTAGTTAATTTTATAACTTTATTTTCTAATGGTGTTTTTTCCTTTTTGTGGGTAGTAATTTTAGTAGCTATTTTTCCTATTTGTGATTCACTCCCTGTGCCAAAGACCACACCAAGCAATTTTCCTTCCATTACTAATGTGGACATGAAAGCAATATTTTTTTGGTCTCCTAAAACTAAGTTATTTGAATCAATGATTTCACTAAATTTCAAAACTGGTTCATTTTCACCGGTTAATGCAGATTCATCTATCAAAGCCATTTGATTATCAATAATTCTAATGTCAGCAGGAACAAAATCACCTGCATTTACATAAACAATATCTCCTGGAACTAAATCTTCCACATAAACTTCTTGTTTAGTCGAACCACGTAGTGCAAGAATTTTTTGTTTTCCTTTTGAGTCTAATGAAGAAATATAATTTTGTGATTTTACTTCTTGAACTGTTGCTATTATAGAATTTATAAAAACTATTAGAGCAATTATGATTAAACCAACTATATCTGGTGCTGTTAAACCTCCAGATACTAAGGAAATAATTAATGATAAAAATCCTGCAAGCATCATTATCATACTTAAAGGATCTAAAAAGGTCTTTAAAAATATAATTAGAATGCTAGGTTTTTTTGATGAGGGAAGTATATTTTTTCCAAAAGTTTCTTGTCGTTTTAAAACCTCCTCTTTTGAGAGTCCTTTATTAGGATCTACCTCTAATTTTTCATATATAAATTCATTTGATAACTGATACCATTCAAGATTATTATCTTGAACTTTTTGATCTTCATTCATGCTTTTCACTCCTTGAAACTAGAAATAATACTACTCTTTTAATTTATAAATGCAAACAAAAATGATGAGGAGAGCCTTCAAACTCTTCAAGGATAGAAAAAATACATAAAAAACACCCTTATTAATTAGTTTATTTAGACTCTGTTAGTACAAAATCTTACATAAAAAAATAAAAAACTGATTGTAAAAATCAATAAATACTAAAAATGTGGTAATGATTTTTTTACTAAATAAAGACTTTTGAATAAAGTAATGTTCTTGTATCAATCATAAATACGATAGAAAATAAATAGATTGATAGAAGAGCATCAATTTTGTTTGAAAAAGGTTTAAAAAAAACCCAATTTATGAATTGGGTAAAATTTTATTCTATAACATTCTTCTTTATAACTTTTTGATTAATTGATTTTCAGTTTTGATATGCTTTATGTCCTTTTATCATGAATACTAGTGGTATAATCCCTAATCCGCCCATCAATGTAAGAAAAACATAAGAAAAGTAAAATAAAATTAACTCTATCTTAAATTTTTTTGGATTTGAAGTTTCAATTTCATATAAAATGGTCATTTGGTTGTCTATAGGGCTTTTTAACTTTCTCTTACGTTTAAAAAAACTTAGTATAAATATATATTCAATAATTAGTAAAATTATAAGACCAACCATAGGTATGACTTGAATTATAGGAGCAAGTCATTCTCCTTTGGTGATATAAATAATCATTCTCACTGAAATTGATAATAATATCAATGAATCAAAAATAGTTATTACAAGAGCCCCTGCTATAAAATAAGTTGCTTTTTTATTAAAACATTTATTATTTTCCATAGTAAACTCCTTTTCTTTCTTTTATTTTTAAAAGGAAGAATTAAATGTTTACTCATCATAATGATTTTTTTTGTTTTACTAATTTTTAAGTTCGTTTAAATTCAAAAAATATTCTTTTTCATTCCAAAAAGGACAAGAAAACTTTTAAATTTAATAATCATTTATTTAAAAAAAATAGAAACTTATTCAACATATTTTCGTTTAAAATAAATCTTAAAAAGATGTTTTTGATTCTTTTTACAACGCACGAAACTTTTTTAAACACATAAGTTTGTATCAATTTATACAAAGACTTCATTAAAATAAAAAATAGATAGAAAAGAATTAGGAAAATAATTAAAAATCCCACTAAAATTCCTTGAGGTTGTAACGAACTTGTTATATTTAAATCAGAAAAAGCAATATTCAAACCTTGTTCAAATAACAACAAAGGAATGATCAAAACTAATATTTTTTCAAGATTTTGGTTAATAAATGATAATTTATAATCCTCTTTTTTAAAACTTACTTGATAATTCTCCACTAAATTTTTATTTATTTTCAAGATTATAAAAAAACTATAAATATATAATGAACAAGTAAAAATCAAATTTAAATAAAAAGGAATTCGATTACTTAAATAAGGTAAAAGGATATACAAAAAAAAACACCAAAAGTTATGCTTAAAGTTTTTTTTAAAAAAATATTGTGTTTTAATTTTCTCATACTTACCTCGTTTTATTTCTTAATTTTAGCAAAAGTAAGTAAGGTTTCACATTCAACTTTTAGTTTCAAGAATAAAAAAACTGTTCCTGAGAACAGTTTTTTGTATATTAATCAACTAATGTAATTTCTGTTTTAGCTGGAGCATATTTCCCCTCAGTGTATTCAGTTCCTTTATATCCACCGATAGCCATCGCAATTGGTGCCAAAGAATCCATACCGTATAGGTTTTGTCCACCAGGAAGAATTTCGAAAGAAGGTAAGGAATCATCTTTTGAGTAATGAATTTTAGAAAAATTTAAAAGTTCTTCTTTCTTAACCTTATTTTTAAATTGATCATCCATTTGAGAATATATGTTTTCGATTATTTCTTTTTTATTTTTACTATTATATATAGTTCTTTTTAACTTTATTTTATTTTCGTTTTTGTCTTTTATATGTTCTCCAAACACCATTCTATTCTCTTCTACTAATTTAAAATTAAAAGTTGTAGTTTTACTGGTATTTGCAAAAACTCCAGACAAAGCACTTACTCATGCTAGGTTGACATTAATTTTATCTAAAAAAACATTTTTTTCTATTCCTAGTTCGTTTGCTTTTCCAATAATTTGCATTGCTCCAGTGAATAAATCCGATTTTAGGTATTCCATAAGTGGGTTCGCTACACCTGCATTTTGCATCGCAAATGTATATGGTATGTAACCAGGGTTACCTTCAATTTTCATTTGTTTCCCTATTTTTTTGCTTTCTGAGTTTGAATTATTTTCAGAACCTCCATTATTCTTAATATATTCACCGTCAAAAAACATTTGTTTATTATCAAATAAGCCTTTTACAATAAATATATTTCCGATATTTGAATTTTTTAATACAGTTGCTGAGTCTATATTTTGATTTACATCTATAGTTGCAGCTCCTTTAGCTCTTTTTGAATTCGCTTTGGCTTCAATCTGATATTTTTTTGTACCAGTCACTTTTTTAATTTGAACATCTTCATTTGAAAGATTTAAAGCATTCATTCAGTTGAATGATGTTAATATAGATTTCTCAGTTATTTCCGTTTCTTTGATCCCTTTTGTTGAATCAATATTCCCATTTTCATCCATATTACCAGCTAAAATTGCTTTAACTAAGTTCTCATCATTTTCAAGATCTACTATTTTATTTTCTTCTGGTTTATTTCCTTCTTCTGGTTTATTTCCTTCTTCTGGTTTATTTCCTTCTTCTGGTTTTTTTTCTTCTGTGGTTTTTTTACCACAAGCAGCAACTGTTGCACTAGTTGATGCTACCATCCCAAATGCGCCTATTAAGCTTAGTAATTTTTTCATTTCTTTTCTCCTTTAAAATAAATATTTGTTAATTCATTAATCTAATATGATATTATTTAAAATTAAACCGTCTAGGTGGTCAAAGTCCTTTTTTTAAAATATTTAAATAATTTGTTTTTATATTACTTATCAAACAAATAATTTCTTGGTTTTTATTAACCATAAAAATATAAATTTGTTGTTCCAATCTCTCTTGATTAAATTCTATTGAAAATAGATCAATACTTAAAAACGTGTTTTCAAAATTGTTTGGTATTAAAAAGTTTGATATGTTATCTTCTATTTTTAGTGATTTTATTTTTTTTCTAAAGACATTCATTGTCAACATTAAAAGTAGTAATATTACAGCAAATGTAATAAATACAATAATAAGAGCACTTATTGATGATAATACTTGACTATCATTGTCATTAAATTTCAACTTTAAGAAATCTGAGTAATTTAACAACAATATCGGCATTATAACTAGTGTAAACTTGGATAGATGCATAATTATTTTATGTGTAGAGTAAATATTTTTGATGTTTAAAATTGTATAAAAACTTTTAAATAACAGATAATAAAGTTTAATTAGTTCAACTATAATAGCTAATAATAAAGATATTAAAAATATAAGATTTGTAGAAGTGCTGAAAGCAAAATCAAATAATAGTGGTTTTGGTGTGACATTTAATTCAATCAGAGTGCTGGAAATCAAGTGCAAAAATAACAAAATACCTAATGAAGAATATAGTATCTTTTTCTTTTTTAGGTTCATTGTTTCACCACTCCCTCTTTATATTAGTTTACTATAAATGTAAGTTTATTTTTGAAAATATGTGAATGTTAATTTTAAAGTTCCTTTTAATTTTGTTGGGTATTCATTAGAATCATCATTTTTTCTGGCAAGGATAGTTGCGGTGTATTTATTTGGATTAGTTGGTGTTGGCTTGATGTTTGCTTTTTCGACATCAAGATCATTAATAAGAATACTCAAATATTCCAAACGATGTGCAAAATTCAAACTAATATATTGCATTATTACAGAGAAAGGTTCTTTAGAAGTTAAGACACCTAGTTCATCTTTTGCATTTCATCCGCCACTATTAGCTAAGCAATTGATATCCATTTCACCTTCTCATGGGTCAAAGTTTTTATTAATTTTAAAATTTAATACAATCTTACCATAGAACTTGTTTCTATTTTCTTTAATGAAATCCCCAAAATCCAATGTAGCCTTGTCTTTTTCAATATCAATATTTGCGTCATCTTTCAACATTTCTTCAGCTATGTCATCAATAAAGTTGGTTAATGTTAAATTCATAAAAATCATCTTCATAAGAATAGTTTTTTTACGATTATCTTCAATTTCGCCAATATTTAAGGTTCTAACTATATCGGGTAGATATCTTGAGTTAGAAATCGATAAACTAAAGACCAGTTCATCTTCTAAATTCAAATTATTGGTTACTATAAATTTATATTTCCCATTTCTCAGTAAGTTATCATCTAATCCTTTTTCCAATAAAGAAGCGTTTCTATATACAGTATATTTTAAATTATTCAAACTATAACCAGCTATCTCAAAAGCGTTGTTGACATCCTTTATCAAATCATAAGTATAGACATACTTACTAATATCTAATTTGTCTTCTTGAAATTTTTCAAAACCTTTTTTTTGAAATGGATAGACTGGGTCTGGACGTTTTATTTCATCATACGAACCAGATCTTGCACTACAAGAGACCAACATGTTTGTTAATGAAGAAAGCATCAAAATACCTGTAAATAAATTAAGTAGTTTTTTCATAGTTCCTCCTTTTTTTTACTCTTGAATTGCTAAAAGTAATCTAATTCTTTTAAGTATATTTCAACTAATTGTTGAAGATAAAGTGTATATTACACCTACGATTGTTAATGTTAAAATTGGATATCACCATGTAAATGCAAAGAATGGTAAAACAATTGAAGATTGATATAAATTAGATATTATGGCTGCACAAACCGCAATTCCAATTCCATATCCAATAATTGAAGTAATTATAACCAAAGGAATATACATACCTATAAATAATTTCAATAAATATCTATTTTTGTATCCTAAAACTTTCATAACAGCTATTATTCTTTGGTTTTTAACAATAACTAAGTTAACAATTAACATAATTATTATCAAACAAAGAATAAGTGCAATAGCGATTATGACATATATAACAAACTTAATATTTTGTGCTATTCTATTTGCTATATTTTCTGCTAAGTCTATTTTTAAAGCATCATTAATAGCTCCTGTTTTGTATGCATTTATTGAACCATTACTTGTTTCACCACCATTTAATCCATAACTTGAGAAGTCTCCAAATTTTTGTGATGAAGTTAACCCCTTAGAAATATCTGAGAACGATGTATCCTGAGAAGTTTTGTAATTAAATAAAGGGTACTCATTTTCAAATAGCTTCAAAATTTTGTCTAAATTAGCAATATCTGATTCCAAAAAGTCCTTAAACTTATCTTGATAATTTTTAAGAGTATTTCCTTCGTTATTAGTAGTAATTTTTCAGTTATTTATATTTTTTATAAAGTCTTCCATTTCTTTTGGAGTATTTTTAGGTATTCTTCATTCTTCTAAAAATATTTGAAATAAAACAGCCTTAGTTTCATCAAATTTAGCTATTTTTTTAGCTTGTTCATTCTGTATTCAAGCTTTTGGATTTCCGTATTGTCTAGAAATCCCAACAACCTTATAAGTAGTGTTTATAGTTTCCTTACTTTTGAAAACTTTACCTTCAGAAACTTTTTGTGACATAACAGTTGGCTTGATTAAAGACTGTTGTGAAGGGTCAAGGTTGGTATTGTAAATAAATTCGTTTGTTTCTTCACTAATTGATTTATTTTTCCATCCTTTTTCTTTTTGGTCTATTAGTGACCTTGAATATAATTCCTGCTGATTTGTGTAGCCACTACCATTCTGAGCGATCATTTGCGTAGTATCTCATGAATCTAATTTTATAGGACCTTTTGAGTTGTTTAAAGATTCAATAATATGATCAACAGCGATATTATCTCCAACTTTGATATTTAATTGCTTGGCTAGGGTTTCATTTATTACAATATCATTTAAATTTTCAAATGATGAGCTAAGATTTTTTTTACTCTCATTAATTAAATTTTGTGTTTTATTACTTGGCTCAATTCCATAAATCTTGAAATTGGTACTATTTATAGCAGCATTCAAATATACACCTAAATCATCAGTTTTATCATTATAAGGTATAACATTGAAACCAACATTAAACTCTTTAGAGTCATCAGATAAGCTATCATTCATTATTTTTCTTACTTGTTGTGGTGAACTTACATAGATACCTTGCAAGAATCCTTGTTGAAGGTTATTTATAAAGAATGCTCTTATTCAGTTATAAATAGTAATGACTCTTTTACCTACTACTGAATACCCTTCTTTTTCCAGAACATCATAAAAACTTAATTCGAAATCTTTATCTCCTTGAATTTTTCCTTTAGACAAGATTGGTGTAAAATCCGGGTTTGCATCTTTGAGTTCTTGTAAGTCTTCGTTTAAATCATCGTCTGTTATTAAATCTTCTTTAGCTTGCTCACCGTTAGGACGTATAACACCACTATCTTTGTCGTAATACATGTCCTTGATATAATTTAAACCAATTGTTTTACGATAACTAATATAAAATAGTCTTAATTTTTCTAACTCATCAAGATGTTCTTTTAAACTAACTGGATTTTTAATGAACTCAAATAATTGTTTCTTTTCTGTAAAATTGTCTAACCCAAAATAAGAGTAGTCATTTCAAACACCTGATATCACACTTGTATAAGCTGTATTTTTGTTCACTCCACTTGGAACCTCTAATTTTAAATTTTGATTTGTTAAAAACTTTTTATTTAAGTTTTTATAAAGTAAATCTGTTAGAGTTCCAACATCTTCTTTTGGACTGTAAACATCTGCACTAATTGTATTATTTAAGTACATATTGTATAACTTTTCAGAATCATCGGTTGGTAAAACACTATCACTACCGGGATTATAAGTTTTGTAAAATGATGTTGGTATATTATAGCTTGGTGAATAGTACTCAACCTTATTGTCATATTTATTATCAATATATGAAGATTTTAAATAATTATTAAGTATGCTTGGAGAAACCACACCAATAGTTACTAAAAACGAAGCAATAAGCATTACTGAAATAATTGAAACAAATTTTGAAATAGATGAAGAAAGAATAGCACCTTTAAATCTTGAGTCAAACTTTTTAGATTTTGTTAAGAATTTCTTCAATTTAATTTTAAATTTATTAGTTGTAGATATATTTTCATAATTAATCATTTGCAAAGTTGAGTATTTACTCAATATTATTCAGTAAGTTAACAGCGTAATTGACAATAGTAAGAAAAATAATCCAAATACCAAGGCTGCAAGACCCACTATTGAGGGGTCAATACCAGCAAACTGTATGGTAAAGTAATTAGAAAAAATATTTTTTACTAATACTTGAAATGGTAGACCAATAAAATATCCTAAAATTCCACCAATTAGAGATATGAAGAAAGGATATAAACAGTTTGATATAATTAAACTTCTTGGTGTGTAACCTAGTGAAATTAAAACTCCATTTTGACTGAATGATTTTTCAATTTCATTTTTTAACATAATTACTAAAATTACAATACCAATTAAGATTATAGCTGCAGCTGTTGTGTACATTACTAAACTAAAATACTTTAAAATCTCTCCGAACATAGATGTTCTTCAATGCATAGAGTAATCTTTATCGTTTATACTGTAAACGATTTTATTTGAGTTTTGTAAAGAACTACTAAAATATGAGTCTAGTCCAACGGATTTAGATTCTACTCGATCTGTCAAATAAGAGTTCAAAATTTTAGATAAATCATTAACACTGGTTTCCTGATTATTAAATTTAATTGAGTAATAAGTTTCTTTATCTTGTTTTGAGACTACCTTAATTGTTTCTTTTGATTGCAATTCAGTACTTGAGTAATTTATTTTGAAATTGTTAATATCAGGGATTACTTCACTTAACTTTTTAATTACCCTCTCGTTAAAAATATTAACAGCATAACTTTTGTTTCATCCAAAGGCTTTTGGATTAACGTATGCTAACCCTTCATTTTTAGCATTCGGTAGTGGAGATGTGTTATCAATTATTGGTGTTGCAAAGTCTGCGCTTGAACCAAATCCCACTACTTGAAATCAATTCATATTAAAATAATCAGAGTTTTTAATTCATTCATTAATATCTTGATTTTTGTAGTCATCAGTATTGACTTTTTTAGTTTTACTATCTTTAACTAAAATTGATGAACCAAATGAGTCCTCGTCGAATCTAACTATATCATTTATTTTTATGTTGTTAGATTGAGCAAAAGATTCAGATAAATATACTCATCTAGTAGTAAGGTCATATAAAGATTTTTCATAACTTTTTCAAGTATCTAATTTCATACCTTCTGTTACTACAAATTTATCAACACTTCTAGCTGTATCTAATCCTATTATTTTTAAAGTTTTTTCGTTATTAAGAGTGATTTTTCTAGATTCCACTCTATCAAAATCAAAACTTAATCCTCTTTTCTCTAAGCTATTTTTCAAGTATGAAAAAATAGCTTCATTTCTTACTTCTTCATTTGCAATTTCTCTAAAAGCATCATCTTCTGTATACTTGTATCCAATATTATCTAAATCCACAATTGCATCATGTAAATTGCTCTTTAACGAAAACTGAGCGTTACTGTTTTTCAATCTATTTACAGTTGAATTTGTTGAAGTGAAAACAAAAACAGATAAAAATATTAATAAAATAACCATTATTAGTTGCAATTGATTTTTTATTAAATTTTTAAATGTGTTTTTGAAAAAAAGTTTTTGTCTTTTCATACATACCTCTTATCTATAATTAAAATATACACAAAAGATGCTATTACCTAAAGAAAGTTCTCACTCGTTTTTTAGGTTCGTGCAGTGTATATTTGTTTTTTTTCTAGTTGAGTTTAGAAAAATAGCAGTTTTTAATTAAACTACTTAAATTATATTTGGTGTGTATTTCTTGGTGGATCTATATTCTTTTTATATTTATTTAAAAACAATGACTTCATTTCTTTTATTTTAATCATTATGTCCTTATTTTTGTTAACCATATATGTAGAAATTATATGGTCAAAGTCTTTTTCGTAAACTGATCAATTAAAATAAAGCATTGAAAAAAACATTGTTTCAATGTTCAATGTTGAAAAGTTATATACAAATTCTATATTATGATTTAGAATTTGTAATCTTTTTATTATATTTATATAAGATACAAAAAGACAAAAAACAATTATGTTCATAATTATAATAAGTGATAGTAATGAAATATAAAAGTATAAAAATCTTATTTCAGTAGTAACAATAATATTTGCGAAATTATCATATAGTGAAATAATTATAAAAGGAGCAATCAAAAATGTTAATTGTATCAAATCTAATATTAACTCTTTTTTAAACTTTAATTCTTTTCATTGAGATGGCTCATAAATCTTTAACTCTATCTTTGATAATAGCTTTATAAATTCGAATATAATTAAAAACAAAATTATAACCAAAAAAAGTGTTTGTAGTAACAAGCTCACATTTCTATTTAGGTATTTTAAATAAACTAATCCGCTAGAGTCCCCAGTAGTAATTAAAACTAAATGCAATATTACTAGACTAATAAATACTCTAAAAAGTACATTTTTCTTTTTTAAATTGTTCATAGTGTTAATCACTTCCTTGTATTTTATTTATTAAATATATTTATATAAAATAGGTAAACTTTTACTCTAAGTTATTCTAATTTTATAACATAATCGTTATATATATCAAGAAAGTTATCTTTTAGAAGTCATAAAAGTTTATTAGTTTATTTTTTTGAAAAAAAAGTGAAATTCTTTTACTATTGTGTATAATAACTTTTAAGAAAAGTTTCGAGGTTATTATGTTTTTAAAGAAATTTGTTGTTTATAAAGGAATCAAATCTAATAAATCAAAGAGATCTTTTCAAATTGTATTTTATTTTTAAATATTGCCAGTCATTTATATATGACTGGTTTTTTTATGAATAAATAGATGTAGGAGGAAAAAATGGAGAATAAAACAGATGATTTAATACTTCAACCCCATCAAAAACCAAAAAACATTGGACAATGGTTAGTATTAAGTTTACAACATGTATTCGCAATGTTTGGCGCTACAGTATTAGTACCAATTATTATAAACGGGTTAGCAAATGAAACAGTTATCAATATATCTATGGCCCTTTTTTGTTCAGGGTTTGGTACATTAATTTATATTGCATTAACGATGGCTAAAGTACCTATTTATTTAGGGAGTAGTTTAGCATATATGACGGTTATCGGATTAGGATGAAAGGATTGGCATAATGCAGTTTTTATCGCTGTATTTGCAGTTGGACTAGTATATATATTAGTTGGTTTCATCATTCATTGAACGGGCATTAAATGAATTAAGAAAGCCTTCTCACCAGTGGTTATTGGTCCTATTATTTGTATAATTGGGCTTAGTGCAGTCAAAAGTGCATTAAGTGATATTGGTTTTATATGAGATTCAACTAAGCAATATCCACAATGATTATCAATTTTGATAGGAATTATAGTATTTTTAACAGCAGCGATGTTCATGTTAAAAGCAAAATCATTTTTAAGAGTTATACCTATATTGATTGCTTTAGTCATAGGTTATGTATTTACAGTGATATTACACTATTCATTATCAGGTTATGGTTATAAATTATTAGATACTGATTTAATAACTAATGTGTCTTCTTGAGAATGGTATCCAAGCTTTAAAGGCATTTGAAATGTGGACGGTTCGAAGATAGGACCTGCATTAGTTGCTATTGTACCTATCTCATTAGTAACTATGGTAGAACACCTTGGTGATCATATAAACATTGGTAATATGACAAATAAAAACTACATTGAAAATCCTGGTATTAGTAAAACATTGATGGCTGATGGAGTAGCAATGGGATTATCTGGATTGATTGGTGGACCACCGAATGCAACGTATGCTGAGAATACGAGTGTTGTTGGTATAACAAGGGTCGCTAGTGTATGGGTTACAGGTCTTGCAGCTTGTATGGCAATAAGCATGAGTTTCATAGCACCAATAAATCAAATAATAATTATGATTCCAAAGCCAGTGCTTGGGGGGATAAGCTTAATGCTCTTTGGAATGATAAGTTCAAATGGTATAAAAATTATGATAGATGAAAAAGTAGATTTCAAAAATGCCAAAAATATAATCATTTCATCAGTAGTTCTTGCTACGGGTATCGGAATGAGTATTACTGGTTCTACCATAAAGATTGCAAGTTCTTTTGAAATAACCGGCTTATTCTTGGCAACATTTTTAGGATTAATGTTAAACCTTTTCCTACCAGACCAAGATAATTTAGGTTTCAAAAGTTTGTTCAAAAGAAAAGACAAAAATAAAAAAATAACATAAAACTTTCAACAAGAAAGTTATGTTATTTGATTATTATATCTATACTGTAAGTACTTTGATACTTGCAGTTTTTTAATTATGCGGCGCAAAAGGATCGACAACAGACAATGTATCTGGGTTTTCTCTTTTTTTCATTTGTTTATCAACAGAATAATGATTACCATTAGACATTTTCAATCAGTCGATTATATCTGAAATTTCAGAAATCTCTTCACAGAAATCAATTGAGAATCACTCGTAAAATTTCACAGATGTGTAATCTTTTTCTGATTTAGCATTTTCTGTGTAATCATCAGTCATGTGCGAGAACATTTCTCGCATTGACTTATAATAATTTAAAATATCAATTATGTTATCAAATTCTTTAACCTCAACATTTATCGAAGAAACTTTGAACTTTTCTCCTCTATCTAGTAGATAATTCATAATTCTTCTTTGGTGAAGAAATTCATCTTGCGCTTGAACTTGAAAGAAATGTGTAAATCCAGGGTAACCCAATTTATCACAAGAGTTACTCAAGTTATAACAAGTCAATTGCATTTTCGCATGTTCATTTATATAATTTTGTAAATTTTCAGTAATTGATTTATTCATATTTTTTTTCCTCCTTTGTGTTAATGATATAACAAAAAAAAGGAAAATCTATTCCTTTAAAATTTTGTTAACTTAGCAATTGATTTTGCATATATTTCCATCATTTTTTTTAAGTCATCTATCTTAACATATTCATTGTAAGCGTGCATTGTTGATTCCTCTAAATCAAACTCTGCTCCAAAAGCTATCATATTTGGCATTGACTTTGCAAAAGTTCCTCCACCGATAGCTATTGGTTTTGATTCTAAATCACCAGTAACTTCTTGATAAACCGACATAATTTTTTTAACTACGTCACTTTCCTTAGAAAAATAAACACTGTTTTCAACAGCAACCACTTTTAAGTCTATATTTAGTGGTTTTAAAAAATCTCTTAATTTTTCATTTACATCTCTATGCGGATTACGTGTACACGGCACCCTAAAGTTAATTGTAAATCTAAAATCTTCTTTTGTAACTTCTATGATTCCATTACATACAGTAAGTGAACCTGTTTCATCTGAGATATCTCCAAATAGTTTTTCCATATTATAGTCTAAATGAAAATAGTCACTTACAAATTGTGCTAATGGATGCTTCAATCCTACTTCATTAATTGCTTTTAAAAGTCAAGATGAAGCTGCCACTCCTTTATGCGGTAGACTACCATGTGATGATACTCCTTTTACAAAAAGCTTATTTTCATCTATATAAGTTTCGATGCTATTTTGTTTTAAATAATTGTTAATTTCCTCTAATTTAGGTCCTTTATATGTTACTAAGTCATTTATCGCATTATAAACTTCTCCACCACTTATCTCAAAGTCTGAACTAAACTTTCCTAATAAATCCACATCGCTTATCCATTTTCCGCATAAACCACTGGAAAATGTCCATCAGGAACATAACCTAAATCACAAAGTTTTTCATTTTTTACATATGCTTCCATACATTCTCAATTAGTTTCTTCACTTGTACCAAATATAAATCGTACGGTGTAGTCTGGTTTAAATCCATTATCGATTAAATACTTAAAGGCAAAAATATTTACCATTGTTGGTCCTTTGTCATCAAATGAACCTCTACCATACAATTTACCATCTTTTTCAATTGGTTCGAATGGAGGAGTATTTCATTCTGAAATATTACCAGCTGGGACTACGTCCAAATGACAAATAATACCGAATAATTTGTCAGAGTCTCCATAATCTGCATAACCATATCTATAATCGGGAGCTATAAATGTTTTAAATCCAAATTCTTTACATAAATTTATACAATGTTCCAGAACGTTACGTATATCTTGGTCTACTGGGCTTCCTTTTTCTAAATTTTTACGATAAGATGGCATAGCAACCACTTTTTTTATTTCATCCAATGCTTTTGGGAAATAATTATCTAATAAGTCTTTTTTATCCACTTTCATTTTTAATACCTCCTTTTTTATTATATGCTTGTTATTTAAATATTGCGGTGTTTTTTGATTATGTCGTATGCATTGTTGATTTGAGCCATAAGTTCTTTAGCTTCGATCGTTTTATTTTTATCTGGGTGATACTTTCTTGCTAAGCTACGATATGCCTTTTTTATAGATTCGTTTGATGTTTCTTTCGTTACACCCAATAATTTGTAACACCTTAAAAGATTTTCTTCATCTACTCTATTTTTATTATCATAAGTCTCATTTCAACTATTACTTTGATGGTTAATTTTTTCTATTATTGGTACTTCATCAATGATTATTTTTGTTAATTTATCCAATTCATTAGAGAAGGTTTGAAAACTTTTATCAACTATATTTTTGAAAAAATCATCAATAAATTTGACTGAGCTTAAGTGAGTTGTATCCATTATTCTTTTTATAAATGTATTATTGAAAATTTGAAAGCTTTGTTCACTGAATTTACGATATAACTTTATCACCGGTAAATTTTTATTTTTAGTTTCTTTTGAAATTTGTTCTAAATATTCGAACAATTCTCTTTCTTTTGAAGCTCAAAAAATATAAAAACTGTTTTGAGTTTTTGATAAAAACTCAACTAAGTTATTATCATTTATGTTCTTTCTAGTTTCTAAAAAGTCACTTTTAAATGGGAAAATATTAAAATTTTCATAAAAGTTGTGGTTATTTAAAAAAATTTTTTTATCTGTGTCGTTTGAAAACTTCATTTTGAAATTTGCAAGTTCCTTCTCGACCTTTTTTAAGTTATTATTCTTGATTAAATAAATAAAAACAAATAAACCTAAAGCACAGAAGGCTAATAATAGTGTGATAGAAATTGTAATCAATGTGTTCATTTTAACCTCTTTTAAAAAAAGACTCCTTTGTAGAGTCTTTTTTTATTTTATTTCTTGTGGAACTACTACAGCACGTGTTTTGTTTTTCCCAAATCTTTGATATTTAACTATACCTGAGACTAGAGCGAATAAAGTATCATCCCCGCCTCTACCAACGTTATTTCCTGGATGGATCTTAGTTCCTCTTTGTCTAAATATAATTGAGCCAGCATTTGCAAATTGCCCATCAGCTTTTTTAGCTCCTAAACGTTTTGATTCTGAATCTCTTCCGTTTCTTGTTGATCCTACTCCCTTTTTAGAAGCAAAATATTGTAAACCTAATAAAAAACGCATTTTAAAGCACCTCCTTTATCTTTATATTTTTTGGATATTGAATTTGAATCGTTTCTAATTGTATTTTTAAAAAATCTACAAACTCTTGTAATAATTTATCGCTCTCTAGGATGATGATAGAAATTTTATTTTCTTCTACTATTATCTCGACATTTTTACCACATTTTTTATCAAACGCATTCAAACTTCCATTAACTATTGCTGTTATACCAGCACAAACTAAATCTTTTCCGTATTTATCTGAGTTAGCATGACCACTAATGATTATTTTAAAGAAGCTATTATTTTCTTTATAAAACTCAGCAACTATCATACTATTCCTCGTTTTTAGTTTTTGTTTCAGCAGATTTTGTTTTTGTTGTTGAAGTTGCTGCTTTAGGTGTTGATGTTTTTGTTGTTGAAGCTGCTGCTTTAGGTGTTGATGTTTTTGTTGTTGAAGCTGCTACTTTAGTTGTTGATGTTTTTGTTGTTGCAGCTGTTTTAGCTGTTGAAGCTACGGCCTTAGTTGATGATGCTTTTTCAGTTGTATTAGTACTTGGTTTTGCTTCAACAGATTTTGAAACTTTACCCCCAACAGATATATCATCAATTTTAACTTTTGTAAATGGTTGTCTATGACCATAAACTTTGTTAACATTTTTCTTTGGGTGATATCTTACAACTCTAAGTTTTTTACCTTTTCCTTGTTTAACTATAGTACCCATTACAATAACATCTTTTACTAATGGTGTTCCTATTGCAGTATCTGTAGCCAACACTTCGTTAAAAGTAATTTTTTGTCCTTCCTCTACCGAAACCTTTTCAATGTAGATTTCGTCACCGGGTTGAACCTTTATTTGTTTACCACCTGTTTTAATAATTGCGAACATATATATTCCTCCAGTCTAGACTCGCCTTGTATGTGAGTTTTACCTTCTTATAACATACAAAAGAGCGGTTGAAACTAGCAACCTAAATTATTTTATACTTTTTTTAAATGAATTACTAACTTTTCTTTAAATTTAATAACAACTATTTTTACGAGAGTTTTTTTGTATTAAAATAAAGTGAATTTATAACCACCGACAAAGAAGATAACATCATAGTAGCAGCTGCTATTTGAGGCAATAAAAGACCAAAAGCAGCAAGAGGTAGACTTAAAATATTATAAATAAAAGCTCAAAATAAGTTGGTTTTTATTTTAAAGTGTGTTTTTTTAGCTATTTTGATTGCCTTAATTATTAGTAAAATGTCTTCACTTGTTATTATGATATCACTAACTTCTAAAGCAATGTCTAGCGAACTGGATAGAGTAATACCTATATCAGCTTTTTTTAATGCTAAAGCATCATTCACTCCATCTCCAACCATTACTACAGTGTTTTTTTCTTGTTTTAAACTCTCTATAATCTTTTCTTTTTCAAGAACTGTTTTTTTACTGTGAAATTCTTTAATATTAGTCATATTTGCAATATATTCAACCGGTTTTGCATCATCTCCTGATAATAAAATTGTTTTTATTTTAAGTTTGTTAAGTTTTTCAATTAACGTACTTGAGTTTTCTCTTAGAGTATCACTTAATTCTAAATATCCACAATATACTTCATCAATAACTAAATTCAATATCGAGAAGTATTTATTATCTGACTTATTATAAGGTTTTTCTTTATCTAATAGTCAATTGTTTGATCCTACTTTTATTTTATGTTCATTGACTATTCCACTTAAACCCTTTGATGTATGGGTTGTAAAATTTTCTACAGGAAAAGTCTTGTAATTAGGTAGCTCATTTATTAATGCTTTAGCAATAGGATGTGAAGATTTCATTTCTAGGGATTTTAATAAGCTCAACATATAGTCTTTATCAAAAGTGTCATTTTTGATATTAATTGAGTTGATTTTAATATTTCCATGAGTTAAAGTACCTGTTTTGTCAAATACAAAAACATTTGCTTTTGCCAATTTTTCAATAACATCGCCGTTTTTGAACAAAATATTATTTTGTGCTGCTTTACTAGATCCGACTATAATAGCTATTGGCGATGCAAGTCCAAGTGCACAAGGACAAGCAATAATCAAAGTGGTAATTGCATTTAAAATGGCTCTCTCTGAAACATATTTATCATATAGAACTCAGCCAAGAAACGTTACAATGGCTAACATTATCAAGAAAGGTACGAAATATGCCGTAATTTTATCAACAAGCTTTTGGATAGCAATGTCATTAGATTGAGCATTCTTTAATAAATCTACTATTCTATTTATCATAAAATCTTCTTGTTTTTTTTCAAATAGTATTTCAATATAGCCCTCTACCAAAGTGGTGCCAGCAAAAATATTATAATTATTTGCTATATGAATGGGTTTAGATTCACCAGTTATAATAGAATTATCGGCTCACCCTTCGCCATTGATTACTTTTCCATCAATTGGAACTAACATACCATTTTTTACAATAACTATATCATTTAATATTAAATCACTTAAAGAACATTCAATTATTTCATTATCCTTTTTTTTCAAAACTTTTTGTGGGACCAACTTTGAAATCAAATCCATAGAGCTTTTTGCTTTATTCTTAGCAAGACTTTCTAATAATTTTCCCAGTAAAATTAATGTAATTATTGTTCCAGCAGTTTCGAAGAATAAATGATCTCCATGAATATATGTTCAATTATTTTTAATTGATTTATATATGCTCAATGCAATCGCTAAAGTTGTGCTTAATACTACTAAAATATTCATATTTAGTTTTTTATTGATAATCGAATAATATGATGAAATAAAGAATGTATAACCAATAAAAAACTCTATTATTATAATTGTAATAAGCTGATAAATTGGATTATTTAATATAGCAGTTAAAGTACTCTCATACTTAAATAAACCTAAAAACATTCCTAATAATAAAGGAAAGGTTAAAGTGGCAGCCAAAATGAATCTTATCAAATAGGACTTTGCTTCCCTATCTCATAGTTTTGTTTCAAAACTTCCAGTTTTTTCTTCAGCTTTATAACCTAGTTTTTTAACTAAATCTATTATGTGCTCGCTATTGATTTCCTCATCACACTCAACGATTAAAGATTTAAGTGGTAATGATACTTTTACTTTTTTAATGCCTTGACTTTTAGAAAGAGAGTTATTGATTGTTTTTGCACAATTAGTACAACTCATACCTTCGAGGGAGAATTCTCTTTTCATAAATTACATATAACCTATCTTCTTTAAAATTAGTTTTATATCACTTGAGCTTATTTTAGACTCATCATAATTAATGGTAGCTACTTTTGTTTCTGGAACGACATGGGTAATAACAAAGTCTTTCTCTTTTTTTACTAATTTTTTTATTTTCTTTACACAACCCTCACATTTTATATTTGTTAATGTAACTTGAATTTCTTTCATATATTCCTCTTATCTTGAAATCTTATCAATTAAATTTTTTATTTCCTCAATATATTTTTCATTATTTTTATCACTTTTTACACAACCATCAATGTGATCTGTGATTAATTTTTTTGAAACAGAGTGTAAAGAGGCTCTAACAGCATTAACTTGGTTGATTATATCAATGCAGTACTTATCCTTTTCAATTTGATTAATAAGACCTGTTACTTGTCCGTTAATAATTTTTAATTGTTTAATTAAATCTGACTTTAATTTTTCTTCTCTATTAGTCTTTGCCATATCTCTCTCCTATACCCCTAGGGGTGTAATTATATTAACATATTTTAAAAAAAGGTCCAAGACCTTTTTTTAAAATAGTGGAAGGGTGTGGTCGACAACTTGATTTTTGTGTTCCAAACTCAGCTTATTCGAAGATGTATTATCCAATTTTATTGTATTTTTTCCAATTTTCATATCTAACTTATCATAGTCATTCGCATGATTAAATAAAAATACTGTTGAAACAATATCGGAATACATATCTTCAACGAACGAGGTTACTGAACTGATTATTGAAGCGATTCCTCCAAATAAAGATCCAGATACTCCAGCACCACCTCTAATTTGATGTTTTTCATGAATAGTTAATTCTCTCATATTTACCTCCAAATATATTTTCGTAAAGATATAAGAATAATTACTATTTTTTATGAAAATCATTATACAAATCTGTTTTATTTAGTTTATATTTTTTTGATACTGACTTAATAGCTTCTTTTTTTGATATTCCTTGTTCAACTAATTTTATTATTTCACCTCGAAAGTCAGTTTCTTTTGAAGTAATTGAGCTTAATGAGGCATTTTTGTCAATGACAATTACAAATTCTCCTTTACATATGAAATCATTTGAGTTCATATAATTGGATACTTCATCAATGGTACCTAAAATAACTTCTTCATTAAGCTTAGTTATTTCTCTTACAACAGCGATTTTAGTGTCACCGTTCAGTATTTGGTTTAAAAAATTAATTGTTGAAATTATACGGTGTACAGACTCATATATTGTAATCACCGCTTTATAATTCTTGTCATTTAAAAAAGTTATTAAGTCAACTATTTTACTTTCTTGCGCCTTACTTTTTTTATCTAAAAAACCTAAAAAAATATTTTCATAAAAGTTAAAACTTGACATTATCGCGGCATGAATATAAGCAGGACCTACATTAACAGCTGTGACATTAAAGTTTAAAGTTTCATCAATTTTAAGAGCATTAATTATTTGGGTTCCAGGATCAGAAATACCTGGTACCCCTGCATCACTTATAATTGCAATATTTTTTTGCAAAATTAAGTCATTTTTAATTTCTTCTAGTTTTTCATGTTCGTTAAATTTATGAAGTGCTTTTAAAGGTTTGATTATCTTTAAACTTTTTAGTAATTTTTGACTATCTCTTGTGTCCTCACAATAAATGATGTCTACTTTTTTAAGTACTTCTATCGATCTCTGAGAAATGTCACTTAAATTTCCTATTGGGGTACCTACCATAAATAACGTTGGTCAACTATTCTTATATGTTTTTTGAATACTTAACATATTATTCTCCCATTTAAAAAAACCTAATGTATAGGTTTAAGAAATTTCTTCAATTGTTATTTTGTATGGTTCTTTTAATTCACGGATTTCCATTGTATCTCCAACTGATCTACCGATCATCGCTTTAGCTAATGGAGATTCATTTGAAATTTTATGTTCAAAAGGATCTGCCTCAATCGCACCTACGATTTTAACAGTTGATATTTTTTTTGTTTTTGTATTCATAAAAGTTACTTTGCTTCCAATTTTAACTTCAAATGTTTTTTTATCTGAACTTTCAATGATTTTAGCCTTTGAAAGCATAGCTTCAACTTCTTTAATACGAGCTTCAACTTCTGCTTGTCTATTTCTTGCCGCATCATAATCTGCATTTTCAGAAAGATCTCCTTGAGCACGTGCTTCAACTAGTTCTTCGATTACTTGTGGTCTTACTACATTAATCAAATGAGTTAATTCTTCTTTAAGTTCCTTAAGACCTTCCTCAGTTAATATAATATCTTTATCTGTCATATTAGTCCCCTTTGTTAACTATGATATTATACATTTTTTAATCAATAATATGTATATAATTTTGTCATTTTCCTTTTAATCATCTTATTATGTAAATTATAGACCTTGTTAGAGGGTCTATAATTATTCCTAAATAAACAAATATTAATCCAAATCCACCAACAGCATTAAAAGCATAGACGATGGTAAATGGTATAGCAACCATACCAATACCCATAGTTATAAATGATATTATTATTGGATATCATAAATCACCAGCACTTCACAAAGCTCTTAATAAAGTCATATTTACAGTATCAACTAAAAGTTTTACAGAGAATATTAAAAGTAATGTAATTCCTCAAGGTCAAATATATTCGGTTGGTGTATTTAGTAGTTTCAACATCGGCCACGATAGACAAATCATCACAATATTAGATATTATTGTGGCATAAATAGCTGCCTTTCAACAATTTATACCAGTTTCATAAGCTCCTTGTCGATCATTTGCACCAATTTTTCTAGCTACAAACACTGATGTAACCGTTCCCATAGCTTGTATAAAAGCGGCAGAATATTGTCCGATATTATTCGCGTCACGATGCAACACTAATCATGAAAACTCGTTACTGATTGGTGCATTTGTTGATAGTTTAGCTATTGCGATTCCTGTCGCAAAGTTACATAAATTTCAAACACCCATTTCGATTGTTATTGGTAAACCAGTTTTAATAGTTTCAATTGAGTATTTTCAGCTTAATTGTTTTTTCTTATTAATTTTAAAATCTATAAACTTAAAATTCATAAACATCATATATATAGCTTGAAAAATCCCAGTTACAGTTAATGAAAGCGCACTATAAACGGGGTTGACATTAGTAGCATATAGAATCACCATTACTACTATCAAATCAATTACATTTGCTAGTATCGCACCAATAGTAACGTGTAAGCTTTTCTTCATAGATTGAAGGCCAGCTACAAATACTTGGGTTACTGATAACAACACTAAATTTATGTTCAAAAAGCGATAATATTTTGATACAAAGTTTAATTCGCTTTTTTCATATGTGTTAGCACCTATTATAGGAGTGTCTTTTGCTTCCATTAATTTTACAATTTGCTCTGCAAATGATTCAATAAAAACAAAAATTATTGAAGTTATCATTAAATTTACTATTAGTCCAGATACCACTACTCTAGAAACTTCATCTTTTCTGCCTTGACCAATCAAATTACCTGCTACTACGATTGTTCCTGTCGAGATCAAACTTGGAATGAACTGTAACGTATTATAACTTAACACTGCTTTTGAAACAGCTTCAGAGTAAACACCACCATCATATCAATTTATAGCTATTAAATTTATTTGGGCAATGATTATATTGAATAATAATTGCACAAAGATAGGAATTGCCATCTTTGTTATATCTTTTAAGTCTTCAACTTTTCAAAAAGGTACTTTTATTTTTTCAAAAACAATAACATCATTCTTAGATGTCTTAAGTTTTGATTTTTCTTTATTATTTTTCATTTGCTTCTTCCTTACCTAAATATTCAAATAAGTTTTTTGTTGTTTGTTTATTTTTTATAATCGCTAATAATTCATCAAAACTAGCAGCCTTAATATTTTTTAAAGTCAGAAAACTTTCGTAAAGCTTTTTAGCAGTTGTTGGACCTAGACCTTTTACATTAGTAACCAAATCATCCTTCAATAGGTTATTGGATTGTCTTTTTCTAAATCCGGAGATTGCAAAATTATGCACTCTCATTTGAAAACTTTCTAACATTTTAAATAATTGTGTATTTTTTTCAAGATAAATTTTCTGATTATCGTGGTTGAAAATATATTCTGTTTTATGGTGGTCATTTTTAACAAGACCAATTATAGGTATGTTGATACCAAGTTTATTAAGTGTTTCTCTTGCTGCGTTTACTTGAATAATACCCCCATCCATGATTATTAAGTCTGCTCACTTACCATGATCATCTTTATCCTTAGAGTATCTACGTTCTATCATATTTTGCATTCTGTGATAATCGTCGGGGTGTTCAATATCAATATTGTATTTTCTAAAATCATTCTTACTTGGAACACCTTGTTTGAAAACAACCATTGCACCAGTTACGAACTCATCTAGAATATTTGCTACGTCGTACATTTCTATATGAGATGGGAATTTGGGTAAGTTTAAAGTGTTTTGCAATTCTGTTAACAATTCTTCTTTTGTTAAAACATTTTGATCACTGTAATTAATTTTTTGATATAGAAACTCTTGAGCATTCTTTTTAGCTAGATCTAAAAGTTTTTTAGATATAGTGTCATTTTCATCAAGCACCTTGTTTCCAAATAATTGTTTAAGATCATCCAACTCTATTTCAGAAGGTAGAATAATGTAGTCTGATAATATATTTTTTGCATAAATTTGCATCACAAAACTTTTCATCATTTCGAAAATGTTTTGGCCTTCGTATTTGAATATATCTTGGTCCTTAAGGGCTAATTTTCCGCCGCGATAAAATAAAACTGTAAAGCAAATATAATTATCGTACTCAAAATAATTGAATACATCTCTATTAAGATTGTCATTTAAATCAACACTTTGTTGTATAAGTGTAAATTCCATATGTCTTATTATTTCTTTGATTCTCTGAGCCTCTTCAAACTGAAGGTTTTCTGAAGCTAAAAACATTTTTTGTTGTAATTTCTCTTTGACATCAGTTGACTTTCCGTCAAAGAAATCTTGAACTAGTCTAATTTGTTTATCATAGTAATCTTTATTTACTTCTTTAAAGCAAGCACCACTGCATTGGTTTATATGATAATGTATACAAGGTTTATTTAAATTACCTTTACATCTACGCAATGGATAAATTCTTTCTAATGTTCTCATGATATTTCTAGCACTTGTCCCATCTGGTAATGGACCAAAAGAGATCTTGTTTTTTCTATCATAATTACGTGTATACAAATACATCGGGTCTTTTTCATTTGTTATTGCAATATAAGGATAACTTTTATCATCATTTAATACAATATTAAATCTTGGCTTATATTTTTTTATTAGATTTTGTTCTAAAAGAAGAGACTCCTTCTCATTATCTGTTATTATAGTTTCAAGTTTAAAAATCTCACGAACTAGCTTAGTTGTCTTAAAATTATGTGCCTTATTAAAATAAGAGTTCACTCTTTTTTTTAAGTTTTTAGCTTTTCCGACATAAATGACTTTATCGTCTTTATTGAAGTATAGATAACAACCTGGTTTTTCTGGAATTGTCTTTAATTGTGATGCAAGTTTCATATTGTTACCTCTTTCAATATTATATTTTATACCATTAAAAAAACACATTGCTAATGTGTTTTTTTATAATTCTTCATTTTTTACATAAACTTCTCGTGATTTTGAACCGTTTTGAGGGCCAATTACACCATATTCTTCAAGTTCATCAATTATTTTGGCAGCTCTATTATATCCTATAGAGAATTTCCTTTGCAATAAACTAGTTGAAGCTTTTTGTTCTCTAACAACATAAGACCTTATTTCATCAAACATTGGATCTCTTTGAGAAGAGGAACCACCACCATATTCGTTATATTCGTTTTCTTCAATCATAAACTCTTCATCAAATATTTGAGGTTGTTGATTTGAACAATGATAAACTAATTTCTCTATTTCTTCATCGCTAATAAATGAACCTTGTGCCCTTATTAAAGATGAACTTCCTGGTGGCACATAAAGTAAATCACCTCTCCCAATCAGTTTTTCTGCTCCACCAGAATCTAGTATTGTTCTAGAGTCGATTGAACTAGCAACAGAGAAAGCAATTCTGGCTGGAATATTTGATTTTATTACCCCTGTCAAGACATCTGTTGATGGTCTTTGAGTAGCTACAATTAAATGTATACCTGCTGCTCTTGCCATTTGAGTAAGTCTCATGATAGAGTCCTCAACATCTTTTTTGTTAGCTGTCATCATTAAATCAGCCAACTCATCGATAATGATTACATAGTACGGTAATCTTCTTGAAGGTGCTGACATTTTAGAATTATAACCTTCAATGTTCTTGACACTATTACTTGTGAATAGAGCATATCTTCTTTCCATTTCATTTATTACTTTTTTTAAGGCACTATTTGCGAGATTCATATCACTTATAACTGGTGCCAATAAATGAGGTATTGAAGAATAAATTGATAATTCTACTTTTTTAGGGTCTATCATTAGAAACCTTACTTCGTGTGGTTTAGATCTCATTAATATAGAAGAAATAATACCATTTATCATAACTGATTTACCACTACCTGTTGAACCAGCAACTAATAAGTGAGGCATTTTATCAAGCTCTCCAAATAACATTTCTCCACTTACGTTTTTTCCAATTGCAAAAAGTAACTTTGAATTCATATTTTTCAAAGGAACATTTTCAATTACGCTTCTAAATGGGACAATGGCTGCTTTATCGTTCGGTACCTCGATACCAACTGCTGCCTTACCTTGAATTGGAGCTTCAATTCTAACATTTTGATTAGCTAATGCTAATTTTAGGTCATTTTCTAAGCTTGTAATACTGTTTACTTTTGTACCTACTCCTGGTAAAACCTCAAACTTCGTAACACTTGGACCAATATTCATATTGTTAACAGTTGCTTTTACACCAAACTGTGCGAATGTATCATTAATAGCCTTGGCTTTTAGTTTAGCTTTCTCTCTAATTTCAAGCAACTCATTTTGAGTGTTTGTATCTGGATTTAATAATTCTGTTTTTGGTAAACTATAACCAGCATTTACGAATATTTCTTTATCAACCGCTTTGTTTGAATTTATTTCAATTGTTTGATTATTATTTGATCTGTTAACAAAACTATTACCAGGGTTAATAATTGACTTAGTAAAAATATCTTCCATAGGAGAAGTATAGTCATCAATACTGTATAGCGAGTTATTTTTTTTCTCTTTTTCCTCGATACTACTATTTATAAAGTCTTCTAGTGAAATTTGACTAGGTCCTTCTTTATTAACTGGTTTTTTAACTAATTCTTTTATTATTTCTTTTGTATGACCGTTAGCACCGTGTGGGGTAATTGAAGTCTCTTTGCTAAACTTTTGTCTAGCTTCCTCAGTTGACACGTTACCATATTTTGACTCTAATGGTATTGTGTAATCAAAATTTTCTTTTGGTTTACGTCTTGGTAAAAATTGCTTCTCAAAATCAAAATCATTAGTAACTTGAGTTGGAGCCTTTTGACTATTTATATCACTCTCAACGTTATCATGATTTTCAGTGACAACTTTTCTATACCCTTTAACCCCGCGTGCATAAATTGGTTCATCTCTTTTCATATACTTGTGATCATCAAAGTTAATAGGATTATTAATTTTAGGCACTTCTATATCCAGATTTGAACTGTAAAACTTTTCGTCTGGTTGTTGATAAATTTCTGAAGTCATTTCTTTTCTAAAACTTGGTAATTCAATCGTTATATCAGAGTCCTTAATAGAAGAAATTATATCAACATCATTCAGATTGATTTCTTCATCAATACTTATAATATTAAAAATACCTTTTTTAGTTTTAACTCTTGCCTTTGAATTATTATTCTTTCCCCTTAATGAAAGAATTCTTAACCTTTTAAACACTCTTTTATGCTTAGGTTTAAAGAAATAAAAAGGATTTCCTGTAAAAATTCACATCATATTAAGAAAGAAGAAGAAAGTTGCCACTATTAAAGAACCATATATTGTTGTATATGAAAAAATTCCTGCCAAAGTTGCTCCTATTAATCCACCCCCAGCTCAAGTGGTAAAATAACTTGTTGGACTTGACCAAAGTAAACTACCTTCTGCATTGCCAAAAAATGAGTGTAGCTTTCAAGTTGCTAAATATGATTTGATAGAGTCTTGAAGAATACTTTTGCTTCAATAATGTTCAATAACTAGGCCAGGATTATTTATGTGGTAAGCGCATATAAATAAAACTGAGGTAAATATTCAACAAAACATTATTCAAGTAAGGAATATCATTGCCAAAAATCTTTTTTTTGGCTTAAACTTTATACCAAAATACACGGCAAAAACCACTATGAAAAATAGCAAGTATAAAAAATACTTAAACCAACCAAATGGCAAAGTAAAAATTATATCATCTAATAATTGACCAACTATTGTTATCCTACCTAGTGACATTATATTCAAAAAAAATAAGATTAAAGCTGTTAGAATCCACCCAATAGAGTCAGACCTTCTTTGTTTTTTATGAACAGTGAATGCTTTAGTTCTATCATTATCATTTGGTAAGCCCGGAAAACCATTATAATTATTCATAAAAACTCCTTTGTTTATTTGCCCTTATATTTATCATTTTAATATAATTTAGTCTCTATTTTTAATATAAATGAAAATAGAATATATTTAAAAAATTCTAACATAATTAAAGGATAAGTTATAAGTTTTCAAGTAAAAAAAGAATAAAGTTATCAAAAGATAACTTTATTTAATATACGTTTTTTTTATAAACTCAGTTTTTAGTGTGTTCTCGAACCTCAAAAGCAGCTTCTTTGCTTATGATATCTCTTTCGTGACTTACTCTCTCTACAATAATCTTTATTGTCTCGACCTTGTCATCATCAGAGTCTTGTGGCATTCAATTTTCTATTTTATTCTCCGTACAAATATCTTTTGCTCCTGGAATTAGCGATATTTTATACATAGCATCCAGAAATACTAAGGTTTTGTAGACATTATCCGAATTGATTAACGGATTACCTTCTTTTGGTGGATTATTCTTAGAACTTTCGTCATCCAATCATTCCTTGAAAGCCTCAATTTCTTTATTTAAAGAAATAATCAACTCCGTTTTTTCTTTTTCAGTGAGTTTACTGTAATCTTCTTTCCAAAATTCATCAGTTTTTTTACCACAAGATACCACAAGAGATGAACTTGTTACTGAGGCTCCGAACACACCTAACACTAATCTTAATTTTTTCATCATCTTATTCCCCTTTAACACTTATATTATAAGCTTAGTTAAAGTAAAATTCTTTTTAAAACACTAAAAAAATATTATAGTGAAATTATTAGTCAGTACTATCATTTGAGTTACCGGCGATTGTTTTATTTGTATTAACAACCCTCGTGTTAAAACTGGTTGCTCTTCTTCTCGGTTCATAGAAAGAACCTGTATTGATTTCGTTAACTATTACTAAAACAATTGGTTGCTTCCCAGTGTCTTGTTTTAAAGTTGAGCGGGTACGAGATATTATTTCCTTTTTAATTAAGGACATATCGTATGAGTTTGGGTTTATTTTCATAGCCTCTCGATGTTTATCAAATATATCAATAATTTGTTTTTGTAGAAGTTTGAATATAGGGTTGTCATCTTGTATATAAATAACACCCCTCATTTGAATATCTATTAAAGAGACTAATTCTTTAGTTTTGTCATCCAAATTAGCCCCGATGATAACTGCTCCATCAGTTGCTAATTGTTTTCTTTCGTTTAAAACAACAGCACCAATATCCCCGACTCCAATACCATCAACGTAAACATCGCTAGTTTTAACTACTTCTGAACTAATTATTAATTTTCCATTTTTGTTAATTTTAAGTACTTGTCCATTGTTTATAAGTTGGATATTTTCAGGTTTAATACCAGCTTCTTGTGCCGCTTTTTCAGCACATAAAAAGTCTTTGTACAAACCTTTTATAGGAATAAAACTTTTTGGGTTCATTATCCTTGTCATAAGTTTGATATCCTCGTAACTTGCTCTCATAGATCAAATATTTTTATCACTTAAGGCAATCAATTTTGCATTAGTTCTTGCTAATTCATCTAATATCTCTGCATGTCTTTTTTCAACACCAGCTGCTGGTGGAGTTGCTAATATTATTACATCTTTTTCAGAAAACTCAATAATGTCGTCGTTTCCTGCAGCTATTTTCGCCATTCTTGAATATAATAAGTCACCGGCTCCTGTTAAAATAAGGATACCATCTTCAGATTTAGCATATTCTTCTAAAGAAATTATGTCATTTTTAGAAATTCCCAATGAATCTTGAATGATTTTTGATTCAACAACTTTCACTAAAGTTTTGCCATATATGGCCATTTTTCTTCCTTGCTCTTTTGCCTGTCTTATAATTTCAAAAAGTTTAAATACATCCTCTTCAAATATCCCTAAAACTATTCTGTGTTTCATATCCTTCATCGGAGTTGTAATGTATTTTTCAATTCTATGATTAGGAACAGTATATCCAATTCTTGAAGCAAATTCTGAATCACTTATGAAAGCTAGGACTCCTTTTTCTGAAATCTTAGATAAGTGGTTCATATCAGTAGAGAATCAAGATTGTTCATTACCATCCATTATGTAATCCCCAGCATAAACAATTGTTCCATCCTCTGTATGTAATGCGAAACAAAAAGACTCAGGGAAGCTTGCAGTGGCTCTAAAAACTTCGATACTGTTCTTACCAAACTTTATTATTTCTTTATCTTTGATTATTTTGAAGTTATTTTCTCTATTTTTGATTCTGTATTTAAGATTACGATATTTTAATATTGTTGTTGTTAGCTCATTGCAATAAACAGGAACATCAATATCTCTTAAAATATAACTTATTGATCCTGCATTATTACTACTTGGGTTTGATAAAAATATTCCCTTAATTCTTTTTGAGTTAGCCTTTAGATAATCAAAACTTGGTATTACAACATCAATACCTAATATACTTCTTTCTGGGAATTTGATACCTGCATCGAAAACGAATAAATCATCATCAACACTAACTATGAAAATATTTTTTCCTCTTTCGTCTTGACCACCAAGTGCCAAGAATTTTATTTCTGCCATAAATTTTCTCCTTACTTGCAAATTATAAAATTTGATTTTTTTATTATAGATAATGTAATCATTCTATAAAAGTTCATGATTACAAACAGATAATTCAACTCTCTAATTATAGGTTATATTTACTTTTTTGTGAATATTTTTAAAATTTCTCTATTATTAGTAGTTCTTTATGCCAAATAATATTTTAAATCGTTAAATTAATTTTATAATATTTTAAAGAGAAATCCTACATATTTTTGCACATTTCTTAGTCAAGAAAAGTTCATTCATAAGAAATAAAAAAAACATCTTTATTTAAGATGTATGATATTGAATCTTTACAAATTCGGTAAAATTTGTTCAAACTCACTAAGAAGTATTTAAAAAATAATTTTATAACACTTTCTAGATTACTTCAAAAAAGTGGTAAATGTAAGTTGCATCATAAATAATTATTAAAACCAAAAAAACTATGTGGATTTTTCATATGTACGTATTTATTTAGTATTTGATTGCTAAATACTACAATATTTTTATTGTTTTTCAAATACATTTATATAGACCAACCCATTCTTATTTTTTATTGCTTGCGATGATTTGTTATTCAACAATTTGTAATCAGATGATTTATTATTTAATATAAAAAGTCCTGCTATAAAATTAAATATATTTCCAAAAATCATACTGCACAACCCTAGAGTGGTACTTTCATCATATACATAGATAAGTTTCTTAGTTTTCAATGTCATAGGTATCAATCAGGCTAAGGGTAATATTAAAAACGAGTTAATTATTGTTCCCGCTAACATTAATTTGTATGCGGTGTTAATTTTCTCATTGTATGTATTATATTTTTCTTTATATTTATTGGTAAAGATCACATACCCTTTATGTTTTATTGCTTTAATAATAAACAAAATTGAAAAAGTAACCATAATAAAAACTACGATTAATAGAAACAAATTGATCATAAACGCGGCTTTAAAAATAGAATTAAATATAATTAAATATAAATATAAAAAGAATCAAATAATATTTATAGCAATAAGTAATTTAGACCCAATCAATACGTTATTTTGTTTATTTACAAAACTGATCAAAACAAGACATGAAATAGAAAAAAATATCATGAAGAATGAACACAAAATATAAATTAGCGGTATTAAAATAAAACCTTTATTTAATAATTCATTTGTGAATAATAAGGCCATCGAAAAGCTTACTATACTCATAGCAATACTAAGAACAGATGCACTTATGCCAAAACTTCAATAATATTTTTTCATTTATTTCTTATCTCAACTAGATTCTAATTTTTTGTAACTTAATTCAAACCTAGTTAACATTTTGCTCAACACTTGTATTATCAATTTCGTCATAACTTTCTTGTTTGTTAACAAGTAGTAGTATACCCGATACGAACCCAAATGTTCCAGTAAATAGTAAACAACAAATTCCTAAAACAAGTGAATCTGAATATTCGTTTACCCTTTTTTTAACAGCTAATGTCATTGGAATCATTCATGCCAAAGTAATAATAAGAAATGACGATAATACTGTACTCACAATCATCAATATGTAGGCAATTTTTGCTAATTTACTTTCTTTATTCATTTTATATCTCCTTTTATATGTTTATCAACTTATTTATTATATCAATTCACGAAGAATAGTACTATAAGTTTTTTAGTTATGCTAAAAGAAATAAGTGGAAGAATCAATTGATATTCATATTAGCTTTTATTTGTTCAATTGAAACAGATTTAGTAGAGAAAAGCTTCATTTTTAAGTTAATTTTGAGTATATAAACATTAAGCAGTGATGCTATACATATTGTTCATTTATTGAATTATAATAATAAGTAGTAACTAAGGAGTTAAGTATGGGAATAAATGTGACTGATTACAATGAAATAAAAGACCAAGTTCTAACAATAGATGTAAGAACTGTTTTGGAAGTGAAAACACTCGCTAAATTAGATTGAGCCGTTAATTATGAGATGAATTATTTACATAGTAATTATGAAGAAATCTTAAAAAATCACGAGAATAAGAAAATTATAACTGTTTGTAATGCTGGTAACAGAAGCTCTCAAGCAGCACAATTTTTAAGAGAAAAAGGGTATGACGCCGATTACCTTGATGGTGGTATCTATAGGTATATGAAAATTTTTAAAAAATAAAATAACTTCGTTATTAGATAGTGATCTAATAACGAAGTTATATATTAAATTTGATTTGACAAGTCCTTTTTTAATCTTCTATAAAAATTACTAAGATCAAAGCCTTTTATATATAAGGATACTTTATCATCTTCAATGCTAACTTTTAATCCTAACTTTTTAAGACTCTTAAGATTAACTAGGGAAGTACTTACCAGTTTTATTTTGTTATTATCATCAATTTCTTCAATATTTTCTATTCCACCCAGATATTTTATTATGTTTGGATAAGTGAATGCTGTTTCAATATTTATTAATTTATTTTTTTTGAATTTGATGTTAATTCTTTTAGCAATTGATAAATAAGTAAATAGCATTAAGGCTAATATAATAAAAGTAAATGTTATCAGAATTGTTGTAAGATCCATTAAATCACTTTTTCCTTATCTTTAATAAATATATCTCTTAGAACTTTGATTTCACTTTGTTCTTTTTCACATTGGTGGCTAATTACACTTACTTTGATATCACTTACTTTAATTGAGATTTGTTTGTCGATTAACTTTATGACTTGAGTATCGCAAATCAAAAGTTCATTGATACTCTCTAATTTCAAATTAAGCTTATAACTGTTGTTTAATATTATTGGAGAATTGAGTGTTCTGAATTTATTGGTGCTTATAGGGACAAGTTCTTGTAATTGATATAACATTTGATTTTTAGGTAAAATTACAGCTCCACCCGTTGATTTTATATACCCTGTACTTCCATTTGAAGTAGATATTACAAGACCTGTTCCATGAAAGGTTTCCAAATAATCGTTATTGATAAAAATATCTATATAAAGTGCTGTTCGCTCATTTAATATTTTTATCTCATTCGTTGCATAGAAACGATTCTGACCGTTTTTGATTTCTAAAACTTCATATTCATAAATACTATAAGTTTCTTCCTCAATCATTTCCAGTATTTGTTCAAAGTCATCCACTCTATTTTTGTTGGTATAAAAACCAATACCCCCTAATTTAAAGGGTATAAACTTTGTTTTCTGTAATTGATTTTGATATTTGGCAACAGCTTTCAAAAAGGTACCATCACCCCCTATTACAAAAACGAAATTAGGGTTTGATTCTTCTAATACTCAACCTTTAAGGTATAACTTTTCGATAAGTTCCTTACTTAGTTTTATAGTAGAATCATAATCATTTTTAACAACATTGAATTTGAACATAAATACCGCCCTTTCCATTAATTTTACTTATTTATTTTATAAAAATAAATAAATTGTATAATTAGTTATGTAAAACTTTAAGGAGTATTAAAATGAATAAAAAAAGAATGATATCTGGTATAACCACAACCGGTCAAATGACATTAGGAAATTATATTGGTGCTATGAAGAATTTTGTAGATCTTCAAGAAGAGTTTGAAATGTTTGTATTTGTTGCTAATTTACATGGTATTACTACACCGATTGACAAAGCGTCATTAAGAAATAATATTAAAAGTATGGTGGCTCTTTATTTTGCTTGCGGTATGGACCCTGAAAAATCAACAATATTTTTGCAAAGTGATGTCCTTGAACACACTCAATTAGGTTGAATATTGACTTGTAATACAACATTAGGAGAACTACAAAGAATGACACAATTCAAGGATAAAGCTTCTAAGGTCAAATCAGATAATGGTACAGAGTTTGTTCCAACAGGTTTGTTGACATATCCAACATTGATGGCTGCTGATATATTGCTTTATGATGCAGAACTAGTTCCAGTTGGTAAAGATCAAAAACAGCATATTGAGTTAACAAGAAACATTGCCGAAAGAATGAATAACAAGTTTGGAGAAATGTTTACATTGCCTGGTGAATATACGCCAAAAATAGGTTCCAAAATAATGGATTTACAAGATCCAACTAAAAAAATGTCTAAATCTAGCACAAACCCTAAAAGTTATATTGCTTTGTTAGATGATTTGGAAGTTGTTAAAAACAAGATTAAATCAGCTGTGACTGACTCTGAGAATATCATCCGTTATGACCCAGAAAATAAACCCGGAGTAAGTAATCTTTTGACAATATATTCATCTTTAACAAATAAAGATATTGAAGAAACAGAAAACTATTTTAAAGGCAAAGATTATGGTGTATTGAAAGACGAAGTTACTTCTGTTGTTGTTGATTTACTTAAAAATATACAAGACAGGTACAAACAATTGATTAACTCTAAAGAAGTGGAAGAATGACTGGAGCAAGGTGCTCAAAAAGCAACTTCAATTGCAAGTAGAAAAATGAATAAGGTGTTAAACCTTGTTGGTTTAAGTTATAAAAGAAAATAAATAGTATTTCTTTGAATATAATAATTTTATGATAATGTGCATAATAAAAAAACTATCGAAATCTCGATAGTTTTTTGATTGAAATAATTTATTTTGATTAAGTATTTATTTTAATTTCAACTTCTTAATAAAAACTTTTATATTCTTAATATTAGTTTCAAAAAATACAAGTACTTAATTTATCGTAATAAAAATATCTATATTTTAGTTTGTGTCAAGTTTTATGACATCATATAACAAGTTGTATTTTCTTAAGTTTTTTAGGAATTTTAAATTAAATTAGTAATCGATTTTCAAAATAACACTTGCGAATTTTTTATCTCCAAATGTATATCAACGTATCTGCTGTCTCACCACATCCACAGATTCCACAATTTTCTGATGTTTCTTTAAATTCGCAATAAGCGTTTAAAAGTTCTATACGTCCATTTTCTAATGAACTTGAAGTTAGTTCACCTTTTTTTACTGCTAATAAAATAGTTTTACCACTATCAAGGGCATTTAAAATAGGTAAAAAATCTCCTTTATCAACTGATGTGATTTTAACTACATTATTCAAATCTTTAGCCATAACTTACTCTCCTCTTAACTATAATATTATAAAATAGTTGAAAATGATTAACTCTCATATTCTTCTTCGTTGAACTTTCATAACAAATAATTAACTTTCTTTAATATTTTCGAACAATTTCGTTTAGGACGATAATCTCTACAAAATGGATGAATTGCAATAAAGTTTTTTTGTTCTAGCGACATCTTTTTAAGGTCAACAAGTTCAATGATTCATCCGAAGTATCCGTATTCAGTATTGTTGAAGTTCTCTTTAATCATATGAAATTTACATATAAAACATAATCTCATTTCGTTCTCATCTTTATTTATTAATTTCGGTGCGTTATTTCAAGCACTCTCAATATCTTCTTTAGTGAATTCAATTGTGTGATCTTCCTTTAAGGTGGCCATAATTTACCTCTTTTCTATAAAATAAAAAGCCTTGTAAAAAGGCTTTTAAAACAACTATTTTTTTTCGTTTAAAGCTTTTTTTGAAGCGTCAACAATAAGTTCAAACTGTTTTGGTTCGTGAATAGCTAATTCTGATAACATTTTTCTATTCATGTCGATACCTGCCAATTTTAGTCCATTAATGAATTTTGAGTAACTTAATCCTAATGGTCTAACAGCAGCATTAATACGTATAATTCATAATTTTCTGAAATCACGTTTTCTTAGTTTACGTCCAACGAACGCATAATGCATTGAACGAACTACTTGTTCGTGTGCTTTCTTATAATTTGCTTTTTTTGTACCATAGTAACCTTTAGCTCTTTTGATTCAACGTTTTCTTCTAGCTCTAGTTACTTTTCCAAATTTAATTCTTGCCATATTTTCTTACCTACCTTTTAGTTTTGTAATAGTCCTTTTAGACGTTTCATGTCTCCTGCTGAAACAAATTGAGCTTTTTTAAGATGTCTTTTTTGTTTTGTTGTTTTATTTTGTGCTAAGTGAGATCTATAAGCTTGACCTCTTTTAAGCTTTCCACTTGCTGTTTTCTTTACTCTTTTAGCCAAAGAGCTTTTTGTTTTCATTTTAGGCATAACTATTTCCCTCCTATATTTAACCTTTTTTAGGCACTACATACATATCTAAGAAACGAATATTTAGTTTCGGCTCTCTTTCGATTTTTGCGATGTCTTCTATTTTTGAAAAAAATTTCTTTAGGGTTTCTTTACCAAAATCTTGGTATGCGATTTCTCTTCCCTTAAATTTGAGTGAGATTTTTACTCTGTCACCAGCTAGTAAAAATTCTCTTGCTTTTCTGGCCTTGGTGTCAATATCATGATCACCTATACCAACTGTTAATCTAATTTCTTTATTTTCGACTTTAACTTGATTTTTTTTATTTTCTCTAGTTTTTCTTTTTTGTTCATATTTGAATTTACCGTAATCTAATATTTTAGCAATTGCTGTTACATTATCTTGATTACCAACTTGAAGTAGATCAAGTCCTTTTTCTTCAGCGATTTTCAAAGCCTCAAACTTATTAATAGGTCCAACCCTTGAACCATCTTCATTTATAATAAGAATTTGTTTCGCTCTAATTTCACGATTTACAAATTCTGTTTTCACATTTCTATTGTCTGCCATTCTTCCTCCAAAAAAAAGTGTGCCTTAAAAGATTAGGAGCACACTATAAATTATTTATTTCTTCACTTAAAATAATAAATAAGTTTTACCGCTTCCTGAAAGTGACGGTGAGCTGCGTGCTTCTTCTTTTAAACCAAAATAATTATAATACATTTTTAGATATATAATTAAAATATTTATATTAAATTTAAAAAAATTTGTAGATTATAAAAAAAATTACAAATCTTTATAGATTATCTTTAAGTTGAAATACAGCAATAAATCATTTTTTTAGTGAATAAAGTGTAAGAATAGTATATTAATTAGTCATATAAAATTTACTGTGCTAATTTAAACAATAGAACAATAAAAAATACAAGATTGACAATTAAATCTTGTATTTTTTATTTTAAATAGTTATTACAGGTTTTTTTAAACTACATTTCTTTGATAACTTCTATACCAATTAAATTAAATGCATTGCTCAAGACTTGTAAAATACATTTTATTAAAAATACTTTTTGCTTAGATAGAGCAAGATTATTCTCATCAAAAATCTTAGTATCTCCATAATATGAGTGGAATTTTTTTGATAAATTTTGAATAAACTCACATATTATATTGGGTAATCTTGAAGATGCAGAGTATTCGACAATTCTATTGAAAGAATCCATTAAAATTATCAACTGTTTTTCTTTATCATTTATTTCAAGTTCAGTGTCTAATTCATTGATATCCAGACCCATATCAGCTGCCTTAGTAATTATTTTGTTACATCTTGCTGTTGCATACTGTGCATAATATACAGGGTTAGTAGCATTTTTTTGAACAGCAACATCTAGGTCAAAATCCATATGACTTGAAGGTGTTTTAGAAAGCAACATATATCTTACTGCATCTTTACCAACCATTTCAATCAGATCTATTAGCCAAACCGCTGTCCCTTTTCTTTTAGACATTTTGTATTCCTGACCATTTTTCATCAATCTAACCATTTGGATCATATCGATGCTTAATATGTCTTTTTTGTTTCCTAAAAGTGATAGACCAGCATTCATTCTTGAAATATAACCATGATGGTCACCACCCCAAAAGTTAACGTACTTATCAGCACCTGATCTTTCTATTCTTACTTGATGACATGCAAGATCAGGTGTTATATATGTGTAGTCACCATTAGATTTGACTAAAACTCTATCTTTATCATCGCCATACTCAGTGGTTTTTAATCATAAAGCGCCGTCAAGTTCATAAGTCTTTCCTTTTTCTTTGTATATACTTAGAACATGTTCAATTCCATTACTTGAGTACATTTCAGCTTCACTAGTATACAATTGAATTTCTACGCCAAACTGAATAAGTTGTTTTTTAATTTCACGCATAAAAATTTCAATCGATTCTTTTTTAAATAACTCATGTGTTTCAGGATCAGAAATCTTATTATCCTTGAAAGTTAAATCTTTAAATTTATCTCCGTGTTTTTCTAAAAAAGCTTTTGCTACTTCTATATACATATCCCCACCATACATCTCTTCTGGTTTTTCAATATTTTGTCCTAACAACAATTTATAGTGGTAAAACAATGTTACTGCAGACACATTTATTTGATTCCCTGCATCATTTGTATAGTATTCTGTTTCAACATCATAACCAGCAAATCTTAATATTCGTGCAACTGAGTCTCCTATTGCACCATTTCTTGCATGACCAACATGTAAATATCCTGTCGGGTTTGCAGAAACTAATTCTAAGTTGTACTTGAAATTTTTTCTTTTAGAAGAACCAAAAGCTTCTTTTTCTTTATTTATGGCATTTAAAACCTTAAATGTAATTTTTTCATTAATAGTCATATTGATAAATCCTGGGCCAGCAACTTCAACTTTATCAAATATTTTATTTTTAGATAATTCAGTGGTAATTTTATTAGCTAATTCTATTGGGTTTGAGTTGTTTAACTTTGAGTTAATCATTGCAAAATTAGATGAAAAATCTCCGTTACTTCCTTCTCTTGGTCTTTCAATTAAAACTTCTCCCTCAAGATTATTATTACTTATGATATCTTTGAAAATACTTTCAATTTCTTTTACAATAATGCTCATAGTTTATCTTCCCTTCTCAGTATATATTTTTACATTAAATTCACTTTGGATACACAGTAAATTATACCTTATTAAATTGCCTGTTTTATTGACTTAATTAAATATAATTTATCTTTAATCTTAAATAGTAATAAAAATAGACACGCTTGTGTCTATTTTTTTATATAGTGAATGTTGTTCCACTAGTTCCTTCGATAACTTGGTCCGCCTTTTCAAGTGACCCAATAATAGCATCTTTTTTTGTTCTTTCAACAAAAGATAATGCTGCCTCAACTTTTGGTAGCATACTACCAGCAGCGAAGTGTTTTTGTTCAACTAAGTCTTTTGCTATCGCCAACGGTGTCTTGAATAATACTTCTTGGTCTTCTTTTCCAAAATTAATCATCACATTCTCAACAGCTGTTAGAATAATTAACTTATCAGCATCTATTATTTCAGCTATTTTGGCAGCCGCAAAGTCTTTATCAATAACAGCAGGAATACCTAGATATCGATCATCTTGCTCAATTACAGGTATCCCACCACCTCCAGCAGCAATGGTGATAATATTATTATCTAAAAAATTGGATATACAAGTTTTTTCCAATATGTCAATTGGTTTTGGTGACGGTACAACCCTACGTCATCCTCTACCAGCATCTTCTTTCATTGTCCATTTGTTTTCAACTTGTAAATGTGCGGCTTCGCTTTCTGAGTAAAAATTTCCTATTGGTTTACTTGGGTAGTCAAATGCAACATCTTTTTTATCGACTACTGTCTGGGTTATTATTGTTGCAACTTCTCCTTTTAACTTTCTAATTTTCAATTCATTTACGATTGCGTTCTGTAGATGATAACCAATATAACCTTGACTCATACTACCACATTCTGGAAAATCAACCATAGGAGATGAATCCAAAACTTTATGAGCAGAATCAAAGGCTAAATTTATCATTCCAACCTGTGGACCATTACCATGAACTATCACTATTTTGTTTCCTTTTTCATACATATTTACTATATTTTTTGCTGTAAGTTTCACTATTTCTTTTTGTTCTTGTGGGCTATTGCCTAAGGCGTTACCACCGACTGCTACAACTATTTTTTGCATAATTACCCCTTTAGAATATTGTTCCGGCAGGAAGCAATGACCCCAAACCTAACATTATTATTGATAAACCAGCTGTTAGTGCAATATATATTCAAGAACCTTTTAAGAACTTACCATAATCTATTCTAGCTATACCAAGAGACCCCATAACAACTCCGGAAGTCGGAGTAAATAGATTAAGAACCCCACTAGCAAATGAAAATGCTAGAATTGATCCAGAACCTGCCCCAACACTTGTTGCTAAAGGACCTCATATTGGAAAGATTGCTGCTGCAAATCCGGAAGTTGACGGAATTAAGAATGAAAGTGGCAGGAAAATTAAGAAGGAAACAATAACAAATCCTGATTTATTCATTCCACCCATACCATCACTTAAAGTTTTAATTATGAAACCATTCATTTGAGTAGCTTCTAAAATTACACCAACACCAGCAGCAGTTGCTATGATCAAACAAACACCTAAAAGGTCTTTTGTTCCGTCAATGTATCTTTCTACAAAGTCTTTTTCACCTCTTCAATTTAGCAATCCTATAAATAATGCCGCAATTAAGAAGAAAGTTGCAACCTCAACTAAATAACCCGAACCAAATCCAGGTATTAATGCAGTTAATCAAGGAATATGTTTATTCATTCAATCCCCCGCACCTTTAGCATCAGCACCTTTTATAAGACTGTCCCATCCTACAAGATAAAGGACCATAAGTATAAATGTTATAGCAAATACAACCAAGGAAAGGATTCTTTTTCAGTTAAATGGAACTTCTTCTTGTTTTTCTCCTAGGAAAAAAACTTTGTCCCCTTCATAAGTTGAAAAAGTCACTGACTTTTGTGGATTTTTTTTAACTCTGCTAGCATATCACATTACATAACCAACACCAACAGCTGTAAATATTATTCAAGAGATTCAACGAAATGCCATACCGTCTCCTGATTTTAAATTACCTGATGATTCTGCCAATGCAATAACAAATGGATTAACTGTAGAAGCTAAAACTCCTGTTCCAGCTCCAAAAAGTACTATCATTAATCCCGTAAATTTATCAAATCCAGTTGATAACATTAAAGGTATTAGTATCATATAAAATCCTAAAGACTCTTCTGCCATTCCATAAGTAGACCCACAAAAACTAAAGAAAGTCATTAGTATTGGAATCAACCAAATTGAGTTTTTACTAAACTTTTTAGCTAAACTTTGTGTGAATGCATCTAATGCTTTTGACTCCATTAAGACAAGAATAAACCCACCTAATGCTAATATGAATATTATTACTTCGGCTTTGTTTACAAAACCTTTCATCACTGAATAAAAGACATCTAAAACCCCAACTGCTACCAGTTTAGTTTTTTCAACATCTCCATTTTCAAGTACCTTATCATATGAAAGTCCGGCACCCCCTAATATTCAAGAAAGAACTACTATAAACAATATTATAAAAAATAATATAGTAAATGCAGTGGGCATCCTGAACTTTCGTTTTCTTTTTTTGGTATTAATTTCGTCCATATTTAACCTCTTAATAAACCCTTAATTTTTTGAGGGTTTATTATCTATAAGCCAATCATAGCTACCATTATGGCTTTAATAGAATGAATTCTATTCTCTGCCTCTTCGAAAACTAATGATCTTTTTGATTCAAATACTTCATTTGTTACTTCCATCTCGGTAAGACCAAACTTATCAAAAACTTTTTGACCAATTTCTGTGTTCAGATCGTGAAATGCAGGAAGACAATGTAAGAATATAGCATCTTTATTTATATTTTTAAACATCTCGCTTTTAACTTGATATGGGCTCAACAATTTAATTCTCTCTTCCCAAACTTCATCGGGTTCACCCATAGAGACTCACACATCAGTATAAACAACATCTGCTTTATCGACAGCTTTCATTGGGTCAGCTTCAAACTCGATTTTAGCACCTGTCTCTACACATATCTCTTGACAACGTTTAACAAGCTCTTTGTTTGGTCACAATTCCTTAGGTGCCGCTGCAACAAAGTGCATACCCATTTTAGCGCAACCAATCATTAATGAGTTAGCTACATTATTTCTTGCATCCCCGCAAAAAACAAGTTTTTTACCTTTTAAAGTACCAAATTTTTCAATGATAGTCATAAAATCAGCTAAAATTTGTGTTGGATGATACTTATCTGTTAAACCATTGAAAACAGGTACACCAGAATAATCTCTCAGTGCTTCTACATCACTGTTTTTAAACCCTCTAAATTCAATGGCATCATACATTCTTCCTAACACTCTAGCTGTATCTTGAATTGACTCCTTTTTACCCATTTGTGAACCAGCACTACCTAAATAAGTTACATGAGCTCCTTGGTCCAATGCAGCAACTTCGAATGCACACCTAGTTCTCGTACTATCTTTTTGAAATAGTAAGACCACATTTTTTCCTGTTAACTTAGGTATTTCATTTCCAGCGTATTTCGCCCTTTTTAAATCTCTTGCAAGATCCAAAAGGTATTCAATCTCTCTTGGAGAAAAATCTAAAAGTGTTATTAAACTCTTTCCTTTTAAATTAAGCATTATATATCCTTCCTTATTTATCTCTATGAAGTGGCATTGTCATACATCTTGGCCCACCTCTACCACGAGAAAGTTCGCTACTTGGTATTAAAATAACTTCTACTCCTGCTTTTTCGAGTAGATTTATTGTTACCCAGTTTCTGTCGTAAGCAATTACCTTTCCTGGTGCAATTGTTAGAACATTTGTACCATCGTTTCATTGTTCTCTATCAGCTGCAACCGGGTTATCACCACCACATTTAATTAAAATTGGTGGTTTACCGATAAGTTCCTCAAGAACCTCAATAAGAGATTTTGAGACGCTTTTTGTTCCACATTCAGTAACTTCATAAATTTTGAAAGCTCCTGGGTCATCAAAAATGATTGGGTGAACAATAAATTTGTCATAATCAACATTTGTAAAAACAGTGTCAAGATGCATAAAACTTCTTGATTTTGGTAGTTCTAAAACTAATATTTTTTTATATGATCCTTCTTTAAATAATTTTTTAGAAAGTAATTCAATTGCTTCCATTGAAGTTCTTTGGGAAACACCAATGATCAATGATTCTTCATTTAAAACAAGGACGTCTCCACCTTCTATACTAAACTCATTTTGTCTTTCGTAAAATAAAGGAACTTTATCGGCATAATCTTTGTGATTTTTAAACACAAATTGCGGAAATATTGTTTCTCTATTCCTTGTTTCGCTTCACATTCTGTTCAAAACAACACCATTACCAACAGATGCAAATGGGTCCCTTTGAAATAGTACGTTTGGTAGTGGGTCGGAAATAAATGGATAATCGCTTTTATCTGTTGGTTCTAAATCAATTTTTAGAGTACCTGCAATCATCTCGTTAACCATATCTATATTGCTCATTTGGCATATATAGTTTTTATATTTATCAATTCATTTACCCTCAATCTTAGCTTCTTTTATGAAAGTGTCGATGAACTCGTCCTTAAGTTTGGGATTTTGGTCTAAAGCTTCAGCCACTAAGTTTTCAATATATAGAACTTGAATCTTATTAGCTTTCATTTTAGCGACAAACTCGTCATGCTCTTTTTGAGCAACTTTTAAGAATGGTGTGTCATCAAACAATAATCTTTCTAAGGTGTTCGGTGTTAAGTTTTCTAACTCCTTACCTGGTCTATGTACTAAGACTGTGTTAAGTTTTTTTATTTCGGAAAATACTTGAATTTTACTCATATTCCTTCAACTCCTGTCATTGATATGGTTAACTATCTCCCTTCCCATAAACATAATAAACCTAAAATATAAAAAAAATACTAATATTTGTATTTTAATTAGAAATTATTCTAAACATAAAAAAAATAACTTACTCTTGGAAGTTATTTGTGAATTTTTCTATGTCCTTGATAGAGGGATTTAATCGTTTTTTGTTAACTATCAAACTGTTTGCCTGGCAATACTTAAGATAATTATTTTCCGCTTCTAAAAGTTGAGACTCTCTTTTTTCTGTATTTTTATCATTATCTATTTTATATTTTATATTTCTAATTTCGTTTTCTAATTTATACATATGTAAAATTATCTTATGATAATGATCTTGTTCTTCTGTAGTGTACTTTTTCTTAGGAATAATAGTATCTCCTGGAAAATAATTGATATCTTTGTGTTTACATCCAACATGATGATATCCCTTAGAGATTGCTTCACTCATAGTAATATATTTTTTATCATACTTTTCAAGAGAAAGTACTTGATTTTCAAATGGTTGACAAAGTTTACAACAATCCTTTACTTCTGCAACATATATCAAGGATTTCAGTCTAAGCGCTTCTTTTTTTCCAAACCAATTATAAATTCCAAACATAGGTTTATAGTTATCATTTTTATACTTTATTTTTTTATCCTTTGGTTTATTTATTAAATGATTTTTTTGTTTATTCTTTTTACTTAGTTTCTTTCATGGAATAACAAAATATAGTATTACAACACATAATATTATAATGAGAATTACTCATCATTTCAGACTAGATAAATTAAACATATTTAAACATTATCCTCATTAAGTTTTTCATAATACTCCTTGGAATCTATCAGCGAGATTCTTTGTTTATTATTACAAATTGTACATAATCCCTCACGTTGTTCTTCCTTATCAAAATCTAAAGGTATTTCAAAAATAAACTTTGAAAAATCTCAACAGCTTTTACAAAATGTAAAAATATAATTAATATCATCATCAAATATAAATGCCATAAATACTCCTTATAAAAAATAAAATGATTTAATCATTTTATTTAAAACTTTATTTACCAAGTTGTTTTTTAATAGAATTAGCAACATGTTCAACATCTGGACCAATTACAATTTGAGCACCCTCTGCACCCAATCTTTTTGTTCCAAAGGCTCCTGCTAATTTGACCATTTTATCATCTATTAATGAATTATCTTTCAAAATAAGTCTTAGTCTTGTTGCACAATTATCGATACTTACAAAGTTATCTTCACCAACAGCTTTTATAATTTTTGCTGCCATCAAATCATATTTGTTAGTAATCTTAGAATTATTAGATAATTCTTTGTCAAGTAAGTCGTTAGAATTGATTGAGGCATCATCTTTTATTTCTCGTCCAGGTGTTGCCAAATTCATTTTAGTTATTGTTATATAGAAAACTAAATAATATGTTAAACCAGCACCAACTGATAATACCAAGATTCATAGGGGATTGCTCAACACTAGACTATCGTGATATTTTGCAATACCTCAAGATTGTGCAAAAGAGATCAGATAATCTATAAAACCAGCACTAAATCCGAATCCTATTTGTATGTGCATTCCCGTAGTTATTGCAACAAACACACCTGTCATTAAAGCATGTAATAACAATAATAATGGTGATATAAATACGAATGAGAACTCAAGTGGTTCAGTTATTCCTGATAAAAAGGAAACTGCTGCTACCCCACCAAGAAATCCTGCCACTTCTTTTCTATTTTCTTTTCTTGCAGACATTATCATTGCTAAAGCAGCACAAGGCATTCCACCCATCATAATTGGGAAGAAACCAGACTGGAATAATCCTGAATTTGACATTCCGTTGGCAAATGCATTAATATCTCCGTTTACAAAAGTAGGATCTCCTATCACATTTCCATTAATTGGACCTACTTTAAAGTCACCAACAGGTAGTTGGAACCAGAAGAAAGTATTTAGTATTTGGTGTAAACCAAAAGGTAGTAGTAAACGATTTAATACTCCATAAATTGCAGTTCCAGGTACAGCAACAATTGGATTATTAGGATTAGCTACCAACCCACCAAATGACACTAAACCATATTGTATTCAAGGTCAAATGATTGAAAATAATAATGCAACTGGTATAGCAGCAACTAATGCAACCATCGGTACAAATCTACGACCTCCAAAAAATGATAAAGCTGTGGGTAGTTTAATATCTTTAAACTTGTTGTAGAAAAATGCAGACATACAACCAGAAACAATACCTCCTAATACACCTATATCAAGAATGTATTTACCCCCACTTATATTTTCAACCGATGCCTCAGTACCTTCTTTGTACAAAGGAACATAAAATAATCTTGACCACAAGTCTCCTTTATTGTCCTCGAAAGTAAATACACCTTTATAAAACATCTCAGGCAAAGTATGCTCAGCTGTTAATGCAGCCAGTGACATATAAAAGATTAATGCCACTAGTGCAACTTCTCCACGATGATCTTTAGCTAATCCAAATGCAGTTCCGATTGCAAATAGAAGAGGCAAATTCTCAAATGGTACCGCACCTGGTTTTTGTATTAGTGTTGATATTCAATATCCCACTTTATTTGTGATTAATACACTACCATTATCTAATATCTCAGACGTGTATTGTAAACCCAATGCACCAAAACGATTTAATATTGCCGCAAATGGTAGAACTGCAATTGGGAATTGCAATGCTTTACCGAGTTCTTGCAACATTGTTAAAAAGTTATTCCACGACCCCGAACCACCTGACGAACTTTTTGTTTTCTTTGCAAGTCTTTTTTCTTTTTTGCTCGCGAATATTTGTTGTTCAGCCATATAGCTCTCCTTTTCTATGACTATTATTGTCTATATTATAATAATATATTTTTTTGAATATTTCTCGTTTTTTTCTTGCTTTTTTTGGAATATTTTCTATACTATTATCCTATAAATTCTCCAATTGCTATCCCCAATGTAACTAATGAACCAACATATCCAACTAACATAACAATAACTATTCCATAATATTGTCAAAACCTAAAAAAGGATTGTTTACTAGTTAAGGTTTTAAATGTATCTTTTTCTTCTTTTTTTCTTCTTTTGAATCAGACAAAGAAAAAAGTTGCTAGTAATCCAAGTACTAGCAAACCAATTCCAATAGCTAAAATAATTCATGCTTGATTAGTAGTTAATTTTGCTAATATTATCATTATAATTCCTCACTCGAAAATCTAAAATGGCTTCAAGGTTTGATAAAGTCAAATAACCTAAATTCCGATTCTTTGATCCTTCCTATATAATTATATTTATTTTCAGTGTCTTCTAAGTTATCCTTGAGTATTATGTGAAGTTCACCTTTATATTTTTTATCATTGTTGTTTACAATTACAACATCACCGTATGTGTACAACTTATTGAGATTATTTGGTTCAATTGACGAGTCTTTATATTTTACTCTGCTAAAAGTTGATCTTATAAAGTATTCATTAATATCTCCTCTTCGAAAGTGTTCAAAGTTTAGAACTCCTTTTTCAACTTCTGATATATTTGTTAGTATTTTTAAATCAAAAGTAATTTCGTAACGTTCAAGTGAACTTAATTCTTTTAGTTCTTTTTCAGATGCATAAGCATTACCAATCAATACAGTATCAATCTGATTGCTATAAAATAAAATTTTGGCTTGTTCCTTTATACTTAGGTCTCTTTGTTCTTCTAAGGTTGGTAATTCTTTACAATCAAAAGCAGTTGTCATCTTACCAAAATGACTACCAACAAAAGCAGCTGTTTCTAAACCATGTTTTAAAAATTTCTTATTCGCTTTTTTAAAGAACTCAAAAGGAAGTCCTGTAAATTTCATAGGATAAAAATTATGGCAACCACTTATCCTACTTTTAACTGGTTGAAAATCTAAAACATTATCTATCAAATGATCGTTATTTGACATATTTAGTTGTATATCGATATGTTCATTGTTATGTGTTACTGTTGCAATTTCAAACGGTAGACTAGGAGAATCTAATCTCAAACAGTCAATTCCATAATGTTTGCACTTTCCTAAATTATCCATTTGTAAATTGAGAAGTCTCATTGATTTATATTCAACATCTAATATTGTATAAAAGCCAAGTGACTTAGCATATTTTAAACTTCTCAAAACTTTTTGGGCTTTATTATTAAATTCCTCGTCATTAGCAAAGTGAAGGACACTTGTAAATAATACTTCAAAACCATACTCTTTTGCTCTTTCTAAATATTGTTTATCTTCTTCAAAAGATGATTGTTCAGGATAAATTGATATACCTAACCTTCTTTTCATATGTAACCTCTTTCATAAACTAATTTTAACAAGAAAAAAATCTCTTTATTCAAGAGATTTTATAATTATTTTCCAATTGTATTTATAATTAAGTTTATTATTTTTTCTCCACTTCCAATAGAGTAAGTTTCTGCATCTATAACAAAAACTGGTGAGGTTAATATTTTTTTTAAAGCTTCTTTTTCATAACTAACCTGTGGACCTAATAGTATCAAATCATAATTTTCTCCAATAATTTTAGCTTCATCAACCGAAGTTGCTTTAATATCGATTTTATAATCACTATCATAAGCAGCATCTTCGACCTTTTTTAAAAGAATCGAAGTACTCATTCCAGCTGTGCAAGCTAATAAAACTTTTTTCATATTATGTACTCCTATTTCCTATTTATGAATATTCCCTATTTTTTCTATCTGGTATTATTACTTTTCGAGATTCAAGTGAACCAAATTTATTTAAAACTGATTTTTTTTCAACAAGGTTAGCTAAGATAACAAATGGAGAGTATACTCCAAACAATACTCCTATATTAATAAAAGCTACAACAGCACCTCATAAGTCTTTGGTTGTTAACAAGCCACCTAAAACTGGTGGTGTTGTTCACGGAACAATTACCGAAGAATAATTCATAATACCTGTCACAGTAGATATATATGCAATTAAACCAGCTAATAATGGCGCCAAAATGAATGGTATAAATAAAACAGGATTTAAAACGACTGGTAAACCAAATAACAGAGGTTCGTTCACACAAAATATCGATGGCACAAGCGTTACTTTAGCCATAAAACGATAATCCACTCTTTTTGAAAAAATAAAAATTGCTAATATAAGACCGAAAGTTCCACCGGTTCCACCAATATGAATAAAATTATTCATGAATGGGTTTGTAAAAACATAAGAAGGAATACCTCCAGAGGCAACGGCATTCTGATTTTCACTTATACCTGCTAATTGGATTGGTTCAATTATTGGTGATAAAACTCCACCAGCATGTATCCCTAAGAATCACAACACTTGTCATAAAAGAACGATAACTATCATACCTCCAAGACCAGATACTGCATGGACTAATGGTTTTTGTATCAAAATTACAATCAATTCATTTATTGTCGAAAATGATATTGGGGGTTTACCTTGAATTACATAAACAGGTCCAACAAAGATACCCACTTGAGTAATTACAAATGCTGTAAAACCAAATGTCATCATTGTAAAAGCATACGGAATCAATACGTTAAATGACTTAGAAACACCCTCGGGAACAGATTTTGGCATTTTTATTTTTAATTTCTTATTCTTTGATATCTTTCCAAAAATGATAGTTGACAAAATAGAAACCACTATAGAAGTGAACATACCAGTAGTACCGAAACTAGATAAATCTTTAACAAATAATGGATTCATTGCTAGAAATGATCCCATACCAACAACAGCACTAGATCATTGATTAACCTTATAAAATGGCGCAAGATGATAGGCAATTGAACCTGCTAACATAAACGCAAAGAATGCATAGGTACCATTTCAAATATTGTTACCAATATCTTGTAAATTTTTCAAAACTTGAAGTTGGTCTATCGATAATGAAAATAGACTAAATAAACCACCATTAGATGCGCTTAGCAAAATGTTATTAATCAATATAAATAAAGCACCTATTATAACTAAGGGCATTAAAGAAAAAAAACCATTTCTAAGTGCTACAAGTATCTTTCAATTTGAGATTTTTCCAGAAAATAATGTAGTCTTATCAACAAAAGTTTTAAATGTAATAGCCCCAGTTTTTCCTTTGTTGTATCTCAATTCTAATTTGATATTGTTAATTTTTGATTTTTGGAATAAAGTTTTATTTCGAAGAACTATTTTAAGAGTATTAATTTTTACGGTTAGGTCATATAGACTTTCTTCGGCCTCACTTTTAAAATTCGAGACTCTTTTTGAAGCGAACTTACGGATCTTTCATCAACTTAATTTTAATTCCGGATTATTTGCTTTGAACTCATCTATTAAGTTTTTATATTGTTCTTTAAACTCAAGTTTGAACTTTAAAATATTATCTTTTGAGCTTTTCTTGCTTTCACGAAGAGATTCTAACAATTCTTTTTCATTAACCTCTCGTTCAGCTTTGGTTTCGTTTCAGTATTCTTTCAATAAACGTTTACTCGCTTTAAGTTTCAATTTCATCTCTTTATTTTTATCTTTTAAAGACTTATTTGCGGATGTAATAGAGTTTATTTCATTTGTTAATGTGTTTGAACGATTTATAATTTTCTCTTGGTACTCTTTGATTAATTTGGCTTTTTTTATCTCGTAATCTAAAAACATTTTTTTGATATTTTGTTTTTGATATTTTGCATTTAATAATTGCACATTAAACTCATCTTGTATCTCTTTCAGTTTATCTTTTTTTATTTTTGTGAATCTGCTTTTGATACTTCTTAAGTCATGTTTTTTATCTAAAATGAGGTCATTAGTCTCTCTAAGCTCGACTTTGTTTTTTTTAATATTCTTTTCAAGTTTGTTTATCGTTCCATAAACATAGCTAACCTTGGGATATTTGACATATCGATCCATTATTTAATATCTCCCTTCTATTAATTAATCATGGTATCAATCTTTTTTAATTGCCTCGATATCATAAAAATAAAGAGAATTAGTTGAATATACATTAAATCTTTCTAAGTACTTGATACTTTTATTACATTTACATTTAATGCAATCAAGAGAATTACGATCTATATCGTATTTTTTTAATAAATCATTCATATCCAAATTACCTACATTTATATAGTTATAAAGGTTTTCGTCGAACTTGATTTGTGTATTGCTTGCACCCATAGATTTGACTACTTTTAAATAAATAACTTTAAAAAACGGCACAAACTGTCCTACTTTTATTACTTTTATCAAATTATCAATTTCATATAGTTCTGAATTTGTAAAATCATAGGATTGGAAATCCTCTTTATTTTTATTCATTACGCTTTCATAACAACTTGAAATGATATTTAAATTTTTTCTAAGAACCGCAAATGCAGCGGTTAAAAGTTGAAATGATGGTTCTAAAATAAAATCTTCTAAATAAGTTAAAAAATTAACTTCTGATTCATAGTTCATAACTTTAGATACACCATATGACGAATAATCCATTAACAAATAAGTAACTCATTTAGAAAACCTAGAATTTCCATCACCGTCTGTTTTATTTAAGAAAGCATTTCAAAATACTCTGTATTCTTTGAATAAAATTAAAGATTTACGAACAATATTTAAAATTTCATTTGAAGTAAAATAGGTATCCTTAGATAAATCAAATTTATTTTCAAAATTATATTCTATCTTGTATTCGTTTTTTTTAGTTATATTTTCTCTATCGAACTCCAATATATCTTTAATTTTGGAAGAATAAGTTTCAGTGCAGGAAACTGAATTGGCAGAAGAAATAATAATCGGGGTTGATAAAAATAATGTTGAAAATATAATATATAACTTCTTCATAATTAACCTCTTTTTATAATAATATAACAAATAATATTAATTATTCAAGAAACAAGTTGTAAAGTAAGAATCAGTGTTAGATTAATTTCTAAATTCACTCATTATTACTTATTTTATAATTATTACCAATTTATATTTATATATATAAATATAAAAATAAAAATATAAATTTATTAATTATTTCTTATTTTTTGGAAAATAAAAAAAACTTTTACAAGTTTTAAAAAAATACGGTTTCGTTAATATAATTGAATGATGTTCCTATCAAAAGCAAGATAAATAATAAGATAAATAAAATTGCATAGAATTTAAGATTACCTTTGACAAGAGACGCATAGTCCATTCTACCCACTTGTGCCGCACCAACAACGATTCCTGAAGCAGGAGAAATCATATTACAAAATCCATTTGCGAATGCAAATGCAGTTATGCTACCACTCACCATAGAAACACCTGTTCCTGTAGTAACTTTAGAAGCTAATTTCCCTCAATTTGGGAAAATAGCTGTTGCGAATGCCGTTGTGGAAGGTATTGCCAATGATATAGGCAGAAATAATAAGAATGTTATGATTATAAATACAAAGGGATTAATATTCCCACCTACTAAATTAATACCATCGCTCAATAGATTACTCATATAAGATTTTTTAAGTAAGACTGTTATAGCTCCTGCTACTCCAATAATAAAAGCTACACCAACCATATCCTTTACACCATTCAATAAATCTTTTACCATTGTTTCTTCATCTTCTCATATTAGAAAAGAGATAATTAAAGATGATATTAAGAAAAAAGCTGCTACATGTTCCATATCTCCAACTCCAAGACCTGGTACAAAACTAGCTAAAAATGGCATGTTATTATTTATTCAATCTCCAAAGTCTTTTAAAGGTCCGGTATCTTTTGGATAACCTAGAATTTTATCCCAAGCAAATAAATAAGATATCATTATGAAAAAAGTTAGTAAAAATATGATATTTATTCATATTCTTTTTTTTGTTAATTTTACTGGTTCTGTTTGCTCGCTCAAATAGAACACTTTGTCTTCTTCCAAAGTTGAAAATGTATATGACTTAGTTGGGTCCTTATGAACTTTGTTAGCATAAATCATAATATATGAGCAAGTAAAAGCTGTAACAATAACAAAAGCTAATAATCTAAAAATTAAACCATCCGTTTGCGAAACTATTTCTGGTCCATTTCCGTTAGAAGCATCAACAGCTGCAAAAATCAGGAATGGATCAAATGTTGCAAGCATTGGTCCAATACCTCCACCAAGTAATACTGTATTTATAGCTGTAAATTTATCAAATCCCGCAGCAAGCATCAAAGGAATAATTACCATGTGAAACCCAATCGCTTCCTCTGCTAATCCATAAGTTGAACCCAAGAAACTTAAAAAAGTAACAATAATAGGTATCGCTCATATTATTTTATTCTTAAATTTTCAAGCTATAGTTTGTGTTAATGCATCTAATGATTTAGACTTCATAACGACATAGATAAAAGCTCCAATTGAAAATATAAAAACAATGATACTAATTTTATCTTTGAAACCTTCGAATATAGAAACAAAAAGATCTACAATACCAATTGCAGCTATTCTTACCTTTTGGCTAGGTTCACTAGAGTTTTCTACTGTTGTTGTAACCCCACTATAATGTAATATTCAAGATATAAGCATAAGTGCTACTAAAACCATAAAAATTATAGTGAATGATGTAGGCATTTTAATTTTCTTTTTTTGTTTTCTTTTCTCCGTAAATGGTAAAGAGTCTTTTTTATTAGACATATTTTGGCTCTCGCATTCTATAATTATTGAATATTGATATATTAATTTAATATTATTTTAATTTAACACATATAAGTAAATTTGTTAACTGTACTCCTATATAAAACTCTCGTGTTTATATAAACTTATCATTTTGAACTCAAATGCATTAATTCTTTTTTTATTATATATTAAATATATTTTGAATAATTACTTTCTTAAAATTAAGTAGTATTAATGAGAATTTATAAATTATTGAATTAAATATGTTCACAAAATATCTTAAAAAAATATTACAAAAGAATATAGAAACTTTATTCCTTTCACGTCTATTAAAAATATTTTGAAATATTAATCATAATTTATTAATAAAAAAACTAGTTAAAACTAGTTGATTGAATGTTTGTTGTTTTTGTTATTTGATAATTTATTTTTCAATAATGTGATTCTTTCTTTTTTAAACAATAAGTTTGTATATTTTTTATTAACTAAACTTAGAATACCCGGTATTACAAATGAACCCCCAACCCAATTTCCAAATAAAGTGGGGATCAAACTTACAAAAAGAAATAAAATTATTTCTGTTCCATGAGAGTTTTCTGGATTGAAAATATTGCGTGCAATTATTATCCAAAAGAAAAAAGTGTTGGCCGGACCATGTTGATATCCAGAAATAACAAAAAAGAAAATTGGAAATATCATAAGTAAGAATACTGCAGCGTGATTTTTAGTTGAGTTAGTTAATTGTAATGTTGAAGAAACCATTATGTTACAAAGGATTGCTCCACCAAATGAGTAAAGGACACTTAAGAAAATCATCTTACTTGTGTAATTATTTGAGTTCGATTTTACAAATGAGCTCAATTCGTATAACTTATTTATACCACTTTCATAAGCAGCATCCATAAAGGATACAGAACTACTATTCGACCCGATTTTTAGGAGCAGACCTCCACCAATTAAGAAAACAATAACGAAAATCAATGTACCCAGTAGGTTTCCTATTAGTACTCCAAAAATACCATTTAAATATTCTTTTGTTGTTACCGCCTTCTTTAGTCATGGTATTGTAGATACAACGTGTGATGTAAATAAACCACCGCCTAAGAACGTTATCAAAATTATGCACCCTGGAAAAATAAGTCCCATTAATATATTTCCTAGACCAGACTCTTTTAAAAATTGAGGTAAAGAATTACTTGCAACAATACATGCTGTATAACCAAAACCAAGAATAATACCGCTCAAGATTCCCAACAAGACTTGTTTGTAAAACGTTACACGGATTTTATTAATTGAAGATATAAAGCCGTTTAATAACCCATTAAGCATAAAACTCTCTGTTTCATCTAAAAGACTATAATCGAGTTTTTTCAACTCTTCTATTTCAGCTCTTATCTTTTTTTCTTTTGTATCCATATTTTCCTTACTAACCATATGTCTTATCTTTGATTTTTGAATTTAATAAATTAATGAACTCTTCTAATTGTATAGTTATTTGTTCACTACTACTATATTCACGGTATGTAACTGTATTATCTTTTTCTTCATTATCACCTAACACTAATTGGTATGGTATTTTTTTAATTTGTGCATCTCTTATTTTATAACTTAATCTTTCATCTCTGTTGTCTATGTGCGTTCTAATTAAATTGTTTTTCAGTTTATCTCTAACCTTTTCTGCATAATTTGAATTTTTTGTTGCCAATACAGGTATTATTTCTACTTGAACAGGTGAACATCACAATGGTAATACTCCCATTGTTTGCTCTAATAATACCGAAATAAATCTTTCATAAGTTCCTATTAAACCCCTATGAATCATTATAGGTCTTAATAAGTCACCCTTGAACCCAACATAAGACAAGTCAAACTTTTGAGGTAATAAAAAGTCTAATTGAATAGTTGATACAGTTATTTCATGACCAAGAGCCGTTCTAGCTTGAATATCAAGTTTAGGACCATAAAAGGCCGCTTCACCTATCATCTTTTTATAATCTAACTTTAATTCCTTTAGAACATCTTCTAATTGAGATTCAGCTTCATTTCACATTTTGTCATCATTAAAATACTTTTCTTTATCTTTTGGATCTCTTAAAGATAAAGATAAGTAATCAACTTTTATATCAAAAGTTGCCAACACTTCTTGAATCAAATTAAAACATCTTACGAACTCATCTTTAACTTGATCTGGACGAGCAAATATATGTGAATCAGTTAACTCCATTGCTCTTACTCTTTCCAATCCAGTTAAACTTCCAGATGATTCATATCGATGTTGTAAAGCATGTTCGGCAAATCTTAAAGGTAAGTCACGATAACTTCTTTGTTTATAATTGTAGACACTAATATGATGTGGACAACTCATTGGTTTCAAAACCATTTCTTCTTTAGGTAACTGCATTGGTGCAAACATATCATTTCGATAATGATCTCAATGACCTGATTTTTTATACAAATCACTAGTACCAATCACAGGTGTTTCAATTTGAATAAAATCATATTCAAATTCTTTTTCCATTAAGAATTTTTTAATCTCCTGTTTTAAAACTGTTCCATTTGGAAGTCAAATTGGTAGTCCTTGTCCAATTATAGGATCCAAATTGTATATTTCTAAATTTTTAGCAATATATTTGTGGTCTCTGGTTTTGATTTCTTCCAAAGCATTAATTTTTCTATTAAATTCTGTTTCATTAACGGCAGTAACTCCGTGAATTTTATATATCATTTGATTATTAGAATTACCTTGAAAGTAAGAACCAGTTAAATTAGTCAAACTTACTTTAAATAATTGACCTACGTTTGTAAGAGTTGCAAATCTTGATAAAAATGGAACATTGTAAAGTTCACCAATTGCAAAATCGATATATTTCTTTTTGTCTTCTTCGATTGTAGCTTGAATGTAGTCTTCCTTCACACCCATGTTTCTCAAAATATTAATGTATTCATCTTTAGTATATTTTCCAAATATTATTTCAGGTGAATCTTTTATTATTTCATTTACTTTGTCTTCTACTCTTTTCAGGTCTTCTAATTTAAGTCCTTCTTGGTAATCAAAGAATGCATAGAATTCATACTCAGAAGACTTTTCATCTTGTGGGACCGCACTACCTTTTGGGAAGCAAAACTTCAGAGCTAGACTTGTTGCTAGTTTTGCTGTGTAGTTTACTACTTGTTCAAATAGTTCGTGTCTCTCAGTTATTATTTCTAGCTTACAATCTCTTTTTATTTTTGCTTGTGCTGGAACAACTTCTTTGTCATTAATTAGTGCTCCTAGACATTTCTTTCCTAAACTAATAGCTATGTCATTAGCAATTTCTAAAACTGTTTTTGGTTCACTGTAACTCTTTACTTGTCCGTCCAATAATGTAATTTTCATTAGTTACTCCTTTTTAAAAATATTTTTTTTATTTAGAACTTAAGAAACCTAAATAAAATCTCTACACAAGAATTATACATCAAAAATACTTTATTAAGGAATTAAGTTATCTCCACCCGATATTAGTTAAAAATTAACTTTCTGAAAGGTTAATTATATTTAAAAAAACTTAATAATAAAAAAGATTTTTCCAATTTTCAAGGATAATAATAGTGTAGTTAATAATTACTCTTATAAGTTCACATAGTGGGTGGGCAATTCTACACCCGAGCGATCAATACTATTAATTTGCTAAATAAAATTTTAACTAGTTGCTTTTTTGTTCTAGTATTAGATAAAATTTGTATCAGCTTGGGTACGTTTGTCGCTTTAGGTCTTTGTATAATTTTCCATAAGTTTTTTGCATTTAAATATATTCCTTGCGAATAAATAACTAGAATAATATTTTATTAAAATTTTTTTGATACCTACATTCAAATCGTCATTTCTATAATAGTTGTAATTTTATACCTTTTTAAGATAATTATAACGTAACTAATTTCTTATCTCTAGTTGTTAATTTTGAAGCACACAGTTATAATCAATATATGGTTTCAAATATGTGTTTAGAATAGTTTTTTGTTGATCTCATCTTTATGAATATCTTTTATACTAGTTTCTTTGATATTTTTCTATAATAGATGGTTTTAGTATTTTTTTTGTGAACACAATTTTTAATTATAGATACCAAACGCATAATTATTTATTAACAATTGATATAAGTTTATTGTTTTACGGTTTTTCTATTTATTGAAAAATAGATTACAGTACTCAAATTTAGAATATTATCATTTTTTTGAGTTTATCACCATTTAAAAAATTATTTAAAACAAAAAACCCACACTTCATAAGAGTGTGAGGTCATACTTTTTATAATTTATGTAGGTTTTTTATTAGTTATTTTTTTTGTAAATATCTTTTATATCAAATCTATCCCTAAAGTTTTTAGTGTCATTATCACATATAGCTTTAATTGCTTCCCTAGCCTTTTCATGAGACTCGCAAACTATCATTTGAGGTACATCTCCCTTATTAAGTTTTTCATAATGAAATGCACCACTAAACATTTCATTTATGCCAAATCCTGGAAATTCACCCTCGAGTATTCCTTGTTTCACTCTAAAATCAGAAACTATTGGTAAAAGGTACTTATTTGGGTTGTTTATTGCTTGTTCTACCATTAAACCAAATTCCATATGAGTACCAGAATCCCAACCATCTATTTCAAAGATTACAAATTTAGAATCAGTAAGACCATTATAATCTTGTTCAAAAATAAATGTATTCGTTGGTCTTTCTACTTGATTTGAATCGAAATCAACAGGATTATGAATTTCAAAACTAGGAAACATTTCTCTTAATTTCTTCCCCTCCATCTTTCTTTGATTTCATTGAGCTTCAGTAAACATACTGCCAGCATTGTATATTACATTATCTTTCATTTTTATCTCCATTTCTCTATATAAATAATAACTAATAAAATAAAAAAATTCCTTATATAAGAAATTTTTTTATTTTAAAATTATTGATTATAGTTATACTATAGCAAAAAAGTATTATTTAATTTATGTGTCTTTGATTAAATTTATATTTTATATTGATGAAAGTAGAACTTATAGGTCACAGAACTACTTAAACATTGTATTTAAATTTATAAAATATATTTTACTTTTTTGATGAAGTTAGCAATTATGTTTACTCATTATATTTTTTTTATTATGATAGGTTTTCAAGTATTACGAAAGCAATAATGATGAATAAAGTACATAGCATCAATATGTTATATCCTTATTGCATATACTCAACATTCTTTCTAATATTAGAAAAAACATGTTTTTTAAATAAAATTTCTGTTAAACACGGAAATTTAATAAATTTAGATGTTTTATGTAAAGATATACGATCTATTATGAAATTTATTGGAGCCATTAGCAGAAGGAAATATTCCGTTAATTATATGACTATTTAAAAGAAGAGAAAATTTGAACAATTATCGATAATTATAGAAAGTATAAAAATTTATCAAATAAATATTCATGTTTAACAAGAAAAGTTGATTAATAGTATCTAAACATTATCTAAAAATATGTTGTTTGTTTATTTATAAAAAATAATAGTTTTTTAATTTATTAATATTAGTAATTGATAATCACCAGCACCATAGTATTTTAGAAATACTTTAGATAATTAAATTATGAAATATTGAAATTAATGCAAATAACATTTAAGCTAAATTAATCGATTATGATAATATAGCAATTATTTGAAGAGTTTCTTAGTTAACGAAATAACATGATAGAAACTTAATGTAACTATCATTCAGTTACAAGTTTATTTTGTTCACAATTCATTAAAATATGTTCAAAACTTATAGAAAGCTATCAAATAGGTTTCTTGGTGCAAGAATATTTTACGAAAACTATCAATTAATATTTTGTTTTTTTAAACTTGTTTTAAATAAGAACAAATAAGCGATAAACAATTTAATTGATATGTTTATTTTATTAATTGTGAAATAAAAAGTCTTGAGAGCATAATTAAACGTTTATTTAACCAGCCTTTGTAACTTGATAATTTATTAATAAAAATACACCTACTGAATTAGAGAGATAAACATTGGTAACTCAACTCATATAGTACTTTTTATTTCAATTTATTTATAACACAAAAAGTGTGAATTTAGAGATTTTTTTAAAACCTTAAAATATTTTTAAAAAAATAAAAAAATGTTGATTAACAACATTTTTTTAGTAAACTATTTGTTTAGAATTGCTTCTAATTTTTCATCTATTGACTTCAATAGTTCCATTAATGGTTTTTCAAAATTTTCAATTCTACCATTACTTGGGCCGTTACTTCCGCCACCAGATCTACCATTATTATTAAATCTTGGACGGTCATTGCTTCTTCTATTATCACGATCAAATCCCATACATATTACCTCCTGCCATTTATACATCTTTTTAAACGGTAATATCTACGTAACATTCTCAACTTAAAAAGGTATTTATTTAAATACTTTATAAGTATATAGGAAAATAGATAAAGTTATAGTTTTTTTTATTTTTTATTTATCCCAAAAATGGACTAAGAATTATTTTGTATCCTTAAGTCAGTTTCTTGTTCTTGAAACCGCCTCTTTCCATCCCCTTAGATATTTATCCTTGTTGAAGTTAGTATCAGCATTAATCTTGGTATCTGTTGCTCAAATACTTTTTATTTCCTCAATACTAGTTCAAAAACCAACAGCTAATCCAGATAAGAAAGCCGCACCCATGGCTGTTGTCTCTATGTTTTTGGGTCTAATTATGGTTGTTTCACTAATATTTGATTGAAATTTTATTAAATAATTATTTTTAGCGGCCCCACCATCAACTTTTACATTTTTAATTTCTAACCCTGAGTCTTCAGCCATAGCATCAAAAACATCGTTGGTTTGAAAAGCAATTGATTCTAAACCTGCTTTTATAATATGTTCTTTAGTTACACCTCTATCGAGTCCAAAAATAGCACCCCTTGAATATGGATCTCAATATGGTGAACCTAGACCTGAGAAACTTGGTACAAAATAAACTTGTCTATCGTCATTCACTTGCTCTGCGTATCATTCGCTCAATTGGGTTTTATAAATAATTCTTAGTTCATCTCTTAATCATTGTAGTGTTGCTCCAGCCATCATTACAGACCCCTCAAGTCCATAAACGAAGTTTTTCCCGATATTATATGCGATAGTTGTTAAAAGACCGTTTTTTGACTGAACTTTACTAGTACCAGTATTCATTAAAATGAAAGCACCGGTTCCATATGTAGCTTTTATCTCACCTGGTTCTAAACAAATTTGCCCAAATAGTGCAGATTGTTGATCTCCAATAGAAGAGCTAATTGGTATTTTACAATCAGACATTTTTGAGAGTAGGCCAAAAAATGTATAACCATAAACTTCGCTATTGCTTTTAATTGTTGGTAGCATTGATTTTGGAATTTGAAATAATTTTAATAAATCATCGTCTCAATCATGAGTATTGATGTTATATAACATTGTTCTTGAAGCATTAGTGTGGTCTGTTACAAATGCTTCTCCTCCAGTTAATCTCCATATCAATCATGTATTAACATTACCAAAATAAAGTTTTCCGTTTTTTGCTTTCTCTTTTGCTCCCTTAACATTATCTAAAATTCATTTCACTTTACTAGCTGAGAAATAAGCATCCACCACTAAACCTGTTTTTTCCTTAATAAATTCTTTATGTGTTTTTTCTAAATCAATACAAAAGGCATCGGTTCTTCGATCCTGTCAAATAATTGCATTATAAATAGGATTTCCAGTCTCTTTGTCTCATACTATAACTGTTTCTCTTTGGTTAGTGATTCCAATCGCTTTTATTTGTTCTGGACTTATATCGCTTGCATTTAAGGCTCCTATTAGTGTTGTACGTTGAGTATTTCAAATCTCAACAGGGTCTTGTTCAACTCATCCCTCGTTTGGATAAAACTGAGACAATTCTTTCTGATTTGAGGAAACTATTTCCCCTTTTTTATTGACAACAAGTGTTCTTGCACTTGTTGTCCCCTCGTCTAGTGTTACAATATAATCTTCCATTTCGTGCATTCCTTCCTAATTATTTTATCTTTATTTATAAAATATGTTTTTCTCATTTGGTTGATAATTAGGGTTTATTTCCATTTTTAGAAGTGGTTTCAAGAGATTTATTACATAGTCAGCAATTGACGGAGCACAAGATATTCCAGGGCTCTTAATACCTGCGATATTAATAAAGTTTTTATCCTTTGATGCGTAATTGATATAAAAATCATCTGTCTTTAAATAGATAGGTCGTGATCCAGAAAAGCGAAGACTAGTTAACTTAATATCTAAATTAGGTAATATTTGTTTACCGATTTTTATTATTTCTTGTTCCTTCTCTGGTGTTATCACTCTTGTCTCCTCTTTTGAAACATTTTCTTCAGCTGTTGGTCCAACTAGTATTTTTCCCTTCAGTGTAGGGGCTACGAGAACACCTTTACCGTGGATTGTTGGAACCATAAATAAAACATTATTCACATTATTATTCACAGACTTCTCTAAAACCAAATATTCGCCCCTTCTTGTATTTAAAGTAAAATCATCAAATCCTGCCATCTTAGAGATTACATCCGCATAGTGTCCAGCACAATTAATGACCCTTTTTGCAGAAACAGTTTCCTCATTAAATGAAACTTCAAAACGATCTTCACTTTTAGAAATATGAGTAACTTTACTGTTAAATTTAACTTTAACTCCATTTCTAATGGCGTTTTTTAATAAAACTCCTGTTAGTTCAACTGGATCAATTACCACTGAACTATTACATAATAAAGCTTTTTTCACATCTTTATTTATATTTGGCTCCATTTCTAAGATTTTATTTTGATTAATGATTTGCATTTCTTTTGAGTTTAAACCATTATCTATCCCTCTGTTATACAAAATATTCAAATGTTCTACCTCATTATCATTGAAAGCTAATACTAAGGAATTTATATTCTTGTGACTAAAATCCAACTCTCTAAATCAGTCATTATACCTTTCCTTACCGAGTATATTCAAAGATGCATTTAGTTTTCCTGTTTTAGCATCGAAACCACCATGTATTAAACCAGAATTTCCTTCTGATGTCTCCATTGCATAACTGGGATTTGACTCAAGGACAATAATATTTAATTTATATTTCGATAATTCTCTTGCTACTGAGGCACCTATTATTCCAGCGCCTATGATACAAATATCATATTCGAACTTTTCCATATGTAATCCAATCTAACGTGATTTTTTAAATCAAAAATGCTGCTCCAACTACTAACCCACTTGCCAACGGTGCTATTACAGGTATTCAAGAATAACTTCAATCTGAGCTCGCTTTGTTTTTAATAGGTAATAGTTGGTGAACTATTCTTGGTACTATGTCTCTTACAGGGTTTATGGCATACCCAGTTGTTCCCCCTAAAGATAATCCAATACCAAATACAGTTAATCCAACAAACAATGGACCCATTCATCCAGCATTAGAATAAAATTTTTTAATGGATAATATAGCAACAATAAGAACAACGGTTCCTACAAACTCTGCAAAAAAGTTAAGTGCTACGTTGCGATAAGTTGGTGCTGTACAGTGCATTCCTAGTACATTAGCACCTTCCCCACTTGCTGCTGTGTGTAAAATATGTTTAATATAAAATATATCAATAATTACTTGCCCTAATATTGCTCCAATTAATTGACCAATTAGAAATATTGGTAGTAAACAAAAATCCCCAACATTTTCCTTTCATCCATTAGTCAAAACAGCAATCGTTACAGCTGGATTTAAATGTGCTGCTCCACCAAGAGCTGATGAAATTGTTGCAGCTAATGCAACAGCTAATGCTCAACCCGTTGTTATAGCTATAAATCCACCTTTGTTACCTTTAGTATCCCTTAAAATAACATTGGCTACTACTCCATTGCCCAATAAAATTAAGAAACAAGTTCCTAATAATTCTGTTCCAAAATGTGTAAATCAATTCTCCATAAAAATTCCTTTCCATACTTGCCAAAGTGCCAAGCAAAATTAAAGTATCAAATAATACTAAAATAGCAATCTATTAGACAAATACTGGTAAAAAAATTTTCCAAGAATAATAAAAAAACTCTTTTTTTAAAAGAGTTTTTTATAGGTTTTTATATTATAAGACTGAGATTTCTTTAATGTTTTCATTTCTAACGAAAAGAATTTTTTCCCCAGATTTTGCACCTCAAGATTTTGCAATCTCAGACACTGCTTTTTCATCATTTAGGAAATCATCGAAGTTTTCTACTTTACTCATAAATATTGAGTGTCATACTCCGAATGATGTTCATAATTTTTCATCATCTGTTACACCCAAAATTGTAACATTTGGTCTGAATTTAGAGATAGTTTTTAGTAACTCACCTGTTCTTGATGCTACAACTGCGTACTCATATTTACCATCCATAGTAGTATTAGCTAATTGGTTTGCAATATCAGCACGTTTACCACTTGTAGTATTTCTAGCATTTTCTAATTGTTTTTCATAATATAATTTTGTATAAAATTCAATTTCTGCGCGTTTATTAATAGTAGACATAGTTTCAGTTGTTATGAATGGATAATCACCATTAGCTGATTCACCACTTAACATTGTTGCATCTGAACCTAATTCGGTTGCATAATAAACATCTGTTACTTCTGCTCTTGTTGGTTGAGGATTATCAGTCATAGATTCTAACATTTGTGTTGCAACTATTACTAGTTTACCTTTTTCACGACATTTTCTGATTATTCTTTTTTCTTGGAATGGAACTTCATAATAAGGAATTTCTAAACCTAGATCACCACGAGCGATCATTATTCCATCACTTGCATCAATAATTGAATCAATATTATCAATTCCAATTTGTGATTCTATTTTTGAAATAATTTGAATATGCTCTGCGTTATTTTCTTTTAAAATATTTCTGATTTCTTTTACATTATCAGCAGTATTAACGAATGAGGCTGCAATATAATCTATATTATTTTCAATACCAAATTTGATATCGTTATAGTCTTTTTCAGCCAAGAAAGGAAGAGTGAAATCAACACCCGGAAGGTTAACACGTTTGTTTGTTTTTACAACGTGATTATTAAATGCTTTACACATCACTAATCCAGGTTTTACATCTGTAACGTGCATAGTAAGTTTCCCGTCGTCTACTAAAACAACATCTCCCACTTTAACATCTTGTGACATATCATAAGACATTTGTAACTCAGTAGGTCCACATTCCCTTGTTTTAAAGTCTTCTGGGTTTGTATAAACAGTTACTTCTGTTCCTGCTTTAATTTCTTGTTTTCCATCTTTCATTTTACCAACACGGATTTCAGGTCCTTTTGTATCTAATAGAATTGAGATTGGAAGTTTATGTTCTTTTCTTAACTCCTTAACTCATTCAAATCTTTCACCATGTTCTGAAAAATCAGCATGTGAGAAGTTTAAACGTATTGTAGTCATACCTTTATAGTAAAGTTCTTTAATTGCCTCTTTAGTATGAACTGATGGTCCAACTGTAGTAATAACTTTTGTGCGCTTCATTTTGTCTTTTAAGTTATAAATTTTCATATATTATTATTCTCCTTTTGTCTAACAAAACCATTATATCACTTAGTGTTATATAGTAGTAGTTTGTTATTGATTATTTTGTTAGCTTATAAAAAAACACAACATATGTTGTGCTTAAAGTCCTTTTTATTTTCCTGTTAAATCGTGAATAATATCTGCTACATGTTCAACATCGGTGCCAATTATCACTTGTAGATTAGAGTTGCCGAGCCTTTTAACACCATAACATCCAGCTTCTTTAAAAAGCTTATCGTCAATGTTGGTCTTATTATCAATAACTTCAAATCGAAGTCTTGTTGCACAATTATCCACTTTTTTTATGTTATCTATACCTATAATATCAACTATTTTTTTAGCCATATTACTGTATTTATCCGACTTAGTTTCTTTGCTAATCGGTTTTTGATTAATAACTTCTCCATTATTTGAACTGTTTTCACGACCAGGTGTCATAATGTTCATTTTTTTGATTATAAATGAGAAAGTAAAGAAGTATGTTGGGAAAGCCAATCCAGCTAACGCAAACATCCATAACGGGTTAGAGATAACACCATAAAATGCCCCGTTTACATTTCCTTCGTATTTACTCATTCCTCATGAGTTTGCAAAGGAGATTACATAATCGATAAATCCACCAGAGAAACCAAATCCGATATGCATATGCATTGCTATTGCTATTGCAGCAAATATTGAAGTAAATAGTGCATTAACAACTCATAGAATTGGTCCTACAAATATGAACGCAAATATCAACGGTTCGTCAATACCAGTTAGAGCAGCAACAGTGGCTACACCAATTAAAAAGGTTGCAGTCTCTTTACGTTTCTCTTTCTTAGCACAATATATCATCGCTAAAGCAGCACCAGGTAATCCACCTCAGAACATAGGGAAGTAACCTGTTTGGAAGTTACCTGAAACCATGGATTTTTGGAAAGCATTAATATCTCCAAAAATTGTGTAAGATCCATTACTATTACTTAACATACCTGATGGGAGAGCTTGATCTCTTACAGATATGAATTCTTGATAATTCTCGGTTGTAATAGTTTTATTTATCAATGCTCCTAATTTAAATAAATACTCGCTATTTATTTCATGATTTTCTAAAAATATATCATTATAAACTATGAACTTACCACTAAAATCAACCAAATGACCATCTATTGGCATTTGGAATCATAGGAATGTGTTGATAATGTGATGTAGTCCAGTTGGTTGAACTAATCTATTGATAAATGCGTAGAAAAATGCTCCCGGTATAGCGAATGCATCATTTGAAATAGCTTTACCAAATGACACTAACCCATATTGGAATCAAGGTCAAATGATAGCAAATGAGAATGCTACTGGAATAGAGGCAACCATCACAATCATAGGTACAAATCTACGACCTCCAAAAAATGCTAGTGATTGGGGTAATTTGATATTTCTAAATTTATTGTATGAGTATGCAGAAAGACAACCAGCAACAATCCCCCCAAGTACACCTATATTTAATATATAAGTTCCACCTGTTCGGTAAAGGCCGTCATAACCTTCTAACCTACCTCAATTTGGTACATAAAATAATTCAGATAAACTTTTTGTTACTTGCAGATGACCCTCCTTATCAAGACTATGAACATCGAAAGTTAAAGTGTTTTTGTAAAATAGTGAAGGCAACCCTCCTTCTATCAAAAATGCAACAATAATTAGATAAAATGCTGCACCAACTAATGCCGCTTCCCCCCTTTGGTCTTTTGATAAACCAAAAGCAGTTCCAATAGCAAAAATTAATGGAAGTTGATCAAAAATTGTTACACCTGGTTTTTGTATTATGAAACCAAATCATCAACCCACATTCCCTTGACTATTTGCATTTAGTTCCATACCCAAAGACCCAAATCTATTAAGTAAGGCAGCAAATGGAAGTAATGCAATTGGATACATTAGGGATTTACCTAACCCCTGTAGTTTTGTTAATAAATTATTTCAAAATGTATTCCCGGCCTTATTAAGATTCTTACTGTCTTTCTCTTTTTTTTGCCTAGGAACCTTTTGTAGTTTTTTAGATACCGTATTCATCAGTGTCTCTCCTTTCTTGGAAATTTATTTATTTAATTCTCCTTTCTTGGAAATTTTATTAAGAGATAAAAAAAAGCAACCTTTTTCTGAAATATTATGGTAGAAATTGGTTGTTTTTGAAGTTTTATATATACGAAACTAACATAAAAATGCAAAACAGAGTAACAACAATTGATGTAAATAAGAAAAAGACGATTAGTCACTTGTAAAAGAATGAGTAAACGCTCCCTTTTTTATGATTATCTGAATCAAATGATTTAGCTTTATGTTTATTTTTTTGTTTCACTCTTAATATATAGATAATGGTGAGAAATGTTCCTAAAATACCCGCAAATAATCCAACTAATAAGCCTATTTGTGTTGTAGTCATTTAATTATACTCGTGAATACGTACACCCTTGACAACTCTATTAACCTCACCAGAAGGACAAGGGTTATCAGGATCAATATTTAAAGATAAAGATTTCATAATTGCAAATAATTGAGCAAAATAGATGTAATAAACCCCAATTCAAATTTCGTCATTCAAGTTAGTATTTATAAACAATTTAAGATTTTGATTTTTATTGATACCTTTATAATCTAACTCTAAAATTAATTTTATTCTATTTTCATTTTTTAGCTCTTCTATAAGATCTTGTTCATATTTTCTAGAGTGTGAGTTCGATGATCTCAAAACTAAAACGGCGCTTTCTTTATTTAAAATTGATTTCGGGCCATGTCTAAAACCTAAAATATCATTAAAAAATGTAGGGATTATCCCCTGTGTTAGTTCGAGGAATTTTAAACTAGACTCTTGGGCAATACCTTTCATAACACCACTTCCTAAATAAATTATTCTTTTGAATGAAAGTTCTTCTAACATATGTATATTTTCTTGGATATGATGCACAGCATCTGAATATTTGCTCAAATTATCTTCAAAGTTTTCAAAAAATAAGCTGTCAGTCATTAAAGAAAATATCAAATTGGCAGCCATCATCATCCCAGAGTAACTTGATGTCATTGCAAAACCTTTGTCATTCGACTCATCGGGCAATAGTATTAATTCGATATTTTCTAAAAAGTTCACTTGCTTTGCTAACTCTCCGTTTTTGTTACAGGTTATAATTAAATTAAAATAACTTTTCATATATTTGTTCATTACATCAAGTGAAGCAACCGATTCTGGAGAATTACCGCTTCTAGCAAACGAAACTAAAACCACTTTTTCATTTTTACGTACGTAATATTTTGGGTTTAAAATTAACTCTGTTGATGAAACAGATATTATATTCAAACCTTTACTATATCAATAAGGTTGGATTGCATTTCCTATGAATTCACTGGTTCCAGCCCCTACCAATAGGATTTTGTAATTCTTATATTTTTGGGCAAATTCTTTATAGTGATTAATATTATTTACGAAGGTTTCGTAAATTTTTTTAAATATGATGGGTTGTTGGCGTATTTCTTTTATTGTTTCTATATTTTCAAAACTAATCATTATTCTCCCTCTTCGCTAAAATAAGTTTATCTTTTAGCAATTCTTTCATTTGTTCGCTACAATTGTCTGTAATTATATATTTAATACTATTGATATTAGTTATTTTATTAGCACCAATATTTATGAACTTTGAAGAATCTATTAGTAAATAAGAACTTTGACAATTATTCATGGCTTTTAAAATCACATCGATTTCAGGGTCAAAATCATCATATACATTTCCTTTATCATCAATACTTAAGGCACTAAAAAACGTCTTTGAAAGGCACATCTCATTAAAATGATTTGCTTGATTTTTCGAGGAAAAGACTTGACTTTTTTCTCTAAAAAGTCCACCTAATAAAACTACATCTTTAATAAAGCGGTTTTTTCTAGACTCATTAAAAACAGTTAATGAGTTAGTAACTACCATCTTAATAGTTTTTTTTATCTTAGAGACAAACTTTTCCATTGTAGTACCTGCTGAACAAAAAATAATGTCTTGATCACACAATAGTTTTACAGCGGTTTTTGCTATCAAGCATTTTTTATCTATCTCGATAGTTAATTTTTTAACCCTGCTTTCTTCAAAGTCATCGTTAATTTTTACCGATATACCTCCAAAAGATAAACTAATAGCTTCTTCAATTTCTAACTCCTTAAGGTCTCTCCTCGCTGTAGTTTCATTAATTCCTAGTTCATTAGCAAACTTAATAAAATCCCTAGATGTTATAAATTTTGATTTTTTAAGTTTTTCTAGAAACAATTCTTTTCTTTTAATTTTGTGCATAATATCCTCCCATTGCCTATTTTATATCAATATGAAATAATTTGGAGAATATTGAAATAATTTATTCAAATTTTGGAATTTTTTATACTAGCGCACTACTCTTATTTTTATTTGATCGGTTTGTTTTAAAATACTACTAATTTTTTCTTTTGTAATACTATGTTTTCAAATTATAATTGCATTGCCAACTAATAATGAGCTCTTGAGTGCTGATTCGAAATCATTAGTTTTAATAAATGTATCTAAGAATCCTGCCAAAACTCCATAATTAAGATCAATAACTTCTTTATTTTGTAAATTAAGATTTTCAAAAGAGGCTTCTAAGATATTTTGGTTATTTGCTAAGATGAGATTGTTATTTTTACATACTAAAATATTTTCTATCCCTTTATTAAGTAAAACGGACATAGAAATAATTAAATCATTTTGATTGTTTATTTTTTTTCCCATTGTTAATTCAAGTTCTTCAATGTTTGTTTTGTATAAAAAAACTTTGTTTCCCAATAATTTTCTTAAGGGCTCACCAAAAACATCTGTCACAAATCTTGCTTTATTAATGTTAGCAATTTCGCAAATATCTCTTATGATAGAATTATCTACATTTGGTGGAACTGTTCCAGTAGAAACTACAATGTCGTTTTCTTGCAAAACATCATAAAAATATGATTTCATCTTTCTGAGTTCAAGTTGGGATACGGGAGCTCCAAAAGTGTTACATTCAGTTATATCATTATCCGCTAACTTAACACTTATTCTAATATCTCCCTTCGCTTGAAATCATTTTAAGTTCATATTCTCTTTTTCCATTTCGTTCTTAAAAAGTGTTCCAAAATGAGGAGGAATGAACAATATAGGTATAACATCTCAATCCATCTTCTTAAATATTCTTCCGATATGAAGAACTTTAGTAAATGGCTTCATTTTAGATTTATAAGATTGATTTTTTTTATGTTTAACTAACTCATCGAAATATAGTTTGTATTCAATTGAAGGGTTCAGGGAAGTAATGTAAATTTTTTTCTCCATTTTCAATGTGAAATTTTAACACCAAAAAAAGTTTGGTAGATTAAAATAATCATTTCCTTTCATTATTTCTGCTTAAAAATTATAGTCTTTATAAACATTAGTTTTCATAGATATATATTTTACCTTCAAAAGGTTAATTGTCAATAAAAAAGAGTGAAAAATCTATTTTACTCAGTTTTTGCAATTATTATATTATTTAAATCAAACTTGGGTGCTTTTTCACTAATTATAGTTGTGTTTTCCTGAGTAACCACTTTGACACTATTTTTTTTACCATATTTACTAGAATCACAAAGAATGAAAGCCTTTTTTGAACATTTGATTACTTTTTCTTTTATCATAGCTTCTTCTATGTTAGTGGTGTACATTCCCTCTTTGTCAACGTTATTGATACCAATAAATGCCTTATCAAAATAAAAGTTTTCTAAAAACTTCAAAGATAAAACACCCGCAGTAGCATGGGTTGATGGGATTATTGTTCCACCAACTAAACAAACTTCAATATCTTGCTCCATTAGTTCCAGTGCTATTGAGTACCCGTTAGTTACTATTTTTATATCCTTATCTGCTAAATATTTTATTAATTTTTTTGTGCTTGTTCCTGTATCTAAAAAAATATAATCTTTCTCTTCGACTAAGTCCGCAGCTGTTTTAGCTATCAAATCTTTTTCAAAACTATTTAAATTTATTTTTTCCTCATCAAAAGATTCTCTATTAGTTTTATGTTCAAATATAGACTTAGCGCCACCATAAACTTTTATAACTCTATTTTCCTTATCTAGTGAATTTATGTCGCTTATTATAGTTTGAATAGTTGAATCAGTTAATCTAGCAAGTTCATTATTTTTTACAAAGCCCCTTGTGTCTACTAATTCTAATATCTTAGCTCATCTCTCTTCTTTTAACATTCAAATTCTCCTCGTTGTTATTTATTAAAAAAGTTTAAAAAAGTTTAAAAAAGTTTAAAACAATGTAAAATACTTATGTGTATAGTTTATCACAAAAGGAGGTATCAATTATGAAAGCCAAATTAAAATTAGAACTAGCAAAAGCAAAAAGAGAAGGCTACGCAGTTCCAGCCTTTAACTTTGATAACCTCGAGATGATGAAAGGAATTATAGAAGCTTCAGAGGAAGAAAAATCACCTTTAATATTGATGGTTACTGAAAGTGCAGCTAAATATATCGGAATTGAGAATGTATTTGCTCTTTCATTAAAAGCAGCAGAAGAAGCTCGAATACCAGTTGTGTTACATTGAGATCATGGCTTCGATATTAATTTAATTAAACGAGCATGTGATGTGGGTTTTTCAAGTGTGATGCTAGACGCATCACTTAAACCGTTCGAAGAGAATGTAAAGGAAACAAAGGAAGTTGTTGAATATGCAAGAACTAGAGATGTCGATGTTGAGTCAGAAATTGGCCATGTTGGTGGAAAAGAAGACGATAGAGATACTTCAAATAAAAAATATACTTCTTTAGAAGAGGCAATTGCCTTTGAAAATAAGACTCAAATAGATGCACTCGCGATAGCGATAGGAACAAGTCACGGTTTAAACAAGAGTAAAATCGAACTACAATTTCAGCTACTAAAAGAATTAAGCGAAAAAATAAAGGCACCTCTTGTATTACATGGGGCAAGCCAAGTTTCATTGAGCGACCTACAAAAAGCAATCAGTTTGGGTATAACTAAAATAAATATTGGTACAGATCTAAAAATTGCTGCTTGTAATGGAATCAGAAATTGATTAACAGAGCACCCTAATGAATATGACGCTCGTAAGTATGGTAGATCTTCAATCGATGAGGTCAAAAATGAAGTGAGAAAGAAAATTAGAGCCTTCGGCTCTAACAATCGTTATAAATAAAAACACACTACAATTTGAAACAATGTTTTAGACAAACAAAGTAAATAATATTTTACTTTGTTTTTGTATTATTATATTTTGATGCAAAATTTAGTGTTCTAGTGGTATAGTCCTTATAATTATTAACAATAGACTGACTATGTTTGGCATTATCATATATAATCAAGTTCTCTTTATTGTTATCGAAAAGACTTTTTTTATAATGCATAACTACTGAGTTATCATACATAATGAAGTCATCTATTCTACCATGAATATATAATATTGGTAAATTTTTGATTTTTTCATATCCTCAAAATAAGTTAACTTCTTTTATGTTAGTTTTACTATGTAATCTAAATAAAAAATTAATTCATAATGTACCTAATCATCAAGGTAATTTAGTATATTTTTGTAAAAAGAATCTAATTTGCGGAATCGCTTGCATAAATGGGCAATCAGCAATAATTCAATCAACTTTATTTTTTAGATAATAATTTTTAGCAAACATAAGCGATGTTGTTGCTCCCATACTAACCCCTAAAATTCCTATTTTACTTGTTTTTTTAGTTTTTTTAATTCACTCTACTAACACATCAAGAATTTTTGAATTAGTTAAACCAAAATCTGATTTCTTTCCATATGTTTTCCCATGTGCATAGGCATCGAAAGTTAATATATTATAACCCTCTTTATAAAAATGAAATACATTCCTTACACCAATATATTTATTTCGTTTAAAACCATGAACACCGATAACTCATGTATCGCTGTTCTCGTGTTCCATCGTTAGAACACTAATTTTCTCTTCTTCATTTCCTATAAAAAACTCTTTGTAAGAGTTTTCTTTAATATTATATTTTGGCATTTTTTTGACTTGACCATCATATTCTAAGTCTCTAAGGGTATTTAACTCTTGACCCCCTTTTCCAATTCCGCTTCTTTTATATTTGAACAAATATGGAACAAAGGCTACTGAAAAGATTGTAACAAAGATAATCACAATAGGAAAAAAAAATAAGGTACAAGATAAAGCAAATCAGTTGTATTGATATTTTCTTAATTTTTTGTAACTTTTTTTATAAGACATTTTAATAACCTCTTTTATATATTAATTAATTATATTACAAATTGCTACAATTGCTACATCGAACAAGACCCGTATTATATTTTAAAAAAAATTACCGAAGTAATTTTTTTAAACAGTATGAACTTTTATGTTTTCTGATCTTACAATTAAAATTTCTTCGCCTTTTTTGGCACCTCATGATCTGGCAATCTCGCTTAAAAGGCTTGGGTTTGCCACTGCTTCATCAATGTTTTCTACTCTATTCATAAAAATTGAATGTCATGAACCAAACGCTGTTCATAATTTTTCATTTTCACAAATACCTAGAATAGTAACATTCGGTCTAAACTTAGAAATAGTTTTCAATAATTCTCCAGTTCTAGATAAGACAATTGCAAACTCATACTTACCATTTCGAGTAATATTAGCTAATTCATCTGCGATTTTTGCTCTTGGTCCTTGAGTTGTACTTCTTGCAATTTCTAAAGCTCTATCGTAATAAACTTTTCCATAATAACCAAGCTCAGCACGTTTATTAATTGTTGCCATAGTTTCAGTTGTAATAAAAGGATAGATACCAGCTGCTGATTCTCCACTCAACATTGTGGCATCTGTACCTAGTTCAGTAGCATAATAAACATCGGTAACTTCGGCTCTTGTTGGTTGTGGGTTATCAGTCATTGATTCTAACATTTGAGTAGCAACTATCACAAGCTTTCCTTTTTCACGACACTTTCTAATCATTTGTTTTTCTCAATAAGGAACTTCGTAATAAGGTATTTCTAAACCAAGGTCTCCCCTAGCTACCATTATCCCGTCACTTGCATCAATGATTTCATCAATATTAAAAATCCCAATTTTTGATTCTATTTTTGAAATAATTTGAATATGTTCGGCATTTTCTTCTTTAAGTATTTTTCTTATATCATTTACATTTTCTGGTGTGTTTACAAAACTTGCTGCAATATAGTCTATTCCTAAGTTTGCCCCAAATCTTATGTCAGAAATATCTTTATCACTTAAAAATGGTAATGAGAAATCTACACCTGGTAAATTTATACGCTTATTTGTCTTAATTACATGAGAATTGAAAGCTCGACAATTTACGATTCCAGGTTCAACATTCAAAACATTTAATGTTAACTTTCCATCATCTACTAAAATAATGTCACCAGACTTCAAATCAATACTCATATCATAAGAAACAGTCATTTCTCCAGCTTTACATTCTCTAGTTTTAAATTCATTTTCAGTAGTATAAATTCGAATATCAGTTCCAGCTTTTATTTTTTGTGATCCTTCAACCATTCTTCCTACTCTAATTTCAGGACCTTTGGTGTCTAGTAATATTGAAATTGGTTTGTCTAATTCTTCACGCAATTCTTTTGCTGCATTGATTTTTAAAATGTGTTCATCTTGACTTCCGTGTGAGAAGTTAAGTCTAACAACGTTCATACCACATTCAAATAACTTTCTCATGTCGTCTTTTGTTCCTGTGCTAGGACCTATTGTTGTTACTATTTTAGTTCTTTTAATTTTACTTTTTAGTTTGCTAGGTTCATAAAACTCTATATTTTTTGTATTCATTATTTATTTCCTCGCTATAATTTATAATGCTTTATTTATTTGTCTTATTTTTTGATATTCTTCAGTTTTATCTACTTTTGGCATATTTAAGGTTGACTCAATATTTCTAGCTACTAATTTATTTTCACTCATCCCGATATATAAACCACCTTTACCTGCAACTAACTGATCTACTGCAAAGATACCTGCATTAGTTGCTAAATATCTATCCATTGCAGATGGAACTCCACCTCTTTGGACATGTCCTAATACTGTCGCTCTTGTTACATACCCTGTTGCTTTCTCTATTTTTTCAGCCAACATGTGAACATCTTTGTAAACTTTTTCTGCTACAGCCACTATTACGCTTCTTTTTTTCTTCTTTGCTAAATCCAGTACTTGATTAATGACTTCTTCTTCAGTCAAAGTACTTTCTGTTGTTGAAAAAACTTCTGCACCCGTTGCTGTTGCGGCAAATAAAGTTAAATCACCACATCCATTTCCCATTATTTCAACAACACTACATCTATTGTGTGATTGCATTGTATCTCTAATGGCATCAATAGACCTTACAACTGTGTTCAAAGCAGTATCAAATCCAATTGTAAAGTCAGAAGAAACGATATCATTATCTATAGTACCTGGCAATCCTATGCAATTTATACCCATTTTAGTAAGTTTTTCTGCACCTTGGTAACTACCATCTCCACCAATAACGACTAAAGCTTCAATACCTTTATTTTTAAGATTTTCTACAGCTTTGGCTCTAACGTTTTCTTCTTTAAATTCAGGTAATCTGGCAGAACCAATTACGGTACCACCTTTGGCGATAATATTGTCTGCGAATTCAAGGTCTACTTTTTCGATCCAATTTTCAACCAAGCCTTTATAACCGTCTTTTATTACATAAGGATCGATCCCTTTGGCAATTGACGACTTAATTACTGCTGCAATTGCAGCATTCATTCCCGGAGCGTCACCTCCAGAAGTTAAAACTCCGATTTTTTTAATCATTATTTTGCCTCCATATTCTCTAACATTATATAACTTTTTGTTCTTTGTGGCCTAAAATTTTGTTTAAAAAAAAATGATAACTAACATTATCATTTTCAATCTTCAAGTTTTTCAATATCACATACGGCTACATAAGGCAAGTTACGTAATCTTTCTTGATAGTCCAGTCCATATCCTATTAAAAATTGATTTTCTACTTCAAAACCAAACCAATCGGGTTTTATGTCGATTTTTCTTCCTTCGGGTTTATCTAAGAGACAAACTATTTTAACTTCTTTTGCCCCTTTAAGAGACAAATATTGTTTTATATAATTTAATGTAATTCCAGAATCAACTATGTCCTCTACTATCAAGACATGCTTATCTTTTAAAGATAAGTTCAAATCTAGGTTAATTTTAGGTTCACCAGAGGTTTTGGTTCCCCCTAAATAAGATGACACTGCCATATACTCACTTTGACATTGAAAATCGAAATACTTCATAAATGTTGATAAAAAAGGAACACAACCTTTTAATAAACCAATCAAAATAACAGTGTTTTCCTTAACTTTTGAGTTTTTATAATAATTAGTAATCTCTTCTCCTAATTGCTTTGTCCTAGCTTCAATTTGTTCATTTGTAAATATTATTTTTTTTACTAATGGATGCTTCATTTGTACCTCCAAAATACTTATTTATTATACTACTTATTTTGTTGCAAGAAAGTCTCTAAGATAAGTTTTGCGGCGATTTGATCTTTATTTACCTTTTGCTTTTTCCTTGATAAATTAGCTTCAATCATCAAGGCTTTTGCCATCCTTGTTGTTAGCCTTTCATCAATCAGTACAATTTTGTCTTTTTGGATACCGCCTTCTTCTACTAAGGTATCAATGAATAGGTCTACCATTTCAACTCTGTGACCTAAACTTCCGTTCATATTTTTAGGATAACCTATTACTATTTTTTCAAAATTTTCTTGATTTACAATTTTCATAAATTGTTCAACCGCTTCTGAAAAGTCATCCTCTTTAAATCTTATAGTAGAGTGGACATTTGCAAAATACCCTTCACTATATGCTACACCAATAGTCTTACTCCCAACATCTAAACCATAAAACTTAGCCATTTTTAATAAACCTCTTTTTAAAACTTTCAATTATTAAAGGGGTAGTATAAAAATAAATCAAGACTAGCCCTATTGAGAATAAAGTATCAGTTGCGAAGTGAGCTAAAATTAAAATTCTTGAAATAGCAACAAGTATGGTAAAAAATATTATTCCAACATAAAAAATTTTATATATATTTTTTTGTTTTTTTGTTTTTTTGTTTAAAAAAAACAGTAATCCCATTAATGATAATGTTGATTGCGTATGACCTGAAGGAAAGCTATTACCTCTTGAAGCACCAAAATAGACTTCGAATACATACTTAAAAGAAATGAAAGGATCTTCTTTTTCAAATATTTGATAAGGTCTTGGTCTTCCAAAGAAATATTTAAGAAATTGAACAGTAACGAATGATAGGAATAAAAAAACAACTAAATGTGTAGTTTTTCGAGACATATTAAACAAAAAATAATTGTCTTTATGCAGTTTCTTTCTAAATACTATTATGTTTATTATTAGTATAAATGTGAATATTATTAAGTACATAATTGAAGTGGCAATTACTTCTATTAAGATTTTTTCGTCAAACTTATTGTTGAATCAACTTTTGTCAATGCTATATGATAATAATCCTAAAATCACTATCAAATGAAAAATAACAAAGATAGTTTTACCCCAACTTTTGCTAATAGGATAGTAATTCAAAAAACATAAAATAGAAACGAACAAAGTTAAGTAAATCGGTATTGCGATAATAGTTTTCCCAACAACATCAAACAAATACTTAAATCAATTTCATTGAGAATAAATATTAGTCTTTATAATCTCAGCAATTTTAAAATCATAAATTCCTAAGGTAATAAAAAATGGTATAAAGATACCCACACCCAAAACCCAGTACACAAGTTTTTTATTTATTTCTTTTTTTAACTTCAAAATTCTCACCATTTAAATTGTAACCTAATTATAGGAACTTTTATATACTGAATCTTTTAATAAAGAATTTTTTGTCATTGATAGTTAAATACCAATAGAGTTCATGCAAAAAAACTCCGCACATTTGTGTGCGGAGTTAAATTAACATACTACTTTACTAGTTGTTTAAGTATTTTATTTTGTTAAGTTATAGAAAGATTTCATTCCATCATATATTGCAGCATCACCAAGTTCTGCTTCAATTTCTAACAACCTATTATATTTAGCGATTCTATCAGATCTTGACATTGAACCTGTTTTAATTTGACCTGTATTTAATGCAACTGCTAAATCGGCAATTGTTGTATCTTCAGTTTCACCAGAACGGTGTGAAGTAACTGCTGTTCAACCTGCTTTTTGCGCCATTTGAATTGTTTCAATTGTTTCAGTTAATGAACCTATTTGATTTAGTTTAATTAAAACTGAATTAGCGGCTCTTTTTTCAATTCCTTCAGCAGTTATTTTAGGATTTGTTACAAATAAGTCGTCACCAACGATTTGAATTTTATGTCCCATAGTTTTAACTTGTTTTTGGAATCCTTCTCAATCGGACTCTGCTAAACCATCTTCTATTGAAATTATTGGGTAAGTATCCACAAGTTTATCTAGGTAAGCAATCATTTCGTCAGTAGTCATTGCTCATTCTTTACCTGTAACTTTTTCAATTTTTTTGAAGTGGTATTTACCATCAATGTATAATTCTGAGTTCGCACAATCCATTGCGATCATAATTCCTTCTTTTCCAGTTTTATATCCTGCTTTTTCTATTGCTTCTACTAAAAGATCTAAAGCAACCTCAGCAGGTGTTTTACTTTTGAAAGCTTCTAATGATTCTTCTGGATAAGCTCATGCAAAGTTTGGAGCAAATCCCCCTTCATCACCAACTGCAGTAATATCATTTTTTTCGTGTAGTAATGATTTTAATGCTTGGAAAGTTTCTGAAGCTCATCTTAATGCTTCACTAAATGTTGGTGCCCCAACAGGCATTACCATAAATTCTTGGAAGTCGATTGCACTGTCAGCGTGTTCACCACCGTTTATTACGTTTAACATTGGAACAGGTAATCTTCTTGCGTTAACTCCACCAATGTATCTGTATAGAGGCAATTCTAATTCAGAAGCAGCTGCTTTTGCAACCGCAAGAGAAACTCCAAGAATTGCATTGGCTCCCAAGTTTTTCTTAAAATCATCGCCATCTAATTTACACATTGCATTATCAATTGCTATTTGGTCTGTAACTTCCATACCTATAATTTCGTTTGCTATTTTTTTATTCACATTGTCAACGGCCTTTAAAACACCTTTTCCATTGTAGCGTTTTTTATCTCCATCTCTTAATTCTAATGCTTCTCTTGAACCAGTTGATGCACCTGATGGTACCTTAGCTGATCCAAATCCACCAAATTCTGTTGTTACATCAACTTGAACTGTTGGAAATCCACGTGAGTCTAATACTTCACGTGCAACTATATTAACTATTTTTGACATATTTTTTTCTCCTTACCTTTTTATAATAACCCTAAAAAATACTGAAATGAAAAGATTTTTGTGAGAATCATTAGAATATTTTTCATAATTCTTATAAAAAATAGAAAAATCCCCTAGTGAGGATCGTTTCTATGTTGTTTTCTTTCGTTTTCTGATAGTCATTTTTTTCTTAATCTAATGTCGTCTGGGGTAACTTCAACTAATTCGTCTCACTCAATAAATTCAAGCGCTTCTTCAAGAGTGAATTTTTTTGGTGGAGTTAACTTAACAGAATCATCACTTCCTGATGCTCTTGTATTTGTTAGTTTTTTTCCTGTTGTAGGATTAACATTAAGGTCATTATCTCTTGAGTGAAGACCAACAATCATTCCATCGTATACCTCTACTTGTGGTCCGACAAACAATATACCTCTTTCTTCCAAGTTATTCAATGCATAAGGTAATGTTACACCATTGGCCATTGAAACTAATGTACCATTAACTCTTCCCTCGATTTTTCCTTTATATGGTTCATACCCCATTAAAGATTTAACCATAACACCTTCTCCTCTAGTGTCATTTATAAATTCAGATTTAAAACCTATTAGACCTCTTGTTGGAACTATGTAAGTTACTTTATCTCTAACTCCATCACTGTCCATGTCTACCATTAAACCTTTTCTGATATTCAATTTATTTATTACTGTTCCAGCGTATTCAGTTGGTACATCAATTATTACCTTTTCCATAGGTTCAAGTTTGTTTCCATTTTCGTCTTTTCTAAAAACAACTTCTGGTCTTGAGATACCTAGTTCAAAACCTTCTCTTCTCATAGTTTCTATTAAGACTGATAAGTGAAGTTCACCTCTACCCAAAACTTTAAACCCATCAGCAGATGAATCACTTAGTGGTTCAACCCTTAAACCAACGTTGACTTCAAGTTCTTTATCTAATCTTTCTTTTATGTTTCTAGTTGTAACATATTTACCAACTCGTCCAGCAAAAGGTGAAGTATTTACTAAGAAATTCATACTCATTGTAGGTTCTTCAATGATGATTGGTGGAAGAGGAACAATGTTATTAGGGTCACAGATCGTATCACCAATGGTCAAATCACTTATACCCGAAACAACAACTATTTCTCCAGCTTGCGCTTCTTTAACAGCAACTCTTTTCATTCCTTGATATATAAATAAACCTGATAGTTTACCTTTTATAACTGATCCATCGTTTTTTGATATTGATACTTGTTGTCCTTCTTTAAGTACTCCTTTGAAAAGTCTTCCAATTCCCAATCTCCCAATAAATGAGTCATAAGCAAGAGAAGAAATTTGCAATTGCACTGGTTCTTGACTAAGTTCTAAGGGATAATTACCTACTTGTTTGATAATAGTTTCAAACAATGGAGATAAATCTTCACTAGGTTCATCCAATGAATATTGGACTTTTCCTTCTCTAGCAACTCCAAATAAAGTTGGGAATTCAATTTGCTCATCATTTGCATTTAGTTCCATAAATAACTCTAGAACTTCATCAACAACTTCCATAGCTCTTTGATCTTTTTTATCTATCTTATTAATTAATAAAATTGGTCTTAAACCAAGTTCTAATGCTTTTGATAAGACAAATCTTGTTTGTGGCATCGGACCTTCTGCTGAGTCGACTAACAAAATTACTGTATCAACAGTTTTCATAATTCTTTCAACTTCACTAGAAAAATCGGCATGACCTGGTGTATCCACAATATTAATTTTGAATTCATTATATTCAATAGCACAGTTTTTAGAATAAATAGTAATACCTCGTTCTCTTTCTTGATCATTACTGTCCATAACTTGCTCTTTAACTTCTTCGTTTGCTCTAAATACTCCTGATTGACTTAAGAAAGCATCAACCAAGGTTGATTTACCTGCATCTACATGGGCAATAACAGCAATGTTTATAATTTTTTTATTCATAATCTGGTTCTCCTAAAAATCGTATAACAAAAAAATCATATCAAATTATGTGCAACTAATATATACAAAACTTGATTATTTTACAAATAAATTCTATATATTTGCCGCTTCATAAACACTGATATCCTTAATTAATATTTTTATAAACTCAATAAGTCTTTCGGCTTCGCTTGAAATTAAACTTGTGTGTAAATAAATACTTTGACCTTCGATAAAGTTTAAAAAAGCTGATTTATCTAGCTTTGAAGGTAACTTATTGAAAAGTAACTTTATGTAATAAATAAATAATAATCCTGCTACATTTCTAAACTTTTTTTCAACTTCTTCTAAGATGTTGGCTTTTAGTTTAGATATTTTTTCTTCTTGTCTTGCAAAAAGCAATTCTAGATCACTATCACTTAATATACTGTATAATTTATAATCTTCATTGATTATTGAAAATCCATTATTAACTTCCCTTTGGCATATATAGTTTTCAAACAGTGTAGAAAAGAAAATTGAGTCTTCTTTGCAACAAAACGGAAATTTCAGATGTTTTCTCATATCAAGACTCCTAGTGTTTAGTTTTTCAACGTTTTATAAAATATTTCCAATGATTGATCCGTCAACATTTGTGTTTCGGTTAGCCTCATATCATCTTCTTCGATAAGTGGTTTATATTCTTCGATTATACAATTTGTATTTTTTTCTTCAACTAAAATTATTTTTTCTCTTAAAAGTAAACCAAAGTAGAATTTAGTTGAGTAATATATTGCAAAATTATATAAGACAACTTCGTGGTCACTTTCAAACTCTGAGTTACCGTCACTATCATCCTCAAGGTCATCAAGTAAGTCACTTATTAAGTCATTTATTTTGTAATTTTCTTTGATAACTTTTTTAAAATCTTTTATACCTTTTATACCTTCTATAGTTCTAGAAATTTCGCCTGTTTTTGTTACATAACGAGATGGAACTTTGATATCTTTTAACTCTTCTTTGAAGCCTTTAATTAATAAATCAAAATATTGTTTGAATGAGTAATCATAGAGACGCAACTCTTTTTGTTGATTTTTTTTAGTTTCTATATAATAATCTCTTGTTATGCCATAAATATATTCATAATCTGTAAACGTATCGCATATCGACATCATTCTCAAGAGACAACTAAGGCTATCACGGTCAACTTCAGCTTTATTTTCTACCTCTATTTGTTCAAATGCCGTTTCTATATAATTTCTAAACATTGCCACATCTTTATATTTGAATCAATTTTTTTGTATGGCTTGTAAAAACTTATTATCTTCTCCGAAGAGAGACAATAATATAAAAACTTCTTTATTTATAGTTTCATAAGGAATGAAACTATAATATTCCCACTCTCTATAACTCATAGCTTTAATCCTTTCAATAAGTAATTATGTAAACACAATAACTTATATACACTGTTAATATGGTTCATAAGTTGAATATCATATTATCAGCAAGGTCATTTTAAATAAACTATTATGAAAATTTACTTAGTAAACTTTTTATAGTTGCTTTGATAAACATAGTACCTATTTTATAACCAATAATAAATTACTCACTCTATTATATATTTTTTGACCAACAATTTATTAGTTTTAAATTGTATTTATAAAGTTAAAAAAAATTTTCTTGCGGAATTTATCAAAATGAAAATTTAGATATATTTTTTTATTAATTGAATTATCATCCATAATACATTTAATCGAATTTCTAATTACATTAAAAAATATCGTATTTTTCGTAGTACTGCTCAATTATAGTTTTGAACATATTAATTTTTTTCATTTCATTAGCTGCGCTTGGGTCAGGATTAACATCTGGATGGTATTTTTTTGCAAGTTTTCTATAAACTCTTTTAAACTCGTTTGGCGGGTCCATTTTCGACAAATCAAAGTAAGCAAAAGCATCATTAACTTCGTCATTGAAAACCATTGTTTTTGTTTTTTCAAAAAAGTCTTCAAAATTTTCTTCTTCTGGTTCTTCGTAAGTATAGGTAGATGAACTCGTCTTGCCGTATTCTTTTTGAAAAACAAATGTTTCTAGAGTCAAATCAATCACCTGATCCAACATTCTGCTTCAATGATATGTGAAATCTTGACCTAATTCCAAAACTTCCTCTATCAATAAGTGATGCCTATATGGAGAGACTTCAATACCTTCTAAAAGTATTAAGATTTTTTCAATTATCCCTTCATAAGCATCAAGTGTGGTTCTTTGCATTACATCAAATACCCTAAGTATGTTATTATCGTTCAAATCATTATTGGTGAATGTATAATTAAAAACCTTTCAAAATTTAAGAGTAACATAATAATTGAATTTTGAAAGAGATGTTATACCAAGAGTAGCTCCAAATACTCCAACTTTTTGTTTTAGAAAGTCGAAAACGTTTTTAAAAAGACTGGTTGCTGGATATGAAAAAAAGCTTTCTGAAATTGAGTATTTCTTGAAATCTCATTTGAAACCATTTTCCTTAACTGTTGGTATTGTTTGAGAACTAAGAACATTTTTCAGCTCTAAATTATACTTCTCAATTAAGCCAACAAGATTTTCGACATTTCAGTGATTTACCTCTTCCAATGATCTGTTTCATTCAATAAAACTAGATTCTCCTTCCGAGAATTCATAAACAAACTTTTTTTTGGGCTTTTCTTTCTTTATTTTTTTGAAATTTTTCTTCCATACCATCGAAATATATCTCCCATCTTTATTAAATTATACTTTATAAAACATTCACTTTTAATAGTTCACTAACACTTTTATAATTTGGTAGATATTTTTCAATTAAATATCAAAAGTCTTTTGAGTGATTCTTATGTACCAAGTGACTTAATTCATGTATTACAACATAATCAATCGCAATTTGTGGATAGTGAATCAATCTTATGTTTAAAACAATTTTAGATTGCGAAGGATAACAAATTCCTCACTTACCTTTCATCTCTTTCAAGGTAAAGTTTTCAAACTCTAAGCCCATTATGGTTTTTCAATGATGAAGTCTGCTCAAAAAATAATTATATTTCTGTATAGCTAACTTTTTATACATCTTTTTAATGGTTTCTTCACTCGTTTCATATAACATAAATGAGTTGTTATCGAGAAGTTTTTTATCATTCACAAAGGTTACTTCTTTTCTTTCTCCTAATATTTTGACAAAACTTGGGTGTTCTATTTGTATGTTTCTATGATTTTTGTTTAACTCAATAATCTTCATGATTTTTGAGATATTTTTGTATATTAAATGTTCAATTTCTCAATCATGAGCACCTAATGGGGCAGAAATGATTATTTGTTCATTTTCTATTTTAAGTCTAATGTATTTTTGTTGACGCAAAACCAAATAATATGCTATTTTTTCACCTTTATAACTTAGTATTTTTTTTAGCTTTGCCATTCTTTTTATTAAGCTTATAAGTTGCCTTTAAAGCATCTTCCTTTTCATATTGTTTGATTTTTCGCTCAACCTCTTCTTCTTTCATTTTGATTTTTAGTTCTTTCAAATCTTTATTCAAAGAAGCAGAATCATATTGCCCAAACTCAAGTCTACCTTCTAAAACTTGATTAACAATACTTCTATCGTTAATATCAGACTTGAATAATTCATTAAAATCTAGTTTTCTTCTTCTAATCAGATCTGCTTCTATAGCTGTATATATTCCAAAAAATAGTAATACAGCTTGTATACATTGGAAAAATATCATCCATCCATTTCATGGTGAGAAATTCTCTTTTGCGGCAGTTCAATATTTATCGCTCGGATTTATAAAACCATTACCAATACCCTCGGAAGGTTTGTGAGGTAAAAAATCGATAGAAAATCAAATTATGTATATCGATGCAGTTGATAAAATTGACCAAAAAAAGAATCTAAAAGCTAAATACGCTCTCTTACCATAGGTTTTTTTCTTGAAGAATGGTTTATAAACAAATAAATAAATTAAGATAAAACTAACAAATCATATCGACGGAGTGATAATTCATATTAACAAAGAGGCAAGTTTCTCTACATCATTTGTAATTATATATTCTCCATCTACGATAGATATTTTCGCAAATAATACCATAACTATATACTTAAATAGTGGTTTAACACCGGGATCATAATAGAAGATAAGTGCGAAAAAGATTGGAACAATAATTCAATAAGCGATCATACAAAGCCTGAATAAATAAATAAAGGTTATTGTGATACTTTTTGTAGGTTTATATCTAATTGCCTTTTTTTCTTTTTTCTTGGCAAGTTTTTTTTCTTTTTTTACTTGCTTTGAATTTTTTAAGTTCAGATTTAGTGCATTTTCCATAATCATTACTCCCATCTATTTTTTCTACAACTTCAAAAAAAGAATTTGGGTTGTTTGCCAAATTCTTTTAATGCTTGTCGCTTTCTTCACGAACTCTTCTAGAAATAAACTTGTATCCATCTGATAAAGGATCTTTTCTAGCTAAAGAAGTTGAACTAATACTTTCATAATCGTCATTTTTAAAACTGTCTCAAATGACGTCATCTTCGTAAACTTCCATTTTAGAGATTGTGTCTTTTTTGACTTCTACTTCTTGGCTTTCTGTTAGGACAAAAGGCTCTATTTTGGGAACTTCATTTTGATTATTAATCTCAACATCCCCAAGGTCCATACCATTTAATGAACCAGTTTTTTCAATTTCTTCAATAGCTTCGTCATAACTTTTTATCAAACTAGACTTCAAGTTGTTTATTTTTGTTTTTAAATCCTCGTCGTTTTGATTTTGAACTCTTAAATTACCTTGGTTAGGGTTAGGTTGAGTAGTTTCTTGTTGTAAAAACTGTTCATTGCTAATTTTTTGACTAACAACATTGTTATCAAAATTTAAATAAATAGAGCTTGTAAGAACAACGAAGTCAACAGCAATTAAAATTATTGAGATCATAGAAAAAAATGTAGGTGCAAATGTCAATTGAAAAGCCAAAGCTAGTATTAAAGCTAATAAATTAAGAAAACCAAATCATTTTAATATAATTGTGTTTTTCTTTTGTAATAAAACAATTAAAATCGACAATATAAAATTTAATGAGCCAAATGCTAATATAAAATAAGTCAACTTTGAGATACTTGAGGTATCAACTACTAATTGAAGAGAACTATTTATGCTAAAAAAGGGCAATAATATTACACAAAAAACTGTTGACAATAAGGTTATAACAATTTTTACTAAACTAAACTTCTTCATTCTTTATACCCTTTCTTGTTGATTTAATTATATATTTTAGTTAAGGAATAAGCAATAGCAATAAAATTCTACCTAATTAGAAGTTTAAATTATAAGGTTGTTGCTTTCAATTTTAAATATATCTATCCTTGATATTAGTCATCGAGTTTCAAAACTGCAATAAAAGCTTCTTGAGGAACTTCTACTGAACCAATTGCTTTCATTCTCTTCTTACCTTCTTTTTGTTTTTCTAATAATTTTTTCTTACGTGATATGTCCCCTCCATAACATTTTGCTAGGACATTTTTTCTCATTGCCTTAATGGTTTCACGAGCAATAATTTTACTTCCAATTGCCGCTTGTACTGGAACTTCAAAATTTTGACGTGGTATTATTTCTTTAAGTTTTTCAGTAAGAACTTTTCCTCTGTGATAAGCGAAATCCTTGTGGACAATAGTAGATAATGCATCCACGACTTCACTATTCAGAAGAATGTCCATTTTAACAAGTTTAGAGACTTTATAACCGATTAGTTCATAGTCAAAGGATGCATATCCTTTTGAAATTGACTTTAACTTATTGAAAAAATCAAATACAATTTCATTTAATGGCATTTCATAGAATAAAGTTCTTCGGTTGTCATCAATGTAATCTATATCTACATATATACCCCTTTTATCTTGACATAATCCCATCAAATCACCTAAATATTGGTCTGGTGTCATTATTGACACTTTTACATAAGGTTCTTCTATAGTGCTAATTTTTTGGGTATCTGGTAAGTGTGCGGGATTATCGATCTCAATAATGTTTCCGTCAGTTTGAGTAATCTTGTAAACGACTGATGGCGCAGTTGCAATTAATGTTAAATCATACTCTCTCTCGAGCCTTTCTTGAATTACATCCATATGAAGCAATCCCAAAAATCCACATCTAAATCCAAAGCCAAGTGATTGTGAACTTTCCGCTTCATAAACAAGGCTAGCGTCACTTAAAGAAATTTTCTCAAGAGCATCTTTTAAATCTTTATATTTCGCTGTATCAATTGGGTAAATACCGCAATAAACCATTGGGTTCATTTTTTTATACCCTGGCAATGGTTCTGTTGCGCCATTTTCTTTTGTGGTGATCGTATCACCAACATGAACATCTCTAACAGTCTTGATAGAAGCCGCTAATCAACCAACTTCACCAGCTTCAAGACTTGTTTTTTTAATTTCAAAAGGAGTTTTAACACCTAGCTCAGTTACTTCATATACAGCACCACTTTGCATCATTTTAATTTCTTGTCCTACTTTAACTGTTCCTTCAACTATTCTTATAGAAGCCATAACTCCACGGTACTTATCATAATAAGAATCAAATATTAGAGCTTTCAAAGGTTTTTTGTCATCTGCATCTAGTGGAAACGGAATAAAGTTTACTATAGCTTCTAAAACATCACTAACATTTAGTCCTGTTTTTGCACTTATCATTGGAGCATTAGAACAATCTATACCAATAACTGATTCAATCTCTTCTTTTACCCTATCTGGTTCTGCAGCTGGTAAATCAACTTTATTTATAATTGGTATTATTTCTAGATTATTATCTATAGCTAAATAAACATTAGCAAGTGTTTGGGCTTCAATACCTTGACTAGCATCAACAACCAATAAGGCTCCTTCACATGCAGCCAAACTTCTAGATACTTCGTATGTAAAATCAACATGTCCAGGAGTATCAATTAAATGGAATATATACTCGTTGCCATCTTTTGCCTTATACCTCAACTGAATTGAATTCAATTTTATAGTGATTCCTCTTTCACGCTCTATATCCATGGAATCAAGCAATTGCGCTTGCATATCACGTTTGTCTACAGCTCCAGTTAATTCTAGAATCCTATCTGCCAAAGTTGATTTACCATGATCGATATGAGCAATTATACTAAAGTTTCTTATTTTTGATTTATCCACTATTATTGCCCCCCAATGTTTTATAACACTAATCCATTTTACTAGAAATATCTTGTTATTTGTAGATATTTTGATAATATATTTTTTTGATTTAATACCCTAAACACCTATCAATTTTTGGTAAAATTTTTTTAAAAGGAGTCACATATGAAAATAGCAATAGATATTGGTGGTACTACCATAAGAGTTGGGTTGATTCAAAATAATGTTATCGAGTCTGTACAAACATTTGAAACAAAACCAAATGATTTTAACCAATCAATTCAAGAAATTTACGAAGTAATTACTTCTTGAAAAATTGAGGAAGATATATCATTTGTAGGAATTTGTTCTCCGGGACCATTAGATATACAAACTGGTTTGATTTTAAATTCACCAAACCTTCCCGATTGAAATGGAAAAAACATTAAAGTTACTCTTGCAAAAAAATTGAATTTAGACATTAACAAAATATCAATAAATAATGATGCAAATATTGCAGCATTAGGTCAATGAGTAGTTAGAGGTAACAAAAATAACGAAAGCCTTCTATATTTCACAATTTCTACCGGTATCGGATCTGGATTCATATACAAGGGTGCAATATTTAACGGATACAAATCAATGGCTTGTGAGATTGCAAACGCAATACCTGACCTTAATAATTCAAAAGAAGATACAGATAGAGTTGGTATTGAGTATTTTGCAAGCGGAAATAATATAGTTAAGCAACTAAGTTTAAGAGGAGTTAATGTCTCATCAGCAAAACAAGCTTTTGAGCTTTTAGATCAAAATAGCAATCCAATTGTTAATGATTTTTTTAAAGAAATAGAAAATAAATTAGTACAATTATTTGCAACTGCTATCTATTTTTTCAATCCTGAGTTGATTGTTGTGGGCGGTAGTGTTGCAGAAAATAATAAGAAATTTTTTGAAAATATATTTAAACGAACATTACGAGTAACATATGATATCAATTACCAAACTAAGTTCGAATTCTCAAAAGATTTAACAAACGCAACTCTCTTAGGATGTGTTTCACAATAAGAACCCTATATAAACATCTGAAATAAATCAACTAAAAAAAGATATTTTTTATTCGGATTTATAGTAAGGTGTTTTTTTATATAGTATGAATAACAAGATAAAGACATGATGTGTATAAAAATCTCGTCATACATAAACGCGAAAAAATTGAGATAAATAAAAAACCTTAACTAGAAGCGTGGAACCATATGTCTTATATTCAAAAAAATGGACAATACTTTATATGAGAAAATAAAACAAAAATAAATAGTAATTATGCCCCAATATTCAAAATAACGAATACAAGTTTAGAAAAAGATTTAGAAAACTTCAAATTGAATAAATATTTAACTAACGCTTGTAATGAAATATAGTAATTTCAAGTCATGCTTCAAAGATTTTAAATTGACCATAGAGATTCTATATTACATCTGTATCTTAAATTATAATTAGGTTATTTATTATAACAAATCCACTTGTTCTTTATTGAATCAGATTATTCATAAAATAAAAAGAACATTTTATTTATATAGATTATCAATATTCTTTACATCCTTAGACTCATCTTTGATATATTTTAAATATATTTTTTTAGCGTCAGCTTTATTAGAATCTAAAAACTTATCATATAATATTTTTCCCTTGTTAATTAAAATCAAGTGATCAGTTATCTCTGAGAAATCCTCGATTTGATGTGTGGTAATAAAAAACGTTACTCCTTTTTTATTTAGTTCCTCCACAATTCTAACAAAATATTCTTTTGAGCCAATATCTAAATTAGCAGTTGGTTCATCCATAAAGATGTATTTTGGTTCATTGACCAATGTACCGGCAAAGATAGCTCTTTTTTTTCATCCACCACTTAGTTGTTTCAACTTTTTATTAATGTGTTCTTCTAATCCAAAAAAATCTACTAAGAAAGACAATTTTTCTTCTAACTTACTTTTATTTATCCTATGTATATTACCAATATACTCGATATATTGTCTAACCGTTAATGATAACGGGATATTATTGCTATCTGGGAAAAACGCAAAATCTCTCAAGTCTTTGTTAGACATTATCTCATTATTGTATTTAATTTCACCCTCTTTATAATTTAACTCTTGAAAAAGCGCTTTTATAGTGGTTGTTTTACCCGCTCCGTTAGGTCCGCAAAATAAGCAAACTTCTTTCTCATTGATTTTAAAGCTGATATTCTCTAAGGCTGATTTTTTATTGAATTTGTATTTTTTACTCAAGTTTTTTATTTCAATCATAACTGTTTCTCCCTTTACTCGATTAATATTCTTTTAAGCCTAAAATAATTTAAATATAAAATCGCTGTGGCTATTAAAACAATAAATATATAAAATCCTTCATAACTAAAAATTGTGATGTTCTTGATATTGTAATTTAGTATATTATAATTTGTTTTGTTTTCATAATTTGTTTTGAGATTGAACTCATAATAATTTCTTAATATTAAGAATTCATTAGTGTTATTATTGATAATTGAAATTTGCTCATTTTCTCAATTATACATTCCACCGTATGTTATGTTATTATACAAAAGCATTGGATTTAAATATAAATGAGTTTTAATTTGGTTAACTAAACCTTTTTGATTTTGAGGTAACATCGTTTCTATAATTTCATTGTTAGAGTAATTATAAAGTAAATTAAAAGTCATTGATATAAAATAATATAACGAGATCTCATCAAGGTTCGCGTATTTGTTGATATCACTTTTTCAAATATAGGGTGTAAGTTTAGCTGTTCCACTTGAATCTACAAAAATATCTTTAGAGAATGAATTTAACACTAAAAACTCTTTTGAAAACGGTATAAAATAGTTTATGAATTTTTTGTATTTAATATTGTCAATGTTGTTTTCAAAACTATTTAGTATGTTAAAAAAATAAGAGAAATCATAATTAATAATATTATTATTTTTATTAAATATGAAGTCACTAAAATCTATATTTTTAATTAAGTACTGTTCTTTTGTCAAATAATATTCATGTGCGTAGGATAAAAACTCTTTAAACTCCGGAGCTTTTTTTTCAACTAGATTCATAAAATCATCATTTAAAAGATTGCCTTGCAAGATAGAAAAGTTTTTTAAATTTTTTACATCAAAATCTATTGAGAAAAGCTTATTAAAGTTTTCATCTTCATTCAAGTTGTTAGCTAATTTATATAGTTTTTTATATATTAATGAATTATTATTTAATGAAGTTGAGTTAGATTGTATATTTTGTAAATTAGAGTTAGAATCTAAAATTAAAGAATTAAAGAAAGATGACAAAGGTGTGAAAAAAGAAAGTACACCGACTAAAATATAAACTAAATACTCATTTACAAAGTTTAACAAAAAGAAAGTAACAGTAACTGTTATTATTGCTAATAATATGTAAAAACTATACTTTGTTAATATTGCTTTTTGAATATATCTAAGATTGTGAGGTATTCACATCAATGATATAGAGTCCACGATCAACATACTAATTATTAAAAAAAATATAAAAGAAAAAATTACAATACACCTCAATAACAAACTATTATTCAAACCAACACCAGATTTTATCTCTAAACTTAAAATTGATTTTTGCCTATCGTCAAATAAAAAATGTTGAGTTATCATAAATGAAAACAGAATCACAAAAACTGAACATAAAATTGTTTTATATAATAGCAACTTAAAAAACATGCTGACAGGGTTATAATCAAAATATTTTTCACTTGAGATATATTTCATAATGATTATCTCAAAAATCAATGAAAGTAAAATTATCATAAAGAATAAAGTCATGAATAAATATTTTTTAACTACTCTCTTAAACAAAAATTTGAGCAAGTATAAATTGATATCAATCTTGTGAGTTCTTTTTTTCATAAGTTAAATCCTTTTTTTAAATTAATTTTTAAATATTCTTTTATATCTAAAGTATGTTAAAGTTCAAACGATTGTAAGAATCAATAGATACATAAAATATAGGTATGTATAGTTTATTGGTTCGACTGTAACTTCCTCAAGTTCTCCTATTTTATAGGGACCCTCTGTATTTGATGATTTCTTCAAATACTTATATTGCAAGGGCATAATAGGACTTTCAAAGTTTTTTTGTTTTGATGAAAACGAAAATGTATCATAGTAGTATTTATAATTTTGACTATAATAATTACCAAACTGTAATTGTGATAGCTGATTGAAAGGGTTGTATTTAGCAACCTTTTTCAATAGTTCTAATGACTCTTTTGGAGGTGTCAATTCTTCTATTTTACCTTCTTCAAAATTTTTTCGAAAATTGATATTACTATTTGTTATGGTGAAAAAAATAGATGAAATAAAATAATAAAGATCCAATTGATCAGGAGTCTTATAGCTTTTCAATGTACTTTCGAAATATCTTGTTTTTATGAAATGGTCGAAGTCGCTACGAGAGTCATATGACCCATTACTACTATAAAAGTCCATAAAAGCTAAATAATCATTAGAGTAATCTTTTAGAATATTTAAAAAGTTCAGATATTTAACATCACTAGATAATTTAATTATTTTATTTAGTATTACATATAATGGATTTCTAGTTCTTATATAAAGTGGGTTATAACCCCTTCTATAATTATAAACATAGGTATCTTCAATTTTAAAACCTCTATCATCATAGTTTCTGAACTCTTTATAATGTTCAGAAAATACTTGATTAAGATAATCAATGAAATCTATATAGTTTTTTCCAAAAAGACTTTCTGCTAACTCGCGCTCATTATTTAAAATATATTCATAATTACCAAACTGATATTGCTTAATTTTTTCATCTTGTTTAGTGTGATCATAAACTTTTTCAAACCCAGTGAAAATGTCTTTAAAGTTTTCATCTTGTGTAATTTTTTTATAAAAATCATTACGTTTATAAAGAGTAAAATAATTTGTTTCATAGTTATACAGCTCGCTATTTTTTGTATAAACAGTACTTCCTATAACATGTGATACTGAAACTACACATGCTATTATTCCCATCAAACAAAGTGCAAACTTATTATCCATAATCATTAATGTCAAGAATGTGAAAGTTGAGATTAAAAATACAATCAAAAACTGATAACCTAGAAAACTTATTAGTTTTAGTTTTGACTCAATAAATAAATTACTTATTGTGAATGTCAAGATACTTTGCAAGATAAAATTAGATACAACAACAATAACAATACAAAATAAAATTATTGTACATCTTTGAATGAAAGTTTGAAAAACCCCGATTCCACCCTTCATCTCCAAGTCGGTTTTTCCTTCTTTTATATCTCTTGAAAAAAGTAATGACGTTATATAAATAAAAATTACAGATAAAAATACTACGTCAAATATCTTTTTGAAAAAGAATACAGAATTAAATAAATGGTCAACATCAGTTATATATTTATTACTAAGGTCAAAATAATTGGCAAATGATATTAGTTCCATAACCATCGATAATGAAATAAAAATGAAAAACATTGTTATAAACACTTTATTGAAAATGATGTTTTTGAAGTTAACTTTAAAAATATAAAAATTTATTTTATTCATAAAAAACCTTTCGTACCAATACTAAAATTTCATTCATAAATTTTAATTGTGTTTATTTAGACAAAACTGCCATAATAGGGTCTACATATATATTTATATATTTTTTAGAAAAACTAGCATTTCTGAATCTATAAGCACCGTTATATCTAATTTCAAAATTTAAGGACTTTCCTAAAACTACGCAGGTGTTCAGAAAAACTCATTTATCATAATTTCCTGTTGTATGCTCAAAAACATAAGTTACATAATAATCATCACCTGTATAGTAACCAGCTTCCTTGTTTTTCCAGCCAGGGACCAACATTTCTCTATTTGTTTTCTTCCCCGATTCAGAAAGTTTGTTTGTGTCTCCATTGATTGCGGAACTTAGGTCTACAATTAGCCATAAATATGAATCGTAGTAATTGTAATCTGATCCCGAATTTTCATTTATTCCGACTCTAACATCAAATTTTATTCTAATTTGTCTAAAATTTTCAATTAATTCCCTATTACTTGAGTAGTTATTAGCATATGCATACTTTGACCTTGTTGTTAAATCATGCTCTGCTATTTTTCCATTTCTAGAATAATCGCCTTCAGCAATCGGGACAGCATAACTCAAATGCAATTCTTCTTGTTCATAAGATGATAAAAATTCGTTGGAATCTTTATTAGTTAAACAAACATATCTTTCAAAACTGTTAAGATTATTATTTACAAACAAGGGAAATAAACTTATAAAATATAATAAACTTTTATTAATCATAACTTTTCCTCCAGAACAACACACATATAAAAAAAATATAGTAACATTTTGATACATAATGACATTTTAATTATATTCCTATACTTCATAAAAAGTCTTTATTAAAATAAAAGTTGTTTATATTTAACTATAAACAAAAGTAAATAATAAAATATTTTGTGTCATTAAAACTTCTAAGATTTGTTTTTGATTTATAATAAAAAACACATTTCAAAATAAAGTGAGTATAATCCTACTCTATATTTGACAGAATATTTTTATAATCTATAATTAACAAAATATTTTTATCAGTCTAATAATTTGTATTTTTAAGTAAATCGTCATATGTTTCAGATTTTTCATTGTTATCTTCACTTTTTGTATTACATGCAATAACACTCCTAGTTTAAGGTAATAATCCTACTGCTCCTAATACACTTAATAATTTTTTTCACATTTTTTCTCCTAAAAACGTTTTTAAAAGTTGTTTATTCCTTATAAATGTTAGATAACTAACACTATTAAACTTCGTGTTTGTTTTTATTTTTAATGTAAAAATAAATTGTTGCAAAAAAATTTATTATAAAAATAAAAGAAAAAATCGTGTATTTTTTTCTTTCCGATTTATCTGTACTACTTATAAAATAGGATTTATATTTTATTCTTATGTATACACTTAAGACATAAGTTGAAATAAAGGGCACAAAAGAGTCTAAAAATATGAGTCCAACATTCAATTTTTCTCCATAAATTGTATTTTCGTTGATAATTTGAAAAAGTCCAGCTATAAATATTCCAAACCCGAAAATATCTAAAAATAAAATTGAAGATAAATAAAATTTAGCTGATGGCTTTCTTTTTGAATTTTTCATAAAAATTCCTTTCCATTATTTAGTATGTAATTATAAAGCTTCTTTATTTACTACAAATATTCCTATTACAGTAAATTTAACACCTCTACCTTTATCAATAGCTAAAGCTGTAGCTACATTTCCAAATATGTAAGAAATAACTATTGAAACAATTTTTAAAATTATACCAGCATATGGTACACCACTTAAAACTCATGACACAACACCAGCAAGGCTTGTTGCAGACCCTAGTGATATTGTAACCTTTTTTAGACTTTCTGAAGTTAAAGTTAAATTATATTTAATAAACCAATATCATCTGTACTCAATACTACCTCAACTGTAATTTGATACACTTCTGGATAACAATGCATTATTTTGAGTATAAACATATTCTTGTAATTCATTATGAACAGTTCCATCGGAATTAACTGTAAAAATTCCTTGCTTGAATGAATAATTTGATTCTTTTAAAAATGAATCTGATGTGAATATATCAATAAATTCACTTGTTGCTCCTTCTTTTATTAACGAATTAATATCAAAAAATAAACGATGGCTTTCTTTATCATAAACAATATAAATGTAAGCAACATCTGAATAAAAAACGTTTAATGATCTAGAACTATAATTCTTTTGAAAAAGATAATCTAATTTTTGTGACTCGTCACTCAATTTAGATTTGATTGATATATTTGATTCTACTTTTTTTGTAAATTCAATTTTATTTTTAGTTGCAAAAATAAAAAAATTACAGATGATAATAATAGTAAGATTGTTCCAAATCACTTAAATTTGTTATTATTTTGAAAACATATTTACTCCTCTTTCGTTTTTTAAAAACTTATTAGCATTTTATCAAAAAAAAAACTAATCTCTAAATAGTTATATATATTTTTTAAATTATAAAAAATAATTTAAAAAATAAGAAAAGTTTACTTCTGATATATAATGATAAAAAACTTTAATTTTTTAAATAAAGAATTACTTCTATGACGACATTAGGATTGCTCCAATGTTTTTTACATATCGAAGTATCAAAATATCAATAGCTATTATTAAAAAATCATTGGATAAAAAAACATATTCTATCAAGTAAAGGGTCACCCCAAACTACAATTATTTTAACAAATTACTCTTGTACATTTCTATAGGAGCAATTTTTAATTTATTTACTATTCTATTGTTTGAATAGTTTCAAATACAATTTTCCATTCAAGTTAAAAATTCTTTTTTGTTTGAAAATTTATATCCTTTAAGATAATTCTGTTTGAAGCTATTAAAGAATGTTTCTACTATTGCGTTTTGTCATAAAGCATAACCATCCGTCATACTTTGTTTTATTTTATTTGCTTTACAAAAATTCATCATATTAATACATCTAAACTGGGCTCCTCTATCTGTATGGATAATTGAATTATTTATATTGTAGTTATTTTTTAATATATATAGTGATTTTATTAATTCTTTTGTAGTTTGATTACTTGAAAAATAAGTTTTAAAAGGTAATCTAGAATAAACATCAATATGTGTAAAATATATAATTTAGAGTCACTAAACTTAAATTCTAATATATCTAAACATATTTTTTCCAATAGTCTTAAAGCAAAAAATTCTACTTTACCAGTAATTGGACTTTTCAATAAATTTGGAGCAGTATTTACAGGTTCTTTTTTGCCACTAACATAAGATTTTCACTTTCTACTTTTTTCACAATTATCAGGAAAAAATCCTTGACTTTTCATTGAACTTAAAACTGTTTTTCTACCAATACTGAATTTTAAAGCTATTTTTTTATGCCCTCATTTAAGGTGTGTACCATTTTTTAAGTCAAAATCATTAAATACTAGTTTTATGAATAAATCATAAGAAGTATTTCTTTTTGTTTTTTAATCTTTCAAACCATTATTAACTCAACTTTTATAAGTTTTAAAGTTAATGTTTAATAGATTTAATAATCATGATAGTTTTATATTTTTTTGCAAGTATTTACTTATTATTTTATAAAATTCAATGTTTATTTTTTGTTTTTTAAATTCTTTACTAGAGATGCTATGAACTTTTCCATAATTTCGACCTTATAAATTAACTCTCTATTTTCCTTATTTTTATTTTGCATCTCTTTTCTTAAAAAATTTAACTCTTGTTTTATGTTTTCGAAGTTTTTTTGTTTTTCAATATTGGATTTTCTACCTCTTTTTTGATCAAATAAACCAGAGATCCCACTGGTTATATACCTATTTTGTCATTGATAAATAGTTCATGGTTGTTTAATATTATATTTTTTTGCTATTTTTTGCACTTATGTCAGATGATAAAAATTCACTTACTATTTTCATTTTTTCATCTGCAGTAAATAGTTTTGTTTTAACCATAAAAAAGAACCCTCTAATAAAAATTATATACATAATTTTTGTGTTGTTTGGGGTGACCCTTTAAAGTATACAAAATGTTTTTTTAAAACAATAAGACTATTTATTTGTAATACACTAATTAGTAATATAAGAGTTTAGAATAACTAAAAAAATCAGTTTAGAAAATTATCAAATAAAAGGTTGGTAACTAGATTATATAAAGTTTTGATAAGTCCAATGCGTTGACCTTATATTTTCGTTATAATCATACCCAAAAGAAAAATACTCTTTCAGTTGAAAGAAATTAAATAATCAACATTAACTGGGGTTTTTTGGAAACTGACTTATTAATAAACATAAAGGCTAAGTTATTCATTAATGCGATCCCGTTACAACGAAATCATCAAACTTATAAAACTTAGCTCCTAAATGATAAAAAAATTACTAAAAGTTTTAAGTCGTCTAACTAATATGAATTATAGCAAAACACCTTTAGATAAACCTATTTATTGATATCTATCAATTTTCATAGCTTGTTTTTTTGATTAAACACGCTTTAGACATCATCAAAATAATTATATTAAATGAATAAAAAAAACTTCATACGAATATCATATGAAGAGTGCATCTTTCGCTTTTGTTTTTGATACAGTTTTTAATAACAATCGGTTTTTATTTTTTTCATTTATTTTCGTACTCTGATCACAATCCTTTGACATAATCGTGATCAAATTCATCTTTTTTAGCTTTAATTTTTTTCTTAAGAACATCAACTGTTTCTCAAACCACTTCTATTATAGAACGTGAGTAGTTAAATGCTAAACGATTTCTATTGAATTCCTTTAAATCTAAAATTTTAAAACTTCCATCATTAAAAACTTTTATATCTAAGTCATAATCAATGTACTTAATTGTATTTTCTTCGATAATATACGGTGATGCTAAATTACAGTAGTAATTAATTCCGCGCTCTTTAAACATACATATTACATTGTACCAATTTTTTTTATAGAAAACTCAAATTGCTGGTTCGTTTGTTTTTCATTTCCTACCACTTAACTCAGTAATTAAAACTTCTTCGTTAATTAAAATAATACGGTCATCATTGGCTTCGAGAACTTTTACACTCTCCCAACATCTATATAAACTTCCATTATGCTTATATGCATGAACAAGAACTGATTGTCCTGGTTTTACTTTATTCATAGGTAAAACCCCCCTTTCATTCTTATTCTTTATAATTATTTATTTAAAAATACAATACTTTAAATTAGGCACAAAATTATTATATAACATTATTCTATTTTTACATAATAAACAAAAGTGCGGATTTTTACTTTAAATATTTTATACTTAGCTTTTTAGTTTTTAGAAAATTCATTAAAGACTTTCGTTTGTTTGTTTTATAAAGTCTGCAGAAATATTATAAAAAATAAGGCATCTAATAAATATTTCCTAAAATTATGAATCGAAGTGGCTAGATTGATTATATATATTATATTATGTAAGATGCTTTCAATACTCTGATATAAGATTCACAAAATTAAATTTAAAAGGTTTTGCGTTCATAAAACCTTATATTTAAAATATAAAAAAAACAGATTTTAAAAATCTGTTTTTTATTATCGAAATCAATATTATAGGATTTCTATAAATCTAATTTGACATTTGATTGTTGTCTTTGAGTATCATTAATTCTTTTTCTCTCTTTTTCAGGCATATTAGAAGTAAGACACCAGCTAATGTGGCAATCAAACCAATAATTGTGATTATTAATAGACTTGCCTGATTAGCTAGTTTATTAGTTGAGTAACCAGCCTCAGTGCCTAAATTTTTAAGCATAATTGAGTCTAGTTGTCAAAACCAAGCATCAGGTGAGAAAGCTATAAATGATATAAATCCAACAGAAAGAGCGTAATGTTTATGATCTATGTTTATCTCATAAATTGTAGCTCATCTATTTGTTACTAATGCTCAACAAGTTATCCCAAGCATTAAATAAAGACCACTTACAATTACTTGTATAGCAATTTTGACTCCTTTAGACATATTATTAAAGGACTCTGATGTAAAACCGGGAAGTAATGTTGCTGTAATACATAATATCGATGCAATTATTAATCCTATGATGATAAATAGAATGTATTTTTGACTTTTGTCAGCAATTTTACCAGCGGATGTTGAGAAAAGAAATCTAAACAAGTAGGTTCTACAAACCCCAAGAATTATTACTATTATCGCTGTTACACCTAGTGCATCTTGAATGAAGGTTACAAACACGCTTAAACCAGATTGATACATATAGACCCCCATAATAAGAAGTGTCACTAGTCAAATTTTGTAATTTTTCAAAACACTCGAAAAACTTTTTATATCAAATTGGTTACTTTGAGCAATCTTATCCTTTTTTAATTCAGGCACAAAAAAGTACAGTAATATACAATTCATAAATATTAAAACACAAAGTACAAATACTAAACCCGAGAATGCTCAACTTCCTAAGCTATTTTTTCAAACTGAGCTAAATAGTCAAAATAATAGATATGCTAAACCAATAACAAAACAACCAATTAAACCGTTTAAGCTACCATGTACACCATTAAGCTTTCCATTTTGTTCTGGTGTTCCTTGTTCAGATAACAACTTTCATAAAGCACTTCAAAATATAAAACAAGTTATAAAACTTCATAAGGAGAAAATAACATATACTTGTACTAGTTTTCCAGAACTTATAAAGGGTATAAATCCGTATCAAATACCAACAAGTCCACTCGTGAAAAGACCTATTAAGGTTAACTTTTTCAAACTTATTTTATCCGCGAAATAACCACCTACAAAATAACTAAGTAATGATACGTAACCATAAATCGATGTTGCCTGTGAAAACTCCGAAGCTTGAATCCCTAAGGACTGTGCGATCAACACAGAGGACATAACGTTTTTCAAATAGAAAGGTGCAGCCATAACCAAAACATCCGCAAGGGCTAGAATGGATATTATACCAACTGTTTTTCTACTAATTTTATTTGTATTATTAATTACTTTGTTTTTCATAAATACTCCCTCCTTTTAAGTAAAATTAAATATCAACATCTAAGTCTGATACATCGCTAATAAAACTATGAATAAGATCTAAACCATAATAACTAATCATCAGCTTAACTTCCTCATTATTTTTAAAAGTTCATATATTCAATGGCATATTAATTTGTTTTATGATTGAGATATTTTTCTTTTGTTTTAATGTTGTTATACACAAATTAAGATAATCAAAATTTTTTAAAAGGGAGTAATCAATATTTCCTAAGCCTACCGCTAAATAAGCTTTTTTAAATTCGACCGGAAGTTTATTTATAAACTCCAAACAAGAAACTCCAAAAGACGATACGATAATTTCTGCTTGTGTTTTTTTTCTCAAAATCAAAAGAGCTTCCTTTATTATGTTAAAGTCTTGAATGCTATACCTATCAGGTTTTATTTCAACATTAATCATTGAATACTTGAAAGCTAATTTATCAACAAAATCTTCTATAAATAATGGTGGTAAAAATTCTTTATTATTTTTAAAAAAGTCTATATTTTTTATTTCTTCATAGGTTAACGACTTTACCCTTTCTTTACAATCTCCTATTCTTGAAAAATTGTGATCATGAAATATTATTATTTTTTTATCTTTTGTGATGCGAATATCGAACTCAACAGCCTTGCAATACTTCAATGCGTTTTCAAAATCAACCATTCGATTCTCACCATTCATTGATCTAAAACCTCTATGTGCAACTAACATTTTTCTACCTCATTTCTTTCGCTTTTCTTTTTTTTGTTATTACTTTTAATATAAAACTCCTAACCTTTCTATTCATACCAAAAAATAAAAAAAAACTAAGGCTTTTAAAAAAACTTTTTTCAAAATTTTTAAACCTTAGTAGTTATTTTTAATATGACCTCGCAAAATAAACCATATAATTTGATTCCTTTTTACAGTTAAAGCAATTTGATTTAACTTGTTCAACATCATCAGGTATACATCTTGAGTTGGTTTGTGTTTTTTCTTTAATATCATTTTCACAAGTGATATCACCGCAAAACGGAACTAACACAAAACCTTGTTTTGTATTCAAAATATCTTGATACTCTGTAATAGAATCTGCTTTTGATGTTCTATTGATTCTATTATCTAAAGCTATTTGATAAATGTTTCTGTCAAACTCAACAATTTGTTCATCAATATAACTTTTGATGTCATCAAACTTAATACTCACTTTTGATTTAATATCTCTTCTTGAAACTGTCACTACTCCATTTGCTAAATCTCTTGGACCAACTTCAATTCTTATTGGCACACCCCTAATTTCTGCCTCAGAGATTTTGTAACCAAAACTTTTTTCTGACCTGTCAATATAAACACGATAGCTTTGTGATAACTCTTCAAATATAGCGTTTGATCTAGATTCAACTTCCTCAGAGTTATTTATATTTATTATTTGTACTTGTATAGGAGATATTTTTGACGGAATAACAAGACCATAGTCATCTGAGTGTGTCATTATTATTGCACCTATAAGTCTTGTTGAAACTCCTCAACTTGATGAATATGCAAACTCTTCTTCTTGATTTTTGTTTTGGAATTTAATGTCAAATGCTTTTGCAAAGTTATCTGCAAAAAAATGACTAGTACCAGCCTGAAGTGATTGCCCATCGTGCATAAGAGATTCAATAGTATACGTTTCTTTAGCACCCGCGAACTTTTCTTTTTCTGTTTTTCTACCACTTATAACTGGTAATAACAAAACCTCTATCGCAAACTTTTTATATATATCAAGAATCTTTAATGTGAAATCTCTTGCTTCATCACTACTTGAGTGAACAGTATGTCCTTCTTGTCATAAAAACTCACTAGTTCTTAGAAAAGGTCTTGTAGTTTTTTCTCAGCGCATAACATTTACTCATTGATTATAAATCAATGGAAGATCACGATAAGATTTTACTTCTTTAGCAAAATGTTCTGCCATTAAAACTTCACTTGTTGGTCTGATATATAAGTCTTCTGCTAATTGCTTGTCCCCTACTTTAGTTACGGTAGCAACCTCAGGAGCAAAACCATCAATGTGATCTTTTTCTTTGTTAAATAAACTAGCTGGTATCAATAATGGGAAGTAAACATTATTTACTCCTACTTTTTTAAATTCTTTATCTAATATATTTTGTATGTTTTCTCAAATTGCGTAACCATAAGGTTTGAATATCATGGTTCCTTTAACTGGTCCATAGTCTATCAAACCGGCATTTCTTACTACATCAGTATATCATTGGGAGAAGTTTTCATCTCTTGGTGTTATTTTTTCAATTTTTTGGGTCATTTTAACTTGCCTCATTCTTTTTTTCTATGTTTCCTGTTTCACCAAAGTAAACATCAATTTCGATTTCATTAGCTTGGACATATGTTTGAATACGCTTTAGATTAGCCTTATCTTTAATCATTATAAAATCGATCGCTTCCACAGGTATTTTTTCATAAACGTACACTATGTTTGCTACTTGATCATATGCTCAATCTTTTTTTGTTAATTTAGCTAGGGTTTGTGGATTTATACCTACTACAGATATTTTTTCAACATCTACGTTTGCTTCACTAGCCCATTTTCAAAAATGAGCTCTTGATGAAGAATCAAACTCCATACCTACAGAATTATTATTTTCAAGATAAGTTCAAACAACATACTCCTCATTAGATTTAAGTTGTTGGTCTTTAACAAGTCTAATTCCATTTTCTAGGATTAGAAGTATATTATTAACATCAGTATAAAAGTATAAATTTGCAATTTTTTTATTTTTTATTATTTGTAACACTTTTTTTTGTTCATTTTTCCCAGCAACAATTTTTTTAAATAAACCTTTTTTAGGTGCTCCTTCTTTTAAGTCGATAATCGGGCCTTTCTCGTCTTTAGTTTTCTTTTTTGTATTTTTCTTTTTATTCTCTTTAAGTTCTTTTTTAGCCATACTATTACCCCTTTAACTATAAATATTTTACTTTATAAAAAATATTTTAAATAAATTATATATATATATATTTCTTAATTGTTTTCATAAAAAAACTCCGTTTTGCGAATTAGCAACTACGGAGAATTGTATTTTCTAAATGGCGGATTGAGAGAGACTCGAACTCTCGCGCCGGTTGCCCGACCTAACACCTTAGCAGGGTGCCCTCTTCACCAACTTGAGTATCAATCCATACAAAAAGATTATAACAAATTTTTTTATATTGCTATAAAATTATGAAAAATGCTCGTTTTTTATTGCCACATTAATAACAATAATTTCGTTAACTTATAAGTTGTAAAACGATCAACATAACAGAATCGTTTGTGTTTTTAGATAAGTTATATTTTGAAAAAAAGTTTAATTTTTTTGTAAAATTGAGACTTAAGGTATTCGGGTGAGAAGTTTACAAAACTCTTATTGCACATTTTATAGTTTAGATAATAATCAAATATTTTATCTCTTCGACTTACAATATAGTTTATATATAAATTATATAGTGTTTGAATTTTATGTGAGTTTCAGCTAAGAACAAAAGAAATACCCTTATACTTTTAAACTTCATTCAACTTGTTTTAAATATTGTTTTAAGACTTTTATACTTCTGTTATAAATAAAGTTATTTTTTTCTTCTTTAGTAGGGAAGATACCGAAATCTTGTTTTATTATTCCTAAATTTGCTTTCATTGGTTTCAACTTTTTTATCTTTGGGTTAGTAATATAATTTATTAATGAACCTAAAATAGTTTCGCTCGGTATTTCTAAAAACTTAGTTTTTTTAATCGTACTAATAATGCCCAACGATGCTACAATTGCAGATGAAAAAGATTCTATATAACCTTCAACACCCGTTATTTGACCTGCAAAGAATATATTTTTTCTTCTCATAACTTGTAGTTTTTTATTTAAAATTTTTGGTGAATTAATATAATTATTTTTATGCATGACTCCGAATCTTTTGAAAGAAGCATTTTCTAATCCCGGTAAAGATGAGAATATTCTTTGTTGTTCTGATCATGTTATGTTAGTTTGAAATCCAACCATATTATAAAGATTATCCATTGCATCATCTTTTCTTAATTGAACTACTGCGTATGGTTTAACACCTTTATTATTTTCTAAATTATTTGGCGACATCGGACCATTCAATAAACTTTTTTTTGATACTTTTGCTAATTGTTCAATTGGTTGACAACCAGTAAAATAAATCTCTTTTTCAAAGTCTTTTAGTTTTACTACATCTGCATCAACTAACTTTGAATGGAATGCTTCAAAATCTTTCTCATCTAATGGTATACAAATATAACTTTTATCATCACCATGTCTTGATTTGTAATAAACTTTTGAAAAATCGATAGAGTTTTTTTCTATGATTGGTGAAGAAGCATCTAAGTAGAATAGTTTTTGATTACCAATTAACTCATTTATCTTATTTTGAAACTCAGGAGTTATCAAAGGACCGCAAGTTACTAGAGTAATGATTTTTTCATCAAACTCTTTAAACTCTTCTTCTATGATATCAATATTTTCATTTTCTCTGATTAGTTTTTCAACTAATAAAGAGAATGCTTCTCTATCAACTGCCAAAGCATCGTCAGAAGGTATTGCAGTTTTGTATGCACAATCTAAAATAAAGGAGTTAAATAATTCTAACTCTTTTTTTAAAATCCCAACCGCGTTTTGAGTTGACATACTTCTAAATGTATTTGAACAAACTAACTCTGCAAAAAAATCACTTTTTTGTATTTCATTTTTCTTTGTTTTTTTCTTTTCATAGAGTTTAACTTTAATTCCTTTATTAGCTAGTTGTAATGCTGCTTCACACCCCGCAAGTCCAGCTCCTACAATAATGACTTCCATTATTGAACAACACCTAATATAGAGTTAATATTTTCTATACTAATATCATTATTAAAACTATTGTTTACTCTTGCCGCAGTACCTATATGGATATATTTCGAGCTTTTTTTTAAATCTTTAACATTATTCAAAGTTACACCTCCACCAATTAAAATTTTAGTTTTTAAATTCAATTTTTTCATTTCTTTTATGATGTTTATATTTAGTGTTGGACCACCGGAAGTCAAAACGAAATCTATGCCTAGGGCATTTAGAATTTTATATTCTTTTAAAAAGTCTTTCACATGATCGAAGGCTTTATGAAAAGTTATTGTCAAATGTTCTTTTATTTCTATCACCTTCTTGAGAAATTCTACATCTACAGAAAGGTTTTCATTAAGCAACCCGATTACTATACCGTTAGCCTTAGTACTTTTAATATATTCAATATCTTTTAGTATCAATGACACTTCTTCTTTTTCAGAAAGAAAGTTATTATTTTTATGTCTCACAATTACATTAACAGGTAGTTTAGAATAATCACAAACCTCTTTAATTATTTTGTACGAAGGAGTGAACCCACCTTGTTCTAAATTTGCACAAAGTTCAATTCTACTTGCTTTAGTTTTATTGATTAAAATAACATCTTCTAAGTTTTGAGCAATAACTTCTAGAAACATTTATAAATATGCCTCAAGCTCTCTAACTTTATCCAGTTTTTCTCAAGAGAATTCTTTTTTCCCAAAATGCCCATACTTAGATGTTCTAAAATAAATAGGTTTTTTTAAATCTAAGTGGTCTATTATGTGTTTTACTTTGAAGTCAAAATTTTCCAACAAAGCTTTATACAACACTGGCATTGAAACATTATTAGTTCCGAAAGCTTCTATGTGGATTGAAATCGGGTTTGGTTTACCAATTGCATAACTAACTTGTATTTCAACTTGATTAGCTAACCCAGCAGCAACTAAGTTTTTAGCTGCGTACCTACACATGTAAGCTGCACTTCTATCTACTTTTGAAGGATCCTTTCCAGAGAAAGCCCCACCACCGTGTCTAGCAAAACCTCCGTATGTGTCGACAATAATTTTTCTACCTGTCAAACCAACATCTCCCAAAGGTCCACCAATAACAAATTTACCAGTTGGATTTATCAAAACTGTGAAATCTGTATTCAATCCATGTCGCTTAGCTATCACATTCATAATGTTTTCTTTAATGAATGTTTCAAACTCCTCTTTGTTATAATCTTCATCATGTTGAACTGACATTAAAATAGTTGAAATAGATGGATTATTTGGGTTTGTATAGTCCATAGTAACTTGTGATTTCATATCTGGCTGTGCATATTTGAATATGCCCGCTTTTCTTAACTTTGAAGCCATGTGAACTAAATCATGAGCTAGTTGAATTGAGTAAGGCATAAAAGTTTCGGTTTCCTTAATTGCATAACCAAACATAATTCCTTGATCGCCAGCACCTTGTTCATCACCATCCACTCCTTGAGCTATATCTGGTGATTGCTCCTTTAGCTTTATAATAACTTCACATTTTTCTGCATCAATTCCAGTTGTTTCACTTTTATAATTAATACGTCTTAATATCTTTCGAACCTCTTCTTCGTAATTTACAACTGCTTTCGTTGTAATCTCTCCAGTAACAATAATAAAGTTCGCAGTTGCTAGAGTTTCACATGCAACTCTAGACTCTTTGTCTTGTTCTAAACAAGCATCTAGGATTGCATCCGATATTTGATCACATAACTTATCTGGGTGACCTTCAGATACAGATTCACTTGTAAAATATTTTTTCATATAATCTCTCCTCATTAAAAAAGTCCCACTAAGAAGGGACACATTTAAAGTTATCTTCTTCTCATCGTTGGTTTCCCCTGAATTTAAGCACCTAACTTAAAAGGTTGCTACTACTTCGTCGAGTTTTTTCTCTCAGTAGTTCTTAATAAGACTTATAGAATAATAATATCAAAATTTGAGTTGATAAAAATTTTTTTCTTCAAAGATAGTACGAAAATTTCTTAAAAAATATGTAAGTATTATGAAACATAAAAAAATAAAAACTCAGAAAAATTAATCCGAGCTTAAATTAGGAGTCAAACTATTTCTATATTTAGTTATTGTAGTTTGGTGCTTCTTTTGTCAATTCAACATCGTGAGGATGAGATTCTTTCAAACTAGCATTTGATATTCTAACAAACTTTGTTTCATCTCTTAGATGTTCTATATTTGGGCTACCTGTGTATCCCATACCACTTTTTAAACCACCCATAAGTTGAAATATAACGTCTTTTGTTTTACCTTTAAAGGGAACACGTGCTTCTATTCCTTCTGGAACTAATTTTTTTGAGCCTTTTTGAAAGTAGCGGTCACTACTTCCACGTTTCATCGCTATCATTGAACCCATGCCAACATAAGTTTTATATTTTTTTCCATTAACTATTATTTCTTCACCAGGAGATTCTACAGTACCGGCAAAAACACTTCCTAACATTACAGCATTTGCACCAGCCGCTATTGCTTTAGTGATATCTCCAGAATATTTAATACCTCCATCAGCGATTATAGGTAAGTTATTTTTGTGTGCTCATTGGTAAACATCGTTAATAGCGGTGATTTGAGGTACTCCAATTCCAGCAACAACCCTAGTTGTACATATGCTACCAGGTCCTACCCCAACCTTTACACAATCTGCGCCCGCTTCAAATAAAGCCTTTGCTGCATCTGCGGTACAAATATTACCTGCAATAACATCTATCTTTGGATATATCTCTTTTATTTTTTTAACAACTTCTAAAATGCCTTTGCTGTGTCCATGAGCAGAATCAACAACCAATACATCAGTTTCAGCTTTAACCAAAGCCTTTACACGTTCCATAACATCTTCACTGACACCAACTGCAGCACCAACTCTCAATCTACCTTGTTTATCTTTACAAGCACTAGGATTATCTATTGCTTTGTCAATATCTTTGGTAGTGATTAACCCTGCTAATTTATTGTTATCATCTACTATTGGAAGTTTTTCAATTTTATGTTTTAACATAATATGCTTAGCTTGCTCTAAAGTAGTACTCCTTGTCCCAGTGATTATATTGTTTTTGGTCATTACAACATCAACACTAGAATCAAAGTCTTCAAAATATTTTAAATCTCTATTAGTTACAATCCCTATTAAATTATTTTCATCATCAACAACTGGTAGACCTGATATTTTATATGTGGCCATTATTTCATTAGCTTCTTTTACTTTGGTATCTTTTGAAACAGTAATTGGATCAGTTATAAAACCAGATTCATTTCTTTTAACTTTTTGCACTTCAAGTGCTTGTGCGTCGATTGATAAGTTTTTGTGAATAATACCTATGCCACCCGCTCTAGCCAACTCTATCGCCATTGCAGACTCAGTGACTGTATCCATAGCGGCACTTAGAAGAGGTATGTTCAACTCAATATTTTTTGTTAACTTGGTTTTTAAATTAACTTCTGAAGGTAAACTTTCAGAGTAATTAGGAACTATGAGTACATCATCGAAGGTAACTGCATCTCCTATTATTTTTCCATTTAGATCGTTATTTGCCATTTTATCTCCTTATTCCCATTCAATAGTTCCTGGGGGCTTAGAAGTTATATCGTAAACCACCCTATTGACACCATCGACTTTATTGATAATTTCATTAACAACCTTATCTAAAAACTCTCAAGGTAGGTGGGTTGATGTAGCTGTCATAAAATCTACAGTGTTAACGCTTCTTAACGCTACGACTCAATCATATGTTCTATTATCTCCCATAACCCCAACAGTTTTAACCGGAAGGATTGTTGCAAATGCTTGACTAACTTTATTATAAAGTCCAGCATCGATAAGATTTTGTATAAATATATCATCAACTTCTCTTAATATATTCGCTTTTTCCTTAGAAACCTCACCAATAATTCTAACTCCAAGACCAGGTCCTGGGAATGGGTGGCGGTTGACAATCAAAGGATCTAAACCAAGTTCTATTCCAACCTTTCTAACTTCATCTTTAAATAAAGTTCTAAGCGGTTCTAATAAGGTAAACTTGAGATCATCTGGAAGTCCTCCAACATTATGATGTGATTTAATGGTTTTAGAACTATGAGATTTTAATGAAGATTCTATAACATCAGGGTAGATTGTACCTTGCGCTAAATATTTTGCGTTTTTAAATAAACTAGCTTCCTCATTAAATACCTCAACAAATGTGTGTCCTATTATTTTTCGTTTCTCTTCAGGGTCACTTATTCCTCTTAAAGCATCATAAAACTTCTCACTTGCATCCACTAGTTTTATTTCCATGTCAAATTGACTGGTATAAGTATCCATAACTTTTTTGGCTTCGTCTTTTCTTAATAAACCAGTATCAACAAAGATACAAGTTAACTGTTTACCAATCGCTTTTGAAATTAAAGCAGCAGCTACACTTGAATCCACTCCACCACTAAGCCCTAAAATTACACGATCATCTTTTACTATTTTTTTTATTTCATCAACTTGTTGGTCTATGTATCTGCTCATCGACCAATCTTTGTTACAGTCGCAAATATCATATAAGAAGTTTTTAATTATCTGTGTACCTTGTGTTGAATGTGTTACCTCAGCATGAAACTGAATTCCGAAAATTTTATTTTTTAGGTTCCCTATTGCTGCTACACTTGAGTTTGTATGAGCTAATTGTATGAAATCCTTTGGCATTACTGTTAAGTGGTCGGCGTGACTCATCCACACTTGTGTTTGTTTATCTATGTCTTTAAATAATGGGTTTTCTGTTTGGTCAATAATTAAATCTGCTTTTCCAAACTCCTGTGAGTCAGCTAACTCGACTTTACCTTCAAAAAGTTCTGTTATTAGTTGCATACCATAACAAACTCCTAAAATCGGTAAATTGATACCAAAAATATTTTTATCTATTGTATAAGCATCCTGAGCATAAACGCTTGAAGGACCACCTGAAAGAATAATACCTTTAAGATTGCTATATTGTTTCAATTGTTCAGCGGTGATATCAAAATCAACAACTTCTGTAAAAACATTTAATTCTCGAACTCTCCTTGCTAATAACTGCGTATATTGGCTTCCGTAATCTAGAATTAATATTTGTGTTTTGCTCATTTTATCTCTCCTTGTATTTAATTATTATAGCACTCAACATTATACGAAAAAACAAGTTAAATAAAAGATTTAATATATAAAGGTTCTATTTGTTCCACATCAGTAGCTTCCTCAAACAAATGCTTTAGTTTTAAATAACTAGATACATAATCCAAATCTAGATAATCTTTTTTAATAACAAACTTTTGAAAATTCTCTATAAAATCTTCTAGAATCTCTAAAGGTATTAATTGGTCTTGGATTATGCAAATTCCATTATCATAAATTCCGATATAAACTTTTCCTCCTTTAGCATCTAAAATGCTAACCACTGAATCCAAACCAGCTTGAAAAAAAAGTGATGATATCAGATATACCTTAAAAGAGTTGTTTATTGTTTTTAAAGTTTTCGCAATTGTAACTGCAACCCTAACTCCAGTGTAACTACCAGGACCTTTAGTTAAATAAATATTGGTTATATCTTTAAGATTTAGTCCATTTTTTTGTAGAATTTTTTGTAATTCTTCTAAAGCTATATCACTTATTTTATTTTGGTTTTGTAGATATAAGGAATCGACAATCTTATTTTCTTGTTCTAAAATAAGTATCAAAGTATTGTTACTTGTATCCATAAATAAATTCATTTAAATCTCTCTTATTCTATGATGAATTCTCTTGTTGTCTCATCAATGATACTAATGTTTATTATTATAATCTTGAAGTTTTTTTTGAAGTCATAATTCATATTTTCACTTCACTCAATAACATTTAGTGAGTCATAAAAATAGTCGGTGTACATATCTATTTCCTCACCTTTGCTCATTCTATAAGCATCAACATGATTTATGTGTAAATCATTACGTCCTATAAATTGATTCATTATCACAAAAGTTGGTGAGGTTACTACATCAGTAACACCCATTTCTTTTAAAAGTAATTTCGTAAATGTTGTTTTACCTGCACCCATTGGTCCGTTCAATAAAATGCAAGTGTTTTTTGGTTCTCTTAAGTCTAATGCATCAAAAACCTTTTGCAATTCTGATAGTGAGCTAACCTTCATATATCTAATCTCAACTTCCTATCTCATATATATGATATAATTTTTTTTGTAGGAGTGGCAATATTATGGTTAAAGATATTTTAATAATTGGTTGTGGACCAACGGGCCTTTATGCTTGGAAAATGGCAGTAGACTTAGGTCTAACCGGTACTATCGTAGAAGCCAAATCTACTTATGGTGGGCAAGTAATGTCAATGTATCCTGAAAAATACATCTATAATTTCCCAGCAATTCCTAAGATAATTGGAAAAGATGCTATGCATAGTATGTTCGATGCAGTAAATAAAGACATCTCTAAAATCGATCTATTATTTAACAAGAGTGTTAAGCAAATCAGAGCAATACAACCTTTAGAAGAAGTTCAACTTTACGAAAACTGATTTGAAGTGGAATTTGACGATAAGTCTAAAGAAGTATATAAAAGAATATTAATATCTGATGGTATTGGTACATTCAAACCAATCCCGTTATGTGAAAAAGAATATGAAAATATCTTTTATAATGTTAACGACTTAAGACTATTAAAAGATAAAAAAATTATTGTTTTTGGTGGTGGAGACTCAGCTGTGGACTGAGCTAACGAACTTGTAGAAATAGCTTCTTCAGTTACAATAATACATAGAAGAGATGAATTTAGAGCGAAGCCAGGTAATTTAGAAAAGGCAATCTCATCAGGCGTTAAAATATTGAAGTCTTATGAATTTGTGAATATAACAAAAGAAGAAAATAACAAAGCATTATCAATAGAAGTTAAAAGAGTTGATGATCAAAATTCATTACATTTAGATTTTGACTATATAATAGTTCAATTCGGTCAATCTATTCAAAAAGACATACATAAAAATTTAGAAATCGAGATAAATAGAGTAAATAAATTTTTAGTAAATTATAATATGGAAACCTCAGTTAAGGGAATTTATGCTGCTGGGGATTGTTGTTGATATGAAACAAAGATTAGAAACCTTTTAAGTGGTTTTTATGAAGCAATGCATTCTGTTTTTAATATTGAAAAGACGGTACATCAAAGAAAAATTCTTAATAACGGTTGATAGGTTATTTTGAAATTTCATGATTATCTGTTAAATTGAGAGACTAAAATACTTATTACTTTTTATGAAATTGTTTACGAGAGTAAATAATGTTTTAAGAGGAAATGATACAACTAACAAAGAAATTTTAAACAGGCTTTATCTTGTGAAATAGGAGATTACTGTTTCTTTACAAAAAAGAAAAAACGCACTTTAAATGGCGTTTTTTTTATTTAACAATAAGACTTTTTTGAGTCATTTCTTTTGGAACTTCTTCTCCTAAAATTTCCAATATTGTTGGAGCAACATCAGCAATTGCAGGATCTTGTTGTCTCAATTTATAAGATTTATTAGTAATGATGATTGGTACCGGTTGGCTTGTATGTTTCTTATTAGGACCACCTTCTGCATCAATCATAACCTCAGCATTTCCGTGATCAGCTGTTATTATCATAGTGAAATTGTGTGCTTTTGCAGCCTCATAAACTCTTTTCAATTGTTCATCCAAGGTTTTAACACCCTTAATAGCTGCTTCTAAATCGCCAGTGTGTCCTACCATATCACAGTTTGCATAGTTAAGAACGATCAAATCGAACTCATCTTTGTTAATTTCTTCAATTAATTTATCAGTGATTTCTACAGCCGACATTTCTGGTTTAAGGTCATAAGTTGCTACTTTTGGAGACGGTATTAAATCTATTGATGCTCCTTGAAGCGTGATTTCGTCTTGGTTAGCTAATCCATTTTTAAAGTAGTCTTTTCCACCGTCAAAAAAGAATGTAACGTGTGCGATTTTTTCAGTCTCTGCTATTCTTAATTGGCGATAACCTTTTTTACTTAGTCATTCACCAAGGCCATTAATAACTTCGATTGATTTAAAAGCAATATTATTGCTCAATACTGATGCAGAATATTCCATCATACATACGAAATGGATTTTATCACCTAAAAATGTAAGATTAGAGAAGTTTTCATCTTTTCAAGAATCATAATTTTTATTTGTAAATGCACTTGCTAATTGAATAGCTCTATCTGGTCTAAAGTTTGTGAAAATAACAGAGTCATTTTCTTTTATAAAACCATTTGGTGCGTCAGTATTATAAGCTGGTAGAATTGCTTCATCATCTTTCCCAAGTGAATATTGTTCTTCGATATACTTTACCGGGTTTGTAAAACTATTTTTTGAAGTTCTATTTACCATCGCACTATATGCTTCGGCGGTTCTTTCCATTCTTTTATCCCTATCCATAGAATAAAATCTTCCTGATATTGAACCGACCTGTCCAACTTTATATTTATCAAATAAAGTAAATAAATTTTTAAGATAATTAATTGCTACTGTGGGTTTGGTATCTCTACCATCTGTGAATAAATGAACGTATATTTCTTTAAGTCCAGCTTTAGCAGCGGCTTCAAATGTTGCAAACATATGTAACATATGAGAGTGAACACCACCATCAGAGAATAAACCCATAATGTGTAACGCGCTATTATAATTTTTACAGTTTTCTATTGCTTTTACAATTTCCTCATTATTTTCAAACTCATTATTTTTTATAGCCTTATTGATAAGAGAAAGTGATTCATATTTAATTCTCCCTGCACCTAAGTGTATGTGTCCAACTTCAGAGTTTCCCATTTGACCTTCTGGTAGACCCACTCATTCGCCACTTGCGTGAGCTGATACTCAAGGATACTCTTTTTTTAAAGATTCTACGAATTCCATATTTGCTTCGTAAACAGCATTACCTTTATTTTGTTCGGCTAATCCTCATCCATCTAGGATTGCAAGAATAACAGGATTTTTTGTTTTCATAATTAATTGTCTCCTAAAACATAATTTTTTAATTCTTTTGCTACTGAACCTTCTAAATGCGTAAATTTAGAAACAACCTTAGCATGTTTTTTTACTTCATCGTTAGCATTGGCTGGAGCTATAGATAGACCCGCGTACTCAAGCATTGGTATGTCATTAGCACCGTCACCCATTGCTAAAATTTCGTCAATCTCAATCGCATAGTAATTTTTTAAAAACTCCACCGCATATTTTTTATTGATACCCTTAAGAGTAACTTCACCACCAAGTGATTCTGGATGTCAAGCTACTTCTAAACCAAGGTTTCTTAGTTCCTCGACAAAGCTAGGTACAACATTGAATATAAGTAATTTGTAGCAATTAGTAGCTATATCTTCGTTAAAAACCATAAGATTTCCTTCAAAAAAATTTGTTTCAAAAAATAATCCTTTTGACAGCTCTATTGGTTTAGAAACAAAACACTTAGACATATCTGTTGAATAAGCTCATATTTCTTGATCAGCAAACTTTCCGCTTGATATTAAATCAAAAGCTTTTTTTACAATATCCTTAGGTATTGGGTTTGCATCAACTACCTTGTCATTTTTTAAATCGTATATCAAAGCACCATTAAACCCAGCAACAAGCGCTTCTTGTTTATCAAAATCATAAATTTCAAATTTGTTTACTTTTGCTAATACAGGTCTACCAGTTACAAAAACTACTTTAACACCTTTTCTAATAACATTATTTATAACATCAACATTTGGTTCAATGTAATTGCCTAGGTTTGCATATGTTGTTCCATCCATATCGAGAGCTACTAACTTAAATTTACCCATAAACTATTTCAAAAGTCCTAGATAAGAGTCTTCAACAAGTGAAGCACCACCAACAAGTGCACCGTCAATATCTTCTTGGGCTAATATTTCCTTAATATTTTCTGGTTTTACACTTCCACCGTATTGAATTAGAACTTCATTCGCAACCTCTTCATTATAAATATTTTTTATAATTTGTCTTATTTCTTTACATACACTTTGAGCAATTTCTGGTGTTGCAACTTTTCCTGTACCAATTGCTCAAATTGGTTCATAAGCAATTACAACTTTTTTAGCTTGCTCAGCTGTAACGTCTTTCAAGTTTTTTTCAATTTGTGATTTAACCCACTCAATAGTTTTACCACTTTCGTAAGTTTCAAGACTTTCACCACAACATAATATTGGAGTCAAATTTGAATCTAACAAGGCTTTTACTTTTGAATTAATAAGCTCATCTGTTTCTCCAAATATGTCTCTTCTTTCTGAGTGACCGATAACAACGTAGTCCACGTTTATATCTTTCAACATTGGAATTGATATTTCTCCAGTGAATGCACCTTCTTTTTCGAAATAGCAATTTTGTGCTGCTATAACTAAGTTTTTTGAGCTTTTTTTAATATCTGCTAGCATTATTGCTGGTGCAGCAATCCCTGCTATTAAGTTTTCTTTAATTGTTAATTTTGATTCTATATTTTGTATAAATTTTACCGCTTCTGAATTGGTCTTAAACATTTTTCAGTTACCTATAATAATTTGTTTTCTCATATATTTACTCCTACTATCCAATTTAAATTTTAACATTTTGCGAATATAAAAAAAAATAAAAACTATAAAAAATAATGTCCACAGACATTATTTTAAAATTATTAATAATGTTAAAAAATTATTACTTACTTAATAAACTGGCAGAGTCCTCATCCAATAACAAGGTTACATTGGGGTGTTGTTGTAAAATTGAACAAGGTCATTCAGTGGTAACAGGTCCTTCAACTAGATGTTTTACTGCGTTTGCTTTACTTGAACCTGTAGCAATTAATAAAATTTCCTTAGCCTTCATGATAGTCTTTAGACCCATTGATATTGCTTGAGTTGGAACTTCCTCAATATTTTCAAAGAATCTTGAGTTAGCTTCTATAGTTGATCTTTGCAAATCAACTACCGAGGTTATTGAATCAAAACTTGTACCAGGTTCATTAAAACCGATATGACCATTTATTCCTAATCCTAAAATTTGTAAATCTATTCCGCCTGCTTCTTGTATTTTTTGGTCATAAGTTGCTGCTTCTGAATTAGAATTTATTAATCCAGACGGAACATGTGTTTGTTCCATTTTTATATTTACGTGTTTGAATAAGTTCTCATTCATGAAGTATCTATATGATTGTTCGTGATCTGAGCTTAGCCCTTTATATTCATCTAGGTTAAAAGTTGTAATATTCGACCAATCTATATTGTCCTTTTTAGTTCTTTCAACTAGATACTTGTATGTAGACAAAGGTGAACTTCCTGTAGCTAACCCAAGTATTGCATCTGGTTTCTTTGTAATTTTTGTAATGATAATATCTCCAGCTGTTTTGCCGATCTCCTCGGTTGTTTTTAATATTAATTGTTTCATAAGTTCTCCTTTAATTTATTCGTGCAAGAAATGAATTCCAATAATCAAAATACTCATATAGATTTTGTATTTTTTGAATATTAAGACCCAAATCTGGAATCATTCTTTGTAATAGCACGTATGTTAATAATCTATTTTTACCTCTAAATAAATAGCTTTTCTCCTTAGTTTTTATTATAGTTCCATAACTTTTAGGTATAACATCAACAATATCTTTGTATGAAATATCAAACACAAAAACTTGTTTATTAGATGTCAAATAAACTTTTTTATTTGAGAAATATACATCAAACTTGCCGATCATCTTCAGTTTTTTTTCCGAAGTTTCTTCAAAGAGGTGGTGCACATTAACACTAGTTTGAAGTAGATTGATTTTTTCTTTTTTTTCTAAATCAAACTTCACAGGCACTAATTTTAATGGTCTTCATGAGTTAAAGATTAGCTCGTCTAATTCATCTAAAAATCGTTCTTCTTTTGAACTTAATGTAAGATCTAGTTTTTTGATATTTCTCTTGACTTGATTTACGAAATGCTCAGATAATTCGAAATTCTTATTAACTCACCTCCACAAAACTCAGTACTTGAATTGAGCAAATGTAGTTTTATCATTGATTTTTTTTGAAATTCTTTTAACATAAAATTTTGATTTTCTTGAAATATTATCCTCGTCTAAATACTTTATTCATTTAACTCGCTTAAAAAAATAATCTACATCCATGTTTGCTCGCAAAAACATAATTACACTCCTCTTATAAAACTATTTTACAATAAAAAAAATCTCAAAAAATTTTTTAATGGAAATATTTTTAAAAATAGTCTCTATAATGAAAAAAGAATTCATAAATAAACTTTTTTTATTAAACTTCTATATTTGTATTATTATAACCTTGTAAATTGGAGGAATATAAATGAAAACTATCGTTATTGGAACAAATCATGCAGGTACCACTGCAGTAAGAACATTACGAAGATTAGACAAAAATATGGAAATAACAACTTATGACAGAAATGATAACATATCTTTCTTAGGATGTGGTATTGCTTTGTGAGTTAAAGGTGAGGTTAAAGATCCCGCGGGATTATTTTACGCATCACCAGAGATATTAAAAGAAGAAAATATTAACATTAAGATGGAACATGAATGAGTTTCTCTAGACTCAAATAAAAAAGTAGTTAGAGTTAAAAATCTTAAAACAGGTGAAGAATTTGATGATAATTATGACAAATTAGTAATAGCAACTGGAACTTGACCAGTTTTCCCACCAATAGAAGGGATAACTTTGGAAGGTGTACAAATTTGCAAAAACTATCATCATGCGCAAGCAATAAAAGCTGCAAATAATGATCCAAAGATTAAAAAGGTTGCAGTTATTGGTGCTGGATACATAGGTGTTGAGTTGGTGGATGCTTTTGTGGCAGCTGGTAAAGAAGTGAGTTTAGTGGATATCGAAAACAGAATTATGCCTGTATATTATGACAGCGAATTTACTGAAAATATCGAAAGTGAAATGAGAAATCAAGGTGTAAATTTAGCACTAAATCAAAAGGTTGTAAAGTTTGTCGGTACAAATGGTAAAGTGAATAAAGTGATCACTGATAAAGGTGAAATAGAAGTTGATTATGTTGTATTTTCAGTTGGTGTTAAACCACAAACAGATCTATTAAAAAACACTCTAGAGCTTGATGCAAAAGGAGCAATTATTACAAACGAGTTTATGCAAACTTCTGTAAAAGACATTTATGCTGTTGGTGATTGTGCGCAAGTATATAACATTTCTATGAATAAGAATAGTCAAATAGCATTAGCTACAACAGCTGTTAGAACTGGTATTATGGCAGCAGTAAATATAGTTAATGGTGATTCATTAACAGGTCTAGGTTTCACAGGCGCTAATGGTATCGAAGTATTTGGATGAAAAATGGCTGCTGTTGGTCTATCAATAAATGCAGCTAATAAACTTGGATTTGATGTTGAAGAAAAACTTTTCAAAGACTCAGATAGACCAGAGTTCATGTCTTCATATAAAGAAGTAATAATTAAAATAGTTTGAGATAAAAAATCAAGAAAAATCGTTGGTGCTCAAGTTGCATCGCAAAATAATCACACTGAGGTAATGTATATGTTTGCTTTAGCAATACAAAAAGGATTAACTATTGATGAATTACCACTTGTTGATATATTCTTCTTACCTCACTTCAATAAACCTTACAACTTTGTAACTCTTGCAGGGTTAGAAGTACTAGGTTTAAACTATTTTAAAAAATAAGTTCAATCAAGTCATATAAAAACTCCTTTCAAGGAGTTTTTTTTGTATCGATTTAGTTATAAATCTATATAAATAACAAAAGTATTTTTTGTCCTTTATTTTGACAAAAAAAATGAACATGACACTTTTATAGTACGACAAAAAAATAGACAATATGCTTGAAAGGAGTCGATATAATGGACGAAATTATAAAAGATTTAAATAAGAAAGAAACCAATAATAAGTTCTCGCTTTTTTTAAAGAATAACTTTAACAAAAGAATCGCAATGCGAAGAGTACAAAAGTTTGGTGGATGACTCAGCTCGATGATCATGCCAATAATTGGGTTGATGATAGCATGAGGATTATTAACTGCCTTTTTCATAGAAAAAGGATGGACACCAGTTGCAATAATAGAAGAATATATTGTTGGCAACGTAATAAACTATTTGATACCAGTCTTGATTGGATTCAATGCGGGTAGAATAGTTCACAAAGATCGTGGTGGTTTTATAGCGGCATTTGTTGTTTTCGCTGTAGTGCTTGGGAATAAATATAATCCAGGTTTTGCAGAAAACTCAACACCCTCACCACAATTCCTATCAGCAATGATTGTTGGACCTGTTTCAGCCGGTATCCTTCTGGGAATAGACAAACTGCTAGATGGAAAAGTTAAACAAGGTTTCGAAATGCTTGTAAATAACTTTGTAATGGGATTTTTAGCATTCGGGTTAGGTATAGGAGCCTTTTATGGGATGCCTTATGTATTTAATTCAATCACATGAGCGCTTGGAGAATTAGTAAGACTATTGATAAATAACAAATTAATTTTTCTAAGTGCTTTGATTGTAGAGCCAGCTAAAATATTTTTCCTAAACAATGCAATTAACCATGGGGTATTCACAGCGCTTTCACAAGACTTATATAGACAATACGGAAAATCAATATTGTACTTATTGGAGGCTAATCCAGGACCAGGTCTAGGAGCCTTATTAACAATTATTATATTTGATAAAAAACAAAGAGGAAATGCAACCGGAGCTTCAGTAATACATTTCTTTGGTGGTGTGCATGAAGTATACTTCCCATTCATCCTAATGAAAATTGAAATGTTAATAGCTTTAATAGCAGGTGGACTTGTTGGTGATGCAATATTCCAAATATTTGATGCAGGATTAATCGCGCCCGCTTCACCAGGTTCAATAATAGCTATTTCTATATTTATAGCTTCTGGTGCTATGAATTATGTTGGAGTATTTCTGGGAGTATTTGCAGCATGTGCAACTACCCTTTTAGTTGGGTCATTAATTCATATTATTATGAGACGTAAATACAAAAGTAAAGAACTTTCTTATGAAGAAGCAGTTAATAAAGTTAATGATCTTAAAGGTAAAGAAAGTAAATATCTAAAACCCAACAGTGAACATGGGGTCAGTTTACCAAATATCGAAGATGTTAAAACTATCATATTCGCCTGTGAAGCAGGTATGGGTTCAAGTGCAATGGGTGCTTCTGTTTTGAGAAAAAAACTTAAGGAAAATAAAATAGGAGTTGAAGTAATTAATCTACCTGTAAAAGAACTTCCAAGTGATGCAATGTTTGTAATTACACAAGAACAGTTAACAGACTTCGCTAAACAAAAAGCGCCAAACGCTATACATAAAAGTATCACTAACTTTTTAGATAAAAACTTTTATGATAAAATCATCCTAGATTTTAATAAAAAAATAGAGATGACAGATGAAAAAAGAAAGACAATTTAGAATTTTAAATATACTAATAAATTATAAAAACGTAGAAAAAGAAATGTTGATTAGTTATTTTGATATTAGCCAAAAAACTCTAAATAGAGATTTTGAAGAAATCAACATTTTTTTAAAGGGCTTAGGAGATTTCATTATTTTAGATAATGATAACAACATTGAGTTCAAAGGAAATACGGAAAACATTCTTCAAAAGTTGCAGCTAGATGATAATTTTTTAATGAAAGAAGAAAGATTATTATATATTTTCTTAATCTTACTGAGAGATAAAAAAACTACAAAATTACAACTAGCAGACGATCTAGATATTTCTTTAAATATCATTGAAGATGATATTGATGAGTTAAGAAATATTTGTAATAAACAAAAAATAAATTTAACAATTAGCAAACAAGGATTGAATATTGCAGATGTCACTGAAGAAAATGAGATTGAAGCTGTTGTAGAACTTACAACTAAATGTTTGTTATTTAAAAAAGTTTACTCGATTTTGAAATTAAACAAAATAGAAAAACTTTTTTCTAGTTACATTTATACAACACTAAAGAAAAAATATAAAATTGATATTTATAATAAGATATTTCATTGAATAATTGAGTACACAGCAAACCACATTAATATATCTAACTTAAATGCTATTTTGCTATCGATCAAAATTACGTACTGATTAAATCATTCAAAGAACTCTATACTATTAGAAAAACTTAAAGACTCAGCTTATTATAACGAGTTCATTGATAATATTGGTGGGTTATATTGTAGTGATGATATTAATCACTTTTTAAGTAAAAAGATCTCAATAGATAAAAATAAAAATAGTGTTATCGAATTTGTAAACAATCTGGATAAAGGATTATTCAAGCTATTCAATGAAAAATTATGTCTAGATAACAATATAAAAGAAAGAATTGTAAATCACTTGGCATCAAATATTTATATTCAGAATGTGGATGAGTTTGTTATCAAAGAATACTCAAGAAGTTTACAACCATACAAAATGAAGTTTGTTGAACTATGAGAAGAAATTGAAAAAAATTTAGCTTTATACTTTAGAGATCTAAAATCATTTGAGGTTCTTGCATATGAAATATTTATACATGTGCTTGTATGGTTTGATACATACATATATAATGAAAAACTAAAGCTCTTAACTATCTGTATTGGGGGGTTTGGTCAGAGTGTTATGATTAAAAACCACTTAAAATCAATTTACCGAAATGCAGATGTTGAGAATTTACCTTACTCATCGGTTAATAAAAAACTTCTAATGAAATACGATTTAGTTATTTCTTCAATTGACTTAAGTGAATACAAATTACCAAACATTTTAGCTATGCCAATTATTTTAATTCTAAGTAAGAAAAATGACATACATAAAATAATAAGTGAAAAAATATATAGAAATTTAATAGGTGAGAAAATGGAGACACAAATTTTAAAAGCAGAAAATATATTAATAAAGCAAAAAGCAAAAAGCAAAATTGATGCCATAAAACAATGTGGTAATTTACTTATAGAACAAGGTTATATTACAGAGGACTATGTGAACTCAATGATAGAAAGAGAAAAAAAGTTCTCCGTGTACATTGGTAACTATTTAGCCATTCCTCATGGAATAAACGATGATGGAGTAATAAAAGATGGAATAGTTATTGTCCATTACGATGAACCAGTAGATTATGATTCAAATCCTGTGCACTTTTTTATAGGAATAGCAGCTAAATCTAACAATCATGTAGATATATTATCAAATATTGCTGAAAAGATGATGGATATTGACTTTGTCGAGGATTTAATCAAAAATCCTTCAAAAGATAGAATACTAAAGGAGTTCAACTTTTAATGAAAATTTTACATTATGGTGCTGGTAATATTGGTCGTGGTTTCATTGCTCCGATATTATTAAATAGTGGTTTTGTAACGGAATTTTATTTCATCGACAACAATAAAGAACTTATAAACAAACTTAAAAACAGCAAAGAGTATAAAATAAAATATTTAGATGAAAGCAATAAAGTTGATACCGTTAAAGGTTATAAAGCATTGTTATCTAATGAACTAGAGAGCAATTTGAGCTTAGAAACCATTGATGTGATAACAACCTCAATTGGCTCAGGAAATTTAAAGCATATCATAAGTCAAGTTATAAGTATAATAGAGGCTAAACAAAAATCAAACACACCATTAATTATAATGTGTTGTGAGAATGGTGAAAAAGTATCTTCATTCTTCAAAAATCAAATCGAGGAGCATCACGTTATAAATAATGATTTAATAAAATTTGTAGATGTTATGGTGGACAGGATCGTTCCAAATGAAGTATCTGATGACTTGAGTATCAAAGTTGAACCTTATTATTCTTGAGTAGCGAATGAAGATGCTTGACCAGAACAAACTAATAAATTTGAAACAATAACATATACAAATAACATTGATGCAGAGATTTGTAAAAAAGTATGAATGCTAAATGGAGCTCATGCAGCTTTAGCTTGAAAGGAATGAACACTTACAAAGTTCGAGAAGAAATACATAAACATAACATTAAACCACGGTAAGGACCACACTCTTCTTTCTTTTTTACAAGATTATTTAAAGGAAATATCTGAAATAGTTTCAGTTGAATTTAATTATGACAAAGAAAAACTAGAGGATTTTAGAGAAACCATTATCAAGAGATTCACCAATAATTATATTAAAGATGATTTTGAGAGAGTTGCTAGAAACACTATTAAAAAGTTGCAATTAGATGAAAGAATAATGAAACCTTTTTTAATAGCTAAAAAAAATGATATAAGCTTTGTGAAGTTGAAAGAAACAATTAAGAATGCTTTTTCATATAACAATACTAATGATGAGGATGGAACTATTATTCAAAGTTTGTTACAAGAGAACAAATCTTTAGATTACATAATAAAAAAATTAGTAGAAAATATAGATGACTCAATAATCCAATTGATAACAAACTAATTATGTTTCGCCTAATCTGAAATAAAAAAATGTAGAGTAATCTACATTTTTTTAATTATTTTAAACCAGTTATACGATCGTTTTCAACATCAATACTTTTTGAATTTGGTTCTTTATTTAAACCAGGCATGCTCATTATTGCATTTGTAAAAACTAAAATAAATTTGGCTCCACTATTTATTCTAACGTTTTTGATTTTCAATAAATAATTTTTGTCTTTGGTTTCATTACCGTCAATTGCACTGTGAGACTTAACCATACAAAGCGGCAAGTTTCTATATTTTGAGTTCTCTATTTTTTCAATTTCTTTTTTTGCCTCATCTGTAAATGAAAAATCTTTCAAGAAATAAAAGTTTTCAGTTATTTTACTAATTTTGTTTTCTATTTTATCCATTGGGTTTATTAACTTTCTAAAAGTAAAGTTTGTGTTGGAAATCTCTACAACTTTTTTAGCAAGTTTTTCGGCACCTTTGGGACCCTTAACATATGCTTCATTTATTTCTCAAGCATAATTTTTCTCATCCAACCATTTTTTTAAATATGTTAATTGATTTTCATCATCGCCCTCTATAAAGTTTATAGCCACTAAAAAATTTAAATCATAGTTCTTTATGTGTGAGATGTGTTTTTCTAAATGATCAAAATTGTTTTCAAAATCATTATGCAAATTCAATGCTCTTAAAGTAACTACCATAACTACACAATCAGGAATAAAACTATTTTGTTCGTTTACAACATTCATAAACTTTTCAAAACCTAAGTCGCTCCCAAATCCTGATTCCACTATAGCAAACTCCCCTAACTTTAAGGCAAGATCTGTTGAAATAACTGAGTTTGTCCCAGTGGCGATATTTGCAAAAGGTCCACAGTGTACAAAAGTTGGTGAGTTATGTTTTGTTAAAACAAAGTTTGGTTTTATCGCATCCTTCAAAAGAGCCATCAATGAACCTGTAATTCCCAATCTTTCTAATAAAACTTCTTCTCCGTTTAAATCATAGGCCACTATACTTTCGTTAAGTCTGCATCTCAAATCTTCCTCGTTTTTAGATAAAGACAAAATAGTCATCATATTACTTGCTGCAGTAATCGTAAACTCTTCTTTTCTTGATAAGGTTTTTGATATTTGTAAGTCAACTTTTCTCAAAGCTCTATCATTTAAGTCTAAACATCTTTTTCAAATTATATTTTCTGGGTCGATATTCAATTTATTTCCTCAATATAATTCGGAATCAATAGAAGCAGATATTAAATTATTTGCAGCTGTTATTGCATGAATATCTCCTGTAAAATGAATATTAATTTTATCCATGGGTATAACTTCACTTTCACCGCCTCCAGTTGCAGTACCTTTTCTACCAAAGACAGGACCTAAGCTTGGTTCTCTTAAAGCTAAAATTGCTTTCTTTCCGATGTAGTTAAGTCCATCAGTTAAACCAATTGCAGTTGTTGTTTTACCTTCTCCCGCTGGGGTTGGATTTATCGAAGTCATTAATACTAATTTTGCTTTTCTTTCCAAGGAAATAAAATTTTTAAAATTAACTTTTGCAATTTCATTTCCGTAGAGTTCGTACTCGTCTTCTTTCAAGTTAAGTGTTTTTAAAACTTCAGTTATTTTATTCATTTAAACCTCTTTTTATTTTTTTTAAAAAATAAATTTCTACTATTAAAAAATATCCAAATATCAATGTAAGGGTAACCAAACACATAATTCTATTAATTATTATATACTTGTAACTGTTTGTAAGAAAATAAAAATTCATAATACTCAAAACAAAAAAATACCCACAAATAAATAATGCTAAACAATCAAACGTCACAAGTAACTTAAACGCTTTTTTGTTTTTCTTCACTTCAAATCTTTTAATTATAAAGTATACTGTTGCAACTATAAAAACGGCTGAGACCAATGTTGTAGCTATTCCTGTCACATCTATGAAATCTGATAACATACTTAAATTTACCATACTAGTTCTCCAAACTTTTTGTAATACCTTTTACTGCTAGGATTAAAATTCGCAAACTCGTATCCTCTGTTTTTGATTTCCTTTATCAAATCGTTCAAAAATAGTTTTGCATAATGTGTTGAATGCATAATAAATATTTCACCAGGTTTTAGGTTGTCTAGATATCTTTTAATAATTTTATCATGACCGTGCTTTTCATAATCTCAGTCTCCACTTAGGTAGCCACCTGTAAAATAAGTTCTCTTTGTTGTTTCTAAAACTTTTTTCAAACCATTATAAAATTGAAGATAAGGCATTCTCATTGGAATTTCATAGTTTTGGTCTAACTCAAAGTTTTCTCAAATTAAATTGTCAGTTTCTAATATTTCATCTATTAGTTTTTGTTTATTGTTTTGATATTTAGAATGCGAATATGAATGATTACCTACGGACATATCTGACTCTTTTATTTTCTTAAATAATTCTTTTTCACTATTTTCATCAGCATATTTTTTTATATTACTTCCGGTAAAAAAGAAAGTACCTGTTGCGCCATTAGATTCCAATATATCAATGATCTCTTTATCATTAACTTTGTTTGGTCCGTCATCGAAAGTTAACATAACCACTTTCTCTTTAGTTGCTATCCTATTTATTACGTATGAGTTTTTGTCATTAATCGAATTGTAAACTAATGTTCCAAATAAGAATAAAAGCGTTAATATCATAAAACTATAAACGAAATATTTCAAAATTTTCATTTTATTCTCCTTAATTACTTCTTAATTAAAACATAGATAAGAAACTATTAAAACATTATTGTATTTTTTTTATTATAATATGTATTGGAAAGCAAAGAGTCAGGAATTAAATATGGATAACAAAATAATTGATGGTAAACAACTATCATTGGAACTTTTAAGTAATTTGAAGAGAAAAATTAAAAAATGTTGTTTACAAAGACCCCCAGTTTTAGTGATTGTTCAAGTCGGAAATAATTTAGCAAGTAACAAATACATAAAAAATAAATTAAAGGCTTGCGAAACTGTGGGAATTATAGGGCGACACCTTAGATTAGAAGAAAATATAAACCAAGAATATTTGAGTAAAAAAATAAGCATTTTGAACGATGATGATGAAGTTGATGGGATTATTGTGCAACTACCACTACCCAATCATATTGATGGAAGCAAAATAAACAATTTAATTTTACCAACTAAGGATGCTGATGGTTTTACTCCAAATAGCATGGGAAGTCTAATTTTAAATAATACCAATATATTTCCTGCAACACCATCAGGAATATTGAAGTTACTAAAATGGAAAAAAGTTAACTTGGTAGGTTCTAATGTTGTAATAATTGGAAGAAGCAACATTGTGGGTAAACCTTTAGCAAATATACTTATAAACGAATCTGCAACTGTAACGATTTGTAATACAAAGACTAAAAATCTTAGCGAAATATGCTCAAAAGCAGATATATTAGTAAGTGCCGCAGGTTCCCCTGGTTTGGTAACAAAAGATTTTGTAAAAAAAGATAGCATTGTTATAGATGTAGGTGCAAATTTTGTTCAAGGTAAATATTGTGGAGATGTAAATTTCGATGATGTTATAAGCAAGGTTGGTTTAATCACACCTGTTCCTGGTGGAGTTGGTCCGATGACAATAGTTTGTTTACTTGAAAATGTAGTGAACTTATACTTGAATAAACTAAAATAATTAATATATATAACAAAACCCCTTATAAAGCAATAAGGGGTTTTGTTTTTGTGTTATTTTTTTTAGATTTTATTTATAATTTTGTGTTCCTCATTCATAACTTTTGTTTTGTTTTTGTGCCTGATGGCAACATTAACAATCATAGAAATCAATGTCATTGAGAATACAACTCCTAATATTAAGATAAACTTAAATATTGTTGGACTCAAGAATACCATTGTTATTAAAAATAAAATATTTACTAACAGGGAAAAAAACGCATTACCAAGAACATGATCTATAATCATAGCCATTTTAAATTCATCTTTACTCACTAATGTTTTATAATAACTTGCTTTTGTTCTTTCTATAAGAATATAACCTGCACCAAAAAGAAACTGTACAGCAATTAAAAGAGAATAATAAAGAGTATTTGGATTATTAAAACCTAGAAACTTATAGGCTAATATATAAGCAAAAAGAGACATAAACCCAAAAACTATTAATAACATTCCAATCATGTTGAGTTGACTCTGATGTTTTTCTTTTAAGCTGACTTGTCGAAGTATTGCTTGAGCAATAAACTTAGAAAGAAAACCTAATACAAGATAGATATATATATCACTCTCATTGAAAGAGTAATATAATTCTTTGTTTTCTAATCGTACAAAAAAGAATAAACATAATGCAATTTCAAGAAACTTAATAATACCTACAAATAAGTTTTGAGAGAATATAGATATAAAGAATATCTTATTAGATTTTAAAGATTTAAATTGGCTTTTATCTACATCCAGAACATTACCTTTATCCATTATGTTTTTATTTGTAAATAATAAAATTATTATAATTACTGCCAACATACCTAGAAACATAACATTAAAAGTATTTTTCGCATATTCGTTTATTATGAATGGTATAGGAATAGTCCAAAAAATTGTAAGGCTTGTAATTTTATTTGTAATATGGACGTTACCGTTTCTTAAATCATGGCTTTTAATCATTTCTATATTAATTGGCACAAATCCTGCGATGAATATTCCAAAAAGAATTAATCCTAAAAAAAGCAAAATATGGGCCACGATATTATTGCTAAAAGAGAAAGCTAGAGTAGTAACAACTGTTGCAATTAATAATCCAAAACTATTAAATTGTAACAAATTCTTGTTACCGACTTTTTTCTTAAGTTTCATTCAATTCGGTGTGATTATTAACATCAACACCGGCACAATTAAGATCGCTGCTAAATAATGTATATTAAATGAAACTACAATTTTATAAGGTATGAACGCTAAAAAGTTCACCATTAACATTAATGAAACTATTAAAGATAGCATTTGAATTATATAGTATTTTTTATCATCATAATATTTCATGTTTATTATATTCCCCTTATCTTCTGTGTACTGCTTAAAATTCTTATTAAATAAGAAATCATTTTTACCAAGTAATTTGTTGAATAGCTTTTCTACTTTCTTGAGAAAAATAATCGGTAAAAAACAATAAAGTGCAAACATTACATGTATGTGAACAACACGTGCCAAGTAAATTGCCATACCAATTTTTCAATCTGTTATTGCCGCCCAAAAAAACAAAATATAGAAATCATTAAATGTTGAAAAAACCAAAAAAGCAATATAAATTATTATCCTATATTTAAAACTTTGTTTTCTTATTACTAACATTACAAGTCAAACGGTAATATTAGTTGCTAAATATGCTAGACCTTCAATGATGGTTGGTTTTATAAAAAACATCAAAAAGCTTATTGCCAAACTTATTGTTAGAGATGATTCTCAAGTAAAAACCAAACAACAAAGTACAACTACAAATAAACCGAAATCTAAGCCAGGAACTCAAACAAAAAAAATATTTAAACAAACACTTAAGGCACTAATTAGTGAAATTACACAAATTTTAATAATAGCTTGTGTTTTTTTAGTTTGTGAATTCATAAGTTCTCCTTTCTTTAATAAATTAAAAAAAGGCTCTTGGAGTTAAAATCATTCATACTTTTGTAAATAAAATGCATAATCATTATCCCCTAACTCTAATTAATTATATAGATATATAGCGCATTTAGGTACTCCAATTAAAAAACAAGAGCTATTACCCTTGTGAATCTTATTATTTAATTATTTTAGACATTTCATTCAAGGGTCTTCTTATCTTTTCAAACGCGTGATGGTTTTCTTTTGATTTATCAACTTTACCAAGAAACGCACCCAAGACCAATCTTTCTTTAGAGAGATCAATTAAACCATTTTTTTCCAGTACAGCCTCAGCTTTTTTTGGATCAAACCCTTCTGAAGGACAAATGTCAAGATTTAGTTCTTGCACTGTATTTAATAATACACCAAGACTTAAATACACTTGTCTTGCCGCTCACTCACCAACATCTAAACTGTGTGTTTTTAAAACTAAATCCAAACCACTTTTACGATAGGTTTTTATGTGTTCAAAACCATCTGGTATATTTCTGTTGTTTTGTTCATCAATTCATTTATTGATTATAACTTCGTTAGTAGGAATGTATCATAACAACAGAGCTGAAGATTTATTTACTCCTATTTGATTTCATCATGTCTCAAATAATTCATCTCTAATCTCTTTATTTTCTAGGTAAATTACCCTAAAAGGTTCCATTCCAAAAGAAGTTGGGGCCATTCTAATTGATTCTAATATTTCATTAATTTCTGTGTCTGATAAATTATAATTTTCTATGAACTTTTTAGCTGATCTTCTTTTTGATACAAATTCTAAACTTTTTGTCATAACAATCTCCTATAATTTAAACTTAAATAATATTAATAAATTTATACCTGGTTAGGTACTTATAAAGTATAACTTTTTTAGTTATGTATTACTCGATTTTAAAATTAAACTTGCCATTTTCATCATCAAATACAACTCCATCGCCATTTATAGCTAACCTGTTATTATAAAGTTGAATTTCAACCTCAGAATGTGGTTGCTCAAAATAATCACAATTTTTGTATTTCTCCGATAATTTATGAACTCTTTGATTTTTACTTCCTATAAGTCTTCTTTTTCTATCTAAAAGTTTCATAATGAATGGCCCATCAATCAAAATATCTATTTTCGAGAGAATATCTTGGTGTTCCTCTAAAAGTTTCTCGTATATATAACCAGTGAAACATATTACAGTTAAATCTTTGTTGTAACAAAAGTCTACTATTTCTTTTAGACCGTCGGGTTGTAAGAAGGGTTCACCTCCGATTAAGGTTACTCCTTCTATATTAAATTTTTCTTTGGCTTCAACAATTTTTTCAAAAATATAACTTGTAGGCATGAAAAACTTTGGTTCTAATGGTAAAAGTTCTTGATTGGAACAACCATTACACCCAATGTTACATCCTTGAAATCATAATACAAATCTTGTTCCTGGTCCCTCAATATCACTGTTCATTAAAAATTTGCCTACATTAATATTCGCCATAAAATTGGAAACCTAATTTATTGGTAGTATCAATTGTTCTTATTTTACTTCCCGGTTTCATTGAAGGTAAATTCTCAAAAATAAACTCTGAGAGAGGGTCGACAAGGTTTGATTCTAAAGAGTTAACCACATCACGCCCACCTCTTCTTTCATCTGCATCTTTTAACAAAATTGATAATATTGTTGGATTTGAAAGATCTATGTGAAGCTCCACTTTGTATTTTTCATATATAGCCATCTGAAGTGGTCTAATTTTTTGTTTTATAATTGTCGCTTTCATTGAAACATCTTTAATAAAGTTGAATGGAACGATGTTATTTCCAAATCTCCCTAATAACTCGGGTCTATTTAATTCGTTTGTGAAATGATTGTGTACTTTTTTGATGAAGTCTTTAAATATTTCCTCTTTGTTTTGATTCGGTGATACGTCTGCTGCACCTATATTTGATGTAAATATTATAAAAGTTTCACTAAAACTTATAGTTTGTCCAGTGTTATCTGTAAGTCTACCATCCTCAAGGATTTGTAAAAACTTATCAAAAATTTTAGGACTAGCTTTTTCAATCTCATCAAATAAAACTACACTAAAAGGTTTTTCTTTAACAGCATTTGTTAGCTGTCCACCACCTTCAAACCCAACATATCCAGGGGGCGCTCCTATCAACTTTTGATCAGCGTTATCTTGTCCATACTCAGACATATCAAATCTAATTAAGTTAGCTTCATCATTAAATAAAAACTTTGTTATTGCTTTCGCTAACTCAGTCTTACCCGTACCTGTTGGACCCACAAAAAATAGTGTCCCTTTAGGTTTTGAACGACTAGCAGAGTAAGTTATTCCAGTTAAACCCGTGAAAGCTTTGTAAATAACTCTGGTAACTTTTTCAATTGCGTCATCTTGTCCTATAACTCGTTTGCTCAACTCACTTTTGATAGATAACATTTTCTCATAATTCAATTCTTCCCAAGGAGATACCTTGTCACCATATTTATATATGTTCATCATATTAGCAAATGTTAGAGTTTTTCTGAAATTGCAAGTAAACTTTACAAAGTGAGACAACTCTTTGATTGTTCATCCTTCTGTAGCATCTACTATATTTTCAAACTCTTCATTGACATCAATTAATGATATTCTAACTTTTACAGTACTTAAAAACTGTTTGCGTTCTTCTCTACTAGGCTTTGGTAAAGTACTTATTAAAATTTCTGGATTGTCTAAATAAAAACTTGGCGGAAGTTGATTAATTTTTTTTGTGATAAATATAACACAACTTGTTAACTCATCTATTCTTGATATAACAAACTTAAACTCTTTTAAAGTTTTAGAGAACTCCGTTAGGACAAATCGGTCTTCGATATCCATTGATTGTTCATTAAAAACAAAGTTAGTGTAGTCGGCAATGAAACCGATTGTTTTATCATCTTCCCTATTTAAGTTTTTATTCAACACTTTAAAAAAATCGATTGGCTTTCTCACTTCTGAAGAACTATTATCTGTTTGTTTATTGTTTTCAAAAAGTTCTTCAAACTCATTATAACTTGTATTGGAAGCCGCTTTCTTATCTTCATTTGTCAATATCAATGAGCTCATTTTGCTTCCTCTTAGACCAGAGTTTGTGTCATAAATGAATATGTCAGAGAAATTTTTCTCATTGAATACTGTTTTTAAGTACTCATGAACATTTACATATCTACCTTCCAACTCATAAATATCGTCAACATTTCCCTCTAATATGATGACTTTTTTTATCCCTATAATATTTTTTAATTGTTCCAACTGTTTTTTAACACTCATATTTACACCTACTTACTTGAATTGTACTTCTTTTTATGAAGTTTTTTTACATCTGCCACATATTTTGGCTCTCTGTATACTTTTTTATAAGCCTCACTTGAGGACAAACCAAACTCTTTCAACTTTTTCATAAAGTCATTTGCGTCTTCATCATGATCGTGATTTTCAAAGCCTTCATAGTTATATATGAAGCTTCCATCCAATCTTACTGCAAAGTCAGCAGTTTCACCAGATGGTTTTTCCCCATGAATGAAGATAACATTTTTTTCTTTTTTATTAATGATATTCTCGGGATTGACTACGTATCCTATGCTTCTTATTGCATTAACTATTTTTATTACGTTGTCTCTTCTTACTAACTCACTCTCTGTACTCTTGGATGCGCTCATAAAATAACTTTTAACGTTTTTGAATAAGTTTTGTTCATTCGTAACTTCTTTAAAATTTGAAACTTCATCTTTAAGATAATCTTCCATACCTTCTTCATCTTTAATATATTTAATAGAACTTTTCACGACATCATTAATAATGTACTCTAGTTTTTGTTTTTGATTAAAAATATAGTTTTTAGCTTCCTCTATAACATCGTTTTTAGGTAAATTTATCAATCTAACTTCGTTATCTATTAGAAACTTTTTTACAAGTATCTTATCATCTGTCGATACTTGGCTTTGAATAATTCCTTGTACAAGTTCTTGAAAACTCGCATAACTCTTATTTATAAGGGCATTGGAAATAAACTTTTGTTCTGTATTGACAATATCTTTTTTATAAATGAAAATTTTAGTTTTTAAATCTGCAATAGTTTCTCTTTTTCTTTCTAAATAATTATTAATTTTATTATATTGTTCTATTGCTATGTGTTCGTCTTTTTGAACTTCCTTAGCCATTTCATCTGCAATGCTCATATCTAAAAGTTCTTTTTCTACTTCCTTATATAGTTTATTAATCTCTTCTTGATGAAAATTTGAGGCGTCAATCATTTTGCACTTCTCTATTTCTTCTTTTATGTAACTTAGTAAAAGTTTTAAATCTTTTTTAATTAACTCAAAATGTTTTTTACAATTAAGTAATACTTGTTGTGCTGACATACTCATATTAATTTCCTCCAAAGACTTGTTGATAATGGTCCAGATCTTTCTTATTAAAGTTTTTTTGTTTACCAAATATAATACATAATGCTTTAAATATATTTGTTTCGTTTTTATTAATTCATTTTTCTTTTTTTGTATCTGTATTTTCGACATACTTGTTTCATGCTAGTTTCAACTCTATTGGAAAGCTAGATATGTTTTCTTTAATATTTGAATCTAAAACTTTTTCGCATTTGCTTAAATAATTTCCTGCTAATAGCTGAACTTTATAGTTTATTGTATCATGGTCCTCTACACTCAATGCTTTTCTTTTTACATCATAATAATAAGGGTATAATTCGTTCAATAAAAGTGCCAAGGCCTGTAAATATGAACTGTAGTTTTTTATACTTAAGTTTTCTTTTGTTACAACCCTAATCATTTTAAGAATGCTTTCGTAGTTAACTTCAACTTCTTCAAGGTTATTGTTATACAAATCTTTTAGTAACTCACCTACTTTGTTTATCAACAATGAATGCTGTTGCCATGTTTTAGAGTCAAACATATTTTCATCGACCAAGTCTTTTTTTAGATTATCTTTTGCATACAATAACAAATTTACTAGCGAATCATTATGATTTTCCAACCAGCCATCGAAGTTATTTTTTTCTAAAATAGAGTTAATCAAAAATATATTTTCTATTGAAGTATTTTTATAGAATGATTGCAATACTCTAAATAGGTTTTTAGACTTTTTGAAACTGTAGTTTTCAATTCACTCCAATGTATTAAAACTTGTGTCGTCATTAGTAAGCTCTATGATACATTTACACAAGCACTTTTCAAAAAAGTTTATTCCTTCTGAGTCATTTTCAAAAACATAACTTGTTTTGATCTCATTTATATCATTATTACTTTTTAAACATTCCTTTAAAAAAGCGATGAGAACTTTTTGAAGTTCTAACTCCAAACCAAGTTTTTTTGACACTGTGTAAATCAGCTCAGAATTGGTAAAAACTTTTTGTGTTAGTTCTCAACGATAGTTTTCTAGTGTTTTTACAAAAGAGTCTTTGAAAGTAGTATCTAAATTTAAAACTTTAAGTTTTTTACTTTCAACTAAAACCGGTGTCTTGAAATCTAAGTAATTCAAATATTTATCTAACAAAGTATATGCTTTAACTTTGTTTTCAGAGTCAACATAAATCAATGAGCTCTCATTTAAAAACTCATTATTCATGTTTTCGAAATAAACAATATTTTTGTTGTTTGAAACTTCTAGCAATTTATTGTTAATTTTAGAATTGTAAATAATTATAGTGTCTGAACATGATGTTACCTCTTTAGTTTTAAGAAGTTTGTCAACTGAGTAAATATCTTCACCATTAATTAGTAGAAGCGACCAATTATAGTGATTAGAAATATCATTTAAAGAAAAGAAATTGTCATAATGTGTGCCTTCTATACCAACATTTGTTTTGGGAATAAAAATCTCTTTCGATTTATTTGTATACTTTTTCAAAACTCCCTTAGCTATTTCTACCTGAGCAACATCATTATTTTTAAGATAGTTATCTATAACTTTTTCTTTTGTCTCAATTTTGAATCAATTATTTTCTATTATAAGTTTTCCTTCTACTGCTTTTTGCACATTATCAATATTTTGTTCTACAAATGTAGGATCTAATGTATCATTTTTACCTTTAAGTTCAACCTGAATGAATTTAGAGTTTTCACCAAATAATTCTTTGTTCTTTTCCATAAACTCAATAGCTTCATCTTCTAAGAAATTATTGTTATAAAAAAAGTTAGGTTTTTCTGTTACTTCGATTAAGCTACTATACTTAACACCTGAAACTCTTTTATCTCAATTGACTTCCCTAATTCTTTCATAAGTTTTTTTAATAGGATCAAAACTAAGTTTAAAATCTTGGTATTTATTATATTGTGAAATACTATATATTTTTTTTAAAAAGTTTTCTTTTATTTTTTCGTTTACCCACATATCTTTGGTTTTTAAATCCATATCTAAGATACTTCAAATGTCATTTGACTTATTTGTTTCAACAATACCAAAGTCAATTAAATCTTTAAGCGCTCGTTCAAAAATATATGCGTTTGTTATCTTTAGGTCTCTTTCAAGAATTTCTCTTATGGAGAGATTCTTATTCGGATGAGTAATCAAAGTTGCTAAAATCACAAATTCAGGAAAAGTTGGTTTTCTTATTTCTGAGTACTTGATTTTTAGTTGTAAGACTTTCTTGTTATATAAAATTTCGATTTTTTCAAAAACCATCTTATCCTCCTTCTAAAATATCTTTTAAAGTTAAAAAACTTCCATCATATTCAATTTTATCTATTATTGATGAGTATATTTCGTGTGTGTTTATGATATTAGGGTCTGAAGTTTTCGGTATTTTAACTGTGATATCATTAACCGCTCTTTTTGAACCAACTATAATTAAAAGCTCTCGCGCTCTACTAAAGGCAACATTTATACGCTCATATTTTTTTAAAAACTCTCTACCACTCTTTGATGATAACTTGACAGGATTACGAACAATATTAACTATTACGTAGTCTGCCTCTTTCCCTTGAAAATCATCAACTGTATTTACAACGATTTCTATATTTTTAAACTTGTGATTTCGTAATTTGTTTTTTATTTTTTTAACATGCAAACCATAAAAACTAATTATTGCTAGTGTTGGTTTTTTATCTAAAGATAAATTTTTAACAGACTCGTTTAGTTTAGATACCATGTTCATGGTTATTTCAACTTCTAAGTCATTATAAATACTTGTTGAATTATCTTCTCTCTGTTCAAAGAATATTTCATCATTTTCATCATATGTTGAGTCTATTCAATACACAGAGCTATTTTGATTAATTATCTCTTTGTTTTTATTACCCAGTACTATAAGATTGTGTTCTTTTTGGTCACTAACATTTTGTTCTACTTTAAGAAAGCCGTCATAAAATTTATTAACAATATCCATAATTTTACGATGACTTCTATATTGTGTTCTTAATAGAGTGGTAATTTCTTTTTTATTAACACCAACTAAGTTTTTAAATGCGGATTGATCTAGTAATTCCATCAACTCATAATAATCGTAATCTTTTCCCAGTTGCTCATTAACTGTTTTAACATCACTTGGTTGAAGTTTAAAAATTGGAGGTAACTGTTTATAATCACCTACAAGTATTAATGTTTTCCCATAAATTAATGGCATAAGTATTTCTAATAAAGTTGCTTTTGAAGCTTCATCAATAATAACAACATCCACATCTATTGACTTTAAACTAATTTCTTCTAATCCTAACTTATTTGCCTGCTCGTTTTTATTAAACTTGAAAAGGTTTGATGAGGTAAGAGTCATTGCATAAACATTTATAATATTTTTAATAAGCGTAGGCATATATTTTTTTGATTCTTGTATCATTTGTACTGTAAAGTTATTTGTTGCCACTTCACTGTCAAAATCATCTTCTATCTTGTAATTATCTTTAAGATAACTTGTTATCAAGGAATAAAACTCATTCAGTTCTTCTCTTTTACTTTGTTTTGCTTCCAACTCACTAGAAAAACTATTCAACTCTTCTCTAAGAATTTCTTCTAAATCGATATTTTTTAAATCTAGGTTCAAGTTAAACTTGTTATTTATTTTTTTCAATAAACTTGTGAGTTCTTTATTATTCTCAGTTCGTGACTTATATAGTTTTTGAAGTTTTACTTCTAAATTGTTTATTTCAACTTCTTGATTGTTTATAATACTATCATCAGCCAAAGAATATTCAACTTCATACAGTTCATGTTCTAGATCTGTTTTTAAGAAATCTAAATCTTTACTCAAGGAGAAAAGAAAGTTATTAAATTCTTTTATTAACGATACTTCATCCAAAGTTTTCTCAAGTATGGATATCTGACTTTCTAATTTCAAAACATTCTCCAAATTCCCCATTTTTTTATTTTGGTATATGTCTCTTTTTAATGCTGCAATCTCTTTATAGATGTCATTACTAAATAAAACTTCTTCACAAATGTTTTCTAAAGTTCTAACAAAATTCTCGCTAATTATAAAGCTTAAATTATTATTTCACTTAAAGTCATCGAATAAGTTTTGATACTTCATTTCATATAAACTTTTTAATTTATCACTTATTACAATTGCCATACTAAAATCTTTTGTGCTCAGCAATTCTATAAAATTTTTTAAATTTAATAATTCATCTTTTAGTTTATCTTTTTTTCTAAACAAGTCATTACGTTTAGACTTAAATGTTTGCACATTAGATTTCATTGTAGTAATTTCTATATCTAAGGCTCTTATACTATTATTTAATTGGTGAAAACCTTTACTATTATTTATAAGTTTTTCCAACTCCATAATAGTATTATTAAATTCTTCGATCGAGAAACTTTCTGTTCTCAAGTATTCAAAAACTGAGTTTGCTATAGATTTATAATAGTTGTACACAACTCTCTCTGGGGAGAAATTATTCTGCGCCTTAGATGAAGTATTTAATCTATTAGTAAGTCTTAATCTATTCACATTTGGTTCATATGGCAGGCGATCAACTACATTCTTGATAGCTTCATGATTTTGACTTGAAATCAAAACTTTTCTATTTTTTTGGGATAATTGATAAATTATTTCACATATAACTTGGGTTTTACCAGTACCTGGCGGACCTTGTAAAATGAAAACATCTTTAGAGTTTAAGGCTTTGTTAACAGCTTCTTTTTGTTCTTGGTTAAGCTCATATTTGTAATTTTCTAATTCTTGTAAATTAGTACTCTCTGTTAGCTCTAATAATTTTGTGTTAAACAAGTAATTTATCAAGTAAGGGTTCTTGGTGTTTCCCTCTGCTATTCTTTTTAATACTTGTTTACTTCTCTCAATTAAAACCTCTTCTCCTACACCAGAGTAAGCTAAATAACCTGTTTTGTATGTATCAATAATGTTTTTCTCATTGATGTTTGTAGTCTCTATAAAATAATCAGTTTCAAAAGTTACTTTTAAAACAAATCACTCAGATAATTTATTTGCATGCTTAGTTAGAATACTTTTCAAATCTTTTCTTGTGCCTAAAAAAATATTTTGCTTTTCTTCTCAATAGGAAACAAAATTTATTTGTTTTTCATCTATTGCAACCAACTCTGAGAGCGAGAGAAGTTCGTTACTATCCTTATTTTTATCTAACTCGAAATCAAACAAAACTTCTGGATCTCTTTGAAACTCTGACAAAGAAGGAAGAACTCTATTATTAACCAATGGTATAAGAGCTAAACTTTCCATAACTTTAAAATTATTCACTTTATCTAAATTATTTGTTAATAAATCTATTGTAATAAGATCAACCACATCAAAATAAATATTTTTATTCTCAAGTAACGTCATAGAATCTAAACTTAAATAAAAATAATTTTTGTTTTTCGTTTTAGATAATATGAAAGAATTTAGGTCCTCAGTAAATTCTTTTTTCTCAACTTTAACAACTCTACTTCAACTTAAATTTAAAAATGGAAGTGCCACTTTTCTTTGAACGCTTAATAAATCAGTCAAGAAATTTAAATAATTTGATCATTTATTTTTAGTTTCAATAAACTTGGAAACAAGTACACCTATATTTTCTATAGTGCTAGAGTTTAACAAATTCCTTCTTAGTAGTTCATCTGTTTGAAACTGGTTTTTATATTTTATGAGTTCTATCGATGCTTCGTCGATTGTAGTTTCAAAGTCTTGGGCTTTATTTGAAAGTCTAGTTTGAAATATAGAAGTTATAGTTAATACAGGTGCCTTTGGATTAATATTTACAAAAAAACCTAGGTATGTTTCCTTAGGTAACTTTTCTTGACTAGTTGTATTTAGTTCCATTCTGATTATCGCATCATAAACATAATCTTCATTTGATTTTGAGTTTACTTTTCTTGTAGTATCATTTACTAAACAAATAAAACCTTGTTTCATTATTGAATTACGCAAGAAAGATAAAAACTCTTGATATGTTTTTACATTTTGTATTTCAAGCTTTTCAATAATCTCATCCAAGGAGCTGTGATTTTCTTTAAAGCGTACATTTTGCATAAAAGAAAAGTCTAAAAATATCTCTTTATTTTCATTATTCTTTATCATATTTTGCATAATCTAACCTCGAATTAAATATATAAATAAATTATAACACCTTGAGTTTAATTATCTTTATGCCAAAAAAAATAACAAATTTCACCGGTTTTAGTGCGGGAGAGTATTTTCTAGTTTATATAAAAAAACTAAATGAACGCAAAGTATTTTATTATAAAAGCAGTTATACAACAAAGTATTTATCCTGTTATTTCGTTAATTATAAAACTCAGAAAAGAAAAAACACCACAAAGGTGTTTTTCTAAATGTGTTTGTTTTAACTTTTATTACTCTTTTTTATTTAATTACGAAGTTAACTATTTTATCTAAAACTACTATTTCTTTTAAAATAGTTTTCCCGTTTAGGTTTTTAGCAACTTGTTCTAATTCTTTTGCTCTTTTTAGAACTTCATCTTTTGCAGTTCCTTTAGAAACCTCCATTGTAGTTTTAAGTTTACCATTGATTTGTATTGCAATCACAACTGTTGATGATACAAGTTTGGTCTCATCATATGTTGGTCATTTTTGCAAACACACAGATGGTGAATTCCCGATTTTTTCCCATAACTCTTCAGCTAAATGAGGAGCAAATAGAGATAACATAATCAAGAACCCTTCTACATACTTCTTATAGACGGGTTTTTCTTCTTTATAAACCGCATTAACAAACACCATCAGTTGCGAGATAGCAGTGTTGAATTTGCATTCTTCAACCATTTGTGTGACCTTTTTAACAACATCATTATATACGAAATCTAAATTCTGATTTTCGTGGTTATCTACTAAAACCACTTTTTCTATCATACGATAAACTCTATCTAATCACTTTCTAGAACCATCTAAGCCTTTGAAACTTCAAGGTAAGGAAGCTTCAAGTGGCCCCATAAATAATTCATAAAGTCTTAATGTATCTGCACCATGAGATTCAATAATATCGTCTGGATTGATGACATTTCCTTTCGATTTACTCATCTTTTCGCCATTATCGGCCAAGATCATACCTTGATTAATAAGTTTATGAAAAGGTTCTTTAGTTGGTACTATATTTAGGTCGAATAATACTTGATGTCAAAATCTAGCGTAAAGTAAATGAAGTACTGCATGTTCTTGTCCACCAATGTAAAGATCTACAGGTAATCATTTTTTAAATAAATTCATAGCTTCTTCACTAGTAATATCCACTAGGTTATTTGGACTAGAAGTTAAAATGTATGCCAAATAGTATCAACAAGAACCAGCTCATTGAGGCATTGTATTTGTCTCTCGTTTAGCTTTCATTCCATTGTATTCTATATTAACTCATTCACTCAGATTTGCCAATGGTGACTCACCCGTTTTAGAAGGTTTAATATAATCTGTCTTCGGAAGTGTTAAAGGTAAATCTTTTTCGTCAATCAATGCAACATCACCATTTTCCAAAAATACTAAAGGAAAAGGTTCTCCATAAAATCTTTGTCTAGAAAATAATCAATCTCGCAATTTATAGTTGGTTGTTAGAGTTCCCATGTTTTGATTTGTTATTTTTTCATTTATGCATTCAAGTGCCTTGATTCTGTTCATTCCATTTAAAAATTCCGAGTTAATATGAATAGACTCACCAACAAAAGGTTTAGACATATCCTTAGTCTCTAAAACAAATTTAATAGGTAAATCATATTTTGTTGCGAATTTTCAGTCTCTCTCATCATGGGCAGGAACTGCCATTACTGAACCCGTTGCATAATCGTTCAACACATAATCAGCTATTCAGATTGGAACATTCTCTTTTGTAATAGGGTTTATTGCGTAACTTCCTGTAAAGACACCATTTTTTTCTTTTGAATCATCTTGTCTTTCCACATCAGTTTTCATTTGAGTGCTTTTGATGTAATCTTGAACTATTTCTAAGTTATCATCTGTTGTTACATCTAAAACTATTTTATTTTCAGGAGCTAAAACAATATACGAAACACCAAAAATAGTGTCTGCTCTTGTTGTAAATACAGATATTGTTTTGTTCAAACCAACCACAGGGAAATTTATTATTGTTCCATTAGATTTTCCTATTCAATTTTTTTGTAATTCTTTTACTGAATTCGGTCAATCCAATTCATCTAGGCCTTCAAGTAGCCTATCAGCATACTTGGTTATTTTTAGAACTCATTGCTTCATAGGTCTTTTGACTACTTCAAATCCGCCAACTTCAGATATCATCTTACCGTTCTCTAATAATACTTCTTCATTAGCAAGAACAGTTCCAAGACCTTCACATCAGTTTACATTTGCATCTTTAATCTCTGCTAGGCCCTTTTTATATAATTGTTGGAAGATTCATTGGGTAACCTTATAATAGTTGGGATGACTAGTATTAACTTCTTTATTATAATCGTAACTAAAACCTAATTTTTTCAATTGATTTCTAAATATTATAATATTTTTTTCTGTAAACTCTCTTGGATCATTTCCTGTCTTCAATGCATATTGTTCTGCAGGTAAACCAAAAGCGTCTCAACCGATTGGATGTAATACATCATAACCTTGTAGTCTTCTTAAGCGAGCAAATGCATCAGTAGCTGTATAACCTTTGGGATGTCCAACATGTAATCCTGAACCACTAGGATAAGGAAACATGTCTAAAATGTAAGCTTTTTTATCATTATGATTTGTTGTTACATATGTTTGATTATCTTCTCAGAACTTTTGTCATTTTTTTTCTATTTTTTTATGTGAGTATTCCATTTTTTACCTCTATATCTATAAATTAAATCTAATTGTATTTTACAATAGAAAAAACACCAATAGGTGCTTTTGTTATAATCATTCTTTAAATCTTTTTATATAAAGTGTTTTTACCAATTGTGCTAGCATTATGTAACATAAGACAAATGACAAAGCAACCGGTAAAAATACCAATGGTGGTTGTTCCATTTTAACAAGTCTATTTATTGGTGAGTATGGGACTAATATAGCCATACCACAAACAAATATTGTAGATGCATTCACTTGTCATGATGCATTCGATTGAATAAATGGTAATTTCTCTGTTCGATACATTTGCATAACTGCAGTTTGCGTCATTAAACCGACTACGAATCAAGATGCATTAAAGCGACTAGTAGCGTTGGCATCAAAACTATCTGGGTCAACATTTATTCCTGGTTTTATTCCAATATAACTTTGGAATCCGTAAAGTAAAACAATGAACGTTAGTATATCAAATATAGAACTTACCGGACCGTTTATTAAAGTAAACCATATGATATTTTTTGTTCTAAGTGGTCGTGGATTATCAGTAAACTTTTTGTCTACTTTATCAAAAATAAATGCAAACATAACTATATCATATAAAAGATTTTGAAGAAGTAAGTGAATTGGTTGCATTGGTGAAACAACAGTTATGAATAATGCCACCAATACACTTAGAACATTTCCAAAATTTGAAGCAATTGTAACTTTTATGTATTTTAGAATGTTGGCTAGCGAAACTCTTCCTTCATGAACTGCTATTTCTATTGGTAATAAAGAATCATCCATCAATATGATGTCTGCTGCATCTTGAGCAATGTTTGAAGCATTTGCAAATGATATTGCAACATCAGACTCTCTAAGAACAGGTGCATCATTTATCCCATCACCCATGAAACCAACTACGTGACCTTGATCTTTTAATGCTTTGATTATCATAGACTTGTGTAAAGGACTCAATTTGACGAAAACGTTTCCTTCTCGTGCTGCCTTAGCAAGTTGAGATTCATTCATTTCTTCAATTTCTTTTCCAGAGAAAAGTTTTGTTATTTTAAAGTCTACCTTTTTACAAATTGCTCTTGTGATAACTTCACTATCACCAGTAAGAACTTTTGCATCGATTCCTTTATTTTTTAAGTTTTTTATAATTTTTTTTGAAGTGGTTTTTGGTTCATCGAAGAAAGTAGCGAAACCATAAAATATCAAATCTTCTTCTATGTCTTCGTCCTCTAACTCATTGTGAGCTACACCTATAACTCTAAATCCATCTTCATTTAAAGCCTTTGCTTTACTTACTATTTTTTCTCTGTAATCATCTGTTAATGGTTCAATTACACCATTCACAGCTATTCTGTCACAAATTTTTAAAACTTCTTCAATTGCGCCCTTAGTGAATATTTCTTTTTGTTCTTTTTTAGAAAGAATTACAGATAACATTTTTCTTTTAAAGTCAAATGGAACTTCTCATTCTTTAACATACTCTTCAACATTGGGTTTATCGATTAAGTTTGATAATAATACAGCATTATCTGTTGGATTTTGAAATCCAGATTGGAAGTAACTATTTAAATACAAAATTCTATTTAATTTTTCATTACGTTGATTTGTAACATCCAATACTTTTTCCAATATGATTTCACCATTTGTTATAGTACCTGTTTTATCGGTACAAAGTATATCAATGGCACCCATGTTTTGTACAGCATTTAAGTTTTTAACTAAAACATTGTGTTTTTTAATTTTAGAGTAACCTCTAGTAAGATTTGAGGTAACAATAATGGGTAACATTTCTGGAGTAAGTCCAACTGCTATCGATAAAGAGAATAATGCTGCATTTAATCATTTGCCATCTCCAATAGGTCTTAGACCAAAAACTAATAAAACAATTGGAGTAACTGCAAGCATAAAAGCAATCAATAAAAATGTTATTTTACGAATACCTTTATCAAATGAACTCTTTGGTCTTTTTTCTGTTAATTTGTCATTTATTGTAGAAAAGTATGTGTTTTTTGCTGTCGCCACAACGATCGCTAATGCTGAACCAGAAACTACATCTGTTCCTGTATAACAAATATTTTCATACTCCAAATAATTTGTGTTGATATTTGTATCTTTTTTTTGCACAGGAAATGATTCTCCTGTTAATGCAGCTTGATTAAGATATAAGTTATTAGATCAAACAATTCTTACATCTGCTGGTATTAAGTCACCGTTTGATAAATAAATCAAATCACCAGGGACAAGTTCTTCTGTAATGATATTATGTGCTTCTTTGATCAATTTGATAGAGTTGGCATTATCAATTGTTTGCACATTAAACTCTGTATTTCTTATTACTTTACATGTTTGCTTACTATCGTATTTCATTTTTTTAATGACAAGAAATGATCTAACTTCTTGAAAAAACGTAATTGTTCCACTTAGAACAATCATAAATAGTACCAATAAAGCTCCGAAAAGATCGAATATTTCTGACCCACTATCTGAAAAATATTGATAAAAGCTAAATGAGTCAATAACTATTAAAATTAAGTTAAAAGGACTTAAAAAAGATTTAACAAATGCGTTGAAAACATTAAAACGTTTAGCATCAAGCTTGTTTTCCCCATATTTAGTTGCAAGTTCTTCAACTTCGTCGTCATTTAAACCAAATCTTGAAATGTTAAACTTTTTTAAAACCTCTTTAGAAGATACATTTGAGAAAACAGCTAGTTCATTGCTCATATTTTTAGCTGTATTTTTTTTATTATTATTTTTAATTTCGTTTTTCATAACCTCTCTCCTTTAAAGAGAGTGCTCGTTTTATACTACTGAAAAATTGGTGCATAATATGGCACTCCCTTTATTTCTATTTTTATTGATAAGTTCCATTTTGGCGGAAGGAATGCTCATATTACCACCTCTTTCTAATGCTTATTAATTATAACTTATCTTAATATAAAAAATCAACTTTAATTAGTTGATTTTACTTCTTTGAGATCGTCAATTTTTGATTTTCCGTCTGCTGTTAAAATATATGTTGGATCTTCTTCTTTAGGTTCAATTAAACTTCTAACCCATGTTTTCTTGAAGTATAAAATTAATGCAGGTATCAACTTAAATGTTTCGCATAGACATGTAATTAAATGAACTCATACGATGTCTAAGGTGAATAGCCCTGACTCTGGGAAAATGTGTTTGTTAGCTAATATAAGAAATGCTAGAGTTGGAATTTGAATAGTTCAATTAAATCCAGAATCCATCAAGAATGAACTTATAACACTACCACCCGCTCTTAGAACGGAGTAACAACAATTATTAATCATAATAACTGGATAAGTCATAGTATATATAAAAATCATTCATATACCAATCCTGTTTGCTTCAGGAAGAGCATTAGGGAATATCAAGTTTGGAATTACAAATGAAAGACCAGATAATAATGCTGTAAAACATATACCTATAACAAAACTTAGTCTCATTAAATGAGTAGCGTTGTATTTAGCTTTATCAAACCTTTGTGCTCCTAGCTCATTTCCAACCAGGGTTGATATACCGGCATTTAAACCATGATACATTGGCGAGAAGAAGGCCATTAACATGGTTTCATACATTGCATTAGCCGTTAGTGACTCTACGGAGTATAAAGCTCTTAATTTAACTTGTAATACTTGTGCAAATGCATAAAGTGTTTCATTAAATAAAATCGGAATAGACTTCAACAGAACAAGCTTTACAATGATTCTATTTATCAAGAAATGTTTGATTCTAGGAATGAATTCAAATCTTTTAATTGATAATAAGCAAAAAATGAATATAGTTTGCATTATTCTAGAAGCAACTGTTCCATATGCAGAACCTTCAACTCCAAACCCTATAAATCCTGGGATAAATGTTGGAGATGTTAAGAATATATTACAAGTTGAATTAGCTACAAGTGATATTGACGCCATAAATAAAGAATAAAATGGTCTTCTTGTTTCTCTTAAAACAGTTACAGTCACTTGATTAATTGTTAATAAGATGTAACTCATTGAAACTATTCTATAATATCTGACACCTTCTTGCGTTGCTAGCTTTGCTGCCTCGTTTTGAAAGTAACTAAAATAAGACATAATTGAGTCTTTTTCAGCTACAAGTTGGTCAGTTGGTTTAGATACATTTAAAGGATGAGTGGTGAATCCTATCATCTTCTCAGTAATTCCTGGTATAGCAAACAGCATAAATAATACTGTTATTGATAATGTCAAATACATTTTCAAGGCTGTTACTTGTTTTAGTTTTTGATACTCACCCGCACCGAAATATTGTGCTGAAAATATTCCAGCACCATAACAGAAACCAGAAACCATACAAAACATAATTATATATAGCTGATTACTTGCTGAAACCGCATTAACACCTATTTGACCCGCTTCATAAAACATACCATCACCAGCGTAACCTAATAATCCGTTTTGTTCAAGTAGCTTCAAAAAATCAGGGTTTGTTGATAATTCCTTTCAACCAGAGTCTTTAATGTAGTTTAACAATTCTTGAAACCCATTTATATGTTCTGGCCTAAGATGGTTAACAAAAATATTGTCGACCAAATCTGTAGAAGCCATAATAACTTCTTGGAGTACTGATCATAAAATTATTGTCAACGTCAGTTTATATCATTGTTTTTCTGCAAAAAATCTTTTTTTAACTTTATTCTTTTTATGAATAGTTGTAGTATCAAGACTTTTTTCCTTCAAGATGTAGTTGTCTTCTTTCATGATTACCCCTTCTATTTTCAATGTTTAATAAGAAAAGACACTTCCCTAAAATACATGAAGTGCCTTATTTAATTCTAAATGGTCGGAACAAGTGGACTTGAACCACCGACCTCACCCTTATCAGGGGTGCGCTCTAACCAGCTGAGCTATGCTCCGTAAAACAATATTAATTATAAGATAATCATTCATAATTTGCAAACTTTTTTTATAAAAATAAATTATTAATTATGATTTTTTATCAATCAATAAAAAAAACATCTTTATTTAAGATGTCGCAGTTTCAATAATGGTGGTTTTGGACGGAATTGAACCGCCGACACGTTGAGCTTCAGTCAACTGCTCTACCAACTGAGCTACAAAACCATTAATAATGGCGACCCCAACGGGACTCGAACCCGTGATCTCCTCCGTGACAGGGAGGCGCGATAACCAACTTCGCTATGGGGCCAAAATGGTTGCGGGGGCAGGACTTGAACCTACGACCTTCGGGTTATGAGCCCGACGAGCTACCAACTGCTCCACCCCGCGATATAAAATGGCGGAAGATGAGGGATTCGAACCCCCGCTCGGGTTTCCCCGACTCTCGGTTTTCAAGACCGACCCCTTCAGCCAGACTTGGGTAATCTTCCGTATTTATTTCGTTCCACATAATTCGCGAATTTATCTAGAGTCAAATTATGGTGGACCTTATTGGACTCGAACCAATGACCATCCGGTTATGAGCCGGATGCTCTAACCAACTGAGCTAAAGGTCCATAATATAAAATTGATAAATATATGGTAGCGGGGAAGAGACTTGAACTCTTGACCTCCCGGGTATGAGCCGAGCGCTCTAACCAGCTGAGCTACCCCGCCATATATATGGTGGACCCGAACGGGATCGAACCGTCGACCCCCTGCGTGCAAGGCAGGTGCTCTCCCAGCTGAGCTACGGGCCCATATATAAAATAAATATTAAATTAATGGTCGGGAAGACAGGATTCGAACCTGCGACCCTTCGGTCCCAAACCGAATGCTCTACCAAGCTGAGCCACTTCCCGAAGTAATGAATATTAATTTTGAATATTCATTAGTTGTTCCTAAAATGGCGCGCCCTAAGGGACTCGAACCCCTAACCTTTTGATCCGTAGTCAAACGATCTATCCAATTGATCTAAGGGCGCAAATAATAATAAAAACAACCAAAAATATTATAATACAATTTTTAATAATTATTGCGATTTGTTATAAAATCGACAATATTTATTATAACAAATATATTTTTAATGTATATATTTTTTTCAATTTTTGTTAAATAGTTGCAACTTTTACATTTACAAGTATTTTAAAACCCACCGAGGTGGGTTTTGATTATTTATTTCATTTTGGAGGTACCAGTCGGAGTCGAACCGACGATCAGGGAGTTGCAGTCCCATGCCTTAGCCTCTTGGCTATGGTACCATTACAAAAAATATTATAACAAATTTGAACTCTAAATTAAAAAAAGTTAGAAAATTCTAACTTTAAATTTTTGTTGCTATTATGTTGTTGTATCTATCAACTAAATAATTATCTAACTCTTCATTGAATCCAAATGGTTCACCTTCTTTTGAAGGTAAAAATCATTTAGCATATAATGAGTCTTTTCCATAGCCTTCTTGTATTTTATCAATAACACTTTGCAAAGGAGAAGTTTGGCTTGTTTCTTCTACGATAGCCATTTGACTTTCGTGAGAATAGATAAAGTTGATAAATTTGTATGTTAAGTCAATATTACGGTTACTTTTACTGATAACTAAGTCGTCACTAAAAATATTTGTTTTTTGTTTTTTGTCCTTATTAAGTTCTGATTTTGCACCAGGTACACCAGTAATAACTTTTGGAGTTTCAGCATTTTCTTCTTCATCACCTTCTGCACTAGCTTCTTGTTTTGAAAGACTGTCTTCTTCTCCGCCTTCTGATTCATAATCAGGTGATAGTGATCATAAAACATCACCATTATACATAACAGCAATATCATAATCACCATCATGAACTTTATCCATTAATTGATCTCCGTATACCCCAACATTTCTAGGTTTTAATAGTTCTATTACAGCTTCGGCTGCTTTGTCAATTTGTTCCATTCTTGAAGGTAAATTCTTGTTATCCTCTTTATTCGGTACAGATTCGACATTTCCATATAATTTTTCAAACGCATACATAAATACGTTTTTTGGGTCTTCATTAAGTGCAACATTAAGATTTTCTTGAGCTGCTTCTCATAAAATATTTCAACTTAAATTATCTTCATTTAGTATTCAACCATCAGCTTCTGATTGAGCATCCGTATCTTGATAAATCAAGTTATTTACTTTAGATTTAATATCTTCTCCCTTATTATGACTTTTCAAAAACTCTAAGACATTTTCATTTTCTAAGTTGAAAACTATGCGAACATCTCCTCAAACATAAGGCACTGAGTATGAAAGTATATTTAAATCTTCATTTTTTCCAACTGTTGTTAATTTCATAGTTTCTTGCAGGGCATCATTTATAGCCTCAGTTGCATTTTCATCTTTTTTATCAGAGCATTCTTTTTTATTTAATAACTCTTTAGGAGTTTTGATATTTTCTATTTTACATCAATCAATTTCTTGTAACATATTTTCTTCGGCCATTTTTTTAACCATATAGTCACTTGGAACCATGATGTCATAATTGAAAGTGTAGTTTTTGTTATATAAACTTTCGTTAGAGTCATACTGTTGATAGTTTATTTTAACATTATTTTCAGATTCAAATTGCGCTAGTAATTTTGGATCAATATAACTTCCTCAGTTACCAATAACCAAATCATAGATATTGTTCATAATGTATGCTGTTGTAACTAATGAGAATGAACCCAAAAGAATAGTTCCCATTGAAAGTTGTTTTCAATTTCTTTTGAATCATCTGTTTCTTGTTGAAACGTAATCTGCAGACAATACATCAGGAAAGTATTTTGCTTTTTTCTTTTCTGTATCAATCTTAATATTTTCTAGTTTTTCATTGTTCTTTTTGATATTTGAGAATATTTTTGCTAACTTTGAATCAACTACTTTTGATTTTCTTTCTTCATATGATACTAATTTCTCTTGATAATTAGAAAGCTTGTTTTTTGATGCTTCTAACTTGATAATCGCTTTATCTAATGCATTTGAAAACGAAACTTTTTTGAATACTTTTCATTTAGCTTCTTCTAGCATTTGATATTTTTTAGCTATTTTCTCATCAGTTTTTAATTTAACTGCTTGTATTTTTTCGATTGTCGAGCGAAGCTTAAAGTTATTTCTTCCTTCAATCAATTGATCTTTTTTTATAGTTAGTTTTGCAATTTTTCTATCATATCATGTAATAAGACTTTGACTTGGGTTTTGCAAACCATTTTTTTCTTCTTTTAAATTGTTAATTTGTTTAATTAAATCATTAGTTAACTCTTTATCGTAAGAGTCTCTTTCTTTGATTCAATCAAGTTCTTTTTCATAATAACTAATTTTTTTATCTAGCTTAGACAACAATGAAGATAGTTTTTTATTTCTCTTTTCATTTTTTAATAACGCTAGTTTAGAATTCAATTGACTTTTCTTAAGAGTTAATTTTGCATGAATTGTTTGCAATCTACTCTCTTCTTTTATTTCATTTGAGATTCTATCAAGTTTTCACTCAAGTTTACTAATTTTTGCATTGTGGTTAATTGCATTTAACCTTTTTACTTCTAATGAAATAATTCCATAATTAATTCATTTGAATATATTCATACTTCTTCTAAGAACTGTATTTGTTTCAACACATTTATTGTAATAAGCAATTTTCTTTTTTAACTGACTTATTTTTTTTATTTTATATTCACCTTTTTTAATTTGATTCTTTGTTTCATTTGCTTTTTGAAATGAAAGATGAACTGCATTTCAGATGATGATTACAAATAATATAACTGCTACAAGCACTGTACCAAAAGCGTTTATATATGGTTGCATTTTTTTAGCAGTATAAATAAATGTTGATACGTTAGTTTGTCCACCACCTGTAAAATATGAAATTATAAAGTCGTCAAAACTCATAGCAAAACAAATTGCTGATGCAGTTATTATACAAGGTGTAAGAATTGGTAATACAACTTTAAAAAATGTTTTTGTAGGTGTTCCACCAAGATCTTTAGATGCTTCCAAAATATTTTTATCTAATCTTAGCATAAATGGAAGAACAGTAATTATTACATAAGGCACGTTAAATGAAACGTGTGCTGCAATTAGAGTAAAAGCTCCAAACTTTAAACCTGCTATAACAAATAATAGCATCAGACCAACAGCTGTAATAACATCTGCATTTACTAGTGGTATATTTGCTACACGCACTCAGTTGTTAGATTGTCTTCTTTTGATTCTCGCTAAACCAACACAAGCCATAACACCAATTACAACAGATATAATTGTCGATACCATTGCAACAAATAGTGATACGATAATTGATTTAACGAATGGTGAGTAACTTAGAAAGTAACTATATCATTCAGTGCTATAACCTTCAAATGAGCTAAGAGTTTTTCCAGAGTTAAATGAAAAAAACATCATAACTGCAATTGGTACATAAATAAATAATAGTATTATTGCGAAGTAACTTGATTTAATGAACTTTTTCATTTTTTAGACCCCCTTACCTCAAATTTATTTGAAATTAATTTCATTAACCCCATTATTATAAATAGTAGGGCAGCAAGGACAACAGCTACTGTAGCTCCAAATCCAAAGTCTGATCCTTTGAAAAAGTAGTTTTCAATAATTGTGGTAATTAAATTAATTTTACCGTCACCCATATATCTCACAATAAGTAGTGAAGTTGCTGCTTGAACAATCACTAATGTAAATGCTGTGAAAATACCAGGTAAAGATTGCCTAAAAGTTATATGTCAAAAGGCTTTTGCTTTACTAGCTTTTAAATCAAGCGCTGCTTGATAATAATTTGGGTCTTGGTTTTCTAGAGCATTATATATTGGAGAAATTGAGAATGGTATAAACATATAAACCATTCCAATTATAACTGCAAACGGAGTTCCTATTGTTGTTGAACCCATTAAGTAAAATAAACTTCTCAAACCAAGTATTTTTAGTAGCATACTAATTCATATTGGTAAAGTTAATAATATTCATACGTTTTTAGCTACTCATTTACTTTTTAATTGAGATAGAATCAGCGCTATTGGGTAGGCCATTATAACGCAAATAATACTTGCTATAAAAGCATATAAAAGTGATAATCCCATAACAGACATTATTCCTGATGAGCTAAACAATTTTCAAAAATTATCTAAGTTTACAGAAAACTTAAGACTATTTCCAGTTGGCTTAACTATTGCAAATATTATGATTCCTAATAATGGTAATATTACTAAAATTACCATTGTAAGTATGAAGGGTAATAAGACTGGTCATATTTTCCCCTTCATTGCTTTGACAACTTTGAAGTTGCCGATTCTTTCCTTAAGACTTTTTTTAGGATAGACGAATTCTTGATTTTCACCTTCCGATTCGATTATTTCAATATCTTCTAATTCATGTTCAACTTCTTGATCTAAGTCAAGATTGTCATTTAAAACATTTGTAGTATCTTGATTAATCATTAATCGTCAATTTCTTTTCACATTACATGAAGATCATTGTCAAATCATTTTATAGAAACTTTCTTGTCAAAATCGTGGAACTCGGTTGTATGTGCAACAAATGTTCTATACTCAGTTTTGATAGTTATCTCATAATGAACACCTTTGAAAATAACATTTTCAACGATACCATCAAAGTAACCTTTTCCGGGTTCTGAAATCTTGATATCCTCAGGTCTGATAACTATGTCAATATTAGTTTCGTTTTCACCAAAACCTTTGTCTATACAATCAAACTCTTTTCCATCAAATTTAAGTCTTAAGTCTTTTATCATAACACCATTGTCAATGACATTTGAAACTCCGATGAAGTTTGCAACTCATCTATTTTCTGGTTCGTTGTAAATTTCTTCTGGTGTTCCTATTTGTTGTATGTTACCTTCATTCATAACGACAACTCTATCACTTAGTGTTAGTGCTTCTTCTTGGTCATGTGTTACTAAGATAAATGTTATTCCAATTTCTTCTTGCAAATCTTTTAACTCGTTTTGCATTCTTTTTCTTAATTGTACGTCAAGAGCCGACATTGGTTCATCAAGTAACAATATTCTAGGTTTTAAAACTAAGGCTCTGGCGATTGCCACCCTTTGTTTTTGACCACCACTAAGTTCATGAACTCTTTTATTTTCATGACCATCTAAAGAGAACTTTTTGATATATTTCATTACTTCTTGTTCTATAAGGTCTTCTTTCATTTTTTTGATTCTTAGACCATAAGCTATGTTGTCGTAAACATCATAGTGAGGAAACAAGGCATAATTTTGAAAAATTGTGTTAATCTGGCGCTTATTGCTGGGTATTGGAGTTAAGTTTTTTGATTCAAAAAGCAAATCCCCAAAGTCTTGTTTTTCACGTCCACCGATTATGTTTAGGGTTGTGGTTTTACCACAACCAGAAGGACCTAAAAGAGTTATGAACTCTCCTTCGTGGACATTAAAACTAACACCTCTTAAAACAACTTTTCCATCGTAACTTTTAGTCAAGTTACGAATTTCCAAAATGTTTTTATTATTTTTCATTGTGTTTTCTCCCTTTAAGTAAAGTATTTAATTGTGATCGCGTAATCTAAGTTATTACGCATTCAGGGAGAGTCATTCAGTTTCTAATATCTTTTCGAATCATTCTGTTCTTGTAATAACAACATCTAATCATTCAGATATAATATATTGAGAAATATTTATTGTATCTATTAGTTTCATTGCTTTACCTCCTATAAAATAATTCGTTCAAAATTTATTATAACACTTAAAACTTTTTTAAAAATAAAAAAGAGTTTAAACACTCTTTAATTTATATATATTTATGCTTTATCGCTAGGATTTTTAACACCATCATCCCATGAACCATTAAATGCTTTTGAGAAATCATATTCTCTTAAATAACTAAGTCCATGATTAACTAATGATTTTGCTACCCCAACGCCATTTGCATTTTTTCCACGGTCGTCGTTAACAGATCACATTGAAAGATAAGCCAATCCGACATTTTGTGCTCAATTATAAAGTTCTTTTGCATCTTCTAAAGTGAACACTCCAGAAACAGTGTCATTAACTCCAATCATAGGAGTCGCACCAATAAGTTTATAGATGTCCTTTTTCAATAAATCAGATACTTTGTAATTGTTCATAATTGATTTTGCTATATTGTCTCTTGTGTTATCAACAGCTTCCTTAGCTAAGTCAAAGTTTGTTTTACCTTGGCGTATTGCCTCTTCGTATATTGGATTACCATAATCCATCAACATTAAGTTTGTTACAGGTAAATCCTTGTATGATATTCCAGCATTTTTATATACCTTAGTAAACTTGTCCATAACATTGTATCCAACGCTTGTTAAACCTGTTGGAAGTACTGGTAGTGTTATAGAAAAATTTCATGAGTTGTCTTTTTTCTTCATATTTGCTAATGTTTTAGCCAAAACAGCATTACCTGTTTCATCATTTTGAGCTTGACCTTCAATATCAAAATCTATGTTTTTTGGCATTTCAACATTGTGGTTTTTTCTTTTTGCTAAATCTACAAGACCTTGATTGAACTTGACTAAAGCTTCTTCCAGTAGTTCTGCAGCTTTATTAATATCCCCATTTGCTTGTTTATAAGCAACATTTCAAGGATTTTTTTCAATATTACCCCCTGTTGTTGCTCCACCATATGCTACTTTAATATTTTTAAAATTATTTGATTTAATTAATGGTTTAAGATCTTTTTCATATAGCTGACTATTTTCTCACCAATCAAAATCTATACCTTTATTTTCACTTCCTGCTATTGATAAATCAAGATAATTACTATGACTATTTACTTGTTGAACAAACGCTAGTGTTAAGTGATCTAATCCAGAAACCTCTTTTATTTTTGATATATCATTTCCGTCATAAAGACCAGCATCTAGATATGGGGAAAAATAAGTATTACCATTTGGGTTTGTTTTTTGGTTTATTTTAGAGCTACGGTTAGGATTAGCGTCTTTTCAAGATATGTAATTAGATTTAGATGAAGTACTTGGTGTAGATGGTGCTACAACGTTACCATCACCTGCCGTGCTTCCTGATACACCCTCTCATTGGCTAGACTCATTATGATATTGGTCTAGTTCTTTATTACCTTCAATATTCTTTTTGTAGTCGATATATCCATCTAACTTTTCTAAATCATCTTTTGTTACTTCGTCTTTGACTTCATTTAAATGACCTGATAATATTTTTGCAAATGCAAGTTTTTCAAATCCTGCACCAGATCTTATGTTTTGGTCTAGTGGATTTTTATCAGCTAAAGCTTCATTACTTTCATTATTACTTTCAAACTTAGACGGGTAGTCTCTTGTTAAGTAGAACATTGAAATTTGTCCTAACCCTTTTTCCATTGCAAATTTTCTCAATCCTAATGCATCCTTAGCAGTAAAATTATAAATCGCTTTTTCTGCACGTCTACCAATTCAAGGAGTAACCCCCATATGTTTAAAATAAAAATTCTCATCTTTTGTCTGATCATTTCCATTAACATTTTGATTCATAGTCATTCAAGTATTTTTTGTATTTTCAGTTGCTTTCTTCATGATTGGTAATTCTCAATCTTCATTTGAAGAGTAATTCTCATTATATGTTAAATATGGGAATACTAGATTTAATCTAAAGTTCATACCCAAGTACTTGGTGAACATGAATAAAGGAAACTCTTCATCTGATAATAATGAAATATCTCCGTTTCAATTTTTTTGTCCAGCAACACTCGAAATTCCATCTTCTGTTGAGACAACAAGGGACAATCTTATATCAAAATCGTTATGTTTTTCTAGAAGTATTTTTAAAGCTCCCGCTAAAAGTCTTTGAGAATCTGCATAGCTACCTTTATTTGACAAATAAGGTGCTGCAAAGTAAAAGTCAAATTTCTTTGTTTTGTATTTCTCTGAAATTTGATTTAACTTATCTGCTAATTCTTCCTCTGTTAAATTATTTTTATATGCTTCATGTCAAAGGGAATTTGCAAATGGTCCAAATGATATAGTTAATTTATTAGAATCTAGACCATCTTCTTTTCATTTATCGAGCCTATTTTTAAATCATTCAGCTGAATTATTTGCACTCCTATTTGGTGCAGCGTCTCACATAGGTACTAATTTATCTTCATCGCTAGCATTTTGCATAAAACCTAATGTTATGCCGTCATTATCACTAAAAATTTCTTTGTTCTTAATTAATTTACCTAGGTTATTGTACTCGTTATTCTTGCTGTTTAAACTATTTTTAGCAACTTCGTAACGAGATGAGCTAATTCCTTTCTCTTTTAAAAGATATTCAGCAGTATCTTCAACTATACCGATATCTGTATAAGGTGTAAATGATAAATCATTAGTTATATTAAGAATCTGTTTATTTGCTAATGTTGACTTTGTAATAGAGTTAGATAAATTTGCAGATCTAGCTTGTGGACCTTTTATACTTGATGAACTATAATCTGTTTTTAAAACTTCTCCTCACTTCATTGATTTTGATTTGTTATAAGTTTTAAGCAATTGTTCTCCTTGTTTTGTTCCCCCATCGGCATTTGGGTTTTCTATCTTTAAAACTTCATTTAACTCTTTTTTTGTAAAGTTTGCACATGCCACTGCATTTGAAGCAACAGCAGTTGACATGGAAAATGTTAGTAATCCGATTAGTAGTTTTTTCATTTTTTTGCTCCTTTTATTAATATTTTTTATTTTAAACAACTTATTGTAGGAAATCAAGTTTAATTAAAAAATTGTTGCATTTTATAAGAAACACCATTTTTTTTATGATGAGGCGCTATTTCGTTTGCAAAACTCTTGATAGAATGTGAAGCATTTTCCATTGCAACACCCACACCAGCCCATTCTATTGAGCGTCTATCATTTTCACCATCACCAAAATAAATGACTTCTTCTTTAAGAATATTATAAATATTGGAAACAATTTTTAAGGCATTTACCTTATCGACATCTGGTGGACTAATTTCTATGTTCATAGTTTTTTTTGAAACATAACTTCAAGCATAACTTTCGTAGTTTTTATTTTCAATAAACTTTTTAAGATCTTGTATGTTTTTCTTTTTTCCACAAGCAATTATTTTACATGCTCTATGTTTTATGTTTTTATTGTTAAAAATGATAAGTTTCCTATTTGTTATTTTCTTCATGAACCAAATAAAAAATCCGCCCTTTTTTATCACATAAGATATCTTAGGGTCTTCTATATAAGAAAAACAATTTATTTTTAGTTCCTTAGATTTTTCATAGATAGAATTTACATCTTCAATCTCGAAAAATACTTCTCTAATTATTTCGTAAGAAAAATCTTTTTTTAATTTATATATTCCTCCGCCGTTTAAACAAATTACAAATTCTTCAAACTCGAAACTTCCGATTTCTTTTGCAATGCTTAATACTCTACTTATGCTTCTCCCGGTGGCTATACAAATTTTCATTCCGGCTTCTCTAGCCATGTTGATAGCTTTTATATTTTCTTTTGAAACCTTTCTCCCCTTACCAATCAGAGTACCGTCAAGGTCCAATGCTATCATTTTATATTTTTGGTTGTGCCTACTTTGCAAAGTGAATTAATTGGTCTTTTCCTATAAAGCCTGAATGTCTTTGTTTTTCTTCACCATTTTCAAATTTAATTAAAGTTGGAATTGACATTATTCCATATTCGTTTGCTATTTCTTTCAAGTCATCTGTATTAACTTTTATGAAGTTTATTTCAGTTTGTTCCTTTGCTACCTCATCAAATATGGGTGCAAGCATTTTGCAAGGTCCACATCAGTCTGCATAGAAATCAACTACAGTGTTTGATTTTGATATTTCGTTTTTAAATTCTTCTTTACTAGTAATAATTTTTGCCATTTTCTTTTTCTCCTTAAAGTATTTCTTTTTCTATAAAGTGCGCTACACCATCTTCGTTATTAGAAAGAGTTTTGTGTGTAGCTATTTTTTTTAAAGTATCAATTGCATTATCCATAGCAACTGAATAATCGGTTTTTTCAAATAAAGGAATATCATTGAAATTATCCCCGAAACATATTGATTGGAAAGATTTATTCTTTTTAGCAAAATGTTTTGAAATAAATTGTGCAGCTTCTCCTTTATTAATATTTTTGGGTATTATCTCATAAACTCTGTTTGTATATTTGATTATGTCTAAACCTCTTTTGGCAAAGTTGAAGTCTTTATGAAGTTCTTTTTCCTCAACTTCACCAGCATTATCGGGTAAGATTATTGTTAAATGTGATATTGGTTTTGTTATCTCTTCAAGTGACTCAATTACCTTATAATCAACCTTCATTATATCGCTTCAATATCTTGAATTTTCCCCTGGACCATATACATAAGTTATGTCGTTTGCAAAATAGTGAACTTTATATTTGCCAACCTTGCCAAATGTTTTGTTAAATATTTTTTTTATTAATTTGTGACTTACATATATCTCACGTAACCAAGTTCCTGATTCAAAATCGTAAATATGAGTACCATTATTTGATACGGCTATTCCACCCAACTTATCAATTCCGATATTTAAAGCTTGTGTGAAAATTCCATCTTTAGTACTTCTTGCGGTTATTGGAATAAAATAATGACCGTTTTCATAAGCTTTTCTTACTGTATTCTTCGTTCGTTCGCTAAACTCATGATTAGAATTTAGTGCAGTCCCATCCAAGTCAGAGAATATTAATAATTTTTCTTTAAATTCATTTCTCACGTTATCACCTTTTTTAATTATATTATAGTTTTTCTACCAATTTTTAATAAAAAAAATCATTCTTAAGAATGATTTAAAATCTTTTATGGTCCGGAATAAGGGACTTGAACCCCCACGTTTTACAACGCCAGATCCTAAGTCTGGTGCGTCTGCCAATTCCGCCAATTCCGGAAAAATGGTGTCCCGTATAAGACTTGAACTTATGACCCACTGGTTAAAAGCCAGTTGCTCTACCGACTGAGCTAACGAGACGAAAATTGAACAAAATTATAATAACATATTTTTAAGTAAGGTGTAACTAAAACTCTAAAAATTATTATTTTTATCGTAATCCTATATTAATTACAATTATATAACTACAGAAATTCTTATTTAAATCTAACTAGGATTTTTTACAAGATATAAAATATATTATTATAAATTTTCTCTATTATCTTTAATGATAACTGACATTGCTATTGTAATTAATATAGAAAATATAAGATTCAATGCCCAAAAAATTCAAGTTACAAAAAGTCAAGATAACAAAATTGTAGTCACAGAGAAAACTAGACCTAGTATTGCTCCTGTGTAGTTTTTTGTTAATTTCCCTTTTAGTAAAGTTAATATTGTGTAGGTGCTTATCCATATAATGTTAACCACTAAATAACCAATTACCATGCCATAACCAAGTAAATTGAAAGAACCAAGGGCTGTTGAAACAGTCTTATAAAATATAAGTGTCAAAAGTTGATTTAAGAGCAAAAATGTTGACCCTATAATAATTAAAATAAAAACTCATTTCTTCATTATGTACCCCATATTTCTTTAATGATACAATATTTCACTTAATAAAAAAACAATCTTCTTGTAAGATTGTTTTAAATTCTTTTGATGGTGCTGATGATAGGACTTGAACCTACAACCTACTGATTACAAGTCAGTTGCTCTGCCAATTGAGCCACATCAGCATAAAAAAATGGTGGAGTGCGACGGGCTCGAACCGCCGACCGCCTGCTTGTAAGGCAGGAGCTCTCCCAACTGAGCTAGCACTCCAACAATAAAATAATGGTAGCCTGTACGGGGATCGAACCCGTGTATGCACGGATGAAAACCGTGTGTGTTCACCGCTTCACCAACAGGCCATAAAAAATGGCGGCTTTTGCAGGACTCGAACCTGCGACCAACCGGTTAACAGCCGGTTGCTCTACCAACTGAGCTAAAAAGCCATAGAGCAAAATCTACTTATTCATAATAGCATATAAATATAAATAAAAGCAACAAAATTTTGAATTTTTTTTCTTTTTTTATTTTTGATAGAACTCTATCTATGAACTTGTTAATGATATCACTCTTTGGATAAAAATCTACAACTTAGTGTTCAATGACAAACTTTTTGTTGTTTACCCAAGATAAGATTAGTGTTTCAATAAACTACCTCTGATTTTCTTTCATAAAAAAGCTTTCAAGCACAAGCTTTTGATTATACTTGCCCACAATTGCACCCTATAATGTTGCAAAGTTTTCACATTGTTTTAAAGTCTTAATACACTAACTAAAGACGCTATTAGATTAAAAGAACGAGTTTTTTTATTATTAATCTAAGCTATATGAGTGATTTATGCCATCTTATACCACTTACATTGCTCATAATTGATACTGAAATCAATTGTAAGTGACTTAATCATGTTAAAAAATCTACACTTTTGAAGGTGTAGATTTTATTTAATATGTATACTAATTTTTATCCGATTGTTACATCTTCTTCTAAATATCCGTAATTCTGTTTGTTTTTAGGTTTAACGAAAGCCAACAAAGTATTAGATATACCTAATTGACCTATAAACATTGTTATTACTAGCATAATTTTACTTATGACACCCATTTGAATAATCTGACCATTAGTAAATGGTTGAAAACCAACGGTTCCAAAAGCACTACAAACATAAACAATTAGTTTGATAATTGTGGACTCTGTATTTTTTGAGTCATCAGTGTTAAACAACATCTCGTTAGAGTCTAAATAAACAACATATATGCTGACCAGCACAATCATGAAGGAAAGTAATACAACAGCAAAACTTCTTTTAACAGTTTCGTCTGGGATACGTTTCTTAAACGCTTCTGTAGAAGATTTATTTCTCATTATTGAGAAAATTGCTATAAAACAAATTGCTAGAGTCGTTGTTCTAATACCACCAGCCGTTGAAGAAGGCGCTGCACCAATAAACATTCAAATTGATAAAATGAACTTTGATCCAGCAGTAAAATTATTAATATCCACACTTGCAAAACCAGCATTTCTACAAGAAGAAACATTGAATAATATATCAATTATTCAAACATAGGCTGGTTTTCATATTTTTTCTGAGTGCTCCCCGTTACTATCTTTATTAAGTAAGATAGCACTATTCTCGATCGTTAAATATTCAGAAAGGAACACTAAAACTGGACCTAATATAAATAAAGTTACATACACTATAAAGTTAAGTTTTGTGAATAAAGAAAACTTAACTGTTTTACCCAATTTTCTAGCACGAAATTTTCTTTTAATATCATGGTATGTTGGATAACCAAGACCACCAATAATTCATTGAGCTAAAAATGTAAATTGTAGAATGTAACCTCTTGAGTCATCTTGATTATAAGGCTGCAATGAGTTTCCACTCAAGATATCAAATCCCGCATTATTAACAGCACTCACTGAATGAAAAATAGACGCTCACAATGATGTTCCAAAATTATGATATGGATTTGTAGTAGTGTTTGGATTCTCTTGCAAATAACTCTTTGACATTGGAGTGAAATAAAATCCAAAAAACAGAATAAATGCTCCGATAATTTCTACAGAAAGGAGAAAGAAGAACGCATCTTTAATCATTTCAACAGTGTTTGCAAGAGAGTTACTTCCTCTTTCGGTGTTTGCGACACTTTGGTCATCTAATGAAATTTTTTTATTTAAAAATACTAAAAATACAATTTTAACAGTTAGAATACCGATCCCACCCATTTGTATAAGAAGCAATATTAAAAACTGGCCAAAAAAGCTATATCCAGTGTTAGTTTGTATCATTGTAATACCTGTGTCAGAAAATGCACTTGAGGCGGTAAACATACCAGTTATAAAGTTTCAAAAATTAGACTCCTCTTTTACAACACCAGGAATGCTCAATAAAAAACCACCAATTACAATAGTAAGCAGGTAAACGGATATAATCCTACCGCTAACCCTAGAAAACGGCCATCAATTTTTTAGTTTTGCAAAAAAAGTTTTCTCAGATTTTTCAGTTGAGTATTTTCTTTTTGACCTTTTCTTTTTTCCAGACATAGGTTCACCAGTTGTAAGTGAGTTATTATTAGAATTATCCACAAAATCATCTCCTAATTAATAAAACTACCTTAAATTATACAACAAACTTTAAAAGAGTTATATAATAAAATGAGTGAAGAAATGAGGGGCAAAATATGGCTAGAAAGAAAAGTTTCGCTATTATGGGAGCGAATTATTTTGGATTATCTGTAGCCCAGACTTTAGAAGAAAAAAAACAACATATAAAAATATTCGATCTAAATGTTGAAAAATTAAATTTATACATGTCTGAGTTTGACTCTATTGAAGCTGTTGTATTAGATACTACCAACAAAGCAGCACTAGAGAAAAATGGAATATCACAATTTGATGGAGTAATTGTTTGTTTTGGAACAAATATGGAAGCAAGTATACTTACTGTTCTAAATTTAATTGATCTAGGTGTTGAAAATATAATCGTTAAGGCAAGAGACAAACATCATAAACGAATTTTATTAGCACTTGGATTAGACGAGGACAAGGTAATTATACCTGATGTAATAACAGGAAAAATGGTTGCAACTAAGTCGCTTTTTGATATTGAAAGTGAGGTTCAATCAACCGATGGAGAATATGTCTTTACAAGCATTAAAGTAGCAGAAAAAAACGTAATTAATAAAACAATCGGAGACGCTGGATTGAGCTCAAATAAAGACTTCAACATTGTTCAAATTAAAAGAAATGGTAAAATTGTCATACCCGATGAATATACTACTCTCAAAGAAGACGATGTATTAGTCGTTTTCGCTAAGAATCATATGATAAATGACTTAGTTCTTAAAATACGGGGTGAAGATGAGTATGAATAAAAGCATTAACTAAAAAAAGAACCAAGGTTCTTTTTTTAGTTTATTTTGTACAATTATTGATTTTTAAAAGCTGCTTTTGCAAGTTCTTTGATTATATTGATTGCAATATCTGGATTAACATTTCCACCAGTACATTTCATCAACTCACCCATTATTGTCTTTTCTACCCTTTCAGGTCTATTTATAAATTGTTCTTTTATCAACGAAGTGCTTTTTTCAACAATAGGCATTACTAATCTTTTGATTTCGTCTGTGTCACTTATAAGTTTTCAATTATTTTTCTCTATAATTGAAAGCACGTTTTCACTACTTTTGATTTTTACTGGCATGATCATTTTTACATGTTTTGAAGAAATAACTCCTTTATCTGTGAGTGAGATGATTTCAAATAAGTCTTTTGGTTTTAAATTTGACCCCTTCAGAGTTATATTATCCTTATTTAATATTGCTTTTATTTCTGTTATTAAAAGGTTCGCCACTTTTTTAGGATCAGCACCATAACTTATTGTCTCTTCGAAAAATAATGTCAAGTTTAAGTCTGAAAGAATATAATTTATATCATCCATTGATAATTTATAATTATCAAAGTATCTTTTTCTTTTTACTGATGGTAACTCAGGTGCATTAATTATAGTTTCATTTATTCATTGTTCATTTAGTTTTATCGGAAAAATATTTGGCTCGCGTGTATATTTATAATCAACCGCATCGTTTTTAACTCTCATTAAGACAGTTTCTTGTTTGCTTTCATCAAAACGTCTAGTTTCTTGTTGAATTTTGTGCCCGTTAAGTAATAAGTCTGATTGTCTTTTGATTTCAAACTCAATAGCTTTTTTTACATTGTTTAGCGAGTTTAAATTTTTAACTTCAACTTTGGAACCATAGCCGTCATATCCAAATGGACGTAAAGAAATGTTTACATCACATCTTAATGACCCTTCGTTCATTTTAACATCACTTACACCTAGGAATAGCAAAATCTCTCTTAAACCATTTACATAAGCAACAGCCTCATCAGAAGATCTAATTACTGGTTTAGTAACGATTTCTATCAGCCCTATACCACTTCTGTTATAATCGATAAATGTCAAATTATCTTTGTGAATCTGTTTGGCTGTGTCTTCTTCAATATGAAGTCTTTCTATCTCTATTTTTTTAGAAGTATTATTATCTAGTTCTATTTCTAAAAAGCCATCTTTCCCTATTGGAAAGAATTGTTGAGTTATTTGAAACCCTTTGACTAAATCAGGGTAAAAATAGTTTTTGCGATCAAATCTTAGTAAGGGGTCTATTTTTAAATTTAATGCATTACACGCAAGTAACGCAAGACGAACACATTCTTTATTAACACTTGGTAATGCTCCAGGATAACCAAGATCAACCTCGGAAACCTGAGTATTATGTTCAAGGCCAAAATTAACTGGTGCGGGTGAAAATATCTTTGTATTTGATTTCAACTCTACGTGATTTTCAATACCAATTATTACTTCAAAATTAGTCATTTGTCTCACCCCCATTTTTTTGTTTTGCAACTACTTCTTCTATATACTTAGATACTTGTAATAATTCCAAGTCATTTTTTGGTCTGGCATTTAAATTTATACCTATTGGAAGACCGTTGGATTTAATAAAAGGCAAAGTTATTGAAGGCATACCGTTGAAGTTAGCTAAAATTAAAAGATCTTCAAGAAATACTTTTTCATCGTTATCTCTTTCTTCTACATCAGTACCTAGAACTTCAGAAACTTTAGGTGCCACATTCAAACTTGGTGGCAAAATTAAAATATCTATCTCTTCGTATACTCTTGATAACTCTTCATTAATTAATCGTCGTACCTTTTTAGATTTTGCAAGAAGTCTCTCTTGATTTTCTTTTTTTAACTGAAAACTTCCAATAACAAATCTTCTTTTCACTGTGGATCCAAAGTTTTTTGATCTTGAGTTTCGCATAATTTCAAGGTAATCTTGTCCTTTTTCCCTTTTACCAAAATTAATACCATCCAGGTTCGCGTGTGTGGTTGCACCTTCTGAGAAAGATATCATCATATATACGGCAGTTATAGCATCGAGTAGCTCTTTTTTGAAGTCTACAAAAATAACTTCATGGCCGTCTTTTTTAACCTTATCGAAAAGTTTTTCGTAGCTTCCAAGCAAACTTTTATCCATATATTTTTCTACAGACGTTAAAAAACCAAACTTAATTTTTTCTTTTTTTTCATTTAAGTTTGCAGAAAAACTTTGTTTGTTATCTATTGATGTAAAGTCATTGTGGTCTAAACCGAAAGAAACATCGCACAATATAGCCATATCTTCTACACTTCTAGTAAAAAACCCAACATGGTCTAAGCTTGGAGAATATGGTATCACACCATATCTAGAAATACTTCCGTAAGTTGGTTTAAAACCAACAATACCTGTATAGCTTGCTGGTTTACGAATTGAATCACCAGTGTCTGTCCCTGTTGAGTAAGGAACTAAACCAGTAGCCACTGCAAAAGCACTTCCGCTTGAACTTCCACCAATTATTCTTTCTTTATCTAAAGGGTTACGAACTTCTCCGTTGAACGCAAAAAGTCCAGTACCCCCCATACCTAGTTCATCCAAAGTGGCCTTACCACAAAGGATAGCACCAGACTTATCAAGGGTTTCTGTTATTGTTGCGTCAAAAGTAGGATAGTAATTTGATAAAATTCTTGAGCTACCAGTTGTTAGAATGTCTTTTGTCGAAATGTTGTCTTTTGTTACATAAGGAATTCCATAAAGTGGATTATCAAAGTTTTTTGTTTTTTCCAACTCCATTGCTCTTTCAAGGCAATGATCTTCGGTTAAAGTCACAAGAAAGTTTGAGCTCATTTCTTCTTTTAGGTTTTTGATAGTTAAATTTGTTAGTTGGGAGATAGTGATTTCTTGATTTTTTAATTTTTCGTTTAGTTCTTTAATACTTAAAAACTTTATTTCCATTAGTTCACTACCTTTTCAATTACCACATAACCTTCTGATGTTTGTGGTGCATTTCTTAAAACTTTTTCTTTTGGTGTTGTTTTTGAAACCTCATCTTCTCTTAAATAACTATTTGTTAAGTCAAAAGGGTAATGTGCTTCCTCAACACCCTCGGTATTTATTAAAAGAACTTTTTCAAACTTATTTAAAATATCATTTTCCAAGTTTGTAATTTCATTTACCTCATTTTCATCCAAGTCCAGCATAACATCGGCTGCTAGCTCTTTTATCAAATTCTTTGTGATTTTCATTAATTTATGTCTCCTATCATATTGTTGAACTCTTCTTCACTTAATATTTTTATGTTTAATTTTATTGCTTTCTCTAATTTACTTCCTGCATCTTTACCTGCTAAAAGATAATCTGTTTTTTTGCTAACACTATCTATAACTTTAGCACCGTAGCTTTCTAAAATATCTTTGAAATGATTTCTTGGTTTAGATAGCGTTCCAGTTATGACAAAGTTTTTGTTGGTAATGGTTTCGTTGAAAACGCTTCCAATATTTCCTAAGTAAATTAAATTAACACCGTTTGCTTTTAAGTCGTTTATTAAATCTATATTTTGAGCTACTTCTCTTCAATCTATTATTGATTTTGCAACAATTGGACCGATATCATATATTTTACTAAAATCTTCGAAACTAGCTTTTAGGATATTGTCAATATTTTGAAAATTAATAGCCAAAGTTTGGGCTGTTTTTTTACCAACATGTCTGATACCTAGTCCAAAGAATATTTTTTCCAAAGAGTTTTTTTTAGAACTTTCGATGGCTGTAAGTAAATTTGAGACAGACTTATCGCCCATTTTGTCGAGTCTTAAAATTTTCTCTTTGCTAGTTTTCAATGTATACAAATCAGAAACTTTTTTGATTAGACCGTTGTCATAAAGTTTTTCAATAATTTTTATACTTAGACCTTCGATATTCATTGCGTCACGAGAGACAAAATGCTCAATACTTCTGATTCTTTTTCTTGGACATAAATTGTTGATACAATATTGGTCTACTTCATCTTCAAATCTTTCAAGTTTTGACTTACATTCTGGACACTCAAGAGTTTCTTTTCAATTTTCAAGGTTATTATAATTCTCATCTTTAACAACTTCTATAACCTCTGGTATTATGTCACCCGCTTTTTTTACCTTGACTTTTGATCCAACTTTTATTTTTCTATTGTGGATAAAGTCAGAATTATGTAAAGTGGCTGCTTGAACAGTAGTACCAGCAAGTTGAACAGGTTCTAGAACTGCATTATAAGTTATTTTCCCAGTTCTACCAACAGTGGCAAAAATGTCTTTCAATAAAGTTTCTTTTATTTCTGCAGGAAACTTATACGCTATTGCTCACTTTGGTGATTTAGATGTATAACCAACTTGATCATATAAATCAAAATTATCTAGTTTGATAACAACTCCATCAATTTCGTAATCAAGTTCGCTTCTTATATTGTTGATATAGTCAATATGTTCCAAGACATCATTAATATTTTCGCATAATTTACCTAACTTATTTACTTTAAAACCAACAGAGTTAATAAAACCTAATGACTCAGAGTGTTTGTGATATTTGATTCTATTCATATAATAATATAAAAAAGCATCTAGATTTCTGCTTGCTGCTATTGATGAGTCTAATTGTCTTAGTGTTCCAGCAGCGGCATTTCGGGGGTTGGCAAAAAGAGGTTCATCGTTTTCTTTTCTTTTTTCATTTATTTTATCAAACTCTTTTTTAGAAAGAAAAACTTCACCTCTAACTTCAAAATATTCATCTGAATTTTCTATTTTTAAGGGAATACTTTTTATTGTCTTAACATTATTAGTTACATCCTCCCCATAGTAACCATCTCCTCTTGTGACACCTTTTTGTAAAACCCCGGACTTATAAAGAAGAGATATAGATAACCCATCAATTTTTGGTTCAACAAAGTAATTATAATTTTTATTACCTATACTTTTAAATATTTGATCATCGAAATTAATCAAATCACGTTCGTTAAAAGCGTTGCTAAGACTTAGCATAGGCACCTGGTGTTTGTGTTTGGCAAACTTATCTAGTACGAGTCCCCCAACCTTTTGAGTTGGAGAATCTGATGTAACTAATTCTGGATTTAAACTTTCTAGTTCGATAAGTTCTTTCAAAAGTGAATCATATTCAGCATCTGAAACCAAAGGCGCATCTAAAACGTAGTATGCGTGATTTCACTCATTAAGCTTTTTTTTCAAGCTATCTAACTTTTCCTTTATATTGCTCATAATAATATCTCCTATAAACTTAATCAAGTATATTTTTTAATGATAACTGGTTCATTTGTGCTTACTTTTCGTCTTTTGATAAAGTCGAACAATCAATAAACAACAACATTTAATAATACTATACCCATTACTATCATAACAACACCATTTGTTTTTGTCATATCTGGGTATATGAAGTTTATAAACTTAACAACTATCGGATTGTAGAAAGTTAAATAACTAATCAATATCAAATCAATAATTCCTGTAAGCCCTGTAGTTCTAATTTTTTTCCTAATGAATATTCAAAAAAATGATAAGGCTAAAATAACCATTGCGAGAATAAAAGTTGTTCAAAAGTTAACATTTTTATTTTTAAATATTGAAGTTCAAACGTAAAGAAAGTTAAGGTAGTTATCATTTGTAGATACAAACGGCTGCTCCATACCTAGTGTGATAGCGATGGAAATCAACATAAAACTTATAGGAAGTAGCAATATTGTGAAATTTGTCTTTTGGTCAATAAATATTTCAAACTTTGATACAACCGAATAATTACGAGACATTCAAAAAGCAGTCAATATTAAGAAGACAGTAAGTATTCCGAAAAGAAGACTTTGTATATAATAACCCAAGACAATGTTAAAGAAAAATATATCAATCAATGAGAATATAGAAAGTTTTAGTAAATCTTTAGTGAAGTTTCTAGAGTACGTTTTTTGAATTACAAATATAAATCCATAAAGAAGAAATAATACTTGGTAAGAACTATCTCAAGAAAAACAAATATAACCACCTAAAACCATTCCATTAAAAAATGTGTTATTTCTTTCTCTATACTCAGAAGTGGTGTACTTCAATAATAACATTATTGAATAAAATACTAAGTAAATGAATATTGACTCTCCTCCCCAGAACGATGCGTCAAAGTAGGCTATCAATAATTTACTTATTGAGAATATAATTAGAGATATGGCGAACAAAGCACAAGTATTTATGCTTTTAGTTTTTTTCTTTAAAGCCTCAAACATAGTTATGAATATCGAAGAGAAAAGAAATGCATCAATAATAAAACAAAAAGGTTTTATGAAATCTTGATACTGGTAGGTTTCAATATTACCCAATATTATCAAAGATAGCTGAAAAGTATATCACCCTTGAAATGGTTTGAAACCTAAAAAATTGAATAATGTTGCGTTATTGAAAAATGAAACAGGATTATCTTTTAATCAGTTCAATATTGATAATGTGTTTTTGTGTCGTGCAAAACTAACGTTATTTACGAATTGGATACTTAAAAAATTAATACCTACAATCAAAGCAACTATTCCAATGTAGATGATTGTGTTCAATGAGAAAACGTTTGTTGATAGTCAGTACTTTGAGAAAACAAAACAAAAAGCGATAAACAAAATTGTCAATGCTCATATGAAATATATAAAGAAAATATAAGGTAGTACAGAAATAAGTTGTAATGGAAATGTTAGTACTGATATAAATGTGAAATAAGTAAAAAAACCAGCTGCAATTGCTGAAAAACTATTCTTTATTTTAAACTTTAAAAGTTCTAATATAATAGTCCCTGATGTGTAAAACATAAAGATAATAGGTATTGTTAACACGATAGGGAATCAAATTGATAAACTCGTCATTTCTTTTCACCAAATTTATTATACCATTCCCAACATACCAACAATAAGCCTAGAAAAAAATAAAAAAGGGAGTGTTATTTCCCTTTTATAATATAAATTTTTTCATTATTTGAGTTGACATTTATATCTAATGTTTCTAAAGAAATATGGGCAGCTGCACTGTCATCTTTAATTCCATAAAGAGCTTGTGATAGTTGTTCTGTATTGTCGACAATATCGTTTACATCTATACCATTCTCTTCAAATCGCTTTTGACGTTCCTCAGCGAGTTTTTTTGTTACTATTTTGTTAATCAATGGCATATTAATCATGATCCCGTTCATCATTTTTGGAGAAAATAAATAAGCGAACAATACTAGCACAACACCAGAAACAAAAATAACTCCAAAAAATAATCCGATTAAAGGTTGAATAGGTGCATTACCTCTTGCTGATGATTCTACATCAAACTTATTTTTTATCACGAATCAATTTATCAAACTCATAGTTATAGCCGGTACTATAAGTATTAAAAAATTATTCAAAACGTGTTTTTTAGTTGAATTGTAAGTTGCGTATTTTCAAACATAAAACCATAAATAAGCATATCTAGCTACTAAAAAGATCATTTTAATTGTGTAAAGAGCAATGATACCTGACACCAATGCGAAGTTTTCCCCACCTGCATTGGTTATCTTACATATATAGCTTATTGCAAAACTTAAAACTATATAAATAGAACCTACATAGTTTTGGAACTTCGATACTTCCCCATACCTACCCTTTGCATGAATAAGGGTTATTTGTGCTTCGCACAAAATTATTAAAGCTGTTGAACTAGCGTATAGTATAGAAAAGTACGGATTATAAAACATGAATCTCAATGCTTCATCTTCACCGCTCAATGTTTCCAGAGACTTTTGAGCAATATCACCATACAATGCACTGGCAAAATAAGGTGATAATATTGACATATTTATAAAAGTAAACCCAGCCACTAAATAAATATAAAGTTCATATTTTGCGTAGCTTTCTCACTGAATTCTACCCCGTTTGGCAACTAGAACTACAAAGAACTCTCTAAATGATGTAATAAAATTTGTCATAATTAGACGCGTGTTAACCGCAATTACAAGATATAGCGAAAGAGTAGAAGATACTCCAAGACCAAGAACAAGTGATGCTATTATAACGTCAGTATTTAATAATAATGATGTACCAATTGAAGAAACTACAATTTTTCGCTTGGTAGTATTTAGTTTGAAACTATTAAAATCCTTGTAATATTTCAATCAAAGGTATTTCTTTTTTGCATATAAATAAATCATTGCACCTTTAATTGGCGAATAAAGTAATATGGATATAAATGGAATTATTGCATTCACATTTTTTAAACTAAGCAAATAGAATAGTATCCAATATACTGCAATATCTGTGAATAATATTACTAAGCGTCTAATTGAATTTTTGTTATCTGCTGCGATTAAGTTTTCGTAGACATTAAATCAATAAGAACCTACAAAGTTTTTGAAACCAAATATAAGGGTAATAATCAGTAGCGCTCAATAACCTAAAAGTGTAGTCTCGCCGTTTTGAGTGATATTCAACCCAATTTGCTTTCAACTAGAAGTATCAAATATGCTACCATTTGCAGAAACACCAACATATAGAGGATAAATAAATGCTAGTAACAAGACAAGAATTATACTAGTTAAAGCAGATTTTTTATAAGCTTTTTTTGAGGTAGAATAAATTTCGTTAGCGGTTATTCAATCATTTTGAACAATGGGTTTAACTAATAAAATTGTTGTTGCTAAACCAAGAGAACCTTCGGCAGTTGCAATCAATGCCGAAAAGGAACTAACCAACCTGATAAACCCGTTAAATTGTGATCCAAACTTTTCCAAAACCCAATAAATAGTTAAAAATTGAATTATGGCATTAAAAAGCGATATAGTAGTACCAATAATAATACTGAAAATGCCCTGTTTTGTAGATACCATTTAGTCCTCCTCCTTATATAAATAATATTTTATCATTTAAACTCTTTTTTTAGATAGGAATTCCTTTCCGTTTAAGTACGCTAAATCATTTTCAAAGTTCTCGAAACGTAACTTGCTTGCAACTAAGCCAATTGCTTTAACACCCGTTCTTTCAGCACCATATCTAAAGTCACCAACTATTGGTGCTTTAAAAAAGCTACATATTGCTCTTATCTGATGTTTTCTGCCTGATAAGAGTTGAATCTCATAAGTATACTTAAGTTTATCAACTAATTTATTAATTTGTTGGCAATTCTTATAACCGTGTTTTTCTATTTCGGAATAAACAGATTTTTGCTTTTCACTATCATATAATATAAATCCCTCAACAAGGCCCTCGGGAAGACTATCATTTTCCAAAGTTGCTTGGTAGTATTTTTGTATTTGCCTTTTATTTTGTATTGCGAGAAGCATAACATCTAAAGTCTTTTTATTTTTTGCATAAATTACTAGTCCTGCTGTCAGCTTATCTAACCTATGAACATGACTAACAACAAAACTATTTTCTTCTTCTGGACTATATTGTTTTGTTCTTATTAAGTATGTCTTAACCATGTTATCTAGACAAGGATTTATTTGCGAGTGCATTTCTACATTATGGTTTTTATCAATAATAAGAATGTTTTCATCTTCAAAAATAATATCTAAACTAGAGAAATCACACATTACGAATTCATCTCTTAAAACACTTTGTGATGAGTCGTATACCTTAATCTCATCTCCAACTTTTAATTTAAGTTTTTGATCTTTTACTTTCTTATTGTTTAATTTGATTTTGTTAGTTCTAAATCATTTATAAATTATAGATAGTTTAGTTGTTTTAAAATTCTTTTTAATGAAGTTAAAAATTGTTTGATTCTCATCATTTTGATTTACGTTTAAAATTGTCATTATTTCTCCTATATGAATATTGATACTAATATTAGTATGAACGATATTAAATTGTTAGTTAGGTGTAACATTCATGAGTAAGTTACATTCCCTTTGGTTAAAATAAAAGCACCACCCAAAATAAAGCCACTTGATATGTAGCTCAGTGAATGAATATAATCACCTGTAAAACCAAAGTGTAGAAAACCAAAGTAAATTGAGCTTGTAATGTATGCGAACCACTTATTAGAAACATTCAAGAATCAGCAATTACGAGTTACTATTTCTTCACAAATAGGTGCTAATAAAACAACATATATAAATAAAATAGACAAGTAAATAACTTTTGTTATGGTAGGTGTGTTTTTATTTTTTAGCGGTCCTATTAAACTTTCTTGATTATTAGATTCGCCTTTTATATTAAATATTCAGTTATACAAATATACAAATATACCTTGACATATAGCCAAAATAAGCACTATACCAACAAATGTAACAAGTAATAACTTTACTTTTTGAGTATTTAAAGTTTCTTTAATTCTTTTAAATATAGTACGGTCCTTAGTCATGACCAAGATAACAAGGATGGTGGTTGACACAATATATAATCCTATGGTTAAAAAACTTTTGATATCATCTGAGTTCGGTATACTCAATAAAAAGATACTTAATAGAAGAGCTAATACAGGTTGTAAGAATGTATAAATGTAAAATCATCCATAACCATTTTTTCAAAAGCCCGAACCGTTTCGCATATAATTGAATATAAAACCAACACCAACAGATATAAGAGTTAATATTTGGAGTGTCGCTTGTACATTTACCGAACTTTGTAAATTGAAAAAAATTGTGAAAATTATCGATAACAATAAAGGTACAAATAATGCAGAACTTGCAAAAATCATACCGTCAGTTTTTCAGTTTAATATATCAAACTTAAAATTATGGTTAGTAGAAAAATGTTTATCTTGTCAACTTTTAAAATCAAGTTGTTTGTTTTTTTTATTTTTTGGATGAATTTTCACATTACTCACAATAAGCCACCTTTTTGTCACTATCTAAATTATAACGAGAACTCTGCAAGAAATAAAAAAATAAAAAAAATCTCTTTTTATAATTGTGGTTAAACTTCACCAAAACTATTTTGAGATTTTATTAATTTATTTTACGATTGCAACCAAGTCGCCTTTTGCTACTTTTCCTTTTTTTACTATTTCTAACTTTTTGCCTTCCATAGAGTCAATAGTAAATATTAAAGGTGATTGTATAGAAGGAACTTTTTTAGCCACTTCCTCTAAGTCAACAACAACTAACTGGTCACCTGCAGATACTGTTTGACCTTGTTTAACTTTTACATCAAAACCTTCACCTTCTAGAGTAACTGTATCTAAACCTATATGTAAAAGAATTTCAACTCCATTTTTACTTTCTATTCCATAAGCATGTCCGGTTGGGAAAACAGTTACTAACTTTCCAGCCATTGGTGCAACAAAATCACCATTAGATGGTACGAAGGCTAAACCATCACCCATCATTCCTTCTGCAAAGACCTCGTCTTCTACTTTTGCTAAGTCTATTATTTCACCATCAACTGGTGAAAAAATTTCAATACTTTTATTTTTTGTGAATAAACCCATATTTAAGCACTCTCCTCTTTCATTAATATGATATCGTAATACATTGCATTAGTTTAATAGTTTATTTATTTTTCATCAAATTTTTCACTAGTTCTAATACTTGTTCCGAAGTATCACACTCTAATGCTTTTGAAGCCAAATCTTTTGTTTCTTGAGTAGTTAGTTTTGACATTATGCTTCTTGCTTTCAAAATACTAGTTGCAGACATAGAATAAGCATCGAGCCCAAGACCCATCAATAGTGGTATAGCGTCTGGTTCTCCGGCCATTTCTCCACACATTCCAGCTCATTTCCCGTGTTTATGTGCTCCGTCTATTGTAAGTTTCAACAACTTTAAAATAGAAGGGTTAAAAGGTTGATATAAGTAGGTTACATGCTCACTCATTCTATCTGCAGCCATAGAATATTGAATAAGGTCATTTGTTCCAACACTGAAAAAGTCAGAGTATTTAGCAAATTGTTCAGCGTGAATTGCTGCTGCTGGTATTTCAACCATCATACCAATTTGTAGGTCTTTTCCGACACTTACACCGTCACTCTCAAGTTGTTTTTTACATTCTAAAGTAAAGTTTTTAGCCGCTAAGAACTCATCAACTGTTGCTATCATAGGGAACATAATTCCAACAGGACCGAAAGCACTTGCTCTAAGTAATGCTCTAATTTGGTCTCTGAAAATATCTTTTCTATCAAGTGTAAATCTTATTGCTCTGTATCCTAAAAATGGGTTCATTTCATGAGGGAATTCGAAGTAAGATAATTTTTTATCGCCACCAATATCTAGTGTACGTATAATAGTTATTTTACCATTCATATCTGAGACAACTTTTTTGTATGCCTCAAATTGTTCTTCTTCTGTAGGGAAGTGATCGTTATCCATATACAAAAATTCAGATCTAAATAAACCTATTCCTTCTCCACCATTTTCTAGGACAGCACTAACATCTTTGGGACTACCAATGTTACCTTCTAAAACAAATTTATCATAACCGTCTTTTGTTAATGTTTTTTTTGTTTTAAATTGTTCTAGCTCAGCTTTTTCCTTCAAGAAGTTTTCAGCTTTCTTGATTCATTCTTCTTTACTTACTGGGTTTATTTCTACTTCTCCTGAGTTACCGTCAATCGCAAGGATATCACCGTTTTTAGCTTCTTCCAATATTGTTTTCAGACCAAGAACCGCTGGTATTTCCAAACTTCTTGCCATTATTGCTGCGTGACTTGTTCTACCACCAATATTACATGCAAATCCTTTTACGTATTTTGGATTTAATTGTGCTGTTTGGCTAGGTGTTAAATCTTCTGCTACAATTACAACTTCTTCTGAAATGGTAGCAAGATCAACTACAGGTAATTTTAGAACGTATCTAATCAATCTATCTGTAACATCCTTAATGTCTGCTGCTCTTTCTTTGAAATATTCATCTTCCATTGCATTAAACATCTCAATAAACTTGTTTGCCACTTCACTGATTGCTTTTGCTCCGTTATAATTTTTAGATTTTATTAATTCTGTGAACTCTTCAGCCATAGCAGGGTCTTCTAAAATTGACGCATGTGCTTCGAATATAGCAGCCTTTTCTTCACCTAACTTCTCTTTTGCGATAACTTGAAGATTTTCTAAATCTTTTTTTGCATTTATGATTGCTAGATTGACATTATTTAATTCTTCTTCTGTGTTAGTAATATTATTTTGAGGTATTATGATTGGTTGTTCATCCAATAAATAAACCTTAGCTAAAGCTATACCGTTGCTGGCACCAATACCATTTAATTTTGTTGACATTATTACGTATTCCTCCTAATTTATTAAACATACTTATTATACAAAATTATTACCCCTATATTTTTAGTTTTTTTTATTAAAAAAATAACCCAAGTTAGGGTTATTTGTTTTAGATTTTAGATTTTCTTTTAAATATTAAAGCAGAGAATAATATGAATATTCCTGTCGCTACGATTCAACATAAAACAGATAATCAATAATTTATTCCACCTTTTGCTTTTAATTTTGAGTCAAATATAGGCTCGAAATTTTTTAAAAGCTGGTTGCTTGCTGATTTTTCTTTAGCATATTGAATATCAGCTGGTGTTATATATTTGATCCCTTCATAAGGAGTGATAAATGTTGTGCTAAGATCTGAATAAAAATAATCCATATAAAAGGGGTCGTTAGAATATCCTCTATATATTCAAGAGAAGTTGCCTAAAAAGTTGATGTTATTGAATTGGTTAGCCTTATTATAAACACTATTATATTTTTCTAAGGCATTTTCGAAAGTTAAGTCCTCTTGATAAGTTTTGAATACATCTACGAAATTAAAGTTATCAAAATTAGTTGCAACATTATATAATTGTGTAACTAAAAAGTTCATAACCATTAATTCTGGGTGTTCATTATAAAAGTTGAATAAACCTTTGTTATATTCTAAATCATGTTTATCTTCTTCTGAAGGTCTTGAAGAATTCCCTGTTTCACCCAATATCAAGTTGGTTGTTCCAACGACTCTTGGTAATAAAGAATTGCCTTTAAAACTTATTGAGTAATTTGAAATGTATGATTCATTTGCTAATCCATATCAATATTTATCGTAAACAGATGTTGCATAATCAAATAATTCAGATAAATTTTTTGTTTTTTCATTTCCTTTTAGGAAATTTGAATAAACTTTCAAGTTAAGTGGTGATCTACTTGTTTGATTTGTAAATGAACCAAATAAATAATTACTGTCTAAGTTTTTAATTGTAGTGTCTGATTTATAATCTTTTGTAACTTCATAAATTGGTTTTAAAACGTCATCATAAATTTTTCAATTTTTAAGTACATTATCTTTAGTTGTATAAGATTCTAAACTTGATTGTCCCATAAATAGGGCTCTTGCTAATAAATTATTAGAAATCTTTCCGTCATCCTTAGAAAACTGATTAAATAAGTTACCTAATTCACCGTAAGGTTTTGAATCAGTAAACACATCTTTCATGATAGAATGATTTTTAAATTTTTGATAAAAGTCGCTTCCTAGCTCATATCTTTTATTAATTAAAGAAAGTTTTTTAGTTTTCTCATATTTTTCAAAACTACCTGTATTACTTAGTTTTGTTGAAAGTCCAATTGCCATCGGTGTGAAACAAATTGCAAGAACAACAACAATATTCAATAGAGTACCTATAGCTGAAGTAAATAAAGAAGTGATTATAGTTATAAATGGGTATACAACTATCGCAAAGAAGTAAAGAAATAATATTTGTGGTACTTGAATTTTAGATACTAAGTCGCTATCTAATTTTCCAGTATAAATAATTGGTAACGAGATTAACACATATATAGTTACATACATTAATATAACTATCATTGATAATACATATCTTAGAAAAAAAGAATTTCAAATATTAATACCTGCCCTTAATTCAATGTTCAATATTCCTTCATTTATATGTTTTTTATAAAAAAACAAAGAGACTAATGACATAAAAAGACCAAAAGTGAATAATACGATAATGTAATAAATTGACTTGGTTACTAATGAATTTGTTAAAACAGACTCGAAAGTTTTTCCTGTGTGAGCTCCAATTAATAATAGTAATATATTCAAGACTAATACAATTGAACCAATAATAATTGTTGGTTTATATCTTAATATTTGTTTTAAGTTAATCCCTAGGAGGATCTTTGTTGTTTTAAATTTGTTACCAAATTTGTTAGATTGCTTTTCCATTTTGTCCTCCTTTATAAACATTATTTAGATTACTTAGATCTATTTTTTTGGGATCTACAAATTTTTTATAAATGTCTATAATTCTTTCTTTTTGATTATCAATAATTTTATCGAAAACAATTTCGCCATTTTTGATTAGAACTAAGTGATTTGCAATTTCTTGTAATTCCTCTATTATGTGACTAGTTATCATTATTGTTACACCATAGGTGTTTAATTCTTTCAATATAGATATAAACTCAAGTTTTGATTCAACATCTAAATTTGCTGTTGGCTCATCAAGAATTATATATTTCGGACCTCTAATAAGAACGCTTGCCATTATAGCTTTTTTCTTTCAACCTGCCGAAAGCTCTTTTAGTTTTTTACCCTTGTGCTTATCTAAACCCAACATATTGTAAATTGGCTCAATGTTAGGCATAAAGTCTTTTTTTTCCATACCATTTGCGGCACACAAATAGTGAATATACTCGTTAAGTTTCATATCTAAAGGTATATTGTTTGTGTCAGGGAAAAAAGCCACATTTTTTAAGTTGTTATTCTCGTGAAGATTTTCCCCATTAAGCAAAACATTCCCTTCTTTAAGTCTTACCTCTCCAAAAAGTGCTTTAATTGTTGTGGTTTTACCTGCTCCGTTATCGCCAATAAATGCAACAATATCACCTTTATTTATATTAAAAGAAACATTTTTTATACCTGTTCCATTTTTAAAAGTTCTAGTAAGGTTTTTAATTTCAATCATATTTTTACTCCAATCTTGAAAGAATTATATCATTATTGGTCTAGTAAAAAAGTTTTAAAAATTAAAATATTTATATATACCTAAGAATAAAAAAAATGAGTTACTACTCATTTTAATTTTAGATAATTGAATTATCTTTCATAGCTTGTTCAATAGCTGCAATTGCTTCTTTTTCGTCATCACCAGTTGCTTCGATTGTAACATCTGCACCAGATTTAACAGCAAGCGCCATAACGTTCATAATAGATTTAAGGTTTCCCTCTTTGTCTCCTGATTTTATTTTAATTTCAGAAGCAAATTTAGAAGCTTCCTTAGTTAAAACAGAAGCTGGTCTTGCATGTAATCCTACTGGATCAATAACTTTAGCTGTAAATGAAGTCATTTTTTATATCCTCCTAACAAATATATTATATAGAAAAGTAAATACTTGTGATAAGAAAGTGTTACTTTTTGCTTCAAGATTTAGATACTATCGGAATAGATTTGGTTCCATATGATGGATTCGAAAATGCAATTACAAGATATTTATCTGTAATAGAAGTAACAATTCCTTCACCAAACATTATGTGATCGATTTTATCACCTTTAAATACACCGGACTCTATTTTGGTTGGTTCTTTATGAACCAAACCAGTAGAATACATTTGGCTTGTCATCTCAGTTGGAGAATGAAAGTAAATATTTTTTTCAAAGTCGTATAAACTTGGATCCAATTCTCTAATAAACCTAGATTCTCCAAGTTCACCACCCACTAAATATGAAAACCCACCTGATACATAGCTAATAAAGAGCATTTCTTGTGCTCTTGTTATTGCCACATAAAAGGCTCGCCTCTCTTCTTCAAGATTCTCCATACTTGTAAATGCTCGTTTTGAAGGGAAAATATCTTTATTTAATCCGACAATGAAAACAACCTTATTTTCCAATCCTTTAGCTGCATGTATAGTTAGAAGAGTAACTTTATTTGGAACTTCAGGCGTCTCAGATGAGCTAGATAACGACTCTTCTTGTAAGAATTTAATTAATCTATTAATTTCTGGTTTTTCTAAATCATACTCTTCATCAAACTTTTGAAACTGATCATAATAGGCTCTTAAGTTTTGAAGGCTTTCTAAATCTTCTTTTGATTGAGAATTTATTTTGTCTTCATAGCCGCTCAATTTTATCATTGACTTCGCAAGAGTGGCTAGTTTAGTGTTCTCCATAAACATCTCATTTCCTGTTTTTAGAGTTATTATCAGAGAGTCTAAGTTCTTTGTTATTTCTTTTACTTTTTTCTCGTGTTGAGTTAAAAAGTCGAACATGTTCAAATTCATTTCCTTGGCCGCAGCAAAAAGTTTTCCAGATGTAACCGAACCCACTTTTGGAGTGAAATCAAATATTCTTTCAAATGATAAATCATCTTTGATTGAGATCGCTTTTAATAACGATGTTGCATCTTTTATAACTTTACGTTCCCTAAATTGATAACCACCAACTAAACTGAAAGGTATTTTAGCATTGGCAAATTCTTTTTCAATTTCTTGTGACCAAGCATTTATTCTGAAAATCACATAAATATCTTTATATTCGTATTGCTTGCTTTTAACAAGTTCTTGAATTTTCTTAGCAACAAACTTAGCTTCAAAATTTGTGGAAGACGCTTCTTTGATGGATACTCTACTACCCTCGGTTTTTAATGTATAGATTTCTTTGTCTTCACGATTTTTGTTTTTTATAATAAAATTGTTTGCTAAATCGACAATGGGTTTTGTTGATCTATAATTTTGCGTCAATAAAATTGTTCGTGCTTTTGGGTAAACTTGTTCAAAGTTCATGATAATCCTTAACTTAGCACCCCTTCAAGAATAAATTGTTTGATCAGGGTCACCAACAACTGTTAAACAGTTTCTATCACCAAGTAGTCATTGAATTAAGTTAAATTGTATGTCATTGGTGTCTTGAAACTCATCGACAAGTATATAATCAAAGCGGTTTTTTCATTTTGTACGAACTTCAGTATTTGTTCTAAAAAGAGTGTGAACTTTCAAAATAAGATCATCAAAATCAAGTAAGTTTTTATTTTCAAGGTACTTTAAGTACTCTCGGTAAATAGTAGCAAAATGTTTTTCTTGATGAGTATATAAAGATTCTCTTGCCTCTTCTCAATCTATAAAATGGTTTTTTCAACCGCTAATTTTTGATGCACACTTTCTTGTAAAACTTTTATCATCGATATCAATATTTAGTTCTTTGATAATGTTTCTAAATATTTTTGCTTGGTCAGAAGTGTCTATAATCACGAAATCTTTTCTTAAGTTACAGTGTTCAAAATCTTCTCTAAGGACTCTTACACAAAATGAGTGAAACGTACTTATGAAAGGCTTGTCTGAGCATGGACCTATCATTTTTTCTACTCTTTCTTTCATCTCGTTTGCCGCTTTGTTAGTAAAAGTCACTGCCAAAATCTTGTAAGGGGCTATATTCTCTTGTTTAACTAGATATGCAATTTTAGTTGTTACTACTCTCGTTTTACCACTACCTGGACCCGCGATAATTCTTACAGGTACGTCTGTTGTAATAACACTATCTAACTGTTGATCATTTAATATATTTAATAAATTTTTCATATACTCACTCCTTGTAACTTTTTTATAATAACAATTATTTATAGAAAAAATCAAAAAATCAAAAAAAGACCGAAGCCTTTCTTAACTATTGCTTTTCTTTATGTCCAACATTCCTAATTTTATTATGTCACGACATTCTTTTACATATTCTTTGCTTGGTGGAATGACATCTTTTAAATGAAACTTCATTTTAAGGTTTTCATATTTTGGAATCATCAGGTTATGATAAGGTAGCATCTCAAGTCTTTCCATATTTTTTAATCTGCCAACAAATTGTCCTAACTTAAATAAATCGTCTTTGTCATCTGTCCACCCAGGAACAAGTACGTGTCTGACTCACGTTTTTGCCCCGTTTTTGTCCAAAAAAATGATAGCTTCCAGAATATTAATGTTTGGTCTTGAAGTCAAATTTATGTGTTTATCATTGTCTATGTGCTTTAAGTCCGCTAAAGTTAAATCCGTATACTTCAAAAGCTCCAATCATTGCGCCTCAACTTTCGGTATGCTTTGAAAAGTACCAAAACAAGTATCTAAGCAAGTGTGTATATTTCTAGACTTAGCCTGTTTGAAAAGTTCAATACAAAATTGCATCTGAGTTGTTGCTTCACCACCAGACAAAGTTATTCCTCCTTTTTCATAAAATGATCTATTTTTTTCAAAAATTTCTAGGATTTCATCAACGGTAATAGTTTTTTCTTTGCTAAACTCAAGAGTCTCAGGGTTGTGACAATATTTACAACGAAGTAAACAGCCTTGCAGGAATATAACAAGTCTTATACAAGGACCATCAACAGCACCAAAAGTCTCTATACTATTATAATAACCAACCATATTACACCTTCCATTTAAAAAGGACTAATCTTAGTCCTTTTTTATAGATTTATATTACATTGACTGGTGAAAAGTTCTTGATATAACTTCATCTTGTTGCTGTTTGGTTAGTTTGACAAAGTTAACTGCATAACCAGATACCCTAATAGTTAATTGTGGATACTTGTCTGGATTCATTTGAGCATCCTTTAGGATATGACGATCTAAAACGTTTACATTTAGATGGAATCCTCCGTTTTTCATATAACTGTCAAGCATGTTGACTAAGTTTTCTTGTTGTTGTTTTGACATATATTTATCTCCTTTACGTCTTAATACGATTTATTTTATTTTTGCTTCTTCTGGTATTTCTCCAGATACTTTGAAATCTCCTGCTATAACTAAATCTTCGTCTTTACCTAAGGCGTTAGGTATTACAGAAAATGTATTAGAAATTCCATCTGATGCATGTTTGAATGGAATTTTAGACACTGATTTTAATGAAGCTACTGCACCAGTGCAGTCTCTTCCGTGCATAGGGTTAGCTCCTGGGGCGAAAGCTTCTGGGAACTTTCTTCCACAAGGAGTATCACCTGTTGATTTTCCATAAACAACATTTGATGTAATTGTTAGCACTGACATTGTAGGTTCAGAACCTTTATATGTTTGATGACTTCTTACTTTATTCATAAATATTTTTACAATATCTTTGGCAATTGTATCTACTCTATCGTCATCATTTCCATATTTGGGGAAATCACCTTCTGTTTTATAGGATACAACAATACCGTCTTTATCTCTAACTGGATAAACTTTTGCATACTTAATTGCAGAAAGTGAGTCTGCTACTACACTCAGACCTGCAATCCCTGTAGCGAAGAATTTGTGCATTTTAGTGTCGTAAAAACACATTTCGGCACTTTCATAATAATATTTATCATGCATATAATGTATTACGTTTAAAGTATTTACATATTTATCAGCAACTCAAGACATCATATTATCAAACTTGTTTCAAACTTCATCAAAGTTTAAACTTTTATCTCCTGTAGTTACTGGTTCGAATCTTGGTGAAATTTGTTCCTTAGATATTTCATCAACTCCACCGTTAATTGCGTATAATAGTGTTTTCGCTAAATTAGTTCTGGCACCAAAGAATTGCAACTGTTTACCAACCTGCATCGGACTAACACAACAAGCTATTGCATAATCATCTCCGTGAGTGGTTCTCATAATGTCATCATTCTCATATTGCATTGAAGAATACAAGATTGAATATTTAGCACAAAACTGCTTGAAATTATTTGGTAAGTTTTGAGCCCATAATATAGTTAAATTAGGCTCTGGTGAAGGCCCCATATTAGATAAGGTATGAATAAACCTATAACAATTTTTGGTTACTAGTGTTCTACCATCTAACCCCATTCCACCAATTGATTCTGTAGCTCAAACAGGGTCTCCTGAGAAAACTTCATTATAGGCGGGTGTTCTTGTAAATTTTACAATTCTTAGTTTCATTACTAAATGATCTACTAGCTCTTGAGCTTCGGTTTCGGTAAGTTTTTTGTTTTTTAAATCTCTTTCCAGATAAATATCTAAGAAAGTAGCTACTCTACCAAAAGATTCGGCTGCCCCGTTGTTTTGTTTAATCGCCGCTAAATAAGCTAAATATGTGAACTGAAAAGCTTCTTTTGCATTTTTGGCAGGTTTAGTTACATCAAAACCGTAAGACTTCGACATAGTTACAATGTCATTTAATGCCTTAATTTGTTCAGCAATTTCTTCTCTTAATCTAATTTTATCTTCTGTCATCTCTCCATCAATTAAAGCTGCATCACTTATTTTTTCTTGTATCAGAAAATCAGTTCCGTAAAGAGCCAATCTTCTATAGTCACCAATAACTCTACCTCTTCCGTAAGTATCAGGTAGACCTGTTACAATATGACTTCTCCTAATTTTACGCATATCTGGAGTATATGCATCAAATACTCCCTGATTATGTGTTTTTCTATATTTGGTAAAAATTTCTTTAACTCGTTCAGTTACTTCAAAACCGTAAGATTCGTTGGCTTGGACTGCCATGCTAATCCCACCCCATGGCATTAGAGCTCTTTTGAAAGGCTTATCAGTTTGAAGACCCACAATTTTTTCTAGACTTTTATCGACATAACCAGGACCGTGAGAAGTTACAGTGGATGGAACGTCAGTATCAACATTCAAAACCCCACCAGCTTCTTTTTCTTTCTTAGTTAATTCCATGATTTTATCTCAAAGTATTTTGGTACCTTCTGTTGGACCCATTAAAAAGGTGTCATCCCCAATGTACGGTTCATAGTTAGCTTGAATAAATCCTCTAACATCAACCTCTTCCGTTCATTGACCTTTTTTAAAGCCCTCTCATTCTTTGTATCTCATATTTATCCTCCTCGTATCTATTATCACATATTTTGGAAAAAATACCATTTATTTAAAAATAAATGGAAATAAAAAAAGTTTTACTTAACATCTTTGTAAAATGCTTCGAAAAACTCTGTTGATATTTTTTTATTATGCCCTGGAAACGAGCTTAACATTATATTCATTGTTATATTATTTTTCTTATCTACTAATGATGCGGACCCTAAAAGACCATCTCAACCAAACTCGCCGATCTCTGTTAAAGGCGACTCGTTGTTTTCTATTCTAACCCTAACTCCGTAACCATAAGAATAATCCGCATTTAGAGTTCAAATAAAATTTTTTTTAAGTGCCCCAAGTTGGTCTTTACACATTTCATTTAATAAGTTTTCTGAGATTAATTGCTGACCTTCAGAGTTTTTACCATCTAGTAAAAAATTTAAAAACTTATTGTAATCGGTCGCAGTTGTGAATAAACCAGCTCCGCCCATAGGGGCATTAGGAACTTTGTCTATTTCTTGTGAAAGATATTTGAAGTTATTTCTTTTTCTTAAAGTGTTTCCATCTTCTCCGGTATTTCATACATTAACAAATGCTTCTCGACTCTTATCAAATAAATAGAAATCACTATCTCACATTCCTAAGTCTTTGAATAATGTAACTTTCAAATGATCTCTAAACGATTGATTAGTTATTTTTTCAATTGCAGCTGCCAATACGTCAATTTCTAAACCGTAATTTCAGTCAGTTCCTGGTTGAAATAAAAGAGGTATTTTACTTAAATTAGTGCAGAAATCATCGTAATTCCAATACTTGCCGTTTTCACCAACAACATAGTTTTTTAGGAACTCAGAAGTCAATATTTGTGTTTTATTTTTATTACCATGATATGTAAAACCGGCCGTCATTGTAAGTAAATGTTTAAAAGTTATTGGATTAGATAGAGGAACTACATTATCACTTGTTTTAGTTTGGAGTACATTAACACTTTTGAATACCGGTAAAAAATTTGAAATTTCATCGTCGATACTAACTATACCTGCATCGACTAATCTTAGAAACGCGATAACAGTAACTGGTTTAGTCATTGAATAAGCTCTAAAAATTAAATTTTCGTTCATTGGTGTGTTTTCTTTGACATCATTTATTCCAAATGACTTTAAAAAAACCTGCTCTTTGTTTTTTGACACACAAAAAACAGCACCACTAAAGTATTTCTCTTCTATCAATGTTTCTATTGCATTACAACTATTTTTAAACATATATGCCCCTTGTATAACATTCAACTCTTCTAGGTTAATAATTCCTGGTTTTTTATTCTCCAAATGAATATGTTTCTCTTTTTTTATGTTAGGTTCATTGTACACCTTTATTGTGTGCAAAACTCTTATTTTTAATTTTAAATCTATTGCAGCTATATGATCAACTTGTAAATATATGGTGATGAGTAAATACAAAAATCAGCCTACATAGAACGCATAACCAATCCTTTGCAAAATAAAGCTTGTTGTGGAGGCCATTAGGTTAGCATTTTCTTCACCATCACTTGTGAATAGTAAAAAAATAGATACGGCTGCAATTTGACATAATAACTGAAAAAGCAACGGGATATATAAAAAATAAATCTCTCTAATAAATAATATTTTAAATGTTATTTTTTTGTTTTCTAAATGTATAACTTTTAATCCAAACATCAACTTTGCTAAAGTTTTTCCTTTAAAAAATAAGGGTAATATGTTGAAGTAAAGAAAAATAGTTAACAAACCTGAACTCACAGCAATTAAGGCTGTTTTACTATCCACCACTCTATAAAAAATAAAAACTATTAACATCGGAACTGAACTAATCACGATATCGAAAAACCGTGCAAAAAAGACTCTTCCTAGATGAGCAGGCACTCAATTTTGTGAAGAGTCTGAATTAAAATTATCGATAGTTTTAGGTAATTTACCCATAATTTGCACCCCTGAGTTATTTAACGACTTTGTAAATCTCTTTTATATAATCATCAAAATTAACACAAATTTCAGTAAATCTTTCGTCTCTTTTTTCTAAAAAAACGGTGTTATCAGTAGTGAACTCTACTCGTTTATCTTTAAATTTTCTTATAGCAAAATTTGTTGCTTTCTTTATCAATAACTTATTATCGTATTTTTTAATTTCTCATAGTCAAATATAAACTAAAGTTTTGTAATAGCTGTAATTCAAATAATCCTTAAGATGTTTATATTTTCCGATTCTTCTATAATAGTTTAAAATGTGTGTTCACTGATTTACTTGATCAAAAACAGAGTAAGGTATTGGTTGGATGTTAGATTTTTCAATTGATTCAGAGTCAATGAATAAATAATATTCAGTTTGTCCCAAAACCTTGTAAACGAACAGCATATCGTATCTCACAAAATTCCTGAATTTGAACCCAAAGTCCTTTATTAACTTTGTTCTAAAAATTTTGTTAAAAAGTAATGGATTAGTGTACGCATAGGGATCAAAATCTTTACTTATTTCGTATACTTTTCCTTTGTCCAAATATGTTAAAATTTCACTTTCCACATTACCTGTGAATTGAATTTTATATTCAATAATATCTAACTCTTTATCTTTATTTTTTTCTAAGTTTTCGCTTATAACTTCTACAAAGTTTGGTGCTATAAAATCACCTTCTTTAAAGAACTTTATATACTTTCCTTCGGCTAAATCCAAAGCTAAATTTCAAGAAAGTGATGAACCTTGAATAGAACTATTGAAAACTACTTTGACATTGTCTTTTTCTGTGAAAAGTTTTTTTACTAATGAATCATTATTATCGTCATGAGATGGTCTATCCATCACTATTATTATTTCATAATCTTGTAAGCTTTGATTATTGATACTATTTATTGTTTTTTCGAAGTCTTGTAACCCTTCCTGAGTAACAACCACAAATGAAAGAAGCATATTATTCCCCCTGAATCACTATATAATAATTTTACACTAAAAATCTTGACTTGATATCATAGTTTCGCAATGGTTAAAAAACGTAATGCCCCCTTTAAATCTACCACACAATCATTTTTTAAAGTAAACAGGATAAAAATCTATATTAAGTTTCAATTAACTAGAGCTTAGTTTTATATATAAAACAAACCTTTCTCATTTGAGAAATATACCATCTTTATCGCAACTAAAATACATTTTTTCAGATTTATATATTTGATAATTTCTATATTATAAATACTTGACTAAAAAGATGTTGAAGTCTAAGAATAAAATTGTCTCGAGTGGTTAATCGAGACAATTTTATTTATAATTCCATACTTACATTTTTACTTATAAAAGTTCAAATGATATGGTATCGAGTAATTTGATTAAAACAATAAGTTTCTTGGAGTTCTAGGAAACGGAAGAACATCTCTGATATTAGTTGCACCAGTTACATACATTATAAGTCTTTCAAACCCTAATCCAAATCCTGCTGATTTATAATAACCAAACTTTCTTAGGTCATTGTATCACCATAAATCTTCTTGTTTAATTCCCATTTCAAGGCATCTAGAGATTAGCTTATCATAATCATCTTCCCTCTGACTTCCACCAACTAATTCACCAATTCCTGGAACCAACAAGTCTACTGCAGCTACAGTTTTTTGATCATCGTTTTGTTTCATGTAAAAAGCCTTGATTTCTTTTGGGTAGTTTTTTACGAAAGTAGGACAGTTATTTACAACTTCACAAATGTATCTTTCGTGTTCTGTACCCAAGTCCATTCCGAAATCTATTCTTGAGTCTTCAAATACATGTCCGTTTTTAACGGCTTCTTTAAGTATCTCAATGACTTCCCTGTAATCAGTGATTACAAAGTTAGAATCTTTTACATTCTGCAGTTTATCAATTAAACCTTTTTCAAGGTTTTGCTCACAAAATAATAATTCTTCTTTATTTTGCTCAAACAAATAATTGATTACATATTTAACCATTGATTCTATTAACTCTATATTATCATTTAAGTCAGCAAAAGCTACTTCAGGCTCAATCATTCAAAATTCAGCGGCATGTCTTGAAGTATTAGAGTTTTCTGCTCTAAATGTTGGACCAAAAGTATAAACTTTTTTAAATGCCTGTGCATATGCTTCTGCATTCAATTGCCCAGAGACAGTCAATGTTGCTTTTTTAGTAAAAAAGTCTTCTTCATATTTATCATCTGCTCTGTTTGTCACTATAAATGATTCTCCAGCACCTTCTGCATCATTCTCAGTGATTATTGGAGTATGCACGTAAATAAAATCGTTTTCATTAAAGAACTTATGTATTGCAAATGCGGCAGCTGACCTTATTCTAAAAATCGATTGAAAAGTTTTTGTTCTTGCTCTTAGATGCGCAATTTCCCTTAAAAATTCTGGTGAGTGTTCTTTTTTTTGTAAAGGATAGTTTTCAACTGCTTGATCTAATAATTCTATATTTGTTGCCTTAATTTCAAACTCCTGTTGTTTCCCGGGGGTTAAAGCGATTATCCCTTTTACTTCGAGAATTGCACTAACTCTTGCTTCAGAGATACTATTAATGTTTTTTAAATCGCTAGTGTAGACTACTTGAATGTCATTAATAGTAGTTCCATCATTCATCACAAGAAAATTTATATTTTTACCCTGTCTGTGACTTCTAATACGAGCTATGAAAGACACTTCCTTACCTTCATATTCCTTGTGGTTTTTATAAATAAATTTTAGATCCATGTTTTTTCCCTCTTAGACTATCTATTATTTTTTTTGTATAATTCTATTTTTTATTTTAAACTAGTATTTTTGATTTTACTTAAAAAATTATTTATATCTTCATACACTTGTTCTTTGTTCACTTCGTTTAATATTTCATGTCTCATTTTGTCGTACAATTTCATTTCAACTTTTAAAGAGTTGTTAATGAACACTTTATATGTTTTATTGACAGATTTAGTGTAGTTTCCTACTGGGTCATCCTTACCAGACAACAACAAAATAGGTAAATTCTTAGATACTTTAGAGATGTTTGTTGTATTTTGTATGAACTTTATTCCTTCAAACATATCTTTAAAAGCACTTGATGTAAATATTTGACCACATAGTGGATCATTTAAAAAGTTTGATTGTACATCTTCAACCGAGCTTAACCATTCTACACCGTTGCTGTTTGATTTACTGTAACGCTTATTTAATTTTTTATAACTTAGGTTTCAAATTTTTTTATCAATATTTTTAGAACCATACTTTTTTTGGTTACGTTTAGCCAACCTGATTGCAATATTCAAAAGAAAAATATTTTGTCAACCGGTTCCTGATAAAATTACTCCCTCCAACAGAGTGGGATATTTTATAATAAATGTTCTACTCATAAAGCTTCCCATAGAATGTCCAAACATTACGATATCTAAATTTGCATAATTACTCTTTATATAGTTATTAACATACTTTAAATCTTCTATGATTATGTTTCAACCTTCATCATCTGAGAAATAACCCAACTCATTATCTTCTACATTTGCTGTTTTGCCATGACCCCTATGATCGTTAGCTATTACAATTCATCCAATACTATTTAAATACTTTGCAAAATCATTGTAGCGAAGAGAATGTTCACAACTTCCGTGTACCAATTGTAAAACACCCTTCGGGGAAGAAACATCTTTTCAAATATATAACTGTAGATCTTTATTTTTGTAACCTTTTAAAATACAAGTTTCCATATTAACTCACCATTATTATTATAATTGAACTCCTAATTAAACGTACAATTAAAAAAAGTATTTGCATACTTTTTTAAATTAGCAATTTTTTACAAACTTTGAAACAAAAGGTTTGCGCACATTAATCAAGTTATCTAAAAGCTCTTGGCTAGCCGTATTTTTAACTTCTTCAATATTTTTAAAATAGTTTTTGTTGAAGTCTCTTTTAGCGAACTTATCCAGTGTTTTAAAACTTTCGGCTTTTGCTTTATGTAGTTTTTCAAGTTCTTCTTTTTTATTTTTAATAATCTTATTTTTAGCATCTTTAATATTTTTTCTATTAGATGCTACAAATGATTTTTCTGAGTTTTTTACCTCTGGATAGGATTTATTAGTTTTTTCTTTTCTTTCTATAAACTCTGTTTTTATTGGTAGATATTGTGATCGTAAGTCCTCTATTTTAATTTTTAAAGCAGAGACTTCGTCTTCGTTATTTGCATTTTTTATAAGTTTTTTTAGGTTTTTAATTTTTCTAGTTACTTCGTACTCTTTTTGTTTTCTTTCCTCTAATAAAACTTCTATTCTTTTAACTTTTGCTTCCTTTACAGATCCTACTTTACCAAGAGAAGAAACTAATCATAATCCATATAAAGAGCTTGTTACAAAAACACCGGCGGCTACTGCTACGAAGTAAATTAAAGTTTGTTCTCCATAAGGTATAGCACCGAGGAAGGCGACAATTGGTCCACCATGTCCAGCACTATCTTCTATTTTAAATGCTCCTGCTATTCCACCTGCAACCATTCCACCTAAAATATTGCAAGGAATAGCTCTTTTGGGGTCTCTTATAGCAAAGGGTATAGCTCCTTCGGAAATACCTATTGTACCCATAATTATGGCACTAGCACCCATCGCTTGTTCATCTTTAGAGAAAAATCTTTTGAATATAACTGAGGTTAAACCCATTCCTAGAGGGGCTATTGGTATTGCAGTGGCCATAGCACCCATTGGATAGTATACTTGTTGATCAATTAACGCAACACATGTAACAAAGGCAACTTTATTAATTGGTCCACCCATATCAAATGAAGCCATTGCTCCTAATAATATACCTAATGCCATTCCTAAACCAACACCAAATGATTCTGATTTATATCCTTTTTTAATAGCTTCTCCAAATTCTCCTACAACATATCCAATTGGTCCACCAATTATATATATAAATAGTATTGAAATCCCAACACCACCAATGATCGGTATAAAGAAAATTGGCATCGCTGCTCGTAAAGCCTTTGGAACATTTCAAGTATTAACTCATCTCACAAAATACCCAACTAGTAGTCCTGCAATAATTGCTCCAATGAAACCCATTGGTGCGGAAGCTTCAGGCATTCCTGGTAAAGGCATAAAGTTTTTTGCATCATTTCCAATAAAACCACCAACTAGTGCAGGGGCAATGGCTGCCCTTCCTGCAATTGAATTAGCTATAAAAGCAGCTAGTATTGGAATCATCAACGTAAAGGCTGCACCCCCAATTTTTTCCATTATAACCAATGGATTTCAAGGATGCTCGTTATTGAGACCAGTTGTAGATGCAGTTGGTCCTCATATTGCTTTCGCTATCCCTAGTGAGGCCGCTAGACAAATACCACCCATAATTATAATTGGTATCATATAACTTATACCAGCAAGAATATGTTTTAAAACACCTTGTTTCTCGTTGTATTGAGAACTAGCATCACCAAAACTTACTGAATCTTGTAATATCTTTCCTTTATCAAGAGCATCATTTAGAACTTTTAGCGGTTCTTTAATAGCTCTTGAAACGTGTGTTTCATAAACTTTTTTACCATTGAATCTTGATTTTTCAACATTTGTATCGGCTGCAAGAATTACTATATCTGCTTTTTCTATTTCAGAGCTTGTCAAAGGAGTTCCTACCCCTTTGCTACCTTGGGTTTCCACTCTTATGTTATGTCCAGCCTTAGTAAGTGAATCTAATAACCTTTCTTCAGCCATATAAGTATGAGCAACACCTATAATACATGCCGTTACAGCTACAATATTAAGTCCCTTAGGGTCTAATTTTTGTACTCTTTCTTTGGGTTTATCTTTCTCTTTACAAAGAATACTAATAAATTTCGCGTTGGTAGTCGCTTTTTTTAAAGACTCTCTGGTGTTTTTGTTCATAAGCTTAATTGCAATACTGCTCAAAAGATTTATGTGGTCTTCATTAGCTTTATCGGGAATGATCAACGCAATTGCGATATTTGTTGGTTTTTTATCTAGTGATTCCCAGTCAACACCATTTTTTAATCTTACACAAATTATACTTGGTTCTTGAATTCCTTTGACTTTTGAATGCGGTATAGCAAAACCATCCTCAAAGCCCGTGGATGCTTCTTTTTCTCTGCTTAGGAAGCCTAACAAAAGATCATCTTTTTTACTATAAATATTTAGTTCTACAGCTTTACTTGATATGTACTCTAAAACGTCGTTTCTTGTACTAAGTTCAACGTTCAAAAAAACATTAATATTTTTGTAAACTTTTTCCATTTTTTTAATCTCCTCACAAAAAGATTGTAAACGAAAAAAATGGTACTTTTTTCAAATATTACAAAAAAAATGGAATTTTTATTAAAAAAGCAAGACTGACTTTTTGTCTTTTTCCTCTTCTTCAAGTAATCTCCACTTGTCTATAAGGGATGAGTAATCTTCATTCAAGTTTTCTACTTTAGATATAAATTCAATTATTTTGTAGTTAAATTTTTTAAAATGATTTCTAAGACTTTGGGTATGCATAGCATAATTAAATACTAAATGTTCATCTTGGTTACATATTTTACTTCTTTTTAACAACAACTCATATGTATCAGCAGGCGGTGTAACTTTATCATCTTTACTATGTATAAATAATGTTGGCACTAAATCATTATCTGACTCATCCATTAATTTAAAAATATCTGCCTTTGTTAAATTGATATCCTCATTTAACCGTTCATATTTAGTTAGGTTTTTCTGTATTAGTTTTTTAATTTTGCGTTTCGGAATTATTTTTAGATAAACATTTCTTACATGTAAAAATAAATTATAAACACTTCCATATGTGCAATCTGATATCACTGCAATTAAATTATGCATAATTAACTCGTGATAATATTTAATTGCACAAAAATTGGACACATAAGCGCCCATGCTTGTTCCGTGAAGTATGAGTTTATCAATTTTTTTATTAGATTTTAACCAATCAAACGCTCCCATCAAATCATTAAATTCTATAGCGCCCATATAAGTTTCTGCTTTTTCTGAGTCTGCGTGACCTCTAAAATCATATGCTAAAATATTGTATCCCATTTCACTTAAAACTTTAGAGTGGTGTAAACTTCATAGTTTATGGCCTGCAAATCAATGCGATGCAATCACCCACTTATTTGAAGTCTTATTCGGCTCATAAACAACACCTTTAAGAGAAATACCATCTCGAGAATTGAAGTCTATAAAGCTTAAATTATCAAGATCTAGTATTTTTAATTCTTCTCTCTTATAATATTTTTCACATACTTTATTAGTTGTTAACAACCATGCAAACTTTTTCTCCACTTGTTTCTTTTCTTTTTTAGATGCTCTAAATGCTTTTTCGGCGCTTAAATAAAGTGCATAAAATACTCTACGAATTTTTGTTATGAAGTTTGATTTAAACTTTTTCGCTCTCATTTCTTTAACTCTCTACTCATGAAATAAGCATTTTAAATTCTCCCTCTAAAAAATATTCGCCTCCATTTTCTAGTACTAATGCAGACTCACCTTTTTTAAAGAATACGTCATTAAATAGACCTTGTCCTTCAATGACGGTTATTTGAAATCATTTTATGCTTTCCTTAATTTTAAACTTGTTTTCGACAGAAGTATCTAATAAATACAAAGAAAAAAATGAAGATTCAAATATTAATTCAGTTTTATTTTTGATGATGACTGGTTTCGAATCAGGAATCAAAACAGTTTCAAATGATTCTATTAAATGAAGATCCCTTTTTTTACCATTGTTATCAATTCTATCATAGTCATACAGTCTGTAAGTTATATCACTTGATCTTTGTAATTCAAATACTGTTAACCCCGGTGATATTGCATGAACCTTACCTGGTTCTACATATAGAAAATCTCCTTTGTTGATAGGTACATTTACAAGTAAACTATCTCACTGATTATTCATAACCTTATTTTTAAAATCTTCCAAGGTTTTTGCTGTATGTCCATATATTAGACTACTGTTTGGTGGGCAATCGAGTACATACCAAGCCTCAGGTTTCCCTAAGGAGTTGTGTTTTTTTAAAGCATATTCATCATTAGGGTGAACTTGTACAGACAAAAAATCATTTGAAGTAATAATTTTGGTAAGTAAAGGAAACTCTCTTTCAGACAAATTAAAAAGACTTTTATATTTATCATAAAAGTCTTTTAAACTGATGCGTGTGCCATTACTTTCTAAAAAAGACATACCATTTTTATGTGCTGAAATTAATCATGCTTCTCCAATAGAATCATTTGGCAGTTCGAAACCAAACTTTTCTAATTTATTTCCTCCTCAAATTTTTTTTGAGAAGTATGGTTTTATTTTAAAAATCTTACTCATTTATTTACCTCTTTATTCATTAGAATTCAAATAGTGATAAATTAATAAATCGTTGAAATAATTAAATGGTACTGAATTTGATATGTGTCCTTTATAAATCGTTTGATCTGGATTATCTACAATTAATGTATGGATTGAAGATAGATGCTGGGTTATGTCGCTTGATGCAATTTTACCCGATATATATATTATCTTTCGATTAGCTTCTCCAAGGTTTTCAATAAAACTATTTAGCCTTGATGAATTTCCGTATCTAGTGAAGAAAATAAATAAGTCTTGACTATTAGAAGAATTGATTCTATCTTTTAGTATTTCTTGATCACTATCTAATAATATTGCATTATATCCTTCTTTATAAAAAAAGTTGGCTAATTCTTGTACAGGACCTGACAATAAGTTTTCTCAATAACAGAAAAATATCCTAGCTCCTGTTGTGCCTTTTATTAAATTTAGTGTTTCAAATATAGACCTTTTCTCAATTAGTGCATAGTTCTGCTTAATTATATTTATATATCCAGCAACTACATTCTCATCGTTCTTGGCGATATTGATCTCTTGATTTTCCGCGTCATTAGCTAATGAAATTGCAAAGTCTCGGAAACCTTTGATATTAAGTTTTTTCAATAATCCATAGATGGCACTATAACCAGTTCCAGCCTCTTGTGCCATTCTTTCAATTTTCATATTAGTTTCAACAATTTCTTTCAAGTGAGACTTGATATATTCTACTATTTTTTTTTCTTTACTAGTTAGGTCTTTATCGTCAATAGTAGTTAGTTTACTTAGAAATGATCTCATAATTAACCCTCCGTTTTTCTACTTTTATTTGCTAGATATTCTTTACAGAGTTCTGCTATCATTGCTGCATTATCGGTACAATATTCAAGTTTCGGTAATATCAATCTATGTATATTATACAATGAACCAATGGAAATTATTCTCTTTCTTAACATTTTATTAGCAGAGACTCCCCCCGCAACAGTTAAAGTGGTTGGTTTATATGCTTTGATTGCCGATTCTAACTTGATAATTAATGCATCAATAGCCGCTTTCTGAAAGCTAGCACAAAAATTTTCCAAATTGAGAGGTTCATTCTTTTGTTTTAATTTATTTAATAAATTTAAAGAGGCTGTTTTTAGTCCTGAATAGGAGAAATCAAGCGTCTTGTCATTTTTAATTAAAGGAAGTTTATAAAAATCAGGATCTCCATTAGCCGCTATTTGATCAATGATAGGTCCTCCAGGATATCCCAAACCTAAGGCTCTAGCTACTTTATCATAACATTCACCTATAGCATCATCCTGAGTTGTACCAATGATTTCAAAATTTAGTGGACTTTTTAAGTATTGTATTTGTGTATGACCACCACTAACAACTAAGGCCAAAACAGGAAAAGTGAACTTTTCCTCTATATTAGCTCCATAAATGTGTCCCTGAATATGATCTAAACCTAAGATAGGTTTATTCAAATAAAGGGCGATAGTTTTCGCTACAAGTTTACCAATTATCAAGCTTCCAATAAGACCTGGTTTTGCTGTATATGCAATATAGTTTATATCATCAATCTTAATTTTTGCTTCCTTGATTGCTTCCTTGACTACTCACGAAAAATTTTTAACATGAAGTCTAGAGGCTAACTCTGGAACAACGCCGCCATAAACTGAGTGGTCTTTTATTTGGGATGATATTATATTTGATTTAATTGTTCCATCAACCATTATTGAGACTGAAAATTCATCACAACTTGACTCAACTGCCAATATTATCATAAATAAGTCTGCACTAAACTGTTAGTCTTTTAGCTGTTTCTAAAGCTAACTCAATCATATTCATAAAGTTATTTTGACGTTCCTCAGGTGTTGTTGCTTTTTTAGTGATGAAACTATCAGAAATTGTTAATAGACAAGCCGCTTGTTTGTTTGTTACTAAAGCGTTAGCAAATAATGCAAAAGATTCCATTTCAACAACATCTAAATTATTTTTAGCTGCGAACTCTAAAGAGTCATCATATCTATAAAATACGTCAGATGAGTGAGCTCTCCCACTATGTAAACTAATTTTTCTTTCTTCTGCAACAACATTTATTAAATCATACACTTCTTTAGTAGAAGGTACTATATTATTGTCAATATTTGCTGCTATTTTAGCATAATTACTTTCTCCTAATGCTTCTTTAACATTATATATATCATAAACATTGATATCTGCGTTATAACTTCCAGCAGAACCAACTCTTATAATACAATCTACATCATAGAACTTAAACAATTCGTAAGAATATATACCTATACTTGGACATCCCATACCACTTCCAGCAATGGTTACTTTAATCCCGTTATAAAAACCTGTATACATGAACATATTTCTTACTTCGTTTACAAGTTTATAATCTTTTAAGTAAGTTTTAGCTATTTTTTCAGCTCTTAATGGGTCTCCTGGCATAAGAACTATTTTTGCTATATCTTCTTTTTTTGCATTTATATGTGGTGTCATTTTATAATCTCCTTTAATGTACTTAAATATTTTAACATTCCAAGTACATTCTATTGTTAATAAATAAATCATATTTAAACTAAAAACAAGACTTTGTCTTGTTTTTATGATTATCTTTTAGACTTCTCAAAAGGCTTACCAATTGCTTTTGGCACTTTTGACCATTTTGAAAGTACTATCATAGTTAAAAGTGAAAGTACAAATGGTAATACTAAAAATAAATCACGATAGGTGTCTTTAATTCCACCATATAGAGGAATTAATTTTGATATTGTAAAAAATAAAGAGAACAGAGACGCTCCTAAGGCTATATACTTAACTCTTCATTGTCCAACTATCATAATTGCTAAAGCTAAAAATCCATATCCATCAGCTGTTCCATAGAAAAAGGACCCTTTTACAGTTATTGTAAAAATTCCTCCTGCAACTGAAGCGATTGCTCCCGAAACAATAACTGCTACATATCTATACTTTATGACATTAACACCTGCTGCATCTAATGCATTTGGGTTTTCACCAGCAGAAATGTGTCTCATACCTGTTTTAGTGAAAGTAAAGTACAAACCAGTAATAGAAGTAATTAAAATTGCAATTAGAAAGTAAAATGTTAAAAAATTCTTACTCTCGAAAGAGATCGGGGTGTATTCAGCATAAATATATGTTTTCCCTGTGGTTGCAACATATAATCCGATACCTTGTGCCAATAAATTTATAGCAGTACCAGATATGATTTGGTCGGCCTTTAATTTAATAGAAGCAAATGCGTGTAACAATGAAATAGTTGCACCTGCGCAGGCTGCTCCAAGCAATGCTAATATTTGAGAAATATTACCCATACTTGAATAACAATCAGCACCAACTAACGCCGTTACTAAGCCACCGATTATCATAAATCCTTCTATTCCGACATTAACAACTCCGGCTCTTTCTGAAATCATTCCCGCAATCGATGCCAAGGTGAATATTACTAAAAACATAGAGAAGTTTTCCAATAAACTAGAAATCATGAGTTTTATTAACCTCCCTTTCTTTATCAAAAGCGATTGCTTTAATTTCTTCTAAACTTTTTTTGTAGGTGTTGTTATATTTAACCATTAGAAGGTTTTTTTCTGGTTCTATCAGAACATTGTTTTTGTTAGAAGCCAAAATTTTTGATTCCTTTTCGGATATAACTTTACTGTCTTCTAAAATGTTAATACCATCTTTTATACTTTTTATAGCTGATCTTCTGTCATTCTTGAGCATTTTGATTTGATTATTTCTTTCATATCAAAGTTCTTTTAAAAAGACTTTTGCTCTTATTTGTTTTTCAAGACATTCACTTTTCATCTCTTTTACTTGTTGTTTAAAAGTTAAAATTTTATTTTGACTTTTTAAGTTAAGTTCTTCTTGAATATCGTTTTTTAATCTCAAGAAATCATTAGGACTATTAGTAGCTTTAAGGTTTTTAATAACTTCAATAGAATTATTTTTTTCAATTATCAATTCGTCCATTAAAAGATATCAATTAAGATTACGCATCTTTTTAAAGTCCATTGCTATACTCTTATATGAATCTTTTAAAAATTCTTGATAGCGTTCATGTCTAACCGCTTTTATTTCGTCTTGTACTCTTTTGATTTGTGCATTAGCAAAATCAATATAATTTTCTTCGATTTTTTTCAAAGCGTTTAAAGTTGTGTGATCTTGATCTAAAGGTTTCTCTCCATCAATATCTTTATAAGATTTAATTTTTTTGATGGATTCTTTAATAGAATTATACTTATTTCTAATTAAAAATGATTGATCTTCTTTCTTGAGATTATAACTAGTAAATAAGTCTACCGCTTCTTGTAGGTTTCTTATCAAGTCACTTTCTTTTGTTTTGCTTGAGTGTAATTTTAAAATAGATAAATTGCACAACAATTTAACAGTTTTTTTGCTAACTTTTAATTCTGCAATTTTACTTCGATAACTTGTAACTATTTGTTTGAGAGTAATATCTTTGAGTTGGTATATGAACTCCTTGAGTAACTCGATAGGTTTCATCTTCAAAAAGAGTATATAAATTGCCGAAACATATATTATGATTCCAAATATTAATTGTGGAACTTGTTCAGATAGACCCATAAATTCAATACCGATAGCTTGTTCACTACCCGTTTGAAGAGAAGCTCAAATCAATGCCACTGGAATTATCCCAATTAGATTATTAAAAGCTACGAGAGTAATTGGAATTGCATCAAAACCAATTGAAGGAAGTAACTCGTTTACGATATTTTCATTTCTTTTAATATTCATTCAATAAAACATTGCCCCAAGACCTATAAATAGTCCTTGTAAAGCTGTTGTTAGAATAATATATTGTTTATTTTTTATACCAGCATAATGGGCTGCTTCTGGTTGTTTACCAACAACTCTGAATTTGAAACCAAAAGTTGTAAATGTAATTAATAAATACATTACTAATATAGATAAAAATGCTAATATCACACCAAGTGCTCAATTATTATCACCAATATTTAACCAACTTGAATTTAAAGACGGTGTTGTGCCAATAATATCTTGAGGAACTATTGACTTTGTAAAATCCGCAGACAATATTCATTTTGAGAAGTATCATACTACTCAATTTAACATAACTGTTGTTACGACTTCATGAATATTAAATAAAACTTTTAATAAACCTGCGGTTAATGATACGATTACACCTGAAAAAATAAATAAAAGGAACGCAGTAAACATAAATGAAGAATTTACTTCTGAAAAAGAAATGTTATCATGTTTCGCTTTTAAACCGATTGCTAGACTTGCTAATGTTAATCCAAGAATAGCTTGACCAGAACCCCCCATATTAAAGATTCCAACTTTAAATCCAAGCGCAAGACCAAGACCCATAAACATATAAACAGCAAAATAATTCATTGTCTTGTTTATAGTTGATTCACTTATTGCATAATCAAAGCAACTAACTAAAAAACCCAATCCATCATATCCATTAATATAAACAACTATTGCACCGATAATTAAACCAATACTTATTGCGATTATTGAAGATTTTAGATAGTTTGCTTTTTCCTTAACTTTATCACCAGCTAAAAGGGCTTTGAACTTTTGATTTCGTATTCATCTATTCAATTTAAAGTCCATATTATTCACCCTTTCCTAACATCATTTTACCTATATCTTCTTTTCTCACACCGTTACCATTAAGTGTTCCTACTAATGACCCAGAATTTATTACCATTATTTTATCAGCCAATGCCATAACTTCTGACAATTCATATGATATTAATAAAATGGCCTTACCTTTTTCTTTTGCCTTTAATATTTGTTTATGTATATATTCTATAGAACCTACATCCAAACCTCTCGTAGGTTGAAAAATCACTATTAGATCACTTTCTCTTGATAGCTCCCTACCTACTATGGCTTTCTGTTGATTACCCCCAGAAAGTTGTCTTGCAATTGCAAAACCAGATTGAGCATTTCTAACATCATACATTGATAAAATTTTTTGGCCATTGGATTGAATTGAAGAGAAGTTCAAAATTCCGAACTTGCTAAATTTTTTATTTGAGATATCTTGCAAAACTAGGTTGTCTAAAAGATTAAAATCAAGAACCAAACCATGTTTATGTCTGTCCTCGGGAATGTGTCTAATTTTATAAGTTTCATATCGTTTTTTGATTGAGGAGTTTGTAATATTTACACCGTTTATAAGAATTTTCCCTTTTGTTATTTTTGTCATACCAGTTATTGCGTTCACAATTTCGTGTTGCCCGTTTCCTTCAACACCCGCAATCGCCACTATTTCTCCTGCGTGTACTTTTAGATTGAAGTTTTTTAGACCAAGTACTTTGTGATTGGTGTGTTTTTTCACACTTATATCTTGCATTTCCAAAACTACTTCAGGTGATGGTTTTGTGTAATTATTTTTAACCTCAACTAATTTACGACCAACCATGGCTGTGGCAAGATCTTCTATACGAGTATCCTTGATATTAAATGTGTCTACAACCTCACCTTTTCTAATTACAGTTGCTCTGTTTGCGACTTCTCATATTTCGGCCATTTTGTGAGTAATGAATATTATGGTCTTTCCAGCCTGTTGTAATTCCTTCATAACTTTCATAAGTTCTTCAATCTCTTGAGGTGTTAGCACAGCTGTTGGTTCATCAAAAACCAAAATATCTGCTTCTCTATAAAGAATTTTCAATATTTCTGTTCTTTGTTGCATCCCAACACTAACACTACCAGCAGGTTTATTCAAATCGATATGAAAATTATATTTTTCCATAATATTTTTGATATCTTTTTTTATTTTATTTTGTCATACGAACATATTAAAAAAAGTTTCTTCATTACCTAAAGCAATATTTCTTCATAAAGGGAAAATATCAACTAGCTTAAAGTGTTGGTGAACCATACCTATTCCTAACTTAGACGCTTTCACAGGATTGGAAATAGTTTCAACTTTACCATTAATTTTAATAAGTCCAGAAGTGGGTTCGTAAATACCGAATAAGATTGACATAAGAGTTGATTTACCGGCACCATTTTCTCCGACTAATGCATGTATTTCACCTTTTTTGACTTTAAAATTAACATTTTTATTGGCAACAATATTGCCATTAAAAACCATCGATATATTTTCCATTTCAACGGCATAATTATGTTCCATCTTTAACTCCTTTTTTCGTAATAAAATGACCGGTTATAAGACGGTCATTATTAAATTTTATTTTGTACTTTGTTTTGCTTCTAATACTTTTTTTGAAAATTCTTGTATTGCATCTTTTGAAAGCAATTCTTTTGCACCTTTATTAGCGTATTCTTTGAAATAATTTTTAGAAGCTTCTAATAGGTTGTCTTCATCAAAAAGTTTTTTTATAGCGTCGTGTAAATCTGAAGATAAGAGATTGCTATTTCCTGAAGAGAATTTCCCACCAAATCATTTAGTGGTTCCAGCTCATGATTTCTTTTCAATTATATTTACTTTTTCATACCCTTTATCAGCGTCCTCAGTTACACTGATATCTTTATATTTTTCATTTGCTGCATTGAAAAGATTATCATTACTAATATAACTGTCTTGATGAGACATAGCTAATACTGTTGATGAGACAATATCTTTTTCTGCAGATGTTATAAATAAACCTTTGTGGGTATCGTATACTTCTGCTTGATCTATATCTACCCCAACAACTTTAACTTTTGTAGAGTCACCTTTGTTTTTGATAACACTTAGCAAGTCATTTACCTGTGCACCAGCAACTGGCATAATAACATCCGAACCTTCATTAATTAATCTGTTTGATATATCTCTTCCGCCACCGGGATTGAAACTATTTGAAAATCAACTAGAGTCTTTGTCTCCTTCTGGGTCTTTAGATTGAATAGATACTCTTTCTACATTAACTTCTAATATATTTTTAATTTGGTCTTCGGTTTTTTTATTATCTTTGAATAATTGCTCTATAACCTCTTTTTTAGATTCTTTCATTGTATTATAAGTATCTATAGCTGCTAAATAACCATGCATAAAGCTATCAACTGCTGTTCCATTATGTTCACCACCAAATGTAGACAAGCGTAATTTTTTGTCTTTATAATTATCATTCAAGAGTGAATAAATTATTGCTGCGAAGCCTGAATAGAATCCAGATATATCTGCTCTATAAAGTAATCCAGTTACATTTGGCAACGCTTTTTCTTGTTTCTTGTCTTTATTAGGTACATCGATTACAACAACATTTTCAACAATGCTAGCTGCTTTTTCTAAATTTTCCCCACCATGCTTATAACCTGGAAGAATTATTGTTTTTGCTCCACCTTTTTTAGCTGTTTGATAATTATTTTGAATATCACTTTCACTTTTTGACTCTATATATGAAATACCATCATAGTTACTTCCACTAGAAGTTTTAACATCTAACATTTTCATAACTTCATTACCGGCATTGTAACCACTTTCATTGAAGGCTTTGTCCATAACTTTACCTGAATCAGTAATTACATAAACTTCTGATCATCTAGTATATTTTTTTCCGCAAGACACTGCTGTCGATGCGCTTGAAGTGGCAATTGTAGCCACCATTAAACTTGTTAACAATTTTCTCATATGAGTTTCTCCTTATTTGTGTAAAAGACAAATCAAGCTCATTTTAATTAATAAAAAGGTAAAGAACAATTAATAAAATCTATTATCAATTCTCTTTACCTCCATAACTTATAGTAGTCAAATTGGTTTGACTGTAGAAACTTCAACCCTTTATGTTGAAATATATAAGCTCTAAATCATTTACAATTTAATTATAGTATTAAATATTACATTTTTTAAATATAAATTAACTTTTATACTCCCCCTAATAAAGGCTTATATTGAAAGTATTTCTGAAAAAAGTTTAGAATTCGTAGGTAGGAGTTTGAAATCTTTTTTGCTTCTACAATAATCAAAGTTATAATAAATACGGTGAAAAAAGTGGAATTTAAAAAAATAAAGAAAGTATTAAAAAAACCGGTCTTATGGATGGCAAGCATCGTATTTACCATTTTATTGATAACAATTATAATAATTAGCTCACTTTCAATTGCGACTAGAGAAAAAATATCTTGATCGTTACAAATCAGTTTAAATTTTGTCATAATTTTATTCATAAGTAAAATCATGAATATGAGTAAGTCAACAATTTCGTTATTCTACAATGTTCAAGTCACATTTGTAGAGGAGATCAAGGCCATAGAAATTAAAAAAAGTAGGTATGTCCACTTATTTATTCATATATTTACCATAGGGTGTTTTTTTATAGAGGTTGCAAGTGGTTCAATGATTAATAAACAAAGTTGATTAACCCAAATAGAAAACTTTTGGTGGATATATTTGTTGGTATACTTCTTGAATATAGTTTATTTCTATTTGTTTTTTGGAATGACATTGTTTGTGTTTAAGACGAATGAAGATTTTAAAAACGACTATTTAACATATTATGAAAATGTTAAGAAAAAAGAGTAAACAAAAATGTCCTTTTAATTAAGGACATTTTTTTAATATTAATTTATTTATGTTTTTGCCCATTTTATGGAACTTATTTTCGTATTCGGTCGGTATATTATTTGCGAGTTGTTCAAAATCATTATATAAGTCAGTAGTGTTGTAAATTACTTCGAGTTTTGAGTTTTTTGCTTGTTCGATACTAAAATTGAATAAATCATCATTGTCTGTTTTAATCTCAATAATAGCATTTTCTTTAAGTATCTTAAAATAAACTTCTAGAAAACTTTGATAAGTCAATCTTTTTTTATAGTGTCTTGACTTTGGTCAAGGGTCCGAAAAATTTAAATATATTCCCCCTAATGAGTTTTTTTCAAAGATATTTTCTAGGTTTTCGGCGTAGCTATTTAAAAAGTATAGATTATTTAACTCTTGACCATTGATTTCTAATGCTTTTTTTAAAGCCACGCCGATGACAGTTTTTTCTTTTTCCATTGCAATAAAGTTTCTATTCGGATATTTTATTGCGCTTTCAATACTAAATTGTCCTTTACCACAGCCTATTTCTAAATAAACTTCATTCTCATTATCAAAAAGCTTTTTTAAATCTGCTTTGTGTGTAGTATCTAACATTTTGTGTTTATTCTTTTCAATATACTCATCTGTTCATCTTTTATTTCTTAATCTCATGAAAACTCCTAAACGCTAATTTGGGGCATAAAGAATATTAGACCAACTGAGAAGAATATTGCGGTAGCAAGAGCATCCACCAATGTAGTGAGTAAGGGTGCCGCCATTATTGCAGGATCCAACTTTATTTTTTTGGCAAATATCGGTAACAAAACACCAAGAGTTTTTGAAACCATCAAAGTTAAAAACATAGCAATAGTTATTGTTGCGATAGTCTGTCATAATTCTTGTCTATTAATATTCCCTTTGTATTCGACACTATAAATAACTATCATTCTTACAAAGTTCACAAGTATAAGTATTAATCCCACAAAAAATGCAACACGCAGTTCCTTTCATAAAATCTTAAAAAAGTCCTTAGCTTCAACTTCTTTTAAAGATAATGAACGAACGACCATCGTCGATGTTTGACTGGCGGCGTTTCCAGAAGTGCCAGATATAACGGTTATCAAAGGCATAAGGAGCATTGTGACTATATAAGTTATATTTCATGTTCCATTCGCACTTGAAACTTTAGTATCTATATTATACTTTTTCATGAAAAGTATAATAACTATTTGGGTTAAGGTTGCAGACAACATTAATATCAATAATCATAAGGTTCTAGATCTCACCATTTTTCAAACACTAGTTTTGAAGTACTCGTCTTCTGTTGGACTAATTCCAGCCATTTTTTGAATATCTTCAGTTGCTTCTTCTTCTATGACATCAATTATATCGTCGACAGTTATTATTCCTACAAGCTTGTTTTGACTATTTAAAATTGGTAAAGTTGTAATATCATATTTTTTAAACTTTTCTGTTACTTCTTCTTGGTCTGTTTTGGTATAAGAATAAATTATTCTATCATCCATAACATCTTTGACTAACTGTTCTGGTTTGGAGAAAAATAACTCTTTAAGTTCAACAAATCCTTTTAAATTATTAAGTTCGTCAACAACAAAAAAATCGTAGACTTCCTCAGTTTTATCTCTTTCGGCCTTGATTGTTTCAATCGCTTTTTCAACCGTCCAATTCATACGAAGTTTAGTATACTCGACATTCATGATGCTTCCTGCTGAGTATTCTTCATACTTTAAAATTTCATTAATCTGCATTCTAGATTCTCTAGAAGCAGAACGTAAAATTTTTTTAGCGATGTTAGAAGGCATTTCTTCGAGTATTTCTACAACATCATCTGTGTAGATTTCCTCAAAAAGTTCTTTTATTTGTTTTGAAGAGAATTGCTTTACAACTTCCTCTTGTATTTCAGTATCTAAGAAAGTAAATATCTCCCCACTTATTTCAGTAGAGAATAACCTTAAAGCTATCAAAATATACTTGTTTTCAAGTTCTTCCAATGCTTCGGCTATGTCCGCTGGGTAGTTGTCTTCACTTATTTCTCTTAATTTCTTTACATTATTCTCTTCTAAACAATGAAGGATATTTTTTGTTAACTCTTGTATTTTATTTTTTTCCACAATTTTTTTTACTCCTTTTTTATTTGTTTAATAAATATCTAAGTTCTGTACCAATTAATGGTGTAGGTTCACTTGAGCTTCCTATTAGGTCGCCACTGAAATATTTTACACCTTTTGATTTTAAAGTTTTATAAATCATATAAGTATCTACTCTTTGTGCAATTAATTTAGCCTTTAGTTTATTTGCAATAGCTATACAGTTTAACAATATAGCTTCATTCTCTTTTATTAAGTTAATTTTTTTTACAATGTCTCCTTCTAAAAAGATATAAGTAGGTTTATAAAATTCCAATAAACTAAAATCTGTTCCAAGTGCTCCGAAGTTAGTTACAGCTATCTTAAGTCCTTTTTCCATGCAAAGATTAATGTTTTTTTCTAGGTAATTTTTGTTAACCACTTCTTGTGTTATATCAAAACAAATTACCAAGTTCTTTTTATTTATTTTATATAAATTAATTTTAGTTATAAAATCTTGGAAGTCAAATTCTGGACTAGTAAAGTAACCAATGTCATAACTTAAAAATAGTTTTTTATCTTTAATTTTGTATTTAGCCAATGTTTTAATAGAATAGAGTGCAAGATATCTAGTAAATAAAGACTGAAGTCCATAATTTTCGATTATGTTTTTATTTTCTTCAAAAAGAGATGAATTTACTTCAGAACCTTCGATCATGTTATTCAAATTGTAACCAAAAAAGTCTTTTATCCCTGAGAAATAAATGGGTTCAAATAGCACAGAACAGTGATTCAATGCTACAATTTCATTTAAAGAAAGCATCTTTTTATTTCTATTTTTTTGTTTAGTTATTTGTTGTGGTTGAATCTCATTTAATACTTGCTCGTTAGCAAAGGTTATGTGACTCTGTGCTAAGTTATTATATTCAAGAAGTGTATCAAGATTGTTAGAATGTAGACCATAAAATGACATGACTGATTTAATTTTTACACTTACTCTATAATTCTCTATAAAGAAATCTGAGGTAATGCTTTTGATTATTAGCTCCACTTCCTTCGATAAGACTTTTTTTTTCTCTTTGTCAGCTAATTGGTCATGTTCCATTAAGGGAATGAAAACCCCAAAGTTTTTGTAATTCGGCTTGAAGAATATTGAACCCGAAAACTTATTGGAGAACAAGTTGTAAGCTTGTGAAGAGATTTCAGATACTATAGTTTCTTTAATGTTCGTATTTACTTTGGTTTCAAACTTCTCAAAGTTGGATATATAATAATTTAAATAAATACCGTACCTGATTTTATTTTTTCAAATATTATTCAAAATTTGTTCGTGTGCAGATGCAGAGTTAAGATAATACTGATCTTCATACCTTACAATGTTTTGCAATTTAATTGCATGAGTGTGAACTTGATTAACAACTGTTAAGTATGCATATGCTAGATAACTTACACCCAACCATAATAATAAGGTACCAAAATTATTTAAAGCTGTTTTATCTTTTATGATTGGCATGAATGATACAAAACCACTCAATAAAATAAAGAACGTTGTAACTGATCATATCAATCCTTTTGTTATTTTTTTATAAAACAAACTTATAAAAAATAATATAAAGGTTACTGAGTATGCTAAAACCACTATTGAGATCATTGCTGCTCCTTCGATTTGTCCGAAATATTCTGGGAATATTTTTGGAAATAACAAAAGAGCTATTAAATTACAACTAAGAACCCCAATAGAAGAATAAGGAGAAATGAATAATAAACAGGTTCAAAATAAAAATATAGGTAACAAAATTGATAACTGTAAATTTTTATCCTTAGACATTAGAAGAGAAATTATAATTACACCAAACAAAGATAAAACACCAAGTGCTACGCCAAGAACTAATTCGTAGTATATTTTTATTTTTTCAAAAAGATGTTTTGAGAGTCCTCACGTGATGGTAAATATTAAAATCGTAATTATAATGTAAGAAAGACATGCGATTAGCGATGATGTAAAATTCATAGATGTCACATTCCTTTCTTATACTATAATTAAACAAAAAAAATGGTGGAGATGGCGGGAATCGAACCCGCGTCCAAAATACTCCTAACCATAACGTCTACAGTTTAGTTAACTTTTATATACACTAGAAACTACAGAAGTTAACAAAAAATCGTTTTTAGTGTTGGTGTTTAATTTCGAGTGAGTTTATCACCAAATTAGTTCACTCTATTGTACTAGGTAAGGCACTACACAATGAAGTACAAGAACATCGAATAGTGTTGAATGCTATTAAGCTATTGTTTAATTAAGCTGCTAAAGCAACTCCAGCTGATGCATTATTGATCATGAATGCTGGCATTTCAAATTCATTTTTATTTTTGTTTGCATTTTATCAAACCTAGAAGTATTAAGGTCTACCAAACCACTGCAGTTATAGCAAGGATATATCCTGTCGAAACCAGGGCACCCCCATATGTTTATTATAAATCAATCATAAAAGAAAATTCTTTTATTTTATCAAAATCTTTTTTAACAAGTGAATGTTAATTTTGTAATTTTGATATATACAAATCCTTAAAAAGTTTTTTCCTAATAAATTCGAAGGTATTGAAAAGATAGTTAAATATTTTATAATGATTACATTTTATGTTATGTCAACCTTGGGAAACTGTACTTACTATATTACTCATCTTTTCATCATTATACATTGAACTACAAACAAAAAAGCTCTGCACTAGTTTATAGTGTAGAGCTTTTTATTTTAAGTTTCATTGTTTGCAAATTAAATCAAGTTCTTAACTTCCTCGGTTTTCATTAATCCTGCATCATATAGTTTTTTAAAATGTCCTTCAGTATTTTTTAATTCATCGAACGTACCAATTTGGACTACACCTTTCCCTGGTGCTAGAACTATAATATGATCACAATTTTTAATTGTTGAAAGTCTGTGAGCGATAGAAACACTAGTTCTACCAATCATAAGTTTTTCTAATTCTGCTTGAATTTCTTTTTCAACAATATTGTCTAAGGCACTGGTTGCCTCATCTAAAATTAGAATTTGTGGGTTTTTTAAAAACATTCTAGCTATTACTAGTCTTTGTTTTTGTCCTCCCGACAACATAAACCCTCTTTCACCAAGAATAGTTTCGTACTTGTTTGGTCAAGACATTATTAAATTATGAAGGTCTGCTTTTTTAGCCGCTTCGATAACTTCATCATCGGTGACATTTGGAGTTGTGTATTTTATATTTTCTTTAACAGTTCCAAACATTATTTGGGGTTCTTGTTCAACATAACCAACGAGGTCAAGATATGATTTTAAGTGTAACTCTTTTAAATCAACTTCTCCATTAATCAATATTCGTCCTTCTGTTGGGTCGTAAAATCTTAATAATAATTTGGATATTGTAGATTTACCACTACCAGTTTCCCCTACAAAAGCATAGCTTTTTCCTTTTTCAAAAACAAAGTTAAATTTTGGTAATACATTTTTTTCGGGTTTTTCTGGGTAGTTAAAAGAAACATTTTCAAATATTATGTCTTTGTCTATTTTATCTATTATTTTTCCTTGACCTGAATAAAAGTGTGGATCCATTATTGGCTTGGAATCAATAATTTGAAATACTCTTCGAGTACATTCGTTCGCCATCAAGAAACCGAATAAAGCTCTTAATAACTGAAAGATTGGAGATGTCATTGTACCTAATCCTGAGATAAACGAAGTTGTAATGATAAGTAATTTTTCAGTATCATTTTTATAAAACCCGTATGCAGTTGTAAGAATTAGTAATTGAATTGCCATAATAGAGACAAAAGCACTTGTAAGAACAAAACTTAGTCTTTTGAAGAAGGCTCTTACAGTTTCATAAAATTCGGTGTGAATTTCTCTGAATCTTTTTTTCTCGTAACTTTCTGTACCACTTGCTTTAATAAGACGAATTGTTCCAATTCTATCAGTGACATCTCCGTTAACGAATGTTATTGTTGTACGTAATTTTTTTATTCAACTTTTTACTTTTGAAAAGAATATCAGAATTGCAGACAAACCAAAAGCAACAAAAGACATTGATATTAATCCTAATCTTCAATCAACTGAGATAAGTACGACTGAAGAACCGATAAAGTTGAATATAGCGATAAGAATCATCATTGGAATATTTTGAGTTTGTTCACCAATTATTCAAGTGTCTGCACCCAACTTAGTAAGAATTTCTCCGATTTTCTTATCAGAATAGTATGAAATATCTTGTTGAATAAGTGCTCGTACAGTTTCATTTCTTAAATATATTTCGACAGCTTTACCTAACTTACCTACTGCAATATTTAATGAAAAAATACTTATTCCAAGACCACAATACATTGCTATTTGAAGTAAAACTCAATGCAATCAAGTGAAGTCTCAAATGATAAATTTTGTTGTTGGTTGAGATTGGCTCTCATCTGTCATATCAACAAGACACTTCATAATTTGTTTCATAACCAAAGGAGCAGATACTCCAATTGAGCTAGCCATTAGTGCTAGGATAAAAATTAAAAGAGCAAACAACTTATGTTTTCTTAGGTAAATAAAAATCATTTTTATATAACCTCTATGTTTGCGTTCTTTATCTATTTGTTTTAAGATACTTTCTTTTGCTTTTTCTTCAAATGCCATAAAAACCTCCTTCTATCCCATTAATCCTGCTTTATACAACTTATTAAATCTTCCTTCTTGTTCTTTTAACTCATCAAATGTTCCGATTTGTATTATTCCTTGAGCATTTTGTCCTAACACAACAATTTTGTCACAATTTTTAATTGTTGAAAGACGGTGAGCAATAACAATTGTAGTTCTTCCCACCACCAATTTATCTAATTGTGCTTGTACCTCTTTTTCGACAATATTATCTAATGCACTAGTTGCCTCATCAAGAATCAATAATTGAGGATTTTTCAGAAACATTCTAGCTATTACTAATCTTTGTTTTTGTCCTCCTGATAACATAAATCCTCTTTCCCCTAGAATAGTGTCATATTTATCAGAAAGAGTTAATATGAAGTCGTGAATCTGGGCCTTTTTAGCCGCTTCAATTACTTCTTCATCTGAAGCATCAAACTTAGCATATTTTATATTATCCATTACAGTACCATATAATATTTGCGGCTCTTGTTCAACATAACCAACTTTATCTAAATAACTAGGAAGATCTATTTCTTTTAAATTAACCCCATTGATAAGAACACTTCCTGCTTTAGGGTCATAAAATCTAAGTAACAGTTTTGCAATTGTAGACTTACCGCTACCTGTCTCCCCAACAAAAGCATAACTTTTTCCTTTTTCAAACACTAGGTTTGTGGTTGGGAGGATTGGTTTTGAAGGTGATTCAGGGTAAGAAAACTCTATATCTTTAAACTCAATAGAGTCAATGTTATTCACAACTGTTGGTTCCTCTATGTATTTTATTAATGATTCATGAGAATATATAAAGTTTAGTCTTGTATTACAGTTTACGGTTCTTGATAAAGCTCTTAAAATAATTGGCAATAAAAATACAGCCGAGGTTAAGATTGAAACAGATGACATAAATCCAATAGCCAACGAGACAACTCTTTTTAACTCTCAAATATCTTTGTACAATGCAATAACCAAAATAGTTGTAATTCCAGGAAGAATTCAACCAAAGAAGTTTGAAAATATAACAAGACAAGCGTTAATTTTAACAGTTTTGTTGATTTTTTTATCGTATACCTTATTAAATTCTTTGACACGTTCTAATTCATAAAGTTCTGTTCCAGAAGACTTTATTAATCGAATATTCATTAATCGATCGGTATTATCAGTATCAAGTTTTTGTTTATAATCGATTGATGTTATAAGTGCTTTTTGGTATGCGAAAAATATTATTCAAGATATTAAAAATAATATGAAAAATAGTCCTAAGCAAATGCTAGCAATTTTGACATCTAATGAGAACATAACTGTATTAACAGTGGTGAACATTACAAAACAATATATCAGGTTGACACCAAACTCATTCAAACCATCGGCTACCCCTTGTGAGTCACCAACTATTTTTGTCATTATATTTCCAATCTGATTTTTTGAATAAAAACTAAGGTCTACATTAGTTAAGTTATCTAAACATTTCACCCTTAGAAAAATTTCAGCTTTTCTTGTAAGCAATCCACTAAGATAATTTAGTGTAAATTCCGAAAAAGCAAAACATACTATCATGACAGCACCAATTATTGCTCAATTATATCAATACATTGGTAGACCAAAAAGAGAATTACCACCCTCTTGATTTATAACTTTTATCAGGTTCGTAATAACAATAGACATAGCAGAGAACAAAAATGTATCTATAAAAGCTATTATTATATATGAAGAAAAAAGTGCAGGATATTCTTTTGCAACTTCTTTTAAAAGAATACCAAGCTTTTTGAATTTTGTTTTAGAGAAAAATTTAACTCTTTCGTCCAATGTTTGCATATTTTCACCTTTCTTTATATAAGTACTTAATAAAACATTAATATTTGATTTTCATTTTAATAAAATTAATCAACTTACACTCAATCACCAACTGTAATTGGGTATAAACAAAGACAAAAATCTAGTAAAATACAAAAGTATAAATCCGTTAAATTAATTCTTTAGTTAAGGAATCAATGAACTGTGGATATATTAATAATTTTTATATTGAAAAAGATTTATGTAAATATTGATAAATAAAAGAGTAATTTTATACGATAAACAATTTGAACACCCATTCATTATTAATCACATATCTAAATAAGTTATATGGATATAATTTTTAAATTTACCCTAACTAAATATTAAGATTTTTCAAAAGAACTAAACAATCTTTGAGTTATTTAATTGACTTTTGTAATTACGCAAAATTATTTTACCACTATAAATTTCTTAATACATATATTTTAAAAAAATTAAGTCTAGAAAGATTTTGGTTTTTTTAGTATAAAAAAATGACTATTAATTAAATAGTCACATAATGATTATTATTTAATAGCTTCTTCAGCTGTTTTGAACACTTCTTCAAGTTGATTACATGATGCACCAAAACCACTAAGTTCTTCTGAAGTAAGATCTCATTCTAAGATTTCTTCAATACCATTTCATCCAAGAATACAAGGAACACTTGTATAAACTCCGTTAATACCGTATTGTCCTGTTAACTGTGCACCAACCATTAGTTGCGCTTTTTCATCAGTCAAGATAGCTTTAGAGATTCTTGCCAAACAAGCTCCGATACCGTAGAATGTTGCTCTTTTTTTCTCAATTATTTTGTAAGCCATATGTACAGCATCGTTTTTTACTTCTTCTAAATCCTCTTTTGTGATTTTTCCATTATCTAGGTATGCTTGTAAAGATTTACCCATAACAGTTGCATTACTTCAAGCAGCTACTGATGAATCCCCGTGTTCTCCAAATAAATATGCTTTTACAGATCTAGGAATAACATTTAACTTATCTGCCAATAATCTTTTTAATCTTGAAGAATCAAGTGTGGTTCCTGAAGAAATAACTCTATTTGAGTCAAAACCTGTAACTTTTTGATAAACTCTTGTTAAAACATCAACTGGGTTAGAAGCAATAAGTGTTACTCCTTTAAATCCTGACTTTTTGATGCTTGTTGCGATTTCTTTCATAATTTTTGCGTTATCAGCAATCATTTCAAGTCTTGTTTCACCAGGTTTTTGAGGTCTACCTGCTGTAATTACTACTAGATCTGCATCTTTACAGTCTTGGTAATCTCCTGCTTTGATTGAGTCAAATGGACTTGATAAAACTGCGTGTGTGTCTAATAAATCTAATGCGTTTCCTTCAGCTGCATCTTTAAATACATCTATTAAAACATAATGTTGTGCCAATCCTTGATTAATAGCTGAGTACACAAAACTTGTTCCTACAGCCCCACAACCAACTAATACTATTTTTTGTTCTTTTTTCATTATGAATGTCTCCTTATCCTACATTGTCATAATAACACATTTCAATTTGTAGTAATAAATTTTTATTATCTTTGTTAATTCATTATTTTCTTACGAAACGTTTACGGTGACTTTGAATGCCACTGTTGATAATTCCTTTCAATTCTCATGACCGAAAAGCTCAAAATCTACACTTTTAGTTAAATAAATTAACAATTCTTGTTTACCTTTTTTGATGGTGTCTCTTCAACTTGTTTCCTTTTTAAGAGTTTCATAATCAACAATATTTCCTTCAGACATAATATTAGAACCATTAGAGCTTATTGAAATTCAGTCTTTAAGTCATCTGGTTACTTCATACTCATCATCTCAAAAAGCCAATGAATGGTTACTAAAATAGAAATTTTTTGAGTAACCGTATTTATCCAAGATTGTATTTTTTAGTTTATCTAAAATTTTTTGACTTAGAGACGATTCCTTTTCGATATACTTGTAAATTTCTTTCAATCATTCTTTATCATTCTCTCTAATATCAATTACACCCTGATTACTCGATGCACTATTCGCACTAAAATCTAGAACGTCTAAATATTTTTCTACTATTTTAAAATTTATTTTGATCGGTTTTGATAAGAAGTAGTAAAAATTATTTTCTGATAGAGTAACTTCAATGAAACCACTTTTCAGAAGTGAATCGTATTCTAGGTGGGTAAACTTTAATTGTGATTTCATCAAAGAGGGATTTTCAATCAGTATTTTTTTTATTAAGCTTTGTTCTAAATTCTCTTCGGTATTTAGAACAAACTCTTTGATTTTGAGTTCGTTTTCTAAGTTAGTTTTCTCTTTTCAATTTTCACTGATTAAAAGTGAGTTTTTAAATATTGGATCATTTGCAAATCATTTTAAATAATCACCCATAAACAATTTATTTGCATCAACTGCATATTCATTGATAGAAGGTATTCTTTTAAAATTTTTTATTGCATCTAATACAGGTAATACCCTTCGATTTTTATCAAAGAATCCTCTATTTCACCAACTATTTCCCGTATTGAAGCTTTTTTGTTTTTCCTCATCGTTAGGTTCCGAATAAATGACCCCTTGTCGTGTAGCTCATCCAGATTTCCCAACTAAAATTCATGCTGGTTCTCACCAATAAAATCCTGTTTTCGTTTCTGGCAATGCTTTACTAATAGTTTCCATAATAGAATTGATATGTTTAGTTTGACTTTCTGGCGAAGGATTTGCGTTGAGTTGTTCTTGATTACCAACTTGACTCGAAGCTATGTCGCCCACTAAATTTGTAGGCTCAAAAGTATGGGGTGCAGCTGTTTCGGAAATATACGAATCTAATCCGAACTTTTCCTTTATTAACCTCATAACCTTAAACAATTTTACATTGCTTCCATTTCAATCCGGATAGTAAGTTACCCCTATTTTATCAACTCAACTTTTTGCTCCCCCCTCATTTAAATACTTGTTCAAAATATTTTCTCAATAAACTATTGAAGGAGTTCCGTCTATGTGAATGGCCTTGTTTACTTTTTTTTCATAAAACTTTTCAAACCTTTCAACCCCGTTCGCAGCTGATCTTAGATATTCAGCAGTTTGAATCAAGTTATATTTACCTGACTTAGATTTTCCTTTTTGGTTTCAAAAACTACCCGTTGTTATTTCGTTTCCTAATTGTACAGTGCTTGGGATAATTTTAGTATTATCATAAAATTTGCTGAGTGAACTATATGTATAATCCTCAATAGTTTTTTTAAGTTCTTCTGTATTTAGTTCTTCTCATGCTTTAGGCAATCATTGTCTTGCTGGGTCTGCCCAAAAATCAGAGAAATGAAAATCAAGTAATACATCTTTTATTCCAAACTTTTTTGCTTGATTAGTTATTCAAATATTTGTATCGATATCATTGTGTCCACCACCATAAGATTTTTTGTCTTCAGTGTATGGATTATTTCACACCCTTAACCTTAATGAATTAATCCCATAATACTGTGAGAGTTCAAATAAATTTTTTTTATTTCCATTCTTATCTAGATAAATTTTTTGATCATCCTCATTTATTAAATTCAAGTCATTTTTTTTACTACTTTGTTCGATTATTTCTGCATAAGACGAGAAATCCGCTCCTTTTATAAAATAGCTTTCTTTAGGTTTGATATTTTTGAACTCATTTTCAAATCAGTAATTGATATTGTCTTCTTTTTTTAAGCCTCAAACACCTATAACAGCGGCGAGAGTTGCTACTACAGGAATAGTTATTATCAATCCAAGACTTAATTTTTTATTTAAATTTCTCATTTTCTTCTCCTTCATGATTTTTTATGTTTTTATAATGTAAAAAATATACTGATAAACAAAGACCACCCAAGATATTTAGGGTTGATGATAATACTTGTGATTTTCATTTTTTAAATACAACTTTTATAAAGGATAGGTTTATTAAACCGAATAAACTAGTTCAAAGTATATAAATATTAGCAATTGTGAATGAATATGACAAAATATACTGTCAATCATCTTTAGCAACCACAATCAAATTTAGATCACTTTTAAGGCCCCACCCATTATCTGTAAAATCATTAATTGTGAATGTTATGGAATAAAGAAACAACACTATGTATACTCCAAGTAAATAATTGTACGTAAATTCTTTAAAGTCATTGAGCAACATATCTCGTTTTTCTTTATTTTTTCAATATAAGTATTCCCAGTACAATGAGATAACAAAGAGAATGTTATGAAATCAAAAAAAGTACTTTAAAAATTTTGGCCCAAAAAGTCTCATTCATAAGCTTGTAAAAACAGCTAATCATATGATTACGTTGATTTTTAAATATAGTTGAGTTATAAATGAATTTGATCACTTATAAACAATATTTAAAAAAACATTATAAAATAAGGCTACAAATAACGAAATTAATAAAACTATTAATGTAGAAAATAAAAATATTATTGTAGCTAAAACTTCTTTGTTGTTTATTTTAAACTGGTTTATTTTTTGTTTCAAGTTAGTACCTCTTTTTAGTATTATATATTATTCAAGAAACGTATAAAAGAATAAAAAAAATCTATGAGAATACTCATAGATTTTTTTATTATTTAGAAGACCTTTGTTTAGCTAGGATCTCTCGCATATTTGGTTTAATTACTTCTTGTTCTCCACCATAAACTACGTGGACACTAGAACCTTTGATAATTATACCAGTTGATCCCCCGAGTGACATTATACCCTCTTTGTTAACCTTTGTGCCATCGACCACAGTTAATCTTAATCTTGAAGCACAAGAGTCTACAGCGGTAATGTTACTTTCTCCACCTAAATACTCAATTATTTTAGTAGCTTTTTCAATTTGAGCTTCGGCTTTAAGGTTTGAACCATTTCCGCTTTTAGCTTTGAAGTCAGCTTTTGTATATAATGTAGCATCACCTTCTCTACCGGGAACTTTTACGTTTGCATATTTCACTGCAAAGAAGAATGAGAAGAAATATGCCGGTGCCATTATTGCACCTATTCATAAAGCGTGATATCAATTAGTTCCTAGTTTTAAAGGTATCAGACCGAACACTATGTAATCGATGAATCCCCCAGAAACTGTCATTGATACGTGCACTTTCATCAAACCGGTTAGCATGAATGAAATTGCTGCTAATGGCATATGAACACCATAGAATAATCAAGGTGCTAAGAACAAGAATGTAAACTCAATTGGTTCAGTTATTCCTGTTAGGAAGCAAGTGAATGCTGCAGAGAAATAAATTCCCATTACTTGTTTTCTATTTTCTTTAGGAACATTCAATCACATGGCAAGAGCTGCACAAGGTAGACCGAACATCATAAATGCAAATTTACCTGATTGGAATCTTCCTAAGTTAAGTCCTAGATTTTGTAAATCAGTAAATGTTATTCCGAAATCATTACCTATAACTCTGTACATCATAGTTTGATCTCCAATTGCTTTTAGGAAATCATCACCACCAGGTTGTGAATTTATTCAATTGTAAACATCTTTAGTTGTTCAAGGTAAACCATTTGTATAGAATGTAGGGTTACTTCAATCAATTATTTTATCTGGATTTTCTAGTAATGCTCCACTAATTGATCCCCCTGCACTTGTTCATCACAAGGGAGCGTAGAATACGTGATGTAGTCCAAAAGGAACTAATGAACGCTCAATAATTTCATAAACTAGGGAATCTACTCCAACTGGTAGTTTACCTGAATTTGTACCAAATCATTGTAGTCCTAGACCTATTGGAGGTCATATGAATAGGAAGAAGAATGATAATGGGATAACAGCAAAGAAAGTGATTATAGGTACTAACTTACTTCCAGAAAAAAAACTTATAAATTGTGGTAGCTGTGTCTTATGAAATCTATTGTACATAAAGGCAGCGATTGCACCAACAAATATAGCTGCGAATACCCCTGTATTTAAAGAAGTTATTCCAACATTTTGTGTAACCAAGCCTGTTGGAACTTCTTTATACCATAACATTTTATAACTTGTTATAGTATCAACACCATTTGTTGTTATAAGTGCTGCTTGTATACCATTAAGAACCAAGAAACCAACAACACTTGTAATTGCGGCAACACCTGAATCTTCAGTATAAGCAATGGCAACACTTATACAAAATAGAATAGGAAGGTTACCAAATGCAACATCTCCCATTTTATTCATTGTAGTACCTAAATATCATAGGAACGAATCTTTCGCCGCTTCGTTAGCTATAGTTGCACCAACACCAAGAAAAACTCCAGCAATTGGTAGCAATGCTATAGGTAACAAAAAGGCTTTACTTAATTTTGAGAATGTTGCTGCTGTACTTGCTCTAAACCTAGACCAAGTAGTACCTGTTTTAGCATTAACATTCTCTTTTGTTATTTTTTTTGTCATATTTATATCCTTTCTAGAGGTTTAATAACCATAAATTTATTTTATTCTTTTTTTTAAGAAAAAGGAATTTTTTTTGCATATTTTCATAAATTGGGAAATTTTTTGATATGTTTAAAAAACCCCTTTATTTACAAGGTGTTTTTTAAAACCAACCACAATAAAGTTATCTTTGACTAAAGGTTTAATCTTCTAACTTTGAGAAATGTTTAATTTGGCAAACTTATCGCATATAAGTGAAGGATTCAACTAATGACAACATAAAAAAGTTTCTTTAATAAGGAAAAAGGACTTGTTAGTGTGCATATTGGTGTTTTGTGATGTGTATTGTTTCTAAATATTCGAAAAATATCACAATAAAAGCAGATTGTTTAAAAAATTGTATAAAAACTTTTGCTTATAATTTGTATTCAAACCATGTTTTCAAAAAAAAAAAAAAAACAGGTTTAGGCCTGAATCATTAAGAAGGTTGAGGCAATCGCCATTGTTAAACAAAATACGATTGAGTATGTTAATATATGTCTTTTTGTAAAGTCCAATAACCCCGCTAATCCTCCCTTTTGAGTGTTTTTGAGTGTAACTGAAACTTCTGATCTTTTTCTAATTTTTAATATTAATCATATTATGAATAAAATTAATGTGATTGCGTAAAAAGCACATGCTGCGCTTAAATATATTATTTTATAAGTAGACATTGAGTCACCTCGACTAAATTTTTTTTATTTTATTAAGTCTTCTTTCTATATCTCTTTTTTTGATTGTTTCACGTTTATCGTAGTTTTTTTTACCCTTTGCTAAACCAATTTCTAATTTGACATAGCTGTTTTTAAAATAAAGTTTTAATGGTACTAGTGTAAGATTCTCGAGCTTTATTTTTTTGAGTAATTTATTTATTTCTGATTTATTTAGCAGAAGAACTCTTGTTCTAGTTGGTTCCTGAACTACAAAATTTGCATATTCATATTTTTTTATATTCATATTCAATAATTCTACTTGACCTTTTCTAATCAAAATGAACGCTTCGTTTATCGACACTTCATTAGCTCTTATCGATTTAATTTCGGGGCCAGTAAGCACTATACCCGCTTCTAATTTTTCGATGATTTCATAATCAAAATAAGCTCTTTTATTTTTTAATATTACAAATTCACCCATAAAAATCCCCTTTAAGCAAGAACAAAATCGATTATTCTTTTTTTAATATCTGCGTTTTTAACTCTGATTTTTATTTTTTGACCTAACCTAAATATTTTATTCTGTTTATCAACAAGGATGTTGGCTTTTTCATCAAACTTGAAATCAGGTAGTTCAGATATGTGAATTAAACCCTCTACACAATTTTCAAGTTGAACAAATAAACCAAACTTAAGTACTGCTGCTATTATTCCTTCAAACTCTTGATTGATTTTTGATTTTAAAAACTCGGCCATACAAACTTTATTAACTTCTCTTTCAGCATTAACGGCGTTTTTCTCTGTATCATTTATTATATTACAAGCCTTTAAAATAAATTTTTCATTCTGTTCTTGTTTAAAGCTTCTAACATCTTTTTCTACTAAATATTGTTTTAAAAATCTATGTACCATAAGGTCACTATATCTTCTTATTGGACTTGTAAAGTGTGTATAACAATCGCTGGCTAAGCCAAAATGACCAATATTTTCTAGCTCGTATTGTGCTTTTTCCATAAATTTAAGTAAAGTAACGTTTATTACATCTCGTTCGGTTTGATCTGATATTTGTTTTTCAATTTCTTTAAGAGCCTTATTGATAGTTTTAGGATTTGCTTTATCAGACTCTGCTAACTTAACATTTATACCAAGAGCCTTTATTATGGAGTGTCATTCAATTAACTTTTCTTCTTTTGGAACACCATGATTTCTATAAATGAAAGGTAGTTCTTTTTTAAAGATGATAGTGGCCACACATTCATTTGCACTCACCATAAAATTCTCAATCAGCTTTTCACTAATTCCTCTATCTCTTGGCTTTATATCAATTACATTGCTATCTTTATCTAAGATTATTTTTGGTTCTGGTATATCGAACTCTATTACTCCTCGAACTGATCGTTCCATATCTAAGAGGTCATGTAATTCCTTCGCTACTTCTAACATTTTTGCTGTTTCTTTGCTATGATCTAATTTACCTGTGGCATAAAAATCATTTACTTCTTTATAAGTAAGGCGTGCTTTGGAGTTCATAATTGACTCATAGACATCTCTATTTAAAACTTTTCCATTTTTGTCAAAAGTCATTTCAGCTACTAAACAAAGTTTATCTTCATAAGGGTTTAAACTACAAACACCGTTAGATAATTTTTCAGGCAACATAGGTATTACTTTATTTGCTAAATATACCGAGTTACCTCTAAATAATGCTGTTGAGTCTAAAGGTGAAAACGGTGTAACATAATAACTCACATCAGCGATAGCTACTATTAATTTGAAGCCTTCTTTTACTTTCTCTACATAAATTGCATCATCTAAATCTTTTGAGTCTGCGCCATCGATTGTAACTAAATTTTTATCTACCAAGCTTTTTGGTAAACGCCTTTTTATCTGAGGGTCATCATAGTTTAAAGGTACCGCTACTTGATCTGCATTGCTAAGAGTTTGTTTATTAAAATCTGGATGAATATTATATTCATAGGCAATTGAAATTATTCTATCGACCGCCTTATTAGCATCACCAATAATTTTTTGTATACGAGTAAATAGTTTTTTTTCTCGTACATCTAGAATTTTTACTTTTACAATTATGTCTTTTTTGAGGTGAAAATCTTTTTGGTTGACCATAACAATCCGGTAGTTTTTAAAACCAGGTTCATTAGATATAAAGTCAAGAAACCTCCCGTCTTTGCTGGGTTGTATTTCACCAACTAAGGAGGTTTTTGTCCTACAACTTATGTCTTCAATATTGGCTCTAAATCTGTCATCATTTTCTTTTTCCAAAGTAAAAACTACTTCATCAGTGGAGATTGAACCATTCAAACTCATCGGAGGCACAAAATAATCATCACAAACTTCATTCATATCTTTGACAAATCCAAAACCTTTATCATTTATTTTTATCACACCAAGCTTATATTTAGCACCAATATAATAAATTACGTTTTCTTTTGTCCAACCTATTTTATAACCTTGTTGAAGCTCCTTTAAATTACTTGAAATTTCCTCGTAATCCTTGTTTAACTTTTGTAAAAGGTTATTGATGTGAGTTTTATTATCAACTCCAATAGCCTTCATAATTAGATCTTTCATATTAACTCTTTTCTTTCTAATAAAAAAACACCATTATTTAAGAACAGTGTTTGTAATTATACCTATAACTATTGTAATAACAAATAGTGAAGCTCCCAACCCAAACATTCAAAGGGACATTGTTTTATCTGTTCCTCTTTCCTTTGAGTTAGAAAATAATTCATCATTTCCACCATTCAGTGCACTTAAGCCTGTTTGAGATGTTTTATTTTGGATAAGTCCAACCATAATCATCAAGAACGAGACCACTAAGCCTAGTATTTCAAAAACAAATATCACTTGGTTACCAAGTTGTCTTTGTGATGTGCTTGCCAATATTTCTAACACACTTTCGCCTCCAATTCAATATAATATTACTATATTTTCTCATACTTTTTCTAAAAAAGAATGTGTAAAAGTACAAAGACACAATTTATTTGTTCTTAATGATTGGCATTCTTATACCAATCGCTTTAAAAGGTAGTTAAAAAAATAATTAAAAGTTTTTCTCAGACCTCAAAAATATAAGAATGAATAGTATAATCATAACGGTGAGATTATGCAGTGATTAGATTATGTTATAAAGTTTTTCTCTAGATTTTTAAAGACAAATCATTTCAAGAAAAAATTTAGAACGAAAAGTATAAAAAAATTGATAAACATAATTGATAACCCAAAATGACAAATTGTCGATATTAGAAATAGTCTATCTTTTTCGGAACATCATTTAAAAGGTTCCATTAACATCCCTGTCACAACTTTTAATTATAAATATTTTAAGAAAATAAACAAAGACTCGAAAATTTTAATATTAGACAATAATTATAGAAGTCATTTAACAATTTATAAAACATTAAAATCCAAAGGATTCAAATCTTATTTATTGTACGGTAATTATGATGACATTAGAAATAACCCTTTGTTTGAAAATTTTACAGAAGTTGTTATTTACTAATTCGCAAATTAATAAAAAATATAAATTAGGCAAAAAAAACATTTTTTGAGTTTTCAAAAAATGTTTTTTTGTTTTCTAAATATTTAGAAACCTTTAAATAATTCAATAGCATTAACACCTAATCCCTCAGCAATTTTTTCAATTGCTTTAAGAGATACATTTCTTTTACCTCTTTCGGTATCTGAAATGTAGTTTCTATGTAACTTAGATTTAAACCCTAATTCTTCTTGAGTCATGTTTGCTTTTACTCTTAGTTCTTTCATATTTTGACTAAATATAAAGATTATGTTGTTTTTTTCCATATCTATTCACCAATGCTTTCTGACAACCTTTCAATAATTTTAAAAAGATTACTAATTCCCGACTTGGTAATTTTTACATTCTTCTCTTCGTTCAGAATTTCACCGAGTTCAGAGAAGGTTGCTTCCGGATTTTCCAAACGCACTTGTGCTAACACTTGTGCCTTTTTAGATAATTCGTCAAACATGTTTTTTTCCATAATGTGTGATATCTGCCTTACTTGTTTGATTCCAGCGTTATAAGTTTTTTGTTGATTATAAATTTCAATATTTAACATTCTGTTAACATTGTTATTTACATCCCGACTTATTCTAGTATTTTCAAACATTAACACGGCCTTTGCGGCGTCTACAAACTTGAGAAAATCAGATACTACAAGTGACTTTTTTGCATAACATACAAATTTCTTTTTTCTTGTAGTAACTTTAAAACCAAAATCAAATTGGTTTAAAAGATCGCAAAGATATTTAGCTGATTCCGGTTCTTTTGTTTGTAGTTCAACATGATAATTTGTTGTTTGTGGAGAGTTAACACTTCCAACAGCAATAAACACACCCGAAATATAGGCTCTCGTAAGACCATAATTTTCGGTTTCATCCGAGTTTAAATATATTTCAATATGATTTTTAGATTTTTTTATATCATAGATGTTATACTTTGCTAAAAAATTGATAACGTTAGTTGTTAATAATAATTGATAAATTTTTTTTCTCTTTAATTTTTTCGAATCAATAATGGATACTTCTATGTTACCAACATATATTTCTTTAATTAAAGCATATATCTTTCGAATAACATTATTAGAATACGAAAAAAGTTTCAAGACTGTGTTTTCATTTAAAGAAATAAGTTCTCCATTATATTTTATGAAGCCCGAAAGTAGCATGATGGTTTGCTCTTTACTAAAAGTGTGTTCTAAGATTTCTTCTTTCACTTTCATTGCAAAAGACATTTAAATCACCCTACTTGCTTTTCTTTTTACTTATTACTTTTGTTAAAACTTTTTTTAATTTACTCTCTTGAGAGGTCATTTTATCAATAATCTCCTCAGTATAAAAATATTCCTTTTCATAAACATAACCAGGGGTCCTGATTAAGTTAGGAAAAATAAACTGTGACACTAACATAAAAAGTAATCCAAATAAGGAAGTCAAACCAACCGCTATATATGAAGCTGTCGGTAGATAAATTAAAAACAAGTGATCATTAGGTCTACCAAGTTCTAATACAAATCTAATTAAGTTTCACAAAAAGAAATATGCTCCAGCTTCAACACCTGCTTTAATTATTTTATAATTGTCTGGATTGTTAGCGTCAACTAACATTTTTCCTTTTTTTCATTTATTTGCAAGTGAATTAGTTCCTTGCAATTTAGTTATCTCTTCTTTATATTTTTTAATTGCTTGTTCGTTGTTATTTGAATAAAAGGCTTTTTTTCAAACTTCGAAGTATGTTTGTTTTTCAGCGTCTTTTTTTCAAGTAAAAGCGTGCTTAAACGAATATTTTAAATCGAGTTGGTAAGTTTCTGGATGTAAATTTCATGGTTTTTTACTTATTCATCTACCAATACCGGGAATGAACACCGTAATTACAATCCAAGCTAAAAATAAAGCTATAGATTCGTAAAAGAAAATTGGTTGCATTTGATAAGTATGACCATTAATCATTTCAATGCCATTAATAAATTCACCCCCACTACCTGTGTATTTAAATTGAGTATTTACTCTTAAAAACTCAGGTAGTCAGTTTAAGGGGTTTGGACTGTGACTAGATACATCTCAGACTGGTTTTCCAAAAATTTCGTGGTTGTAAAAGTTTCCCCATCTTCCAATAGCTTGTCCGATAAGTATATTTGGTAATATACAATCCATGTAAACTAAGACAGATACTCTTTGTTTACGACCTAAAATATAGAAGATTAATATACCAACAAAACCTCCTAAAAATAATGCGCCATGAATCGACATTCCTTCTTTTCAAAATGCAAATAGTTCAAAGAAACTAGCTCCATTTGCATTTTTACCATAACCGTCGGCATTTAGTTTACCAAAGAAACTAGCTCCAAACAAACCAGCAGGTACACTCAAACAAGCTCCTATCAACAGTTCACGTAAGCTAAGCCCTTTTCGCCAAAATTTAAAAGCGGATATGGCTATAGTGACAATAACACCCAAAGTCATAGTAAATGCATAAACATGTAAGAAACCGTAGTCACCTTGAATTGTTCATTGCGGATTTATGTTGGGGTTATTTGGAAATTTGTCACCCGTCGTTCATTGTTCCATTAAAAAACACTCCTTAACCTTTAAAATTTTAACATAAATTGTATACGTTGTTATCAAGAGTATGAAAATTAAAATATAAATTTTATAAATGAACTTTTTCGTGTAATTATTTTCAATTTTATGAAAAAAAACGACCTTAGTCGAGATTTTCAATATATGATACAGCATTTTGTCCTGCTAAAGCTCCATCAGCTACCGCGGTCGCAATTTGTCTGAAAGGTGTGTTTCTAACATCTCCTGCTACAAATAAACCTTCAATCAACGTTTTCATGTTTTCGTCACTTTTTATGTGTCTTTGATCATTTAAGATTTCTTCGTGTCTAATGAAACTTGTAACAGGATATTGACCGATAAATGGGAAAATACCTTTCACTTCAAAACTTTCGGTTTTTTGTGTTTTGAGATTTTTAACATCAACACTTTCCACTTTGTTATCACCATTTATTCTTTCAACAACACTATCTAGAATAAATTTGATTTTTTCATTTTTCTTAGCTTTTTCAAGTGATTTATTATCAACTCTAAAATTTTGACTTCTATGCACTATGTAAACTGTTGAAGCAAATCTAGTTAAAAATATAGCCTCTTCAATAGCAGAATATCCTCCGCCAACAACTAGAACAGGTACATCTTTATAGAAGCTACCGTCACACACAGCGCAATATGAAACTCCTTTACCATAAAGTTCTTTTTCTCCTGGTACACCTAATAAATTTTCTTTAGTTCCAGTTGCTATTATTAATGATTTGCAAGTGATTTCTTTTCCATTTTCTAATTCAACAGTAAAAATATCTTGTTTTTCGAAGTCTAACAATCCTGAAAACTCAAATTTTGCACCCATGGAAGTTGCTTGATCAAAAAATTTGAAAGCTAGGTCTGGTCCATTAATAGAGTTAAATCCAGGATAATTTTCAATTTCACCAGTTTTAACAACTTTTCCACCTGGTGCTTCCTTTTCTAAAACTAGCACATTCAAGCCAGCCCTACAAGCGTAAAGCGCAGCGGTTAATCCAGCTGGACCTGCACCCGCTATAATCAAATCGTAATCTGTTTTAATATGATTTTTCATATAACCAACCTTCTTCCCTTCATTTTTTTGGCGCTATAAACTGAGCGCAAATCACCATTATGAAGCCCAGAATCAATATTCCTGTTAAGGAAAGATAATTCATTACGGGATTTCATTTGAACGACAACTCATAGGTTGTTCTTGATGTGTCTAATATAAATCTAATTATAGAATAAAATATAACATATGTGGAGCATAATACACCAGAATGAATAACAAAATACTTATCCTTATTATTAATATTATATAGTTCTTGTGAGTTCAAGGTTAAGAAATTTAATACTCTACTTTTCTTTCATCTTAACTCTTTCAAAATTTTTCAATAATCTTTTTTCAAATTATTTTTACGAAATCTGAATTCTTTTTTAGATAATCGTTTTTTAAACATTTCTTTTTTAATTACGTTTATCTCATTATCTCTTTTAAGTTTAATTCCTTTATACTTATCTAAAGCTTGTAAATACGAACGCTTGTGATTGTCGATAATACTTTGAGCAGATTTAACTTCTTGACTATCTGCCTGATACACAAAATAAGCTTTTAACCATGCTTGTCTTTTTGATAACTTATATTCACCATTATCATTTACCTTGTAAATAATATTTTGATAAGTGTTGTCAAAGTCTTGAATCGAGTTTTTTGAAACTCATTTTTTACAAGGAAATGCTAAAGGATTAACATTCCAAGGTTTTTTACTAATAATTTTACCCAGATTAGCGATAAAAAATGTTATAAAAAATCAAGTCATCAATGTAGCAATCGATTCAAATAAAAATAGCGGTTCGTTATAGCTTAGGCTTGATAATTTTTGACCCGTTGAAGGGTCAACAAAGTAAAACAATCTCATTCAAATTCACTCAGGTAATCATTGAAACTTTGAAATATCAGTTTGCCTTCCTAAAATCTCATGATTGAATAAATTTCCTCATCGCCCTATTGCTTGTCCTAATAATATATTTGGAACAATACAATCAGCATAAACTCATATAGAGATTCTTGTGTGATGTCTTTGATATCAAAATCAAACAAACCCCGCTGCTCCACCAGCAAATAAAGCACCAAAAATACTTAGTCCCGGTTCTCAAATAAATATAAGTTTATATATCGGAGTATTTGTACCTAACTTACCAAATATAGACCCTCCAATTACACCAGCTGGAATAACTATATAAATAGAATTCATAAACTCTTTAAGTGGTATTTTTCTTATTTTAAGTTGGATTGCAGAGGCAATAATTGTTACAAGCACCCCGCATAGTACAAGTATAGGATACATAAAAGATAAGTAATCTGATCCGTTATTTCACAGTTCATTTGACGTGTTTCTTTGATCATCGGCTAAAAAATTAATCATCTGTAAAAGCCATCACTCTTTCCGTTAATAGAGAAGCATCATCATTATAAAGTCCGCTCTGTGTTATTTTTAATTTTGAAACTGCTGTTTCTATTATATTAGGAATATTTCTTCCAGAAGAAACTGGTATTTTTATGTAGGGAACATCAACTCCTAAAATATTATAACTTTGAAAATCTTTTCCTAACCTTTCAGAATCATCAACACCATCTTTTTTAAATGCTGATAATTCAATAACCAAATCAACTGTTGATTCCTCCATAATTACTTGATAACCATTTGTTTTTGAAATATCAATTATACCGATACCGCGAACTTCAACTAAATTTTTTAAGATTTCATGGCTTCTCCCAAATAGAGAGCCGGATTTTTTTGTCACCACAATCCTATCATCACCAACAAATAAATGATTACTTTTAACAAGGTCCATTGCGATCTCAGATTTACCGATTCCAGACTCGCCAATGAATATAACGCCTTTCCCAAATATATTCATAAAAGAAGCATGCATTTCTATTTTAGGTGCGAAAAAATAATCCATATAATCTAGAGAGTTGTGCATAAAGTCACTTGTAGACTCAATTGAAGTTCTTAAAACAGGAACATTCAATTCCTTTGCTACATTAAAAAATACTTCATCTGTGAACTTAGATGTAATGATAACTCCCGGAATATCCTTCATCAATAATTTTCGATAACGTCCTTCACGTTCTTTGACATCAAAATTCATGATATAGTTATACTCTTTTGTTGACATTAGAACAAGCCTGTGTGATTTAGCTCCTTCTTCAAAGTAACCAGTTAACTCCAAACCTGCTCGATTAAGACCATAAACTTTTACTTGACTGTCTATTTTTTCTAAACCAGCCAATACTTCTAAATCAAACTTTTCTATTAAGTTTTTAAGTGTTAGTTTTTTCATAAGTAACCTCGCTTTAATTATTATAACGAGATTTATGGATAAAAAAAAACTAGTTTTAAACTCATTAAAGTTTATCACTAGTTAAATATGAGCTATTAGGTGTGTTTTTGTTTCTAAAACACCAAACATTCTCCATAGTCCATTTATTAAGTAATGGTTTTATAATTCTGAAGCTTGAATATGTCACAGATATATAAATGGGTAAAGTTATTGGTAACTTTATCAATTTACCTATCAAATCTACTCAAGCTGCTTCTCCTTTTCAAGACATCATCCATATCTGGTTAAGTAAAAGACTTTGTAGTACGTATCCGATACTATAAAGTAAAATTACTTTTAAAAGTATATGTTTTTCTTTTTTAAAAATGAATACAAGTGCACCCAGTAATCCTAAAACAGATTTGTTAAACATGTAACCCGCGTGGTATCCAAAACTATTTGGTATAACTGACCCCACAACATCTATCGAGATTCCAGACATAACACCACAAATTGGTCCGAATAGCATTCCTAAAAAGAATATAATTCAATCACCAAAAGCTAATCTAATATTTCCTAATATCGGAATATTGTAACCAAGTATATTCGTTAATACAACAGAACAAGCGCCAAAAGTTGATATGACAGTTAAGTGCTTAACACTTATTTTTTTAAATGTAAACTTTTCCATTGCTAGTGCAATTATTAAGGTGGCACAAACACCAATAATACCTATAATATTCGTCAAAATGTAAAAATTCATTATTTTCTCCTTAAAAACCACTTATATATTAATGGAATGAAATATAAACTTCCACATATAAGGATACTTTTATCTTTATTTTTTCTTAAAAACTTTTTTCAGTTCTTGACCCTATTCGGATGATCAACTTTATTTATGTCCCAACTTTTGAAATGTTTGAATGTTGTAACAAAAAGTTTATCACAGCTTTTTTCTAAAACTTCTATCATTTCGTTTTGTTCTTTACCTTTTATCGCAGCGAACAAAATTGTTAGGTTTGGGATTTTTTTGCATTCTTTGGACAACTCTCTTGCCCCTGAGATATTATGACATCCATCGATTAATAGCAAGGGATTTTTATTTAAGATGGTCAATCTACCTAAAGGAGGTTCTAGATAACTTGTAAAAGAATAACCTAAGTACTCAACAAGTTCTTTTGCCAAACCTTTATTGTACTTTTGGTATGTTTGTTCTCCTTGAAAAATCTCGCAATAATTTATATTATTCTTACAATACATCGATATTATATCTTTGTATTTTAAGTTGTCGTGGCTAATAAAAACCTTTGCATTTGGTTTGACAATCCCTATTTTTTGTTCAATTATGTTTTCAACTTTTGACCCTAAAACTTCTGTGTGATCTAAATCAATAGTTGTAATGCAGACTGCTTTTTGGTTTTGAAATACATTAGTGGAATCCAAAATACCACCAATGCCAGCTTCTATTATGGCTAGTTCTACATTCATATGTGTAAAATAAATTATTGCAACGAAAGTTCAAATTTCAAAAAACGTTAACTTATAGTTCGCAAAAATTTTTTTATATTTTTTGATGATTGCTTTTAATTGTTTATCAGTAATGGGATTTTCATTTACCTTAATTCGCTCATTATGAAATAAAAATGCAGGTGATGTAAAAAGACCGATGTTAGCTATTTTACCGACTAAGTTATCATAAATAAACTTAGCTGTTGAACCCTTCCCATTGGTGCCTACAATATTTACAACCTCAAATTTATTTTGTGGATTACCAATATCATTCAAAAGTTTACTTAGGTTATATTGTCTTTGAAAATAAGTCTTGAATGGGATAAGTTTTTTATCTACACTAATCATTTAAGTATGCCTTAAGGTATTTGGCAGTATAACTTTCCGATGACAAACAAACTTGTTCAGGGGTTCCTGTTACTAAAATGTTCCCACCTTCTGAACCTCCATCCGGTCCCAAATCAATTATATGATCAGAAACCTTGATGAAGTCTAAATTATGTTCAATAGTTAAAACTGTATTTCCTTGGTCTACTAAAATATTTAAAATCTTTATTAATCGCTTTACATCATCTATATGAAGACCCGTTGTTGGTTCATCAAGTAAGAACATTGTTTTTCCAGTTGATTTTTTTAACAAGAAAGTAGATAACTTAACTCTCTGAGCCTCTCCCCCAGACAAAGTAGTTGCATTTTGTCCGAGTTTAATGTAACCCAAACCAACGTCAAGTATTGTTTTTAGTTTAAGATTAATTTTTGGAACGTTTTCAAAAAACTCATAAGCTTCTTCTACTGTCATATTTAATACATCGTGTACATTTTTCTTTTTGTATTTAACTTGTAAAGTTTCTTCATTATATCTACGGCCGTTACAAGTTTCACAAATAACTTCCACAAAACCAAGAAACTGCATATCCACTCTAACAACTCCATCACCTTGGCAAGTGTCACATCTTCCACCTGGTACATTAAAACTAAATCTTCCTTTTTTATATCCGCGAATTTTAGCTTCTGGGACTTCCGCAAAAAGGTCTCTAATATCATCAAAAACAGATGTATATGTTGCTGGATTTGATCTAGGAGTTTTACCAATTGGGTCTTGTGAGACATAAATTATTTTGTCGATATTCTCGTGACCCTTCATTTTTTTGTACTTACCAGGTCTAATTAATTCATTGTTTATTTCCTTGCGGAGACCTTTGTATATTACCTCTTCAACTAATGTTGATTTACCACTACCACTTACTCCAGTAATAGTTACAAACTTACCAAGTGGTATGGTCACATCAATTTTTTTTAAGTTGTTTTCTGTAACTTCGAGAATCTCTAACTTCTTCCCATTTCCACCTCTACGTTTTTTTGGTGTTGGTATAGATAATTTTTTAGATAAATATTGTCCAGTTATCGAGTTTTCATTTTTACAAATATCTTCGTATGTTCCCTGGGCCATTACTTCTCCACCGCGTGTCCCTGCTCCTGGGCCAATGTCAACAATTCAATCAGCTTCTTTCATAGTATCTTCATCATGTTCAACAACTATAAGGGTATTCCCTAAATCTCTTAGCTTTTTCAAAGTATTGATTAATTTGTCGTTATCTCTTTGGTGCAATCCTATAGAAGGTTCATCCAAAACATATAGGACCCCCGACAGCTTCGAACCAAGTTGTTTAGCTAAACGAATTCTTTGTGCCTCTCCACCAGATAAAGTGGTTGCACTTCTAGAAAGTGTTAAATAGTTTAGACCGACTTCGTTTAAAAAACTTATCCTAGATAAAAGTTGTTGAAGGACTAGGCTTGCTATTTTTTCTTGTTGTTCAGTAAGTTTTAAATTTAATAAAAAGTTAAGTTCTTCCTCGATGGTTAAATTCACAAACTCAGCAATGTTTAATCCATTTAATTTTACACTCAATGCAATTGGGTTTAAACGTTGTCCTTGACAAGCTTTACACTCTTTTGATACCATGTATTTTCCATAATATTTTCTGTTTTCTTCAGAACTAGTTTCAATAAATCTTCTTTCAATTAAGCTTCCAACTCCCTCAATATAATCGAAGGCATTATAGACATTACCGCTTGAAGTTGTTATTTTTGTTTCGATTGGTTCTTCACTACCCCATAATATGACTTTCATTTGTTTTGCAGATAAAGTGTTAATGGGTTGGTTCAAATCTATTAAGTAGTAATTACATAAAGATTTAAACTTTTGTCATTCTATGTTTTGACTGTCTACTAGATTTTTATAATAAAGAATACCTCCTGATCTGATAGATAAGTTGTCATCAGGAATAATCAGGCTCGGGTCAGCTTCTAAGTTAACTCCCAAACCAGAGCAGACTTCACAAGCTCCATTTTTTTTGTTAAAAGAAAATAGGTTTGCTTCAAGATTTGGTATTATAAATCCACACTCACTGCAAGAATACTTAGTTGAGAATAGACGGGTTTCATCATTTCTTTTAGGATATTGTATTTTTATTAAACCATTAGAATAAGAAAGACCGACCTCAATTGCAGCATATATTCTTGATTGCAAATCTTCATCATCTTCTTGATAAATTAATCTATCTACCACAATATCTATGTTATGTCTTTTATTTTGTTCTAGTTCTATGTCTTCGTCTAAGTTTCTGATTTTGCCATTAACTAGCGCTCTAATAAATCCTTCTTTATTTAGTTTCAAGAATAAGTCTTTGTGTGTTCCTTTTTTATCTCTAACTACGGGTGCCAAAATAAAGAATTGTTCATGATCACTTGTTTCTTTTTTTAAAGTATCGATTATTTCTTTGATTGAAGAAGTTTGAATTGGACCATGACCGTTAATACAATATGGAGTTCCAACATTTGCATAAAGTAGTCTTAAGTGATCGTGTATTTCAGTAGTTGTTCCAACTGTAGAACGCGGGTTATGACTAGTGGTTTTTTGATCAATTGAGATTGCTGGACTTAGTCCTTCTATATCATCAACATCTGGTTTTTCCACTGACTTCAAAAATTGTCTAGAGAATGAAGATAATGATTCTATATATCTTCTTTCTCCTTCTGCATAAATAGTATTAAAAGCAAGTGAAGACTTTCCACTTCCAGATAAACCGGTAAAAACTATTAATTTCTCTTTTGGTAATTCTATATCAATATTTTTAAGGTTGTGTTCCCTAGCACCTTTTATTATCAGTTTGTTATTTGCCATTTTATTTCTCCTATAAAGCTTGTAGTTCTAAGATTATATCTCTTAATTCTGCTGCTTTTTCATAATTTTGTTCTTTTGCTGCCAAAAGCATTTCTTTTCTAAGGTCAGCAATAATTTTTTCTTCGGCTTTTTCTTTACTATTTTTTCCTTTAAGCTCTTTAATTTTGTTTCTTATATTTACAGAAGAACCAATATCACTTATTTTTTTTACAATTGTTTGAGGCACAATATTATTGGCCTTGTTAAAAGCGATTTGTTTATCTCTTCTTCTTTTTGTCTCTTGCATAGCCTCTTCCATGGCTTGTGAGATTTTATCTGCAAAAAATATAACTCTACCTTCTGAGTTACGTGCAGCTCTACCAACTGTTTGTATCAAACTTCTTGTGTTTCTCAAAAATCCTTGTTTGTCTGCGTCTAAAATACACACAAGACTAACTTCAGGTATGTCTAATCCTTCTCTTAGTAAATTGACACCAACAATAACATCGTAAACTCCTTTTCGAAGATCTAAAAGCACTTGATTTCTTTCTAAAGTTTTAAGTTCAGAGTGAAGATATGCCACTTTAATATTTCTATCTTGTAAAAACGAGGTAATGTCTTCGGACTGTTTTATTGTAAGAGAAGTTATGAACACTTTTTGTTTCTTAGCAGATACTTTATGTATTTCTGTAATTATATTTTCCATTTGATTTGTGGTTGGTCAAACTTCGATGACAGGGTCTACTAGTCCCGTTGGTCTAATAATTTGTTCAGTAACTACCCCATTTGTTAATTCTAACTCATAATCACCAGGAGTAGCTGAAGTGTAAATTACGCTTTGGAGTTTTCCAGTGAACTCTTCAAAGTTCAAGGGCCTATTATCCAATGCACTTGGTAATCTAAAACCGTGATTTACTAATGTTTCTTTTCTACTTCTGTCTGTATTAAACATCCCTTTTATTTGAGGAATCATCATATGCGACTCATCTATAATGGTTAAGAAATCTTCTCCAAAATAATCTACCAAACTATACGGAGGTGTTCCTGGTGCTCTAAAGTCAATATGCGCAGAATAGTTTTCAATACCACTACACATTCCAAATTCACTAAGCAGTTCTAAATCGTATCTTGTTCTTTTATCTAGACGATCTGCTTCTAAAACTTTTCCTTGATCAAGTAACTCCTTTACACGACCTTCAAGTTCTTTTTCAATGTTTTTAATGACAAGTTTCATCTTATCAAAATCTGTTACATATGACGAAGCCGGAAATACTGTGAACATTCTCAAACTTTCTTTAACAGTATTGTTTAAAACATCAAGAATATCAATTGCTTCAATTTCATTTCCAAACATTGATATTCTAATATTATAATCATCTGTCCAACTTGGAGCAATTTTAATTACATCGCCTTTGGCGCTAAAACAACCCATATCTAAGTGGGTCTCATTTCTTACATAACCAGTCTGAACTAAAAATGTTAATAACTGTTTTTTAGAAATAGATTGACCAACTGCTAACTCAAAAAAAACCTCACCATACTCTTTTGGATCTTGTGTGGCATAAATTGCAGCGACAGATGCAACAACAATTGTGTCTGTTCTAAGCATTAAAGCATTCATAGTGCTTAATCGCATCATCTCTAAATCATTATTTCTTTTAGCATCCTTATCAATATATAAATCTCTTGAAGGTATGTAAGCCTCTGGTTGATAAAAGTCAAAGTTTGATACAAAATATTCTACTCTATTATTTGGAAATAACTCTTTGAACTCTATATATAACTGCATAGCTAATGTTTTATTGTGAGCTAATACTAATGTGGGTTTATTCATTTCTTTGATGATATTTGCCATTGTAAATGTTTTACCCGTTCCAGTTGCACCTAACAAAACTTGATGTTTTTTTCCTTCCTTCAAACCATTTATTAAAGCTTCTATTGCTTTTGGTTGGTCTCCACCCGGTTTGAAGTTTGTTACCAAGTCAAATTCTTTAAATGTTTTTGCCATAAATTAGACTCCTTTATAAACCTATTTTAGATTTATTTTAAAGATATTACCATTTTTAATAAAAAAAATAAAACCAATTTTGGATTTATCCAATTTTGGTTTTAGTTTGTACTTTTTCTGTATCTTCTATGTCGTCTTCTGAAATAGAACCATCCTTATTTGTTTTGAATACCTTTTTAACTTTTCCATCCTCGTCAGTAACAACAAACTCACCTGATTTTGATTGTTCTTTTAGAAGTTTTTCAAGCTGTAGTGATATAGCCATAACAATTTGTGATTCCATTAAAAGAGTAGTTCGTTCTTGCTCGTCTAAACCTTCAGATAACCTTTCAAAAGCTTCTTTAACATCGTTCGGAGTGAATTTTTTACCAGATAATCCAAATTTAGATACAATTTTGTCTAATTCTTGCTGCGACAATTCTTTAGTGATTTTTTGTTGATCTTCGAACATAGAATCCAATTTATCCATAAGACCTTTTAAAATTTCATACTGAATACTCAATTTGCGAAGTGTCTGTTCGTCATCTTTAAACTCGTTATTTAACTCAGTGAACCTTTTATTAACACTATCACGAGAGAAGTTTTCTTTTGTAATACCAATTTCAGCCAGAATATCATCAATATCTGTCTCGGTAATGTTGATAACTTTCTTTTCACCTTCGTTTGGATCGAATTCAACTGACACATCTTCTTTTTGTTTGAAGAAAGAAGTATTTAGGTTTATGATAGTTTCTTCTGCAATATCTATCTTCATCTTGTTAAATAACTTAGCAGATTCTTCAACATATTGGTGAAGTGGGTTGTTTTGAGCATATTGTTGCAAGTAAATACCACTTCTTAGTTTTTGAGCTAGGTTGATGTGTCTTGTTCAATATTTGTCAAAAGCTTGCAAAATAGTGCGACGTTCTAGTTCGGTAATTACATTCTCTGGTACATCTTTAATTTTGAATATGTAAAACTCCATCATTTTTTTCTGAACTAACTTCGCCATTTCGTTTTTTTCAAGTCCATCGAAATCAGATTCTATTAAACTATCTTCCATAACAAAGACATTATTTAATTGATTAATAAGAGTTTTGATTCTAACTGTTTTTTCTCCACGAACAAGTTCTGAACTGCGATCTACCAATTCATATGCAATTGTGTATTGAAACTTTTCAAGAACAACTTTCAGATCTGGTTGTAAAAGAATGTCATCTCTTTGAGCATAAATGGCTTCTCTTTGTTGACTCAAAATATTATCATAATCAAGAACATTTTTTCTTTGATCAAAGTTTAAACCCTCAAGTTTTTTTTGAGCGTTAGTGATTGCTCTTGTAAACATCTTAGATTCTATGTGATCATCACCTAGTTTTAAAAACATTTGTCTAACTTTTGGTGCTGTAAAACGAACCATAAGATCGTCTTCCATCGATATATAAAACTTTGAGTCCCCAGGGTCACCTTGACGACCTGCACGTCCTCTTAACTGATTATCAATACGGCGAGCTTCATTTCTTTCTATTCCAATAACATATAAACCACCCAATTGTCTGGTTTCCTCTGTTAATTTAATATCAGTACCACGACCCGCCATGTTAGTAGCTAAGGTTATTGCTTTAAACTGTCCAGCTTTTTCAACTATTTCTGCTTCACGATGGTGATTTTTGGCATTAATCATTTCAAACTTTAGTCCAGCTTTATCAAGATAATGGGCAACTTGTTCTGATGACTCAACGCTTGTAGTACCTATAAGTATTGGTCTTCCTTTTTCATTTATTTCTTTGATATCTACTATCAATTTTTTAAATTTGGCGTGTTTTGTACCAAAAGTAAGATCTGGTTCATCCTTACGGATAATTGGTTTATTAGTTGGACAGACAATAACCCTTGTATTATAAATTTTAATAAACTCTTCTTCTTCGGTTTTAGCAGTACCTGTCATACCCGCTAGCTTACTATAAAGTCTATAAAAGTTTTGATAAGTTATTGTTGCTAAAGTAGATGTTTCTTCCTCTATTTCAACATTTTCTTTAGCTTGTAATGCTTGTTGTAAACCATCACTATACGCTCTACCTGGCATAGTTCTTCCTGTAAACTGGTCAATTAAAATTATTTCATTATCTTGGACTGTATATTCAATTTCAGCTTTAAAAGTGAAGTTGGCTTTCAAAGCATTCATAATTAAGTGAAAAACCTCAGTATTTTTAAAATCAAAAAGGTTGTCTATACTAAAAAACTTTTGCGCTTTCTTAATTCCTTCATCAGTCAAATAAACTTGTTTAGATTCCAAATCAATTTCGACATCAGCGGGTTCTTTAAGTGTTTTGGCTAGGGCGTCTGCAGCCTTGTACATATTTACCCTATTTTGGCTTCCACCAGATATTATCAATGGCGTTCTAGCTTCGTCAATTAAGATAGAATCTGCCTCATCGATAATTGCATAATTAAGTTTTCGTTGGGTTTTTTGAGAGTATGAATATACCATATTATCCCTTAGATAGTCAAAACCTAATTCTGAGTTAGTAGTATATGTGATGTCTTGACTATAGGCATCTCTTTTCATATCCTTTGTAAGGTCTCTTCCGTTCAAACCAACAGTTAATCCTAAGAAATTGTAAACTTGTCCATTAATTTCACTATCTCTTTTTGAAAGGTACTCGTTAACTGTAACAACATGTACTCCTTCACCTGTAAGAGCATTTAAATATGCTGGAAACAATCCGGTTAAAGTCTTACCTTCACCGGTTCTCATCTCTGCGATGTCACCTTCGTGTAATATGATACCTCCAATAAGTTGAACTTTGTATGCCCTTAATCCAAGAACTCTGTATGCAGCTTCTCTGACAGTTGCATAGGCCTCTACTAATAAATCATCAAGAGTTTCGTTGTTTTGCAATCTTTCTCTAAATTCTAAAGTTTTTTCCTTAAGTTGCTCATCAGAAAGTTTTTCAAATTTTTCTTGTAAAGAAATTATTTGATCGGCTATTTTACCGTGTTTCTTTATTATAACCTTGTCTCTAGCCATAGGTATCTCCTTTTTTTGTTAGATAATATTAAACCAATAACAAAGTAATTATAACTTTTTTTTAAAATAGTTACTATTTTAATTCAACCTTTTTCTTGCAAAATAACTTACAAAGGCAATCAAAAAACAAAAAGTCTAAATATTTATTTTTAAATAATCCAACTTAAACCTTTATTTTTTTCATATATGTGAGAAAATAAATTTGGTAACGATGGTGATTTATTTGAAGGTACCTGATGTTGATAAAGTTCTTATCTTTGAAGAAACAATCAAAAAATCTAAATTTATTACCTATATAGGTAGAGTTGAAAACAAATCTGATTTAGAAGAATTTATAAATAAGTATCGAAGAATAGATGCACGACACAATTGTTGAGCTTATAAATATGGCTATGAAAATCCAAAATATGGTTACAATAATGACAGCGAACCCATAGGAACAGCCGGCGAACCTTTATTAAGACTAATTGAAGTTAACAAGCTGACGAACATAATAATCTTTTGTGTTAGATATTATGGTGGCATCAAGTTAGGAACTGGCGGGCTTCAAAGAGCTTATAGTAATGGTGCAATCCAGTTACTAAAAGAGATGAGTTTTAGTATTTTAGAACTCAAATTCAGTCTAAAAATAAGTTTTAATATTAGTCACTTAAAAAAAATAACAACTTATCTACATAAATTATCTATCAAAGAGACAACAAAAGAGTTTTGAGAAGATACTGTTGTATTGGATTTTTTTATAAACGATTTAGAACTTCTAAATCCCATCAGTAACGAAATAGAAATAATAGCAAAAAAATATGATTATTATTAGGAGAATGAAAAATGGAAGAAAAGAAAAAGGTCGTAATAGTTGATGGTTATCATTTATTACATAAAGGATATTACGGTTCTTTAAAAAGGAAAAAGGTTGCTGTAAATCGTGAGGGAGTGCTAATTAATGCACTTTACGTGTTTGTAGCAAAAATATATGAAATGATTAATAGCAACAATTATCACACAGTTATTGTTACCTTTGATGTTGGAAAAGAATGTTGAAGAAGAGATATTTATCCTGCTTATAAAGCTACAAGAAAAGAAACGCCAAGTGATTTAATACCACAAATGCAATTAGTAAGAGATTTTTTAACATCTGCTAACATCCCCTGATATGAAAAATGTCAGTACGAGGGAGATGACATCATGGGCACAATAACCAGGATTGCTGTCAAACTTGGTTATAAGGTTGATATTATTTCAAATGACAAAGATACTTACCAACTAATATCAAAAGATGTAAATGTAATCTCACAACAGTCTAAAAAAACAGAAAAAGAAACCATAACAGAAAAAGAAGTTTTTGAAAAGTTTGGATGTAAACCATCACAAATACCAGATATGAAGAGTTTGTTGGGTGACCACTCAGATAATATAAAAGGTGTTAAAGGGATGCATTACAACACGGCAATCAAACTCATAGAAAAATATGGAAGTGTCGAAAACATTTACAAAAATTTAAGTGATTTTCCACCTGAACATAGAACTAGGTTAGAAAATTGTCGCGAACAAGTTATTATTAACAAAAAAATAGCAGGTATTTTAAAAAATGTAGATCTTGGGAGAATCAACTTTAAGCCATTACAAGTAAACTATGTAAGGTTTATGGGTTTTCTTAAAAGAGAAAAAATGTGAGCTTTTACAAAGATTATTGAAGACAAGGTTCAAGACCAATTAAGAAAAAGGGAAGATGCACTTCTCTTAAAGAAAACAGAATTAAAAAAATAAAAATACTCGTTTTGGAAATAAACGAGTATTTTTATTATTCGTATGTGTTTTCAGAGATTCTTTTCCCATTTTCGTCGACTTCATAAAGACGTTGTGTTAGAATTTTCACTTGTTCCTTAGACACTTGTAAAATTCCTCTATGTACATGAATATATTTTTTTATATTTTCGTGTTCATATTTCAAAACACCAATAATGAGTGTTGAAACTATCGGAATATGTCTTGAGTATATAGTCATATCACCGGCGCTAGTTTGAACACCAACATAGTTAACTTCAATATCATTTAAGAAAATTCCGTCGGGTGTGATTACTTTAAGCTTCATTATTTATTTTCTTTTTTGAATCTTTCATTTACTTCATCAATAGAACCCGCATACATAAATAATGTTTCTGGAACGTCGTCCATCTCTCCATTTAAGATTGCTTTGAATGATCTAATTGTTTCTGATATTGGGACATACTTACCACTTCTTCCAGTGAATTTTTCTCCCACAGTAAATGGCTGTGACATGAAGTTTCTTATTTTTCTAGCCCTGTTAACTATAATTCTATCTTCCTCAGATAGTTCATCCATACCTAAAATAGCTATTATTGATTGTAACTCTTTGTATTTTTGAAGAGTCTCTTGAATGCTCAAGGCTACAGAATAGTGATCTTCACCAACAATACTTGGATCTAAAATTCTTGAACTCGAGTCAAGTGGATCAATGGCTGGATAAATACCTAGGGCTGCAATTGATCTATCCAAAACAACCCTTGCGTCAAGGTGAGCGAAAGTGGTTGCTGGGGCTGGGTCTGTTAAGTCGTCTGCTGGTACGTAAACTGCTTGAACGGAAGTAATAGAACCTTTTTGAGTAGATGTAATTCTTTCTTGCAAAGCTCCCATTTCAGTTGCTAATGTTGGTTGGTAACCAACAGCAGATGGCATTCTACCTAATAACGCCGATACTTCAGACCCTGCTTGTGTGAATCTAAAGATGTTGTCAATGAATAGTAGTACATCTTGATTTCTTTCATCCCTAAAATATTCAGCGATTGTCAAGCCAGTAAGAGCAACTCTCATTCTAGCACCTGGGGGTTCGTTCATTTGACCAAAAACTAAACTAGTCTTATCAATAACCCCTGCTTCTATCATTTCATAATAAAGGTCGTTACCCTCTCTTGTTCTCTCGCCTACTCCAGCAAATACTGAGATTCCACCGTGAGCTTTTGCAACGTTATTGATTAATTCTTGAACAAGAACTGTCTTACCCACTCCTGCACCACCAAATAAACCAATTTTTCCACCTTTTGAGAAAGGCATCATTAAGTCTACAACTTTTATTCCAGTTTCTAAGATTTCAGCTGATGTAGTCAATTCATCATATGTTGGTGCCGCTCTATGAATGGGCATTCTTTTTGATTGAACAGGAGGTTTATCATCAATAGGGTCACCTAACACATTAAACATTCTTCCAAGAACCTCGTCTCCGACAGGTACAGAAATTGGTGCTCCTGTATTGGTAACTTCCACTCCTCTTACAAGACCTTCTGTTGGTCCCATGGCAATAGTTCTTACAAGATCATCTCCAATATGTTGGACAACTTCCAAAACAAGCTTTCCACCGTTGTTTTGTAATTCAATAGTATTATACAAGCTTGGCATTTCATTTTCTTTGAACTTAACATCGACTACCGGACCCATAACTTGAATAATTTTACCTTTAGTAATTTTCATTTTTTATACCTCCTATATTAATTATCATTTTGAGCATTAGCTCCACCAACAATTTCACTAATTTCTTGTGTTATGTTTTCTTGTCGTTTTCTATTATATAAAACTGTTAGCTCTTGTGATAATTCCTTTCCATTTTTTGTAGCTGACTCCATAGCCATTCTTCTACTTGCTTGCTCGGAAAGCTGAGATTCAAGTATTGTTCCAAAGATTATTGTGTTCAAATAAAGTGAAATAGACGTAGCCAAGACTGTTTCTGGGTCTGGTTCAAGTGTAATAATCTCTCCCGTATTTGATTGTTCTTTTTTTTCAATCGGAAACATATTTATAATGCTTGGTTCGAATGTGGCATTATTGATGAATTTTGTATAAACAATATTAACTGCATCATATTTTTTTAAAGTATATGCTTCCAGGATATCAGATGCAATTTCTCTTGCTTGTTCGTTAGTAAAGTCAACATCAATATTTGTAACTTTGCTCTTGATATTGAAATTATATTGATTACAAAAATTGATTGCTTTTGTCCCAATAGCAATTATGCTATCTTCTTGTTTAATTTCATTTTGAACAAGTTTAAAAATATTTGCATTGTAACCGCCACACAATCCCAAGTTAGAAGATATCAAAACTCATAATGTATTATTAATTTGTTGGTTAGGTTTTTTCAAATAAATCGAATCTTCTGAGTTGGAAATAATATAATTGAAAACGTCGTACACCTCTTCAAGGTAATTATGAATTTCACCAACTCTACGAGTGATTTTTTTTAATTTGGCTGTTGCAACTAATTCCATTGCCCCTGTTATTTTACCGATATCTTTAACTGATCCAATTTGTGTTTTTAACTCACTAAGGTTTGGCATCTATAATTTGCTCCATTCCTTTTGGTCACCAAAGTCTGATGCTTTTCATCCTTTAATTCCGGTAATTATTTTTTTAAGAACAATAACAATTTGTGCTTCAATTTTTTTTGTTAGTTCTTCACTGAACTCTTGTTCTGCTTCTAATAATTTTCTTAAGGCTTGTGCTGTTTTATCATTATTGAAATGGAGCAACAGCGCTTCTTTGAAAATTGACATTTCACTTACAGGAAGTCATTTGATTAATCTTTTTTTAATAGCTAAAAGTATTATAGATTGATCAATTTGTGACAACGGATTATACTGTCTCTGTTTTAATAACTCCACAATTTTATTTCCATGGTTTAATGTAGCCTTAGTTGTCTCGTCCAAATCACTACCAAATTTTGCAAACGCTTGTAATTCATAATATTGTGCTAGTTCTAATTTTAATGTACCGGCCATTTGTTTAACAGCTTTAATTTGTGCAGAAGAACCTACCCTTGAAACAGATAAACCTGTGTCAACAGCTGGTCTAATACCAGAGTTGAATAACTGATCTGAAAGGAATATTTGTCCGTCTGTAATTGATATTACATTAGTAGGAATGTAAGCTGATATATCTCCAGCTTGAGTTTCAATAATTGGTAGAGCGGTTATGCTACCACCACCAAATTTTTCATTAACCCTTGCTGCTCTTTCTAAAAGTCTAGAGTGTAAGTAAAATACATCTCCTGGATAAGCTTCACGACCTGGTGGTCTACGAAGTAGAAGTGCAAGCGTTCTATATGCAACGGCATGTTTAGAAAGATCATCATAAATAATTAAGACATCATCTCCTTGAGACATTCATTCCTCTGCAATAGAAACACCAGAATAAGGTGCAAGATATTGCATTGGAGCAGATTCACTAGCAGAAGCTGATATAACCGTTGTAAATTCCATTGCTCCAGCTTGCTTTAACTTTTCGACAACCTGTGCTACTGTTGATTCTTTTTGACCTATTGCAACATAAACACATTTAACATTTTTACCTTTTTGGTTTATTATAGTGTCAATTGCTATGGCAGTTTTACCAGTTTGTCTGTCACCAATTATAAGCTCACGTTGACCTTTTCCAATTGGAATAATTGAGTCTACCGAAAGCAAACCTGTTTCAAGCGGTTGATCGACAGATTTCCTTGACATAACTCCTGAAGCTATTTTTTCTACTGGAGAGAACTTGTTTTCTTTGAAAGGTCCGTTACCATCTATAGGCTGACCAATACCATTTAAAACTCTTCCAAGTAACTCATCTCCGACAGGTGTTTCTACTACTCTCTTTGTTCTTTTGACCTTGTCACCTTGTTTTATTTGTGAATCATCACCAATAATAACAGCACCAACAGCACCATCTTCAAGACTTAAAGCCATACCATAAATATCGTTGTCAAAGATTAAAAGTTCACCCATCATAACTTCATCAAGTCCGAATAATAAGGCTACACCGTCACCGATACTGGCTACGACACCTTCTTCATTTTTAACTATTTCTTTTCCGTAATTTTGAATTTGTTTTTTAATAACCTCGGAAATTTCGTTGATTTTTAGTGGCATATTTTCACCCCTATTTTCTATTTTGTAATATTTGAAGTTTCATATCTTCTATTTTTCCTTTTATAGAAGAATCAAACCTATGATCGTTGATTTCAACTTTTATTCCAGCAATAAGTGACTTGTCAATCAGATTTTCAAGTGTAATTGTTTGGTTAAGTTTCTTACTAAGTTTCAATTCTAGTTCTTTAATAAGTTTTTCATCTAACTTCTCAACAGAGTAAATATAACCTTTTGATATCTCAGTTGCTTTTAATAAGTTGAATTCCACTTTTTTGAAAATACTTTTAGTTGCTGAGATTAAATTTCGTTCTGTTAAGAGTTTTAAAACATTTAACAAGTTTTTATCTAAATTAGTATTCAAAAAAACTTTATCCAGAAAGTTATATCTTGTATTTAAATCTATGAAATTATTTTTTAGAAAAATTGATATTTCATCATTTTCCATAAATATTTTTCTTATTTTATTTGATAATTCAATATATTCTTTAATGTTATTATTTTCTATAGCTATTGAAGAGATTGCACTTGCCCAATTATTTATTAGACTTTGTTTTATTAACATCTTAACTACCTAAGCCATTCAAAAACTCGTCGATGAGTTTTTTATTTACATCATTAGATACATTTACATCCATAATTTTATTTGCGGCTTCAAATGCTAGATCAATAATTTGCTTACGTATTTCTTCGTTGGCTTCATTTTTCTCAAACTCAATTGTTTTTTTCGCATGATTTTGGATATTTGCCGCCTCTTTACGTGCATTCTCAATAATTTCCATTTTTAGTATATCTGCTTCGCCTTTAGCTTTAATAACAATTTCTTTTGACTCTACTTTTGCAATATTTATAAGCTTCTCTGCATCTTTTTTATCTTTATTTGCAATAGCTTGTTTTCCAGAGGCATCGTCAAGAAGTTCATTGATTTTTTTTCTTCTTTCAGCAATCATTTTTTTGAAAGGTTTGTAAACAAGTCTGGATAAAAAGATAACTATTACAATTGTTGCAAGAACGTGAGCAATAAACATTGGTAGATTTGGAAATAAATTATTAACAATATCTGGTACACCAGGAGCTGATTCGCTCTTTGTCAACAAAGTATCTGTATGATAAAAATTAATTAACTGCATAAATTAACAACAAGGCAACAACTAAGGCATAAATTGAGCCAGATTCACTAATACCAGCGACAATAATCATTGTTGTAGTTATTTTTGGTGCAACCTCAGGATTTCTTCCAATCGCCATACATGCACCATAACCAAGTATACCTTGCCCTAAACTAGCACCAAAAACCCCGACACCAGCGATCCCAGCACCAAGATATTTTAATCCTTTTTCGATATTACCTTCAGCAAACATTGGTAATAATGTAATTCAATTTCCCCCAAAGTTTAGGAAAAAATTTGTAAGTACTTCTGTAAACATTTTTATGTTCTCCTTTTTAAATTCTTAATTCTTTTGATAATTTTTCTTTTCTTTTTAGCTTTTTAATATTTTCAGACTCGGACGCATCTCCATCTGTTTCGTGTTCACCATCTTTTGCGTTACCTCAATATGAGAGTGTAAGCATAACAAACACTATAGATTGAATGACCCCATCAAATAAATCGAAGTATAAATGAAGTCAAGGCATTAGTGCAGTAGTGAAGATGTTGAACCCTCCTCACCAATACGTGAATTGTCTATGTCAGTCTTCTTCAACAAGCTTAGCGATATTTTCTTTTACAAAAATTGTTCCTTGTAGACCGATCATCGTACCGTATAACAAGCCCAGAATAATGCTACCGCCCAGCATATTACCAAATAACCTAAATGAAATTGATACTAATGGAACAAATTGTGTTAGTAGTTCAACAGGATTTAAAAATTTTTTAAAAAAAGCAAGCTTTTGATATCTTATCCCGTAGTAATATATTCCAAAAAAGGTTACTAGTCCCATTGAGAGAGTAACTGTAAATGAACTTGTTAAAGGTTCAAACCCAAGAATTGCTAGTATGGATGATATCACAACATACATAAATATGTACATCGCATATGGTGTCAAATGTTTAAAACCTTTACCCATAACTGTTACTATCATATTTTCAACTTGAGTGATAAACGTTTCGGTTAAGACCAAAAATCCGCTCAGTTGTTGCCCATCTTTTTTGTTTCTGATTTTGACGTTATAAACAATACAAAATGTACAAATTACGATAAACGTTAAAAATATTGATATAAGTTGTGGATTTAGAAGATTTCAATTTTTTTGTAAATTTTCTTGCATCTTGCCAATATCCCCCTTTTTATGCCTTATATAGAATTATTTGCTAGTAAATTTATAAAAAAAACTAGTTAGGATAATAGATCCTAAACCAATCATTACACTGAATATATTTATGTACATTGGTAAATAAAAACTTATAAGGAATGGAACCACATATATGCCAAGTCTCAATATTGAGAAAAAAACGTAAAGATATGGATTTTGCTCATTTAGCAAAATCTTGATCGATACTTTTATACATATAAAAGCCATAGTACCTGCGAAAACTGATAATAAGAAACCAGCGCTTCACGAATAACTAATTTTATTAAAAACCCCAAGAGTTATCAATATGGTCAATATTATTGAATAAACGGGTAATAAGGTCAAAATTAACTTTTTTCACTTAATAAAAAAATTTTTTAACATCTTTCTTACCATTCCTAAGGTTCCATCTCAAATATAATACTCCTAAAATTTACATAAGTCTATAAATTAAAAAACAGATAAAATTGTGAAAAAAAATTTTAAAGTTATTTAGTTCCAAATATTCTATCGCCAGCGTCTCCCAACCCCGGTTCGATGTAACCTTTTTCATTTAAAACAGGGTCTAGACTTGCTGTGAAAATGTCAACGTCAGGGTGATCATTTTGCAATCTTTTAACACCCTTTTCAACTGAAACAAGGCACACAAATTTGATATTTTTAGCACCTCATTCTTTAACTATTTCAATAGCTTTTGATGCACTACCACCTGTTGCCAACATTGGGTCAACAACAAGTACAAAACTATTTTCAATATCTTCAGTTTTTTTAGCAAAGTATTGCACGGGTTCTAAAGTTTCTTCGTTTCTGTATAAACCAACATGGGCGATTTTAGATGTGGGAACTAGCTTCTGAATCCCCTCTACCATACCTAACCCCGCTCTTATTATTGGAACAAGTACAACAGGAATATCAATAGTTACTCCGATAGTTTTAGTTACAGGTGTTTTTATTTCTATCTCTTTCAGAGGTATATTTCGAAATACCTCATAGGCCATTAGTTGTCCTATTTCGTTTAGATTTTCTCTAAAATCTTTTGATGAGGTTTCTTCTCTTCTCATTCTTGTTATTTTATCCATAATTAATGGATGTTGAATAATTGTAAAAGCCATTTTTCTCCTTTAAAGTTTTTCCACTCTTTTTTGGTGTCTGCCACCTTCAAATTTAGTATAAATAAATAAATCTACAAGACTTATTGCTTTTTCTACAGTTGATATTCTTGCTCCTAGTGCTAGTATATTTGCATTGTTATGTTGCCTTGCAAGAATTGTTGTCTCTTCTTCATAACATAATGCTGCTCTTGCACCGTCAATTTTATTTGCGGCGATTGAAATACCTATTCCAGAGCCACAAATGACAATACCTAGTGAACTATCGTCATTAACAACCAAGGAAGCTACTTTTTTACCATAATCTGGATAATCAACAGCTTCGTTTGAATCGGTACCGATATTTTCAACTTGTATGTTGTTTTTTTCAAGATGATCAACTATAGCATTTTTCATTTCTACTGCTGCGTGATCATTTCCTATATATATTTTCAAACCACTTTCCCCCTGATAAAACTATACACCATTTTTTCATTTCAATTAAAAAAACTTGTTATAAAACAAGTTTTAATATTCTGAGTCGTAAGTGTCTTTACCTCTTTGAATAATATCAGCTGATCCTGTTAATCCAGTTCCAGCAGGGATTAAGTTTCCTAACATAATGTTTTCTTTTAAACCTTCAAGTTTATCAACTTTACCCTTGATAACTGCTTTAACAAGAACACGGGCTGTATCTTGGAATGACGCACTTGATAATCAAGAATCAGACTCAAGTGGTGCTTTTTTTATTCCAAATATTACGTGTTTTGCTAATGGAGGTTTTTGTCCGGCTTCAATAGCTTTTAAAACCTCTGTTCGATAATTTCGTGAAGATATAATTTCTCCTGGAAGAAGTGGAGTATCTCCAGAATCAATTATTTTTACTTTGTTTAACATTTGTTTAACAATTATTTCTATATATTTATCAGAAATTTCAATACCTTGTAAACGGTAAACTTTTTGAACTTCTTTTAATATGTAATTTTGAACATCTTCAATTCTAGCTACCTCAAGCAATTCTTTAATATTTATTGCACCTTCGGTAAGTTTTTGTCCCCTTGTAACTTCGTCACCTTCTTTAACACGCGTAATTGCACCATATTGAGATTTATATTTTCTCTCATCTTGGTCTGAAGTAACTGTTATAGACAATATTCCATCTTCTTCTTTCGCTTCTTTAACCACACCATCGATTTGAGATATGATTGCAATTGAACCTTTTGGTGTTGTAACATCGAGTAACTCTTTAATACGTGGTAGCCCTTGGGTAATATCGGCTCCACCAGCAACACCACCAGTATGGAATGTACGCATTGTAAGTTGTGTTCCGGGTTCACCAATTGATTGAGCAGCAACTACACCAACTGGTTCACCAATTGAAACAGGGTCACCAGTTGCTAAGTTGATACCGTAACATTTTTGACAAACACCTCTATTGGTATCACAAGTCAAGACAGTTCTAATGTTTACTTCCTCAACACCGGCCTTAATTATTTCGTCAGCTATGTCAATTGTTACTAAATCATTTGTTTCAACAATGATTTTACCAGTATGATCTCTAATTGTTTCGAAAATATATCTACCAACAAGTCGGTCTTTCAAAGGAACAATTATGTTATCATGTTTTGTTTCAACAATTGAATGAACATTAAATCCTTTGCTTGTACCACAGTCCTCTTCGGTTACAATGATTTCTTGTGATATGTCTACAAGTCTTCTTGTTAAATAACCAGAGTCAGCTGTTTTAAGAGCCACATCGGCCATACCTTTTCTCGCACCGTGGGTTGAAATAAAGTATTCAGAAACGGTTAGACCTTCTCTAAAAGAAGATTTAATCGGAATTTCTTTAATATCACCCTTAGGGTCATTCATAAGTCCCCTCATACCTACAAGTTGTGTGAAGTTAGAAACATTACCACGGGCACCAGAATCAGCCATCACAAAGATTGGGTTTTTAGTATCCTTTTTAAGAACATCTTCTAGTTTTGTTTGAATTTTATCTTTTACTTGTGATCATACATTTATGACACGACGTTTTTTCTCGGTCTTAGTTAACATACCAAGGTTGTAAAACTCTGTAATTTGTGCAACTTTTTCATCCGCAATTTTGAAATCTTCAAACTTTTCAGTATAAGCAACAACATCGGCTGCACTAATTGTAGTTCCAGACTTAGAAGAGTATTTGAATCCTAAGTCCTTCATATTATCTAGCATTTGTGCAGTTTTTTGTGCTCCATATGCTTTAAAGTATCTTTCAATAATTAATGAGAGTTCTTTTTTCTTGATTGGTTGTTGTATTACATATTCTTCTTGAATATATTTACGTAAATCAATATCGGAAGGTAATAAGAATTTTTTAATTTCTTCTTCAGCATTCAATATATTGTTATTAACAATTCAAGGGAACTCTTCATTGAACATTTGATTGAAAATGATTTTTCCGACTGTGGTGATTAGATATTTGTCTTGGTCTTCTTGACTAAACATTTTATTTTTAAGTTCACTAACTGGTATTGCAACGATAGCATTTAGAGAGACTGTATCAGTTTCGTATGCTATATGAACTTCTTCGCAAGAAGAGAATATAGTTGCTTCTCCTTTTACTTGATTTGTTTCATTACTTTTTTCTTCAGTTGTAATGTAATAGTTTCCAAGAATCATATCTTGTGTTGGAGTTACAATTGGTTTTCCGTCTTTAGGACCCAAAATTGCCTTACTTCCAAGCATAAGAGCTCTTGCCTCAGCAACCGCTTCATCACTAATTGGTAAATGGACTGCCATTTGGTCACCATCAAAGTCGGCGTTAAATGCAGTTGTTACTAGAGGGTGTAAACGAATAGCTTTCCCTTTTACTAATTTAGGTTCAAATGCTTGAATACCTAAACGGTGAAGAGTCGGTGCACGGTTTAACAATACTGGTCTATCTTTTATAACTTCCTCAAGTACGTCTCAAACTTTAGAATCATTTGCAGCGATCATTTTTTCCGCTACTTTTACATTCTCAGCTAACTCATTTTCTTGTAGTCTTCTTATAACAAATGGTTTGAATAATGTGATAGCCATATCACGAGGAATTCCTGCTTGATACATTTTTAAATCTGGACCAATAGCAATAACTGATCTCCCTGAGTAGTCAACACGTTTTCCTAAAAGGTTTTGACGGAAACGTCCTTGTTTACCTTTAAGAATTGATGTTAAAGATTTTAAAGCACGTTTGTCTTTTCCGGTTACAGGTCTTGGCTTACGTTCATTATCTAGTAATGCATCAACAGCTTCTTGTAGCATACGTTTTTCATTATTAACAATTATACTTGGTGCACCCATTGTTTTAACTTTTTTAAGACGTTCATTTCTGATTATTATTCTTCTGTATAAGTCGTTTATTTCAGATGTTGTAAACCTTCCTCCATCTAATTGGATTATTGGTCTAATATCTGGTGGGATTACAGGTATTACATGTAATATCATTCACTCAGGTCTTGATTGTGATTTTTGTAGTGAATCTAAAACTTCAAGACGTTTCATAAGTTTATTTTGTTCGGTTGAACCTTTACGTTCTTTTAAATCTTCTTTAATCTTAGCTATTTCTTTAGAAAGATCTATATTACTTAGAAGTTCTTCAATTGCACTTGCTCCAATACCAAACTTAGCTTGAATATTTCTCGAAATGAATGAAGCTGCCTCATCCATTGAGAATGGTGTTTGTGGAGATTTAAGTTGTTGTATTAAGATTTCCGCTCTTTTTCATTGTAATGATTCTGGTTCAAGGTTTACCTTGATGTCTTCCAATGTTTTCAAGAGCTTCTCTCTAGTTTTTAAACTTGCTTTTGCATTACCAAGATCTAGTACTTGTCCTCTTTTAAGGTGACGTGAGTTTCCAGGATCAAGAACAATATGACTTACAAAGTATACTACTTCTTCAACTTCTTTTGTTTTTAAATCTAAAATTGAAGCGATTCTTGAAGGAGCTACTTTAAGCATTCATATATGTGTAACTGGTTCTTCTAATTCAATATGTCCCATTCGTTCACGTCTTACTATTGACTCAGTAATTTCAACTCCACAACGTTCACAAACTTTTCCCTTATTTTTAACTTTTTTATATTTACCGCAACTACATTCGTAGTTTTTAGTTGGTCCAAAGATTCTTTCGTCAAATAGACCTTCTTTTTCGGTTTTCAGTGTCTTATAATTTATTGTTTCTGGTTTTGTTACTTCACCACGTGATCAAGATCTAATCACATCAGGAGAAGCAAGCTCTATTTTTATCATTCTTTTATTTGGGTTTCCCATTTTATCCTTCTCCTTATTAATCTATGTTTGATAAATCAAAATCTTCGTCGATTTCCGCTTCATCTAAGCTTAACTCTTCGTCATCTAAAAATAATTCATCTTCTTCTGAAGCTTCAGAGAATTCCTCAACATCATCTGCATCGAAGGCTTCTACTTGTTCTGGTAAGTGAAGATTGTCGTATTCAGTTTCAATCTCTGACTCATCGTAAGCGTTAATTTGTACTTTGTTTCCCTCTTCGTCTATCATATGCATATCAAATCCAAGTCCCATAATCTCTTTTGTAAGAACATTGAAAGATTCTGGGATACTTGGTTTAGGGATTGGTTTAGATCTAACAATAGATTCATAAGTTTTTATACGTCCTTTGATGTCATCTGATTTGATAGTTAGAATTTCACGCAATGTGTAAGCAGCTCCATAAGCTTCAAGAGCTCAAACTTCCATTTCTCCAAATCTTTGTCCCCCATTTTGTGCTTTTCCACCTAATGGTTGTTGAGTAATCAATGAGTAAGGACCAATGTTTCTTGTGTGTAACTTATCATCAACCATGTGTGAAAGTTTTAACATATACATAACACCAACAGATATTGGTTTGTCAAATGCTTCACCTGTTCTACCATCGATAAGTTTAACTTTACCATAGTTTTCCATTCCGGCTTCTTCCATGATTTCAATTAACTCATTTTCTTTGACACCCTCAAAAACAGGAGTACTTACTTTTATTCCTAATTTCTTAGCTGCCATTCCTAAATGTATTTCTAAAACTTGTCCTATATTCATACGTGATGGAACCCCCTGTGGATTTAACATAATGTCAACAGGTACTCCGTTTTCTGTATGTGGCATATCTTCAATTGGTAAAATTTTTGAAATAACACCCTTATTACCGTGTCTTCCAGCCATTTTATCTCCCTCTTGAATTTTACGTTTTTGAACTACGTATACTTTGATAATCTCTAAAATATCTGCGGGTAGATCATGACCATCTGCTCTACTAAATCTTTTAATAGATTTAATGATACCTTCTCCACCATTAGGAACTCTTAAAGAATTATCTTTTACATTTCTTGATTTTTCACCAAATATTGCATGTAATAATTTGTCTTCAGGTGATAATTGAGTTTGAGATTTTGGTGTAACTTTTCCTACAAGGATATCACCCACCTTAACCTCTGAACCAATAGCAGCTATACCTTCTTCATCTAAGTGTTTTTTGCTAGCTTCACTTATATTTTGAATCTCTCTAGTAATTTCTTCTGGTCCTTGTTTAGTTTGTCTTCTTTCGATTGTGTATTCATCAATATGTATTGAAGTGAATCGATCATCGATTACAACTCTTTCTGAAAGGATTACAGCATCTTCGTAGTTATACCCATTTCAAGTGGTAAACGCAACGACTAAGTTTTGACCTAATGCTAATTCTCCGTTTTCCATTGAAGGACCATCAGCTAATATATCTCTTTCTTTAATTTTATCTCCCACTTTAACAATCGGGATGTGAGTAATAGCTGTACCATTATTCGATCTATTGAAGTCGTTTAGGACATAGTTTCTTACTCCACTACTTTCTTCAACAGTTATTTTTCTTGAGTCAACATATTTTACTATACCATCAGTTTTGGCAACAACTGCATCACCAGAGTCACGGGCAGCTTCGTGTTCAACACCTGTACCAACTATTGGTGATTCAGGATTGATAAGGGGAACTGCTTGACGTTGCATGTTCGCACCCATAAGTGCCCTGTTGGCATCATCGTTTTCTAAAAACGGTATACAAGATGTTGCAATTGAGACAATTTGTTTTGGAGAAACATCGACATAATCAACATCCATAGGTGGTACCATTATGTCATCTCCTCTGTAACGAGCTATCACACTGTCGTCTAGGATTTTACCATTTGCGTCTATTTGGATGTTTGCCTGCGCAACAACATAATCTCTTTCTTTATCAGCAGTCAGATATTCATATTCGTTGATAAGAACCTTACCGTTTTCTACTTTTCTATATGGTGTTTCGATAAATCCATATTTATTAATACGTGCATAAGTAGACAAGTTGTTTATCAAACCGATATTTGGTCCCTCTGGAGTTTCGATAGGACAAATTCTCCCGTAATGTGAAGGGTGAACGTCACGCACTTCAAGTGCAGCTCTATCTCTACTCAAACCCCCTGGTCCAAGAGCAGTTAAACGACGTTTGTTTGTAAGTTCTGCTAGTGGGTTTGTTTGATCCATGAACTGAGATAATTGTGATAAGTTGAAAAACTCACCAATTATTGCAGTAAGTGGTTTATTATTTATGATACTTGATGGTTTCATTTTAAAAGGATTAGAAGTTGCTAATTTTTCCTTAACATTCTTTTCGATACGCATCATTCCAATTCTGAATTGATTTTGAAGTAGTTCTCCAACTGTACGTACACGTCTATTTCCTAGGTGGTCAATATCATCGACTTCACCAATATCATCCATTAAGTTTATTGCATATGAAATAGTAGCAATAATATCAGTTACATTTATAAATTCATCATTAGAAGTATTTGTTATCCCTATTATTGTTGTAACTTCATCTCTTAAATCATTATCTTTATAAACCTTAACTCTTTGAATTTCATTTGAAGATTTAATTAATTCGTTAAATGAGACCCTGTGCACCATAGCACCATTATCAAGAACTCGTTCAACCTCTTTGTACATATCTTTTGTTATCTCTGTGTTTTTTTCAAAAATCACTTTTCCAGAAACATCAACAAGATCTTCAGCTAACACTCTTCCAACAAGTCTGTTTTTTACAGCTAATTTTTGTTGTAACTTAAACCTTCCAGCTTTGGTCAAGTCATATTTTCTTTTATCAAATAGAAGACCATAAAGATATTTACTTGCTCCATCAGCTGTTGCTGTTTCACCTTGTCGAATTTTTTTATATATTTCTTGAACTTGATTTTCTCAATCAATATTTATGTCACCAACTAGTGAGTCTTGCTCGTAACTTGTTGTTATAACTGGGTCGTTGTCGAACAATTCAAGTATAGTTTCTTTATCCATCTTGAAAGATGTTAATAAGCTTGTCGCTGTTGTTTTTCTAGACTTATCAATTTTTACGTAAAATACATTTGCAACTTTGTTGTCTAATAATTTTTTTGAGTCGACTTCAAATTCTAATCATGTTCCTCTTGAAGGAATTATATCCGCATAGTAGATAGTCTCTCCATTTTTTCTGTTTAATTCAGTTTTGAAATAACTCCCCGGAGATCTAACTAGTTGAGAAACCACAACTTTTTCACTTCCGTTTATTATGAATGTTCCTCTATCAGTCATAAGAGGGAACTCTCCAAAAAATACTTCTCCTGTTTTGTAGATGTCAATATTTGCTAAATATAAGTCATCTTTCTCTTCTATTATTTCTATTTGAATAGAATCTTTGTCACCGGTTTTAGATTTGAACTCAAAAAAGTACAGCTTATCTTGGCTGTTTTTAAATTCTACCCCCGATGATTCTATTTTTTCTTGCAGTCAGCCTTTTAAAAAGGTCTGCATGTCACCTGAAATATCTTCTTTGAATATTTCAACATTTTCTTGATGGATTGTTAGTGAAAGATCTGCATAAATCGGTGCCTCGAAGATTTTTGATTCTTCTTTTGCCTTAACAATAGATAATCTTGGTTCTCGAAAACTTCAATTACTTAATGTTAGGATTATATCACCATCAGCAGATACAACTGGAAATACCTCGTCGAAAACCTCTTTTATTCCTTCATCTAAAAATCATTTAAATGTCTTAGTTTGTAACTCTATAAGGTCTGGCAGTGCAAGATCACCAGATACCTTTGTATAGTCACGTCTTTGAACTAATGCATTTACATTTTTTACTTTATAACTCATCAAATAGCCTCCATTCGAGTAAAACATACGCAAACAAATTCTATATGAATTAGACAATTAAATCAATAGTATTTGCAATTAATTTTCATTTTTTCTGAATTAGTAGGTCTTTATCAATTTGTTTTATTTAAAAGCTCTGGTATTAACTTCAAGAGTTCTTCGTGTGTCTTATCTCATCATTTTACCATTTGCAAGGCAGTTATCTCGGAAGTACTGAATCTTTTCTTGATTTGTTTGGCAGGATTTCCAGCGACTATCGAATATGGTTCCACATCTTTTGTGACAACTGACATAGCACCAATTATTGCACCATTACCAATAGTAATACCGGGCATGATTGTTGCACCAAGCCCTATCCATACATCGTGACCAACAATAGTGTCACCTTTTTCTTTTGGGGTTTTTAAACTTAACCCTTTCTTGAAACTATCGAACATTTCAAACGGAAAGCTTGAGAATGAATCCATTCTATGATTGCCCCCGTTCATAATGAACTTAACATCATGGGCAATCGCACAATATTTACCAATAACTAACTTGTCACCATAAATATCCGGAAAATGATAAAGTATATTTTTATTTTGAAAGTCTCTCGCTCCCATTTCTCCATCAAGAGAGTAGTAATAAGTATAGTCACCGATTTCAATATTCTTATTAGTAATATATTCATTTAAAATAAATATTTTTTTAGAACGCGGCATAAATTATCTCCTTAAATATATTTTAAATAAAAAAAATAACCCTTTTGGGATTATTTAAATCGTATGAAATTATTTCAACTCAACTGATGCCCCAGCATCCATTAGTTGTTTTTTCATTTCTTCTGCTTCTTCAACTTTAACGTTTTCTTTAATAGTTACAGGTAGAGTTCCGTCTACTAATTTTTTTGCATCCATTAAACCTAAACCAGTTAATTCTTTAACTATTTTAATAACAGAAACTTTGTTTCCACCTGGATTAGTTAACATAACATTAACTTCAGTTGGTGCTGCAGAAGCTCCTGCGGCTGCTGGTGCTGCAACTGCGGCTGCTGCAACAACTCCGAAGTGATCTTCTATTGCTTTAACTAAATCATTTAATTCAGTAAGTTTCATTTCTTCTAATGCTTTTATAATATCATCTTTTGTAATTGCCATTTTATGTGTCTCCTTTTTTCTTTAAAAATCGCTATTTGTACGCTTAATTCTATTTTGTTATTCTGATTTTGTGTTTGCTATTTCTTTTACAGTCAACATGAATTGACGTAATGGGTAAATAAGAGATGAAGCGAACATTGAGTATAATTCATCTTTTGATGGAAGAGAAGCAATTTCAGTGATCGCTGCTGTATCAAGAACAGTACCCTCATAGATACCAGCTTTAAGTTCTAAATCTGGATTAGTCTTTGCAAAATTTGCTACAAGTTTTGCTGGATATAAAGCTTCTTCATCAGAAAATATATAAACATTTTGTTGAACTAAATAAGGATCTAGACCTGTTATTTTTAATTCTTCCATAGCTCTTTTTACTAGAGAATCTTTGTAAACTTTAACAAATATACCTTGTTCACGAGCTTGATTTCTTAAATCAGTCATTTGTGCAACAGACAGGTTTTTGTAATCAGCTATAGCTAAACCTTTACAATTTTTAATTCTGTCACAAAGCTCTTTAACAATTTCGTTTTTTTTGGCATGTGCCGGTCTTGCAAGTTTCATATACATAACCTCCTTTTCATTATTTTAGTAATCAGAATAAAACCTCGAAACGTAGTTCCGAGGTAAATTAAAAATACAATAACTCACACTTAAAGTGCTTAAATATGTAATTTCATTCCTCGGTAACAAATTAAGGGATTCCCAGTTACTTTCTTTGGTACGAATAGCATTTTTATATTACCACAAAAAAATCATTACCTTTCATATATTTTAAATATATTAGTTGAACTCTAAAATCGATTTGGTTCATACCCAACTTTATGGTTGTGTATGAATCAAGGAACACAACCATAGAAAAAATGATTCGCATCACAAATAGGTATATTTAGTGTTATTAAATTTTGTACAAAAAAAAAAAAAAACCGTACGTTTGAGTACAGGTTTAAAATTTTAATTTTCGATAAGAACTTTTATTCCAGGACCCATTGTAGTAGATAATGAAATATTTCTAATGTATGTTCCCTTAACAGCTGCTGGCTTAGCTTTCTTGATTGTATCAAAAATTGCTTGGTAATTTTGTAGTAATTTGTCTTCATTAAATGAAACTTTACCGATTATCGAATGTATGTTTCCTTCTTTGTCGGTTCTATACTCAACTTTACCTTTTTTAATTTCTTCCAATGCTTTTTTTACATCGGTAGTAACAGTTCCGGTTTTAGGGTTTGGCATAAGACCTTTTGGTCCTAATACTTTACCTATTTTACCTAGTTCAGCCATCATTTCTGGAGTAGCTACAATAACATCGTATTCGAATCAACTTTCTTTTTGAATTTTTTGTATTAATTCTTCTGCTCCAACGAAGTCTGCGCCAGCTTCTTGTGCTTCTTTTACTTTTGTTTTTGTTAAAACTAAAACTTTTTGTGTTTTTCCGGTACCGCCAGGCAATACTAATGCACCTCTAATTTGTTGGTCAGCATGTCTTGGATCGACATTTAGGTTGAAAGCAATTTCAACAGTCGAGTCAAATTTAGTTATTGAAGTTTCTTTTGCTAACTTAATTGCTTCAGTGATAGTGTAAAGCTTTGTTTTGTCTACCTTATCGTTAGCTACTTTAAATTTTTTGCTTAATTTTCTCATAACTATTTAGCTTCCTCTTCAGGCATTCCAGTTACTTTGATACCCATATTTTTTGCTGATCCTTCAATAATTTTCATTGCTGCCTCAATTGTGTGAGCATTCAAGTCTGGCATTTTGTACTCTGCTATCTTTTTAATATCGTCAGCTGTTAAAGTTGCAACAACTTCTTTACCAGGTGTTTTTGAACCTTTTTGTATTCCTGCTGCTTTTTTTAACATAAACGCTGCTGGGGTAGTTTTTAAAACAAAGTCAAAAGACTTGTCGTCATATGCAGTTATAACTACAGGGACTACCTCCCCAGCTCTTTCTTTAGTGGCTTCATTAAATTGTTGTGTGAATTGGGGCATGTTAATTCCAAGTGATGCTAATTCAGCTCCTGGTTTTGCTTGCATTGCCATAAATTCCAATTTTGCTATACGTGTGATTTTTTTTGCCACGAACAACACCTCCGTTTTCGCTGTGGTCATATCGCATAAACACATACTGGTCTATACTTCCACAATTAAAATCTGCCATAAATAATATTATCACAAATTATTCTAAAATCGTTATTGTTTTAATAATAATTGGATCTATAGGGACATCATCATGATAACTCTTTGACATAGTTTTAACTTTTTCAATATCCTTGACAATGTCCATACTTTTTTCATCAGAGACTTTTCCAAAAGAAGCATACTGACCATCTAGAAATTTAGCATCTCCTGTAACGATAAAAAATTGGCTAGAAGCACTGTCTAATATACTAGTTCTTGCCATAGAAACAACACCAGGTTCATGAGAAAGAGTTGTAGTATTTTTATTTCAGCCGTTTACTGAGAACTCACCTTTAATAGTATTAGACGCTTCTTTTTCAACCATATTTTGGTCTAATCCACCACCTTGAATCATAAAACCATTTATAACTCTGTGGAATATCAAATTTTCATAAAAGTTACTTTTTACAAGTTTTAAAAAATTTTCTACAGTTATTGGGGCTAAGTCAGGATATAAATCAAGATTTATACATTTGCCATCAATTAATTGTAATTGAACTTTGATTGTTTTCATTATAATCTCCTTTATATAACAAAACTTTGGTGACCCAAAGTTTTATTTTAATATTTATAAGCCAACTCCAAGCTGTTGAACTCAAATTCTGTTGGTGTAATTCTTCCGAATAATTCAATATTAACAACTGCGACACCTTTTTCAAAATCCATTTCGACAACTTGTCCTTCGGTATTTGAAAAAGGTCCGTCTTTGACTTTGACCACTTCTTTGATTTTAAAATCAGCTTCAAATAAGATCTTTTCTTTTTTAGACTGATTTGGTTGGCCTTTTGAATGAGTTTTTTTAGTCTTTTCTTCGACTTGAACATCTAGCATTCTAGAAACTTCTTCACTAGTTAATGGAAGCGGTTTTGCACCTTTACCTGATGAACCTATAAAACCAGTGACACCAGGTGTGTTACGAACAATAAATCAAGTTTCATCTGTCATCAACATATTAATAAAGATGTATCCTGGAAATTTATTTTTTTCGACTACTTTATTATTTTTCCCATTAACTGGTCCTTTTGCTATTCTAATATTAAAAATTCTATCTTCTAAACTAGATGTTTCTACTTTTTGAAGTAAATCTCCACGTACTCTTTCTTCGTGACCACTATTGCAGTTAATAACAAATCATTGACCTTTGTAAGACTCTAGTTCTTCTTCTAAATTTATCAAAGTGCTTTCCACTCTTATTACCTCCTATATGATCTTTGTTATTACAAATAATCATTGTAAACCATAATCAACTGCGTAGAAAAATATACCAAATATTAAAAGGAATATGATAACCCACAAAAATTTAGATCCGAGATTATTTCTATCTGATCATTTAATTTTGTTGATCTCCTTCAACATTTTAATTGGTGCTTCTTTTAGTGCTAGTTTATAATTTATTTTTTCTTTGTGTTTTTTAATCTTTGTTTCTTTAGCTTTTTTTAGTTTTTCTTCTTGTGTTAGTCCACTATCACTATCCAACTGCTTGTAAAGTTCCTTCATTTGCTCGTTTTTAAGAGCTTTTTCTCGTTTTTTGGCTTCTTTTAAAGCATTTTTTTGCTCAATTTTTATAAGTTTAGCTTTTGCTTTATCTTCATTTTTTTTCTGCTTATTACTCATATTATCGAGTCTCCTTGTGGGTAGTGTGGGCATTACAAGTTTTACAAAACTTTTTTATTACAAGTCTTTCTTTTTGAGATAATGCGCTTTTTTGGATCGTATAGTTTCTTTCTAAGCATTCACTACATACTAGAATGACTTTCTTAATGTTTTTTGGCATATGAAACAGCTCTTTTCTTACCAAATAATTATATATTACTTGAGCCATTTATCAAACTAATTAAATACTTTTTTAACTTGATTCTATATCTTTCTAAATCCCGTCTTTTGATTGATAAAATTTCACATATTTTGTATTTAGATTCTCCCATACACAAATAAATTAATGCTTTTTTGTGTGTTTCATCTTCTATACTTTCAATGTATTCATTTATCATTTCAATTATTTCTCTTGTTATTTTGGAGCTTTGATATTGTGAGAAAGAAAATATTTCTAGGTCGTATTCAACACCATCTAAATAATCTTCTGAATAAAAACTCCTTCGTTTAATGTGGTTTTTTTCGCTTTTTCTTCGTGCTTGTCGCACATAATCTAATAACCGCAATTTAACTATAAACATTGTGTATGTTGTTAACTTGATTCCTTTATATGTTACATACTTTGACCGCACTTCTTTTAAGGCAAAATATGTTGCAGTTATTAAATCTTCGGGTTCTAAAAATATATCTTTGTTTAAAAATGCGCATTTGCTAATATTTTGATTAATGACTCATGCTAACCATTTTGCCTGATCTTCAGGCAACTCTGGAAAATAATCTACAATTAAGGTAAAAATAACTTCTTTAATTTTAATTTTGTTTACTTCTTTCGTACAAAATTATACCTGCCGCAACAGATACATTTAAGGAATTAATTTTATTACTAGTTGGAATTTTAAAACAGAAATCAGAATGAGATGCATTTTTTTTAAGCACACCCTCACCTTCACTTCCTAAAACTATTGCAGTTTTTTTATCAAATTTTAATTCATTGATACTAATTGACTCTTCAGTTAAAAGAGAACAATAGATTCAGTAACCCTTCTCTTTTAAAACATTTATTACATTACTAATATTTGAGACTTTAACTATTGGGGTACAATAAATTGCACCTGCAGAAGCTTTAACTACTGTTGGTGTAACATCCACTTGATTGTGATCTAAAATTATAATTCCGGTCACATCAAAAAGGGATGAGGTTCTAATAATTGCTCCAAAGTTGTTTGGGTCTTGTATTCGATCTAAAATAAGAATTGTTTGTTGAGTGTTTGAATAATCTATTATGTCATCTAATTTTGAGTATTGAAACTGTTTTACCTCTGCAATTATCCCTTGGTGGGTAACTTTTTCTTGTATAAATTTTGAAAAAGTTTCTTTCTCGCACGAGGTTCATTTAATGTTGTACTTCTTTATTATTGAGTAAGCTTCTTGACTAAATGCATAACCCTTTAATATATAGATTTCTTTAATTTGATTATGAAAGTTTATTATTACATTCTCAACCACATTTTTACCGTAGATTAAATTTTTTTTATTAGATGATTTTTTCATGTTTTAACTCTTCTCTTAACTTATCCGCCACTTCAAAATCTTTTTTTAATAAAGCCCCTTGCCATTCTCTAATCTTTTTCACATTTTCGCTATTAAGGTTTTTGATATCAAACCTGAATCCTAGGGTGTTGATTATAAGAACTAATTTTTCATACGTTTTGTCCACTTCTTTAAAAGCTAATTGTTTATTGATGTTTTTCACCATTTCATTAATTAAAGAAATAATCATTGGTGTATTTAAGTCATTATTAATATAGCTTCTAAATCTTGAAACGTAGTTATACGAATTGAAATCATCGTCAATTGGCGTTTTATTATTTGTCTTTATATAATCACAGGCAATTGATCAATTCATCTTCCTTAATAAGTTTTCAATTTTCGAAACCCACTCAGAAGATTGTTTTAATGTCTCTTGATTAATGTTTATAGGTTGTTTGTAATTACTGTTTAAGAATATATATCTTAACTCATTGGCTCCATAATCTCTTATGAAATCCTTAACTAATATTGTATTTTTCAAAGATTTTGACATTTTAATGTTATCAATTGATAGGTGACCGTTATGCAGTCACACATTTGATAGTTCACAAGATTTCTTTGCGATATATTGAATTCTTTCGTTTTCATGATGTGGGAACTTTAGATCAATACCGCCAACATGTATATCTATAGTATTACTAAAGAAGCCATCTATAAGTGCCACACACTCTGTGTGCCATCCAGGTCTTCCTAGACTTCACTTCGATAACCATTTTTTTCCTTTAGTTGTTTTTTTTCAAAGTACGAAATCTTGTGGATTGATCTTGTTTTTATTTTCTTCAATTCTGTTTCCAACTTCTAATTCCTCAATGCTTTGTTTAGACAAATTACCATATTTTTGTTCAAGTGATTTTACATTGAAATAGACGTCTCCATCAACTTCATATGCATGACCACTTTTTATGAGCATATCAATAAAATCTACAATCTCGTTAATCTTCTCAGAGATTGATATGATTTTTTCCGGCTTTTTAACATTAAGATTTTTCATATCTTCTAAAAAAGACTCTGTATATTTTTTAGCGTAATCTTCTTCAGGAATGCCTTCTACCTCGGCTTGGTTAATTATTTTATCGTCAATATCAGTAATATTTAATAAATATTTATGTTTGATGTTTTTGTAATCTAAGTATCTGATAATTATGTCTGTTAAAATTAAAGGTCTTGCATTACCTATGTGTATATAACTGTAAACTGTTGGACCACAAGTATAAATACAATATTTTGGAACATCAATTTCCTTAACTTCGGATGACAAAGAATCATATAACTTCATATTTTGAATCTCCCGCTATCTATCGGTTTTTATGAGTGGTGATACAGCTTTATATGTAAAATATAAAACCGCTGAGTTGAATATTATTTTTAGAGGTGCCTGAACAAGGCGACTCATAAGCATCAAGACATAACCACTTTCGTAGCCTACTCCGTTTTCTTTTCCAGTGTTTAAACCAAGAAACTCGTAATCACCCCACGCGGATATAACGGCCGTTACCAAATATTCCGCTGCCGAAGCAAATAACACAATTGGAAGTAGTGTGTTTAATACTTTATTATGACCTTTAGCCATGAAAACTATTGTGAATGTTCAGACTAAAAATATACAAGTCATAACAGAACCTATGAAAACTCATTTAAATACTTCTTTACTCATTGTAAAACCGAAAAATTCAATCCCGCTTTCTAAGTTGGCAAAATCAATCAGATATGCCATCAAAAGAGCGAAACCAATTAAAAATATATTCACTAACGCTAGTGTTACTCAATTGTTACCTTTACCAACCCTTAAGAAACTAGCACCTATACCAGCTATATAACCATAACAAATTATGACTATTATGTAAGCAGGGTGTACAAACGAAGGTACAAATATCATAACAAGAGCCTCGGTAATTAAACCCACAATTACTCCAACAATAGGACCAAAAATGAATCCTGTGATTTTAACCATTACACCTTCAAATGCAATTCTTACAGGGGGAAATACAGTAATAGGAACCGTTAAAGATATTACGACAGTCACACTAACACTGACAGCAGTGAACATTGTTATATAGGCAATATTTTTGGTAGTAAACCTTATCCCGTGATATCTTTCCTTTAAAACTAGATAAGATAACGAGTTATAGACTATATAAGCTAAAATAAAAAGACCTATGAGACCAGAAGCGGCATAAGCCAAATTATTTCCTTTCAAAAGGATTTCGGCAAACTTTTGCATGATAATTAATTCCCCTTACTTTTCCCAATTTATTGGATTTTTTCCCAAACAACTAAGAATATTGTTGATCTTTGAAAATGGTTTGCTGCCCTCAAATCCCTTTTTATAACTAAAAGGCGAAGGGTGAGCTGAAAAGATCACAAGTTTATTTAAGTATTCTAGATTATTATATAAGTTTTTTGCGTGATTTCCTCATAAACAATAAATAATATTTTTATTTTGTTTATTTAGTTGATTCAAAATTTTAATTATAAGTTCTTCTCAACCTAGGTTTTTGTGAGAACCTGGTTTTCCTTTTTCAACGGTTAAGCAAGTATTTAACAAGAGGACCCCTTGCTTAACCCAACTAGAGAGATCATTATTTAAAGTGTGATCTATATCTAAATCATTTTTTAATTCTTTAAATATGTTCTTCAAACTCGGAGGAGCGTTTATATTGTTGGCACAACTAAATGCAATTCCATTAGCTACTCCATGTTTATGATAAGGATCTTGACCTAATATTACAACCTGAACTTCGGGGACGTCTACCAACTCAAACACACGAAAAATCTCTTCGTAAGTGGGGTATACATTATTAAGATTCTTAATTTTTAAAAGAGTTTTGTTGATACCTTCAGAAATATTATTCTTTTCGAATAAAATTTTTCATCCGTTCTTGACGTTTTGCATATTTAGATTACTTTAGCACTTTGCTAAGTCTCTTTCTATTATTTGCATCTTTTTTCTTTGCTTTTTTTAAAAGCTTTTTATCTTTTTTTGTTAAAACTATGTTATCTAACTCCTCAGAGTCAGCATCCTTCCTTGGTGTAGAAAATATAGTGTCATCCTCATCAATCGGACCTAAATCAATTATACTGTCATCCCTTTTCGGAAGGAATGGGTTACTGATATAGTGATTATTGATTGGGAGAATCACGGATTTATTTAAAGCACTTGTTTGTGTGTTTTCAAGCTCGGCTCTTTCTAAATCTATAGTTTCTATCGGTACTAGCGATTCATTATTCTTACTAATTTTATCACTTACTTTTGGATTTTTTTCCATTTTTTCAAATATTTTTGTTTTGTTTAGCTGTTTTTTTTCTTTATACAATGCAGCTTCACCCAAACTATCATCATCTGTATTGTTTAAAATAGGTAAGTTGGTTTGGATGATCGCTCCTTCCAGATCATTTTCTAATAAATTTTGATCTAGCGAGATTGTGGCATCATTAAATAAAGACACGTTTTTCTTGTCTTTATTATTCTCAACAATAAACTCAAAGTCTCCAGTTTTTAATTCGTCAGTTTCCATGATATCAAAGCCCATGTTATAAGTTTTCTTATTATAAGTCACTCCCGAGCTTTGATCTTGGTTATTTGCTATTTCCTTAGTTTCTTTATTTGAGTTCACAAAAGATTCTTTACTATCTTCAAATAGTTGATTGTCTTTTATTTCCCATTCTATGTTCTTCGTCTTTTTCAAGTTCGGTCTCTCACCACGGTAAAATTGTTCATTATCTTTTAATTCATTCTTATCTCAATGTTGAGCTTTGTGAATATCCTTTGGAGATTGTTCCTTACCGACATCAGTATTTGGGTTACCCCTCACTAAACTGTTATTTTCTGGTACTTTATAATTTTTATTAGATGATTCTTGAGGGATAATCCCTCCGCCGTTATGTTTTTTGGCTCAATATTCTTGGTTGTGATTACTATAATTTCTGTTTGTATCCCTTAATTCGCTTTCCAAGCCAATTTGGTGGTTATGTGAGTTTTGGTAATTATCTCCTTTTGACCTCATACTTTGGCAGTTCTCACAACTTTCATGATTCTGTAAATCAACATTGTCTTGTTTACGATTAGTTACATTTTCAATATTGTAATTCTCTTTTTGCACATATTTATGCTCAACTTCGGGCTGGTGTGCTTGGTCTCTAAATGAGCTTTGATGGTCTCTAAATGCACTATTGAACTGTCTAGTTTGATTAGGGTTATACTGATTATTTTGGGGAAAAGAGTTGGGTTGATACTCATCGAAGACTTTCGTATTATGGTTTTCATTGTGATAATTATAGTGTGAAGTATTTGTTTTTATAATATCATTGGGATTATTCAAAGGATAATGATCGATAGGTGTGCGTTGTCTATTTACATCATAACTTCCATAATTAAAAAGACTCTCAGCATTTACGCTAAAAGGTGGCTGATTTGTAATTCTGGGATATTCATTGATAATATTGGAACTATTTTGAAACCCTTGGGGATTTAAAACTGGATTTATCGGTTGAAAATTGGTAGGTAGATGACTTGATGGATTCATTAAAAGGGATTGCAAAAATTTGTGAGCTTCTATTTCACTCACAAAAGTCGCCACTACCCTATTAAAACTTGCGTCAATAACTTGATAGTTTCCATAGTTAAGAATTATGTAGAAGCCCAAATTATTCCACTCCAATCTTAAGAAATTATCCAGCTTTTTAGTTAATTACTTATGCATCTCTATATTTTTTTTATTGTTATTTTTGGTAACTTACCGACACTCTTAAATATATCTTTAAGCGAAGAATTACTTAGAGCTTTTTCGTCAGTAAATTGATAACCGGCAGGTTGGTACCAATATAGATAAGTGTCAAATCTCTTATCTCCATCCTTTTTTTCTTTGATCTTTTGTCCTTTAAGATCAAATCTTAACACAACATTTTCGAAATTATCGTATGTAATTTCAAACTCCCTAGGTGTTTTGGTATCCTTTATATCATCAAATTTCAAGACAACTTGTCCTAAATTACCCATCCCATGTATAAAGGTTGAAGTGCTTTGAATCAACTCATTATTCTTATCAAAAAAAAGCTTCCACCCTTCCTCATTTAAATTATTTGCTTTTACTGGAGTATTTTCTTCTTCACCTTCGTTTTGATTTGACTTAACTATTTCACTTGTATTAAATTTTTTTTCTAAAACTTCATTAAAATTCCCCATAATCAGAGTATTTTCTCGTTCGTCAAACTCTTTTTTAATGTTTGTTAATGATGATTGTTCTTTTTTTTCCGCTTCTTCTCCGGTTGTTTCGCTCTCTGGTTTTGCAAAATCTTTAAAATACTCTTTTAAAGATGTTCCTTGCCCTTTGATTTTATAACCGTTTTCATCTGTTGCCAAGTATTGTTTTTTGGCTTTACCAGACTCTACTTCCGTTACTACTTCAAAGGTTTTTATTTTTTCTGGATTATATTTTGTAACAACCCCATTGTATTTGATTGAAGAGAAATTTGTGTTTCGCTTAGCAGAATATGAGTCTTCAAAGTTTTTTAAATCTTCAGAAACAGTGCTATTTTCTTCGTGTTGATTTTTCAAATAACTTTCAAGAGATAAACCAAGACCATTTGTTCCCAATGTTTCTTGCTGTTTTTTTAGTTTTTCTTTATTTTGATATTTTGTCTCAGTGAAAGTTATCGCTTCTAAAAGTTGAATAGACATTGCGCCTAGTTTTCCCTTACTGGTCGAATTGTCGAACTGACTCAACTTATAACCATCTTTAGTTTCTATTGATAAAGTTTCTGTGGGTACACCACATGAAACGATTGTAGCAATAGGGGCTGAAGATACTGTGAGTACACTGAATATAGATAATATTTTTTTCATTCTCTTACCTCAAATCTCTATATATAATTTTACAATAAAACATTTAGGTTTTACATTTTTTTAAATGTTACCTACGACAATTTAGAAAAAAACAAATACACTTTACTATTAAGTCGTCCTATATTTTTTAATTGCTAAAATAAGCTAACTTCGATATAAAAAAAATAACCGGAGTTATTTTTTTACACGCTTTTTCACTATTATGTCGAAGATTGATCGATAAACTTACCGAATGAACGAAGAAAGTTAACTTTAACAACACCCGTTGCACCGTTTCTGTGCTTAGATATAATAACATCAGTTTCATCGGTTGGATTATCAGCTTCAATACTGTATTCTTTTATTTTGTAGTATGCTTCTCTAAACAAAAACATGATTATATCTGCATCTTGTTCAATCGCACCAGAATCCCTTAAATCTGACATTAAAGGTGTTTTCTCTTCTCTTTTTTCTACACTTCTTGATAACTGAGATAAACAAATGATAGGGATGTTTAACTCTCTGGCAATTTTTTTTAATTGCCTTGAGATTGCTGCTACTTCGTTTTGCCTACTATCGAATTTGTTACCTATTGATGATATTAACTGCAAATAGTCAATAAAACATATTTGAACATTAAAATCTCTCTTCATTTTTCTCAACTTAGATTGTAATTGTAATACATTTAACCCTGGAGAGTCATCGATGATTATATTCATCTTTTGAAGTTCATCTGCACCACTTGTTATTCTTTTTCATTTTTCTTTTGTTAACCCTTGTGCATTTCTCAAAGCGGTTGCATCTACTCCAGATACAGAGGATAACATACGTTGAACTAACTGTTCTTTGGGCATTTCAAGCGAGAAAAAAGCAACACCTTTTTTTCTTTCAGCAGCATTGACAGTTAAATTTAAGGCGAACGCAGTTTTACCCATTGATGGTCTAGCTGCTAAAATAATTAAATCTCCATTTTGTCAACCGTTAGTCAGTTGATCTAAATAAGCAAACCCAGAAGGTATTCCTGTTATTTGGCCACCATTTGTTTCTAGGTCTGCTATTTTTTTTACAACTTCTACGACAGTTTTTTTAACTTCCGTAGCATCATCTTTTTTTATCTCTGTTTTTATGTTTAATATTTTTTGTTGAGCAACTAAAAAGACCTCCTCAACAGGTGCTTTACTTTCCCTAAGTTGTCGAATATTATTTATAGTTCTATCTAATTGTCTACCTATAGAATTTTTAAACACTATTTCTATATAATTTTCTACACCCTCATCTGTATAAAAATAACCTGACACTTCCGATATATAATCAATACCCCCGACTTTTTCAAGTTGCTTTTTATCTTGCAAATAATCTGCCACCTTTGTGATTGTCGGAAGTTGACTACTTGAACTAATAGAGTTTATGGCTTCAAACATAAAAGAGTGTGCTTCTGTGGAGAAATCATCGGCATTCAATTGAGTCAATATTTCAAAACTAGCTTTAGGCGAATGCATTGCTACAGCGAGCACAACTTTTTCTGAATCTAAAAGAATAGACTCTTGGTTAACATCTATTAAATTATCCATTTTTATTTCCTTCTATAAGAACCTTTAGAGTTGTAGTTATTTGATGATCTAATTTTATTTTTAAATAAAATAGTCCTAGTTTATTTAGGTTTTCATGTTTTTCAAATTTTCTTTTATCAATTTGTATTCCGTGCTCTTTGTTCAAACGGTCAACAATTTGGGTTAAAGATACCGACCCAAATACCTTACCGTCCTGAGTCTTTAATTTGAAGCCTAACTCCAAGTTATTAATCTTTTCAGCTTCTTTTTGGATGACTTCTTTTTCTTTTTTTAATATTTCACTTTCTTTTTTTAACTTAACATTTAAGTGACTAACCCCATCTTTGCTAGCTACAATAGCTAATTTTTTGGGTATTAGATAATTAACTGCAAAACCATCTGAGACATTAACAATCTCGTCCTTCTTGCCATAATTCTTAACATCTTTTAAAAGTATAACTTTCATATTTATCACCCTTGTAATTATAACAAATTTAGGGGGTTTTTATGTCCGACCAAAATAAAAACCCTTTCGAGAAGGGTTAATAACTATTGGCTAACGAATGGTAGTAGACCCATTATTCTGGCTCTTTTTATTGCAGTTGCCAACATTCTTTGATGTTTTGGTGATGTACCAGTAATTCTTTTTGGTAATATTTGTCCATTGCCTGAAATAAACTTTTTAAGTAAATCCACATCTTTATAATCGATATAATCGATACTATTTTTAGCAAAGAAGTTTACTTTTTTTCTTCTAACAAATTTTTTCATAATCTATTCTCCTATTAATCTTCTCATAATATTGAGTCGTCAGCGTTTGATATTTTGCTATCCTCAATCAAATCAAAATCCATATTTGTTGATGTCTTATTTGAGTCTGTTTGTTGTTGAGTGTTCGCGAATGTTCCTTGGGTTGAAACACCAGTATTAGATTGTCTATCTAGAAATTGTATCCTGTTTACTCTAACTGTTATGCTAGTTGAATACTGTCCATTATTGTTATCTTGTCTAACGTTGATAGAACCTTCTACTGAGATTTGTGCTCCTTTACGAACATACTTTACTAAGTTTTCGGCTGATTTTTCTCATACAAAACAAGGTACAAATTGAGTATACTGGGTACCATTTGAGTATTCATTTACAGCAAGTGTAAATGAAGAATATACTTTACCGTTGGATGCAGTTTTTAACTCTGGATCCTTAGTTATTCTCCCAATTAAGTTAACTGAATTCATAATACCTCCTTATAATAATTATTTATTCGATTCTGTGTCATTTGTTATTTCTTCTTTGTCATTTGGTTTTTTATATTCTTTTTTTATACCGTTGCTTTTGTCATCGTATCTTTTAGCCCCTGGTTTTCTGTCGAAGCTTCTTTGTGGTTTTTTTTCTTCTTTGTATTTTGACATATCTGTTTTCGCTAGCTTAGTTGACTGAATATATTTTTTTTCATTTTCAGTATTTATTACTAATTCCCTTACCACATTTTTATCTATTCTTGAGATTCTTTGGAACTCTAAAATATTAGATGAGTCTGTTTCGACAATTAAAACAGTATAGTGTCCTTTTTTCTTTTTGTTTATTTCAAAAGCAAAGTCTTTTAATCCTCAGTCTTCTGACTCTAGGATTTTCCCACCGTTACTTGTCAACACATCATGTAATTTTTTCTGTGTTGCTTTAACATCGGCAGTATCTTGATCTAAAATATACATTATTTCGTATTTTCTAATCATGTATAATTCTCCTTATGGTCTATTGGCCTAAAAAAGGCAAGGAGTTAATTAAAATTAACTCGCAAACTTATTATAAACTAAAAAAAAGAGTTTGTCATAAAATAAACTTTAATTTTAATGGGTCTAACTGGATGATTTCAAATCCTTCATATAAGTTATTTTGACATTATCAACATCACCATTGATAAATTTTATTTTCGGTTTATCGTCAAAGTCTTCTATTGCTTGACAGTCATCTGCTCAATTTATATTAATATTTTTGTATGCTTCTTTGATTAAATATGTATCAAAGCCTTGTGGAGTTTGAGTTAGTAAATAATTTTCTCTATTTAAGGTTTTTACATTGTCATCCACTATCTTTTTTAAACAATCAACAATTTTTATTGTAGGTATCACAACTGAATGAACGTTAAGGCAATTGATAATTTCTTCAATCATCTCTTTTTTAACAAAGGGCCTTGCTCCGTCATGGATTAAGACTTTTTCGTTAGTTACCTTTTCTAATCCTTGCGCGACTGAGAGTGTCCTTGTTGCGCCACCTTCAACAAAAATTAATTTTTGCTTAATTTTTTCTACAATCTTTAAAGCCAAATCATTGTTGCATACAACAATGATTTCAGTAATTTGTGCTATATTTAAGAAACATTTGATAGTTTTGCAAACTAAAATATCATTATCAATTTGTGAAAGCAGTTTGTTTTCTCCAAACCTTACACTTTTACCATTTGCTACAATTACTAAACTAATCATTTAAACTCCTTGAATATAAATTTCCATATATATTTTAGATTTTATAAAATTTTAATGTTGTTAATTTCGCAATATTGAAGAAACTTTTTATTTCATAGTGAAGATTGAACTTCGCCTATGTGTTGCTTTTCTAAAAGAGTCATAATATAACGATTTATAAAAATCCCACCAGTTATTGTCAAAGGGAGTTTGTTAGATTTGATTAAGTGATGATAAAATGTCTGGGTTTTATTGTTTTCTTTCAAGATAGTGCTTTGGGACTTCAACGTTTCTCTATCAACTTGATACGATACATATCCCATACTAGTGACTTTTTCACAACTTTTGTTGTATACATATAATTTAGAATAACTATTAAAGTCATAGACATCTTCAGAAAACTGGGTATTTTTTTGTTGATTTAATGTTTTCTCAACATAATTTTGGAGTACAAAACTGCCATTATCTTTCCCGAACTTTGAAAGTCGCTCTTTAAATGTCAAAAGAGGGTACAAAGCTTTAAGTTTTTTATGTGATATAAAAGTTAATTTTTCTCCGAGATGGTTTTTACCGAGTGAGTTATACTTTGAAGAACAAGCTAAATCTATTTCAACTAAAGCTTTATAAACTTTAATTAAAACTCTGTCGATCTCTTCAATACTATAATCAAGCTTTACAATCTCAAACCCTAGTTCGTCATAAACTACCGAGTTCATATTGTCGATAACAGTGTCACGAGTAACTGTTGAAAAGTTTGTTATTATGCCTTGATTATTTTCAACTAAACCGTTGTTCATCAAGAAATATCTTCTTCATTTGTTATTTGATTGCAATAATTCACCATACATTTTTTCAGAAGATACATCAAAGTCGATTGGTCTTTTCGTTTGTTGGAAATCATCGTTTAGCCAAAGAGTTTTATCAGTTACAAGCCCACTTCTGACTTTTATTAGGTCAAAATCAAGTTTTAGCCTACTTTCCAGCTCGTTTGTAACAAACTCAATTCCTTCAATTGTTTCTAACTCGTTCAATTTAGATGTGTAACCTAGTGTTATCCCATACTTCATTTTTATGACCTCGGTTTCATTTGTGGAAATAGCAAGACGTCTTTAATAGAATCTGACCCAGTTAATAACATAACAAGTCTGTCAATACCTATACCAATCCCACCGGTTGGTGGTAGACCATATTCTAACGCTTCAACAAAATCAATATCCATTTCTGTTGCTTCATCGTTACCGGCTTCAGCCTCTTTCAACTGATCTAAAAACCTTTCGTATTGGTCTATTGGATTATTCAATTCAGAAAATGCATTTGCATATTCTCTTCCTATTATAAATAATTCGAATCTATCAGTAAATCTAGGATCTTTTGCATTTGATTTTGAAAGTGGTGAAATTTCTTTTGGGTGTCCGTAAATAAATGTTGGTTCAACAATTGTGCTTTCAACAAACTCTTCGAAGAACAAGTTTATTATATGACCCACTGAGAAGTGATGTTTTTCAACTTTTATACCTTTTTCCGTTGCAAGTTTTTTAGCTTCTTCATAAGAGATGGCATCTCAAAAATTAACACCACATACATCATTAATTGCATCTACCATATGTCATCGTTTAAAAGGTTTTCCTAAATCTATATCAAAACCGCCATAAGATAGATTTGTTTTACCTAATACACTTAAGGCACATTCTTTAAAAATTTCTTCACAAAGTTCCATAACAAACTCCATATTTTGATATGCTACATAAATTTCAATTGAGGTGAATTCTGGATTATGCCTTGTACTTGTACCTTCATTTCTAAATAATCTACCTATTTCATATACACCCTCAAAACCACCAACAATACATCTTTTTAAATGTAGTTCAGTGGCTATTCTAAGGTAAAAGTCATTTTCTAATGCATTATAAAAAGTTTTGAAAGGCTTTGCAGCAGCGCCTCCACTTTGGGGGTGCAAAATTGGAGTCTCTACTTCTATATATCCTTTTTTATCTAGTGTATTTTGTATTGTTCTAATGGTTTTATTTCTCGAAATAAATGTTTTTTTTGTTTCAGGATTCATTATAAGGTCTACATATCTCCTGCGATATTTTTCCTCAATATCACTTATACCAGAATGTTTATCAGGCAATGGTTTAAGAGCTTTTGTCAGTAAAACATATTTTTTTACCCTGATTGTCAACTCGCCGTGATCAGTTTTCATAATGCTTCCTTCTATTCCGATGATATCTCCGAGATCTAAATTTCTAAATAATGGAAAATCATCTTCTCCTAATTCATCTTGTCTAGCATAAAATTGGATGAACCCATCTTGGTCTTGTATATTACCAAATATAGCTTTTTTTCCAGCTTCTCTAAATAGTCTGATTCTTCCAGCAACTTTTATAACTTTCCCTTCATGATTTTTCAACTCATCTTTAGAAAACTTATCAAACTCTTCAAATAAATCAACAATTTTGTAATTTCTTTGATATTGGTTCTCTATAAATGGGTCTTTACCCATGTCCACTAATTCTTGATATTTTTTTCTACGTACTAATTCCTGTTCAGTGAATTGTCGTTCATTATTATCTTGCATATTAAAACCTCTAACTTTCATATAAATTAAATATATTATATATATCTTTTAATACAACTATTTCAGTTGCCATTTTTTTCATTTCTAATACTACAGGGCGTTTTTCCAAGACAGCTAAGTATCATAATAATTGCTTACGCATTTCTCTAATGCCAAGTTCTTCTCCACGCATATCTATTAATAAGTTTGCGTGTCTCAGAACAGTTTCTTTTCATTCTTCATAAGATGGTTTCGGAAGTTCTTCACCAGTATCGATATAGTGTTGTATCTCTCTAAATATTCATGGGTTACCTTGTGCCGCTCTGGCTATCATGATTCCGTCGCAACCAGTCTCATCCAACATTTTTTTGGCTGTTGGTCCGTCAACAACATCACCATTGCCAATTACAGGAATAGAAACACTTTCCTTGACTTTTTTAATTCAAGACCAGTCTGCTTTTCCTGTAAAGAATTGGTTTCTTGTTCTTCCATGCACAGCTATTGCACTAGCACCATTTTTTTCCGCAATCTTGGCTAGTTCAACTACATTTTTGCTTGTTTCATCCCAACCAATTCTCATCTTGACTGTTACTGGCTTTGTGGTATTTTCTACAACAGCTTTAATTACTTCCCCAACTTTATCTTCGTATTTCAATAGGTTTGCGCCCGCTTGGCTTCTAACAGCTACTTTAGGAGCTGGACAGCCCATGTTGATATCGATAACATCGCAGGTAGAATACTCTTCAACTATTTTTGCAGCTTCAACAAATGAATTAACATCAAAACCAAATATTTGCAATGATATTGGATGTTCCAAATCTGAGACTTCAATCATTGTTTTAGTTTTTTTATTATTGTGAACTAAACCTTCTGTACTAACCATTTCTGCGTAAACTAATGCAGCTCCTTTTTCCTTACAAATTATTCTAAAAGCAGCATTTGTTGTACCGGCCATAGGTCCTAAAAAAATGCTGCCCTTAATTTCTAGATTTTTAATTTTCATTATCCTACACATACTCCATTTAAATATAAAAAGTTATTTACCTCATTGAATTGTACATAAATATTATCTGAGTAATTTGAAAAATGTTCTTGAATATGCTTCGCTAGCAATTCTTGCTTTAGCGGTCTACCTATTCAATCAACCTTCACTAATATAGCATTTTCTTGACGAGAATCACCTATAAGTTTATAAGGTTCAAACCAAAAAACAATTTTTTTTACGTTTGCATTTATAAGTTTTCCTATTTCATCTACTTTATTATAGTATTCTCGCACCTTTTCTTCTGGTACTCCCCTAAAACTAAATATTGGCATAATTAATCCCCACCTTTACAAATATAATTATATATATATTTCTATTATTTTAAAGAAACTATTTCCTAATTAGTTATAAAAAAAAAAAAAAAACCTTGTAGGTTTTAAGATCAATCAATCTCTGAAGGTTTTTTAGGATTTGGATTTTGTCGTATCTCATCAATCAATCCGTTACGTACATGGATAACGGTGTCACCAATTTCACTTATGTTTGGGTTGTGAGTAACAACAATAACTGTAGTATTGTACTTGTTTTTTACATCTACAAGAATGTCCAACACTTTTCGTCCCATTTCCTCATCAAGTGCTCCTGTTGGCTCATCACCAAAAAGAATTTCAGGATTTTTTGCTAATGCCCTTGCGATGGAAACTCTTTGCTGTTGTCCACCAGACATTTGATGAGGGTATTTGTTCATTTGTTCTTCCATACCAATTGTTTTAAATATATCTTCAATTGACATACTTCCCTCTTTATTTTTACTTAAATTCTCTCCGACTTCAGCGTTCTCTTTTGCTGTTAGGTTAGAAAGTAGATTATACTGTTGGAAAATAAAACCAACATTTTCCCTTCTAAATTTAGTCAAATGAGAGTCTTTTAATAATGTTAAGTTACTTCCTAAAACGAAAACATCTCCTTCGTTTGCTTTATCAAGACCAGAGATTGTGTTAAGCAATGTGGTCTTACCAGATCCAGAAGGACCTAAAATAACTATAAACTTTCCTCTCTCTAATTTAAGATTTATACCCCTTAAAACTGGTGTTAACATATCTCCAGTTACGTATCATTTTTTTACGTTAACTAGTTCAGTAACATACTTAGAAGTTTGTGGTTCGACACCAGTCGTTGAAATTATTGAACCTTTTAAGATTTCTTTTGAGTATCTAGAAGTCAATTGTTTTTGTACTTTTATTCTTTGTTTATAACCTTTAACCCCTTCATCAGTATTTTCAGGAGCATCAATTATTTTAAACTCACGTTCTTGAACTAATGGTTTAATATTTTCTTTGCTCTTGCTTTTTTTTTCTTTTGAATTCGGTTCCGAAGACTTTTGTAATTCTTTGCTGTTATCTTTATTATTCATTTTAGACATCCTTCCTTGAGAATTATATAGCGTCACTAAAATTTTAACATAATTACACAAGTAAGTTTTCTAATTCTTTTGGATTAACGTTGTACTTTTTTTTACAAAAATCACAAATAACTTCAATAACTTCTCCTTCCGTATAAGCTTTTTTTAATTCTTCCACTCCCAATAACTTAACTGACTCCATAACTTTACTTAAGTTACAAGTACATTCAAATCTGAGTTTAGCGATATCCAGTACTTTGCTGTCGTCACATATGTCCTTTAGAAGCGCCTCATAATTGGTTGAAGCTACAAGAGTATTTATAAGATGACTCAAACTTCCTATTTTTTCTTCGATGTAATCAATTGTTTCATCACTATATCCAGGTAAAAGTTGTAACATTATTCCACATGCTTTTTTAATAGTACCATCATCATTTAATTCTACACTTGTGGTTATGAGTGACTTGATTTGATCACTTTGTTGCAAATAATACATAAAATCCATATTGATTTCACTGGAAATCAACTCTACTCTTGAGGTATATGGTTCTTTTGTATTCAGCTCTCTTGTTACTTGTAAAAACCCATTTGTTCCTACAACTTGAGATAAGGCGCTACCCTCACCTTCTTGAACTTTTTCAATATCGAAGTTAGGTTTCTCAATGTATCCCCTAATAGTGTTATTTTGAAACTCTGCTATTATTGTTCCTCCAAGCCCCATCCCATTTATGTTTGTTGATACTTTGTCGCCGTCTTTTACACTAAGACTGACAAGAGCGTTAGCGATCAATGTTCTTCCTAGAGCTACCGATGCTAAGGGATTTGTTTTTTGTAAAACCGTAATTTCAGCTAACGATTCGGTAATATCTACTACCGACATTTTAATATTATTTTTTTCACTTATTGCTCTTATTTGCATATCCATAGTTAATTTCTCCTACTATATAATTTTACACATACTAGTTTGAAATAAAAAACCCTTCCGGGTTTATTATTTTTCTTCGTCTGGTTCAAACTCTAAGATTTCGCCAGATTCTTTTTTTGCTTCTTCTTTTTCTTTTCTTTCTTTTTCAAGAATTACTTCTTTCGGAAGCTTATTATTTTTATTTATATATTCAATTTGTTCTGCTGTAATTGTTTCTAAAATACGTAGTGATTCAGCGATTAGTTCTAACAAATCTCTATATTCATTAATTGTTTTGAAAGCTACGTTATAGCACTCAGTTAAAATTTTGTCTATTTCAGTATCAATTTTATAAGCCACTTCGTCTGAGTATATCCCTTTGGTTTGACCGTAAGATTCTTCTTGCATTGTTAAATATTTCGTTAGACCAAGTGAAGACATACCAAACTGAGTAACCATTCTTCTTGCAATGTTTGTAGCTTTATCTAAATCATCGTGGGCCCCTGTTGTTATATTATCTTTACCAAAAATAATTTCTTCAGCAGCTCTACCACCTAGATAACCTGCAATCGATGCAAATAGATCCTCTTTTGAAGAAAAGTTTGACTCGTCTTTAGGTGTCATAATTGTGTAACCACCGGCATTACCACGTGGTATTATAGTTACCTTTTGAACTTTTGACGCCGCTGACAATTTTAGACCGATTAGAGCATGTCCTGCTTCATGGTAAGAAACCACTTGTTTATCTTGTAATGTCATTGCTCTTGATTTTTTAGCAGGACCTCCAACAACTCTATCTATTGCTTCATCAATATCGTTTAAAGTTATCATTTTTCTTTTATCCCTAACAACTAAAATAGCAGCTTCATTCAAAACGTTTTCTAGTTGCGCACCAGAGAATCCTGGTGTTCTTTCAGCAACTCTTTTTCAATTTATTTCAGGTGAAACAGATTTGTTTTTTGCATGAAGTTTTAAAATTTCTTCACGTTCTCTAATATCTGGTAATGATATTTGAATAGTTCTGTCGAATCTTCCTGGTCTTAGTAACGCAGGATCTAAGACATCAACTCTATTAGTTGCTGCCATAACAATTACACCCGAGTTTGTGTCGAAACCATCTAATTCAACCAATAGTTGGTTTAATGTTTGTTCTGTAGTTCCTGTTCCCATAGATGAGTTACGTTTTCTACCTACTGCATCTATTTCATCAATGAAAATTATACAAGGTGCAGCTTTTTTTGCGTCACTAAATAAGTCCCTAACTCTACTTGCACCTAAACCTACAAACATCTCCTCAAACTCCGAACCAGCCATAGAGAAAAATGCAACCCCAGCCTCGCCGGCAACAGCCTTAGCAAGTAAGGTTTTACCTGTTCCTGGTGGCCCTTCCATAAGAACCCCTTTTGGTATTCTTGCACCCATTTGCGCATACTTATTTGGATTTTTTAAATAATCAACTAACTCAACGAGTTCTTGTTTTTCTTCGTTAATACCTGCGACATTAGCAAATTTTACATCTGATTTTGTTTCACGGGGGCGTTGTTTTTTTCCACCAAACATTCCGCCACCCATTCCGCCTTTTGACATTGAATTGAACATTCAAATGTAAAAAACTATAAGGATTATCATAGGTAAGAAGCTTGTTACTAGAGACATTCAAGAAGATCCAGCTTCAACGATTCATCTTATACCATTGAAGGCGGATACTTGACTAAACTGTTCTTCATTCATGACAATATAGAACTTGTGTTTTGCACCATCGAGTCAATACCAGCCATTAACAGCAATTCAACCGTTATTAAATTTTTGGGCAGTGGTTGCATCTTTATCAATAAGGTCACCAAGGCTTAGTCTATTGAATTCTTCTCACGTTAATACCTGAGATGTACTTTTTTGTAACAAATAGACAGAAACCCCAAGAATAACGATAGCTGCTAAAAACAGAAACCATAGTCAAAATGTTTTTTTGTTTTTCATATATTCACCATTTTCTAAGTTTTCGATATAATTTTATCATTATAAACAAAATAGTTTTAAAGTTTTTCATTTAATAGAAGCATGTTATCTTTAATTACCAACCCAACCCTATTTCTTTTCAAATATGAGATTTTGTTATCCTTATAATATTTAGATAACTTTTTATTTTTGTAAAAGACTTTGTCTTTAAAAGTTTTTCAATCGTTTGTTATTATAAGGTTTTCACCTATTTTTTGCTTGTCTAATATGGTTTTAATTTCCTTTATATTTGAAAAGTAAGACATGTCGCTTTGAGCATTATTGTTTTTTAAAGTTATGGTTTGTCATTCATTGTCTTTTAGCAGGTATATCAGATTGTAATCTTTGATTAGAGAATAGCCACCCAAACTGATTTTCAGGAAGGTTTTGTTGCTAAGCAATTGTTTAATCAATTCCTTAAGAGTGGCTTTTTTTCGTGTGAAAAGCAAGCTACCAACATCTTTACTCTTAAAATACTCAAATACGAGTCTTTGATTATACTCGAAAACATTGGATAAATCTTTAACTGATAAAAATCCTTTTTCCAACGTTTTACGGATTTTTTTATCTCATATTTTTAATTGTTTATTTTTATTTTTCTTTTCTTTTAAAAGCCTTCTAAAATCATTTTCCATAAGACTTTTTCTAACTTTATTTCTAGTGAACATTGAATTTTCATTTGTACTATCGATTGCGTAAGCGATTTTATTTTTAATTAGGTACTTCATGATTCTTGATTTTTTTATATTTAAAATGGGCCTATATATAGGAGTACTCTTATAATAACTCAATTTCTCTATACCATAGTGGTTAGGAAGAGAGTTCTTCTGTAATTGCATTAAAAAGGTTTCCACATCGTCATTCTGATTATGCGCAATCAAAATGATATCAGCGAGTTGTTGACTAACTAAATCACAAAAGTACTCATATCTCACTTCTCTAGCTCAAGCTTCAAAATTAACACTCAATCTTTTGTAATCAACAAGGACTTCTTTAACAAATAGTTTTATGTTATACTTTTCGCAAATTTTTATGCAAATATTTTTATCAACTGACGAATCTTCTCGATAGTTATAATTTACATGACAAGCAATTAAGTTATTTTTTGGTATCTTGTTTTTGATCTTATTCAACAAATAAACGCTATCTGGTCCACCAGAAAGTGCTATCAAAAACTTTTTATTATGAAATTTTCTCATTAGTTTCACCAAACATTTTTAAAACTTCTTCAGTGTATGAACCATCTGGGTTATGCACATAAAGTGGTTCTAATATTGTAATTCCTTGATTACCATCATTTATTGCTGTCAACAATACTTTTTTTGCAATCCCACCTTTTTTAGAATAAACAATCCTTAATGTTTTTAAAGAGAAATTATGTTGTTTTAAAGAAACAACTATTTCCTCTAACCTTTCAGCTAAATGTATCATAACAAGTGTTCCTCCGTTTTTTAGGGCCACTTTAGCTGAGTAAATAGTCTCATCTAGAGTCAGTGAAGCTTCGTGTCTTGCAGGAATTAAATGCTCACTTTTTTTGTTAAGTTTTGATCCATCATTCACTTTAAAGAATGGTGGGTTAGAGTATACGACATCAAAAAAGTTATTTTTATTCTTTACATATTCTCTTAAATCACATTCAATAATGCTAACCCTATGTTCTAAGTTATTTAGAAGCATATTTTTTTTAGCTAAGTTACACGCTTCTTTTTGAATTTCTAAACCTCAAATTCTACAATCAGAAATTCTTGAAATTAACAAAGGTATAATGCCATTATTGGTCCCAAAATCAGCAATAAATTTAACTTTTTTATTAGGTTTATAATAATTTGATAGAAGTACTGAATCAAGCGAGAATGAAAACATCTTTGTGTTTTGTATTATCTTTAAGTCTTTAAAACCTAACACATTATTTAGAACTTCCACTAGATTACCTCACTTATACTAATCAAAAGGTCCTCTATCGCCAAAAAATGACTACCGCCTTTTTGAATTATTCTAATCAGATCTAGTGCTTTTTCAGCAATCGAAGGAAAACCTTTTATTAATAAATAATTATACAGAACTTCGAGTATGTCTAAAACTTCCTCTTTATCTTGCTTTTTCAGAACCTGACCATAGAGTAATATTTTTTGTTTTTGTTTTTTATCTATAAGTATTGTTAAATTATTACTTTTTGAATACTCTTTTTTGCAAGTATTCAAAGTTAAAAACTTACACCTTGACCTTATGGTTTGTAGAATTGCATTTCTGTCTATGGTTAAAAATATTGCAAACGTGTTTTTTGTTGGTTCTTCTAAGAACTTCAAGATTGCATTTGCTGCTTGTAAGTTTAAATTTTCAGCATTTTTCACAATATATATTCTTTTATCATTTTGTTCAATGTTGCTAGTGTTAAATTCTCTTATCATAGTTGAAACTGATGTTTTCTTTATTTCAGTGTTAGCATCGCCTAATTCAACAACGTTTGATAATAAGTTTTTATTCGCCTTAACACATCAAGCACAGTCATCAAAATTTAAAGAGTTATTTTCACAAACTAACATTCTTGATAGTTCGTGTGCACATTCATTTAATAGTTTCTGATTATCCCCAGAAACAATTATTGCTTGGTACATTATTTTTTTTAAAAGTAATTCATTTACATACCCATAAACATCATTCAATTCCATTACTTTTTCATTCTTTCATTTATCGCATTAGCAACAAGAAAATCAACTTGTTGTAATACTTCATTAATTTGTTTTCTTGAGTCTACAACTTTTATGCGATCTGAGTTTTCTGATATTAGCATTTGATAACCTTCATAAACTGCCTCATGAAACTTCTGATCTTCTTGTTCTAACCTATCCACGGTTCTTTTTCTATTAATCAATCGTATTTGTGCTTCTTTTGGAGTGATATCAAAAAATATTGTTAAATCTGGTTTTGTAGAACCTAATACTATATTTTGTAACTCGTCAACGTCTGCCATTCCAATATTTCTTCCACAACCTTGATATGCTGATGTTGAGTCCATAAACCTATCACAAATAACGATAATCCCTTTTTTTAATGCGGGTATTATTATGGTATCTAAGTGTTGCTTTCTTGCCGCAACATAGAGAAGTGTTTCTGTTCAAGGAGTAATTTTTGCTTCTGGATCCAAGATTATTTTTCTAATATTCTCAGACATAGGTTCTCCACCCGGTTCTCTTGTCAATAATACCTGATAACCTTTTTGCAATAATTTATCCTTAATCATTTTTGATATTGTGGTTTTTCCAGAACCGTCAATTCCTTCTAGTGAAATAAATAACATATTAATTCCCTCATTTCTGTTAAACTTTTTTTCTGTTTTTTATAGCATCATTAAGTGTTTCATTATCAATATAATCTAACATACCACCTAGTGGTATACCCCTAGCAATCCTTGAGACTTTATTCGCTTTACTTTTTATGGCATTGGCTATGTAATTAGATGTGACTTCTCCGTTGAATGTTAAATTCAGTGCTAACAATACTTCTACTTCTGGATTTATTCTAACAAATAATTCTTTCAAAGTTAGATTTTCTGGAAACCTATTTTTGTTTACGTTGATTTCCCCTTTAAGAACATGAATAACTCCTCTAAAATCACTATGTAATATTCTTTGTGCATCTAAAACAGAAGACACCACACACAATATATTTTTGTTTCTTGAACTGTCATCACAAAAAGCACAACGGTTCTTATATTTGAAATAATAGCACCTTTCGCATTCGACATAATCAGTCTCAATCGATTTGATAACATTATCTATAGAAATTAAACTTTCTTTATTGGATATTAAATCAACAAGAATTTTCTCCGCACTTTTTTTCCCTATTCCATCTATTTTTTTTAACAATTCAATAAGTGTTTCCATATACTAATCAACTACCTTTATGTTATCAACGCCAAGAATCTCTTTTGCTTTACTATAAAACTCGTTCTCGTTATTGATGTCATCTTTTGTTTTTACCACTTGTTCGTAAAACTCCTCGACAGACTGATTCGGAACATTAACATTAAAAACACCATTTTGCTTTCTAAATAGGTATTCGTTCTTAATATGTTTCCACCTAGTTTTTTCAACAGCTAATATTTTTGTTTCTAATTGAAATAAATCGAACATCATTTTTCTAAAATCTTTTTTCTGTAACTTATTGTTGATTAAACGAGCTATAGACCTGTCTTCACATAGTATTATAAGACCCTTATCGTTTGCAGCAGATAATTTTGTATTATAAAAGCATATAAACTTTTGAGTGTAACTCCAACCCATTTTTTCATCAAATACAGAGTAGAGCAACTCAGATAACTTTGTACGTGTATTTTTATCAGCACCAATCAATATTGATATTATTAAATCATCACTAAAGTCGATAACATCAGAAGTTCTCGGTTCTTCAAGTAATAATTTCATTTGTGCCTTTAAAAGATTTTCTTCCGAGTAAACAAACTCGCTATCATTAAGATTTGATTCATCATCGATGTTTTCGTGATTTTCAATATGTTTAATATCCGCATAAGAATCTTCATCAGGTTTCAATGTGCTAACTACATTATTTAAATTATGATTAACGTTATTTTTACCGCTTATCAAATCATTATTGAAAATTATATTCATCTCCTGTTTGTCTAAATTTGGAAAAGTATCTTCTTTAACCTCTATAGTTTTTGTCTCATCGGATGGCAAATATTTATTTGTTTCTTGTGGATTGATGTTTGTAGCTATTCTTAAGACGCTTATCAAAATATATTGAAAACTTATGGATGAGCTTTTTGATTTAGAAAATGCATTAATTAGACTTTCTACAATTTCAAATAAAGTTTCTTTATTTATATATTTCAAAGTTTCAATTTCTTCTATACTTAATATTTTTAAAACCCCTAAGTTATTTGTTAATTTATATTCTATAACTTCTTTGAATAGATCAATTAAACCAAGTACAAACGTTTGAAAATCTACACCAGCTTCATTTGCACTATTGAAATATTTAATAATTACGGTATTCTCATTATTTAATATTGCCTTAATCAAATCTAATTTCTCTTTTTTTGTAGAAATGTAAAAAATTTTTTTTAGCTCTTCTATTGAAATAACTTCACCAGATATTGTCATCGCTTGTTCCAAATAATTCAACGCATCCCTTAAAGAACCCTCAGACATATAAAAAATTTCATCAAGCGTCTCTTCTGTGATTTGTTTTTTTTCGTTGAAGCAAATCTCTTTAATTTTGTTTTTTAGTGCTTCTTTTTTTATACTTTTAAAATTAAAAAGTTGGCAACGAGATATTATAGTTGCGGGTATTTTCGATAATTCAGTAGTTGCTAAAACAAATAACACATGTTTAGGTGGTTCTTCCAACGTTTTAAGTAATGCATTAAAAGCTGAGTTCGTAAGCATGTGAACTTCGTCAATTATATAAACTTTATATTTAGAGAAGGTCGGAAGTGTTGTAGTATTTGTTTTTAAATTTCTTATTTCATCAACACCATTATTTGATGCGGCATCCATCTCTAATATGTCTGCATGAGAGTTTTTGTTAAATTCTAAGCAACTTAGACAATTATCGCATGGATTATAATCTATTAGATTTTGGCAATTTACAACCTTAGCAAATATTTTTGCTACAGAAGTTTTACCGGTACCTCTTTGACCAGAAAAAAGTAAAGCATGAGGAAAGTTATTAGATCTAATTTGTGATATTAAAATCTCTTTGACTCCATCGTGACCTGCAACTTGATCAAAATTAATTGGTCTATAAAGTCTATATAACGCTTTTTTATTTTCCATAACAACACCCTTAAAAACTAATTTTTTCTTAAATCTTGAAAGAACGATACTAACATGTTTTCAAGAACTTTACATCTTTCCTTATTTTCTAATTTTATCATTTTTAATTTTGTTTTTAGATTTTCATAGTCACATTTTTTATTATTTAAGTAAAAATAAACTTCTTTTATATTGGACTGCTCCATTGCAGCTATACACATAAAACAAGGTTGTAAGCTAACAACCATTTTATATTCACTCATATTTTTAGACTTTTGACGTAGAAAACATTTATTTATAACTTTTATCTCAGCATGCCCTGCTATATCTTTGTTTTTTTCCCTCACATTACGTGCCTTAAATTCCACTTTGTTGTCTCTTATTAACAAAGCAGCCACTGGTACATCATTCGTATTAAGACATTTATTAAGTTCTTTTAAGAGAATATTAAAGTAATCATCAAACATAAATTACTCCTTTGAGATAAAAAAAGTCAATGTACAAGGCACTAGATTCTTATGGCTGCTATCTTCCGATCCTGACCAACTTCGAACGTCACCCTTACAATGACAATTTTATAGTATCACATAATTTTTATAAATTATAAAAATATTTATTTTGTAGTTTCAAAGAATGTTTCACGTGAAACAAAATATGAGAATGTTTCACGTGAAACATCAATTTATTGGGTAATAAATTCATCTCCATTGAAATATGGTTTTAATACTTCAGGCAAAATTAATTTTTGACCATCGTAATAATTTTCCAAAATAGCCGCAAATAATCTATCAATCGCTAGACCAGAGCCGTTAAGTGTGTGAACATACTTTGTTTTTCCTTCTTTGTCTCTATATTTAGCTTTCATTCTTCTTGCTTGGAAGTCCCCACAGTTAGAACAAGATGATATTTCCCTATATTTATTTTGGTTTGGAAATCAAACCTCAAGATCATATGTTTTTTTAGATGAGAAGCCGATATCTCCCCCACAAAGTTCAACAACTCTGTATGGCACATTAAATAATTTAAGGCAATCCTCGGCATCAGTTACCATTTTTTCAAGTTCTATAAATGAGGAAGTCTCGTCTGTTATTTTAACCATCTCTACTTTATTAAACTGATGTAGTCTAATCATACCTTTTGTATCTCTTCCTGCGCTCCCCGCTTCTCTTCTAAAACATTGAGAGAATGAGGTAAGGTAGATCGGTAGATCGGTAGATTTCAAAGTTTCGTTACGAACAAGGTTAGTCAATGGAACTTCAGATGTTGGAATGAGATATTTATCATCTATTTTATATGCATCATCCTCAAACTTAGGAAGTTGTCCTGTTCCAAACATGATTTCTTTATTTACTAGGAGAGGAACTGATATTTCTTTATATCCATTTTTAGTATGTCTAGTTAGTAATACGTCAGCTATCGCTCTTACCATCTTCGAACCCTTACCTGTATAAACTAAAAATCTAGCTCCTGATAACTTACTACCTAATTCAAAATCTACAAGATTCAGCTTTGTTGCTATATCTCAATGAGCTTCACCATCTTTTTTTAACCCTAGTCCTGGTCATGTTCTGACCTCTAAATTGTCTTCGTCACTAACTCCCAATGGTATGTTCTCATTAGGAATATTAGGTATTTCTAACAAACAGTTATTTAGCTCATCAACAATTTTTTTGAAATCGGATTCTCTACTCTCGATAAATTCATTAATTTTTAGTACTTCATTTTTCAAGTCAACAATACTTTGGTTTCTTTTTACTAAATCTCCATAAGTCTTTGTAATTTGATTTTTTTTAGCTTTCTTTTCTTCAATAACCTTGATAAGTTCTTTTCTTTCTTCATTCAACTTAAGTACTTTTTTTAACACACCTTCATAGTTTCCTTGTCGCTTGTTTAGACTTTGTAAAACAAGCTCATAGTTATCTTCAATAAACTTAATATCTATCATTCTTTTATTCTCCTTTACTTCACTCCAAAGAAGTGGCGGTAATATATTCACCATCATCAAGATCGAATCCAATTACCCCAATAGAGTTTCGAGATTGAAGATTAATATCTTTGGCATTGATTTTAATAATTTTTCCTTTTGAAGATACCATCAAAATTTTATCAGAATCTCTGACAGCTAAGATAGATTTAAACTTACCTGTTTTATCGTTCAATTTCATACCAACAACACCTTTTGCTCCTCTTCCCAATGAAGTATACTCTGATATTAAGGTTTTTTTCATGATACCTAGTTCTGAAATGGTTGCTATACTATCATTACCATAATCTGTTACAGCAGTCATAACAACATCATCTTTATCTAATGACATTCCTTTAACTCCTCTAGATGATCTTGACATTGGTCTAAAGTCATTTTCTGATACTCTGATGATTTTTCCTTTTTGCGACGCTATAAGAATATTATTTGTACCAGAAGTAGCAACCACAGAAACTAATTGATCACCCTTATCCAAAATGATGGCTATTTTTCCAAAATTATTAATTTTATCAAATAAATCTACTGGAACTCTTTTCACAACGCCGTTTTTTGTAACAAAGACTAAAAATTTATATTTAGACTTGTTGTTTTTTAAACATAGAATTGTTGTAATCTTCTCCGAAGTGTTTATCCCTATAAAGTTAATGATTGGTAAACCTCTTGCTGTTCTTGAGAATTGCGTTATATTATAACCCTTTGTTTTATATACCTTACCCTCGTTCGAGAAGAAAAGTATGTTGTCCTTAGTTTTTCCTATTTTAGAGATAACAATGTTATCTTCAGGTAGTGAATTTATTATCATACCTTTACCACCTCTTTTTTGAGTTTTTAATTCAAATGGGTCTATTCGTCTTAGATAACCTTCTTCAGATAAAGTTAATATCATTTGTGTGTTTTGGATGAGTTCTTCATCGTTGATTTGCGTTTGTTCTTCTTCAATAATTTGAGTTCTACGGTCATCTCCAAAGTTTTTTTCAATTTCTTGTAGTTGTTCTACTAAAATTTTTTCTTTCTCTTCCTTAGATTCCAAAATTATTTTTAATTCTTGAAGTCTTTTTTCAATGTTGTTAATATCTTTCTCTATTTTTTCTCTTTCGAGACCAACTAATCTTTGCAAACGCATATCCAAAATAGCCTTGGCTTGTTTTTCATCAAAACCAAACGCTATGTTCAATTCCTCGTAAGCTTCATTGGTACTTTTAGAATCTCTAATTATAGTTATAACTTTATCAATATTATCTAGTGTTTTTTTGATAGCTATTAAAATATGTAACTTAGCATCAAGTTTTTTTTGTTCGTATATCGAGCGTTTTGTTATTATATCTATTTGATGATTTACATAATACTTAATTATTTCTTTTATATTAAGCACTACAGGAATCCCATTATTTAAAGACAACATATTAATTGCGAAGTTTGTTTGCAAACTTGTATATTTATAAAGTCTTTTTATTATCAAATGTGCGTTGGCATTTTGGTTAAGTTCTAATACAATTCTAATTCCTTGATAGTTTGATTCATCACGTAAGTCTGTAATACCAGTTATAATTTTGTTTTTGTAAAGTTCTGCTATTTTTTCTACAATTCTCATTTTATTTGTTTGATAAGGAATCTCTTTAATAACTATTCGTTGTTTTTTTTGATTATTTTCAATTTCAATTTTAGCTCTTATTATTAAATTTCCTTTACCTGTGCGATAGCCTTCTTTCATACTCTCGCCATTTGTCATTAAAGCTCCTGTTGGAAAGTCAGGCCCTTTGATATATTTTAAAATCTCTTCAGTCGAGATTTGTTTATTTTCAATATAAGCTACAATTGAGGAAATAACTTCTCTTAGATTATGTGGTGGTATATTTGTTGCCATACCAACTGCTATCCCTGTCGCTCCGTTAACTAAAAGATTCGGAAAATAACCTGTTAAATATTTTGGTTCTTTTTCTGATGCATCGTAATTTTCAATGAATGGAACAGTTTCCATATCAATATCTTTTAACAACATGGTTGATAGTTTTGAAAGTCGAGCTTCAGTATAACGCATTGCTGCAGCTCCATCACCATCAATAGATCCAAAATTTCCATGACCTTCTATTAAAGGATATCTATATGAAAAGTCTTGAGACATCCTTACCATAGCTTCATATACTGATGAGTCACCATGTGGATGATATTTCCCAATAACTTCACCTACTATACGTGCAGATTTTTTATGAGGAGTATCAGAAGTTATCTTTAAGTCATTCATTGCATAAATAATTCTTCTATGTACAGGTTTTAGACCATCTTTAAGGTCAGGTAAAGCTCTACTAACTATAACACTCATCGAGTACTCTAAAAAATCTTTTTCTACCTCGTTTTTGATATCAACTTCTATTATTTTTCCATTACCAAAATTGTTAGTCATCAGCCCAACCTCCTTATTATTTAAATATCAATGTTTTCTACAAATTGTGCATTATCTGTAATAAAAATTCTTCTCAACTCTGGATTTTCACCCATTAAACTTGAAAATACTTCATTAGCTAAGAAAGCATCTTCTACTTTGATTTGAAGCATTGTTCTAGTATTTGGGTCCATAGTGGTTTCCCATAATTGTATTGGATCCATTTCTCCTAATCCTTTATATCTTTGAATAACATACTTAGTGTCTTTAAATTCCTTATTTTTTAGTATTTCTAACTCACTATCTGAGTATGCATACGCGACTCTTTTTTTGTCATTTTCAATTTTATAAAGTGGTGGTTGAGCAATATAGATGTTCCCATTGAGAATTAAATCTTTCATATATCTGTAGAAAAATGTTAATAGTAACACCCTTATATGTGCCCCATCAACATCAGCATCTGTCATAATAATTATTTTACTGTATCTCAGTTTTGTAATATCAAAGTCTTTTTTGACTCCTACTCCAATAGCTGCAATAATTGATTGTATTTCATTATTTTCAAAAGCTTTCGATTGTTTTACTTTTTCGACATTCAATACTTTACCTTTTAGAGATAAAATTGCTTGATGTTTTCTATTTCTACCGGTTTTTGCAGAACCTCCAGCAGAGTCACCCTCGACTAAATATAATTCAGACTCATTTGCATCTTTAGATTCACAATCAGCCAGTTTACCTGGTAATGAGAAACTATCTATCGTTGTTTTTCGTCTAATGTCTTCACGTGCTCTTTGAGCTGCTTTTCTAGCTTTTTGAGATACAAGTAATTTTTCAATTATTTTTTTTGCGTCTGCCGGATTTTTCAACAAATACTCTGTAAATCCTTCGACTGCAATATTAGTTACAGCATCTTTTGCATCATTATTTGACAACTTAGATTTGGTTTGACCTTCATAAAGTGGATCAGGATGTTTAACTGATATAATTGCACATAAACCTTCTTTTAAATCATCTCAAACAAACTTATTTCCTTTGAAATTTTTAAGTTCATTCACATAATGATTTATCGACCTAATTAATGAATTTTTAAATCCATCTTCATGTGTTCCACCTTCGGAAGTAAAAATATTATTGCAAAATGAGAATACGTTATCGTCATACGAATCGTTGTATTGTATTGCAATCTCAGCTTCAATTTTTTCGTAACTACCTGATATGTAAAAAATTTGATCGTTTATTTTTTCTTTACCACTATTTATTTCTTTTATGTAATCCTTTATACCATCTTCAAATATAAAAGTACTTAACTTATCTTTTTCTTGGTCGTATAAAAAAAATTTTAAACCTTTATTCAGAAAAGCTAATTGCTTAATTTTTGATTGTATGGTTTTAAAGTCAAAAAGTATAGTATCCTTAAAAATCTCTGGATCGGGTTTGAACTTTATTATAGTTCCGTTTGTATCAGATGTTCCAATTATTTTCAGCGGTGTTGCTTTAGTGCCACCATCAGAAAATCTTTGATGATATATTTTACTATCTCGTAGTACCATTGCCTCTACAAATATAGAAAGAGCATTAACAACTGACGCTCCTACTCCATGCAATCCACCTGATATTTTGTATGTATCTTCATCAAACTTTCCACCTGCATGTAAAACAGTAAATATAGTCTCTAAAGTCGTTTTTTGTGTTTTTGGATGTATATCGATTGGAATTCCTCGACCATTATCTTGAATTATTATTTCATTTTTTTCAGTTAGAATTATTGTAATTTCATTACAATAACCTGCTAATGCTTCATCAACAGCATTATCAAGTATTTCTCAAATTAAATGGTGTAGACCGTTTTTGTTAGTATTACCAATATACATACCAGGTCTTTTTCTTACGGCTTCCAAACCCTCCAAAACTTGGATCTGATTAGCTCCATATTTCTTTTCCATATATTGTACCTGCACTTATCAAATTGATTATAACATTTAAAAACCCCTAAAAATAGCCTAGTTAGAAAACATAGGCAAGATTATTTGACTTAAAGAATCATCTTCTGAAGATGTGATAACAATAGGTTTTTTAGCATCAATGAAACTAACTTCAACATTCTTAGTTTCAAACGATTTTAGCGATTCAATTAAAAACTTAGAGTTAAAAAAAATGTCTTGTTCATCCAAACCTTTTAATTCAAAGTCTTTGAATTCTTCTTCAAAGCTTCCGATCTGTTGTATATTAGACTTTATATAAATTATTTGTCCTTCTAACTTTAGATTTACTACAATTGAAACATTTTCATCACTCGGTATGTCAGCTCGTGAGATAAGTTTTAAAAACTTTTTATTTTCCACGTAAATTGTACTTGCAAATGTGCTTGGAAAAACAGAGTTAACGTTTGGGAACTGACCCTCTAATATTGTTGTCTGTAACACTGTGTTATTAAATAAAAACGAAACATGATTTTCTAAAAGAACTATTTTTACTTTCCCTTTATCCGGAAGTACCTTGATGATTTCCATAACACTCTTATATGGTATATTAGCTTCAAATTTTGAGGGCTTTTCTTCATCTATGAATATCCTTTTTCTTGAAACCCGAAAACCATCGGTTCCAGTCACAAAAAATTGATTATCAATCACTGAGAAATTTAATCCTCCTAGTACAATTTTTTGATTGTACTCGTTTACTGAAATTATAGTTTGGTTTAAACTTTTTTTAAGTTCAAAGGCACTAAGTTCAATTTGATCACCTTTTTCTCTAAAAGCCAACATTGGATAATCCTTGTAGTCCAAAATATTTAGAGTAAACTCTGAGTTTTCTCCAGATAATGTCATAATATTGGTTTCTGTTTGGTTTATAGAGATGAATTCATCATCCATCCTTCTTAGTATTTCTAAAAAATACTTACCTCTTATTAAAGAAGTTCCGGTTTCCTTAATAAACAATCCATGTTCACCTACAGATGTTGATGTTTTTATTGAGAGAGAGTTGTTCGTTGACATAAAAGAAACTTTGTCTACTTCAACATCTATTAAAATTCCAATAAGACTAGGTGTTGGAGTTTTTTGATCTATTATTCGGTTACACTTAGTTAACTCTTCTATTAAAAATGAACGATTTATCTTTAAAAACATCTGAAGTCCCCCTTATTAGATTTTATTTATTTATATTATTATTATAGTCTTGATATGTGGATAAACCACAGCATAAGTTAATATAATTATACATAGTTAAAGTTTTTATTAACTATAAATAAATGATATTAACATTAAGAAGTTATCTCTTTTTTTATCTTAGTTAAAGTTTTTTTGAAGATTTTGTCTTTTTCTAATAAATCATTAATTTTTTTAAAAGCATGTAATACAGTAGTGTGGTCCTTACCACCAAAGGCAACCCCGATTTCAGAATAATTTTTTTTCAAAATCTCCCCAGTTAAAAACATAGCTACATGTCTAGCTTTAACGATGTTCGCCATTCGTAATCGAGAGTCTATAGACTTAACTGATATCCCATAATTTTGCGCCACTACGTTTTTTATTTTTTGGACTGTGATTTCTCCACCGGGAGCAAAAGAGTAATCCTCAAGGAATTTATTAATATCCTCCAATTCGATTATTTTCGGTGCAGCCGAGTTATCTTGTATTATTGAAAACTCGATTTTGTTTATAATTCCCTCTATTTTTCTGACATCAGAACCAAAAAAAGAAGCAATATACTTTTTACTCTCTTCAGAAAGGTTTAAATTCACGATTTTCGCCTTATAATCAACGATATTTATAGCGGTTATGATATCTGGTGTCTCTACTTTCACATTTAAGCCTTGTGAAAACCTCGACACCAGCCTTTTATCAAAACCATTAAGTTGTTCTGGAAATTTATCGGAAGTTAAAACTATCTGTTTATTATTCTCGATAAAAAAGTTAAAAAGATTAAAGAATATTTCGTTTGTTTTTCCACTATTTGCTAAAAATTGAATGTCATCGATTAGTAATACGTCAATTTTTGAGAGCTTTTCTTTTGTTGATTCAATTTCTTTGAAACCATCTTGTAAGGAATCTACGATTTCTTTTCTAAAATCTGAGGAAGTGTAGTATTTTACAACAAGCTTATTTTTTGTATTTCCTATTTCGTGAGCTATTGCCTTCAATAAGTGGGTCTTTCCTAATCCAGAATCACCATATATAAACAAAGGGTTTCATTTAGTTCCTATATTTTCAACTATAGCTTTTGATGCTTTATATGCGTTCATATTACTTGAACCAAAGATAAAGTTCTCGAACATAAAATCTTGACTTTTAAGTTTTTTTCTTTTTTGTTCTATTAACTCAGTAATGTTTAGTTCTTTTTCATATTCTTCGTTTGTCATTAAAGAAAGATCAACATCATTTTCTAAGAAAAAAGATGCTTTAGAGCGCATGACACTTAAAATATTTTCCAAATACCATTTTGATAGTTCTGTTTTAACTATCACTACCAAATGCTGTTCTGAGAGTCTCCTAAGCATAGCAGTTTTTATATATTCGTCGTATATATTTGGTTCTATCGAGTCTGACTCAATCAACCATTCCTTAATTTTTTTTCATAATTCTTCGTTTGTCA